>JAFEBS010000007.1 GCA_018242525.1 Planctomycetota bacterium | reverse complement strand
GGCACGGCCATGTCGAAGACTCCATAACCGTGGCACCAGATTCCCAATTTGAACACGGCGATGGACCTGCGTTGTTTGCTGCTGCAGATTGACGACCGGGGTTCCTTCGGTAGAATCCAAGAACGGAACTGGACTGCGTCGAGTTCGACGATTGACATCGATGTCTCAACAGATGGGTGAGCAGACGGGCTATGAATGTTGATATTCAGCGGATCAAGGAACAGGTTCTCAAACATTCGGATCAACTCGAAAAGGTCAAGACCGAGGTCCGAAAGGTTCTGGTCGGTCAGGATGTGATGTTGTCACGCCTGCTGATCGCGATGCTGACGGGCGGGCATGTGTTGCTGGAGGGGTTGCCGGGCCTGGCCAAGACGACCGCCATCAAGGCGCTGGCCAATGCAATGCACTGCAAGTTCAATCGGATCCAGTTCACACCGGATCTGCTGCCCGCCGACCTGATCGGCACGATGATTTACAACCCGCGTGAAGGATCGTTCGGGACACGCAAGGGCCCGATCTTTGCCAACCTGATCCTGGCCGATGAAATCAACCGGGCTCCTTCCAAAGTTCAGTCCGCGTTGCTGGAAGCGATGCAGGAACATCAGGTGACGATTGGCGACGAATCGTATCGTCTGGAAGAGCCGTTCCTGGTCCTGGCGACTCAGAATCCGATCGAACAGGAAGGGACCTATCCGCTGCCCGAGGCGCAGGTCGACCGGTTCATGCTCAAGATCATTGTCGGGTATCCCAGCAAGGCCGAAGAACGGAAGGTGGTCGACAGTGTTCTGGACGACATCCGCCGCGAAGTTCAGCCGGTGCTGGAAGCCTCGCAATTGAGCGACATGAAGCAGACGGTGGGTTCGATCTACATGGATGAAAAGGTCAAGGACTACGTCCTGGACGTGGTGGCCGCGACCCGGCGACCCGAAGAATTCCGGATGCAGGCTCTGAAGCCGCTGATCGAATACGGGGCGTCACCCCGCGCGTCGATCAACCTGTGCCTGGCAGCCCGGGCGAACGCCTTTTTGTCGGGACGCGGTTATGTCACCCCGCAGGATGTCAAAGATATTGCACTGGATGTTTTGCGGCATCGCGTCATTTTGACGTATGAAGCAGAAGCAGAGCAGATGACATCCGACGACATCGTTCGCAAAGTCCTCGAATCGGTTCCGGTGCCGTGATCAGCCATGCCCTCACGTAATCTTGAAGAAGTCCTCAAGGAAGTCCGACGCATTCAGATTGTCGCCCGGCGGCAGGTCAACGACCTGCTGGCGGGGGAATACCTGAGTGTGTTCAAGGGACGCGGCATGGAATTTGACGCCGTGCGCGAATACGTTCCCGGCGACGAGATCCGCAGCATCGACTGGAACGTCACCGCCCGTGCGGGGGTTCCGTATGTGAAGACGTTCTGCGAAGAGCGTGAACTGACCGTGGTGCTGGCGGTGGATGTCTCGGCGTCCGGTGCCTTCGGTTCGCAGCGCCTGAGCAAGATGGAAACGGCGGTCGAAGTCGCGGCGGTGCTGATGTTCACCGCCAGCAAGAACAACGACAAAGTGGGGTTGCTGTTCTTCGCCGACGACGTGGTCAAGTACATCCCCCCGCGCAAGGGACGTGGCAACGTCCTGCGATTGATCCGCGAGATGCTCGCCACTGATCCGATCAAGGCGCCGACCGACATCACGAAGGCGCTGCAGTTCCTCAGTCGTGTGCAGCGGCGGCGTTCCGTGGTGTTCGTGATGAGCGACTTCCTGGGGCCGGACTGTTCGCAAGCCCTGGCCATTGCGAATCAGCGGCATGACTGCGTGGCGGTGACGCTGTCGGATCCGCGGGAATCGGTCCTGCCCGATGTGGGGTTCCTGACGCTGCGCGATGCCGAAACCGACGAACTGCTGGAACTGGATACGCGGCATCCCAAGGTCCGGGCCCTGTTTGCCCGGGCGGCCGATGATCGCGAACGCAAGCTGACAAGTTCGCTCAGGCGGGCGAATGTGGATCGACTCGACATCCGTACCGACCAACCGTACGCGCAGAGCCTGCAGAAGTTCTTTCGCATGCGGGAGCGGCAACGATGACGCGTGCGGCCGGGATCGCGAAAGCATGGATCATCTGCCTGTTGTTGCTGACGCTTGGCTGCGGAACGGCCAAGCAGGATACGGCGACGGCTCCGGCGAGCGACGTGATCGAACGGGTCACGGAAAAAGGGCCTGTGAAACTGATCGTCCGGGTCACGCCGGGATCTCCTCGACTGTCGGATCTGGTCGAGATGGACGTCTCCGTCACGGCCCCGTCCGAAGTGGAGATCACTCCGCCCGCATTCGGGGCGGCCGTCGGTGATTTTCTGGTTCGCGACTACGGCGAACGCAAGGAAGAATCCGCGGCGACCGAACCCGCGGACGTCAAATCCCGCCGGTTTCGGTATGAGTTGGAACCGGTCCATGCGGGCCGGCATTTGATCCGGTCGATCGCGATAGAATTCGTGGATCGCCGTCCGAAATCCGAGACCCGGGGAGAACCGGCCGTCATCGAATCTGAGCCGATCGAAGTTCAGATCACGTCGGAACTGGGGGATCAGGTACCAGACCTTGCCAATCTGGAGCCGATGGTTCCGCCGCAACCGCTGACCAGTGCCTCGTCCTGGAATTGGGCGTGGCTGCTGGCTGTGGCTGCAGTCGTGGCCGGTATTCTGATCTGGAGGCGGTCGCGCCAGAAACAGGCTGTTGCCGAAGTTTACCAGCGGTCTCCGGAAGAAATTGCCCATGCCGCTCTGGCGACGCTCCTCGCTGAAAACTTGCCGGCGAAAGGGCAATTCAAGGAGTTCTATTTGCGACTGACTGGGATCGTACGGCAATACATCGAAGGGACCACCGGACTGCGGGCTCCCGAACAGACGACGGAAGAATTCTTAAGAGAAGTGCGTCTGCGCGACGTCTTTCCCGCCGAGCGATCGTTGCAGTTCAAAGAGTTTCTGGAAGCGGCCGACATGGTCAAGTATGCCGGGCAGCAACCGGACACCGACCAGATTGAACTGTCGATCTTGCGGGCCCGCGAATTTGTGGGTCTTCAAACTTCGTCTGTGCCGGAAGCCGTACTTACGGAAGGGAGAGCCTGACGCATGGACTCTTTCCGTTTTTATTCCTGGTTCTGGCTGTTGATGATTCCCGTCGTCATGGCGCTGGTCTGGTGGCAATCGCGTCGAAGTCGTCAGCCCGCCGCGATCTTTTCGAGCATTGCGGACTTGAAGGGACTGCCCGTCACGTGGCTGCAGCGCGTGCGACGAACGATGCCGCATGCGACGGTGATCGGGTTGTCGCTGGTCCTGCTGGCGCTTGCCCGTCCGCAGTCGGGAAAATCGGAATCCCGGATCAGTGGCGAAGGGATCGCGATCGAACTGGTCCTGGATATCTCGGGATCGATGGAAGCCCTTGATTTTCAATTGGACGGCCACGACGTCAGCCGGTTGGCGGCGGTCAAGCATGTGATCAGCGAGTTTGTCCTGGGTTCATCGGCCAACGGACTGGCGGGACGCAGGGATGATCAGGTGGGACTGGTGGCGTTTGGCGGATTCGCGGACAGCAAGTGTCCGCTGACGCTGGATCACGGGGCCCTGGTGGAGATCGTACGCAGCCTGGAAGTTCCCAGGCCGGTCCGTGATCGTCGCGGTCAGGTGATCAATGAACAGGCATTGCAGGAGGAACTCGCGACGGCGATTGGCGACGGGGTGGCCCTGGCGGTCGACCGGTTGCGCGAATCGAAGGCCAGGAGCAAGGTAATCGTGCTGCTGACCGATGGCGACAATAACGCCGGTGCGGTCGATCCTCGAGAAGCCGCCAGGATCGCTCATGAAACCGGAGTTCGCGTGTACACGATCGGGATCGGCCGCAACGGCGTGGTTCCCGTGCCGCAGGAGGACGAGTTTGGCAAGCGAGTCCTGGTGGCGGCGCGGTTTCGGATCGACGAAGAATTACTGCGCGAAATGGCCACGACAGGGCAGGGGGAATACTTCCATGCCTCGGACTCCGAGGGACTGGCAAAGGTTTACGCCCAGATTGACCGGCTGGAGAAATCGGAGTTCGAGGAAACGAAATATTCCGAGTACACTGAGCTGTTTGCCGGGTTTGCCGGGGCCGGGCTGGCGTTGTTGTTTGTTGTTGGTGTTCTTCGCGAGACCTGTTTTCGTTCGTTGCCGTGAGTCAAAACCATGGAATGGCAGCATCCCGAAGCGTTGTACCTGATCCTGCCGCTCTGCGCGGCGTGGATCGGATTGTCGCTGTATTCCGATCGTCGTCGTCAGCGGGCTCGCACCGCATTTGTGGCGCGGACGATGTGGTCCCGGATTCTACCTGAAGAATCGCGCAGCCGGTTCTGGACCAAGCTGTTACTTCGTGAAGTCGCCATCGTCATGGGACTCGTCGCTTTGGCGGGTCCGCGATTCGGGACTCAGATTGAACAGGTCATCCCGCGTGGCAGCGATTTGTATGTGTTGATTGACGTATCGCGTTCGATGCTGGCTGACGATGTTCCCCCGTCACGATTGGGCCGGGCGAAGGCCGATGTGTCAGGACTGGTGAATCGCCTGGACGGCGAACGGATCGGCTTGATCGCGTTCGCAGGACAGGCGGTTGTGAAGTGTCCGCTGACGGTGGACTACGATTCGTTCCGACGGGCCCTGGACGAACTGGATCCCAACAGTGCTCCACGGGGTGGAACCGCGATTGGCGATGCGATTCGAAAATCGCTGGAAGTATTCCATGCAAAGGCAGACCGTGATCAGGCGATCCTGCTGATTACGGACGGGGATGATCAGCAGTCGTATCCGTTGGAAGCGGCCGCAGTTGCCGCTGAACGCAAGGTCACGATCTTTACCGTTGGATTGGGGGATGCGGACCGCGGAGCCCGGATTCCCCAGAAGGGAAACGCGAACACATTTGTCGAATACCAGGGCGAGCAGGTCTGGAGCAAGCTGGATGGCAGCCTGCTGCAGCAGATTGCCCTGAAGACATCGGGTGTCTACATTCCGGCAGGAACGAAGGCGTACGATCTGGGGGAATTGTATTCAAGCCATCTGCATGGGCGACGCGGCAGCGAGTCGGCCAGTCAACAGCGGATCCGCCGTTCTGAGCAGTATCAGTTGTTTCTGGCGATTGCATTCTTGGCGCTGCTGCTGGACGTGTGCGTGGGGCTGTATCGCCCCACGCTGCTGCTGCCGATGGCGGAACCAAGTCAAACGTCGATGGGGCGGCGGAATCCAGAGTCGTCTGGCGTGAATGCCCCTGCGGCCACCGTCATGGGCCTCGGACTGGCACTTGTTCATTCGTGGTTTGGGGGCTCCTGTCAGGCCGCGGATCCGTATTCCAGTGTTCGCGACGGACTTCGATCATATTCGCAGGAAGAGTACGAAAAGGCGAGGGAACTTTTCGCGGCGGCCCGTGAAGAACTCGGCAAGGAAAAGGATACGACGCGGGCCGTGGCCGTGGCAGCGTTCGATGAAGCGTGTGCCAGTCACCGCGCCGGGGAATGGGACAAGGCGCGCGATGGGTATCTGCAGGCAGGGTTGAGCCTGGACCGGACACTGGCGACGGCGGCTCATTTCAACCTCGGCAATCTGTCAGTCGAGCAGGCGCGCAAGCTGGCAGGGGACAAGCCGGAAATGGTGCCGCCCGATAAACGGCAGGAAATCCTGGACTCGCTGATGCAGGCCATCGTTGCCTACCGACATTGCCTGGAACTGCAGCCTGAACATCCGCAGTCGCGGCGCAATCTGGAACTGGTTCGCAACTGGATCAAGTACTACTCGGACAAGTGGCGCGAGCACGACCGGCAGAAACGCCGGGACGAATCGAATCTGATCGCGTTTCTGGAATACCTGATCCAGACACAAACATCCTTGAAGGAAGCGGCCAACGGTCTGCCAAAGAATTCGAATGCCGATCTGTTTGCAGAACTGAAACGGGCTCAGGGCGAGTTGGCGGAAGAGATTCCTACTCTCCGGGAAAAGATTGCGACCGAACTGCGCCCGCAACAGCCACCCGGTTCCCCGGCCCCTGCGCCGTCACAGGACACGGCCGAACTGGAACAGGGGATCACGCTGCTGCAGGACTGGGCCGATACGGCGGGCGAAAAGATGTTAAGTGCCGCAGGCCGACTGGGAATTCGAGATCCTGCGGCGGCGACAAAAGAACAGCAACTGGCGCTCGACGAACTGGACAAGATCTGGGAGGCGGTGATTCCGTTCCATCCGCTGCTGGCGAAGGAACTGGCTGATCAGACGACGATTTCCCGAACACTCAATCCGACGTTCGACGATCCGAAGCAAGCATCGGCCGGCGAACCCGATCCGAAGACTGAGGACGCCAAGTCAGCCGCTGCAACTGAGGTCCTGGAGATCGACGACGAGGATCTGGCGAAGCTGGCTGAAACGCAGGAACGCACGCTGAAGAAATCGCGCCTGCTCGCTCCCAAGGCCGAGGCAGAACTGGGCCGAATGGAAAGTGCCCCCGCTGCAATACCGACCGATCAAAACGACCCGTCGGCACAACCGGAGACTCCGCAGCCCAGTCCGGAAGAAATGAAAGCGGGGTATCGCAAGGCGATTGAACTGGCTCCGCAAGCGGTGGAACAGATGGAAGCCGCCGTGACGTCACTTGGCCAGAAGGATCGCGCCGCTGCTGCTCAGCACGCCGAAGAGGCGCGGCGGATCCTGGAAGAGATCCAAAAAGCTCAGCCCAAGAACAAGCAGGACCAGCAACAACAGCAGGACAAAGACAAGCAGGATCCGCAGCAGAAACACGACCAGCAGCAGAAGCAGGATCAACAGGACAAAAAGGACAAAGATCAGAACGGCGACAAGCCGCAGGACAAGGATCAGAAGGACGAGCAGTCGAAGGAACAGGATCCGAAGCAGCAGCCACGGCAGGTATCGCAGGATCGGATCGAAGATGCACTCCGCAAGGTTCGCGAGCGGCAGCAGGAGAAACGGGACCGCGATCGCAAGCTGAAAGCCCAGGTTTTGGGCCGTTCCCCCGTTGACAAGGATTGGTAGACGATGGGTATGACCGCTCACCGCGAGACGCACAGGGGGAACGCGACTCACCCGCACCGACAGGGGGGCTGGGTGGGTGCGTGGCTGTTGGGGTTTGTCGCGGTCTGCCTGTTTGCGGCTTCCGCTTCAGCGGAAGATGCCCCCGAGATCCGAGTCGCGGCCAGTGCCGAGGAAATCTTTATCGGTGAAGCCATCGACTATCAGGTGGAGATCCGGAACAGCAAGAATCCGATGGCTCCCGATCTGACCGCGTTGAAGAAACTGTTCGACGTCGTGGCCCAGGGCGATGAATCCCACAATCAATCGTCGACGTTCATCGTCAATGGCCGCGTTTCCCAGCAGAACATCTTCAGTCACGTTTATCTATATCGATTGACCCCCAAAGAATCCGGCAGCCTGATGATTCCGGCTGTTACGGCGACGATCGATGGCAAGACACTCACCAGTCGTCCGCTGTCATTACGCGTTGTGCCGGCTGAAGTGCAGGATCTGGTCCTGGTGGAAATTGAGCCGAGCCAGACTCAGGTCTACCCGACTCAGCCGTTTGACCTGACGCTGCGCGTGCTGGTTCGTCCGCTGCCGAATTCCGAAGATGCCAATCCGCTACAACCGTTGCGCCAGCAACCGCCTCATTTACAGGTGAATTGGGTGGACCCGATCCCGGGTCTGTCGACTGACGACAAGGCGCATTGGTTGCAGCCACTACTGGCTCGAGACGGAGTCGGGTTCACGCTGAATGATGTCAGTACGCGATCCGGATCGTTTTTCGACGGTCCGAAGCTGGCGGCGCTGAAGCTTGCACACAGTCGACAGACTCGTGACGGACTGGATGGCGATCCCATTCGGTACCATGTTTACGAACTGACTCGGACGATGACCCCGGAAAAGACCGGCGTTTACGAACTCGGACCGGCGACTGTGAAGGGGGCGTTTGTCAGTGGCGTGGAGAAAGACGAATTGATCGGGCGTCGCCTGGTCGCCATCGCCCCGGCCGTTTCGATCGAGGTCAAGGAAGTTCCGTTACCACGTCCGCCGACCTACTGCGGGGGAATCGGAGAGTACCAGATTTCGGCTTCGGCCAATCCCACCAAGTTGCGCGTTGGTGATCCGCTGACGCTGACGATTGAATTGGAACGTGGCACCAAGAGCGGATCGCTGGAACTGGTCTCGGCTCCAGACCTGGAATCGGTTCCGCAACTGGCGGCCGACTTTGAGTTGATCGACAAGAATCCAACGGGACGGATCGAAGGGTCCATCAAGCGGTTTGCCTACGCGATGCGACCCAAGCGACCTGGCGTCAGTCTTCCCGCATTGTCGGTCAGTACGTTTGATCCCGGTACTGCAATGTTTACAGAGATCAACACCTCACCCATTCCACTGGACGTGTCGGAAGCATCGCGGATCACGAGCGGCGACCTGATCGGATCGTCACCAACATCCAGTACGGCGGACATCAAGACTCGCACGGAGGGGATCTTTCAAAACATCACCGATCCCTCGGGATTGCGGGATGAACGGATCAGTCTTGCGACGTGGGGCGGGGCCGCGGCGATTGCCTGGTGCCTTGCGGGCGGTTTAATGCTGGCCGTAACGATACATCGTCGTCGGTCCTCCGATTCTGCCTGGGTTCGTCGTCAGCAGGGGCGTCGCGAGGCGAATCGACGATTGAGCCTGGCGCGCGCAACGTTGTCGGGCGGCCAATCCCAGGAGGCCCTGCGGGAAGTGCGAGCGGCATTAATTGGGTTGATTGCCGACATGCAGAACCGCGTGGCCGATGGACTGACGACTGCGGACGTGGCGGCGGCACTGGACGCGACCACCGTCCCCGTCGAAAGTCGTGACGCCTTGCTGAAGCTGCTGGAATCGATCGAATCGGCAGAATACGGCGGCGGGTCGGCCGCCGACCCATCTCAGGCGATTGAATCGGCGCAATCGCTGGTGGCGAAGATCGCTCCCCATCTGGAACGAGGAGCCTGAAACATGAGCAGTCCGCAAATCACTTCCAATCAAGGATCGATGGCTGCATTCCTGCTAACGGCCCTCATGACGCTGGTGTTAGCCACGCAGGTTCACGCCGCCGACGGCGGAACTCGGGAGCGGGCGTTCGTGCGGGCGCTGGAACAGTTCGATGCCGCGAAGTCCCAGGAAGAGTATCGCGAATCGGCCCGGACATTGGAGGCCATCCTGACGGATGGCTTTCGCAATGGCGCGGTCTACTACAACCTGGGAAACGCCTATTACCGTGCCGGTGACTACGGGAAGGCGATCCTGAACTACCGCAAGGCGAAGCCGTATCGACCCCGCGATCCCTATCTGGCCGCGAACCTGCAGCAGGCGCTGGCGGCCGCTCCGGGACGCCTGACGGAATCCCCCCGGCCGTGGTGGATTCATGTTCTGTTCTGGACCGACTGGTTGTCGTTCCCGGCGAAAGTCCGACTTTCGATGATCGGATTCTCACTGGCTGCCGTGGTTGCGACCACAGGATTCTGGTTTCATCTGCCTCGTCTGCAATGGTTGACCATCGCGCTGTTGGTGGCCGCCACAGCGACGAGCGTCGACACGGTTCTGTGCCGGGCGGACGTGACGGATTCCCGCCGTGCGGTGATCACGGGGGAAACGATCGCCCGCAAAGGAATCGGCAATTCCTACGAGCCCGCGTTCGACCAGCCACTGCGTGACGGCGCGGAATTCACGGTCCTCAGCGAGACGACCGACTGGACGTTCGGGCACTTCGAATCGGTCGGCGACGGATGGGTCCGTAACGAATTCGTCGCCCGTTGATTGATCGACCAAATGATCTTTACGAAATCGTAATGTGTTTGTATCTATCAGCCCGACATGACGATGCATTTCGGCAATTACGCAAGAGGCGGCCAGATTCTGCTCAATTTGTGCGGTGTCGGTCATTGTTGAGGACTTTTCAAGATGCGATTCGTGCAGCAGCTTGCCGTGGTATTTCTGGGAGTTGCTGGCGTTTCAGAACTCCAGGCGGAGACATGGGCCGTGCGGCCGAAACCGAGTCGGGAACGGCGTCTGGCCCCGGAACTCGATCTGGTTCGCAGTGGCGATTGCCAGTTCAAAGGGGTTTGTCGTAACGGCAAGGCGGTCTACACGATGGCCGCTGGCAAAGCCGTGGCCGTACGGACCATGGCGGTCAACATGGATGCCAATATTCCCGAGGTGGCTCCCAAGTCCAGACGATTGCTGATCAGTTACTCGGCCGAGGGCCGCAAACCTCTGGACGAGACCCTCGCCAAGGCGGGGCTGAAGAAGATCGAAGACTACCAGCGCGGATCGTTCTTGCTGGTGGAACCCGAGACGGCAGTTTCCGCCGTCACGATTCAGGAACTGCTCAAGGACGATGCCGTGGAATATGCGGCCCCCGATTATGTGGTTTCGGCGACGCCGGCCCAACTGGCTGAACCTGTGGTCCAGGCGACAGCCGTCACTCCCAACGATCCGCTGCTGAACCAGTTGTGGGGCATGCAGAATATCGGTGCCACGCGATTGTGGCCGACCGTGCGCGAATCACCGAATATCATTGTGGCCGTGATTGATACCGGGATCGATTACCGCCACAGCGACCTGCAGAGAAACATGTGGTCTCGAGGTGGCAAATTCGGTCATGATTTTTTTGATGACGATGACGATCCGATGGACGAGGAAGGTCATGGTACTCATTGTGCCGGGACAATTGCAGGGGTTGGCAATAACGGCGTCGGCGTGGTCGGAGTCACCTGGCAGACGCAGCTCATGGCCATGCGGTTTCTGGGACCTGACGGTTCTGGGTCTACATCCGATGCCGTGAAATGCATCGATTGGGCAGTGGCCAACGGCGCGCACATCCTTTCCAACAGTTGGGCCGGCCCGGATACCTCGCAGGAATTGTCCGAGGCAGTCACACGGGCGGAACAAAAGGGAGTGTTGTTTGTCGCAGCCGCGGGGAATACCGCGGGGGCGGGAAACAACAACGACGCGGCTCCGTTTTATCCTGCTTCATTGCCTCAATCGAACATTATCAGCGTGGCCGCGATTGATGCGCGCAATGCGCGCGGTTCGTTCAGCCATTATGGACAGCGATCCGTCGACATCGGTGCACCGGGGGTTGGTATCGTCAGCACCGTTCCCAATAACCAATACGCCCGACAGGATGGCACATCCATGGCAGCGCCGCATGTTGCGGGAGCGGCGGCACTGGTCTGGTCCAAGACGTTTGCGTCGCCGGCCCAGGACCGAAGTCAAATGGCCAGAGTCCGTGATCTGATCTATTCCAACGCCCGCCCGGTGCCAGAATTAAAAGGATTCTGGGGTTATTCCGCGCCCGCCAAGGTTCCTGGGGGAGTTCTGGATCTTACGTTTTTGAATGGTTCCACGGGTCTGCCCCCCAGACGTCTCGTGGAATTCCGGATGAAGGTCGATCCTGCAAAACTGCGCTAGCAGGCCTTGGCAAATGGGCTCGGACCCTCGCCGGGCAATCGATAATCAAGGAGATTCGATGGCCGTCCAAAGGGCCATGCCCCATTTGCCACGGCCTGTTTACAGCATCACGGAGTTAGACATGACGAAGCAAGCACTGGCATTGTTCTTGATTCTTTGCCTGTCCGCCGAAGCGGCCGAGCCGACAAAACCAAAATCAGCGGTCCGCGTGGAATGTCACGGACAACTGCGATCTGGAGTTGTGGCCATCGGCGGGGAGACAACAGGGACATCGATCGCGTTTGATCGCGTGATCTGGGACCTGAAGCTGGCGGATGAAAGCGGGCGGAACTTTGCGAAAGATCATCACAAGAAATCAGTGGTTGTCGTCGGTACCTTGCGTCGCCCGAATGGAGTGCAAATCCCCGATCGCTGGATTATCGACGTCGAACGAATTGCCGAGCCGGATCGAGCCACCGCAAAACCAGGAGCCGAGGTGACCGTCGAGGGAATTCTCAATGCATCCGAAACAGGGAATTCGTCGGAAAAAAAATCAGGCCGTAGTCCGGACGCCGTGATCGAAACGGATGGGTTTTCCTGGCCACTGGATTTGTCCGGTGACGCTGAGTTCCTGAAGCAGGCAATGTCCCGCTTCGGGAAACCAATGATTGTCAAAGGACAGGTTGAGCGGGTCGGAAGACTTGATTCACCGCACCGATTGATCATCCGGGTCAGCAAACTGGAATCTATCGAGTAAACAAATGAGCCTGCATCGGCGAATCGGCCGGACCAGGGTTGGATGACCGGCGAACTGAATTGGAACTGGCGTCGAATGGGCTGGATTTCGACGTTGCCGCCCTCAATTGAGGAACGGGCCGATCACAGATAGAAAGATCAGCAGTATCACAACGGCGACTCCGACCGTGATTCCCACGGCGATGTATTGCCAGGCAATGGCGGCGGTGCAACAGGTCATGGAACAGGTCGTCAATACGGGGTGCTGTTCACGCAGTTGCCCGACGGTGGCGATCATCAATCCGATCAGAGCGCAGGCGATGGCGGAGATGGTGAACCAGCGGACGGGGTCCGAAGTGATTTTCGCGGGGACTTCCACCGGTGGGTCAGGTTTCGGGATCTTGCCGCCGAAATTGATCGAGAGGCCTTTGATTTTCAGCGTCACGCCCCCTTCGCGTTCGGCGGGCGGTGCTTCTCGCTGCTGCTCAGCCTCTGGCTTCGCAAACGGATTCGGCAGCGGACGCTCGTAGGCGACGGACGGGATCGTCGCCAGTGCTAAAGAAACGACGCCTGCAACCAACCCGATCAGACTGAGCACCATGCGTCTGGAACGTGCTGAAGGAGCGCCCGATTCGGGCGTCGTGGAGACTGAACCGGTAGAAGCGTTGGCGGAATCTGTCATGTCCTTTGGTCCCGTTTTCTGTGCTCGTCGTCGATGGTCGACGGGCACTGACGAAGTGTCCCGAACAACTCATTGTGTGAAGCTCGGCAGAGTGGTGCAAGATCTTCGCAAAACGGACACAGAATGCTGTCCAGCTTGAGCGACTGATTTCGCTGGATTGGATTGGGTCTGGAATTCGGCCATGGAGTGGCCATCCTCCATTCATCGCCGTGGCATTTCCGCATATCGTCGGCGCGATATGTTCAATGTTAAGTCCAGAGCTTTGTTCAGGTTCCGCGGATTGCCAGGGTCATTTGGTCGGTCAGCCTGTCGAATCCGCCACCTGAAATTGCTTTTATCGTCGGCACGATGTTAGCAGTCGTATTTTCTGAGGACTGGTTTTTCTGTTCTGTTCGCTAAAATCCCATGGGGGAATGTGTGCTCGGCACTCCCTGACACGTCAACAGTCAGGCGTGGATCTTCACAAAGAAACAGAGCGGGCTTGTCAGGCAGGTACTCATGGAACCCCGATGGCTCTGGCCATTTGAACTCATCGAGAAGATCGGTGAAGGCGGCATGGGCGTGGTGTACCGAGCGCGGTACACGGGCAATGACCGCCAGGTGGCCGTCAAACTGCTCCCGACCGAGATTGCCGCCGACCCGATCCTGCTGGCCCGGTTTGAACGTGAACTGGAAGTCCTGAAGCAACTGCATCATCCCAACATCGTCCGGTGTTTCGGCGGGACCTGCGAAAGTTCCCAGCACTATTACGCGATGGAACTGGTTGACGGGGGGACCCTGGCGGACCTGCTGCAGCAGAAGGGCCAGTTGCCGTGGGAGTTTGTCGTCGATTTTGCCCTGCAAATGTGCGAGGGGCTGAATCATGCCCACGAACATGGAGTGATTCATCGCGATGTAAAACCCGGGAATTTCCTACTGACCAAGTCCCGTCAGATCAAACTGAGTGATTTCGGATTGGCGTCCATCGCGACAACCCAGCGGTTGACCGCCGCCGGGCGAACGGTCGGAACGATTCAATACATGGCCCCTGAGCAGATTCGGGGCAAGCCTGCACTGACCGGAAGGGCCGATCTGTATGCCCTGGGCTGTGTGATGTATGAGATGCTGACCGGTCATCCACCGTATCGTGGTGAAAACGCCGCGATCGTGCTGCAGCAGCACTTGTCCGCGGTGATCCCCCATGCCGCGGTGGAAGTTCCTCAGTGTCCGTTGAAGCTGGATCAACTGATTTGCGAACTGCTGAGCAAAGATGCGGACCAGCGCCCCGCGACGGCCGCAGAAGTTGGCTGGAGACTGGAAGAAATCCTGCAACCGGGTCGGCATTCGCTGCCGGTGGAACCGGACCTGTTTTCGATCAGCCGCACCGCGGCCAGTCCGCTCAAAAACGTGCCAAAGACCCCGTCCGATGCGGGAATCTCGACCGTCCCGTCAGTCTCTGTGCCATCGCTTTTGCCATGGGGAATCTGTGTGCTGCTCTTGCTCGCCTGTGTCGGAATCTGGCTGCGGGCGAACGCGACGGCGACTCGCCTGCGCCACGCCGAACAGCAGTGGGTGGATCTGTTCCAGAAGTCTGACCAGACGACACGGCTGCTGGCCGCTCAGGCGCTGGCCGATTTTGGACCATTGCAAGCGTCGACGATCGAAGTGCTCCATGAGGGGACGCGGGACAAAACCCCCGCCATCCGGGTCGCCGCGCTGGCGGCTCTGGGGCAACATGCTGCCGAATGCCGCTGGCTGCAAAATGAATTCCTGCATCTGGAAAAGGTCGATGAAAACCCCGACGTTCGTTACCAGGCCGGCATGGTGCTGGACGCCATGAAGCATGCCCCCGCAGCAACCGCCACGCGACACGTCGTCAGCGGCGGAGTGATGTTGCTGGTGCTGTGCGGTCTGGTCGCCGGCGGCTGGCACGTCTGGCGCCGGTTGCAGGTCGTCGCTGCATCGTGACCCGTCCCGTGCCTCATTCGGACGATCACCACGGAGTCACGGAACGCTGAATCAATGTCTTTCAATTTGACTTCAGTGACCGGCGCTGGAGAATGAATTCCTTCGACGCAGACCTCGTCGAATCGAGTCAGTCATTGCCAACGGTTCCGCGCGGAAGAAATACATGTCACAATTGCGGCTGGGTTTGGTGTCTTTCGTTCTCTTCGCCGTCGTTGTCGGCGAGCCCGCACCGGCGCAGGCGCAGTTTTATGGCGGCCATGGATTCGGCGGCGGTTACGGTGGCGGTTATGGCGGCCCCGGCCTTGGTGGTGGCGGGTTTGTCGGCCCGGGGTTTGGATATGGCGGATATCCCGGCTACGGGCTGGGGTATTCCGGGATGAGTGCCGCGGGGGCGAATTCGTTCAATAACTGGTATGTCTCGCCAAACCACTCGATCTCGCCCGGATACGTTGGGACCGGTGGGGCCGGTTTTGGGTACACCCGAAATTACGGATCCCTCGGAGCAGCCTATGGCTACGGATTGCCGGTTTACAGTCCAACCCTGGTCAGCCCCGGTTCCGTCGTCGGTCAGCCGCCGCAACTGATGCAACAACCACAGTTACAACAATCGCAATTGCAACTTCAACAACTCCAGCAATTGCAGCAACTTCAACAGGCACAGCAACAGCAGGTCACGGCCACAGCACCAGTTTCAAATCCCTCGGGAGGGACCATCAAACTGTCCTGTCCCAAAGTCATGGTCGCGCCGTTGGCCTATACGCTCAACGGTAACCCCTACACGATTCAGCCGGGGTATTCACAGAGTTTTCGGGATGATCGCGTCTGGATCCTGGAATTCCGCCGGGGCAACGAACAGTCTGAAACTGTTCGTTACACCCTGAAGCCCGGCCACTATAACTTTGGAGTTGGCAGCACTGGTTGGGAACTGCGGCAAGTGGTGGCCATTGCGTCTGACGGTCTCCCCCCGGCTCCTTCGCCGGACCCTCCCAGGACGACACAGCCTTAGCCTGCGGAAGTCGGGTTAGCACCCCGTGACAATGGAAGCTGCCCCTTTGGAGAGCAATGGATTCACCTTGAAAAGAGCATGCCCGGAGAGGGTCAGTCCGGGTCAGTCCCCTTTTTCCACGGGCGGCTAGTCAGGGCTCGCATGTTTGAGCTTTCGCTGACATTGGCCGTGCTGATGATCCTGACCGCGCTGATTCCATTCAGTGTCCGGTCTAATGTGCTTTGTGTGTTACTCTGTCTGCCCTGGATCTTCGTTTGGGGCGTGGTACACCTGGCCAACAGTCACCTGCGTTTTGTACCAGCGGTCGTTTGGCTGTACGTCTTCTTGATCATCGCGTTCCCGTGTTTGCGGTGGACGAAGCGAAACTGGATTTGGTTTCCGTCCATGGGCCTGTGTTGCGCACTGGTCGCGTATGGCATCGCGTTGGTCGAATTCGTGCCCGCCTACCGCGAGCACCAGGAATTGCTCGTAAAACATCCGGCGTTAGACCTGAAGCCCAGGCTGGCTTACGAGCTCACCGACACCAAAATGCAATCGGGAACGAGCGCCACCGGCCCAGTCGTGGCGGACAGCGCTGGCGTTTCAAACTACAACGTCGACACATTGATCGAAATGAACGAAGCCTTTCGGCAGTATCTGGACTTGAACACGTTTCAAATCGAACGCCGAAGAACGGATCGACGATCGGCGTTTCAGGCGCTGACGCGTGTCCACGAAGGATTTGTCGCAGATTTCATCGCCCAGCCGGGACTTGGACGAAGTCGCATCCCGGGACTGAAGCTGCTGCGAAAGAGCAATTTCATCGACGAGTGGGATGGCGTTCGTCTGGATGTCCCCCCGGAATTGATCGAGCAACCCGATCCCCTGCAACTGTCCGCGGGTTCCGCCTACCCGTCCCTGTCGACGGACGAGCCGGCTGGGGCTGGGACTCGGGCTCTCATCCCTCCAATTCCAGATCATCGAAGCCTGCAGTATCTACACATCCACAACATTACCAATTTCGTTCCGTTGAATTCGCTGGGTGGCGTCAATGCGCAGTTGCAGGCCAGAGGCTTTGACGCACACGCGTTTCACCTCGCGCCGACAAAGTCGGTTTGGGAAGCCAGCCCCAAGGGATGGCGGCTCTCGCGCCTGGAACTGGTCAGCCTGCTCAAGCACGACCCACCCGCTGTTTATGTCTCGCGCCATCTTCCCGCCATGGACGAATTGCGAGACGCTCCGATCCGTTCCGTCACGCCCTTTGAATCGGACGCGATCACAAAACTTGTGAATGGCCTGGACCTGGTTGTCGAACAAACCGGCGATCAAGAGCTGAGCATGGTCGGATCCATCCGAGCCATCGCAGACTGTCGCGACTGCCATCGCGTTCCCCTCGGGGGACTCCTGGGCGCATTCACGTACAAACTCAAGCCAAGACCCTAAATAGTGTTGCAGAATGTTTGGACGTAATCGCGGAAGCCCCAAAACACTAGCCCGACGCGCGAGCTCGCGCGTCGGGCAAGTGTCCCGGGTTCATGCAACGCCATTTAGCAGCCCGTGGAAAAGGGGTCTTCTTAGGGGCCAGACCCTTTCTCCTCGGCCTGATAGGGTTTTCGACAGACCCCGGCAGTGTCGCCCGATCGGTCCGATCGGTGAGAATCGGCTTGATCAATTGAAATCTGTGGATTGCCAACGGAAAAAAGTTGTGCCCACTTGTCTCACCAATTTATGATCAATCGGCCAACCGTTCCTGAGTCTGTTCGGTCTCGACATGGCTGGCTGGAATGAACTGGTCCACCCTGTGGAAATTGCAGTTTTTCCGGAAGCTTGGTCAATCAATCGGAAGTTCGTTCGTCGGTTGTTCATCAACTGCTCTGTGAGACCCATGACAAATATGACTGTCGAACAACAAGACCTGGAGCTTTCGAAAAGTCTCAGGCGATACATCAAGTCAGCGATCGCCGTGGCGTTGATGATGACCATGCTGAATCTCGGCATTTTGGCGCGTGCATACTGGTTGACGACAGCCAACTATCGGCATGGACTAATGACGGTTGTTCGACAAGAAGGAACCAGGCTGCGACCGATCGTTGTCGGACAGGTTCACGACGCTGCCGAGCAGTTGCGCCCCGTCGCGGTTGCAGAAATGGAACGAGCGTTCCAGGAACCGCGTCTTTGGAAAGCCGTGGATCGTGAGCGTGAAGCCCTGTTGTATTCGCTGGAATCTCAGTTCGTCGAAATGGCCGAAGAGGCACTCGTATCTCTCGCGGATTCGCCCAGAATGGACGATGCGGTCAAGGATTATGCTCCGGATAAACAGGCCAAAGTCAAGGAGGTCGCGCGGGCCGTCATGCGACGGTTGGGTCAGCGATTGATCTCCGACCAGCAGCTGGCCTTTCGCATCAATGATCGGCTGGAGTATTTTCCCGAGTTATCGGCGACGGAACTTCGCGACAAGTCTGCTGTATCGCATCTTGGATCACAGTTGCTGGAGCAGTTGCTTTGGGGCCTGGCCCGGCACATTACAGATGATCCTGATAAGACCAATGAATAGTAACGTGTTGCTGTGGCAGTTGCGGCCGACAGGAATCGGAAAGATATGAGCGCCTCCAAAGATGAATCGAACTCTGAAGTTGCCACAGAACTGCCAAATGAATCGGGCATGACATTGCTACACGCAAAACGCGATCTGAATCGATTGCTGCTGCTGTTGAGCGGGCTGGTTGTGTTGAACGGGATCCTGCTGTGTGGATTTGTCTATGCGACGACTCCATCCGTGTTCGTTCCTCGACTGGCGAAAGAGGCTGAAAAGAAAGTCGATCTGCGCGAGGTCCTCGTAACGCAGGGAAGTGACCTCATTCGTAATACGGTTCAGCAAGAGGTGAACCGCGCCATTGAACAATTGCCGGAGACCCGCCAGAAGATGCAAACCGAGTTGGTCGCGCGATCTCGGGAAATCGTCGAGAAAGAGAAACGGAGACTGATCGCTGAGCCGTATTACGTGCAAACTTTGGCACAGCGATGCGCGAGTCTCGTTGATCAGGGATATACCCCGGCTGTGGCTGCGGATGCAATTGACCAGGATCGCGGAGAGTTCGAGTACCCGGCGCGAGTGCTGGTGTATTCACTTTCCGGAGTGATTTACCGGGTCGACCGGCAATTGGAGATCATGGACCGCAATGACCAATTGAATCGCCGACAAGCGTCGTTTCGAAAGACACTCCAGGCAGTGCAGACCATGCGGCGCGCCGCCCTTGATTCTGCCAAGGAGTCGGCGGTCAAGGATGCGCCTGCACAGTAAGCACAAACGGCGGACTGGTTGAAGGATCGATTAGACCACGAAGGGCACGAAGGTCCACGAAGGGAAGAAAAGTACGTCTCTTTGTATTCCTTCGTGGACCTTCGTGCCCTTCGTGGTGCATTTCCAACGTTTGATTTCTTCTTCTCCTACTTCAATGCCTTGTCCGTGTCTTCCGCGTCGTCCGTGTCCAATCAAACCCGACCGTGCCGTCGAAACTGGATTGGAAACGCGTCGTGAAGTAAAGAGTGGACCACGGATTACCCGGATGGCACGGATGAAGAACATGATTCGGAACACAGTTGTGCTGTGGTGGGAAGAATCTCAGGGATTCTTGATGGCCGACCAGTCGGGGCGTGTCTGCATATATCACTTCACGGGGAGAACGATTCGTGAGAGCGCGCCCGGGTGGTGATGCACCTGTTCGCTGGCGATGGCGGTTTTGCTGCTGAAAATGCCTTCGGCGGTGTTGGGATTGCGGTCGTGGAGCGGGAAGAGTGAGCCGCAGATGTCGACTCGCAGTTGATGACCTTTGGCAATCGTCGCGGCACAGGGGCCCAGATCGACGGTGATCTCGTAAACCTGACCGGGCTTCATCAACTCGGGCTTGAGTAGCGAGTTGCGGTAGCGACCTCGCAGGATCCCCGAGGCCAGGTTCTGAGCAAATCCGTCGGAGCGTACCGCGACCAGTTTCACGACCCAGTCGGCATCGGGCGTGTCAGTGCTGACGTGCAGTTTCGCTTCCACATTGCCTGCGAACGTGAGCGGTTCGGCAAGCGGCTCGCTGCTGTAAACGAGCACGTCATTGCGGTCTTCGAGCACGGTTTGATCGACGGGTCCCCAGACCGCGGCTTTGATCGGTCGCGTCGCGGTGACCGGGCAGGCGGGCACTGGATTCGCGGGATCGGAGCGGAATGTATCGGCGGGTTGCTCCTTCGTCGGAGCGACGCGCGAAAGCCGACCGGTTCCCTGGCGCGTGTTGGCCTTGCCGTCGGAGTGAAGAAAGAACGATGTCGCGGTGACACCTTCCGGCGGCCACTGCTGTGCATCGCGCCAGACATTGTCTCCCATCGAGAAATAGCGCACCGGCGGAAACGGCTTCCCCTGTGCAGCGGCGTCTTGCTTCAGATGACGATCAAACCAATCAAGCTGAATCGCCGCGATGTCAAGTGCCGCCTCGGGGCCGAAGTCGACTTCCGCCACCTGCGACTTCCCGATCGTGCCATGATCCCACGGTCCGAGCACCAGTCTCTGCTGCCGGCGTGTCTGCGGATCGCGGGCTTGCTTCTGCATGATCACGAAATTGTCGACAGACTCGCGCGAGAAAAAGTCGTAGTAACCCACGACGTGCAGCACCGGAAGCTGCAACTCGGACAACTGAGACGTCAGATCGAGCCGCGTCCAAAAGCCAGTCGGCGCGGGATGAGTGAGATACGCGTCCAGCCATGGCATCGGCCAACCGATCGCTTCGTCGACATCACTGAGCGGCAGTCGCATCAAGGCGTCATTCATATCGGCCGGTTTCACACTGTCGGGTTTCGGCGTGTTGCCCGCGATCCACCCGGAGATCAAGGCCAGCCGCACTGAGCCACCCAGGTACAGGTTCCGGTAAAAACTACTCCATGTGGCCTGCGGAGCGATGACGGCGAGCCCCGGCGGGTTCTCGACCGCCGCCTGCCACTGTACGGCTCCGACATACGAACCGCCGACCATGCCGACTCGCCCGTTGCACCAGGGTTGTTGCGTAATCCATTCGATGGTGTCGTAGCCATCCTGTCCTTCGTTGTTGTACGGAGCCAATACACCTTCGGAGGCCCGCGTGCCGCGACAATCCTGCGCCACGAAGATGTAGCCCGCCCGGGCCCAACGCTCGCCCATTCCCTGCTGCTTCGTCCGATCGTAAGGCGTGCGAATGAGGACGACCGGAGCCGGTTTTCCCGCGTCATCGCGATAAATGTCGGTCGCGAGTTTGATGCCGTCGCGCATCGGGACGCTGACGGTTTCTGATTTGATCTCGGCGAACACCGAGTTGCAGAGTGCGAGTCCAATGAGAATGGCAAGGTTGGTTTTCATCGGGAATCTCAGGTGTTGATTTCGTTCAGGGTTCCGCTGCTCGAACCAAAGGCGTCGGCCTCCAGTCCCATGTTTTGCAGCATGGACACAAACAGATTGCAAAGGGGCATGTTGTTATCGCGTTTGAAGGCGAGATGCCGGCCGTGCCGGAAGCCACCGCCGGCGAGCAGGATCGGCAGGTTCGTGTTGTCATGTGTGTTCGCGTCACCCATGTTGCTGCCGAACAGAATCATCGTGCGGTCGAGCAGCCGTTCGTCGCCATCCGGTTTGTCGGCGAGGCTTTGCAGCAACTTCTTCAGCAGAGCGATTTGTCGGTGATCGGCTTCTTCGAGTTGCCTGACCTTGTCGTCCGCCTGGCCGTGGTGACTGAGATTGTGGTAGTCGGTCGTGGTGTTCTGGTTGTCGCCGAGCTTGAACGCCGGTGTGGCGAAGGCGTCAACCATCAGTGTCACGATGCGCGTCGAGTCGGACTCCAGCGCCAGTTGCGCCATGGACAGCATCAAGTCGAACTTCTCGAAGAACAGCTTGTGATCCTGGATGTCGACGGGCGTTGATACGGTCGTTGTCGGCTTGGGACGCAGTTCCCATTCGCGTGCCGTTTGCAACCGCTCTTCAATCTCGCGGACGGAAGTCAGGTACTGGTCGAGTCGCGATTTGTCGTCACGGCCAAGATTGCGACTGAACTGCTTTGTATCGTCGAGTAACGCATCGAGGATGCTGCCGCGCTCTTCGAGTTTCTTCAATTGTTTCTGCACGGCCGCGGCATCACCCCGCACGAACATCTTTTGAAAGAGCGCGGGGGCACTGTCCTCCGCGGGCAGCAGCACTCCGTCGCGAGTCCAGGCGAGGCTGCGATTCGCCTTGTCGATATTCACGCCCAGATTGAGTGTCGGAAATCGAGTGACGGGGCCAAGTTTCTCGGCGGCGAACTGATCCAGGGAAATCTGATTCCGAAACCCGCTCTTCGTGGGGCCTCGCGCGGCGGTGAGAAAGCAGTTCTCAGTACTGTGTCCGCCGACGACTCCCGGATGCGACAGGCCGCTGAAGACCGTGAAGTCGTCGCGGAAGTCGGCCAGCGGCGCGAGGTACGGCGAAAGCTCGTAATCGCGGCCTGTTTCCTGGGGAAAGAACGGCTTCGGCAGCACTCCCAGGTTGTTCGAGATGAGCAACATGCGACGCAGCCTCGGCAATCGTGCCGCTCGCGCTGATTTCGCTGACAGGCAATTCAGGAGCGGCAAGGCGAGCAGCACTCCCGCACCTCGCAGGAAGCGACGGCGGGTGAAGCGAAGGTCAGTCATGTTGGCCCTCGTGTCCGAGAAAGATCGGGCTTTGCACCAGCGCGTGAAGGAGATCGCGTACGCGGTAGCCATCGGAGGCACAGGCATCGAGGATCGACTCCAATTCGGTGCGGTCCGCGAATCGCACGGGAGTGCCGGTCGCGTAAAGCGTGAACTGGTGCAGCAGATTGCGGGCGAGTTGCCGCGGATTGCTGGCGAGGATCGCCTTCAGGTCGCGGATGTTCTGGAACCGACGTCCGTCGAGGAGTTGGCCGGAAGCATCGACAGGTTCGGCGAGCGTAAAGGCGAAGTCGTGTCCGGCTCGATCGATGCCGCTGATGCGTTCACCCTGTTCGACGCCGCGATAACGCGTACGCCAGCCCCCCAGGATATCGAAGTTCTCCAGTGCGAGCCCGACAGGGTCGAAGCGAGCGTGGCATCCCGCGCAACTCTCTGATTTCGTGTGCAGGGCGAGCAACTCGCGAATAGTCTTGGCACCGCGGATGTCAGGTTCCACAGCCGGCACACTCGCGGGGGGCGGAGGCGGTGGTTCACCGATCAGTCGCTCCATGATCCAGGCACCGCGGAGTACGGGCGATGTCGATGTGCCGTTCGCAGTGACTTTCAAAATGGCCGCTTGAGTCAGCAGGCCGCCGAGCGGACTGTCTGGCGGCAACGCCACCTGGCGCATCGCCGAACCCTTGGTCCTGGCTTTCTCGGGCAGGTCGTAGTGCTGTGCGAGTCGATCATTGACGAACACGAAGTCGGCATCGACGAGTACTCGCGCCGGCAGATTGTCGCGAATCATCGACATGACGAACGCCCGCGTCTCACGCTCCATCGACTCGACGAGGTAGTCGTCGAAGCGGTACTCGGGGTAAAGCCGGAGATCGGGCTCATCGCGGCGGACATGACGCAGGTTCAGCCAATAGTCGGTGAAGTTCTTGATGAACCGCTCAAACCCGACGCTGGCGATCAGGCGGTCCGTCTCGCTTTGCAATGTCCTGGAATCGCGAAGCTGCCCGGTCCGAGCCAGTTCCAGCAGCGTGGCATCCGGCCGCGTGTTCGTGAGGAAATGCGACAGCCTTGCGGCAATCGCGAACTGATCGTCGGGGCGAACGGGCTCGCGCAGATAGATGAAGTGGCTCGAGGAAAGAAATGCCTGGTATCCGGCCAACATCGCGTCGCTGAATGTGTCGTGTGCATCGAGCCTGTTCAGAATGAGCTGTTCAAACCTCTGCAGTGTGTCTTCAGGGACGGGCTCACGCGCGGCAAGATTGACAAAGCGACGCAGCAGGCGTTTGGCTTCCGCGGGAGTGGCCTCGTTCCTGTCTGGATTCTTCGGCGCATCGACAGGCGGGAAGCCGATTCCGCTCCGTTCATCAAACAGCACGCGATGTGATGGCGGCGGCCATTCGTCGGAGGAGACGGGGCCTTCGACTTCGAGCCACTGAAACGCAACGCCCGGCTGGCCTCCTGCGGGGAACGGCGGATAACGATACGTCGGCGGGCCACCATTCACGTTGCGAGCCAGCGGTACCGGCAGGCCGAGCAGGCTGTATTCGAAGGTCTCGCTCTCTCGCAGTCGGATCGTGGTTTCGTAGGTCGCGACCGCTGGCTGAATATCGATAGTGCCACCGGTTGCGCGGACGTCGCCCGAGACATCCGGGCCGGACGGCTTCCGAGCCCGGAAGGTCATCGGCACGGGCTGCGCCGCGGGCTTGAGTTCGTAATCCTTGACCTGCAGCACTGCACGAGCCGAAAAGCGAACGCGGTACTCGCCCGGGAATCTGGCGATAAAGCCACGCGGATATCCATAGTACGGCCAGTGAGCTGACCGAAACAACGCCAGTTCCACGGCCGGATTGTCCTGCAACTCGTCCAGAGGTTTGCCGTCGATGACCTTGTTGTCGAGCGCAAAGAACATCGCCTCCCGCTCGCCAAACGTGGATCGTTCCGGGAAGAGGCTCGTCCCGACGGCTCGAAACCGGGTGACGGGCGGCGGCTGGGGGCCGTTGGCCATCGCCTGTCGCAAAGCGGCATCGGCGGCATCGAGATAGGCCGCCAACTGCACGCGTGACATGTCGAGCGTTTCCGAAGTCTTGTTAAAACGATGCCCTTCGCGGTCTTCGGGCAGCATGTCGCGAATATCCAACTGGGGCAGCTTCAGAACATCGCGCAGGTTCTGCTCGTACTCATCCCGATTGAGTCGTCGCAGCGGACCGCGTCCGTGCGCGGTGATCTCAGCGAGGTCCGCATCGTGGATCGCCTTCTTGATTGACTTCAGCAACACCGCCCGCGAATCCCCGGGCAGTTCATCCGCCTGCGGCGGCATCTCGCCTTTCTCGACGCGATCATGGATGCGAACCCAGCGCTCCCGTACGGCTCGGTCATTCAGCTCAAACGACATCGCCGTGAGATCCAGCCCACCCTCGGTGGTCTGTTTGTTGTGACATTCGAAACACGACTGCTTGAGCAACAGCGAAGTTGACGCGGGAGGCTCACTCGCGCTTGCAATGAGCGGAATCGCAACGAGTGCAATGAAGGAAGCAATGGCACCGCTCAATCGATTCATGCCGGAATGTCCTTCACGGCCGAACCGTGCATGTCGGTGAGGCGATCACTCGAACAGTTTCCATCAGGATCGCTCGCAACGGCTGGTCACTTCATTCAGTTCTGGGACGGCGAGGGGCCTGAGAGGATTGTACTGAGCAACCAGCACGAAAGAAAACGGACTTGGGGTGGGCCGTCAGGTCCAATTCCAACCAGGCAATGGGAGGACTTTGACGACTGTCCGTTTCGACGCAAGTGGTTGGCCTTCAAATCGAGTCCATGGGACGCCATGGCAATCGGATTCCAAAAGGCTGGTAAATCGTCACAAGTCTGGGAATGACGCAATTTATGGAATCTCGCACCGGTAGTCATATTGCAGAATCCGCAGTAAAGTTTGTGTTCCGCGACGACTTAGCCTGAAATCGACTGACGAGTGCTACCGACGATACAATAGCGAACTGCATTCAATCCGTGCCATTACCAGCGACGGAGGACAGGACCATGATCGTAAAACACGAAATCAGTCTCGACAGTGCCCAGCATTTTGACGGTCGCGTGCCGACACGCCCTCTAGGATTCCTGCTGGCCGAATTGCCGGTTGCAATCCGTGGAGCGGTATCGATGGCTCTGCGCAATCGCAGCAAATCTCCGGGAAAGCAACCCAGTTGGCTGAAGCGTGCGAGTGATTTGCGCTTCACTGGGCATGGTGGAAATGGAGCAACACAGTTGCAGTTTGAACTCCCAACGCTGGAGGGGGCGGCAGGCGAAGTTTATTCGCAACGGCAGTTGTTTGAGGAGACGCGACCGGATGGGAAGCTTACCGGCTTGGATCTACTGGTGAAGGTCGTACGCGACATCGACGCAGGTCAAGCGAATAGCAACGCATTCGACCCTCAGTTGCTTCGGGAGTTTGCGAAGTTCAGGCATTTTTTCAAAGCCGGTCCATTTTCGGGATTTCGGATTTCGGGAAGTGTACCTGATGCCCTGTGTGAAGTCCGAGTCAATCGGACAACGACCGAAAACGCAATTCGTTTGTATGGTCGAACACCGAAACCTCAGCGAGTTCGCATTGTCGGGAACCTTGATGGGTTGCAGGCGAGCACTCAACGCTTTTCGCTGTTGCTCGATTCTGGAGAACGAATCGCCGGCGTCTATCCCGATGACATTGCCGACAGGCTGGGAGGACTTTGGCAGAAGCGAGTCCTGGTCCTCGGAACCAGCGTCTTTCGCGCTTCGGGGAACGTGCTGCGTGTGGAAGCCGAGTCGATCGACGACGGAACGAACGCACCGACGCTGTTCTCGACTCTGCCGATTGCAAGCAACAGCAAACTCGACCCGAACCGCTTGCGGAAGTCACAGGGGCCGCGCAGCGGTATGGCTGCGATCATGGGTCGCTGGCCTGGCGAGGAGACGGAGGAACAAATTGAGCAGGCGTTGGAGCATGTGTCATGACGCTCGGCGCGAACGATCTGATTTCGTTGGACACAAACGTGCTTGTCCATTGGGTTCGCCAAGACGATACAGGAATCCAGTTGCGCGACACGTACCATCTTCATGAGCGCACTGATCGGCCAATTTACTCAACTGTTGTTGAAGGTGAAATGCGAGCCCTCGCGAAAATCTGGAACTGGGGGAACCGGAAGCTTGAATCGCTCGACGAAATCCTTGAAGAACTCGTTCGTGTTGACGCCGGCCTCCCAGATATTGTGCGGGCTTACGCTGAAATCTATGCGGCGGATCAAGCAGGAGGCCAAAACACTGGCCAGAATGACATGTGGATCGCAGCGACCGCGAAAGCCGCGGGTGCCATTCTATTAACCTGCGACCAAGACTGTTTATGGATGAACCCTGGCTTAGTCGTCGTTGAATACGTACCGACAGTAAAGTCATCACCGTGAACGAAGCCGAAACCAAGGCCGAACACATCGAATCCGCGCTCTTCATCGCTGGCTGGAGAGCTGTGGAAGGGAGGTGCATTCGGCGAGAGTATTCAATCGCGCCGGTCGAAAACTCCCATGAAACCAAGCAAAAAAGCCTTGCCCGCAGCATCTGCGGACAAGGCTTTTGAATGGAGACGACGGGGATCGAACCCGTAACCTCAGGCTTGCAAAGCCAGCGCTCTCCCAATTGAGCTACGTCCCCGATGCAGGCGATTCAGTCAGAATCACCTGCAAAATCAGTGAGCCGCCGGGATCGGCGGCTCAAGAGTGGGCGTACGTGGATTCGAACCACGGACCTCAGCTTTATCAGAGCTGCGCTCTAGCCAACTGAGCTATACGCCCTAACCGCTTCAGATTAAACAACTTCGAGAAAACGTCCACAGACGAATCTCAGCCGCTGATCAGGCCGAAGAGCGAACAGTATTGCAGCCAGTGAGATCACTGTCCAGTCAACCTCACCCGCGAATTGTGAATCGCTTCAACTTGCTTGGTAATTGGTGGTTATGGAGCGACAGTAGCGGTGAGGGGTCCTAAAGACGTAATCCGGGTTATCCTCCATTCACGACTCGCAGCCGTGCCTGTTCCGCCGTTTTGATCGCGTTGATCGCCTGCTGCACGGTCGGAGTCGGGACCAGGCCACCGAGGGCCCGGCGGCAGAATTGGTCCAGGATGATTTCATAGGGCGAGCGTTCCTGGCAGAGTTCTTCGTCTCCCTGAACGTCGCCCGCCTGCCAGGAAATCTGAGTGGGGCTGCTGATGGTCGCCGTGCCTCGTTCGCATTCAACGCGACGGATGATCGGTCCTGAGTCCGCCTGAAAACGGATTGTCGCGTTCGCCTCCGGCCGCGACGGATGTGCTGGAAATTGGAGATCGAGCTGCGATGCACCGCCGGTCGGCGGCAACGCAATTGTGCCGCTCGAATTGCCAATCAGGCACGAGCACCAGTCGATCAGGCCAATGAATTCTGGCGGATTCAGACTCATCCAGTCCCCGATGCCCTGAGAATCGGCGGTGCCGGTGGGCACTGCGACTTCAATCCGCCGAATCCGGCCCAGTTTTGTGGCGACCAGTTCGCGCAGCCGAATCGTGGCGGGGGTGAATCGCTGGGGAAACTCGGGCATCAGCGATTCGCCCCAATCGAGGGACTGTTCCAGGACACTCAACAGCTTCGGAATCGGCGAGCAAAAGGGGTTGGTGAACAGGGCCGACAGACGATGTCGGGCCGCCAGTTCCGCCGGGTAAGTGGCATACCAACCGGGGTCCAGGATCAACCAGGCGTGTAGATCCGTGCGCTGTGTCAATTGCCAGGGACAGGTCAGGTGAGCGGCTTCGAATTCGCTGGCCACAGCCATCGCCCGGATCTGGACACTGTCGCAAACCGCTTTCACCGACAGCTTGGACTCGAGGCGATGAATGGCGTCGCGGTAGCGCAGATCCCACGTCGGGCCCACCCCGACAAGGGCGACTGACACCATGGCGCGACTTGTTCTGTCTCCCATCGTCCCATCCGAAGAGCGGCGTTTCGACTCACAGCCAATCATCATAGTAGCGGGTGCCGATAAGATTCGCACGGGACAGCGGAATCACGCCAACGTTCAGGCACGCCTTGGGGTCAGGTGGCCGCTTTCATTGTGTCAGGGAATTCTGTAATGATGGATCGTGGATTGATGTGCCAACACCGTGAAGGATGAGGTGCCCATTGAACTCGAACGCTCAATCGTCCGCTCCCACATACCATGAGGACGTGGAATTGTCCGGTCACATCATCGACAGCCTGCTGCTGCCAAAGGTCCTGGACGAAATCACGGGGATGGGTGGCGAATACCAGAGCCATGATGTGCGGATCGGCCACAACCGGAATGACCCCAGTTACGTGCGGCTGACTGTCACTGCGCCCACCGTGCAATGCCTGGAAAAGATCCTGACGGCGATCGGGCAGCATGGGGCCGTCCCTGTTCAACATCACGATTGCCGGCTGGAACCCGCCGACATGGACGGTGCATTCCCCGAGGGGTTCTATGCCACCACCAACGAACCCACCGAAGTCCGGTTGAATAATGCCTGGATCCCGGTGCAACTGCAGGAAATGGATTGCGGGATTGCTGTCGATCCGGGAACCGGTCAGGCACGCTGCGTGGCCATGTCCGACGTTAAATGTGGTGATCTGATCGTGATTGGCCGGTTGGGGACGCGGGTGTTGCCGATCGGACGTGACACCGAACATTCGCATTCATTCGGATTCATGAACAGCACCGTTTCCAGCGAAAAGCCGAAGAATGTGACTGTGCGCGAAATCGCCGAATCAATGCGCAAAGCGGCCCGGGGGACCGGCAAGATCCTGGTTGTGGGCGGGCCGGCTGTGGTTCATACGGGCAGTCGCCAACTGCTGAGCTGGATGATCCGCGAGGGGTATGTCAACGTCCTGTTTGCCGGAAACGCCCTGGCGACGCATGACATCGAACAATCCTTTTTCGGGACCAGCCTGGGGATTTCGATGGAGCATGGCGGGTCGACGGAGGAAGGGCACGAACACCATCTGCGGACGATCAATCGGATCCGGCGCGTGGGGGGAATCCGTCAGGCGGTCGAGCAGGGGTTGTTGACGGAAGGAATCATGTATGAATGCATTCGTCACAATGTCCCGTACGTGCTGGCCGGAAGTATTCGTGACGACGGTCCATTGCCGGATGTCATTACCGACAGCCTGCTCGCTCAGTCCCGCATGCGGGAACTGGTTCCCGGTGTCACTTTATGCCTGATGATTGCCACGACGCTGCACAGCATCGCGGTGGGGAACCTGCTGCCAGCCCGGGTCAAGACTGTCTGTGTCGACATCAATCCAGCGACAGTCACCAAGCTGGCCGATCGCGGAAGTTTCCAGACGATCGGATTGGTGACGGATGTGGAACCGTTCCTGCGAGTGCTGGTACGTGAGTTGGGCGGACCGGCATGAATCGCCGGATTCGCGCTGGCGCTTCATTTGTCATCCGAAGGTTTGATTCGACACGGACGACACGGAGAATGCATCGAAGTAGGAGAAGAGTTTTTGGGTCACAGACGTTGTGGATTGCGAGCCCTCAAGGATCTGGGCTGACTTTGCCGATAAAGTCGGCGGGGCTGCCTTCGTGGCGGCTTTGCCCAACAAATGGGGTCAGACCCCTGCCACAGGTATCAGATATGAGTGGAAACCACAGTGGGAGGGGGTCAGACCCCATTTGTTGGGCAAAGCACTTCGCGGCACGCTGAGGCGGGTGTTCACGCGCCGCTTTTCGGATTGTCCATTCACATCTTCAGCACGAAAACTCCAACAACATCGTCGTTCGGCCGATATCCCAGTTACGGGGAGATCCGGGCGAACGATTGTCGCCCTGTTGATCCTCAACAGAATTCCCGCAGGCACCAAGGAAGGGGCAGGACCAATGTCACAACAGGGGATCAACGTTCTGGCATTGCTGAAGGGTGAAGAGCGGTACGTCTTCCTGTACGACGATCGCAGTATCGATCAGGTTCTGCAAACCCTGGGACGTTACGCGGCGGATCCGGAATTGAGCTTTTCCTGGTATGATGCAGCCGTGCTGAGCCAGCGCGTCCGGAAGCTGAGTGTGGAAACTGAGGATATTGCTCCGTCGGCGTCTGACGATGAACATCCCCGGAACCGAATTGGTCGGGCGGCATAAAGGATTGACCCTGATGTTTGCCGCGATTGACGGCTTTCTGCGGTACCTGAAGATCGAACGGAATGCGTCCGAGCTGACGATCAAGTCGTATTCTGAAGATTTCGGCAGCCTGCTCGACTATGTCCGGGACCGAGTCGGCGAAGTGTCGTCTCCTGCGGAATTGCAGATCGCTCAATTGCGTGGATACGTGGCGTATCTGCACGAATGCGATTATGCCCGCACGACGATCGCCCGGCGACTGGCCAGCCTGCGGAGTTTCTTTCGGTACTGTCAGCGCGAAGGCCTGGTGACATCCAACCCCGCCAAGGTCCTGCGGACTCCGCGTGTCGGCCGCAAGTTACCTCATTTCCTGACGATCGAGCAGATCACACAACTGCTCGAAGCACCGCCGGCGAATGAAGCGGAAGGATTGCGCGACCGGGCACTGCTGGAAACCATGTATTCCGCGGGCCTGCGAGTTGCGGAACTGGTCGGAATGAATCTCGAACACTGGGACCGCGACGCGAACATTGTCCGCGTCTACGGAAAAGGGAAAAAGGAACGGATCGCCCCGATCGGCCGACATGCGTCCAAGGCACTCAGTCGCTGGCTGGAAGTCCGCCAACCTGCGCCGGATGCCAAGCCCGCCGACCGGGCGGCAATGTTCCTGAACCGTTTCGGCACCCGCCTGACCACGCGCAGCGTCGGTCGCATGCTGGAAAAGTATCTGGCTGTGACCGGCTTGGACCAATTGACGACGCCGCATACGCTCCGTCACACCTTTGCCACGCATCTGCTGGATGGCGGAGCGGACCTGCGCAGCGTCCAGGAGCTGCTTGGTCACAAGAGTCTGACGACGACTCAGATCTACACGCACGTCAGTACAAAACGCCTGAAGGATACTTACGAGCAGTCACATCCCCACGCAGCCAAGAACGGCAAGCTGGAAAAGTAAGGTCTCGAATTCACGGCTGGCGGGACTCACTCCCCGGCGGTCACTGGCAAGACCGCGAGCTGCATTTGGTCCTTCAGGATGGATTTGAGGGTTCATTCGCGACTTGCCTATGAACGACGGGACGAGTTTTATTCCAGGCTGAAACAGGCTGCTTCATGTGCGTTCCGGACCAGCAGCCTGCCGTGCAGCAGGACCGGCTGATTCCATGTGATGCCATCACCCAGCAGTGGGATCCCGTCGACGTCGGCCGGCTTTGAAGGTTCGGCGGGAATCTGAAAGACCTTGCCTTCTTCGCTGACGATAAGCAGCTTCGTGTCGACCAGCAGAACCTGCCCATACCCGTAGCGTCCGGACTTCCAGATGACTTTGCCCGAATCGATGTTCAGGCAGGTGAGTGTGCCGTCGTCCAGGCCGTAGGCATGCCCCTCGTAGAGGACGAAGTCGTTGAACTTGGGCCGGAAGCGATTGGAATGCCATTGCTGTGTGACCGTCCAGGCGTCGTCCGTTCTGGAGACCTTCAAACGAACAGTGCCAATTCCATAACCGATGCCAAACAGCAGCGAGTTTTGATCGACGACGACAGGCATGGCTCCGCAGACCTGGGGACTGTTGGACCAGGGGAAGAACCACAATTCTTTGCCGTCCGACAACGAGTATGCGACCAGGCCGGTGCCGACGGGCATCAACAGAATCGTTTCACCGCAGAGTGTGGCAACACTGGGGCTGGCATATGTGGCGGGATGTTTTCCGCCACCCCAGATTTTCTTGCCCGTCTGTTTGTCATAGGCGACGACGGAATTGTCGTTGGTACCGCCCGGATTGACGATCACCATCTGGTCGACAATCAATGGCGATCCGGCCATGCCCCAGCCCAGGTTGGGGGCCGGCTTATCGGCAGTGCCCGCGTCGTTCAGGATGTTTGCTGTCCAGACGACCTTCCCGGATCGGGCTTCCAGGCAATTCAGGATTCCCGTGGCACCCAGGGTGAAGAGATTCCCGTTGTCGAACTGGGGAGTCGCGCGCGGCCCGGTTCCACCTTGTGCATCGGATGCCGGGAACTGTGCGGCGTCGAGATGCTCCCAAAGTTGCTTGCCACTGGATAATTGATAGGCGACGACCGCCTCATTGGTGTCGCGTTGTTCCTGGGTAAACGCATAATCTCCAATGACGGCAAAGGACGACCACGCCCGGCCCACGGGATGCCGCCAGATCAGTTTGGGAGGCAGCTTCTTCCAGTCATCCTGCAGCCGGATGTCATTCACGACTCCGTCACGCCGCGAACCCCGAAAACCAGTCCAGTCGTCTTCCGTGGCTTCCAGAGGGGCGTCGATCACCGGAATCGTCACCTTGTTGGTGGCCACTTGTTGCAGAAAGGCTTGTGCCTTCTGGTCCGGGCTGGTCGTCCAGCGAAATGACAAACGCGTCGGAGTCATATCGCCGTCAAATCGTTCCAGGCGAAAGATGCTGAAGAACGCAACCACGCCGACGATGCCTGCGCCGGCCGACCCGAATCGGACTCGGGCGCTCCAACCGGAGAAGAACGTCCACCAGATCAGCAACAGGAACAGCGCAGCTGGCCAGACGAACAAGACCGACATCTTGAAGTTCGTCGGATCTTCCCAGGTCCGCGACCAGAGGATCGACTGGGCCGCACAAGCGACGACAAAGATGCCCGCTCCAACTTTCCATTGCCCCCGAACAGTTGCAGCGGGGGGGAGAACCGTTTGATTGGCGGCATCGACTGCGGGGACAGGGGCAGCGGTGGGTTCGGGTGATGACATCCGGTGTCTTTCCATAAACGATCAGCGATCCAAGGTGTTGGCGACGAGTTTCCTCAGAATCCCTTCGCAATGCCACGATCTTCGGTGGTAAACCGGAGATCGTCAAGCGGGGACAGCGTGCGATCGTCCCATTCTTCACGTAAGCCCGATGCCGTGAGGTCCGGGGCTCCTCAAGAACCCAAGCGATAAGATCTCGTGTGTACAGTGCGATCTCGCCCGGAGGCAATGAAGATCTTTGGGGCCTTGTTGTGCGGCGAGACTGGTCTTGGACTATTATGAAGTTACTGCAACTCAACCCATGCCAAGGGTGGTGTTTCAATCTGATTTGCGTGGCAACACCGATGGAATCCCCGTTCCCACCCATGCCGCCGGATTACCCGCGAGTCATCGTGGCACGACTGATTCTGTTGGCTTGGGGATTGATCGAGTTCGGGATCATGGTTTCCCGGCTCAGACGGTGGAAGTCGGTCCGGCCTGAGGAAATTCATGGCTGGATTGCCGCGATTGGTATTAGTGGTTTCATTGCATTTTATGGCTATTGCACGTACCCGGTGTACGACAGTAACGACTGGTTGCAGATCCTTGGTGGGGCAGTGCTCACCGTCTCCGTCGCAGGAATCGCAATCTGTTTGTCAAAGGTCCTGGTTGAAGGAACGTGGTTCGAGAGACTGCAGTGGTTCGGGCTGTGCCTGGCCGCAGCCTGTGTGATTGGGATTCTGGTACATGCCTGGTACGCGGGGTGTTCGTCCGAGGCACCGCGGCGCAGCCAGTGCCGGAATAACCTGAAAGCGATCGGACTCGGGTTACACAACCACCATGATTCATTGGGGGCATTTCCTCCCGGGGTCAACAATGATCCGCCGGTCTCGTGGCGAATTGCGATTCTGCCGTTTTGTGAACAAAGTCAGATTCATCGGCAATACGATCGTCGTGTGGCCTGGGATCATGTTCCCAATCTTACACTCGCGCGAACTCGCCTGCCGCTGTATGTTTGCCCGTCGTGTTACATTCCGCAGTATGCCGAAGGGGAATGGTTTACTGCGTATTCAATGCTGACGGGGACCGGAACCGTCGGCGACACCCCGCGAGGAACGACGTTTAAGGACGTTGCGGACGGAACCAGCAACACGCTGATGGTCGTTGAAGCCTGCGGCGCGCAAATCGTCTGGACCGAACCACGTGATGTGAACTGCGCAGTCCAGCCGACGGGCATCAATCGGAATGGCACGCGGCCGGGCGAGTCGTCGGGATGGATGTCGTCGTATCACAGCCTGGGGGCGATGGGTTTGATGGTGGACGGCAGCGTCCGATTCCTGTCTTCAGACACTGATTCAGAACTGTTGCGAAGAATGGCAACCATCAACGGCGGCGAACGGATTGAGGAGTAGAACTCGCGAGTAAGAACTGGCCTGAGTGGTGGCCCGCGGTGGCAGTTCTCAAAGAATCTCAGAAAAAACAGGATTTCCAAGCCGACTTTCAATCGCCGAGACTAAGACAAAACAGTATTAATTAGTCCCGTCGGTGAAGGAGAAGGATCGTCACTGGAACAGTTTGGAGGGCGGAGCCATGTTGAAGTCGCGCGCGGTTGATATCGGTCTGCGAAATGTTCTGCTGATTGTCCTCGTGTTCTTTCCTGGTCTGGTGCTGGGCACCGACGGCAAGCCTGCACCTCGCGGAGTTGCCGAGGATCATCCGCTGGGCCTGGTGGCGTTTGCCAGCCTGGATCGATTACTGGCCCGGGCCGCGTCCGTCGGTGAGGCGGCGGCCTATGAAAACAGCGAAAAACTGCTGTTCGCCTTTCTGGGAAACGACGAATCCGTTGTCAAATTCTGCAATTCGCCCGGGCTGGATACGACTCGGCCGTTTGGTGCCATGAGCTATCCGAACTGGTTTGCCACGGCGAATGTCCCTGAGGCCGAAGGAGCCCCCGAGGATTCCGATGGCGCCGAATCTCCCGCCGAAGCGGCGACAACGACGGAATCGCCAGTGTCGCCCGAGATCGGGCTTGAGAGCCTGACGGATCCAGAGGCATTGCTGGGAACTCTGGCCGCGATGTTCGTCGAAAATGCGACGCTGGTCATTTGTCTCCCCGTCAAGGATCAAGACCAGCTCATGTCCTCATTGCGGGAATTGCTGCAGAAGGACGGGACCGAATTGACGGCCGTGGAATCTCAGCCGGGTTGGTACCAGATCGACAATGAGGCCGGTGCGCGGGTCGGTTTTGTCGGGACCTATTTTATGGTCGTGGCTCATGACAGCAAAGTCCACAACTTTGACCGGCACTATCCCGACTTCGGGCGGCTGGCCCGGACGTCGCTGGGAAAGAACGGGTTTGTCTATTCGCTCTATCGAAAAGGCCTGCCCGAGTTTGTGCGCGACGGGCTGGCCCCGATGTTCAAGCTGGCGTACGCCGCCCAGTTTCAGCAACGGGATGACGAATCGGAACTCAGTTTCCGTCTGCGGACCATGTTTGCTTCCGTTCAGTTGGAACTGATGGATTTGGTGGTCTCGCACGTGGATGAATTTCGCATCACGGGACACGTCGATTCCAGCACGCACACCATTCATGTGGAACCGGAACTGGTGGGGCCCAAAGACGGCAAGTTTGCCAGATTCTGCAACGGGATCGTGGGCAAGAGGAACCCGTTTGCCCACCTGACCACGGACGACGCCATCTTTGCTGCCACGACCTCGTTTCCGTTGCCGCAAAAGGCCTGGAAGCCTCTCGCGGATGCGCTGTATCGGCAGGCTCAATCGATTGCGCACGCGGACACCGCAGCCGTAGTCCGGGTGATCGCCCAGACGATTGATTCGGGTCAGATCGATCTGTACACAAGCAACCCCACTTGGAACGATGGACTATTCGCCGTGAAAGTCGCGGGAGGCGCTGAGTTCCCCGAGCAACTGCAGCAGATGATTGCCGCTCAATCGAATCCGCCACTGTTTGAACTGGCCGTGGATTCGATTGAAGGATTTCCCGTGCATCGGACGTTGACGACGATCGATTCGCCGCAGGAAACGCTGCTCTTGCTCTTGATGAGCGGACTTCTATGGCAGGATCCGGATCTGCCCGGATTGAATCAACCCGCTGTGGAAACAGAGATCATCATCAACAGTGTACGTGACGTGGTCCAACCGGACGGCACCAAGCGAATTGTTCCGCAGACGACCAAGGGAATCGTTCCGGGAGCGAAGAACGCAGTCTGGCTGGTCGCGACGCCACAATCGATCTGGCTGGCGGTCGGGCCCGCCCACGATGCAACGTGCCCCGAGTGGTTCAAATCTCAAGTCGTGGCGAGTCTTGCCAGGCCGAATGGATCGCCAGCCACCGGGCGCAGCAAAAGTCCCGTTCAGTTGATGGTCCGTGGCATCGGGGCCTCGGCACCGGTCAACGCCATTCAACAGGCGGGAACGAAGGATTCACCTGTGAAGGCGAAGTCACCTGCTGACGAAAAGGCGGAGCAACGCGGCGACCTGTTGCGGGATCTTCCCAACACTGTCCGGTTTGAAGTGCGGCCCAACGACACCGGAATGAAGTTCGCGCTGTCATTCGAGGAAGGGTACTTCCGTTGGTTCGGGGAGTACGTCAAACACTCAATCGAAGAGAACGAAGAAGCCGCGAAAAAGAGAGCCCCGGTACCGCCGGTCATCGAATCGCCGGCGAAATAACGGCGTCAATCACGGTAGAAACCGCAGTCTCTCGGCGGCGGATGGCATCCGGCACGTTTCTTTCTTGCCGAAGAATTGATACCGGTTTCTGGCAACCAGGGTATAGCCCACGTTTCGCAGGGGGAGGGGGATCAGCCACAGGAGCGTTCCCGTCGCTCGCCAACCCCAATGCAGCCTCCACAGGATCCGTACGGCTGCGGCCGATTTGCGATACGACTGACCGTCGACCCACAAGACCATCGTGTTCAGGTCCGCCAGATCGGCCGGAGTCAGCAGTTGCCGCGCGGTGTCTCCCTGCAGAGGAGCAAATTTGATGGTTCCTGCCTGGTCACGTGCCAGCACGAAGTCCACCGCCTTGTTACACAGGCCGCAGACCCCGTCGAAGAACAGGATGGTCCTGACGGCATCGTCGTTGCGCTCTGCGGTCAGATCCGTTGTCGTGACCAGTGTTGCCGGCACAGAACTCATCGCCATCCCTCCTTTCCACGGACGTCCTGTCGCTATCCTACCCGAACAACTTGTCCCAAACCAAGAGGGAACACATAAGAAGCGGTGAGTGCTTCACTTTCGTCGATTCAATCCCATATTGACCCTTTTTGCCAATTGCGAATACGATCCGCCGCTTTTTTCCAGGGCGATCCGGGGGGATGCTCCAGATGAACCGATCGAGGCTGCTCGACGCGGTCCCAGCCAATCGCTGCCTGCTCTTCACGCTGGTGGTTGCGCTCGCGGTACGCTTGAGTCTCGCCATTGCGGTGCAGCACCAGGTCGACCAGCCGCCCGCTCGACTATGTCTGATCGCCGGCGACGCCGAAGGGTACTGGGAATTGGCGCAACATCTCGTGGCCGGAGAGGCTTACGCCATTTACGATCCGCCGCGATACGTCGAGCGAGTCCCCGGGTTTTCTGTGGTGCTGGCGTTGTCGCAATTCGCGTTCGGCGAAAGTGCGATGGCGGCTCGCTGCCTGCTGGCGTGTCTGGGGACTGTCACATGTGGTCTGACCTATTGGTTGGGATCCGAATTGGCGGACGAAACGACCGGGTTGATCGCAGCGATCTATACGGCGATCTCTCCCACGTTGGTGTTGTTCAGCGTGCTGATCCTGAGCGAAACGGCCTTTGCCGCAGCATTGCTGCTAAGCTTGATTTCCATCGCGCGGATGACGCGAAAGCTCTCGCCCGGCGGGCCAACAGCCACGGTTCGTGCTGCTTTGATGGCCGGCACCCTGATTGGCCTGGCGACCATGGTTCGGCCGACCTGGCTCTATGTCGGGACATTGATCGCCCTGGCGGTTGTATTCCTGTGCCGACGGAAGTGGTCCCGGGCCAGGCTCGTGCAGAGTACGGCCGGAATCCTACTGGGCGTTGTCGTGTCGATGTCTCCCTGGACCATTCGCAACTACTGCGTCACCGGGCATCTGATTCCCACGACCCTGTGGGTCGGACCGAGTTTGTACGACGGACTGAATCCCTCTGCCAGGGGGGACAGCGACATGCGGTTCTTTGAAGACGACAAGCTGATGACTCGGATGTCGGAATACGAAATGGATCGCGAATATCGCCGTCGAGCCCTGGAATTCGCCGCCCGGAATCCGGGGCGGGCTGTGTGGCTGGCGGCCCAAAAGCAGCAGCGATACTGGAGTCTGGTCCCGAATGCGGCGCAGTTTCAGGATTGGCGCCTGAAGGCAATCGTTTGCCTGACATCGCTGCCCCTGCTGGTCCTGGCCATCGGCGGCCTCTGGCTGGCTCGAGGGAATCTGCCGTTCCTGGTGATCACGGCGGGGCCGGTGCTGTTGTTTGCCGCCTTGCATCTGCTGTTTGTCGGTTCGCTGCGTTATCGACTGCCGGCAGAATATCCGCTGGCCGTTCTGGCGGCCGTCGTGGCCCGGTCGATATTAACCCGCTGGAAACTGGTGAATCCAATCCTTCCGGAGTCCCCCGCGTGAGCTCGATCCTCAAATGGATGGTCGTGCTGCTGCTGCTGATCGCAGTGGTGATCGGGGGGGGTGCGTACTGGTTCACTGTAAAGAGCAACGACATTCTGCGTGCCGAAGTCCTGAAACACCTGCAAAAAGTTGCGCCAGATGTGAAGGTTGCCCTGGATCTGGCGAACTATGACATCCTGGGCCGAATTCGCCTGCACGGGCTGTCGTTTCAGCTTCCTGGTGATGTCGAGCCGGCGTTGTTTGTCCCGGAAGCGGTAATATCCATCGACGAAGATCAAATGACCCGGTTTGAGAAAGTCGTGCTGACTCGGCTGCGTTTGATCAATCCCCAAATGCGGTTGGTTCGGCAACGGGACGGCGACTGGAACTGGCAGGGACTGAAGTGGAATACCGACAAGACGGCGGCGGTTCCGGAAATCCATATCGAGCACGGAACCATCTTTGTCGAACTGCAACGTGATCGTCGCCCGACTCGCAAGTTGAAGCTGGCGGACGTGAGTGTGAAAGCGGTCCCTTCCGCCTTTCGCAAATTAACCGCTGCCGTGACGGCACAGATTGATCCTGCCGGACCACTGTCTCTGACGATCGACGCGGATCTGGACAGTCCCGTGCTGAAGCTTGAAGCCAAATGGATGCGGCTGCCGGTAGATGACGAATTGCTGGATCTGATCGGCGAACTGTCACCCGCTGTCCATCGAAAACTGCAGGACGCTCGACGGGCGATGGATCGCCTGGCGGCGACGCAGGCAGCCTCGATGCCGATTCCAGATCGCCGGTCCCGCGATGTGACTCAGGGAGTGAACGCCGTACCAATCAGTCTGCAATCGCAGGTTCCGCTGCCGTCGTCGGCGGTTCCCAGTCCATTTGGGTTGAAGTGCGAGTGTGATTTGCACTGTCGCCTGCAACTGGCCGACCCCGACTCTCCACTTCAGTATCAGATATTGGCGGAAATCCACAGTGGACAGTTCAGTAACGTCCTGCTGCCGTTCCCGCTGTATGAAATCCGCGGATCGGTGTTTGCGGATGGGCGGCAGATCATCGTCCGCGACGTTCGAGCCGAGAACGGAGCGACTCGACTGTTTCTGAATACCCGGGTCGCACCCAACGAATCCCCGCGGCTGAACCTGCAGGTTCGCAACTTTCAAATTGATGAACCGCTGAAGGCTCGGTTGCCTGAATCCGTCCGCAGACAGGTCAATTCTCTGGCCTTGACCGGCACATGTGATCTGGATTTGAGTTCCGCTCAAAATACAGACGCCCCGGGATGGAGTGGAGATCTGCGCCTTTCTGAGGGGACTGTGGCACACGAAAAGTTTCCGTATCCGATCCGCGATGTGCGGGGGACCGTCCGGCTGCGCGGTCAACTGATCGAAATCGAAGGGGAGGGTAGGGCCAGTGGCGTGCCCGTCACCATTTCGGGGTTTGTGCTGAATCCGGGCCCCGCAAACGAATCCGAGTTTGTGATCAAGGGGGCAGGAGTGCCGATCAACTCCACGTTGCTGGATGCCTGCCCGCCTGCTGTCGGCAAGGTATTGACGGACCTTGACTTACAGGGCAAGCACGACGTCTGGTACCGGTTGTGGAAGGCTCCCGGACTGGGTGAGAAGTTTCGTTCGTCGTCGCGGACGAAGCTTCGCAACTGTACCTGCTCGTTCAAAGGGTTTCCCTACCGAATTCAGCAGTTGCAGGGAGACATTGTGTGGGTTGACGAAATCATCACCTTTGAGAAACTGTCAGGGAATCACGACGAAACGGCGCTCACGGCCGACGGAAACTACGTGAAAGGACCAGGTCCGGGACGATTGGAACTGGAGATTCATGCCAAAAACGGGGCCTTTGACCGCAGTTTGGAACTGGCAATCCCGAGTTCCCTGAAGAATCTCTGGCACGAGTTCCAACCGAATGGCCAGTTTGATGTCGATGCTCGCATCCACTGGATTCAGGGCCAGCCCTGTCGAGTCGATCTGCCGCGGATCCGTGTTCGAGACGGCGAAATCCTGATGGCAAGCTTCCCCTGGCCGATGCGCGCCATTGATGGGGAATTCTCGTATGCCGGGTCACAACTGACCTGTAAGGGAGTTACCGCCAGGCATGATGACACCCGGATCCGAGCCCGTGGGGGGGCAAGCTTCCCACCCGGGGAGCCATGGCGAGTGACGTTTGAGGAGTTGATTGTCGACGACCTGGTTCCGAATGTGACTTTTCGCAAAGCGTTGCCAACAGCCCTGCAACGTGCCTTTGATGCACTGGCGCCGACGGGCAAATTTTCGTTCTCGACCACCCCTCAGGGGGCGGTCATACTTTCCGCGGGAAAAACGAAGGCGCTTTCGGCGCTCTGGGATATTGAGATGGTTCTGGCGGATTGCGGCCTCACGGCGGGAATTCAATTCCAGGACATCCACGGGCGAATTGGATTGAAGGGTCGCTGCAGCGACCGAGAGACTCAATTGACTGGACAGTTGGATCTGGATTCTGTTTCTGTCTTCCGACTCGCCAATGGATTGGCCCATCAAATCTCTAATATCAAGGGGCCTTTTAAGTTAGAGAATTCGATGTTTACGGCGGGATCGGCGAAGATGGCAACCCCGTCGCCGGAAGTTGTTCCACAGTCAGAGCGGATTTGTTGTGACGCGATTGATGGGCTGCTGACGGTCAATGCCACCGCGAATCTGCAGAATGAACCCGAATACCGGGTGGGAATCGGCCTGTATCGCGGAAAGCTGGAAACCTACGCACGCCAGTACTTGCGTGAACAATCGAACCTGGCAGGGTCGATGAACGGGTTTCTGTACCTCTGGGGGAAGGGGAAATCCGAAGATCAGATTCGGGGCCAGGGCAATCTGGTGATTGCGCCGGCGGCGTTATATGAATTGCCGCTGTTCGTGAAGTTGTTTCGCAGCTTCGGGTTAGATCCACGCAACGATGTCGCCTTTGATCGGGCTGACGTGCTGTATACGATTCAGAACTCCCGCTTCAACTTCAACACGATCGACCTGCGTGGCAATGCAATCAGTCTGCGGGGCAGGGGATATGTGCAATTCGATGGCGCGATGCAACTCGACTTCTACTCAAAGTTGGCACGAAACCAGATTCGGATCCCGGTGATTCACGAAATCGCGGATTTGCTGAGTCGTGGATGGATGGGAGTGAAGGTCAGTGGGAATGTGGGGAGTCCCGAAACTCGAATCCTGACGCTTCCGGAACTGGACGACGCAATGAAACAGTTCTTCGGGACGTTTGATCCCCAATCGCAGCGGTCGATGCCGCGAGCGATCCAGCCGTTCCCTCCAGCGACGGGTCGTTGACCGGCGATTTTTGCCGAAACAACACGTAAAATCGTTCCAGAGTGCCGTTTAGAGGCTCTGGAGACGAGTTTTGAAAACTTCCAAAAAAAGAAGAGCCCGGACGCTTGATCTCCGGCGGTCAGGAACATATCATCCGTCCCACGCAGCACGCGAGTGCCAGCGACGGCCAGCCAGCGAGTTGGTCAGTGCTCTCAGTGTCTCGAAACCGCCAAGTGCGGGTTTTGAAGACGAGTCAGCACAAACGCTCTTTTACAATTTGGCAACAATGCAATCTGTACTTATTTCGTGACAGTTGTCTCACAACAATTGTCCGTAGCGGGCCACCACCTCGCGAGTCAGTCGGGCAACCGGCGTCGCGAATCATCCATCATGGTGGCCAAGCAAATAAGGGTGTGTGGAGGATGTCTCGGCGACAAGAGGCGATGAAGGGCGTGGAAGGCTGCGAAAAGCCTGGGGTAGCTGTCAAACAAGCACTGATCCCGGGATTCCCGAATTATCATATGCTGAATCCATAGGTGTATGAGGCTAACCCGGTGAACTGAAACATCTCAGTAACCGGAGGAAAAGAAAGAAATCTCGATTTCCTTAGTAGTGGCGAGCGAACCGGAAAGAGCCCAAACCGATGGCCATGTGCCGTCGGGGTTGTGGGGCCGACCGATACGAGTGATAAAACTGATGGCTAGAAAAATCCGTTGGAAAGCGGAACCACAGAGGGTGACAGTCCCGTAGTCGAAAGCTTGAAGTCTCTAGGTTGGTACCCGAGTAGGTCCAGTCACGTGAAACCTGGACTGAATCAGGGAGGCCCATCTCCCAAGGCTAAATACTCCTTGACGACCGATAGTTTACAAGTAGCGCGAGCGAAAGATGGGAAGAACCCCTGCTAGGGGAGGATACTGAACCTGAAACCACACACTTACAAGCTGTCGGAGCCCATTTTTAGGGTGACGGCGTGCCTATTGAATAATGACCCAGCGAGTTACTGTCGTCGGCTTGGTTAAGGCCTTCAGGGCTGAAGCCTCAGGGAAACCGAGTCTGAATAGGGCGAATTTGGTCGATGGCGGTAGACGCGAACCCAAGTGATCTACCCATGGGCAGGTTGAAGCGCGGGTAAGACTGCGTGGAGGACCGAACTCACTAATGTTGAAAAATTAGGGGATGACCTGTGGGGAGGAGTAAAAGTCTAATCAAACTTGGAGATAGCTCGTTCTCTCCGAAATAACTCTAGGGTTAGCGTTGGCTTAACTATGTTGCGGGGGTAGAGATACTGATCTAGCATGGGGGGCTACCCGCCTACCCGGCTTAACCAAACTCCGAATACCGCAACAACTACGCCGGCAGTTAGTCCGTGGGGGATAAGCTTCACGGTCGAGAGGGAAACAACCCAGATCGCCAGCTAAGGCCCCAAATTTTTGCTAAGTCACAAAGGATATTAGGATACTGTGACAGCCGGGATGTTGGCTTAGAAGCAGCCACCATTTAAAAAGTGCGTAATAGCTTACCGGTCGAGTGTTCTAGTACCGATAATGATCGGGAGTAAGCAAAAAGCCGAAGCTGCGGAATCGAAAGATTGGTAGGAGAGCGTTCCAATGCAGATACAAGCCGTACCGAAAGGAGCGGTGTCGGGTGTTGGAAGTGTTTATGCTGGGATGAGTAACGATAAAACAGGTGAGAATCCTGTTCGCCGAAAGCCTAAGGTTTCCTGGGCAACGTAAATCGGCCCAGGGTTAGGCGGCACCTTAGTCAAGGCCGAAAGGCGTAGACGATGGACAGCAGGTTAATATTCCTGCCCCGCGTGGCCACCAAAATGGGGACGTTGTGTGAAAAAAGGTCGGGCTGCTAGAATAGCCCGTGGCGCAAGCCCGAGTCCCTGGATGATGAAGCCTTTTGAAGCATAATCAAGAAAAGCCATTAGGATTGAACCACGTGACCGTACTAAAACTGACACAGGTAGGCGAGGCGAGTAGCCTCAGGCGCTCGGGAGAATTCTGGTTAAGGAACTCTGCAAATTGACCCCGTAAGTTCGCGAGAAGGGGTGCCTGCTTCGGCAGGCCACAGATAATCGGCTCTAGCGACTGTTTACTAAAAACACA
>JAFEBS010000079.1 GCA_018242525.1 Planctomycetota bacterium | reverse complement strand
AGTGGGTTTTCTAAACGGCCCTGGGCTCGAACCGCATCATTCGGTCAGCAATTGCAGTGAGACCGTTACGACTCGATCTCTCGCGAAGTAGAATGCCAGCGTCGTTTCCGGTTTGGACGTTTTGTATGTCAGCAACAACTCATTTTGGCCGTCGAGATCCCAGGTCGACTTCAGTGTCGCCTTTCCAAGTTGTTGCTCGACCTGGTCTTGAGTGGCGTCTTTGAACTGATTCATCCATCCTGCCAGTTTCTCCTGGGCTACCTGTACGTTCTTCGGTGGGCCCGGCGAGTCGACTTCGGCGCACGCGCCGATCGAGATCAATGTCACGGCAATGCAGACGGCGTACAGGTTCCTGGACATCTTGATCCCTTGAAAAAGGCCGGCGGTGATTGTGATTAACTTCCCATCGAGACCGAGAGGCGATCCATCCATTCCTGGACCTGTAGGCCGTCAGCGTATGTCGCTCCGACTGGAACCGGGGACCGGCCCCGGACAACTCGACAGAACGCCCGAAGTTCCTCGGCCATCATTCCGGTCGGCCCCGTTGCCGCTGCGCGGATTTCCAGAGGCATGGGCCACGACGCCACGTCTGACCAGACCTCGATTGGACGTGGGTTGGGCAGAATCCGGGCTGACCAGCCGTCGCCGAAAACCTCCATTCGATCGTAGCCGCGAGGCGGCATGCCGGACGGCGTCAGGTAGGATGCCGTCAACGTCGCCAACGGCCCGTTGTCCCACTGAAGCTGAGCATTGGCCACGTCGATTGCACCGCTGCGGGTTCGATGGACACAGGCCTGAAATCGTGTCGGTTCTGCGCGATTCATCAGGACTTGAACGGCGTACAGGTCATGAACCATTGCCGCGTGCAACGGATTCTCGCCGGGGAAATCGGCGACGATGCTCGCCGGGCGATGGCGGACGCAGTCGATGAACGACAGCGCACCGCGACGGGAGACTTCTTCCCGCAATTGCTGAAATTCACTGTTGAACAGGACGATATGGCCGAGCATCAGATTCCGCGATTCGGGCAGAACGAGCGGAGCCAGTGAACGGGCCCCGGGCAGGTTGTCCGCGATCGGCTTTTCCAGGAGGACGGTTTTGCCAGCCTCCAGCAGTCGGCGCGTGACCCGGACATGTTCTGCGGTCGTACAGGCGACGACCCACGCTTCTGCAGTTGACTCCCGGATCGCCTGGTCCAAATTCGTCCATCCGGACACGCCGGGCAATTCAGTCGCGATCGGTTCCAGGCTTTCCGGTCGTCGGGCGACCAGTCCCACCAGTTCTGCTTCGGCCAGACCTGACAACGTCAGCGCGTGCAACCGGCCGAATCGACCGAGCCCGACAACACCAATTCGGACCGGAGTCTCAATGCGATTCATAGTCACGATCTACGCCAGGATCTTCTCGATGACATTCCCGCTGACGTCCGTCAGCCGGAAGTCGCGGCCCTGGAACTTGTAGGTCAGGCGTTTGTGATCGATTCCCAATTGATGCAGGATCGTGGCATGCAGATCGTGAACGTGGACGACATCGACGGCGGCGTTGTAACCGAATTCGTCGGTCTGGCCGTAACTGATTCCCCCCTTGATTCCACCGCCCGCCATCCAGATTGAGAATCCCTTGATGTGGTGGTCGCGGCCATTTCCCTGGGCCATCGGTGTTCGACCAAATTCACCGCCCCAGATGACCAGAGTTTCGTCGAGCATGCCGCGTTGTTTCAGATCGGCGATGAGCGCGGCACACGGAGTGTCAACTTCCTTGGCGATCTGAGCGATTCCGTCACGGATGCCACCGTGATGGTCCCAGTCCCGGTGGTACAACTGAATGAAGCGCGCGCCGTGCTCGGCCAGTCGTCGGGCCAGCAGGCAGTTGGCGTTCAGGGAACCGTCCAGGCCCGTACAGCCGTACGATTCCATGATGTGCTTCGGTTCTTTCGACAGATCCATCAGTTCCGGAACACTGGCCTGCATCCGGAAGGCCATTTCGTACTGGTTGATTCGGGTGGCAATTTCAGGATCGTCAATGTTGGCGTCCAGTTGCCGGTTCAACTGCGTCACGGCGTCCACCACATCCCGTTGCTGTTCGCGTGAGATTCCCGCCGGGTTGTTGATGTAATAGACCGCATCCCCTTTCGAATTGAATCGAACTCCCTGAAAACGGCTCGGCAGGAATCCGCTGTGCCATTGTCGCGACGCGATCGGCTGCTGCTGGCCGCTTCTTCCGGTTGAGGTGAGGACCACGTAGCCCGGAATATCCTCGCAGTCGGCTCCCAGTCCGTACCATGACCAGGATCCCATGCTGGGGCGGCCCGAGACAGTCGTACCGGTGTTCATGAACGTGTGGGCGGGATCGTGATTGATGGCTTCCGTCACGAGCGACCGAACGATGCACAGGTCATCGGCCACTTCTCCCAGCTTGGGGAACTGGTCACAGATTTCCTGGCCCGATTTGCCGAACCTGGCAAACTTGTGCTGGGGGCCCAGGCACTTCAACTGCTGCCTCTGCAACTGAGCGATCGGCTGCCCCTTGGTGATCGACTCGGGCATCGGCTTGCCGTCCTGTGCGGCGAGTTCCGGCTTGTAGTCGAGTGTTTCCAGATGACTGGGGCCGCCTGCCATGCACAGGTGAATCACACGTTTGGCTTTGCGCGGCAGATGCAGAGGCGTGACGACGCCGTTCCATCGATTGTCAACCGGCGCGGCCGCGATCGATTCGGCGGCGGTCAACAGTTGCGGATTCAGCAGCGATGCCAGCGCCATCGCCCCAACACCAGTGGTTGACCGGGTCAGAAATGACCGGCGAGAGACCTCGCGGCGAAGAATGTCGTAGTGTGGATCGATTGGGTTCATGGATGAATCTCTCGCGTCACGAACAGTCGGCAAAACGGAAACAAATATATGCTGAAGCATTGCCCATCGTGGGTCAACGGTCCCGGTCGAGTTCAGTTGGGGTGACCGCTGCGTCCAGTTGATCCAGCAGCCGATCCAGTTCGGCCCGTGTTTCGTCGTCCAGACTCCAGGCGCTGGGTTGTCGACGCCGATCCGTGGCAAAGATCCCTTGCTTGTGTAGGACATACTTCTCCACCGCCAGGAATCCGTCCAGCCCCGCCTGAAGTTGCAGGCTGACCAGGGCGCAGATGGGGAAATACAGGCGATAGGTCGCATCCTCATCGCCACGGGCCAATGCTTTCCACAGGGCGACAATGGCGGGCAGAAATTCCATGCCGGGCATGGTCCCGGTGATCCCACGACGATAGCTGTCGACCAGGCAGACGCCGCCGGATCCTTCATAGATCCGGGCTTGTCCACCGGTCGCATCGCGGAGAGCTGACAGATTGGGACCGATCGGGGATGCTTCGGGTTTAAAGAGAATCTTGTCGCGTCCGAACCGCTGCATCAGTTCGACGCAGACCGGAATCGGAATTGGCTGGCCGACGTAGCCTGAGGCGTCCTGAACGATGACTGGAATCCCCACCCCTTCGGCGAGTGCAATGAAATAGTCTCGTACGGCGGAGATCGGAAGCCGCGTCGAGATCGGTGGAATCGCCATCACCGCATCCGCACCGGCTTGCTCGGCACGAACGGCGTATTCCAGAGCCTGCCTGGTCGACTCGGCACCAACACCGGCGAAGAAGGTGCCGCGGCCCGCGTTGAGTTCCGCCAATGAGTCGGTCAGGGCAATTCGCTCGTTGAACGTCAGACGCAATAACTCAGAGACCATGCCGGTGCCGAATCCGTTTGCCCCCACCGCATAGGCCCAATCAATCTGTCGTTTCAAACTCGCCAGATCGATCGAATCGTCGTCCAGGAATGGTGTGTGAGCGATCGGGAGAACACCGGCAATCGGTTGAGCCACAATGATGACCTTTGCAGGTGGAGAATTTTGATCGAAACAGGGAGGCAATCGGGGATCGACTACGCCGAATTCTGCTGAGCCTCGCGCTGTCGGATTGTGATGTAGACCAACCCGATCAGCAACAGATCTTCGGGAGGCAGGGAATCACTCGCGACAACTTCCCACGCTCGACTGAACCAGCCGACGCGTCCAACTCGCGCGGTGATCTCGGTCCCCTGTTTCAGCTCCATGCCGAAGGAGAGCCATCCCGCACGCTGCAGATGACCAGGTCCGGACTTCAAATCCAGATCCCAGCCGCGTTTGAAAAAACCCGAGGGCTTGGCAGACCCCAACTCATTCCCATCGGCGTCCTTCAACACGAAATGACTTTTCAGCCATGAGACCCGCTCGAAGCGGACGGCATTTCCCCCCAGATCCAGATCAAGCCCCTCGCTGAACCAGCGATGCCGAATCACCCCCAGGGAAGTTCCGTTCAGTCTCAGTTCGATCCTGGAGCTGAACAGTCTCTCGGGCCGCCCTTCAAGCAGCATGGCGCGTTTGCCTCCCTCGATCAGCCTACCCCGGGTTGCTCCGCGACGACAAAGTCTGTCAGGCCAGTTCGGGGATATGGTCACCGTACGAAATCTGGATGGGACGCCCCGCCTGATCGACGAATGTCTGGTGGTAATCGATTCCCAGGTGATGGAAGATCATCGAGCGGAAGTTCTGCGGAGTCAGCTCACGCTGGATTGGATGTTCCCCCTTGGAGTTGGTGGCGCCGATGATCTGACCCATCCGTTTGCCACCACCCGAGACCAGGATCGACATCGCATGCGGCCAGTGGTCGCGGCCCCAGTTGATCTTGCCGTCGCGGCTGCCCTTCTGTTCGTTGCCGCGCGGTGTTCGGCCGAATTCGCCCGTGACGATCACGAGGACATCCTGATCCAGGCCGCGCTGGTAGATATCTTCGATCAGGGCGGTCACCGCCTGATCCAGGCCCGGCAGACGTTCGCGCATCGCCGTCGGCAAGTCACCGTTGACGGCATGATCGTCCCAGTTGTAGATCTCTTTTCCGCCGGGAACACCCACGGTGACAAAGCTGACGCCCGCCTCGACCAGGCGTCTTGCCAGCAGTGCCTGTTGAGCCCAGCCTTCGCCGTAGCGCGCCCGGGTGCGTGGATCTTCCAGTGACAGATCGAAAGCCGCACGAGCCCGGTCGCCGGCAATGATTTCAAACGCCTGACGGTTGAACGCATTCAGCGAACCCATGACACCCCGATCCAGGTCGGAACGGAGTCGATCCACCTGCCCCAGCAGTCGTTGGCGATCATCCAGTCGTCGCCCGTCCACGGTCGCGGTGGCGTTCAGCAACCCCTTTTCGCTGACCGTGGGAGGCCGGTACATGTTGCTCCAGTAGCCCGTCGCCGTGGTCGGCACATAACTGTAGTGGGTCGCTCCCATCCCGCAGGCGACTGGGACACCACTATTGCACTGACCAAACACCCGGCTGACGACCGCTCCGATTTCCGGGTGTACGGACTCGTTCTTCGATTCATCCCAGTTTGGATAGCCACTCATCATGACGGGGATACCGTCATTGTGGCCGGCATAATTATGTGAGCAGGAGCGAATCAGCGTGAACTTGTCCGCGATTCGGGCATGCATCGGCAGCAGTTCGCAGATGTCCATGCCCGGGACATTGGTTTTGATGGGTGAGAACGGTCCCCGGATTTCACGGACCGCGTTCGGCTTCAGGTCGTACGTTTCCAGATGCGACGGACCACCGTTCTGCCAGAGCAGAATGACGGATTTGCGGGACGGCGAACTGCGGTATTCGCCCGATTCGGCCCCTTGCGCCTGCAGGCGGAACAGGTCCGCCATCGACAAGCCGCCAATCCCCAGCGCCCCCACCCGCAGCATATTCCGCCGTGAGATTCCGTCGCACAATTGATGTGAATTCGTCAGCAAATCCAGCACGGATGGAAACTCCGGGAACAAGGATGAGGCAGGTTCAACGGCGGGGAAACCAGCAGTATTACGCTTGGCATTCTACATCCATCGGCTGAAGAACACCAAGGTAATTACTGATTTGTTTCTACGATCCCGAAGCACCGGCACCAAGCTTTGTTGTCCCGACTCCGTTGGCTGATTTGGGGGTGAAGACATAAGGAGGCAATGTGAACGAGCGGAAGAAGCCTTTTGCGCCGTCCCGGTACGTTCGTTCAATGGCCTGCTGGATCGACTCGTCCCGTTCGCGGCGCAGGAAGTGAAGATCGTTGGAACTGGTGCCTGTCCGGTCCCAGCCCGATCCGCCCGCCGCTTCGAACGTGGCTCGACAGGTCATGGTTTTCACCGCGAGTTGAAAAGTTTCGTTCCCGCCGCGCCCAAAACCCATATAGCGGCGTTCGACGGTGGCCCCCGTGGTCTCGTTCGCGGTCAGCGACAGGACCACCGGTTGGCCTGGCTCGGCGGTGATTTTGTTCTTCGCAAGTTGATCTCGCATTTCCTTTTCAATTTCGGACGCGAACGCCGGGTCACCCAACGCTCCCAGTTGCACATTCAAAGTACACTTGCCGCCGGGAGTCAGGACGAATTCCGGTTGCAGCGCGACCCCCGCCAATTGTCCTTCGACCGTGGAACCGGGCAACTTGGCCGCCACCAGTTGCGGCTTGCCGCCTGCTTCCGTCAGGAACCAGTGCCGGCCATCGGGACTGGAGGGAATGTGATCCCCTTCCAGTTCGTAGGTCCAGGCGACGACGCGCTGCTCGACGTCGACCAGTTTCTGGTTGTCGAGCAGGACATAGCGATCGCCGCACCAATGCAGGAAACCACTCAGTACCGGCACCGGGAATGGGGGGGATGCCTGTCCATCCGTCATGTTGATGGCGAAGAGGTAGTAGGCCCCCTTGTGGGCCGACAGGATCGCCATTTTCGTTCCTTCGGGATGAAATGCGACCGCGTTCACATCACCGATATCGGCAATGCTTCCGGCAATCTGACCGGTGGCAATTTCAACAAGATAATAGGCCTGACCATCTGAATAGCCGAGATACTTCCCGTTCGGTGAAATGGCCGGTTGCGAGGCATTGTCGATCGAAAACAACGCCTTGGCTTCCGGCAACTTCCAGACTACAACGCGTCCGGCTGCGTTCATCGTCACCGCTTGTTCGGCATTGATCAGAGTCGCGGATACCAGCGTCTGGTTGTCTTCCCCCGACTCGGACGAGTACGGATTCCACCCGACAATGGGTTTTCCATCGTCGGTGGAATACAGATCCAGCCGCCCGGATTTGGTGGCGGCCCAGACCAGGAATTGAGTTCCATCAGGGCTGACCCCCATCAGGTCGCCGTCGGTCTTCATGCGGATTTCCAGCTTTTTCTGGCCGGATTTCAGATCATAGATGTCGATCCAGGCGCGCTTCTTGCCGCTGTCTCCGGACGAAAAGCTGTTTTCATCATCTTCCTTGTTCTGCACGCTGTGCCAGCGGTACTGCTTCAGTTGACCGGGTGCGATGTTGCCGTTGGGAACTCGTCCAAACGGATCGTTCGCCGTCGATCGCAGGGCGACGGCAATCGGCGCCTCGCCGCGTGAGACGGCGACTTCACGGATGGTGCCGCCGCCGCCCGTCGTCAGACTGACCGGACGTGTTGACGTACTGGCGGTCGGAGCAGGGTCCGGCTTGACGCTCCAGGGGACTTCTTTGGGCGTCACGAATGTAATGCCAGTGTAATCCGGCAGGACCGCGGTGGGCTGCTCAACCAGCACGTTGGGGTAGGGATCCTTCCGAGTGGTGGCGGTCTTGGCCAGACGCTCGGCCGACTGCTTGATCCGTTCTTCGGGCAGATCGTAAACCAGCACGATTCCAGAGTTGCCGCTGACATCCAGCACGGTCACGTGAGAATCATCCAGAGCCCAGCGTTTTCCCGGCCAGTCAACGGTTCCCTTGGGAATCTGCCAGATGACAGTTCCCATATCGCGATCAATGATCGAACGCTCAAATGCAAACAGGCGCTTCCCGCTGGGGAACCAGGTCAGCGGCGTGGCATCGCGAACCCCTTCCGAGATGTCTTTGAGCTTCTTCGGAAAGGTCATATGATCAACCAGGGAACCGTCGGCAATATTCCAGATCAGGATCTTGGAACAGGACCAACCGTTGACAGTGGCCGCCAGTTCCTTGCCATCGTGCGAAAAGGCCATGCCGTCGATCGTCAGTCCCCAGCCGATGTCATACGACGGCAATGACAACTTGCCGGCATTCTGACCGGTCTCCAGTTCATTGATCCAGATTTCTTCCGACTGATGTTCACGGCGGGCCATGGCGATGTACTTGCCGCCAGGACTGAAGGCCGGAGCGGTTCGATTCCAGGTCCCCCAGCCATTTTCGATCTCCTGCAATTTCGTTCCGTCAGGCAATTCGAAGATGTGAGTCTTGCCGTTGCCGAACGATGTCGTCACGACCACCAGGTTCGATTTGGGCATCGCTACTTTGACGAAGCCGCCGATGACGTCCACGTCCAGTTCGCAGGCAGGCTTCTTTTCTTCGATATCGTACACGCTGATCTTTTTGTCGTTTCTGCCAGCGCGCGCCGCGAAGTATTTGCCATCAGGACTGAGTGCCCCATCGAAGGTTTCCACCATCAGTCCGGTGATCGAACCGACCTTTGTGCCCGTTGCCAGGTTCCAGATTTCGCGGTCATCCTTCTTGGTCGCGTTGGTGCCGACCGCCACGAACGGACTGGGGACGACGGGAAAGACAACGTCTTCCGTGGTGGAGCGACGGCCACCCGCTCCAATCGGCACTTTGACTCGAAAGGCTTTCTTCTTCGGCTCAAACACCATGGGTGCTGTCGGGGGATCGACTTCCACGGCCCAGAAGTCGGGGGGGAGCTGGTCCGGTGATTCCTGCAGCGTCTTGAATTCGACATTGGCATCGCGTTGACCGGGTACGGACCGACGCCAGTGCTTGGTCACACCGACGACATTTCCCAATCCAACACCGGCACTGGGATTCTTTGGTCCTGTTGCGGTGGACTTGGGCGCGCCACCTGCACCCGACGGGGGACCGGTGACAATTGGTTGATCGAATCGTGAACCGCCAGGCTTGGCCTTTTGCTGCGGAGTCGTGCCGGGGATTGGCGGTGGCGGATTGGGATTCACCGCAATCGTGGACTGTGTTCCGCCGGGTGCGAAGTCGGGTGGCAGGGGTTTCGAACCGCCGCCTCGCCCAAACGCAACGAACGCGATGATGAGCAGCAGGACGAATCCACCGCCGATCCCGCCGAGGATCAATCCGACGTTGACCCCGCCGCCGGACTTCTTGCGACGTCCGTTTGAACCGCTGCTTTTGCGTCGACCGCCAGGTACATCGATCTCTTCGCCGCAATCCTTGCAATCGATTGTATCTCCGGCCATGTCGTCGCGGACTTTGTACCGCTTTCCACAGCTTGAGCACTCTACTGTGATTGGCATGTTCCACCCCACCAACAAATTTATGAATGACAATCGTCAATGGAATAAAGTTACCGACAGATTTGGGCTTTGTCCACCGGTGAAAACAACGCAACGCCGTTTCATGGCGGGGACTTACACGAGCCCGAAACCAATGTCAAAATGTCACGACCGAAGTCCGCAAAATCCCGCCGTCGATCGCTGGAATCGATCCGTTTGTCCTGCGGGAATCCACGCTGCCCGTGCAAACTTGCGGCCCGACCGTTAGACTGCCGAGACCTGTGACGCGGTGTGCGACCAGTGAAATGCGTCTTGATTTTCTACCGGGTTGACTTCGGGATTTTGTGGATGTCGGGCAAAGAAAACCTACCGGCCGATTTGACCGGCATCTCGATCCGCGTGCTCATCGTGGATGATGATGAAGCTCATGCGCAAGCGGTGGCCGAAAGCTTGCGCCGGGTGGGATATGATTGTACCGTCGCAGGTTCGGGCGAACGGGCGGTCACCCTGATCGAAAGTCAGACCTATGACGTGGTCGTCACCGATCTGATGATGGATGACGTCGATGGACTGGAGATTCTGCGCAAATCGAAGGAAGAGTTGCCCGACGCAGAAGTCATTTTATTGACAGGGCATGCGTCGATTAAGACGGCAGTCGCGGCAGGGCAGCATGGCGTCCATACTTATCTCACCAAGCCGCTGGATATCACCGAACTGAGGCATGCCGTCGAGAAGGCGTCAACCCGCGTCAGGTTGCTCCGGCAAAATGCCGAACTCAGTCAACGACTGGATGAGAAATTCGGGTACGAAGGGGTCATCGGCAACAGTCCGGCAATGCACCGTGTCATCGAGAAGTTGCGGAGTGTCGCTGCCACGGATAGTACGGTGCTGATCCTGGGTGAAAGCGGGACCGGCAAGGAGTTAGCTGCTCGTGCGCTCCATCAGAACAGCGAACGCAAGAACAAACCATTCGTTCCGCTCAACATTTCCGCACTGCCGGAAAGCATCCTGGAAAGTGAACTGTTCGGGCACGAAGCCGGTGCATTCACCGGAGCGGCCACGAAGAGAATCGGCAAGTTTGAATACGCCAATGGCGGAACATTGTTCCTGGACGAAGTCGGTGAAATGCCGATGCCGATGCAGATCAAGCTGCTGCGCGTGCTGGAAGATCGAAAGATCACTCGATTGGGAGCAAACGACGAAATCGACGTGAATGTGCGACTGGTCGCCGCCACGAATGCATCGTTGCAGGAGATGGTGAAGAAGGGGACATTCCGCAAAGACCTGTTTTATCGGCTGTCCGTGGTGACGATCGAACTGCCGGTCCTGGCCGAGCGTCGCAGCGACATTCCGCTGCTGATGGATCACTTTCTGAAGGCATTGGCGGCACGTTATAAAAAGCCGATTCCGATTGTCAGCAAGCAGGTTCAACAGGCCCTGATCGCGCATTCGTGGCCCGGAAACGTGCGTGAGTTGCGTAATGCGATGGAGGGAATGCTGGTCCTGGATAAGGATGGCCGGTTGGATGTCGATGATCTTCCGGACGACATTGCCCCACTCGGCCAGACTCTGGATACGGATGCCGCCGGGGTGGCTGTCCGCGGCGCCGACGCGCTGATTGGACGCCCGTTCACCGAGGTCGAAAAGTACTACATCGAGCGGGCTCTGGAACTGACCGGCGGCAAACGCGAGGAAGCCGCCAAGATGCTGGAAATCGGTGAACGGACCCTGTATCGCAAGATCAAGGAATACGACATCAAAGGGAACCGGCCTGACGGTGATTGATCGTCGTCCCAGCTCAAAATCATCCGGGCGTTAGCTCATACTTCCATTCCGATTTTCAGTGTAAATCATGGTCGCGATCGATATGCCGGTTCCCGATTCAACGGTCGAAGTGCAAACGCCGCAGTGGTGCAGTCTGGACGAGGTGGCTCAGTTCTGGCGGGACGGTTTCTTGTGCGTGCGGGGGTTGGCCAGTCCCGACGATGTGACGCACATGCGGCGCGTTGCCGACACCGGTGTCCGTGAGCAGATCGGCCCTGTCGAATACGAAGCCGAACTGCATTATCCAGGCGCACCAGTTTCCCTGGACGCCGACGGTGGTCGAACAATTCGCCGCCTGAAACAGGCGCTCAGTCGCGACTTCCGGTTCATCGAATGGATGATCCGCCCGGAGGTCCTGGGCCGCTTGCAGCAACTTCTGGGAACACAGGTCGTCTGCCCGCTGGCCCATCACAATTGCATCATGACCAAGCAGCCACAATTCAGCAGCGAAACAGGCTGGCACCAGGACATTCGATACTGGTCTTTTGCCCGCCCCGAACTGATCAATGCTTGGATTGCCCTTGGCCGAGAACACGCTGCCAACGGCTGCCTGCAGGTGATTCCGGGTTCGCACCGGCTGGAATTTGACCGGTGCAGATTTGATGCGGACGTGTTCTTTCGTCCCGACCTGCCCGAAAACCAGGCCTTGATCCAGACACGACAGTTTGTCGAACTGGAACCGGGAGATGTGTTGCTGTTTCACTGTAAGACGCTGCATGCGGCCAGCCGGAATTCGACCAGCGAATCCAAGTATTCGGCTGTCTTCACCTTTCGCGGAGCGGACTGTCCTCCGATTTCGGGAACCCGCTCCGCGGCGCTGCCCGAACTGTTGTTGACCCCTGGTCGCTGACACGAAACTGTTGGCGGAGATTCATTGCGATGAGCCCCGATGTGTTGCAGGAATTGATCGCTGGCTGGCAGCGGGGCGATGTCGAATGGTCGACCGTGGACGCACGTTTGCGAGCCGCGTTTGCAGCCACCGTTCCGGCCGAAGATGTCCTGGTGGATCTCGACCGGGATCACCGCTGTGGATTTCCCGAGGTCGTGTTTGGCGTAGGAAAGTCCTCCGCAGCGATCGTTGCGGTCTTTGCCGCTCAAGTGACTGCCGGTCAGAATTCATTGGCCACGCGAGTCAGCCCGGAGCAGGCCGAGGCAGTTTGCCAGGCGTTTCCTGATGCGCAGTCCAACTCGATGGCCAGGACGGTGTCCCTGATGCGGACTCCTCCGAAACTGCAAGGCCGGGTGGTCGTCGTCACGGCGGGAACGAGTGACCGTCCGGTGGCCGAAGAGGTGATCGAGACCGCCCGATGGATGGGCTGCGAGACGGACCTGGTGATCGATGTCGGGGTGGCCGGGCCTCACAGGCTGATCGCCCAGCGTGAACGCCTGCAGGCGGGCAACGCGGTGGTCGTAGTTGCCGGCATGGAAGGAGCACTCCCTTCGGTCGTGGCCGGCTGGGTTTCCGTCCCGGTCATCGCGGTGCCGACCAGTGTCGGTTACGGAGCAAACCTGGGCGGATTCGCAGCGCTTTTGAGTATGTTAAACAGCTGTGCCGCCAATGTGGCTGTCGTGAATATCGACGCTGGATTCAAGGGCGGCTATCTTGCAGCCATGATCGCTCGACAATCGAGATTATGAATGGTGTCGGTATCGGGTCTGGCCAGCATGTCGGTAAATCTATCCCCGGGAAAATCGAATGACAGACGAAGTCAGTTTTGAGAGGATTACCACATCCCCCGAGCTCCCCGCTCGCGACGAGAACTCTCATAAGGGGGATTGTGGTCGCGTGCTGATCATTGCCGGCAGTCGCGGCATGAGTGGTGCCGCCTGTCTGGCGGCCACGGCGGCGCTGCGTGGCGGAGCAGGGCTGGTCACCGCCGCCGTTCCAGAAGGGATTCAATCGATCGTCGCGGGATTTGAGCCGTCGTATTTGACGGCCGGTTTGCCAGAGGATGACTCCGGGCGAATCAAATCTGCCGCTCACAAGCGATTGACGGAATTGCTGGCTGGACAGGGCGCGGTGGCGGTGGGGCCGGGATTGGGACAATCGTCGGGGCTGCAGGAGCTGGTCTTGGAACTCTATGACTCGGTGTCGGTCCCGATGGTCGTCGACGCAGACGCACTGAACCTGCTGGCCCGTCGGCCCTATCTGACCCGGCGAGCCGCCGAGTCGCCCGTTCGTGTCCTGACGCCACATCCGGGAGAGTTTTCCCGTTTGACGGGTCTGGACGTGGCGGTGATCCAGCAGGATCGGGAACGAGTCGCCGCTGAGTATGCTCGTCAAAACAAGGTCATTCTGGTCCTAAAGGGGCGCGGCACCATTGTGACGGATGGACGTCGATTGTCGGTCAATTCCACTGGCAACAGCGGACTGGCAACGGGTGGAACGGGAGACGTCCTGACGGGGATCATTGTCGCACTCCTGGGGCAACGACTTCCAGCCTTTGAAGCGGCGCGGCTGGCGGTTCATTTGCACGGTGTCGCGGGCGACATCGCTGCCGAGGAACTCTCCAAGCCCGGCATGATCGCCTCTGATTTGCTCAATCGAATCGGCCGTGCGTGGTGCGAGATGGGATCGTAGGCAGCAGGCAACGAAGAGCCTTCTTTTCTCGTTCCCAAGGGCGAGAGTCCGGGGCCTGACGGTGCCCGGCTCACCGGGATTATGTTGTGGCGTGTAATCCTGCTGGCCGCTCTGTGAGCTCAACCGCCGCCGATCGCCGGCAGAAAATGGACTTCGGAATCGGGCTTGAGAACGGTACGCAGGCCCGATGAAGCGACTGAAGTGTCAACGCCCACCATCAGGCCGGGACGGATCTGATCGCCTCGACAGAGTTGCGACCTGGTGCCTGGATGCAGCTTTTCCAGACCGTCAATCACTTCTCGAAGCGTTCCGCCGTCGACCTGAACTTCTGCCTGACCGGCCGTGAGCGAACGCATCGCCGGGGGAATAAAGACTCGGGGCATGACGGATTCTCCCCAGTTCGTACGGCACCTGCCGTACACCTAAATCGAAGAAAAGTTCTACACCATCGAGGCACGGAGGACACAGGGAAAACACGGTTTCCACATTCAGTTCCCTGCTGACACTTCACACACAAGATTGCGGTGTCGACCAAAACGCCACTCCAAAGATGCCCTTCACCTCCGTCACTCCGTGGTGATCGTCCGGATGAGGCAGAAAAAGGTGATGCAGCCAACGCTGCTCGGCATTCCGACTGCCTGCACCTTCACTTGACCTTTGACGTGTTTTCCCAGATAGCCTCCATCACGCGTGGTGGGGACATGGGAAGTTGTTTCAGATGCACACCGATTGCAGCAGCGATGGCGTTGGCAATCGCGGCCGGTGGGGGGCATATTGGGACTTCACCCACACCGCGTACTCCAAAGGGGTGCTGTGGATCCGGAACTTCCACCAGGATCGTTTCGATCATCGGGACGTCGTAGCAGGTCGGAATCCGGTAATCCAGGTACGTCGCATTCCGCATCGCCCCCTTGTCATCGTACCAGTATTCTTCATTCAACGCCCAACCGATCCCCTGAACAACTCCCCCCTGCATTTGTCCTTCGACGTAGCTGGGGTGAATTGCCGTACCGACGTCCTGAGCCACGGTGTAACGCAGGATCTGCACCTTGCCGGTATCCGGATCGACCTCGACGTCAACACAGTGGGTCCCGAACGCTCCGGCCTGGTTCGCCTTGCTCGATGTCCCATTGCCGACCACTGGGCCTCCCGTTTCCGGGATCTTTTCGGCCATTTCCTGGAACGTCATGCGCTTGCCATCCGGCCCGGAAACTCCCCCATCCTCGTATTGGACTGTTGAAGCATCGACGCCCCACAACCCGGCGGCACGTTCAACAAACTGTCGCTGAATATCTTTGGCCGCCTCCACCGCGGCAATGCCGGTGGCAAATGTGACTCGGCTGCCCCCGGTGACGTCGGTGTAACCCACGCTGTCAGTGTCGACCACAGCCGGCGAGACTTCCTCAGCCGTGATCCCCAGCGTTTCCGCAAGTTGCATGGCGATCGACGTTCGCGAGCCACCAATGTCGGTGGATCCTTCGATCAGCGACACAGTGCCGTTGTTGTTGACGGTCGCCGTGACAGCAGACTTCAGACCGATGTTGAACCAGTATCCGGACGCAATGCCGCGTCCCCGGTTCGGGCCGGTCAGCGGCGATTGATAGTGTTCACTGTTCTTGATCGCTTCGACCGTTTCGACCATGCCAATCCGCGAATAGACGGGGCCGTCGACTCGACGCACCCCTTCTTTGGCGGCATTCAGCAGGCGAAAATCAGCTGCGTCGATCTTCAACTTGCCACAGATTTCGTCGATGACCGATTCAATGGCAAATGCGGCGTTTGTCGAACCGGGTGCGCGATAGGCGTTCGAACGGGGCTTGTTGACGCAGACGTCATAACCTTCGACGCGGGCATTGGGGAAGTCGTAGCAGGAAAACACGCACATGCATCCGGGGCCGATGGGCGAACCGGGGAAGGCACCCGCTTCATACGCCAGGTAGGCGTCGCCTGCGGTAATCTTGCCGTCGCGAGTCACTCCCAGCTTGATTTTGATATACGAAGCCGGCGTCGGCCCCGTTGCTTCAAATACGTGGGAACGATCCATGATCAACTTGACAGGACGCCCGGACTTCCTGGACAGTGCCGCGGCGACGGGTGGCAAATAGACTGAAATCTTGCCCCCGAATCCACCGCCGATTTCCATCGGGATCACTTTGACATCCGAGACTGGAATCCGCATCAGTTCGGCCGTCTGCTGGCGCGCTGTAAAGATCCCCTGCGTGCTCATCCACAGAGTCACCTTGCCATTCGCGTTCCACAGCACGGTGGCATTATGTGGTTCAATGTACCCTTGATGCACGGTGGCGGTGCGGAACTCGCGTTCGAGGACGACGTCGGCCGCCTTGAAGCCAGCCTGCAAGTCGCCCTTTTCGAAGATGATCTGACGGGCGATGTTCGTCGGCTTGTCGGCAACAGCATTGCCCATCGCATCGGTACGGACGTCATCGTTCAAAATCGGGGCGTCCGGCCGCATCGCCTCCAGAACATCCAGCACGGGTGGCAGCAGTTCGTATTCGACAACGATCAACTTTGCCGCCTCTTCAGCAATGTGCACATTATCGGCAGCCACTGCGGCGACGGCGTGACCCTTGTACAGCACCTTGTCATGAGCCAGCACGTTGGCACTCAGGTGCTTCATGTTGACCGAGCCTTCGCCCAGTTCAACCATGCGGTCACCCTGATGTGGCAAGTCCGCCGAGGTCACGACGGCTCGTACTCCGGGCACCGCTTCGGCCAGCGACGTGTCGATCTTCTTGATCTTCGCATGCGCGTGCGGGCTGCGGAGGACGACACCGTGCAGCAGACCTGTCAGCCGGATGTCCGCGCCGTATTTGGCGCGGCCCGTCACCTTGTCCACGCCATCGTGCCGAATGGGACGGGTGCCGATCACCTTGTACTTGGGCTTGCCGTTGGTTGCCATGATTCAGGTTCCTTCCCCGGGGAAGTTGATGTTGTCGAATTCAATGCTGGAGCGACAGGCTGGCAGCCTGAGCTACGATTTAGTGGGTGCAGTCGTTAATTGGTGGTC
>JAFEBS010000078.1 GCA_018242525.1 Planctomycetota bacterium | reverse complement strand
GCTCCCCGACTAGGGCTCGAACCTAGGACCTAGCGGTTAACAGCCGCTCGCTCTACCGATTGAGCTATCGGGGAAGGTTACCGCAGGCCGACCCAAATGGGGGGCTTGCGGGTGCCCGATTGAATATGCGATTCCGAAAAATCTTGCAAGTCCACCCGGTGAAATTCATTGGCAAAAATCGGGCCTGGCAGCTCGTGGAAAACGGGGCTGAACCCTTGAAGGGCATTTCGATTCAACTTATTTCATCTTCACGCCGGGGCGCTTTTCCAGCAGAACCTTGTTGCCCGAGGAATTGTACTCGATCCTGGACATGAACGACCGCATCAGCATGATGCCGCGGCCGCAGGGGCGTTCGAGGTTTTCTTCGTCGGTTGGGTCCGGGACATCTTCCAGGCGAAAGCCGGGGCCCTGGTCTTCGATTTCGATTCGAAATAGATCGTCCTCGATCAGGCAGATGACTTTGACGGTCTTTTCGGGATGGAATCCGTTGCCGTGCTTGATGGCGTTGACGAGCGCCTCGTCCAACGCCAGTCGGATCCCGAAGGCGTCGTGCGGGGAGAATGTCTCCAGCGATTCCACCTTGCCGGCAACGCGCTCCAGCAGCGCCTGGCCAGCCTCGGTGGTGCTGGGTATCTCCAGTTCAAATTGCTCGTGAACCGCCATGGTGTCCGGGGAAGACCCATTAGGGGAATGAACCGAGGGGAATCACCGGACCATGTCCACCGGACTGATCCGGGAACCAATCACATTCCGTCCAGGGCATCTTCCTGGGTGGACTTAATGTCGAAGATCTTGTTCAAGCGGGTGATCTCGAAGACTTCGTAGATTTCGGGACGAATGCAGCACAGGCGCAGTCTGGCCTTGGCGGCCTTCACTTTCTTGTCCATCGTGATCAGCTTGCCCAGTGCCGCACTGGAGAGATACTCGACAATGCTGAAATCGAGCACGATCTTCTTACGACCGTCTTCGTCGACCAGTGCAAACAACTGGTTCCCGATGTTTTGGATGTTCGTTTCGTCGAGGATCTTCTTGTCAACGAACTTGGCGACGGTGACGCCACCAATTTCTTCAATATCCAGCCGACGTTGACCAGTAGACATGTGATTTTCTTCCCGTCGAAGGGGCGGACTTGGCCCAAAAAGGACGCCCCGGCTCAATTTGCCACCCACACTCCCGCTACCGCAGACCAACAGAAGCGAGTGCCGTTCCCGAAGTCGATCAAACCCGACTTCAGCACAGGCATCATGCGGTTGGTGAGAATCGATGTCAAGCGTTAGGTTGTGGCAGTAAAGGAGATCAGCCAAGGGGGATAGGAGGGCCATTCACAGCGGCACACGCGGCTCTCCGGCCGCTGGCGATTTCGTTGCGAAATCACGTCAATCATCGCCCACAGCCGAGTGTCTCAGTCAGATTCGCACCCAAAGGCACTCCGTTCGCTCCCACTTCCATCGGACTGTAAGAATTAATTCCATGTTTTTGAAGGAAGTGGCTGGTATTGCGGGAGTTGCAGTTGCCATGGCGGCAGCTTCGAACCCACCCCCGGCTCAATCGTCATGTTGCGGCTCGGCATCATCCTGTCTCTGACTCTGGTCATCGTGTGCCATTCCGGCAACACGGATGGCGGCGAGACCGTGGTGGTCGAACTGGTGACTGGTCAAAGAATTCGAGCCCAGTCGATTCAGCGGGATCCTCAGTCTGAAAGCCGAGTCCAACTGACAATCGGTTCCGGTCAGATCCAGATCGGGCGAAATATCGGTTGGAATCGGATTCAGCGTCTGATTGCCTCCAAAGTGGCCCTCTCGGGCCTGCAAGTCCCAGAGAGCGTCCAGATCGTTGATACCGCCGAGCGGCTGCCGCTTCGCGAACTGGATCTGTCGTTGGAACCCGATCAAGCGGACTCAAATCGAGTCCAGTTGCGGTCGTTTTTTCGATACCCGCCTCCGCCGCCCGTGGCAGAAGCCGTTCCGCTGTTGCCAAGGCCCGATCGGTTTGAGTTTACTGGTCCGTGCGCGGAAAGTTGTGATCCGTGTGTTCCCGCCGAAATGCTGATGCCGTGGATGGTGCTGCGTGACCCTGGAGTTGTGGTCGGGATCCGCAATGCTGATCCCTGGGGGCCGCCATTGTCGGAACCGAGTGTGCCATATGAATCTGTTCCCGGGACGACAGCCACGGACTCGCTTCACGCGACTCGGACGACATTGCCCACCGCGCGGGAATTGCTCGTGTCCGCCAGGGCCTTCAATCGAAACGGGCTGGCAGACTGGAATTCACTCGAGGTCTCGGTGCAGGGAAAAACTGCATCCGGACAACCGTGCCCGGTGCGAGGATCGCTGAAATGTTCGCTGTGGGTTCGTCGAACGCGGGTCGTTCGCGCCTATGCCGAAAACTATTTTGAAGAAAATCGCGATCTGATGGTTCTGGGACAGTGGTCACAGTTCCTGGACGGTTCCGAAGCGGATGCGTCTGGCGTTCAGAAAATCGTGCTTGCCTTACCACCACGAATCGCCGACCAGAACCTGGGGATCAGTTCGTATGGTCAATTGACCGTGGATCTGGATATTCCAGGTCAGGGCCGCCTGGCGACATCCTCGGACCCGATTGCATTGGTGCCCTCCAGTCCGATTCGCGGCCGTTCGGTCGTTGACTTTGGCAATTCCATTCTGCCGCGGGAATCGGTCAGTGAATCCGGGGGTGACGCGGGCTTCTGGCCAGCCCCGCTATCGAGCCTGCGGCCAGACCGCCGCCGCTTCTCCGTCCAGCCGTAACGTCAGGCATTTGGCGCTTCCCCCCGCCTTCAAAAACTCATCCAGTTCCGTGGCATGGGTCCTGAAGCCTACCTGCTGCAACGCGGCTTCCAGCCTGGGGCAGCCCGAATTCAACACGATATCGCGGCCGACGACGACCGCATTACAGGCGAAACGTGCCGCTTCCGCTGCGTGAACTTCAATCAGCCGTGGGATCTGGGACAGGGCCCGGCGGGCATAGTCGTCGAACGCTGGCGGATAATAGATCGCGGACGTGGAATCCAGCGGACAAAAGCAGGTGTCCAGGTGATAGTAGTGTTCGTCTACCAATTGCAGGGGTAGCACCCGGCAACCCATCTGCTGGCCGAGCCATTGCATCGCGTTGGCGTCACTGCGGACGAGGTACCCCGCGTACAGTGTGTCACCACAAAACAAGGCGTCTCCTGCACCTTCGAAGTACATCCCGGCAGGCAGTTCGATCGTGCGAAAGCCGTTGGTCGAGAACCATGCGGCGTCGATGGCTGTTTCACCCTGGCGGGCGGCATGCCGGAACGAAGAGAGGAAGACGGTGTCGTGCCAGACCAATCCAGCGTTGGCCGTGAACACCAGGTCTGGCAGACCGCGAACCGGTTGCATTTGTTGGACATCGACGTGCAGGCTGACCAGCAGATCGTGCAGATCCTGCCATTGGCGCCGCGAACGATCAGCGTCACTGGGAGCGTTGCGGTCCATCCACGGATTGATTTCGTACTCGATTCCGTAGAAGTCGGGGGGACACATCAGGATGGTGGGACGATCGAACATTGCATTGCGGCTGCGATGAGGGGGAACACGTTCGTCTGTTGCTATTTTCCCGATCGCGTGTTTCCTGTCCATCCACGTTTTTTCGTTCACTGGAAAAACCTGGGTTCGATCAACTCCAACCCCGACGCGCGTCCGGCTGGTGCGACGAATTCTCGGCCGAATTAGAAATCGTCGAGCATTTCGCCATCGGCCCGATGACACAGGTTTCGCAGCAGCTTTGGGGAAATTCCAGCGTGCAGAAAGCGAACGGAACCATCGCCAACTCCGACGTGGAAGCCACCTTGATGCATGCTGGACGGGCCGCCGACGTCACCCGGCACTGAAGTGCCGGGCATCTGTTGCAGATGAGGGGCGTATGAGTGAGGAGCGCCGGGGGACTGAATCCAGATGACGCCGTTTCGCAGGGTGGCCCTGGTTCCCGAGATCCAGCCCAGTTCGATTGCGTCCACCGGCAGGGCCTCCATCACGAACAGAGTGCTGGAGCAACCGTCGGACACGTGATCCAGCCGAATTGAACTGTTCAGGAAAAGCACTCCGTTCTGGTTCACATTGATCGGAGTTTCGTAGTCGTTGTGGACACCGCTGTAGCTGGAGTAACCGACGGTGGTATTTGTTCGTCGCTGGCTTTGTGACGGGCAGTTCAAGACGTCAATCGTGTGATGGCGGACCGACTGGTTTTCAATCGCGTACGCACTCTTGTCGAAGTCGATGTGGTGAAAGGTGTTGGCCTGCTCCAGGAAGGGGAGGATCTGGGCGATCCACCCCAGATGGTACTCGTCCGGATCCTCGCTGCTCTCGATTGGTCGATTGGTGTTCACGCTTCCCGGCGGCAGAACCCGATGTGCCATCTGGTAGTTTTGCAGGGCCAGCCCGACCTGAAGCAGGTTGTTTCGGCACTGGGCGCGGCGTCCGGATTCTCGAGCCTGCTGGACGGCGGGAAGTAGCAATGCAGCCAATGCCACCACGATGGCAAGCACGGTCAGGAGTTCCACCATGTTGAAGCCGGATCGCCTGAGCTTTCGAACTGACGGCACGATCGGCATCGACAGATCCAGAATTGGAGGAATTGAAGTGGGGCAGTTCTGAGTGCTTAGAACGAATTCTGCTGGGGAATCTCAACAGACGTTGTGAATCCGCAGGTTTGATTCGGAGTTTTCGACGGCAACCAATTCGGATCGTAACAGTGTCAGTCTGAAGCATCGCCAGCGCGTGACTGGCTTTGTCAGAACTCGTTGAGCATTTCTCCATCCGCTCGATGGCACAGATTGCGGAGGAGTTTGGGATCGACATCGAGGCGGACGAAGCGCACCGAGCCATCTCCAAATCCGGCGTGAAACCCGGATTCATGAAAGCTGCCGGGGCCTCCCACCAGGTTGGGGAGCGAAGAGCCTTGAGGCACGGTCGCGTTCACGTTGGTACGGAGCCTGAACTGTGGCATGGTACCAGGTTCCTCTGACGAGCTCACTCCGTTTCGCAACGTGGCATGAGTGCCCGACATCCAGCCCAGGTCGACGGTCGTCACAGGCGTCGATTCCATGACGAATGCTGTGCTGGAGCAACCATCCTTCACCTCTTCGAGGCTGACGGAACTGTTGAGGAACAGAACCCCATTCTGGTTCACGTCAATGGGCGTCTCGAAGTCATTGTGAACACCGCTATAACAGGATCGCGCAATCGTGGAGGCGAATGGCCATTGCATTGATGGACAATTCAGGATCTCGACCACGTGACTGCGGACAAGTTGATTCTCAACCGCATAGGCGCTGTTGTTGAAGTCGATGTGGTGAAACGTGTTGGCTTCTTCCAGGTTGGGCAGAATCTGTGCGATCCAGCTCATGTGGTACTGGTTGGTGTCCTCTACACTCTGGATCGGGCCGGTGGAGTTCACGCAACCGGAGGGGAGCACTCGATGCGCCAACAGATAGTTCTGCAGGGCCAGGCCGATCTGGGCCACGTTGTTCCGGCATTGTGCAACGCGTGCTCGTTCACGCGATCGCTGAATGGCCGGGAGCAGCAGGGCTGCCAATGCGAGCAGGATGGCGAAGACGACCGTCATTTCGATGACCGTGAAACCGGATCGCCTGCGAGGAACTGGCAGGGTTGGTTCTGGTCGAATTCGTGGGCGTACTGGTTGTGAGACCTTCGATCGGGACCGGGGGCACGCGTCCAGCGAGAGTGGGTGAACTGGCTGCATGGGAGACCTTCGGTCGGGCGTTTCGGCGGGGTCGGGAGACCCGCGCCGAGCGAGGGTGGAAGACCCGCGCTGAGCGAGGGTGGGAGACCCGCGTCGAGCGGGGAGTGAGAGTGAATGTCCATGGGCTCACAAGATTTCCCCTCGCCAGACGGTGACGGCGTGACCTCGCAGGGCAACGCGTTCACCCTTGAGCGTCAAATGCAGGACTCCGCCCCGGGCCGACGCCTGATGTGCTCGCAGTTCAGTCTTTCCCAGTCGCGACGACCAGTACGGAGCCAGAACACAATGTGCGGAACCGCAAACGGGATCTTCGTTCACTCCCATCGCCGGGGCGAAGAAACGTGAGACGATGTCGAACTGGCCATCGTCGCCTGCGGCCGTGATGATGACTCCCAACGTGGGGATCTGAATCATCGTCTGAAAATCGGGACGGCACGCTCGCACGGCCGCGGCCGATTCTAGAACGGCAAGTTGATAGATTCGGGACGCGCCTGCTGCGACGACAGGGACTCCGAGTGCCTGCTCCAGCAGCGGTGACACGAGGATCTCGGTCGACGGCAGCGATGGAAAATCGAGTTCGATCATGTCGCCCGACTGTACGCAGGACAGCAAGCCGCTGCGCGTATGAAATCGCAGGGGAATGCCGTTTTCCGCCAGTTTCGCGGACCACAGAGTATGAGCGGTTGCCAGCGTGGCGTGTCCACACAGGTCCACTTCCATGGTGGGGGTGAACCAGCGGAGTTCGTATCCGTCCTTCCGCGCCCGGACGAACGCGGTTTCGGACAGGTTCATTTCTGCCGCCACCGACTGCATCCAGGCGGTTTCCTTCTCCTCTTCCAGCCAGCAGACCGAGGCGGGGTTGCCCCCAAAGGGACGGTCCGTGAAGGCATCAACCGTCCAGCATCTGACAGAAGGCATCGCAGGTCTTTCCATCCAGGCGACTCTTAGAAACCATCGAGCATTTCGCCGTCGGCACGATTGCACAGGTTACGCATGACCTGGGGTGAGATATTCTGGCTGACAAATCGCACGGAGCCATCGCCCAGCCCGACGTGGCATCCTCCCACATGATAGCTACTCGGTCCGCCGACGACCTCTTTGCCCTGAGTCAGATTGCTCATTTGCTGGCGGAGGTTGTAGAGGCCAGTTCCATTAATCTCAGCAAGGTGGGTGGCCATTACCTGGCCGCCACCCACGGTCGTCATTGTCACTCCGTTTCTCAGGGTGGCTCGAGTGCCCGACATCCAGCCCAGGTCACTGCCGTCGATCAGCGCGGCTTCCACGACAAATAGCGTGTTCGAGCTGCCATCGGTAATCTGTTCGTAACGAACGGCACTGTTCAGGAACAGGACTCCGTTCTGGTCCACGTCAATCGGAGTCTCCATGTCATTATGGACTCCCTTGTAACTGGAGACTGCTGCGGTCAGCCCGGGACGGCCCCCGGGATCCGAAGGACAGACAAAGGACGGCAGATTATGCAACCGGACGGCGGAGTTCTCGGGAGCATACACACTCTTGGTGAAGTCAACGTGATTGTAAGTATTGCCTTGTTCAATAAACGGCAGGATCTGCACGATCCAGCTCATATGGTATTGATCGACATCCTCCACACTGGAGATCGGCCCGGTCGGATTCTGGGAACCAGGGGGCAGAACTTCGTGCGCCATCAGGTAGTTCTGCAGGGCCAGGGAGATTTGTGACACGTTGTTTTTACACTGTGTACGCCGTGCCGCTTCGCGGGCCTGCTGAACCGCGGGCAGCAGCAGGGCAATCAATACTGCGATAATCGCAATCACGACCAGCAGTTCGATCAGGGTAAAGCCGCGCGGCTGGCGGCGAACGGAATCAGGGGCGGCGGACATGGAATACTCCTGGTGAACGGAATGGGTACGATGAGAATCTGATCGAGTGTTCAACGGACGTGGCTGTCTCATTTCGCCTCCGGTTTCGGACGGGCAAACGTCTTGCGGGCGCGAATTGGCTGAGTGGCGTCCTGGGGATACTCGGCAATGACGGAAACGAGTTGTTGAGTTGGTACGCTCGGATCGGGCGTGACGGTGATTCGCACCAGGCCGTTCAGGTCGGTCTGCAATTGCTCGGCAGAAACGTTCCAGTCTTCACCCGTGTAGTCGGGCTGCAGCCGCAACCGTGTCAGTGCCCGCTGGCAGCCGGAATCCAGCAGCCAGCCGGCCTGCAGTTGCTGGTGCTCGCGTTGAATCTGTCGCATCGAGGCGACGGCCATTGACAGCATCGCGGCACCGATCATCGAAACGACCAGTAATGCAATCATCGCAAAGACCAGGATCGCTCCGGTCCGCGAACGCGTTGCAGAAACCGTGTTCATTCGCCAGGACTTCATGGGGCCTCCCCGGCAGATCTGGATTTCGTGGAGGGTTTGACGGGCTGCATTCCCAGCCGGTGATCGTGTCCCAGTTCCGCTTCCAGCGGCAGCCGCCGCATGGTGGGAGCCACTTGTGGATTCGCCGTGAGCGTCGAATGGGGCCGTTCGATCAGCAACGTGACTAACTGGGGATTGGAATTGGAATCTGCATCTGTCGATTCAGGAAATGACATGGCACATTTCGGCAGCCGAAAGGTTTCCCGCGCCTTGGTTTCGCCGGCCTCCACCAGTTCGCGTTGAACTTGATCAGAACCGCCGGTGTAGACGACGATTGCAGTTCCGTCCGGCTGTGGCTTCAGTTCCAGAATGGGCACGGTTCCGTCCGGGGACGATCTTCGTTCGACATTTTCGGCGGCATGCACGTCCCGGCGGAACTGGGTGGCAAGACGCGACGTGGTTTGTTCCATCAACGCCGTGCGGGCGGACCCCTGTTCCGCCTGAAACATGCGGTGAAACAGTGTACCGACCATTGCCAGGATCGCCGTGATCATCGAGATCACAACCATCAGCTCGATCAAAGATGCTCCGCGTCGATTGTTCATTGGGACTGGCTCTCCGTCGGATAGACCCAGGTCGACAGTCGGACGGACGTGGGCGACCGACCTTCACTGCTTTTCCAGCGGACCAAAACGGTGACTCGCCTGGAATCAAAATCCTGTGAGTTCTCGGTCACATCCACTCTGTGCTCGATTTCCGGAAGCACCGCCCTCACATCTGCGGACGCGGGTTCCGTGGGCAGCGTACCTGCGGCCAGTTGTGACCAGCCGCGAGTCACAGATCGTTCGAGCAGATTTGTGGCGTGTTGCAGCGCGAACTGCCGTTGTTCCGTGCTGCGTCGCTGTCGGGCGACAACGGCCAGGGTGGAAATGGAAACCGTGAAGATCACACCCAGCAGGATCACGGTCGCAATCAACTCGACCAGGCTGATTCCCCGCCGACGCGAGGCCCATTGGCGCGACCGGCCGACGGGCATCGCCCCAATCCGTCGTTTGTGTGTAGCGTGAACTGGCCGCGAGACCATTGTGAAATCACTCCGAATTAGCTCAGGTCATTCAACAGCTTGACGAGGGGTAGAAAGAACGCCAGACAGACAAAACCGACCAGGAATCCCATGGCGACAATGACGACCGGCGTGAGCAATTCCTTGGCGGCACACATCCGGTAAAACCAGCGGCGCTCAATTGCGTCCGCGATGGCGTTCATGGTCCAGGGAAGATTCCCCACGCGCTCGGCCGATTCCAGCAGGTTGACTTCCCGACTGCTGAGAAATCCCTTGCGTTCCAGTTCGAGCCACCCGGAGTTGCCCTGCAGGATGGAATCGTGCATCGCAACGAGTTTTCTCCGAAACAGTCTCGATCGGGCAAACGGGATCAAGGCCCTGAACGAGTTCTGTAATGGAATGCCTGCGGCAACGGTTTGCGCCAGGGATCTCAGCAAATCGGCGGTATGAGGACGGGGATGCCAGTAGCCAATCAGCGTCCGGATGACCGCGCGCCAACCGAAGAAATTGGCGAACGCGACGGTGACGAGCGCGCAACACAGCACGTAAATCACCAGCAGTCCGCCAACTGTATAGCTGGATCCGAAATCCGCCATGCGGATGAGATTCCTGGTGATCTGGGGCAATTCGGTTCCGAAATCGTCAAAGATCTTTTTGAACTTGGGAATGATGTAATACATCAGAAACGTGACGATCAGCAGGCACGCGAACATGATGGCGGTTGGATAGAAGATGGTTGACAACGCGGGGGTGACGGTCGATTCTTCCGCCAGTTCGCGAGTCTGCCGAAACGCCGCGGATCGCAGGGATTCGTACACGCGTGCTGAACTCAGCCCCGCCTGCACTTCGATCGTGGCAGACTGCGACAATAACCCCTGCGGAACCGTGATTTCGTTCAGCGGCGTCCCTTCGCGAATCCTGGCGGCCAATTCGAGCAGGTTTCGATGACGACGCCCCCAGGTCCCCTGGGCATACGTTTCGATGGCCCCCGCCAGATCCCCGTCGCAGCGCACGGATGATGCCAGCAGCCAGAGAAACTCCACCTGTTGTGCCCGCTTCCGCTTTCCCGTGAGTTTGAATTCCATGTCCACCAACTGGGAGGTGGCCAGCACGAACATCACCAGCAGCAGTGCGCCGATGCCGCCTGCGACCAGAAAAGTAAACAGCAGGGAAAAGAAGCCGATTCCGACAAACACGTAACTGGCGATGTGCAACTCGAGTCGCCGCAGTGCGGAATGCGGCGTTTCGGGTTGCATGTCCACCGCGAGACGCAGCAGCAAGGCCAAAGTGAAGATCGCGATCGGCGCCAGGCAGGCTAATGACGTCACCAGGGGATTCATGTCAAACTCCTGTCGGTGAGGTCAAGAAAGGTCATTCAACAGCTTGATCAGTGGCAGCATCAGCGAGAGTACGACCACACCCAGTGCACAGGAGCTGCCGACCAGAATCACGGGTTCCAGTACTCCGCCGACTAATCGCGAGCTGACCTCTGTACGGATGGAATACAAGTCGCTCAACCCATGCAAAGACTCGGCCAGGGGTTCTGGTGATGACTTGTCTGTCAGCAGTTGGGCGACCGAGGGAGGGAAGCCCAGACTCATGGCCGACGAACTGGAGCACATTCCCATGTCCATTTCCGTGGCGAATTCGTGACCGGCGGCTTCCAGCCAATAGTCGCCGCTGGCCATTCCTGCCAATCGCAGAGCCTTGGGAAGAGGAATCTGCAGTTCGACAAAGACCGCGAGCAACTGGCAGAAATCGGCCAGCGCTGCCAGTCGCAGCAGTGGGCCGATCAGCGGAATCATTTGAGTCCAGCGACGCGTGGAATTCCAGGGGCTGCCACAAATGAGTGTGATCAGAAAACCAACGGCCAGCAAACCCAGGACAAGGACCGCCCAAGTCCAATACGAGGCCAACACCGTGGAGACGGCCAGTGTGAATTTGGTCACGTCAGGAAGTTCGGTTCCAAAGTCCTCAAAAATCTTGCGGAATCTGGGCACGATGGCGATCATGACAAATCCCGTCACCAGGAACGCCGCCGCCAGAATCATCAGGGGATACGTGAGGGCCGTCCAAAGTTGCCAGTAGAGCGTCCTGCGACGCCGCCCTTGTTCGGCGGCCCAGTGGAGTACTGTATCGAGCCTGCCGACGCTCGCTCCCTGTTGAATCAAGGCCCGCATCAACGGTGACAGTCCGGAATGCAGCGATTCCAGGACGGCGGGCAGCGGTTCGCCGTTCTCAATGCGATCGGCGAGTTCATGCAGTGCCTGTCGGACGCGAAATGACCTGGATTCGCTGGCCATCGCCCGCAGTCCAGGGGGTAACGGGATGCTGGCCTGCAGCGCCAGATCCGCCTGCTCCAGAACGACAATCGCTTCGTCAGCGCTGAGCGAACGCGTGGCTGGTTTGGGATCTGGGCTGGTCATTGAATCTGACACCCGTTTTTTTGGGGAGAAGGGAAACGTGCCTTCCGGTGAGAATCACGGGAAAACGAGCCGTCGAAAGTCGCGAACGAAGAATTGGTCCGGCGGATCACCGATTCGTCGAAGTTTTCTGGAATTTGTGGGACGGAGGCCGTTCTACCGCAACGTTGGTGCCGCTGCCAGCGACGCGCTGATCGACGTTTTGGAACGTTCGCAGCCACACGGCACCATTCTGGCAGCCCCATCTGCGGCCACATGCACCCTCGAATTTTTCGTTGCCGGCGTGGGAATAGACACCTCGGACTTATCGAGAAAACAGTCTGTGGAAAAGTCAATACTGCGAGCGGAAAAGCCCTGAAAAAGCGGCAAATGCGAAGTTTTTTAGAATCTTCTTCCAGTCGATTGACATCCCGTGACGCAACGATATCATTCCCCTCCCGCAGCGAACGACGCCTACGGACGGCGAACGCCGCGGACAGCTCTTTGACAATC
>JAFEBS010000077.1 GCA_018242525.1 Planctomycetota bacterium | reverse complement strand
CAACGGATTTCTAATCCGTCGGTCGGGGGTTCGAATCCTCCCGGGCGTAATGGACTTTTTGCTGTCCCTGGTAATACTTGGCACGGAATTCGGCACGGAATTCAAAAAACACCCCCGTCTGCGGCAACAGACGAGGGCGTTCCGCGAACCTTTCAGCTCGCTCGGGAATGTTCATATTTCTTGAGTTGAAAGGGTTCCTGTCATGGCTCGTCGTGCATTTCCCTGGTATCGAAAATCCCGCAAAGCCTGGTTCGTCGTCTCCGGCGGCAAGCAGATCAATCTCGGTACAGACAAAGCCGAGGCGTTCCGGCTCTTTCACGAATTGCAGGCACGGCCGAAATCGGCTCGACCGGTTGTCACCGGCGATGATTTCGTGGAAACGATTGCCGTCCTCTTTGTCGAGTGGTGCAGCAAGCACCGGGCGATTGAGACGGCTAAGTGGTACCGCGAACGCATTCAGTCGTTTTTGAGTCATGTTGGCGATCTTCGCATCAACGAACTCAAACCATTCCACCTCGACCAATGGTGCGACGCTCATCCGAGATGGTCCGATGGAACGAAACGAGGGGCGCTCATAGCACTCCAGCGATGTCTCAGTTGGGCCGCAAAGAAGGGACATATCCCCTTTTCCCCCATCGCACACATTGAGAAGCCGCAAGGTGGAAAACGGGATTACCTGATTACTCCCGAGGAATATGCAAACGCACTCGCAAACATTCCGAGTCCCGCATTCCGGGAGCTGCTGACCATCTCGTGGGAGTCGGGATGTCGGCCGCAGGAATCGCTGATTGTCGAAGCTAGGCATGTAGATCTCGCCCACTCGCGATGGATTTTCGAAGTCAAAAACAGCAAGGGCAAAAAGCGGCAACGAGTCGTTTACCTGACCGAAGTCGCTCGAGAGATCACCGCCCGTCTGATGCTCAAATATCCTGAAGGACCACTGTTTCGCACCGACGACGGCAGGCCCTTCACGCCGCACTCCGTCAACTGCCAGTTCATGCGGCTACAAGACCGCTTGGGACGCCAAATCGTTGCGGCCAAGAAACTGCAGTCCGACGAAACGGCGATTCGAAAACTTGCGAAAACACTCAAACGGACGAGGATGGAAAAGGGCATCAAGAAGACGAAAACTGAACGAGAGCTATATGTCGAGGCCAGGCAGAAACTCATGTCGCTACTGGCTCGACGACAGGCACCTAAACTCTGCCTCTATTTGTTCAGACATGCATGGATGACGCGGATGCTGATGGGTGGTGTCGATCCGATTACCGTGTCCATCCTGGCCGGTCACGTCGATACTTCCATGTTGGCCAGGCAGTATCAGCATCTCGCCCATGACGCCGATCATTTGCTCGCCAAAGCCAAACTGGCGAAATAGGTGCAAAAGGTGATAAGGCTCTGACGCCGCTATCGAAGGCAGGCGTCAGAGCTTCACATTCTTCAAGCGAAGTTGTGGACCTGACCGTGCAGATCGTGCTGGTTCTGGCGACGGCTGTCGTTTCGTGTCGGCGAGGTAGACCTCCAATTGCTCTTCGCTCACGCGAACACCGGGACAGCGGTGGTGTGCGAGGCGGCCAGTTTCGATCAAGCCGTATACCGTGGAGACGGAGCAATTCAGACGCTTGGCCACTTGTGCGACTTTCAGCATCATGCATCCTCCCTAGCTTTCAGCTTCGAGAGAGGCTGCGGTCTTCCGAGTTGGTAAAAGACCATCACGCTGCAGTCGAACATACTCGACGTGACTGACTACCCAAGATAAATGTTTTCCACGCCCAGATCGTCGCTTTGAAGCTGAAATTCTGCCCAATCTTGCATATTCACGTACGGTGTACTCTGCCTTACCGATCCTTTTGGCGATCTCCTTAGTGGTGTACCACTCGCGAGTCGTTTGCTGTTCCAAGAGCGATTGCAGCATCGACTCGATTGAGTCCAGTCGATCCCGAAGGTTGCGCTTCACGATGGCTCCAGAGTCAGAATTGTTGGTGTGATTGTTTGGCATTGTCACGGCTTCAGCAAATCGATCACCGCTCTGCCTGCTCCTGTTTTTCACCTCCGCTGCGACTCAACAGGGGCGTAAGCATCTTGTGAGGCTGGGCCTCACCCCGCATATCCTCAGTGACTATTTGCTGCGTAGGATTCGCGATACTGCCCGATTCCTCATGTGTCTGTGTAATACCATTCCAAGGGTTGAGCGCGGCATTTTGCAGATCTTTCAGACCGCGACGCCATTCCGCCCACAATACGCTCGACATGGTTTACCTCACTTTGTTGACCAGGACCGTTGGTTAAATCGACGCATCTGCAGAGCCAAAGCCTGCTGCTCCAATTCCATATCGATGAGTGCCGTCACCTGCCTGTTAATCGCAACGTGCTGGGCAACGCGGATTATTCCCAGGGACATGGCACCGAGGGCTACGAACATTCCGACGCTTGGAAAGAAGTGCCAGATCGCCCAGCCGACGGACAAACAAAGGGCAGGTTCAACATTCTTCGCAGTTGATTCCGATTTGCAGAATGGAATCAGCATTGCCAACCAAGGACTTCCTCCGTACCAGCTGTGTTCGCGGCGTCCCCGCAAGTGCAAAACGACCGTCCAGATTCTCTGACAAGTCAACGCCAGTATCCACAGCATCAGAAATCCAAGCATCGCGGTGCTCTTTGAAGCGATGATCACTACAAGAATCAGAAAAAACGCCAAGACACCATAGATCCCTGGGACGTTCGTTCCGCAGGAATATCGGAGGAAAGGCAACATGCAATGTGCGTGTGCGAGCACTACCAGAAGAATCAAATTGATGTTAGACCGAAGTTCCGATTGCCGGTCGTTCTGCTTCGCTTCATTCATGACATCACCTTTTGTGAAAACTCGCGCCATAACCAGTTTGCCCCGCTGGCGAATGGTTCTCCCGAGCGGATGACTATGGCGTCGCAGATAAAACCATTTGCGCGCCCGCCCGTTCGCAACCCGTTCATGAAGACTCGTTCTTGGAGCACGGGTTGATACTGCTCGGCGTACGATCCGGTGAAGCGAGACGAGCCGAACAGTTCGTCGAAGAAATCACCTGATGGCTGAATCGAACCGCCGAAAAAAGTTTCGCGTTGCTTGCCAAGCTTTCCTGAAGCCCATTCAGCGGTTACGGGATCGGTGGCATGCACAACGACGTGTGAGAAATTTGCGAGTAGCGATCGCGTCTGATGCTCACAGTCTTTTCCTGACATAGCGGCGAAGAAGCTTGATAGCGACTGACTCAGCATCACCATGCAACCGCGATGGGAGCGACATTGGGCGACATAAGTCGCATCGTACGAATTAACGAAAAGATGAGCCTCATCCATCCATATGACATTGATGTAGTCGTTGTCCCCCGCCGAGCGTTTCAATACTGCCCGCTGCGTGAAGTATTTCCAGCCGCTGCAAACGAAATTTCCTGCAACTCCCCATGCGGCCGGACTCATGTCCACAAAAATCCATTTCCCGTAAAACAGTTCGTCAGGGCCGCAGTTCGTTTCACCAGACGTCAGCAATCGAACGATTCCGGTATTCAGGACGTGCAGCACTCCCATTACACCGGCAACGATACAACTTCGAGTTTTCTCGGCGATGCTCGGAAATCCGAGCCAGTATTCGATCGCCAAATCAAAATCGAATGCGTCCACTTCTGACTTTGAAGCTTGATTCGCAGCTTCAAGCCACTGGCTGTGAATTCCCGCAGCCCATCGAGGGTCTCTGAGCTGCTCTGGACTAGTTGCTGCGTCAGCGATGAAGCTTTGCATGTCAGAAGCCGTCACCGTTCCACGCGCCAGTTTCAGGATCACCACCGTACAGTAAAGCAGCCTTTCCTCTTGTAGCTTCCAAAACTTCTGTTCGTCACTGTTCGATTGACTGCCAGAGTCACGCAGGCCCTCCCCAATAGTCTGGATGCAATGAACTATGTTTCGGGGTTCATTGCTGAGCCGTTGTGCGTAGTCCAGGAAATTGAATCGCGATGCCTGATCTGCTCCAAAAATCTGTAGGTCGGAACTGCGTTCCGCGTTTGCGAAGATAGCTTCCCACATGGTGCGGTCTTCGGGCTTGCTTCCCAGAATAAGCCCACCGCTTCGCGGAAATCTGACAATCATTTCGGCAAGTAACCGCCCCGACGAACTGGTCTTGCCGCTGCCTGTCCGTCCGAGTACGGCAATGCCGCCATTGACGAAATCACGAACTGTATAGGGATCCTGCCGTGTCCAGTTAAGAAGGACGGTGTCGAGATCGACTTGCGCTGAGGGAGCATCCGCTCGCCACCATCTCTGCAGCCCACGGACACATTGCATCCAGTCGTCTGTTCGTGGCCTCGAAAATAAACTCCACATGGTCGTCCTCCCGCCTGCAGCCTGTCATGCATCAGTTGCGACCGTGTCAGTCGCCATGGCCTTCGCACGTGCCAGCAGAACACGTTCCCAGGTCCGCGGGTCGAGATTGGCTTCGCGCGCCTTTTTGGCTTCTTGCAATAGTTCTTTGAGTTGCACGATGACTCCATCGATGGATCGAGCTGCGCTACTGAATGTCACGGTCCCGCCGCCTGCTACAGCGCAGCGGATTCGGCCGGTGTGCTCTGCTGGAGCAGCTGACTGCGAACGACGAAGGTGAGTCGTCAGTTGCGAGCGTGTCGCTCCCGCCAACGCCATGGCCAGCAGGTCGGGCTGGCTTTCCTTCGGCGCCTGACTGATCGGGTACACTGCAGACAATCCGATACGTCCATCCAGAAAGGCTGTGCGGACCTCCGTTATCACCCGATGCGGCGAGACACTCATCCACCGACAGACGGTTGCCGGCGCGACGTGCAGTCTCGCCGCCAATGCCTTCTGATCTAAATTCGGCTGAGCGGCGAAGAGTTGTTCGCACGCAAGAACCCGCTCTTGTTCGGTAAAATCCTGGCGATGCAAATCCATTTCCAACTGGATCGCGATGCGTTCTTCATCAGACAGAGCCCGTGTCGTGATCGCAGCCCAGAGCGAGTCGAGTTGTACCAGTTGTGCCGCCCGGTACCTGCGCCATCCATCCAGAATTATCAGGTCTGGACTCACAATAATTGGTTGAAGCTGTCGAGCTTTCAGACTCTCCCCAAGCGTCATCAAATCTTGAGGCAATATGTCATCGCGAATGTTTGCGCCTGCTCTCAAGTCACGCACAGTGACCTTAATCATTCTCGCAATTAGTGATTGCTGGTCTTGCACGGTCAAGTTCCCCTTTGCTGGATGGCACTCAGATTGCCTTAAAACCTTTACTGAAGCAGCGGCAACTCTTCCGCAGGGAGGATCACATCCTCTGCATAGAGCCTTACGAGCAATTGTTTCGTCTGGCGGATGAGGGTTTGGCAGACCTCCGAGATTTCTCGTGAGCCCGTTCGTCGGGCATCACAAATGTGACGCTGGACAAGCGCCAGCCCTTCTTCAGTCTCAACAAGCTGGTTTGACCCGACCAAATAGTTTGAGTTTTCCTCCAACAGGGTGATTGTGAGTGTTCGGGGTAGCCAGGGGCGATGATAGGCTACGCGAACGCGGGCCATACAATGGACGCCTCCATCTCTTACGAAGCAGTCGACACGTGTGCCGTAGCCGTATGTCCCCCCGGCGAACACCGAGAACACTCCTGAAGGATGCTCTTCCCACGGAAAACCTACCCTTTTGATTGCCATTCGCAACTTCCGGTGAACTCGTCGCTCCGACAGTCCACGCCCCACGTTGCAGAGCTCTGACCACAACTTTCGAAGTTTTGACATTGATTCATATCCGTGAATGGAGTTATGCAACAATTCAAGGGCGCAACATCGATCATTCCGGCTTCCACCACGCGGCGACTGCGGCGCAGACCTCAGCGATCACGAAGGCCTAATCCCATTTCGAACGGGTAAGCCTGCCACATAGCATCGTCACATACCGAGAAGGCCTCACCATTCGGCGACCCTGCGCCAAACACATGGACTGCTGCTTGGGTACCACCGTGACAGCACAACAATCCTGTTGCGGCATCGATTGTCGAACGAAAGCAGATCAAGGAATTAAAGCTCATACCGAGCTCCTTTTATTCGCACATAAGGAAAGGCCCCGGCCGCGACACGCAGCCGGGGCTCGAAAGACGAACCTACGATTTGCCATTGTCTCGCGACAAAAGAGCGATCAAATGAATAACGGTCGCAACGATCTCCATGCTCATCTCCTTTTTCTTCGAAACTGACCCCATGACTCGCTCCACCGACATGGTTGAGCGAGATTCCCGGAACCACGCGACGAATCGACTAACGTCGCGGACAAGCGACTACTTCTTCTTGCTCATTGCGTCGATGCAGTCGCCGATGATCATCACACATGCCATGAATAGTCCGTCCATAATCTTCACCTTTCTCACTTAGCCATCGAACCACAACTGACGACAACATCGCCGTCACGCTCATTCCATCGAGGTTGCACACCGGCGTACCCCGATCTCTTCACTTACAGCCTTGCTCGCCCGGCATCCATAACTCCGGGGGCAAGACGAAAACAATTCTTGGCACTCACTGCACGAGAATCGAAAGCCTCCGAAGATTTGCACGCCGATAGCATGCAACATCAGCTTCACGAAGAACGGATTGCTCGGCTCGATACCGTTGCACATTGAATGACTCGCTGACTCCATCAGACTTGCGGCTGATTCCGTGGTCATCGTTCCACCGCAGTGCGCGCACTGATTTCGCTGATTTTTTCCCATAACGGTCTCCAGAATGGCTTGGGAGTGAGCTCTCGGTCACGGGCGTTTCAGCATCACGTGCCTGAGTGGCAAGCCATCGCATCTGTGGAGATGGCCTGCTCGACGGGTTCATTTTACGCGGCCTGTAGCGTTGAATTGCGCCCGAGGAAATTTGAGTAACAGATCACAGCGATCACACTGCCGGAACCTTGTCGCAGGCGAAGATTCGCCTGAACCGCTGTTGCCTGTCCACAGCCCTAGGGCCAAAAGTCCGGTTCTGCCAAGTATGGGTGCCTCCAATACCGCCGCCATAAAATCGTGTTAACTCAACACGATCCACGACACTTGTCACTAATAGTTGCTATATATATAGTTTACTGTATCTTGCGCCGCGTATGAAGTTTCACGAACATCCACTCAACAAAGAAATCGACGAATTTCAAGGTTGGTTGCTTGACCAAGTCATGAGCAAGAGAATCACGCCTGAGCAAAACAAAATCATTACCCGGGCTTCCAGGCAACCCTTTATTGCATCGGGATTGCCTAAGGGGCCGGACGCCGACCCTGTCTCAATTGCCGTGTTTCGGCAGGTACTCCACGTCATGAAAACAAAAACGATTGAGCTTTGCCCCCAATTGGCTGACGAAGTCAGAAACTTCAAGTCTGGACACTCTCGATAGCAGCCTAGCACGTTCGTAACTTATTTTAAGGCCGCATGTTATGGCAATTTGCATTCAATGCAATGTTCCTCAATTACGATCGATAAAATCTTCTTCCAACGCGACGAACGAACAAACAAATTATTTCCCGTGACAACGGCCGTCTTTTGCATCCCACGCAACTTCGTAAACGCGAACCCCGGTTAAATGCCTCCGTTGAATCTACCTACTTCGGGAGTAAATACAGCATGACAATGAACCTTCCATCAACTCTTCCTGTGTTCTGTCGGGCTCGTGGCCAGACGAAACTCGAATTACCTCTTGATTGGCTGCATGAGCCAAAGATTTGCGATGCCTTTCGCGAGAGCGCGGCGCGAGACTGGGTCAGGCATCTCGTTGAACATTGGAAACTCGACGATCTACCTCTCGCGGACTTGTCTCTGCTGCTAGGAATTAGCATCGGGCAAGCAAGTCGATTGCGAAACCACTTCAGCGCGAGCCTTGGCGTCATTGTCCTCTGGGCTGCGCGTCGTGGCGAAGTGTTACCCGTCCCAAGCCATGGTCAATTGTCTACTATCGGTTTACTGGCAGCTCTTAGAACAACTATCTGGCTGTGGCAAAACGCAGGAGGCCGCGCCAATCGAACAGCCTTGCCCGCCATAAAGCTCCAGGAAAATGAGCTTTGTTTGCTGGCGGCACTTCTTTCCGCCCAGCTGACAGAGACTTGGGATACCATTACAGAGCGCTTTGAAAAGGATCTGTTTCAGGCCGGTGCCTATCCGGGGCTTGCATCCTTCCTGCGGGCATTTCAATTGAGCTACTTGCGCGTAACGCAGCAAGTGCCGGGCGTTCAAAGTCGAATCTCGGTGTATTTTCCGCGCGGTGCCCTCACACCGACTTCGCGCTGGCATCTGTGTCAGGATATCGACCGGATGTGGCGTAGCGTCCATTCCGTCGAAGGAACCGAGAACCTCATTGAAAGGATGTGGGACACCATCGATGTCCTCACACCATGGCTGGCCGGCGCAGCTGGAGACCATGAAGCCGCTTGATGATTGTGGTTCCGTCCAATTGCACTATCCGCAGTTGCAAACTGTCCACAGACGTACATCTGACTTCCCAAATTTTCAGGACAAACACCATGTCGACTGACGCTCACTCATCATCTTCGCTCGAACTACCAGCGGTCTCTGAACACCCTTTGATGGCGATAACCCAGCAGGAGTTTATGGACGTCGCAGGGAGATTCACGTTCCGCACATATTTGGGTGGCGCGCCACCTGATGATCGTGCCGCAGACTTGGTTTTGGCTGCTCTCTCACGCATTGTCGCAGCTGGCGGTACTCGTTCGAATTCCCAACTGTATGACGATCTTCACTCGCACTTGTGTGGACCAGAGCCCCTAGAACGCGAGGCGCTATTGAAATTTCTCTCCCTCTGTGCGGACGCCATTCGACTTATGATTCGGTCGCGAGCCGAATCATCACAACATCACTCAAAACCAGACGCTCAAGCCGCGCGCCCCACCTTTGAGATGAATTCGCCGACAACAATCTATTTGGCTGAGCAATTCCCAACTGCGACCCTTTCGAGATTGAAGCTCCGCGAGACTTTCAGTGTGCGTCATCCCGAGGCCGGGTTGGTGTTTGAGCTTTCAGATTTCGTCGGTTGCACGGACGAAGAGATTGGGCGTCTGCTTGGCCAACCTGCCGGGCGGATCAAGAGCTTACGCATTCAAGCAATCGCAACCATCTATTCAGAAGATCCGCAGTAAGCAGAGACTTTCCGGGAGCCGACGATGACATCCGATCGCGAGAATCAATCGAAGCTGGAATCAGCGATCCGTAGCGAAGTAAGCAAGCTTGTTGAAGTACATCCGGTGACATTGGACATGTCTATTGAACGAATAAGCGAAGTACGCAGACAACGCGAGCTGCTGATCGAAGAGCAATACGCAATCCCGGAAGAAAGACGGCAAGCGAAGGCGCTGCTCAAGGGTTATGAGCACGAAGAGGAAAAGGAACGCCGAGAGACTGAATTGCGGAGCGTCTCCCGAGACAGTTTGTGGCTACCCATCCAGCGCGACAACGTGTTGTCTGGCTTCTTGCCGATACCACCGATGAAGGCGAGGGGTGGGACTTCCGAGATATGGGTCTGCAAATCACGATATGCGGACCGAACATTGATCGTGAAGAAGATCACCCTGCAAGGGCAAACGGTCGATATTCGTCCAGCGCTCGCTTTGCGCGAGTTGCAAACACTTTTCAATCTTCGTCATCCGAACATCGTCAATGTTTTCGATGCTGGTTATCTGAATACCAACGATGGCGAGTTTCCTTATGTCGCCATGGAAGAAGTGCCTGGAATAACGCTGCATGAGTGGGTTCACGAAAATGCTCCTCGGCGTTGCCCGAGGATAGCGGCCTTCGCAGTTTCAGCGATTGCTGACGCCATTCAGTTTTGCCACGATAGCGGCATCGCTCATGGAGATCTCAAGCCCGATCAGATTCTGATAAACGGTTCGGAACCGACTAAGGACACGATAAAACTGATTGATTTCGGCTTCAGTATCGATACGAACGAATCCGCTTTGGGCACGGCGAACGGTTACGCTGAGCCAGCCACCGTGGCTAGCGAGCAATTCGCGATGATTTATCGGGATATCTTCGCACTTGGCGGGATTCTCTATTTCATGTGCACAGGTCAACATCCAGAGCCTTCATCTGGACTTTCAAAGCGCGAATGGCAAGATCGACTCAATTTGATCGATTTGGGCGATGCGGATTTGACTCTGATCTGCAGGAAATGCCTGTCTTATTCCCCGGCAGACCGGTACTCATCTGCGAGGCAATTGGAAGAAGACCTTGGAGCCTGGCTTACCGATTATCCCTTGCAGCATGCACGTAAGGGTGACTATTCACCAATGCAGAGGAAACGCTTACTTTGGAAGCGATGCTGGAAAGGCAACGATGAGGTAAGTCACCTGGAACTTGTGCGAGACGCGTGCCTCGTAAATACCGCTTGCTGTGCAATCGGCTTCATCGCTCATTTAGTCCTGACCCGCCTCGGGATGCCGATTAACGAGGCGTGCGACGCAGTGGGCCACGGTCTCACGATATCGCACCTTACAGTTGCCGCTACATTCCTAACCGTCGCTCGTTTGCAATCCGCTTCCGTCCGTTACTACTTTCCGTTGGTCGGGTTGCTCTTAGGGATTCTTCTAACCGTCACATGGTTCGTGCCGGGTGGTTTCCAGTCCCTACAAGATCCAACGTCAATGATGGTCGCGATGAAGTACGTCTTGCTGATGTTCGGAATCTCCAGTGTTTTCTATGCAAGCACACTCAAATTTTCATGGGGCGTCACTATTTTCGGATTTCTGCCATTCGTCCTCGCAAGCCTTGTGCATGCGTTCTCGCAGTCGAGTACGATGCAGTACATCGCGCCCGCATTTCTATGGGGAACGGAAGCGGCCTTCTCAATGCTATTCGCCATGCAAGCAGGCGAGAAAGCGTCGGCCATCGAAAGGGAACGTAGATTCGCGCACACGATACCGGACGCCAATGCCGATGATGTTGCCGGGAAGTCATGATATTGAAAGGAACATCTCAGTCGACGAAACCGGCCAGAATGGACGACGGTAGCCAACCAGAGCCATCAAAGCCCGACGCAGATTCCAACGCCGTCAGTTGGTATCGACAGCCGATTCGGCGGTTGGCCGACAACCGCCGATGCAGTCGATCATGGATAATGCTTTGCAATGCCACGGACGGCATTCCGCCATACCGAATCTCTTGCCCGCCTCGAGCAGTCCGGCCGTAGTAAATTGAAACTGTGATGTCCTGGAATATATCGCGACCGATGATGATCTGGTAGCGGCGATGATGGTTGCGTTCTCCATGATGCGCCTCGAAAGTCATCGTCATAAGGTTTTGCATATCACTCCTTTTCTGCCTGTGATGCGTGCCGATTCAACGAGTCCACCAATGTTGAACGCGGCACTTCCATTGTTCGCGCGACCGCTGATACCGAGGTCTTGGTCGACTTCAAGAGGCTCATCGCCGCATCGAGCTTTTCGTGGTCCATTCGTCGCGGACGTCCACCTACTCTTCCGCGACGTTTCGCGGCGGCGAGTCCAGCCTTCACCCTCTCTTGAATCAACGATCTTTCATACTGGGCAATCGCCCCAAAAATATGGAACACGAACTCGCCCATCGACGATGTCGTATCGATTGTTTCCGTGAGTGATCGCAAGCCTACCTTCTTCTCGCGCAACCTGTCGACAATCGTGAGTAGATGCTGGAGTGACCGGCCGAGGCGGTCGAGTTTCCATACGATGAGAATGTCGCCGGGACGAACGAACGAAAGGCATTCAGCAAGCCCGGTCCGGTGGTCGATGCTGCCCGATGCGCGATCTTCATAGATGTTGCGTTCATCGACACCGGCCTCGCGCAACGCGTCACGTTGCAGGTCGGTACTTTGCCGATCGTCCGACGTTGAAACCCTGATATAGCCAACCAGCATTCACGAAAAACCATCTTCACGTTGATTTTCGTGATAAATCACGTCTTAAGGTTTCCGTCAAGGGTTTTCGTGAGCGATCGCATCATCGCAATCGAAGAAACGTGTTCGATACATCGTGTGGCTCGAAGCGTTGACGAAAAACACTTGTTTTTCGTGCGTCAGTTTTCTCATGAGCACATCGATTGGGCAGATCCGTCGACCTATGTCATCTCACAAAGTCGTTGACTGCTTCGTCAATCCGTGGCACGTTTGAAGATGGGTGCCAGAACGCCCAGAAACGGAGTCACAATGACAATGAACGAAACAAACCAATCATGGCCTGCTCACATTGATGCGTCAGGTCGTCTCTTGATACCAGCCGAGGCAAGGCATGCCATTGGCTGCGACCGTGGCACCGATGTTGTCGTCGAAAGCGATGGGGATAGCCTTCGAGTTTTGACACTCGACCAATTCACCAAGGAAGTACAAGGCCTGTTCGGTGTCTGGAAACCGGGTGAACCACTGATGTCGGAACAACTCATTCGTGAAAGGAAGAAAGAGGCCGAGCGTGAGCGTCGTTCTTGACGCCAGCGCCGTTCTCGCCTTCCTTAAATCCGAGCCGGGTGCCGAGGTCGTAGTCGAGCACTTGCGCCGAGCATGTATCTCAACTGTCAACCTATTGGAGGTACTTGAGAAGTCGCTCCATCCAGAGCGGCGCGTTGAAAAAGTCGTGCGACTTCTGCGCGGATGGCAGGTCGAATTTGTTCCCTTCGACGAACACCATGTTAATGCGGCGATCTCGATCAAGGAACAAGTCGGGAAGGCCAATGTTTCCCTTGGTGATCGTGCTTGTTTGGGGTTGGCGTCCTATCGAGGCCTGCCAGTTGTAACGGCAGATCAACTTTGGGCGAAGCTCAGACTGAATGTTGAGATCATATTGATCCGGGGCGAACTCCATTGAGGTTGCCTATTGCGAAAGCCTCAGGTAATTGCCGATTCTCTATCCGAGGGGTACCATTCGCACGAGAGTCTCGTTGACTCCCCCTGAAACTCCGCATGTTGGTGGCCCACCATGCGGAGTTTCTTCTTTTCGTGCAGGTCGTAAAATCGACGGATACTGCTAGGGGGAGGAATGAGATTCAAATGCGATATGCGAGTCCACTTCGCGTTGCCCAGAAATAGCCGTACTCACCTCGACTGTGGGTCTCAACCTCGAACAGATCCTTGAGCCCTTCGACGCGCGCCAGATGACTGTCGTGCCATTCGCCGACGATATATTTGACACTTTGCAAACGCCCTGATTCTCGTAGGCTGTCGAGAATGAAGCCTTCCCCACCTTCGCAATCGAGCTTGAGGACATCAATTTTGTCCATATCCTGCAGTTTAAGTGCGCTGAGGGTATCCAAGGTTAGAATTGCGGTACCTTCGCCTCCAACCCTCCCACCACCAGTATTCGCACCCTCTCGGATATGCGAGATTCCCCGTCGTTCGTGCAGCGCACACATTTTGCAAACGACATTTGAGAGAGCGGCCGTATTTCGAGAAAGCAGCTGAAAATTGCTCGGGACGGGTTCGAACGCAAGAATCGTTGCGGATGGCCAAAGCGATTTAGCCCAGCAACTAAAAGATCCGATGTGGGCACCAACGTCAACGATCGTTGAAGGGTTCAGACGGCCGACAATGGATGAAAGCCGGTAACAATCATCGCTGATAACTTCTCCTGCGATCGAGCGATCCCAAGTGCTCGGGCGGCAGTACAGTGGAATTCCGCCAACATACTCCAGGCTCAATCCCTCGATCTGAAAGTCGGCGGCAGCGGGTTCATCGACCGAGCGATAAGGGGGCTGCCGCGGGAACAGTGCAACCGGCGTCTTCTCGAATTTCAGCCAATCTCCTCTCCAAACACCACCTTCATCCAGTTCCAATTCACAAATCACTCCTGCATTGCCGACTAGCGCCAAAACAACTCCTGTGTTTCCGTCCCGGACTTCCCACGTTTGCTCACAGGCACCCGCCCCGCGACCGATCTTCCCCTCGGGCAAAAACTCCATTTCACGCTGACTGTGACCGATTCGGGAGTAAATGAAATATTTCTGTTCGACGAATTGCTGCCGAGCGCTGCCGTGAGTCATAGTGGCGGATCGCCCAAAGGTATGCTGCTTAGAAATCGTCGCGGGTTCGTTCATGTGTGCACGGCCGAGATGGGGCGAGATCGTGTTCGGCGATTCCAAGGCTTGTCAGCATTCTGCCTGTTTAGTCGACCACAGTTTCTCTGCGTATTGGCGAATGCCATCGTAGGCATGATGTCCCTGACCGTGCCAAGCCACGATGTACGGATCTTCTGCGCGGTACTGTGAAAGCCATTGCACGCTGTTCCACGCGTGGCCGAGCGCATGAAATCGATGCTCCTGCTTTTGAATCACCTTGTGAAAGGCATGCTGTTCACCCCAGGGATGATTTTCATCGCTTGCCTCGAACCAACTGTTCACCAACTCCTTAACGCCTTCCGCTTGGTTTTTCAGGAAGAATACGCCTGTGTTGAAGTGATCGTAATAATGCCCGCTGCCCGTTCCGGGGCCGCTATGGTAGGTCGCGGCAATCCAGGCATCATCGGGCGCGCCCTGCCAGCAATCGAGCAACGGCTTCTGACCCAACCACAGGGCGTCCGCATCAATCCAGATGATATGCTCGTATCCTCGATCGATGGCTTCCAACACCATCCGGACTTTCTCCCAGCAGGGACGTCGCTGCAACTTCGCAGCATGCTCGACTACAAAATCGTAGCCATGGCGGGCGCAACTCGAATGATGCACAGGGTGGCTGATGTTGAGCATATCCCCGGCCACGCCATTACCAAATTGAAGCACCACGGTATTCGATTGCTTCGCTGTCCCACCCCTCGGACGAACCACCGGCCCGCCGGTAGACACCACTTCGAATTGTCGCATGTATTCACGGCAGTGGTCCCAGAGAGGCTTCAGAGGTGAGCCATCACTGACAGGTTCGTTCTTCGATGCTGGCAGTTGCCACTTGTAGCCATGATGGAACAGAATTTTCTCTTTCGCATCCTTGTGATGGAAGAGAGGCCAGGGAGCGGTACCCGCAAACGGAATCACATGGTACGGCGTGTCTAGCATTCGCCACGCAAGCCGGAACGTGTCTTTATCGCCGTGGATATGGTGGTACCAGAACGTGCTTTCCTCGTTAAACCAATTGGATAGGACTAGTTCACGCCAGCAACGCTTGCGGTCAATCACCATCTGGCCGGTCTCAAACTCGGCCTCGTCGCGGTACTTGAGACCCGTCAATTGCCAGATCTTGTTGTCGGCGGCAAATCTGCCGCGATCCGGCCAGAAAAGGCTGCCATGCTGAAGGTAGTTCGGATCCTTGAAGAGTTCCGTGACATCCCGGAGCGGAATGTTATCCGCATCGAGCAACATGACCTGCCGCCAAGGGCAGTGCAACAGGGCATACGCCTTCAATTCCCAGCCGAACAGATGTTTGTGAGGAAAGCACTCCGTGATTCGGTACGCATCGATTGCCTCCACCTCAATCGACGCAAATGCGCGTGCGAGGGCTGGTGAGACCTCCTCAGGTCCCAGATGCCAGAGTTGAATCGGCAACTTGCATCCGTGACGTCGCAGGACACTCGCAGTCACCCATGCCGATGCGGCGTATTTGCCACCTCCACAAATGACAATCCCGCAACCTGTGAGATTATCCGGCGGAACGGCTATTTGGGCACGTGCGGTGGCCGCTCGCACATGAACGACCGCATTCTGTTCGTTGATCGCTTCGAACTGCAGCGGCCGAAGAGCGATCCGCGGGAGGACCGATGAACTCGGTCTCTTGCTCTTGGCGCCAAGGTCGACAACCCAAGTCGGCCACTCTTCTCTCGTCACGATATCCGGAGAGCGTCCAAAGAACGTCGTCACGGCCTTCTTGACGCCAAACTCGCCTTCCCAGCGAACGCCATCAAGATAGTCATGCCCGGCTATCACCCCGTCCTTGCGAATCTTCGGTACCCATGCCTTCAAATCGGCGAGGACAGCCTCGTAAGAATGATTGGCGTCGAGATAGACAACATCGAAGAATCCATCCGGAAAAGAATTCGCCGCTTCGACTGAAAGCATCCGAACAACCTGGACTCTCGGAGCGAACTCCGCAGCGACTTGTCGCGCCTTTCTGAAATTTCGCTCGTGGTCCGCATTGGAGACGTTCGAGATGTTGACGTAACCGTCCGTGATATGTTCCCAGGCGTCTATCATCGTGTAGGTCCCCGCCCATCGACGTAGTACCTGCCGAGCAAAGTCACCGGCCGCTACACCAATCTCAGCCATTCGAAGAAACCCACGATCGGCGAGCCAGTCTGCGAACTCTTCGCGAGTCTTCATTGAGAATTCCGTGAAGCGACGAAAGGCGACACTTTGTCTGAGTGAGGCAAGGGCATGCGTTCAGTTGCGCTTTATAGCGGACTATCGGCTCTGTGCAAGAGAGTGTTCATTTTCAACGTGATAATTACGAGACACATGCAGGCTACGCTCGATAACGGAACTTTAAGATTAATTATGACTCAGAACGCAGCGAAATAACATTGACCATTAAGTTTCGTATCGGTACTGTGTCCGCACGTTGCACAATAGGTGCGCCGCGGAATGCCACGATATGATGTTGTGTAATATAGTGCCGCTGAGCATCCGTGGAAGGCGTGCTCATAGGATAGATGCGTTGCGCTGTGAGCCATCACCATTGAGGGTATTCCCTTTGCATTCCACCTGAAAATCAACTCGGAAGTTGCTGCCAAGGAGGGCTACACGGATGCTGGATTCTCCCCAGCGCTTGTTGCTGAAATGTCACCTGAGTCCAGGCGATATTGTCATGCTGACGGCGGCAATTCGTGATCTCCATCGCGCATTCCCCGGCAAGTTCGAAACGGCCGTCGAGTCAACCGCGAAGGAGCTATGGGAGCACAATCCTTACATTTCGACCTTTGACACCGCGCCGGGGACGGTACGGATGATCGAAATGCATTACCCACTAATAAATCAGAGTAATACTGCCCCGTATCACTTCATACATGGATTCGTCCAGTATCTGGAGCAACAGCTTTCAATTCGTATCCCGCTGACAGCGTTTCGTGGTGATATCCATCTCGCCCCAATCGAGAAATCGTGGATGAGCCAAGTGGAAGAGACGGGGTTCCGAGGTCCCTTCTGGATCATGATGGCTGGAGGAAAATTCGACTTCACCGCGAAATGGTGGAATCCCAACTTCTATCAGGAAGTTGTCGATCATTTCCGCGGCCGGATTCAGTTTGTTCAGTGCGGGGAAGCTCATCACTGGCATCCGCCACTGACAGGCGTCATCAATCTCATCGGCAAGACGAATGTGCGGCAATTTGTCCGGCTGATGTATCACGCCGATGGGGTTGTTTGTCCCGTCACCTTCGCCATGCATCTGGCGGCGGCCGTTGAGACCAAGCCAGGCAGACCTAAAAACCGTGCCGCCGTGGTGATCGCTGGTGGGAGGGAGCCGTCGCATTGGGAGGCTTATCCTCATCATCAGTATCTGCACACCAATGGCGCGCTTCGCTGTTGTGACCAGGGCGGCTGCTGGAAGAGCCGGTGTCAGCCTGTGGGGGACAACGATCCCAAGGACCATAATCTTTGCCTGAATCCGGTGAGGATTAATCCTCAGCTTCAGATTGCCCAATGCATGCACATGATCTCGCCCCACGACGTGATCCGTGCGATCGAACGCTACTACGACGGCGGAGCCCTGCTGCCGCTGACCGCTCACGCTGCCTGACCAAGTGTCGACCCCTCAGGCCGCTTGCTACATCTTCACGATTTGAAACTTTGGCTTTTTTCAAGGACGGATCGATGCCAAACGATAGCAGCAGCGCCTCCCCCAGCAGTGAAGTTCCTTCATCACAAAGCCTGACATCCAGCTATTCAAGCGACTCGCTTAGCAGCTATTCAAGTGCATCGTCGATCGAATCGGTGAGTTCGTCTTCGGACTCTAGTTTCAGTAGCTTGCCTTCCGGCTCCAGTACATCGCAGAGTTCGCAGATTTCTGGATCGAGTGTATCAGTCAGTTCTTCATCGGATTCCAGTTTCAGCAGTGTGACTTCTGGATCCAGCGGCTCGGATAGCTCACAAACGTCGGGCTCCAGTTCAACGCCATCCTCGGGGTCGGCCGGCAGCGATTCCAGCAGTTCGGGTATCACCCCGTCATCAAGTACGTCAGGCAATAGTTCGTCTTCGCAAACATCGACATCCAGTGACAGTTCGACATCGAGCCCCTCCTCGTCGCTTTCAAGCAATTCAACGTCGTCGGATAGTTCGTCTTCATCCAGCACCTCTGGAGTGCCTCCAGAGTCTTCCTCCTCATCGACAGTTTCGCCTTCGAGTTCCCTGTCGTCGTCGAGCGAGTCCAACACATCGCAGAGTTCCTCTTCTGAGTCCCCACAATCCTCCTCGTCGATGTCGTCCGGTTCCAACTCATCGGGATCAAGCAGTTCCAGTCGGTCTTCGAGCAGTTCGGGACCTCAAATCCAGATTGACCCCTGCCCTCCCTGCGACCAGACTCCCCCGCCCGCGCCGCCATGTGATTGCCCTCTGACACCCGGCGGTGGATCTTCTGGAAGCGGTGGTTCAGGTACCTCCAGCGGAACTGCATCTGGCGGGTTGCAACCGACGGGGGCTGCAAGCACAGGAGGTGGAATTCTTAGCGGCGATAATCCTGCCGTTCCACCGACTCCTGGACGAGCGAGTCCTCGACCCGTTCTGTACGGTTCGGGCGAAGTCATTCTTTCATCGGTTGATATTTCGTCGCCGGGATTCGGAACAAACTGGAGTCACACCCGCACCTATTCCAACCAGGCAGCGGCGAGTGGCGATTACGGCCAAGGTTACAATTGGCTGGTGCTCAATTGGCCGTTTGCACAGCAGCAGGGAAGTCCTAGTAGCATCGCCATCGTCCGTGGCACTCAGGGAACGCTGTGGTTTGATTGGAATGGAACCAAATTCGTCGGTCGATACGGCACTAAATCCATTCTCACACACGATAGCGTTGGTCAGGTCTACGTGCTGACATTCCCTGACGGGAGCGTCAATGAGTTTCAGGATTTCACTGTTGCGTCGACGCTGCAAGGCGCTTTCGTCCGACAGTTGTCACCGACTGGCAATGTGACGGAGGTCACAGCCTATACCCCAGACGGCAGCATCGCCCAAATCAACCAGCTTGGATCCGAAGATGGGCAACCGGTCACAAATGCGTACCTCTACCAATATGAGAACCACCGCGTGACTTCCGTAACACTGAGAAGGCAGCGAAGTCGTTTCGGCTGGGAGGATATTCTCCAGGCAGCCTACGAGTACTATGAAGCCGGTGACGATTTCGGCAGCGACGGTGACCTCAAGCGGATGCAAAGGCAGTTCCCGGTAGCCGCAGGTTGGGCCACCGGCGAAATCAAGTACTACCGTTACTATCAAGCAGGTGACCCCAACGGATTCGCGCACGGACTGCGATACGTCGTCGAACCTGCGACGTACGAGAAAATGGTTGCGAATGGATATGACCCGCTGACTGTATCCAATGCAACAATCGCCATGTTCGCTGACAATTACTTCGAGTATGACACGCAGCAACGTGCGGTTCTCGAACAGGTCGACGGCGCTTCTCAAACGTTTACATTCGACTATACGGCCGGTACATCTTCGACAGACAAGAATGTCTGGGCGACGAAGACAGTTGAGACGCTCCCCGATGAAAGCCAGAACATTGTTTACAGCAACGTGCTCGGCTTACCGCTGGTCCAAGATTTCACATCAGGAACAGATCACTGGATCAATGCATTCAACTACGATGACCAGGGCCGGCTGCTGTGGCAAGCCACTCCTTCGGCGGTCATCGGCTACGACGATGCCCACTCGGATCTGGCGATCAACCTTCGCGATCACGATGGCCTGATTTCCTTGACGGAATACTACACAGCATCCGGCAGCGGTGCTGCAGAAGGCTATGTCGCCTCCCGGAAGATCCAGCAAGGTGCCAGCGGCGATCCCATTACGCTTGCCACCGTAGAATATTTGGCACAGACCGTCGGCAGTACAGCATTCTACTTCGTCGCAAATCAAACAGCCTACCGCAATGACGATTCAACAGGCGACATTGAGACGAGCTACGACTACACGTTCTATCCAGGTACGGCTCAGATCCAACAGCAGACAACGACGTTGCCTGTGGTACCGACCGACCAGAATGGATCAGGCGTTGCAGCAACGAGGAAGACCTATTTTGACATTTGGAATCAACCGATCTGGCTCACAGATGAACGCGGTACGATTACTCGACAGGCTTTCGATTTGGCTACAGGCGGTTTAGTTCAACGAATCGACGATGTCGATACGTCAATTGTCCTTGGAGCCCCAACGGGATGGGAGACACTTTTAGGTGCTGGACTGAATCTGGTCTCAGATTTCGTCGTTGATGAAGTGGGGCGCACCGTACAGTCACTGGGACCGGTTCACCAGATCGATTTGAACGGCGTTGCGACAACGATTCGCCCTGCAAAGTGGACAGTGTTTGAGGATGTTGAGCATCAACTTGCCACAGGATTGGGTTATCAGGTGATCGACTCACCCGAGCCTTATTGTGAGCTCGTCAATCCAGTCTCACTACTCGTTCTTGATGCCGGGGGCAAGAAACTGGAGAACATCGATTCCGCTTCCACCAGCACGAGTGGATCTCTCGCCGACGTTGTTTCGAATGCGGGTGGTATAACCTCCGCATTCCCACAAGGGACATATGTTCGATTGACCACGTATCAATACACTGACTGCTGCCTGCTGGAATCCCAACGAGTCTATCACACCATCCCAGCCACCGGGGAAGGAAGTCCAGGGACGAACTACGATCAGACTGACTATGGCTATGACGTGATGAGACGTAGAAATCGCATCGTAACGCCGGGAGGAACAATTACGGATCTCGTCTTCGATCCTCGCGGCTTGGTGATGGCAAGTTATGTCGGGACAAACGATGACGGCGCGACTGAAAGCGATCCAACCGGTGGCGGCACTGATCCCGACAACAACATGGTGCTGATCACTGCAAATGAATACGACAATGGAGGTGATAGCGGTGACGGCAATCTAACCCAGCAATCCCTGGCCGTTGACACGACCGTCAATCGAGTCACCTCAATGACTTACGACTTCCGCAACCGAAGAGTTACAACGGATGGCGAGATCGATTTCTTCGAAAATCAGACCTACGACAACCTCAACCGCATCGTGATTCGCCAACGGTATGACACGACTGCGTCAGGAAACCTGATTGCACAATCAGCGACGAATTTCGACAACCGTGGCCGCGTATATCAGACTATTCGCTATGGTGTTAATCCTGCAACGGGAACTGTCGGCAACAGTTTGATAGACAACAACTGGTACGACGCAGGAGACAATCTTGTTAAGTCGCTGCCCTCTGGCTCAAGCCTATTCACCAAGACCACTTTCGACAGCCTGGGCCGGCTCGTGGCCGAATATCGTGGATACGATTTGGATGAATCCACTTACGCGGACGCTTTCACGGTCGCGGATGATGTGATTCTCGAGCAGATAGAAACCCTCTATGACGATGCAACCAACGTCATACAGGAGACCACGAGAAAACGCTATCATAATGCTCCGGACAGCCAAACTGGCGCGCTCCGTGACCCCGAAACGGTTCCGAAGGCGCGTGTGATTTATCGCGCAACATGGCCCGATCCGATCGGCCGAATCACCAGATCAGCAGACTACGGCACGAACGGAGGCACCCCTCTCATCAGGCCAGTCTGTACACCCGCTCGGTCCGATACAGTTCTCATCAAAACGATTGTAATTGGCGACGCTGGTCTCGTCCTCTCAGCAATTGATCCCATGGGTGCAGTCACCGTGCTTACTTATGACGACGCAGGCCGTCGCATTAGCAAGGTCGAGAACTATGTCGCTACAAGCCCTTCCTCATCTTTATCCAGTAGCAGTTCCGGAGCTGGAAGTTGCTCGCCTTCGGACGACACAAACCGCACCACAAACCTGTCCTACACTTCGGACAGCTTGTTGGCGACGCTTGAGGTGATCAATACCTCAACTGGCAATCAGACGACGACTTATGCTTACGGAACGACACTGGATGATTCTGATGTCTCGACGAGTCTGTTGTTACGTTCGATTGCCTATCCCGGTTCGGTCAGCGGCAGCGATCAGGTTTGGTACACTTACAACCGACAGGCTCAGCGAACAGGACTTACTGATCAGAATGGGACAGCTCATCAGTACGACTACGACTTACTCGGTCGTTTGTCACAAGATCGTATCATGACGTTGGGCAGCGGCGTCGACGATGCAGTGCTACGCCTGGAGCAAAACTACGAAGTTCGCGGCCTTATCGACCGCGTGACCTCATTTAGTTCCGCGACAGTCGGATCTGGAACTGTCGTCAATGAGACCCAGTGGACTTACAACAGCTTCAGTCAATCGATTCAGACGTATCAGTCTCACTCGGGAGCAGTGAATACATCTGCCACACCGAGCGTCCAGGTCGAATATTCTGACGGCTACGCGAACACAGTTCGTCCGACGATGTTGATCTATCCCAACGGGCGGTCCGTGGCATATGATTACGGTCCGACGGCAGGAATAGATGATGCTGTAAGCCGGATTGCGAGTCGCATTGATGACGACCTTTCGTCAACGCATCTCGCTGATTACAGCTACTTGGGACTGAGTGATGTTGTGACACAACAATCTCCGGAGGCCACGCTCGAATACACGTTAGTCAGTGTAACAGGGACTGACGATCCGATCACCGGCGATATCTACGCCGGTCTTGATCTGTTCAGCAGGATTCGCGACATTCGCTGGAGAAATAGCGCGAGCAATACAGACTTGTCACGCGTGCAATATGGTTACAATCGGGCTTCTTCCCGAATTTGGCGTGAAAACCCGTCCGATCCAGCTCAGCATTACGACTGGCTGTACGGAAATGACGGCCTCCAACGAGTGAGTACCGCCGAGCGTGGCACGCTGAATGGAACTCATACAGCGATCACCACTCTTCAATTCGCTCAATGCTGGTCGCTGGATAGCACCGGCAATTGGTCGGGCTTCCAACAGGATGGTACTGGCGGAGGCACTTGGTCCATGGTGCAAGCGCGTACGACGAGTCCCGTCAACGAGATAACGAATATCACTAACACGACAGGTACTACTTGGGCAGATCCCGAATACGACGCGGTCGGGAACATGACAACTGAACCGCAGCCCGCCGATCCCGCACAATCCTTCGCGGGTAAATACGATGCATGGAATCGGTTGGTGAAATTGTCGGACGCAATCACGGACGATACGGTCCAGGAAAACCGGTATGACGGCCGTAATTACCGAATTACTATGCTCAGTTACACCTCAGGATCGTTGTCAGAAACTCGCCACGCATACTTCACCGACGACTGGCAGGATATTGAAGAGCGATTGGGGACAGACCCCGAAAATGTAGATCCTGATCGCCAATTTGTCTGGGGCACCCAGCACTATGACGCATTGATCGTGCGTGATCGTTCGGTCAGCGAGATTCTTGATGAGAGATTCTACGCTTGCCAAGATGCCACGTGGGATACAACCGCCATTGTCGACACGCTCGGTGCCACACAGGAACGTTATGAGTATGCCCCATACGGTAGTATCACATTCCTGTCGCCCACATTTGTGCCACAATCGGCCAGCATCTACTCATGGGACACCCTGTATTCCGGTTATCAGTTCGACCCCGGGACTGAGCACTTTTATGTCAGGAATCGGTACTACAACCCGACTTTGGGGGTGTGGTTGACTAGAGATCCGATCGAATATCTTGCCGGATTCAATCTCTATGCCTATGTAAAAAATCAAGCCGTCACTCTTACTGATGCTTTCGGTCTGTTGCAGCTTGACGGCAACGGGATTCCTCCTGCTCCTTCTCCTTATGTTCCACCTCCTTATGTTCCGCCTACCTCGTATCCGTATATTCCGCCATCTCCTTCTCCTCCGGACGATGGAGTTCCTCCTTCTCCGGGAACGGAGGGTTGGCCGGGTGGACCAATACTTTCCACTGTCCCCACTCCGCCGGTTGTGGAACCTTTTGTAGGACCGATCCAAGACAATCGGTTCCGAAACATACCGCTACCAGATGTCCCAACAGATCCTGAGACTTTGAAGTTTCTGGAAGATTTACTCAACAAAGGGAAGAGCCGTCCTAAAGTAATTCCTGGTTGGTATTACCCTGCTGGCGAGCCATACTCTGAATATTGCCAGAGTATCGGAGCGAAGGTGTGCATTCCTCTGCCCAATTGCGCTTTGCAAATCACTATTCAAGGTGGCTATGGAAATACCACTGATGGAGGCAGGTTGGGCACAGGGTCGATTGAGATTGGGCCTCCAGAGAAGTCGAAATCCGAGTAAGCTGTGGCAGGATTGCCATAGGCTCAACCGCTGCATGCTCATTGACGGAGGTCGGCATTATGCTCGCAAAAGTCCAAGTCTGGTTTCTGATAGCGTCGTGTCTCTGCATTTGCGAAGCAATTGCTGACGACCGGCTGCCCTATCAAATCGATCCAGCGGTTGTGGATCTTCTTGATCAGCTTCCTGATGACGCCTACGATCAACTAATCTCCAATGACCCGTCAAACCCCGTGCTGTACTATTCCAGAGGGTTGATGTGCTCACTCAGAGGAGACTTGGAAGACGCCATTGAAGATTATGCTGAGGCCATTCGGTTGAACGGCAAATATGCGGATGCATTTGCGGGGAGAGGATGTGCATTGGCCATGCAGGGAAAAACTGCACAGGCCATCACTGATTTCGATGAGTGCATTCGCCTAGCTCCTTCCTCCGTGGTTGCCTATCACAATCGAGCACTAGCGTACGCTTCGCGTGGGAACACGCAACGTGCAATCGAGGACATCGATCTGGCGATCATTGTCGGAGGCGGAACTCCTGATGATCATTTTGTTCGGGGTAAGTTGTGGTTGAAACTCGATGAGTTTGACAGAGCACTGGCCGACTTTAATGCTGCAATACTTCACAGTTCGGACGTGTGTGCAAAGCACTATGCTGCCCGCGCCGAAGCTTGGGAGGGAAAACGACAATACTCAGAAGCGTTCCATGACTTAGATGCAGCGATCAACTTCAATCCGACAGTTCCGGCCTACCTCGCTAGCCGCGCTCGGTTGTACGTCTTGTTTAAGCAGCGCGACAAAGCACTTGCCGATCTTGCGAAAGCGATTGAAATCGATCCGCGTCTTGCCTTCAGCTACTGTTTTCGGGGGGGGCTGAGAAAACTCTCTGGAGAACTTGACCAAGCACTCGCCGATCTGGACAAGGCGATCGAACTGGATTCACAGTATGCTTTGCCATGCCGCCTTCGAGGTGAGATTCGGCAGGCAGAGGGAAAGTTTGAGCTTTCGATTGCTGATTTCACCAAAGCGATGAATCTCGACCCGGATTCGACTGCAGAATGTCTGGCTCGTCGCGCCGTCTGTTATGAACAGATCGGCAACATTGAAAAGTCCTTAGATGACTTAGATCAATTGATTCGGCTGCAGCCAAAGTCCGCGACCGCGTACTACTTGCGTGGAAAGATCAAGTTGGTGAAGGGCGACGTCTCCGGAGCCTACACCGAGGCGGAATTGGCATTTCGGTTAGACCCGAAGCTCGTCAGCGCTCTCGTTCTTCATGGCCAGACATTGCTGAAACAAGGGAAGACAGGGAAAGCGGTTGAAGATTTTGAACGAGCAATCAGAATCGACCCCACTTTTGCGATCGCTTATTTGTCGCGTGGCGAGATGTCGCTCTCCACAGCTCAATACGATCTCGCGATCACGGACTTTGATACTGCGATCCGTCTGGCGCCGGATGACCCAGAAGTCAACAACAAGATCGCTTGGCTACGCGCGACCTGCCCGGAATCGAAATATCGCGATGGTCGGCTTGCGATCACGCTGGCGACGAAAGCCTGTACCTCAACGAGATGGAGCAATCCTGCCTTTCTTGAGACGCTGGCGGTTGCTCATGCCGAGGCTGGTGAATTCGACATTGCGAAGAAACGAGTGCGACAAGCGGTCGCGATTGGTCACGGGGAACCGTCGAAACTTCAAAGTGTACTAATCGACCTCTTCCAGGGCGGCCAGCCGTACCATACAGAACATATTGAGCGAAAAGCGGAATTGATCGCCGATGATTTTATACCGCCGTCTCCCAATAAAAAATAAAATTTCGCTTTCGTCGATCGCTGTCTAATTGTCACGCGTTGCTGGCGAGCAAATGTGAAATACTTACTCCTTGAAGCACGCCAGGCGGCTCCCGGTGATGCTTCACTCATCTGGGGGGAGGAAAAGGACAGGGGCATATGGCAAGGCTGGCTGTGGGACATGCAATATGCCCCTGTTCTTGCCCACCAGAGCGAACCAATTAACTTCATAGATACCTATGGCTTGGATGGCGCAGCGCCCAAACCAGGTGCCAACAGTAAATCAGGTGCTATATCCAAACCCGGTACAGTACCGAAGTCCGGTATTGTGCCCCCACCACCACCAAACACAGCCTGTCTGGGAGGTAGCTCAGATTACAAGGACGGCGGAAAACACGACGGTGGGGAGCCACCTGAAAAGGAGCGGCCTTTCGAGTTGTCCAGAAACAATCAGAATAGCTTGCCTATGAACAAGGTGGACGAAAATATCCCTCCAGGCACGAAGCCCAATATTCAAGGCACCGTTCAAGGTGATTTTGGTCCAAATCCAGCGTACGGTCGGCCCACTGAGCTAGGTAAGCATCCGGAAAAACCTACGGATGGAAAAGTCACGGGAGGGGATACGATCAACAGGTCGCCGCAGGTTACTGTATTGCAGGCGGTGGTGTTACAAATTCGATTCCGGGCCCAGAACGAGACAGAGGCAGTGAAGGCGTTCGATTGAACGGGTCCGTCACTGTCGGTGATATGGTAAATTGCGGGGCTTCATTGATTTCCTCTTCTGCGCTAGCAACCGCAGCTTGATTGGCGGTGATCGACTTCTTCACTTCGACCCGTCGTGCCAGTGCCTCGTTCAACTTGGATTTCGCATCGGGCGTTGCATCGGACGCCCACCAACTTGGAGCCCCGACTTCGTCGCGTTGTTTGGCCAGTAAATCCAAATCTAATTGTGGAAGCCCATTTGAGTTGAGGCGGAAATCTTTGTCGAAGACTTGGCGATGATCTTCGGGCAACATTGCCACTTGAGCTTTCCGGTTAGTTTTGGGGAGACCGTTGAACGCCTCAACAACCTGCTTTTCCGCCGCAAGCAATTCCAACTCGGATTTGGCGAGATCTGCTTTGGCCTTCTTCTTACGTGCATCGGCAAGCCTCTTGATCTCGCGATCGACGTCCTTTTCGGACACGGCTGCCGACAACTCCCAGTTCTCACTACCGATATTGAATTTTCGTTTCACAGTAACCATCGTCGAGCTCGCAGCCGGGGGGTCGGTCGTGGCGATGTTCACCGTGGTCAGTGTGAATCTGGACAAGGCATCCGTCCCATCGGCATCCACCCAGACACTTTGACAACATCCGTGCGACACATAACACGCGCACTTGGGAACCTGTTTTCGCGAACCGACGTGATACCAGCACCGTGGAAAATTTCGGTTGAGCGTTTCTTCGAACTTGGCTTCGAATGCATTGGCATCTTCCGGAGTTTTGAAGGTCACAACGGATGTTTTTGAATCGACGGTGCAGACGCCATCGTCGTCTGGCTTTGGCCTCGGGAGAAGACCGAAATCCTGCATCTCACGCACGCAGAAGATGCCAAAACCGGCATCATTCTCCAGCGGAGTAAGTGTCCGCCCTTCGTCCGACCGGATAAAGCCTGTGGGGTAGCCCGTCGCTACCAGTTGGAACGCGCAACGCATCCTTCGCAGGCGATTAGCCATCGCGATAGTGGGTGTGAGCTTCCAGTTTCCCATTAGCTGCCGGTTACCCTGCAATGCGAGGGAGTCCGAGGCATAGCCGAGAAGGTTCCAGCCGATGGTATTAGTGGCCGTCGCTGAATCTGAAAGCTGAGTAGTGCCGTCCGCAATCGTCGCAAATTGCGGAAGCGTGTCGGGGTTTGACTGGAACATGGCAATATTGTCGACGACCTGCTGGAAATACATGTCGTTGATCGTCGACGATTGCCGAAGAGCCGACCTCTGGAGTGATCGATGTGTACATCCGAAACCTGTGGTAATCAGGATCAGGAAAACAACGCTTCGCCTCATGACTGGCTCCTCCTGGCCGGTTTGCGATCATCCTTGCTCAGTTCTTTCATCGGGCACCTAGAGTGTCTGAAAACAATCGACTCATAAAAACGCGAGAGTGTTCTGTATTTGAACGCATGTTCTACCTATTAGGAGGAGTTTGCCGGGCGTCCCCCACTGAATGAGCATCAAGAATCATTCTGGCCCCTCGACCCAGGCGGCGATCGCGTGACTCCCAGGCTCCGCTGCGCTGCGGTTCTCGAAGCGAGGAACGACGAAACGCCCCTTGCGGCCCGCTGGTGCTGCGGCCTGTTGGCCTGACGTGGATTGCCTGTCGGCACTCTTGAGTTCGCTGATGGGGGGATGCGGCCCCTCGTGCCGTCAAGGACAAGCCTGCGGCGACCGGCGCGGCCCCTCCCCCTCTTCCGCGCTCACAAAGCTTCGCTTGTGCAGAGCGGTGCCCTCCCCGCCGTTCGTCCCTGACTGCACTCCCCCCTGCCTTTGGCTCTTTGTTCCGCTCGCCAAAAGAACAGCCGTTTGGCTTGCGAACAAAACCATTTTTTAAGAGGGAGACCAGAACATGACGACCAAGACCACACCGAAGACCGCCCGTGAGGATATCTATACTCGCATTACGAACGGGATCGTCGAGCAACTCGAACGCGGCGTCCGGCCTTGGTTCAAGCCGTGGAATGCGGAACACACTGCGGGCCGGATTACCCGGCCGTTGCGTTACAACGGCGAGAAATACTCGGGGATCAATATTCTGACGCTGTGGATGTCGGCGGAGTTGCAGGGGTTTGTTTCGCCGTTCTGGATGACGTTCAAGCAGGCTTTGGAACTCGGCGGACATGTGAAGAAGGGCGAGCACGGATCGCCGGTCGTCTATGCTTCAACCTTCAAGAAAAAAGAGGAAGGTGACGACGGACAGGAGACCGAAGAGGATATCCCTTTCCTCAAGGAATACACGGTGTTCTGTGCGGATCAGTGCGAAGGATTGCCCGAGCATTTTTATGCGACGGTGACACCACCCACAGAGACGTTACCACGCATTGAGCAGGCGGATGCGTTCTTCGCAAATACGAAAGCCGATATTCGTGTCGGTGGGAACCGGGCCTTCTACGCGATGGATAGCGACTATGTCCGCATGCCACCGTTTGAGACGTTCCGCGAGGCCGAATCGCACGCGTCCACCCTCGCCCATGAACTCACTCACTGGACGCGGCACCCGTCCCGCCTCGATCGTGACTTCGGCCGCAAACGCTGGGGCGATGAAGGCTATGCCATAGAAGAACTGGTTGCGGAGCTGGGTTCAGCGTTCCTGTGTGCGGATTTGCAGATCACGCCCGAGGTTCGCGAGGACCATGCCAGCTATATCGAATCCTGGCTGAAGGTGTTGAAGGACGACAAACGGGCCGTGTTTACCGCTGCCTCGCATGCCTCCAAAGCGGTGGACTTCCTGCATGGACTGCAACCTCAGCCTGCGAGTTGATTGGCCTGAAAAAACGGCCGCCCGCTGGTATGGCCAGCGGGCGGCTTTTCTTTTTCTGGTACACGCACCCTAGAGCGGTTCCACGCTACTCGTAGCGGTATCCGCAGTGCTTGAAGTAGCCTCGGCATTCGGTCTCGGTGAAGAAATCAAGCACTTGTCCGCACAGTCGGGTGAGCTTCGCGGTGGTTCGTTCCGCTCCGTCTCTCAACAGCTTTTTGAACTTTGAGAACGCCAGTTCGATCGGGTTCAAATCGGGCGAGTATGGTGGCAAGTAGCGAAGTTCCGCTCCCGCCGACTTGATCGCTTGATGTACGCCAGGCACTTTATGACTGGAGAGATTGTCCATGACAACCAGATCACCGGGTGAGAGCGTGGGAACCAAATGCTGCTGGACCCAGGCACGGAAGATGTCTCCATTGATCGCGCCTTCCACTGTCAGTGGTGCGACGAATCCCGTCGCTCGCAGAGCACCCAGAAATGTGGTTGTCTGCCAGCGACCACAGGGCGCCTTCTCCACCAGACGAGTTCCCATCGTCGACCGACCGTATCGACGTGTCATGTTCGTCTTGGCCCATGTTTCGTCGATGAACACAACGCGATTCGGATCGATGGCAGGTTGCGAAGCATGCCACTCATCACGCTTGGCCTGCACGTCGGGACGGTCCTGCTCCGAAGCGATCAACGTCTTTTTTTTCGAGTTTGATCCAAGGCGCGGCAAGCATTACACATCGTCTGCAGGCAAACGTCTTCACCGCGTTCCGCTTTCAATTCCGCCTGCAACTCACGTAAATAGATATCAGGACGCGCAGCAATCTTGGCGAGCAACCAGTCGGACCAGCGATGCCAAATCGGTGTTCGAGTCCGAGTCGTCTTGGCCGCGATCTGTCCGGTCTCACGACGCTGCTGCTTGATCCGCCGGACCCACGATTCCGAGACGTTGAATCGCAATGCAACCGCTTGAGTTCCTTCACCCGCATCGCACGCTGCTAAAATCTCAGCACGCAATTCCGTCGGATACGGCATGGCTCACCTCCTTGGTGAACCTAGATTACCAGCCCTGCCTAGAGGGCGCTAGGCTGAGCGTGGAAACGCTCTAGCGGGAGCGTTTCTCCTCTCGGACTGCGAGGATCTCGTTCTCGGTGATGGCTGCCACAATCTCGGCCCAGGTTTCTCTTGAGAATTTCCCATCAGGCAGATCGCACCCGCGCCTGCGGGAACGTTCAAAGCATGTGCAGCCAAGATAGTTCTCGCCGTGATTGGCATCGACGGTGATCGTGTAAGTGAACAGATCCGTTGAGAATCGAATCTCGGCAACGAGCGGTTGCTCGACGAGCTTTTCGACTTCTGCCCAGGTGGTCAGTCGGATATCGCGTTCAAACCATTGCTTCAGCATGTCCATCGGAGTCATGTCTTCCTGTATGCTCATCCGCGAGTCTTGGCAAATGATTTTTGAATGCCACGACTCGATGGTCATGCAAGACATCCCTGCCAGATGGATGGACGCACATCACCTTTGCAGTTCACTCCGTCAGCATTTCGCGTATTGCCTTTGAGTGATTCAAACGGTAGAAAAGTTGTGCTGCCTTGGACCAGAACTCTTCGCAGGCCCTACTAACTTCTCGACGAGATGGTGCCACGCACGTTGAAGAGTGCAACAGGCGTGCTTGAACCAACAAGGCTGAGATACCCAGGAGATTAAGTTGCAATACGAGCCGATACGGCTCGCAATGACATTTTGAAAGACGCGTGTGCGTCAAGTAATTGCTTCAAAGAAACCGCCAGCCTGAGCCGCAAGGTTCTTGTATCAACGGAAGCAGTACCTGAGCCGCGCTCCCGAAGGGGAGCGTCGGTCATGTGCTGTTCCGTTGGCCCCTGGCGGGGTTCTTTGAGCGGTATGTGGTCCGACGCTCTCTTCGTTTTCGGGGAATCGCATGTTCGCTCTATTTCATCGATGTCCGGGGCTACAAGTATTGGGGGTAATGGTGATTGCTTCATCCGGGCTCGGCCTCACCGAGGCCCGTGACAGCAAGCCGACCGAAGAGCAACAGCAAACAATCCAAAAAGGAGTCGATGAGCTAACTCGCCCGTTCGGCTCGACCAAGAAGAAGGAAGCGATCCAAAAGCTGGTCGATGCCTCCCGGAACGAAAGCTTCTCATCCGACGAGCGTTATGTTGTCCTGACGACACTGATCTCATTCACACGCGATGCGGGTGATGGAGATCATTGGCTGGATGCGGTAAACACTCTTTTTGATAGTTACGATCTGGATCGCGATCAGGAAAGACCAAAATTACTGGTCGACTTTCTGAAAGCTGCCAAGCCGGGAAGCTCGCTACAGCCGGTCATCGAGGCGGCACTAGTGGAGATCGAACGTGCGATGAGCGATGATCGTTTTGTTGATGCCGGTGCCATGCTTGCGGCCGTGAATGATGCGGTCCGCCGGATTCCGAACGACAAGCTTAAGGCGAAGGTCGCGGCTTCGCGTCAGTCATTCGCGGTCCGGGAGAAGGAATGGAAGGAATTCGAGGCTGCGAGCGAAAAGCTTCGCACGGATGGTAGTCACGCGGTATCGAACTTCATCGTGGGACGCTGGCATGCGGTGCAAAAGCAAGACTGGCAAACAGCCTTACCGTTTATCGAAATGGGAAATGATGCGAAGTGGAAATCCGCCGCAGCACTAGAGCGGACCAACCCCAAGGCGGGCATGGAACAAGCTGCGATTGGGAATGCGTGGTACGAAATCGGCGATACCGCCACAGGGGCGGCTAAAGCCGCCCTTTTGTTTCATGCGGCGGAGTGGTACCGGCGTGCCGAGCCGAATGCAACATCCGGACTGCTCAAGCAGCAACTGGCCGACCGCCTTGCTGAAATCAGCAAATTGAACGCACCGACTGCGACACCTATTTCAGCGCCCGCTGCCGATGCGGCCGCATTGCCGGTGGGTGAATGGGTGGACCTCCTGCCAAAGATAAACTTCGCGGAGCACGTGCTCGTCGGGACCTGGAAGCAACTGCCGCAAGGCGGCATCGTTTGTGACGCCTTCCGATATAACTCCCGTATCATGGCTCCGATCGTCGCGATCGGTAGCTTCGAACTACAATGGAAGGTCACGCGAAAGAATGGAAAGGAAGCCGTCGGCCTCATCTGGCCGGTCGGCAATGCAGCCTGCATATTCCAACTGGACGCGTACGAGGGAACCATCTCCGGCCTGGAGAAGGTGGATGGAAAGTACATCAACAAACTCGTCGGCACTCCTGCCACAGTTGCCAAGCCTGTTCCTCTCACCAACGGGCAATTGTATGAAGTGCATGTCAAGGTACTTCAGTTGCAAGATAAGGCCTCGATAGAGGTTACACTCGATCATCGTCCGGTTATCAATTGGCAGGGGAACACCTCGCAACTCTCCCTGCATAAAGATCATTGCCTACCGATCATCAATGCCATCGGCATCAATTCATTCGACGCCGGGATGGAAGTCCAGGAGCTTAAAATAAGGCTTCTGCGTGGTGTGCGGGGCGGTGCAGCAGGCCGCGGCTATTGGCTTGGCAAGGACTGGAAGAACCCGCTATCTGAAGTCGCCGATCGCCCTTCGCGGGACATCGCCGCCAAATGCCTCGAATGGCAAGGTAAGAAATACCTGTTCATCCGCGAGCCCATTTCGCTCTACCAAGCTCAATGTATGGCACAGCAAGTGAAAGGCCGATTGCTTGCGATCTCGTCGGAGCAAGAGGAGAAGATGCTCATCGAAAATGGCCGCGATCAAATCTACTGGTTGGCAGATTGGCATTCTCCCGGCGGCGGATGGCGCGACGAACGCAGTCGATTTTTAAAAACCCGGTCGCGGTTAGGCCCGGGCCAGCCGAACTCGTTCCCCTGGGAATGGAAGGCAGCATTCAACACGGAGGCCATGTATCGAGGCTGGCACGACGTGACCGGAAACGACGAATTTTGCGCCTGCATCGAATGGGGTGAAGAATAAGCCGAGTTGACTTGAGACATGAATCAATTCGGTTGTTCGTAGCCGCCTACCACGCGATGCATTCCACGATGGTATCACCGTCCCTTGCCTTCATGCTCGCAACCTCATCCGCTTCCTGAACGAAAGGGACTTTATGTCGAACGATGCCTTGGAATAGTCGAATATTGGGCTTGTTCTCTACATTGAGATTTCGGCCGATGATCTTGATCTTTCCGCATGGAAGGCAAAGAGTGATTTCTTTCGAGGGATCGAGATCGACTTCCTGCAACCATGCATAACCAAAGGCCCGGACGCTGCCATCCTTCTTGCGAAGCTCCAGCATGATGGCCTTGTCGCGAACGCCCCGGAGCCAGCCAAAAGCGCCGTAATCGTCAAGTTCCTCGGGGCCAGGCTCCACGGAGGCAAATGCCAAAGGACTTACGGCTTTCGCCGCCGGTCGATTGAAACGATCAAAGACACTATCGCTCATGGGTCAATTCCTCTTTCTTGCGTTCATGCTGTGCCGGTCTGCGGGCGCTCTCCAACGGGTTATAGTCCCGTGTCCCTGGTGCACGTTCGGCGATCATGGCACGGGAGAGTAATTCTGTCGCGCTCAATCTTTCATCTGACTTGCGAACCGCATTGAGCAGTTCTGCTTTGTTGTCCGTATAGACCGTTGCCTGCTTCTGGCCGCGTGAGACCGACACGTAAAATTGCTCTCGTGACGACGCCGCGAAGCTATCGGCCGACTGGCCGATGAAAACACGTTTGACATCGGTCCCTTGGCTACCGTGCGAGGTGACGACGTAGCCATATGACAGATGGCCGAAGTCCTTCGCGATGGTTTTCTTTTCTTTGGTGAGAATATTTCCGGCCTTGTCGAAACCTGAAACATGTAAAAGATCTCCGTTATTGAGCCTGCCCCGTTCGTCGAGGGTTTTTCCATTCTGCGTTATCCGTAGCACATCCCCTTCGGCCACGTCGAGGAATCCCGGATGGAACAGCTGGAACCGTGCCGCCTGATCGACCGGCGGCGGCGTCTCATCGATCTCGACGCGCTGCCCTCTTTTGTAACCTTTGGCATTCTGATGGAAGATCAACACATCGCCCGCTGAGTAATTGACGGCATCGCCTCGCTCGCCCTCGGTGAGGTTCGAATTGTATAGCGTCGCAAAACGACGCTCCGCACATTCCATGCGGCCGTTACTTTTGAGGCCTTCGCGAATGGCACGGGTGATCCGTTCCGCTTCAAGATGCGTGGGTGAAACCACCAGGGCACTTTCGCCTTTGGCGACCGCATCGAGATAGTCGTTGGCGAGAACGCGGTAGCGGTCCGCAATACTGACTTCGCGCACCCACCCCATCTCGTCGAGCTTGCGGAAGCCTTCCGTCGTGCGTTCTTCACTCAAGTCCCGGACGGCATGTTTGTACTGATCCTTTTGCCGCAAGATTTCCTTGATCTCAGCGGGCACGAGCCCGGCTTGCTGTTCCAGCAACCGCAGGGCCGCCCCGCGTTCGACGCTGCCGTGCTGGAAGCGATCACCGGAGAGAATCACGCGGGCATCGAGCTTGCCGGCAAGTTCAAAGAGGAGGGACATGGTCCGCACGCCGACCATTCCTGCTTCATCGATCCAGATGACTTGTCCTCTAACTCGCTGCTGGAGCTCTGCATCGACCAGGAGCCTTGCGGTTGTTTCGGCATCATCAAAGCCTTTGCTTCTGAGCACGTCCCGGCTGGCTTTCGCCGATGGTGCAAATGCGAAGACCTGCGTACCGCTGGCCCGGATGGCCTCGGCAGTCTCCTGCATCATCGAAGTTTTGCCAGTACCTGCCGCCCCTCTTATCAGAATGACACGATCGGTCGAGTGAATGACATGTTCGACCGCCTTCCGCTGTCCATCATTGAGCCAGCTTCGGGTAAATTCATGCGGACCGCTGGCGAAGGCCCGCCGCGAACCCCTCCCCTTGCGGGCGAAATCGAGCATTTGTTGCTCTTCGGAGAGTACTTTCGGAGTCGTCACCATCCTGCGGCCTTGACAATCGCGGATGATGAATTCCTCCTGGTTATACACCTGCTCTACATCCCGCACCGTTGCCTGGCCTACCGCCCGCATCAGTGATTCGGCCAACAGCTTCCGCTCCGGTACGACGGACTGGCGTTCAAAACAATGGTCTGTCGCCAGTGCGACCGCACTTCGCGGCACCTCGCTGTCGCGTGCGACAGCTTTGCCGCCAATCCGGTCAGCAACCAGAGCCAGCGATTCCCGCTCACCTTCTGTGAGACGTGATCGCCATTCATCACGAAGCACATCGAGCGGCAGGTCCTTTTGTTTTCGTGAACGGGTCTTGGCTCCGAGTTCTGCTTTGGCGGCGGGATCGTTGATCCCTTGCCGCTCAGCCTCTTCTTCAATCTCCTGCGTTCGCCTTGAGAATTTCTCGACTATGGCAGGCGAGATCCCGGCCACTTCCCAAAATTTCTGTTTGCGATCGACGGCAACGCCGAGCTCGGCGAGTTTGTGACCGAGCCGGACATGGAACTTCCCCTCGAAATACGGGGCGTCGCGTTTAAGACTGCCGAACTGCCCCGCCTTCCAGGCGGCTTCCTGTTCATCGAACGTCGTATTAAAAACATAGCAATGAGCATGCAGATGCGGATCGGGGACTCCGTCAATGGGCCGTGACGTGAAATGGACGAACTCACCCCAGACCATGTTGCCCGTGGTGCGGTCCTCGTTGCGACCGTCCTTACGGATACGGGTCTGCATCTCGGCTTCCATATCGCCCATCGTTTCGCGCACCGAGTCGCGAAACGCTTCGAGCAACCGCTCATCCTGCGTCAATGCGTAGAGAACTGATAAGCTTTTCGGGACATGAAAGTTGAAGTCATATCCGACTCGCCGGTGTTCTCGGGTCCGCAGTGTCAACCTGTCACCGCTCTGCGGATGCAGATTGTCGCACAGGGCGTCCCAGTCCTGCGTCTGGATTTCGCCGGAAAGGCCGAGACGTTGAGCCCCCTCGCCCCGCCACTGGCCCACGAGCTCCTGCCCTTCGCTGTAATAGTCCGCCGTGCTGAAATAGCTCTTTGCTTGCCCGGCCGACATGCTTTCGACGATCCGCAACATGCCGCATCTTATGCAGGCATTGGTTGCAAATCCGTTAATGAACTTCGCCCGCGATGGTGTCGCATTGCGGTCGCGTTGGTGTCTTCAATTGACGCTCCAGCTGTCCAGTGACCGGAGAGCGTGATGAATCGAGCCTGTCATGTTCATGCTATCTAAGAAACCGTCGCGTTAGGTCATTCTCGGAGTGCTCGATGACCCGCCTCATTCCCGGATCGGCTCCGCCCCCTCCTTCACGCTGCCGTCTTCTCGTTTGTGCAGGGCAACCATCCCATCGACATCGGTACTCACCTCAAATCCGAATGCACGAAGATTATTCTGAAGTTCCACGAAATGCTCCTCGATTCGACTGCTGCCGCGTATCTCATGCATCTCGGAGAACAGTTCCGAACCCAGTATTTCGTCGGCAATACACTCGCACCGGCGTTCCGGCAGGTTCCATTCAACTGCACGGACTCGCAAATACATCGTTAAGGGACTCCCACGTTTTTTAGGCTTTGAGAACGTGAGATAGAGGCCTGGATACGGAACAAAGGGCAGCATCATGCTGCCTTCGGCCCTCAGAAGCTTGTGGTGCTTGTACTTCGTGCGAGGTCGAATCGGCCCCGCAGCCTGGTCCATGATATTTACCTGGAACTCGGATGCATTGGACATCGTCGTTATGCAATCGCTCCTGAAACCGAAGTGGCATTGATCCTTAACCGCCGCAATCACGAAAGTGCGGGTTATGGATTGCTGAAGGATGGCATCAGCAGGTGAAGTCTCCAGTCGTTCATTCACCTGCCCCGACCCACGGCCTATGGACTGGCACACTAAAGCCGTCGCCGGGCCGCTCAAGCTGCCAAGACGGTTTCCGCTAAAGCGGACCCTCCGTCTTTCGCTTGCCCGGTTCGCTGCGCCCCGGACTGGTCCGGCTTTGATTCGTATGCCAGAAGGCCTCGATGGTCGGGGCCTCAGCAACGAAGAAAGGAAAACACACCATGTCCGACAATACCAGCAAATCTCCAAGCCATACCGCCTATCAGGTCCGCGATCGCGACGGCGGCAAAGGATTCTGGACCCGCATCGGCAGTGCCTGGGCTCACGCCGACGGATCTGGATTCAACATCCAGCTCGAATGCGTCCCGCTCGACGGACGAATCACGTTGCGAATCGCCTCCGAAAAGAAAGCTTAATCACCAATCGGGCGGGCCAGCAGGTCCGCCCTAATTGAAAGGAATCCCGTATGACACATTCAACTCAACCTCAAACACGAATCACCCAAGGGAAGCTATTCACGATCCGGCGTAGTACGGATGGATGCGACGACACCTTCGACATAGTCTGTCGACTCACCGGTGATTGCATAGCTTCCTTTGGGTTCTGGGACGAGCCTGTTCACGCCCGCCGCAATGCTCGAAAATTCGCTCGGGCATTGGAAGCCTTCTACAAAAACGGAGGCTATTTTTGCCAATCGGGATTTTTTAGAGCCATTGAAGCATTGGAAAAGGAAATTCCCTATTGGGAGGTATCGAGTGTAACTTTAGGGCGTGGGGTAGCATCATGACCCATATTGAACTCACGGAGGACGAATTCGACAGCATGTTCACTTTCGTTCGCAATCATCTGAATCGCTCTGCGAGCTGGGCCTATGGTGAAGGCCCCGGTTGCCTCTTCGAGACCTATGGTGAGGAATTTGACTTCGTCAGAGGTTACGATCCATCGAAAGTCTGGACATTGGCAGACGGCGATGACGGAGATTTGTATGTCGTGAATGGATTGCATTTCGTGAATCGGATCGGCTATCTGCTCAGCCACGAATGTGCACCGGAGAACACTACAGTCGAAGTGCATATTCCAATGCTGTCCAACGACGATGACTGCGAGGACAACCTGTGACGGACAAGAGCGTCGTCAAGGGATTTTGCGACGTCTCGAGTCAATGATCATTGTGTGGGGCGTGGCCTTTGCCAGGAATCGTCAACGCGAGATAGTCCCTGAGCCGATTTAGGCAGTCGGTGCCGTCGCCCATCGCTAGTCCAATGTAACCGTCGGGGCGAATGAGGACGATCGATGAGCTTTGGATTCCGAAATGGCGATTGATGTAGCCGTCCGAGTCGACGAGGTAGGCTTGATGTTCGTGCGACCTGCCCGGATGAACCACCTGATAGGCCCGCACCCAATGGTCGCCACCGGTGCCATACTGAGCGAGGACTTCCTGGGCCTGCCCGCCAAATGCGAGGAGCGTGAAGTGGGTACCGCGGAAGACGTCGAACAAGTGTGTCGCGCGGCCATCGACATCATGGCATGGTGCGTCGGGAGCTCGGTCACCGGCTCGGACGCCGATGGCGGCGTTTCGGTCGTCCCAAGACAGCGGGCCACCTCGATAGTGGAGTGACAGCTGGAACATGGTATGACTGGAACCCTGATGATCGCCACTCGGCGGGCTCGCAAAGTCTTGCCGATGCCAGCGGGTGGTCAAGCCTAGCAGGTCTGCTGCGATAGGGAAGCGCTCTGCCTCGTAAGTGTCGAGCAACTCCTCGGGAGCACCCGCTAACACCGATGCCAGTTTCCAGCCGAGATTGTAAGCGTCCTGCACACTTGCGTTCAGACCTTGTCCCCCCGCCGAGGAATGGACGTGCGCTGCATCCCCGGCCAAAAAGACGCGACCCACTCGAAAGCGGTCCGCCATGCGAACATTGACTCGGTACAACGAGACCCATCTTAAGTCGTGAAGGCGGAGATCGGTTCTTCCGGACCTTTCCTCCAAAACGGACTGAAGTTCACCGAGCGTCAGCGGTGGGGTCTCCTCGTCGGTGATGTTGACGACCAATTGAAAATAATCCGTACCAGGCAACCCCCAGAGTGAGAACCGACCAGAACTGGACGTGTTCCCGGCTCGGGTCAACAAGTGACAGTGTTCGTGATCCAGCGGCCCATCGACGCGCACGTCTCCAATAATCGTCCTTTCAGTTTCAAACGTCTCTCCTTCAAAGCCGACGCCGATCGCCTTTCGAACGAAGCTGCGTCCACCGTCGGTCCCCACGAGATATCGCACGCGGAGCCGTTCGTGGTGACCGTTGCTACTGAGGATCGCGGTCACGCCATCCAGATCCTGCTCTATGGCGATCAACTCAGTCGAGAGTTCGACCTTGCCGCCGAGACGGCTGAGGCGGGCTTGCAGAATTTCATCGGTCCGCCATTGAGGTATGATCCATGCGGACGGGTAAGGAACATCCGGCGTGACCGCTGGCTCGGAGATGCCCAGCATCTGACCCAGTGAACGGTCCCAGAGGACCCGATCACCGTCGTAACAACGAAATCCCGGAAACGGTGCCCCAGCAGCGAGAATGTCATCGATCACTTCAAGGTCGTGAAAGACTTCCAATGTCCTTGGCTGCAGCCCTTTCCCTCGTGAGCCGATGAACAGCCGGTCGGCCTTGTCGACGATTCGAAATGCGATTCCCCGGCGGCCCAGATCGCACGCGAGCGTCAGGCCGGCCGGCCCTGCACCGACGATCAAAACGGGGACTTCTGGAAATCGTGTCATGCTTTTTCTCCGCTGCATTTATCAGTGATAAATTTATCACTGATAAATTATCTGCTGGAATGTAGACTGTCAACCTGAGGAGAGACCAATGAAATTGGAACGTACGCGCGTGGTGGCAACGGCGCTCAAGCTGCTGAATAAGGTCGGAATCGATGGATTGACGACCCGGAGTCTGGCGAAGGAATTGGGAGTTCAGTCGCCAGCACTCTATTGGCACTTTCAGAATAAGCAGGCACTACTCGACGCATTGGCGACAGCGATGCTGGTTGAAGGGCACACTTGCCGGGTGCCGAAGCCCAACCAGCACTGGCACGAATTCCTCGCCGAAAATGCTCGAAGTTTTCGATCTGCCCTGCTCGCCTATCGGGACGGAGCTCGTCTCCATGCGGGAACGCGGCCTGACCCGGGCCAACTCCCGGGGATTGAATCGCAGGTCGAGCACCTTTGCCATGCTGGGTTTCCCGCTGGTGATGCGCTTCGGGCGGGAATTTTGATTGGTCGTTATGTGGTCGGCTGCGTACTTGAAGAGCAGACCGAAACCGAAGTTGATGAATTGGCGTCGTTCGAAGCGTCGTCTGCTGCGTATCCACACCTGGCCGCAGGGTTCGAAGCTTTACGTGGTGCAAAACCCGACGCCGACTTCGAGTTTGGCCTTCAATCCATTATCGCGGGACTCAAGGCACTCCTCGCGAAGCACCGAAGCGATCGGCCTCCGTCAAGCAAACTCAAACAAGGCTGACGATTTTTCTGTTTTACGAAACGCAAAATGCCGCTCCCAGGAAATGCCACCTGATACCAAACCCGTGAATCCCGATTCACTCACGTTCATGAGAAACAGAATGCGAACAGGTCCAATCCGATCGCGAATCGGCTGATTGATTTACTCCGCATAACAGAGTGCCAATTCAATCGAATATGCAGCGGCCGAATGGGTTGAAGAAAGCGAGGCAAGTAGCATGATGTTCGCAATCAAAGCTGCGGTGTTCTGGATGGTGACGTTTGATGCGGTCGCAACAATCGAGGGGAGTCGTCCGGTAGTCCGCCGGTCTCCTTAGACGACATTTCAATTCCTGCAATGCTAAGCCATCAAGATCGACCTTGACGCGGCCGAATCCAAAAAGGACGTGTGCCACAGTTCATTGAACCCGCCATCCTCAGCGTACCGCCGACTCACGCCCCTCACCTGCTTGAGCGAACAGCTTCTCGATGGCTTCAACTTGTAGTCGACCTTCAAAGTCGTTTCGGCGTACCCAAGCGTTTTTCTGACCGTAATAGTCGGGCTTGAATTCGAAGCCAGCACCCTTCAGTGCTGTCAGCACGTCAGGCTGCGGCTTCTCGTGGAACTGTAGGACCAGACGATGATTGGTCTCATCAGTGAGCCGGGTATAACCTCTCCCCATGTCGACCACCCAGCTTCGGAATTGACCACGGGCGGCAGGCGCCTGCGGTTCACCTTCCGATGGAGATTCGCTAGTCGGCAGCGATTGCACGATTGCGTCACTGACCGGAGGTAGCGAAACGGTTGCCGAATTGCGGCTGCTTTCCGCCGGAGTGGGCTCTATGGCGACCGGTTGGTCTTTTGCTTTCTTCGCTCTGGGCATAGTCTCCTCATCGTTGGTTGATTCCACCAGCATTGCCGGTCGGCCCAACCTAGACCAATTGGATCGCAAAGTCGATCGCTTTGCATCGACGGTACAGCACCCTCGCGAGTTTCAAAACAGGATGGGCGGTGCCTCCCTAAATGGGACAGTTTTCGAGTGCTTCTCATGGTATGTCAGTCGGTTGACTGAATACCTCTCGGCTGAGTCATTTTGTTGTCAGACGTCTCCCCTATGCGGAGCTTAGGAGCAATTTCACGGTGAAATTGCTGGCAAGACAGCCTGTCAGCAGACTTTCATGCCAGCAAGACAGCTTGCATGCATGACGGCGGGACAGCCTGCTTTCAACCTTGCATGAATGTATGTCAGCCAGACAGATGGCATGCTTGCTGGACAGCATGACAGCGTGCTGGATTGCCAGCGCGACAGACAGCTGACATGCCTGATTGTCATGATGCTGGCAAGCAATCCTGCCAACAGGATGGAAAGACAGCTTGCTGGAAATAATGCTTGCCATCATGCCAGCAAGGCGCTACGGTCGATCCATGATTATCGTCGTTGCCAATTCAAAAGGAGGAGTCGGAAAGTCGACTCTGGCCGTTCACCTCGCCGCCTGGCTGCATGCTCAAGGGCATCGCGTCTCGCTTGCCGACTGCGATACTCAGCAGTCCTCTTCGGAGTGGATACGCGAGGCATGCCCCGGAGTTGTGGCAGTGCGTCTCGACAATCCTGATGCCATCTTGAATGAATTGCCGTTGCTCGACCAAGAGACCGATTACGTTGTCGCCGATGGTCCAGGCAGCCAAACGGAAACGAGCCGAGCGCTCCTCCTGCGAGCTGATCTCGCAATTGTTCCATGTAAGGCCTCAATGCTCGAAGTAAGGGCACTTGCTAAGGCAACGGAAGTTCTGCGACAGGCGCAGGACATCCGCTCGGGTGTTCCCAAAGCCGTCATCGTGCTGTCCATGATCGGCCGAAATTATCGTTTAACCCAAGACATGAAAGATGCGGCTACATCGTTGAACCTACCGCTGGCTCACACTTCTATGGTATTGCGTCAGATCTACGCAGATGCCCCCGGACAAGGTGCAGTGGTTGGGAGTCTCGGAGCACGAGCCAAAGAAGCTGCCTCCGAAGTCGATCAGCTTTTCCGCGAGATATTGCCGGACGCATGCAAGAGCCGTTCGGCCAAGTTCTCCCGTGAAAAACGATTCGCAGCAACTCGCAAATAAGGATGCGAACCATGGCCGACCGCCGCACTCTGATTGATGGATTGAAACAAACCCCGGCAGCACTTGATCCGGCACTTGAAAAGAATTTTGTCTTCCAAAACAAGAAGCCGGGGGAGGGGGCAACTCACAATGTTGCGACCGTCGCTTCCCCATCACCCAATAACTCCCGCTCTCCTATCAGTACCCGGATTCGGGCCGACTTTGCCAGTGCTCTTAAGCGAGCATCACTGGAACGGCAATTGAGCGGAACCGAACCGAACACATTGCAGGACATTCTCGAAGAAGCGATCGAGCCTTGGCTCAAGTCAAATGGCTATCTCGAATAGCCGATTCCCAATCATTATGCGGGTAGGCCTCTCCGTTCGGCCCATTTGCGGCAGAACCCAATGAAGGCCGCGTCTGCATCGCGGGGGGCCTCCGTAATCCATTCTCGCCACTCACGTTCCAAATAGTACACATCCCAGCCAGGAGCGACGATACGGGCATCGTGATAGGTCTCAGCGTTCAGGTTGCCGACCGGTACCTGCGGTAAGGAAGAAGAGGCGAGGGGAACGCTGCCACGGCTTCGGAAGATCACCATGTCATCTGATTCGAGCGTCACGGAGTAGTCGGGCATGTGCTGGAACCGTAAATCCTCTTCGACAATCTTCGAAACCAGCCGCCGAAACTCACGTTCGGTCGATGACGAGCCGCATTTCTTCTGGAGCAGCGGCAAAGAGATCTTCCATTCCGCCTTCTTGCCGCAATGCTTGCGGCCAAGCTCGTACATCCTCCGTTCCAGCGGCTTTCGCAGCCGGAAATAGTCACGGTGAAGGGTTAGCACTTCCTGATGGCGGATGGCGTTAAAGACCCAATCCGAGAGCTTGACCTCGACTTCCTGCATCCGGCCATCGCGCGTTTCACGGACAATCTTGGCTCGCTCGATGAGCCCGAACGTCTCAAAGACCTCCTGACCACCAGTCGTGATGTTCGTGCTGATGCGTGTTCCCGCTAGCCGTTCCAGAGCGGCTTTCAATGCATTATAACCCTGGCCATTGGTCATCCGGTTCGTGGCTTTGAGCAAATCATGGGCTTTGAAGTGCAAGACTGACGATACCTCTTGCCCGGCGTTTAGGGCTGCCATCAACTGGCTGATGCAATAGATCAACACATCACGGTCATGAACCGTTGCCAATCCATCCGCCGAGGGCTTGATCTCAACATATGTGGAACCGTGCTCGTAGCGGCGAATACGGTGATCCGGCTTGGTGGACAGTGAAAAGATCGGATGCTCCATCGACGCCATATCGCCCTTCGGAGCTGCATCCATGAGGTCGCAGACGAAGAAGTCCGGAGCAGCACGTCGGTCCGGGAGGAGGGGGAGGCGTTCTTTGGCGATTTCGTTTGACACCGGGCGATACTTCGATACTTCACCCACGATGTCAAGCGGTTTCGATAGATCACACACGGCCACTGGTAGTTCGATATTTCACCCACGCGAATACCCTCGGCGAAGGGTTTCGACAGTTCACACACTGAAGTTTCGTTTCGATGGTTTACACACGGTTTTTCGATGGTTTGCACACAACTCTTCGATGGTTTACACACAGGCCGTTCCAGATCAGACAGGGAAAACAGTGCGTTATCGAGTGCTATCCACAGCGTAACACTATATTTAACACAAGTATTTAACACACAACAATTAATCTACACCGCCCTCCCGGATGCTGACGGAACTCTCGGCGGCCTGAGCCGCCAGGCATGGCCGCAAAGAATTCTGGAACTAACGGTCGCTGCCATCCAATCCATGTCATGGTGCTTCTGCGATCGTACCGCCCGTACTTCAGCACTCGAATCGATACTAAAGTTTACTCCCTAGTATCCACCATCCGCTGCGCGCCTGCGCTGCTACCACGGCGACGACCACTTTCCCCCCTTCTCGAAGAACTACACATTCATCACACAGAGCATCGCCTGGTACTTGTATATTAATCCTCTCTTGGTATCCTCCAATCTGCGGAACAATGACCTTCGCTCCGCCGCGCAACTCCATTCAGCAAGCATTCGCTCCAAACGCCTATCTTTGGAAACATCAGCAAATGGCAGTTTCTACCAAGCTCGCTTCAGCCCGTGCGTTTCTCTACTCAGCGCTTATTCTCGCGCCGTACTTTCTCACCAGCGACACGCTTTTCGCCCAGCCGAGTCTCGACCCAGTTGACGCCCACACTATCGTTGTCAACAGTGCCGGTGGAACAAATTCATTTACCGTGTATTGCGACGGACAAGATGAATACCGGACTTCTCAATTCTATTACACGCCGAACCGAGTGCGTCTCACGGAGCGCATCATTAACGGCAAAGCAGTGCCGGAATTCACCTTAGTGAAGTATGGTTTTGGAGATGAAACGCAGGAAACGGTAACCGGAGGTATTCTCCAATTTCTCGCCGTGACCTCTGCGACCGACGAGGAAATTCTGCAGCTCAAAGAGAAAATCATAACCGAATACAAATTGCCGCCCGGTACGGCGATACGCATTGCGCCTTTACAGTTGAAAAAAGCAACTGTCACCGCGTACACGCCTGCTGGATCTCTAATATCATCGTCATACGGCAGCGGAACAGCTCCGAATGATGCCACCCAAAAAATGGTGTTTCAAGTCGACCTGACGAACGCTGGCGTAAACGTCTACAAGGCGCTCACTGAAGCCCAAGGCGGCATACCGGTTGTTGTCACAATGGATTACTGGGCGCTCACTCCTAAGGCGAAGGCCCATATTGAATACGATTATCGGCAGATCGCTACGCATTATAGTAGCGACAAGAAAGTCAAATCGGCCGCGGCTGCATCCGGGTTCTATGGAGCTGCGCGAGCATCTGCTACGGCCACCTCTGACATGTCAAAGGTCCGAGAGGCGCTTGAGAACTCGGGCGGGCTGAAGATCAAATTGAAAGGGAATACCGAGTACACGTCAAAGGATCTCAACACGATGATAGCGCCTATTCTGGCTCGTATTAACGAAGAGATTTTGTTGATTCAAAAGCCACCGGAGAAAATTGATCCTGCCGTGGCAAAGGAGCCAGATGCAACCGCAAGTTCATCGGATAAGATGTGGTCTGTGGCATATGCTCGTGGCGAATCGAGCGTTGTGAAAGATATTGAACAAATAAAAAATGTCCACGAGACAATCGATATTGAAGCGCAAGATATTGTGACGCTCAGTAGTTCTGTCAGCGGGTTAATCGGCATAGGTGCATATCCGAAAGAAATTCGCGACCAACTTTATGTGCGGGCATACGACCAGACTTTTCCTACTTGGCAGCATGCTGTTGATAACGACGCCTTGTTTTCTCGTGGCAGCCGATCATCCACTGTTTGGAGATGTCAATAGCTCGATTAGTGGTGCAGACGCAATTGCGATTAAGGCGTTCTTACAATCTGCTCCTGTCACAAAGATATTGTCGGACGGTGATTCGCTCAACAATTTGATTATAATTGTCGCAGATGAATACAAACTGGCCGGCAATACTACATTCCCATTTCCAAAGAATTCCGTTGATGGGCCAGTCACTTTCGCAGTGGTATGCCGCAAAGTGATTATCGACCGTCAAGCGTTCTCTTTGATGATTCATGATCCACTTGAGCTACCTCCGCCCAATAAGGATATTCCGAATGATTATAGATGCGTTGTTGTTGCAGAATCGCTTGTCGTAGACAGCCAACGAGATCGTCCATTTCATGTATATCTGAACATGCGTGCCGATACAGAATGGTGTTTCGCCTGCAGTTTTAAGCAATTCAATGGTTCTCCTGACGTCTTTCCCTGGCTGCCTCGCATCAAGAAGTATGAGCGAGATCAGACATTGCTTTATTTGAACGATTTATTTGAAGTAGGTCTGAGGGAGTTGCGTGGCAATGTTACTGCTGACGTTCCGAATGGGCCGAATTCAGAGCGGATAGCATTCGGGGATTCTAGACGCATTTCATCAACTTCCATGCGAGCTGCAATTCAAGCGGCGACAACTGGGTTTAAATTGAAAGCTGTCAAGGGACTTCGTCAACAGCTACAGATTTCATCGGCTGCGGAGGATGTTGCTGAAATACGAAAAGGTTTCTTTCAACTACCGTTTGCTGAGATTCGAATCGGCGGCCTCCTTGGGGCAGACCTCTCTACCGAAGCCGCAACTCTCCGCGCAGAACTCGCGGCAGCATTGCCAGAGCCGACGATTCGCGAAAAGTTGCTCGAACTCCCCGGCGGTCGTACCGTCACCGCAAATGCGCTCCTCAATTTTACGGCTGGTACACAAAGTATTCTGCCCCATGATGCCTCGATCGAGTTTTCGGGGCACGGAAAAGCAGGAACGCTAAATGAAAGTCAAGGCGTCATTGATTTAGATCTGAATGTACTGCTTACGTCGTCACCGCTTGCCAAAGCTCCATTCGCTTTGCCGGGCATCCGCGACATTGGACCTCAAGCCGTGACCGTCGTATCTGCCACATGCGATTTCGGCGGAGTTGACGGAATAAGCTTCACCGATCTCGGGGGTAATCGGGTCGAAGTGCACCTGAAAATAAACGGTGCCAAGGGCGGTCCAGCTCTGGCAAGGCTTGGAGCACCAAGTGGAATTCCAGTCAAACTTAGGCTTCGGTGTGGCGATGGTGGGAACGGCCAACACGAAATCCTCAAGGATCAGGTGTTTGGGCTCTCGCTTTCAAGACGCAAACAGCTCGGTCTTCGAATTGTAGATCGGAAGATCGTTAACAATACCGACTCTGATGTGCTGATCTCGTGGCTTCCTTCGAATGGTGGAATCGCCTTCCCGAAGGACAAGATGTCGGTTTTATTGGCCGGACATTCGGAAGTTGAGATCGATAGATTTCAGGGTGCTGAATCGACAACGGACGAAGTCCCATCAGAGGCAGTGGAATACGTTTCCCAAGATCCCATTGGGTTGTTTGATGAGCAAGCCGCAGGATTGTTTGACAATGTGATAGTGTTCAACAGAATACCTGCCAGCTTAATGTTCGGCGGTGTTGATCAATCCGTTGAGTGGGTAGAGGTGACTCTAACATCGGTAGAGGGACGCGCGTACGGACCGACTCGCCTCTCCCCCAAAGGGGCGCAAGGGAGTGAGTGGAAGGTACCGATTCTTCGCCACGGTGGCGAAAAACTTCGGCTCACGGGCAGAGTGATGACCTCAGGCGGTGAGGTACCTCTTAAGCCACAGGATATTGAAGGACTCTCAGTCACGATCGACGACGGAAGCTACTAGATTCATGGCTCCAAAGCGGCGCGCAAGTTCACAGTCGCGACTGGGTTGCTCGCGACTCACGCAGTTGAGAATGGCACTGAATTCGGCACGGAATTCCTGTGAAATGGCGGAAACGCCGATATAATCTGGAACGTGCGAGCAGTTGAGAATCGCTTATTTCCAGCCGAAAAACCGTAGAATCAGCGGATCGGCCATTGGCCCGAAAAAGGATTTCTAATCCGTCGGTCGGAGG
>JAFEBS010000076.1 GCA_018242525.1 Planctomycetota bacterium | reverse complement strand
ACCACCAATTAACGACTGCACCCGCGAAAGACGCCCGGGCAGGATCACGGATGCAGCGTGCGACCGGGATTCGTATGATATCTGTCTGCGGAAAAAACTCCCGAACGGATTGGTGATGGTGACATGGCGAAATGTGATCAAGGCTACATGTGCGAGGTCTGTGGTGAGGAAGTCGAAGACATCACCATCAGCGATCTGTATCTGCGCTACGTGATCGGTGAAATTGAAGCTCGACATCTGATGACCGCGCCCGAGCGGCATTTGCGGTGCAACCCCGTGCTCGCCCAGTTCATCGTCGATCCGGGGTTTGAGCCGGTTGTGGTGGAGGGGCCGTTTGACAAGCGGCTGATGCCTGCCGACGATGTGGCCCGGCGCGAGGAATTCACGACGCGTGGCTGGCGACGCCTGCAGGAAGTCCGCGACTTGGGACTGCCCATCAGTGATTACCCGCTCGCCCGGGAATCAACCGCTGGTCATTGACAGGCTTTGCGATGATAATCACCGTCACCCCAACCAAGACTCGTTGGTGATCCCTTCCCCGTTGCGAACCTCATGGCGATCTGGCCCGAACATACCGTGACTCAACAACTTCTGGCAGACGCCGGGCGCGGCAAGTCAGAGGCGGTCAATCAATTGCTGGAACGGCACCGGACCGCGTTAAGAAAGCTGGTCCAGTTGCGGTTGGATCGTAAAATCGCGCAGCGTGTTGACGCCAGCGATGTCGTGCAGGACGTGCTGTTCGAAGCCAATCAGCGTCTGCAGGAATACATGGCCAATCCTGCCATGCCGTTTCACCTGTGGCTGCGGCATCTGGCCAAGGATCGCATGATCGACATGCACCGGCGGCATCGCGGTGCCCAACGGCGCAGCCTGGACCGGGAACGGTCATTGGCGGCACCGCAGTTTGGCGACAAATCATCGTTCGACCTCGCCAGCCAGCTGGCGGCCAGCGAATTGACACCCGCGGCTGCCAGCATCCGCAAGGAACTGGAGCAGCGGTTCCTGACGGCGATGGAACAACTGGATGAGGATGACCGGGATATTCTGCTGATGCGACACTTCGAACAACTGGGAAACAGCGAGACGGCCGAGGCACTGGGGCTCAGTGCTGCCGCGGCCGGGATGCGCCATCTGCGTGCCTTGCGCAAATTGCGGGCGATCCTTGGCGAACGACCGTCGCTGACCGGGGAGGCCACACCGTGAGCGATCACGACGAACTGCTGGTCGAACTGCTGGACGAAATGGTCGCCAAAACGCGCGGCGGCGCGCCATCGTCATTGGAAGAATTGATTTCCACCCACCCGCACCTGGAACACGAGTTGCGAGAGTTGTGGGCGACCGTGCAGATTACGGAAGACTTCGCCAGCTTCGATGGCCTGTTCGACCCGGTTGATGCGACGGTGCTCGGGCCATCGGTCGGATCGACCATGGACGCGTTCGAGCCACGTGACTACGGGGACTATGAACTGCTGGAGGAACTCGGTCGCGGCGGGATGGGGGTTGTCTACAAGGCTCTGCAGAAGAATCTGGATCGGATCGTCGCCCTCAAGATGATTCTGCGGGGTGATCTGGCTTCACCCGCCGACCTGGCGCGGTTTCGTGCCGAGGCAGAAGCCGCCGCCCAATTGCATCATCCGCATATTGTTCCTGTATATGAAGTCGGCGAAATTGACGGTCGACCGTTCTTCAGTATGAAATTGATTGAGGGGACGACTCTGGCCCGCAAACTGGCGGACGGGCCATTGCCGTCGCGCGCCGCCGCCGAGATGCTGGCCCCGATCTGTCGGGCGATTGCCGATGCCCATCGACGTGGCGTGCTGCATCGCGATTTGAAACCGTCGAACATCCTGATCGACACACAGGGCTTGACCTACGTCACCGACTTCGGCCTGGCCAAGCGAGTGAAGACGGACTTGTCGGATGCGCAGGCGGCGGGACTGCAAAGCCTGACTCAAAGTGGAGCGATCCTGGGGACCCCCAGTTACATGGCTCCCGAGCAGGCGGCGGGAAATCGAGGGGAAGTCAGCGCGTCGTCAGATATCTATTCGCTGGGAGCGATCCTGTATGTGATGCTGACCGGACGACCGCCATTCCAGGCCGAATCGGCGGTCGACACGGTCCTGATGGTGCTGGAACAGGATGTCGTGCCTCCACGGATGCTGAATCCGCGAGTCGATTCTGATCTGGAAATGATCGCACTCAAGTGCCTGCAGAAACCTCAGGATTTGCGGTACGCGACGGCGGACGCTCTGGCGGATGACCTGGAAGCATACCTGACCAACGAACCAATTTCGGCCCGGTCGACACATTTGTCGCAAATCATCACGCGGGCATTTCGCGAAACCCACCATGCCGCTGTCCTGGAAAACTGGGGCCTGCTGTGGATGTGGCACAGCCTGGTGGTCTTTCTGCTCTGTCTGATCACCAACGTCATGCAATGGCAGCATGTGACCGACCGTTGGCCGTACGCGGCACTGTGGACGGTCGGGGTCGGTACGTGGGCCATGATCTTCTGGGAACTGCGGCGGCGTTCGGGACCGATCACGTTTGTCGAACGGCAGATCGCTCACTTCTGGGCGGGCAGCAGCTTTTCCAGCATGCTGCTGTTCGGGGTGGAAGCGATCCTGGACCTGCCGGTGCTGACTCTGTCACCCGTCCTGCCATTGATTGCGGGAAACGTGTTCCTGGCCAAGGCGGGAATCCTGTCGGGCAAATTCTATGTCCAGGCGGGTGCCCTGTATGCCACGGCGTTTGTGATGGCGGTCATCAGCAGGCTGCCAATTCCGGATTTTGGACTGATCCTGATGGGAACCGTAATGGCGATCTCGTTTTTTGCACCGGGATTGAAGTACTACCGACAATTGCGCCAGGCCAAGTGATCTCATGCACATTGCCATCATCACTGCCGGCGGTGCCGGAATGTTTTGTGGTTCGTGCATCCACGACAACACCTGGGCGAAGGCGCTGCGTGCCGCCGGTGTCGAAGTCAGCCTGATTCCGCTGTACACGCCGATTCGCGTGGACGAAGAAGACCAGACGTCGTCGCCGGTGTTTTTCGGCGGGATCAATACATATCTGGAAGACCGGTTCCGGTGGTGGAATCGACTCCCCCGGTTTCTGACGCGGTGGCTGGATTCCCCGACGATCATCCGACTTGCAACCCGGCGCGCCATCAGCACCGACGCCGCCGACCTGGGGGCGATGACGGTGTCGATGGTTGAGGGAGAGCATGGTCCGCATCGTCGCGCCGGCGAAGAACTGGCTGATTACATCCATCACTTGAAACTCGATGTCATCTGCTTCAGCAATGCCCTGCTGTGCGGAACGCTGCGGACGATCAAGCAGGCGTTTGCTGGTCCAGTGTACTGCATCCTGCAGGGGGATGACATTTTCCTGGATGGCCTGGTTGCGCCTTATCGTGATCAGGCGATGGCACTGCTGTCCGAACGGGCGGCGGAGTTCGACGGGTTTATCACTCACAGTCATTACTACCGTGATTACATGGCCCGGTACCTGTCACTTCCGGTCGACAAGTTTCAGCAATTGCCCCTGACGCTCGATTGCGCCCCGCACGACGGGCAACCGAAGGCCGCGACGAATGATCCCCCGACGGTCGGCTACTTCGCCCGCGTCTGTCCGGAAAAGGGACTCGACCGACTGGTTCAGGCGGTGTTGTTGTTGAGAGAGCGCATTCCAAACGTCCGCCTGAAAGCGGGGGGATTCCTGGGTGCGCAGCACCGGGCCTATTTCGACGACGTCAAACGGCTGGCGGCACCACTCGGGGACGCCTTCGACTACATCGGCAGCCCGGCCGGGAAGCACGAAAAAATCGAGTTCCTGAAGTCGCTGGATGTATTCAGTGTCCCGACGATTTACCACGAACCGAAGGGGATCTACATCCTGGAGGCCTGGGCGAATGGGCTGCCGGTGGTCCAACCCGCACATGGCGCCTTTCCACAGTTGATTGAGTCGACAGGCGGCGGATTGCTGGTCGAACCGGAATCAACAGCGGAACTGGCAGACGCGTTGGCGAAGATTCTGACGGATGATGCCCTGCGTCGTGAGCTTGCCGACAAGGGCTATCGCGGTGTTCGCAGCCAGCATGGGATGGAGCAATTGGCACAGGCGAGTCAGGCACTGTTTGCGTGATTCAAAGCCCCTGCAGGAGCCAATCATGGACGTTCAAGACGCGCTGAGGCTCGCCAGCCCCGTTTGACACGTCGGATTTGATGAGGCACAATCGCCAGCGGGAGATGCCTATTCATGCTCAAGATTCTTGGGTCTGCGACTTCTTTTGCGCGGGCCTGTCATCGCCGGGAAGTTTTGAACATCGGGGCACTCGGTGCCTTTGGGCTGACCTTGCCGGCGCTCCTGAAGCTCAAAGCGTTTGCTGCAAGCGAACCGTTACTGGATACTGGAAAGTCGTTTGGTGCCGCCAAGCGGGTGCTGTTGCTTTACTTGCAGGGTGCCGCGTCGCAGTTTGAAACCTGGGACCCGAAGCCAGACGCGCCGGAAGAGATTCGTGGACAATGGGGGGCAATCGATACCTCAGTTCCCGGAGTCCATATTTGTGAGAAGCTGCCGAAGGTGGCCCGGTTGGTTGACCGTCTCGCCATCGTCCGGTCGATGACTCATGATCACAACAATCATTCCAACCTGTACACGCTCACCGGCTTCCCGGCCCTTGATTTCACCAGCGAAACCAATCCCCGGGACGGCCGACATCATCCGTTCTTCGGCAGCGTGCTGGATTACCTGGGCAACCACGTAGAACAGGCAGGCCCGCGGGCGCTTCCTCAAAACATGGGACTGCCATTTCAGTTCAGTACTCATTCCCCATTCTTTCGCAGGGCAGGTCCGTACGGCACCTTCCTCGGTCAGGGCTATGACCCGGTCTGGACCGAGTTCGAGGGGCAGGCGACGCAACAGGTCAAACGAGTCGTGCTGTTCGACCAGAATGAGACACAGCAGATCGCGGATCCGTTCCTGGGGATTACGCCAGACAGCCGATTGCACGTTTCCCGCGATGCGCGGTTGCGTCCGGAAATGACACTGGACCGGTTGAGCACCCGGCGGACGCTGCTGCAACAACTCGACGATCAATACGAATACCTGGATCGTTCCCTGGCGGGCGGATCGCTCGACCGGTTCAGTGAAATGGCCTATTCAATGATGACCTCGCCCACACTGCGCGAAGCGCTCGATGTGGGCCGCGAACCAGATGCCTTGCGAGAGCAATATGGCATGAATCTGTTTGGTCAGTCCGTCCTGACCGCGCGACGGTTGCTGGAAGCAGGGTGCCCGCTGGTCTCGGTGTTCTGGGATGAATACAAAATTGTGAACACCGCATGGGATACCCATTTCGATCATTTCACGCGGTTGGGGAACGAACTGCTGCCGGGATTCGACAGCGCAGTCAGCAGCCTGCTGCTGGACATGGAGTCGCGGGGGATGCTGCAGGACACGCTGGTGCTGTGTCTGAGCGAACATGGGCGGACGCCCAAAATAGAAAAGAACAAGCGCGGTGGTGGGCGGGACCATTGGTCCAAAGCCTACAGTGTGATGCTGGCGGGCGCCGGCATCCGGCGGGGAACCGTTGTCGGCGCTTCCGATTCTCAAGGAGCGTTCGTCAAAGATCGGCCTGTCACACCGGAAGATATCCTGGCGACGCTGTACCATCTGAAGGGAATCCCTTCCGACACAACGATCCCCGACCGATTGAACCGACCTGTCAGGCTTGTCGAATCCGGCCAGGTGATCAGCGAACTGCTGGCCTGACGTCAACCACGAATGACTGAACAGGATTACGGCGGATCATCCGGAGATCGCCAATCTCAAGAGGCAATTTCAGGCTGATATGGAACCGGTCCGGAAGAAATTCCGCACACGACTGGAGAATCTGCAAAAGGAGTTGACCCGGAAGGGGGATTTGGATGGTGCGCTGGCGGTAAAAGCAGAACTCATTGAGGAGCCCGTGGCACCCAACGCCACCCAACGCGGGTAACGATTTTTGGGCTACTAGTGTTTTACGACAGAATCAAACTCGCAAGAGTTTGGGAAAAGGACGTCTTGTACTCCGCAGGAGTTTCGCCTAATAGCCCAGAGTTGTCGCAGCTGGCGGCTACCCTGGGTCGCGCGAATTCATTCAACTCTACCCTGAAAGGGTTCCGCCAACTTCATTGGTGCATCATCAGTCCCAGACATACCGTTCGTCATATTTGATTTCATGGCGTTCGGCGGACAATTCAATCTTTTCGATGTTCCTCCCAGTTGGGCATGCAACTCATCGCGGAAGATCCGGTCCTTGAGAATTGGAATTCGATCTTTCGCCGAAAACACGATCTGGATGAGGACATTGGCGAGAGACCGCGGCATGTGTATTCGCTTCCGGAGGCAGAACCCTTTCAGGGTACACAAATCGTTTGGCACCGTTTGGCACCCGAGTCAGGCGATCTTTGCTTAAAGCATTCCAACTGGCGGCCAGACAGAAGCAATTTCACCAGTGACGTTGGGAACGATGGTCCATCCATTCAAACGCACGAGATGATTTGCTTTCCACCGACACTGGGTCGATCGAAAACAGTATGGATGGCCTCTGTCAGTACGAGGCCGCGTCCAGTGCCAATCGACCTGAGAGCGAATACCGGCTGTCGGGAAACAGTTGCAGCAGTTTCGCCCAAGTTTCCGTGACCTCGTCCAGTCGACCTGCTTCCCATTCCAGCATGGCGCGGGCGGACAATTCAGCCGCAGTCTGCGGTAGTTCGTCCGCGGCTGCTTGCGGGTGGCCCGACAGATAAAGATCGATCGCTTTCGGCGGAATGGATTCGGGTTCTGGCGGAGGATTCGGATTTGCCACTCTGAATGCCTGGGGCGAGGACGCGGATCCCAATCGAGTTAAAACTTGTGTCCTGAACTCGCCGACCACTCCGCACGTCAGGAATTCGCGGTGCGCCAGTTCGAGCTGGCAGGCTGCCAGTTCGTGACTTCCCCGGCCAGACAGCAGGTGGATCGGTAACAGGGGATGCAGGACTCGCGCGGCCGCCAGGGGTTGATTCATCGCTCGCAGAACGGACGATTGCCGCAGGATCGAGTCGGGATCGGGACTGCCAGTCAGCCAACCGATGATGTCGACGACCTGATCGTTTCCTGCCGCAGGTTCCGGTTGAAACGTCCAGGCACCACGATCCACGAAATTGAGCTGCGCGGCGACGTCGACAATTCGGGGCTGAAAGCGAGGATCGCCCGCCAGGGCAAACGGGATCACCGGCGTATCAATGGACAGTGGCTTCCAGATTGTTGGCTGCAGGCTCTTGATCAAACGTCCGTTGTCGGCCGACGTAACCAGCATTCCGGTGTTGCGGCTGCGCAATGTCAGCCACCATCCGCCATCCGTCCCGTCGGATCGACGATGCTGCTTCAACCAGCCGGATTGCAATTCTTCGTTCAACAGGACTTCCGAACGCAGTTGCCCGTTGACGAGGGCCCGCTGCGGAACCAGGTACGGACGCGGATGGCCCGCTCCCAGCCAGGCGAGCATTCCGGCGGAACTGACATCCATGCAGTGAGCCGACTCGATCGGCTTTTCTCCGGCACTGGTTCGCGGCGAAATCGCGGGGAGCACGGATTTTGCAAACAACCGATATTCCAACCGACGCCCCAGACCCCAACCGGCACGCGTTTCGAAGAGAGGTGACACGCCCAGGCAACTGGCAGTGGCGAACAGAACAAACAATCCCGCGATGCCCCACTGGACAATCTTCAGCGGTTGAGCGTGAATCGCGGGCGGGGTTCGGATTGCTGGATTAGCCAACCATTGGACCAAACAGACCGACATCACGGCGGTATTGGGACGAAACCAGGTTCCCAGGCTGATCACAAGCACGAGCGGCAACCAATCGCCGGATCGAATTCGCCTGGTTCGCACAATCGATCCGATCGCCAGCAGACTCAGGATCAGCCAGCCAATCGTCAACGCGTCAATCGGTCCGAGCCAGAGGGGACGCCAGGGGGTCTGATTCAAGATGGTGGGAGTTGCGACAACCAATGGAACCAGTTGCCGCAGGGAATCTGTGATGGTGAACGCGCCGCGTGGCGTCAGGCAGAGCCCCGCAATCGCACACGCCAATCCCCACCACAGTCCGTGTGAGCGGTCGCGCGATTGCGAGTCGGCAGTCGATTCCCGTTGTCGACTGGCCGTCAGCGCCAGAGGCCACAGGACCAGGAGACAACCCGGAGCCAGATTTGCCCAGGCGCAGGCGAGCAATCCAAGTTGCAGACAATTCTTCCACCGCAGGCCGCTCGCATCCAGTCGCTGAGCCAGAGCAAACGCCAGAATCAGCCCGAGGATATCCCACACGACGGGTGAGGGATCGCTGCAAACAGTCGCCACCAGGATCATGGCGATCGTCGACAATTGACGAACCGCGGGACTCAATGGTTTCGTTTGTCGCCAGCACCAGTTCGCGATCAGGACGACGACCGCAAATTTCAGCAGCATCAGCGCCCACAGGCCCATGAATTGGTACGCGACAGCAAAGGGGACTCCTCCCAGCCAATCCGCTTCGGCGAGCCGATCTCCCGCCAGCCGGGAAGCGCTGGGAGACATTGCTCCGTTCAGGACCGCCCGGCCTCGGCTCAACTGCCACCAGAAGTCATCGGTGGAAATCGGGTGCAGTGCGGTCGACATCACCAGACACGCCAGGACCCATCGCGCCGGGGTCATTCACGAAACCGCCAGCGCGGGTCGAAAACATCGGCAAACACCGCCTCCTGCGTGAAACCGTCCTTGGCAGGTGTGAACTTCAAGACCGCGACATCCCCCAGCTTGGGATACAGGTTGGCGTTGGAGGCCTTGAATTCGGTTTCATGGAAGGTGTGGCCAGAGTTAATGACAACGTATCGATTGGGATTCAGCGGGTTCGGGTAGATCAAGGCAACTCCGTGAGTGTTCGGATCGTACTGCTGGCCATTCACTTCCAGTCCGGTCTTGGTCCACTTGATGGGAAGCTTCGTCAAGATCCGCGCCAGCACGGTGTTGGAACCCGGGTCGCCGAACAGGATCAGGTGGCGGGATTCGATCAACTCGTCCGTGACCTGGGTATCGTTCACGACCGGAGCACGACCGCGCATCCATTTGTCGAATTCTCCCTCGAACCGCGCAAGAGTCCACTTGGCCCACTCGTTCTGTTCGGCCGACCAGGGAATGCCGGTCGGGCGGACACAGGTAAACGGCCCCATGAAGGCATCATCAATGGGCCCCTGCAGGTTGTGTCGCTTGCGAGGTTCGTCGCCGTCGGCGTCATGAGATGCATACTTGTGCGACTGGATGTAATCCCAGCCCACCCAGCCATCTTCCCGCTTCTCGAAGTAGACGCCGGGAAGCAACCCACCCGCGGCGGAACCCAGCACAAGCGGCTTGCCGCCGTCGATTTCCACGTTCGCAGCAACATCACGCATCACCTGCAGGACGGACACGTTTTGGGTGGTGATTTTCAACGTGTCGGTCGCACCGTCCACGGTGGCTTCCACCTGACTCGCTGAATATGGCTGGATCTGTTCTTCGATGGTCAACCAGTCTGTGCTGTTGTACTTCAAGGTGTAAGTGATGAACTTGATTGCCGCGGGAGCCGGATAGCGCGGCCGACCAGTTTCTGAGTGTTCGGCCAGAAACGCCATGAACAGCTTCAGGCTGTCCGGGTGAAACTTGTGCTCGGTGTTCGGTCCGATCAGTCGCTTGATCGGCACCCCCAGCGCTTCACCCCGTTCGTGCATGGTCTTCGACGCAAAGATCTGCTTGTCGAGTTCCCCGCCATAGCCGATGATGGGAACGTTGAATGCGTTCAGCGCATAGTCCTGGGCGTCATAAATGCGGGTGGTGAGTTGATGCAAGGGGGACAGGGGTTCTTTCAGGCTCAGGTGATGGACGGTGTCGCAGAAACCCGCCCCGGCACCGACGGATGACCAGAGCGACGGGTAATGCAGTCCCAGATGCCAGGCCCCCGCGCCTCCCATGGAAAAGCCGCGCAGGGTCACCCGGCGATCGTCAATGCGGTACAGGCGCTTGGTCGCGGCCATGGCTTCCATGACGTCGACTTCCCCCGCCCAGCGATACGCGTTGTTCGTCCGGCCAAAGACCTCAAGCTGGATGTATTCCAGGTCTTCCTTTGGAGTCTTTCCCTCGTGCGAATGAATGAAGCTCACTTCATTCATCGTATCGCCGCGGCCGTGCAATTCGACATGCAGCGGCCAGCGTTTGACCGCCTTGGGGTCGTACCCGTGAGGTAACCGAACGGCAAATGGCTGAACAGAGCCATCGATGTCGGAATAGTACCCCAGGATCGAGACTCCCGGTCGACCGAACCAGGGATGCTGCGAATTGGAAAACTCCGCGGCGCGTTTCAGTCCGATGTCCAGGACTTCGATGGTCCATTTGGCGTAATCGGGCTTGTAGAACTCATTGTGTCGCACGATCCAGTCGGCGGCTTTGGCGAAGACTTCGACATCGGCGACCGGCCGCAGATCTTCCCGTCCCGCCTTTAACTTGCTGATGGCAGCGTTTAACTCGGTCAGCTTTTCCTGAATCAGCGTCGCTTGCGACTCGGCCGGAGGCTGAGCGGACGCGGAGCGAAGCAATGTCAAAACAGCCAGCAGACAGACACCCGGCAGCGCAAACCGCTTCATTTCGGCCACTTTCTGAACGGACGGAAGGATCAATCAGGTCGTCGGTGCCGGGACCGTCTCATTGGCGATGAATCCGGCTGCCTTGTGGCTGCCATCACAAAACGGCTTTTTTTGAGACTGGCCACAGCGGCACAGGGCAATGTTGAGTTGCGTGCTGGTGTCGTACTTGTTGCCCAGGTGGTCCGTCAGTGAGACAGGGCCCGAGATCAGGATGGGACCATTCTCGCGAATCTTAATGACGACGTCATCGCTCATCATACCGCTCCTGCCATTCGAGACTTCCAGTCAAACGCCAGATCCAGTGCAGGGGCGGAATGCGTCAGCCCGCCAACACTGATTCGTTCGACGCCAGTTTGAGCAATTGCAGTCACCGTGGAAAGCGTGACGCCCCCCGACGCCTCCAGCAGGACGTTGGGAGCAGCGCGATCGCGAATCTGGACGGCATCGCGAAGCGTGGCAAGATCCATGTTGTCGAGCAGAACAATGTCGGGATGTCCCTGCAGGGCGTCCTGAAGCTGCATCAGGGTATCGACTTCAACTTCGATCAAGATTCCGGCGGGGCTTCGTTTGCGAGCGGTCTGCACGGCATGGGCGATGCTGTCGGATTCGGTCCAGGCCGCCAGATGGTTGTCCTTGATCAAAACGCCATCGTACAGGCCGATCCGGTGATTGGTACCGCCACCGCAACGAACCGCATATTTCTCCAGGGCGCGCCAGCCCGGCAACGTCTTCCGCGTGTCCAGGATCCGGGCGTTGGTTCCCTGGACCGCTGCGACAAATTGACGGGTGATCGAGGCAACGCCGCTGAGATGCGTCAGAAAATTCAGCATCGTCCGCTCGCCAATCAACAGCGACGCCAGCGGACCGGCGACCGACGCGACAACGCTACCTCGTTCGAGCAGGTCGCCGTCGCGCCGAACTGCCTGCCAGCGGACCGACGGATCCAACCCGGCAAACACCAGGCGCCCGACCGGTGATCCTGCCAACACGCCGGTGGAGCGTGCCACCACCTGCACTTCCGCCTGCTCGTCCGGCCGAATGAGCGCGGCACAGGTCACATCGCCCACCGTCCCAAGATCCTCGGCCAGAGCGAGACTGATCAAAGTTTCGGCAGCCACGCGTTCGTGGGTTTGAAATGATTCTTCAACCATCGGCCTGAAAGTCCCTGTGAGTCGTCTGAATGAATCTGGCGGCTGATGATGCCCGAATGACATCACGATTGAAAGTGTTGTCCGTGTCCCATCAAGCACCGCTGGCTTCAGCGATCGAACGATCCACGCAGAAACAAAAAAAGCAGGCCACGTTCGACACGTGCCCTGCCTTGGAAATCCGTCGATAACGGCGGTCAAGTGATCAGTTGTCCAGAGTCGCTTCGCGGAACGGGAAGAACGCCACAGGTTCCATCGGCATGACGGGCAACGGGGTCTTCGAGTTGCGGACCTGGAAGCTGTAGGCAATGACTTTGCCCGAGGCCAGTTCACCCACGTAGAGCACTCCGGTGGAGGTGGTCGCCCCACCCGCACTGGTCAGATAGGCGTTACCGGGAATGATGCAGTACTTCGCCTTGGCAGCCGCGGTGGCCTTCAGGTTGAAGTCGGCAGCGACGTTGCGGAACCAGAAGTTGGTGAAGGCATAGGACTGTTGATTGAGCATCGCGCCGGTCAGGCGGCCGGTCAGGAAGTCCATGACAAACACGGCTTCGGGCTGCCCAAACTGTGTCTGGGTTTCGACGGTGCAGACAGCGAAGCGGTCTTCACGGTCTGTGGCAACGGCCTGAGCGGTTTCGTGAGGCCAGCAATAGGCCAGGCACAATCCTGCCACCAGTCCCAACCCCATCCATACCAGACGACGTTCGTTCTCACGCGGCTGCATGATCCGCTCCCTTTCCTGGACAGTTGTGCCTGAATTTATTGACAGCGATTCGGTTGACTGTGAACAGCGTCGAGCGACACTGCTGTTACTGTACCGATCCCGTGCGTCGTCGGCTAGCTTGGAATTTCCTTCGGAGCAAAGACAGGTCGAGCCGGGACAATCGCGGACGGGCCGGAATTGTGGCAATTGGCAGAGATTGCCGGTATGCTCCCCGAGAAATTCATCGAGTCCGCCCCGTCGGTCTCAAGACAGCCGCGGCGGCCCGGAGTACGGATTACCCAAACTACCAATCGGCCGATCGAATTCAACATTACTGATACCAACATCCTGAGGAATTGCGCTGTGACTGTGGAAACAACCAACGGCTCCTTGAATCGTAAGTTGCGGATGGCTCTGGTCGGCGGAGGCCAGGGGGCGTTTATCGGGCGAGTTCACGCCACGGCTGCAGTTCTGGACAATCGTGCGGCGCTGGTCGCCGGGGCGTTGTCGTCCGATCCCGCGCGAGCCAAGTCATCGGCCCCGGCCTATGACATTGCGCCTGATCGCGCGTATGGATCGTTTGAAGAAATGTGTACGAAGGAAGCGGCACTGCCCGCGGATCGTCGCATCGACTTTGTCACCGTCGCCACCCCGAATCACACGCATTTTGCCGTTGCCAAGGCAGCTTTGTCGGCCGGCTTCAATGTGATTTGCGACAAGCCCATGACGTTTGATCTGGCCCAGGCGGAAGAACTGGCGAAGCTGGTCGAGAAGTCCGGGGCGGTCTTTGCCGTCAGCCACAACTACACGGGCTATCCGCTGGTGCGACAGGCTCGCGAAATGATCATGGGCGGGGAACTTGGTGAAATCCAGGCGATCCGGTCCAACTACATTCAGGGCTGGTTGCGGACCCGCCTGGAATCGTCGGACCAGAAGCAGGCCGCCTGGCGCACCGATCCCTCCAAGTCCGGCGCGGCGGGCTGCTTCGGCGATATCGGAACACACGCCTACAATCTGGCTCGCTACATGACCGGCCTGCTGCCGGCTGAAGTGTCATGCCACTTGCGGGCGTTTGAGCCGGGCCGACGACTGGATGACTACGGCCATGCGGTCGTCCGTTTTGAAAACGGAGGACTGGGTACTGTCACAGCCAGCCAGATTTCGCATGGTCGTGAAAACGACCTGTTTATCGAAGTCGATGGAACGAAGGGTGCCCTTTCATGGCGCCAGGAAGATCCGAATCAGATGATGGTTCGTCGCAACGGTCAGCCACATTCGATCTACACGCGTGACCCCAACGCTCCGTTCATGAACAATTCCGGCCGCGCGGCCTGCCGACTGCCGAGCGGTCATCCCGAGGCGTTTTTCGAGGCGTTTGCAAACGTCTATCGGTTCGCGTACGACGATATGGTCAGGCGAGCGGCCGGTCAGTCGTTTGAACGCCTGAATACGATTTATCCAAACGTTTACGACGGAGTGGAAGGGATGTACTTCATTCAGCAGTGCGTCGCCAGCAGCGAACATAACGGTGCCTGGCTGCCGCTGAAGCATCCATCGGCCCGGCGCTAACCCGGATGATTCGCGACATGTGGTGCGGATTTCACTCGGTTTATCCGTGTGAAATCCGTGTTTCATCCGTGGCCGTCAGTGATTCATTCGAGATCGACGTTCAAGTCGTCGTGTTCGGGGCATTGATGAACTGCTCGTGGTCGGCCAATTCCGCCACCTTCTTCTTGAGCGTTCGACGCAGAGCGGTCCATTGCGTACTCGCGTTCTTGAACGCCTGCGCCGCTTCCGCCAGCACAAACACTTCATCGGCACCGTGAGCCATGGCACGTTCCACCTCCAAGACCGCGGGAATCAGGTTTTGACGCAGGTGCTCGACGCACCCCTTGGCCAACCGCTCAATTTCGTCGGCCAGTTTCTTCACGCACTTTCGATCTTCATAACGCTCGTCGTCCCGCAACTCACGGGTTGAGACTCCCATGACAGTGGTCACAGTGGACTCCATGGCGCTCAAACGCCCGATCGCCGAGTTTTTCGATTTCGCGGCCGCCAGCTGTTCCTCGGCCTTTTCCAACCCCACACGTGCCCGTTCAAACTCTGGCCGAATTTCCAGTGCTTTTTTGAAATTCAAGATCGCCATCTGCAGATTGCCCATGTCAACGAACACGTTGCCCAGGTTCTGGTACGCCTCGACCATCATCGGATCGATCTTGAGCGCCTCCTTGTAGGCGGAAACTGCCATCGAATTCTGTTTCAGCTTCCGTTGCGCGATCCCCAGGTTGTAATAAGATTCCGCACATTTCTTGTTGCGTTGAATGGCCTTTCGCAGGAAGTCCGCCGCCTTCATGTGTTCGCCAATCCGGTTGTGAATCGCCCCCAGATTGGTGTAGTAGCGACTTTCCATCGGCTGCAGCAGCGTCAATTTCTGGAATTCGGCGATTGCCCCTGCGTAATCACCCGACATGTAGGCACAGGTCGCCAGTCCCTCGTGAGCATCACAACAATCGGGATCAACCTCGACGACGCTTTTGAAAACGGCAGCCGCGCCCTGCAAATCCTTCTTCTGGAGCAGTTCGCGGCCCTGGTCACAAAGGCTTTCCGTGTCTAGCTCGCTCATGGACAGCTCCTTGGACAGTACCTGAATTCGTTGGGAACCCAACCTCACGGACGTGTCATGCCGACCGGTGCGTCTGGCCACTTTTAGGACACGGAGTATACTTCGGGAAATCGCGTGACGTCAAAACCAGTTTCCAAAATCGCCTCTGCACAAGTTGATTTGACGTTCGACGGCGGGCTCGCGACTGGAGAGACCTTGACCGACTCGATACGATCAGGATGTCAAGAAATGTGATCGCAAGGAATCGCGATACTGTCAGGTCTGAAGGAGCTACTATGTCTGCGACGACTGTTGGTCTGGGTTGGATGGAACTGTTGTTGATGGTGCTGGGTGGGGGAGGCCTGTTGGGGATGCCTCCCGGTGAACGTGATCCAGAGTTCCTGAAAGCCGCGCCGCCTCAGTCGATCGTGTACGTGGAATGGGCAGCTCGATCGGCTGGTAAGCCGGGTGTTCCGGGGATTGATGGTTTCGCGTCCGATCCAGAAATCCTGGCGTTGGTAGATGCCATCGAGCATTCCCTGCTGCCAGCCGAGCCAGTCGCGGAAGAAACTGAACACGAACCGCCGAACCTGACCTTTCGCCTGGCAAAACTGATCAGCGGACATGCCGGATGCGTGTTTGCCGTGGCCGATCCTGTACAACCGGGAGTCGGGCTCCTCAACACCCCCAATCCCGCCGAAAACATGTCTCGATTTCACGTCTGCCTGATCCTCAATGCCGGGCCCGATTCGGCCGCCATCATTGAAGCTCTGAAGCAGGCAACACACTTCGACATTCCCTTGCAGCCAAAGATGCACGCAATTCCTGGCCCCATGGGTCAGAATCTGACCATCCATCAGGACGGGGACCGGTTGCTGATCGGGATGGGCTTTGGAACCGTGGAACGAGCGATGGATGGCCTGCGCGGAAAAACGCCCGGGCTGGACGCCAATCCTCGCTTTGCAGCGGGTTGGAAGCGGGTTGCCCTGGATCGCGTGGGCTCGCTCGGCTGGGTCGATCTGAAGGGGGCTGCCGACGTCGCCACCAGTTCCATGGGACCGGCAGGATTGGTCGTTCAGGCCGTGATCCGTGGATCAGGAGCCGACGCGCTGGACAGCGTAGTTTCGACGACAGGTGTTGCCGACGGAAATGTCATCCAGCGATCGTTTGTGACGACCGGCGGTCGAACAGACGGAGTCATGGTGCTGACGAAGCCCCCCGCACTGCGAATGGAACAATTCTCCCACATACCTGTAGACAGCGACATCGTGTTGGCGGCCAGCCTGGACCCGAGCCAGGTTGTGGCGGGAATCCGCGATGTACTCGCCAAAACGAATCCGCTGGCCGTCAAGTTGTTTGACGAGACTATCAGGGAGTTGGAATCGGAACTGCAATTGAATCTCGGTCAGGTTGTGTACCCGGCATTCGGAAATGCCTGGACGGCGTTCAGTTCTCCAACGGAAGCTGGCCCGGTCGGAACGGGCCTGATCATGGCTGTCGAAGTACGCGACCCCGAAAAAGCACGGATCGTTTTCAATCGCCTGATGGAATTGCTGGAGCAGTCGTTGGTGTCCGACCCGGAACTGGATCTCACGTCCGCCGAAGTCAAGCACCAGGCTTTCCTGGGGCATTCGATCTACTACGTCAACCGGCATGGGCTGGGATATGGGATCACTCCCACCATCATCCCCTCGTTTTGCCTGACCTCGAACCATTTGCTGTTCGGTGTTCATCCGCAAGCCTTGAAATCACACCTGCGATATCTCTCCGTGCGCCGTCCCGGCTTCGAAACCGTTGCCGCCCGCAAACTGTCGCTGGCGAATCAGGAACTGTTGTTCACCGGATACCTGGATGGTGCCCGGGCAACCCAGACCCTGGGTGGACTGGCCCCATTTATCGGTCAAAGCTTTTCGGATATCGCCCTCGACCAGGGATACGAATTTGATCCGTTTTCCATTCCCTCGATGACGGCCCTCGCTCCGTACGCAGGCGATGTGACGATGTCGGTCGTCCGCCAACGGGACGGGCTATTGGCGGAGTCGAAGAATCCGCACATCGGCATTGCACTGGCATCCGCGATTCACTGGTTCCGGTCACAATACCACGTGAATTACGAAACGTTACTGGATGCGCGCCGCTTGCGTCGTCAGAGCGTCCAGAATGCCGGATTGGGGGCCCCTGAAGGACATGTCGCCCCGGCCGTCGCCGAGAAACTGGCCCCGCGCAAGGAGACACCAGGAGAAATCGCCGCCCGGCGCGCGACGCCGATCCTGCTGCGGACATTCGTCCCGCCAGGGGCTCAGCAATTCATTCCCGACGACGTGCTTCGCAAGCTGGCCCAGCCACCCACTCCGGAAATGCTGCAGCAGCGCGACGAACGTCGCAAGCAATTGGAGCAGCGTCGCCGCGAACGTGCGGAACGCCGGCGCATTGCTCCGACGCCGTAGTTCCTGCCGCCAGAAGGGTTCGTCGGACTGCTGCGGTACTCCCGTTTGGATACCTCCAAGGACGGTTGTCCTGCCGTGAACGATGCGTCACCGCCAACTCCGCATGGTCGTGGTTCCGGACTGGAACCGCCGAATCGCTTCGGCACGATTCGGTCGGTTCCCGACTATGCCGACTTCGAGAATGATCCTCAGTTTCTGGAAGATCGGCGGCGAGTTCCCACGCAATTCCTTTCGGACGATTCGAAGAGCATCGTCAGCGAAAACGACAGCCCTGACGTGCCGTTTCGATTCAGCGTGAATCCGTATCGCGGTTGCGAGCATGGATGCTCGTACTGCTATGCACGGCCCTATCATGAGTACCTGGGATTGAATGCGGGAATCGATTTCGAAACCAAGATCTTTGTCAAACACCATGCACCACGACTCCTGAAGGACTGGCTGGCCCGCGACGCCTGGGTGCCGGAACAGATTTCGTTTTCGGGCATCACCGACTGTTATCAGCCGTGCGAGCGAACGTATGAACTGACGCGCCAATGCCTGGAAATCTGCTTGACCAGCCGGCAACCCGTTTCAATCATCACCAAGAACGCGTTGGTCGTGCGCGATCTCGATTTGCTTGCCCCGCTGGCGCAATTGGGATGCGTTCAGGTCAACATCAGCCTGACAACGCTCGATGCCCGATTGGCACGGACGCTGGAACCGCGGACAAGTTCCCCCACAGCACGCCTGCGGGCGATTCGCGAATTGACCGCGGCAGGGATTCCTGTTCGCGTCATGACCGCCCCTGTCATTCCGGGCCTGAACGACAGCGAAGTGCCCGCCTTACTCGAAGCCGCCTCCCAGGCCGGTGCCCGCCACGCTTCGTTCGTGATGCTGCGCTTGCCGCTGACCGTCAAGCCGGTCTTTCTGGAATGGCTGGAACGCTCCGAACCACTCAAGCGGGACCGAGTCGTGGGACTGATTCAATCGGTTCGAGGAGGCGATTTGAATTCCGCCCACTTCGGCGAGCGGATGCGTGGATCCGGTCAGATTGCTGATCAGATCAAGCAGACATTTCGCCTGTTTGCCCGCAAGCATGGCCTGGACCAGCCATTGCCGGAGCTCAATGCCAGTGCTTTTGTTCGTCCGCAACCGACATCGGGACAATTGCGATTGTTTTGACAATCTGTCTCGCCGCCAGAATCGGGATTAAACTTTTGAATCTGTCCGACTTCGCGGAGCGATTCAAGGAATAAGGTGAGGGGCCGCGCAGGATTCGGGAAATCGTTTCAGGTGATGCGGGATGTCATCGAAAAGTTCCCGGTCAGTCTGCAGGTCAACGAAGCGTACTCCCCCTGGGACTCGGGGCCACGAAGCTCATCACGACCAACGGCGTGACGTATGGCGAAGGGAAGGTCGATCCGTCGAAATACTGAACGATCAGGCGTTGGGATCTGGGCTCGCCGCAGGAACCAGACCGGTTTCCAGACGCGAGAGCAGTTCACCCAATTGCAACTGTTGCTGCGGCGACAGTTCGCCGTCGCCAAAACGGACCAGGTAAAACAACTCGGCAATGGAATGCAGGTTGGGAATGAGCGTCGCATCGCGCAGCCTGGTGGAAAGAGTCGTCGTGATCTGCTCCACAAACTCACCCTGCGTCTGCGCGGGCTCCCGAACCTGTCCACACGTCTGCATCAGACTCACAAACCGTTCGTAGAATTCCACCCGGCTCCGCTGCGCCTCTTCCGGGTCGTGAAACGGCCGAGTCCACAACCGGAACATGAATCGACGTCGAAACAACCACAGAAGCACTGCCAGGGATGCCAGCCAAATGATGGCGACGATTGCCCTCAGGTGAGTTGACACTGTCGTCACCGGGGACTTGACGAACTCCCTTCCGAAATCGGCAACACCGGTAAACGCATCCCGCAGCGGCGTATAGAACGAGTCTTCCTGCCGTTCCAGGGACATGTCGAGAATGTTTGCATCCCACATCCCGGACAGACGCGACTGAATGGATGTCCAGAAGTTGCGTTTGGTGCCGATGGCATCGATGCTTTCCGCCCGTCCGTCTTCTGGCGTGGCGTCGAACGTCATCCATTTCCGGTTGTCGATCCAGGCTTCCACCCAGACATGCGCATAGCGTTTTTCCACATTAAGCGTCCCATCGGGCAGCTCTTCGCCGCCCTTGAAACCGGTGACCAGGCGGGTGGGGATTCCGACCGAGCGAAACATCAGGGCCAGTGTTGAAGCAAAGTACTGGCAATGTCCGGCGCGACGGTTGAACAGAAAATCCTCCACCGGATCCATGTCAGGGTCAACAACCTGGGAGTTCAGCGAATAAGCAAATTCGCCGGAATCCCGCAGGAAATACTCAATCGCCTGCGCTTTTTCGACGTCGGTCAAGGGGCGGCCGGCTTCCTTTTGTTTGGCCTCGACAACTTGGTCGGATTTCTCACGCAGCCGATTCATCCCCTCCGGAATCTCGCTGCAACGCCGGGCATAGTGGCTGACACGTGTCACCACCATTTCCTTGGCGGTGGCGATCAAACCGACATCCTGCTTCGCCTCGCTTGAGGGAAGTTCACTGAAGGCGATGTAGTCAACCGGTCCGGGCAGCCGTTGAAACCAGTCGCGTCGGATCACGAGCGTGTTGGGCAGGATCAGGCCACAGCGAAACCCTTCGGGATCGCGCATCGCCAGCGGTCGTCCCATGCAATACAAGGCTTCCGCGCCGATTCGTTCAAGGTGGTACTCCTGCCGCAGCAGATGGACGTTCTTCGGCGGATCCGAGGTGAGACGGTCGGGGGTCGTCGTCCAGTTCCGTTCGGGCCGCCATGTCCCCTCGGAGTAATCGGTCAGCACGGCACCGCGGAACAGCGGTTCGCGCAAACCCAGCCATCGAGCGTACGTTTCTGCGGAGACCTGCTTGTTCGTCTGGTGATCATAAATCTTCAACGTCAGTACCGGGTCATTGCTTTCAAGGATCGCACCCATGTCTCCCAGGTTGACCTGGGTCGCCTGCCCGGTCCGACGCATCGCCGCTGGCAGTGATTCGTCGGTAATCCCAAGTGCCGAACCGACCCAGATCCTGGGAATCAACAGAAAGAATAGTGCACCGACAAACAGTCCCGCCATGGACATGAAGGCCACTCCATTGATCAGGCGCATCGAGATCCACCGGGCATGGTCTTCGAAGCGGACCGCATTGAATACCGCGGCTGTGTCGCTGGAGGACGAATCGCGAACGTGGCCCCGGTCGAGCGGATCCGTCACTTTGAACTCTTCCGCCACCCGGTAAAGTGAGAACACCGACAGCGTCCAGATCGCCCCGAACAGGTAAATCACCAGGCACAGTCCGTACCAGTTGGCATTCGTCAGCACCGATCCCACGGCAACCTGCATCATTCCCAGGGTCATCAACAGCCAGTAGCGGTAGACGGACTTCTGCTGCAGCAGCACGATCCACGTCAGGTACACCACCAGGTGAATCCCCGACAGCAGCCGTCCTTCGATGTTGATTCCGAAAAACTCGATCGCGGCGGCGACAAACGCCAGAGCACCAATTCCCACGGCAGTGGATTCGACCAGACCACCCCGGCGCTCACGTCCCGGTTTCGGGACTTCGCACCACCAATAGGCGAAGATCGCCACCGGCAGCGAGACAAACGGAATGAACCCACGCTCCGCGGCACCAAGCGCCAGACCCACAAACGCGGTCAGCGTGTAAATGCTCAGCTTGAAGACAATGGGAAGCGACATGCACCCGGTCCCTGAAAAGAAGTGGAACTGAATAATACACATTCCGAAGCCGGTTGCGAATGACGGCGCATGCGTCTACCATCGGCGGGTTGGCCGTTTCCGGCAATGACCGCACGTTCCCGACCGATGCAGGATGATCTGACATGTCAAAAGTCTCGCAGGACGCAACGATGGGAATCGCCATCGTTCTCGCCTGCCTGATGATCCTGGTTCGCGAACGATGGTTTCTGGCAGAAACCTCGAAGGGACGAGGGCTGGTCCAATGGTGCGGGCCGACGCGAGCCCTGTGGTTGCTGCGCGGGATCCTGCTGGCCTTGGCGGCGTTCGGCGGGCTGCTGGCGAGTGGACAGGTTCGCCCACTCCGGTGGTAGTCAGGAGCCTGTATCACCGGTCAATCGGCTGTAAGCCGCGCGAGCGGCATCGGCAACTCCTTCGTCTTCATCCTGCTCCGCTGTGAGCAACGCCTCCAACGCTGTGGGCGATTCAATTCCGCTCACCCCCAGGCTGATGGCGGCGTTTTCCCGAACCAGCGGTTCATCATCCTCCAGGGCTGCGGTCAGTTCTGACACCAAGGCCGCTGCGATCGGTTTCGAGTGTGCGATCGCCGCCGTCACGTTTTCGCGAATTTCCGCCTGCGAATGCTGCAGCAACTTTTGAAATCGGGGAATCAGGTCCGCGGCCGACTTGTCTGGTCGTTCTGCCAGTGCCGTCACCACGATCGCGGTCATCAGTGGTTGCGTCCCCTCATCGTCCAGCAGAGACAAGAGAACGGCGTTTGCGTCCGACAACTGCGGCCGGACAGTTCCCAACGACCGAGCCGCTTCAAATCGCACATCGGGATCTGCGTCCTGCAGGCAGACGGCCAGTAGGTCACCAACCCGATCCCATGCCTCCGTTTCGCCCGCCTTTAGGACGTCCGCGCGACGCCGGCATTCACCCATCTGTTTTGCGGCCAGAGCCCGCACACCGGAATCGGCGTCCTTCAGGGCGTGGCAACACCACCGCACCGCTTCGGCACCCGTGCCCAGGCAAATCACCGCCAGCAGTGCCCGATATCGATCATCGGGTGAGGGAGCCTGTTGCAGATCTTCGACCCAGGCCGACAACGGACGTTTCGAGAACGGTGAGGCAGACGCCATGGGGATCCTGTCATACGAAAAGTCCGGTTGAACTCGGCGACCTGGGAGGTCAGCTTAAGAATCCAGTTCGTGTGCGACCAGATCCGCATAGGTTTCCCGGCGGCGGATGACCTTCACCGTCGACCCGTCGACCAGGATCTCGGCGGCACGGGGGCGTGAGTTGTAATTGCTGCTCATCGCCGTGCCGTACGCTCCGGCACTGAAGATCGCCATCAGGTCACCGCGTTGCATCGGCGGCAGGTAACGATCCTTGGCGAAGTAGTCGCTGGATTCGCAGATGGGGCCGACAATGTCGGTCTTCTCGCAACCCGCGATTTCGCCTTCAACATTGTCCGGCATTGCGATGCCTGAGCGAACGGCCCAGATCCGATGGAAGGAATCATACATCGCCGGACGAATCAGATCGTTCATGGCTCCGTCCTGGATGACGAACAGCTTGCCCCCTTCACGCTTGGTGAAGACGACCTTGCTCACCAGGATGCACGAGTTGCCGACGACGAACCGGCCAGGTTCCAGGGCCAAGCGGCACTGGGCGGCTTTCACGGCTGGCACAATCACCTTTGCATACGCTTCGGCTGGCAACCCCTCGTTGCCGTGGTAGCTGATGCCGAACCCGCCACCAAGATTAATCCAGTTGATCTCGTGACCGTCCTTTCGCAGGGCTTCCACAACTTCAATCGCCTTCTGCCCTGCGGCTTCGTACGGTTCGGTGGTTAGAATTGGCGAACCCAGGTGCATGTGGATTCCCTTCAGTGCCAGCCGCTTGTCACGCAGGACCTTGGCGGCCAGTTCGCGGAACCGTTCGATGTCCATCCCGAACTTGTTCCCTTTTTTGCCGGTGGTCGTCTTGGCGTGGGTCTTGGCATCGATATCGGGGTTCAGACGGAGGGCCACATTGCCGATTTTTCCCATCGATCCTGCGACGGCGGCGATGGCATCCAGTTCCTGTTCGCTCTCGACATCGAACATCAGGATGTCGTTTTCCAGAGCAAACCGGATTTCGTCGTCGGTCTTGCCGACGCCTGCAAAGACCACCTTGGACGTGTCCGCTCCGGCCGCTTTCACGCGGTACAATTCACCACCAGATACGACGTCAAAGCTGCTGCCGGCGTCCCGCATCACCTTCAACACGCCCAGAGTCGAATTGGCTTTGACCGAATAGCAGATCACCGGATCCACCTCGGCAAACGCCGTCTGGATCTGCTTCAACTGGCCCAGCAGGAACGATTTCGAGTAAATCCAGACGGGAGTCCCGAACTGTTCGGCCAGCTTCGCCACAGGGACATCTTCACAAAACAACTCGCCGTCGCGGTAAGAAAAGGACTGCATGCGGAGAATTCTTTCCAAGGTTAGTGTCGCGCAGGTCATGCGTCAGTCGTGGGCGAGCCTCGGCATAACTCTGATTCCGAACTCTGTGTAACGGAATCTGGAAGCAAATCCAGCGTGATCAGGGAACGGGATTGGGAACGATAAAACTCAAATGCAATTCGCCGTGCCGGGTATGCAGGCGAATCCAGTCGGCATGGGACAACTTTCCGAACGCGAGGTGTCCCACTGTTGGCGAATCAGACTTCAAGCGGTTGATCCAGGTTCGCAGGTTCTGCAGGGAATGTTGGACGTCAGCATCAGTTCCCGGCATGAAGTGGTTCATTTTCTTCGGCAATGCAAAACCGGCCGGCATCCCCCGGGACAGCATCCGCTCCCGAATCATGGGAGCAATGATCCAGCGGACGAACCAGGGGGCCCGGACTTCCGGACCTTCAAAGCCGGCCTGAATGGATTTCGACAGATGCTCCAGGATCTGCGCGACGGACCAGTTGCCGACCGTTTTTCCCGGTTGCAAGGCGACCTGTTCAGCGTCATGAAGCACGTCGTCCAGACCGGAAAACTTCAAGGTTCGCCGACCAGCCATCCTTGCCGTGTTGACAGTCATGCGATCTCCTCGTCTGGCATCCCTCCGAAAACTACACCTTGTGCTGAGACAGCAGTTCTGCGATTTGAACGGCGTTGGTTGCCGCTCCCTTCCGCAAGTTGTCGCTGACGCACCAGAACGTCAGGCCGTTCGGATGCGACAGGTCGCGACGAATGCGACCGATGAAAACTTCGTCGCGACCGGTGCAGTTCATCGGCATCGGGTAGTGGCCATTTTCCAGGTCGTCCATGACGACAATTCCCGGGAACGCTTCAAACAGTTTACGGGCTTCGGCGGGAGTCACCGGCCGTTCCGTTTCGACCCAGATGGTTTCGCTGTGACAATTGGCGACCGGGATCCGGATGCACGTGGCCGAGACCTGGATCGACGGATCGCCGAGAATCTTGCGGGTCTCATAGACCATCTTCATTTCTTCGCTGGTGTAACCCTCTTCCTTGGGGCCGCCAATCTGCGGGATGGCATTGAAGGCGATTGCATGCTTGAAGGCTGAGTATTCATAGTTGCCGCTGGCGAGGCTGGCTTTGGTCCCCTCTTCCAGGTCCGTGGTCCCCTGCAATCCGGCACCGCTAACAGCCTGGTAGGTGCTGACGATCACACGCTTGACCCGGGCGGCATCGTGCAGCGGCTTCAGGGCGATCACCATCTGCGTCGTGGAACAATTCGGGCTGGAAATGATCCCGCGTCCGAGCGCCAGTTGCTTGAGCGCGTCCTGCGGATTGATTTCGGGGATCACCAGCGGCACTTCCGGATTCATCCGGAAGTACCCCGATTCGTCGATGACCAGGCAGCCGGCTTCGACGGCGGCCGGAAAGTAATCGCGCGCGGTTTCGTCTGGTGTACTGCCAATGACAAGTTGATGGCCGCGGAAGGAATCCCTGGTCAATTCCTGGACCGTGTACTCATTTCCCTGGAACGTCAGCGTTGTGCCGGCGCTGCGCCTGGACGACAGAAACGTCCACGATCCGGCTTTGAAGCGGCGCTCTTCGAGCAACTTGCACATGATCCGGCCTACGGCCCCGGTGGCCCCGACGACTGCAACAGACTGAAACACGGTCGAATTCCTTTGGAAAGTCCGCTTCACCAGACCTCGCTGTCGCGGTTAACGGACCCGAGACCGGACTGGACGGATTCCGTCGTTGAACGGGATGTGCCAGGTGGAGGGATTGCGCAGCAGGGGTGGAAGTTCGGCGGCGATGGACCACCATAATAGCGAATCAGGGTCGCCACCTTCAATCGGCCAAATCGCGGGAACGTATTGAATCTCACAGGTGGGGATGATCGCGAAAGACGGAAGGGTTCTGTTCCGGGGGCCTACATCGCGAGGCCTCAGGCTGGTATGATGGCAGGAACCGTTGATTCGAGATGTCTGGATTCATCCGGGAATTCGACTCCATCTGGCAGAACGGACATCGATTGGTTGAGAATCGGAAACGGAAATTGAGCGACGCAAACTCCAGGTCGGCAGTCGCAAGTTCTTTCACAGGATACGCGTTGGGTCATGAAGATTCTTGTGGTTGGTAACGGCGGTCGCGAACACGCTATTGTCTGGAAGTTGAAGCAATCTCCTTCGGTCACCCAGGTTTTCTGTGCTCCGGGCAATGCCGGAACCGGGCTGGATGCGACCAATGTCGATATCAAGTCCACCGACATTCCTCGGCTGCTGAAGTTTGCCCAGGCCGAAAAAATTGATCTGACAGTCGTCGGTCCCGAAGTTCCCCTGGTAGCAGGGATCGTGGATGAATTCTTGAAAGCCGATTTGAAAATCTTCGGGCCCACCAGGAAGGCCGCAGAACTGGAAGGTTCCAAAACGTTTGCCAAGGAACTGATGAAGCGGGCCAACGTGCCGACGGCGGACTTTCGTGTTTTTACAAATGCCGCCGAAGCGATCAGTTACATCGACGAAAAAGAACATACCGAACGTTTCGTCGTGAAGGCCGATGGCCTGGCCGCAGGCAAGGGAGTTGTCGTCTGCGCTTCCAAGGAGGAAACTCGCGAAGCCGTCCGCAGAATGTTGCTGCATAAGGAGTTTGGCGATGCCAGCAGCCGCATTGTGATCGAAGAATGTCTGGTCGGCGAAGAAGTCAGCTTGCTGGCATTTGTCGACGGCAAAACGATTATCCCGCTGGAAGCGGCTCAAGACCACAAGGCGGCGTTTGACGGAGATATCGGGCCCAACACCGGCGGAATGGGGGCATACTCGCCAACCCCGATCATCACTCAAGAGTTGATTGACTTGGTGGTCGAAAAAGTGCTTGTTCCCACCGTGCACCAATTGAAGAAGGAAGGAAGGCCTTTTCGCGGTTGTCTTTACGCCGGATTGATGCTGACCAGCCAAGGGCCGAAGGTGCTCGAATTCAATGTGCGGATGGGAGACCCGGAGACCCAGGCGGTCCTGATGCGGTTGAAGTCGGATCTGGGGAAGTTGATGCTGGCGACGGCCGAAGGAAACCTGGAATCGATCGAATCGGTGGAGTGGGATCCGCGTCCGTCGGTGTGCGTCGTCATGGCCTCGGCGGGGTATCCCGGCGACTATGTGAAAGGAAAGCCGTTGCGCGGTCTGGAAGACGCGGCGAACGTTCCCGACACCAAAGTCTTTCACGCCGGGACCCTGAAAGTCGGCGACCAGGTCGTCAACGATGGTGGCCGAGTCTTGGGGGTGACCGCTCTGGGTGAAACCCTGGCCGAAGCCAAATTGCATGCCTACCAGGCCGTGAAATGCATTCGTTGGGAGGGCGCCTGGTGCCGTAAGGACATTTCCGACAAGGCTGTCGGCAGGTAGGATTGGTGCCGTTTTCGACCGAGCGGTTTGGTATAACTCCTGATAGTCGCAGGCGGATCTAACCCTGTTCGTTGAGGCCGTTCCAATGATCTAACGGGAGTGGCAGATGATTCGGTCCGTGTGGAACGCTGCAACGTCGGTCGACCGCAGGACATTCCTGCACGCTGGCAGTTTGTCCACGATCGGGTTGACGTTGCCACAGCCGCGCGCATCAGCGGCACCGGCGTTCGGTGAATCATCTCGGACGGCTTCGGCGAAGGCCTGCATCCTGCTCTATATGTTGGGTGGGCCGCCGCAGCAGGAAACATTTGACTTGAAGCCCGAGGCACCCGGGAGCGCCAGAAGTCTCTTTAAGCCGATTGCCACCAACGTGCCGGGGATTGAGATCTGTGAGCTGCTACCGGATCTGGCGCTGCAGGCGGATCGGTTTGCCATTGTGCGATCCGTCTTTCACGGGGGGAACGCATTGTTTCACGGGGCTGGAGTTCACTACAACCTGACGGGTTGGGCAAACTTCCCTCGGGAAGGAGAACCGTTCCTGGACCGGCGAGACCATCCATCGATCGGCGCCGTACTCAATCAATTGCAATCACCCCGTCACGGTCTTCCGCCATCGATGCAACTGCCGATGTGGATTACCCAGGACGGTCCGGGGCGGGAATGGGCAGGTCAGCATGCCGGATTTCTGGGTCGAAAGTACGACCCGCATGTCATGGACTACGGGTATTTGCGGCTGGACCTGGATATCAACACGGCGGCACCGCAGGGTGAAGCCAGTCTGCCGGGAACGTTGCCTCCGGGGTTTGTGCTGCGCGACGACATCGGCCGGCAACGACTCGGGCAGCGGTTGGATTTGCAGAAGTCGCTCGGACGGCCGCAGATCGGCGATGGGACGGCGCTGCTTCGAGATTGGAACACGCATCAATCCCAGGCGCTCGATGTGCTGGGGACTCAATCCACCTGGAAAGCGTTCTCGATCGACAATGAACCTGCCCCGCTGCGAGCTCGGTATGGTGACGATCGTCTGGGACGAAGTTGCCTGGTCGCCCGGCGGCTGGTCGAGGCCGGAGTGTCATTGGTGACGGTGATCTTCGGCGGCTGGGATACGCACTCGCACCACCTGGAGCACACGCGTGACCGTCTGCTGCCGCCGCTCAATCGTGCATTCGCGGCGCTGCTGCAGGATCTGGCGGATCGCGGGATGCTGGATACGACAATGATCGCCTGGACGGGCGAGTTCGGCCGCACGCCGATCATCAACGGCAACGCTTCCCCCGGCCGGGACCATTGGGGACGCGTCTACAGTACTGTGCTGGCGGGGGGCGGCATCAAGGGGGGCCAGGTGTACGGCAAAAGCGATAATCTGGCCGGTGATCCCAAGGATAATCCCGTTCACGTCTCGGATTTTGTCGCGACGATTTACCACGCCCTGGGCTACGACGCCGACACGCAAGTCATTGACGCTGTCGGCCAACCGCATCAGATCGTCGCCGGACGACCGCTGTTGAATTTGTTCTGAAGCTTTGCCCCTGGCCCGACGATGGGGCGACCCATCGATTGCCATGTCAAATCGGGAATCCCATGATCGAATTCGCTCGCATGCGTGTGTTGGCCGGATTGGCGATTCTCGTCTGTCTGCAGGGACCTGGCTGCAACAAGGCTGACAAGCTCGAAGTCGAGGCCACAGCCAACGAACTGATTGTGGACAACGAACTGACGGCGCAGGAACTGCTCACTGCGAACGAGGTAATTTCTTCCAACCGTGGCTTCGCGATGGATCTCTATCGAGAACTGGCACGCGAGAACCCGGGTCGGAATGTCTTCGTGTCACCCTATTCTGTGTCGAGTGCTCTGGCTCTGGCCGTTGAGGGGGCTCGGCGTGAAACCGCTGTTCAAATGGGAACGGTACTGCACTACTCGGATTCCGTGCGACAGATCGAAGCCGATGCCGAATTGAATCCCTGGAAAATGGATGTGATTCATGCGGGAATGTCCGTGCTGAACCAACGGTTCCGTTCGAAGCCGATTCCGCAAGAACTGCGAAATCGGATCGTGACACTTCGCAAGGATCTCGAGGAAGCGAACCAGCAGGTGACCGAACTTGTAGAGTCGAGGAAACCCGGACTTCGAGACGCTTATCCTAAAGCCGTAAAAGCCGCCAACGAGTTGAACGCCCTGCTCGCCCAGGTGGACCAATATGAAGTCCGCGTCGCGAATGCCATGTGGGGTGAACAGACATATCCGTTTGACAAATCGTACCTGGCGACGATGCGCAAGTACTATGGGGAGTCTGCGGTTGTTTCCGTGGACTTTGTGAGCAACGCCGAGTCCACTCGGCAGCAGATCAATGCCTGGGTGGAAGAGCAAACCAACAAACGCATTCGGGACCTGATTCCATCAGGGGGAGTGGACAATGCGCAGTTGGTACTGACCAATGCGATCTATTTCAAGGGCGAATGGCAGCAGCCGTTTCTGGAACAAAAGACTCAATTGGACGCGTTCAAGATTCCGGATGGAACAACGGTCCAGGTACCGCTCATGCATCAACAGTACAAGTGGGATGTTCGCTATGCCGCGTTTACCTCTGATCTTTCCTTCTTCTCGACCCCCACCGAAGTTCCGGCCGGGCGCGATCCGGATCCGACGACGGTGTATCCGGGGAAGAACGGCTACCTCATGCTGGAGATTCCCTACAAGGGGGGCGATCTGTCGATGGTGGCAGTCCTGCCTCAACAGCTCGATGGACTGGCGGTACTGGAGAAACAACTCACTGGCGACATGCTGGAGAGCTGGATGAAAACGCTGGATTCTCGCGCGGTCCATGTTTACGTGCCCAAGTTTACGCTGCAGACGGATTACTCCATGAAGGACACGCTGATTGCGATGGGGATGCCGCGCGCGTTCGCAGACCCGCGTTCTGCCGAGGGAGCTCAGTTCGAAGGAATGTCTGAAAGTGCGGATCCTGACAAGTCCTTGTTCATCACAGATGTGCTGCACAAGGCCTTCATCGAAGTGAATGAAACGGGGACCGAAGCGGCCGCCGCAACGGCGCTGCCCGCAGGAGTTTCGGATGGCTCGTTTGGCGAACCAACCGTTCCATTCACACCGACCTTCCGCGCCGATCAGCCATTTCTGTTTCTAATCCGCGATCTCAAGACAGGCACTATCCTGTTCCTGGGACGAATGGTCCATCCGACTGAATCGTCGCTCTGATACAGGGAAATGACGGATGACGCGTGAGCGAATGCTTTGACTTGCGTGCTCAAGTCTGGTCGGCATCAGAGTGCTGTCGCCAATCGAAATCTCAATGCCACTCACCCAGGAGACTTTTCTATGTTTGCACGACTTCGCTCATTGTCCCGGCCGTTGATCACCGGGATCGCCTTGTTGAGCGTTGCATACTTTCCTCTCGCATTGGACGCTCAGGATAACGCCAGTCCCTCGACGCTGGTGGAACCGATTACCCAGGGACAACGGGTCTTCACCTGCGGGCACAGCTTTCATGTCTGGGTTCCGGGAATCGTTGCCGACCTGGCGAAGTTGTCAGAGATTCCCGATCATCTCCAAGTCGGCCTCTCATCGATTGGCGGTTCCCGCACAATTCAGCATTGGGACATTCCGGATGAAAAGAACACCGCGAAAGCCGCCTTGAAAACCGGCAACGTCGATGTGCTGACGCTGTCGCCGATCTTCCTGCCCGATCCGGGCATCGAGAACTTCACGACGCTGGCCCTGGAGCACAACAAGAACATCCGCGTCATCGTCCAGCCGATCTGGTTGCGCTGGGACATTTATGAGCCGACCACGAAACGGCCGGCGAAAGTGGATCACAACGCCATCACAGGAGAAGAGCTTCGCAAGCGACACGCCGAGCACTTCGCGAAAATGGACGAACATATTCGCGAACTGAACAAGAAGTACGGCAAGACCGTGCTGTATTTGGCCCCGGCACCACAAGCGGTCATCGCCCTGCGCGAGAAAATCATTGCTGGCGAAGCACCCGGCCTGATGGTTCAAGAAGACCTGTTCACGGATGAACTCGGCCACGGCAAGCCACCCTTGATGGCGCTGGTCGGTTACTGCAATTACGCCGTAATTTACCGCCGCAGTCCGATCGGTCTTCCCGTGCCAGCGATTCTGAAGCGGGCCAAACTGGGAGAACACGAAGAGCGCCTCAACCGCCTGCTGCAAGAACTGGCGTGGGACGCAGTGGTTCAGCATCCACTCAGTGGTTTGAAACCATAATACCCAGGCGGTCTCTGGCGGTCTGGACTTACGTGCATTCTTTCTTTTTCCCGAAGGGGATACATCTCTGGGTATCCCGCGCGAAAACTGCAACTGCCGCGCCCTTTGAAAGGGAAACATGCGAAACTCACGCAAGCTCAATCGAATCATCGTCCTTGTCGTTGGCGTCAGCTTCAGCCTGGTCACCAATCGTTCGTTTGCTGAGGACTGGGGTTATTACTCCGTCATTCCTGTCAGCGCGCCGTCACTGGTGCTGGAAGCCGTCGATTCGGGAACAACCGACGGAACGATCGTTTCGATCGGCAAGCCTTCGAATGCGGCGAATCAGAAATGGGTGATCCTGCCCAAAGGCGATGACCATTATGCGATCCGTCCGTCTTACAGTTCCAAGTTGGTGCTGGCGGTGGCCAAGGGGGGAGACAAGAACGGCGCGGCCATCGTCCTGGAATCCGAAAACGGCCAACCCTGGCAGCTCTGGAAACTGGCCAGGCAGGCCAACGGCAGCTATACAATTGTCCCGACGCATGCCCCCGAAAAAGGGATGGATGATTTTGGCGGCAACAAAACTCCGGGCGCGAAAATCGACCTTTGGGAAAACAAGGCCGGAGACCCGCATCTGCAATGGTTGATCCGGCCGCTGGCCGGCACCGGTGTCGTTCAGCCCAACGCAGCAGCCGCGGGTTCGAAATACGAACCGCCAGAGATCAAATCCGAGGATATTCTGCCTGGTACAACGAAACAGTTCACCTTCACGCAGAGCAAGGTTTTCCCCGGCACCGTACGCGATGTGACGGTCTTCATTCCCGCTCAGTATGACGCCACAAAGCCCGCGTGCGTGTATGTCAAAACGGACGGTTTCAATCCGCGTGAAAAGACGCTGTTGGAAACGATGATCGCGACGAAGGAAATTCCGGTGACGGTCGGTGTCTTCGTCCGCCCCGGAGATCTGCCCGCACCGATGCCGGGGACATTGGGGCGGCGCAATCGCGACTTTGAATACGACGGAGTGAACGACAACAACGTCCGCTTTTTCCTTGACGAACTTCTCCCGGTGATCGCGAAGGAATACCAGCTCAATCTTTCAACCGACGGCAATGACCGATGCATCGCGGGCGGCAGCAGTGGCGGCATCGCCGCGTTCACAGCGGCCTGGAATCGCCCCGATGCGTTCAGCCGCGTGTATGCGGCCAGCGGCAGTTGGGTGGCATTTCGCGGGGGACACGAGTTTCCAACCATGGTGCGCAAGTTCGAAGCAAAGCCGATTCGCGCCTTCCTGACGACAGCGACGCGAGACATGGAAAACGTCGCCGGGGACTGGTTCCTGCTCGATCAGGAGATGGACAAGGCACTCAAGTTTTCGGGATATGACTATCGTTATCGCGTCATCGATGGCCCGCACGTTGCCGGTTACATGGAGAACTGGCAGGAGGCGATGGCCTATCTGTGGCGAGACTGGCCCGAACGAATCAAAGCGGGTTCAAGTGCCCCGCGTGCCCAGGAGATTCTAATCCCCGGCGAAGATTGGCAACTGGTCGCCGAGGGCTTCAAAAGCACGCGCGGCCCGGCGTGCAATGCCAGCGGCGAATTGTTCTTCGCCGACACGTCGAGCAACCGCATCCACCGCATTGGCCTGGACGGAAACGTGGCCGAGTTCGTTGCGGACGCCGGTCAGGCACACTGTGTCACAGTCGGCCCGGACGGCGCGGTGTTTACCATCTCGGAAAAGTCGGGCCAGTTGATGCGTTACGACGCTATGGGAGTGGGCCGCGTCGTGATGGACGAGATTCGCGGACACTCGATCCTCGCTCGGCCCGACGGCAGCCTGTATGTCACCACGAATGGCGACCAGCCACACGGGCCGGGCAGCGTGTGGCTGATCAAGGACGGGAAAAAGACGCTCGTTGACACGGGGATCAAATTCGCCACGGGGATGGCTTACCGACCCGATCAATGGTTGCTTTCCGTCGCGGAAGGCCACTCGAAATGGGTTTACAGCTACCAGATCAACGAAGACGGTACACTTGCCCACAAGGAGAGATTCTTTCACCTGCATGTCGCCGACTGGGACGATGACGCTGGAGCGGAGTCGGTGTGCTACTCCGTTGAAGGCCGGCAATTCATTGCCACTCGCAGCGGTGTCCAGATCAGTGCCGACGACGGCCCCACGCAGGTAATTCTCCCGGTGCCCGACGGCAGCCGCGTGACCGGTGTCTGTCTCGGCGGGAAAGACAAAGACACGCTCTTCGCATTCTGCGGCCACAGAATCTGGAAGCGAAAAGTTCAGCACCACTCCATGGGAGCATTTACGCCGTGGGTGAAGGTGAATGGGACGAAGCTGTGACACTCTGTCGGGTCGCTGCAGAATGTTGCGGCGGAATCGCAGAAGCTTCAAAACACCAGCCCGACGCGTGAGGGATTGGTCGCTGCGTGTTCAATTGTTATCGTCTCATCGTTCCCAAGCGGGAGCTTGGAAATGAGAAATGGGAACGAGATAAAGGCGAGGCCCTGTTGACATTGACGTTTGCTGATGCATTCTTGAGGTGGATCTGCTAGATTTCCGATAGTATTCGCAGGAGATTTATTCGAAAGAGTTCCCTGTTGTGGAACGAGGTGCTGTGCAGATGGTGAGGAAATCAAGTGGGGTGGCTGGCACCGGACTGACGCGACGCGACTGGATTCAGGCTGGCAGCCTGAGTGTCGGCGGGCTGTCGCTCGGGTCTCGCCTCGGTTCGTCTGCGGGCTTGGCTGCGGAACCTGTTTCGGGTGGCCAGGGAGCGGGAGCCGCATTTGGACGGGCGAAGTCGGTCATTCTGTTCTGGCTGACCGGCGGCCCGGCCCAGCAGGAATCGTGGGATCCAAAGCCGAACGCTCCGCTGGAAGTTCGTGGTCCGTTTCAGCCCATCGCGTCCCGATCACCAGGTCTGAACGTGTGTGAGTTGATGCCACGTACGGCCCTGCTCACCGACAAGATCGCCGTCTTGAGGGCTATGTGGACGGGCGACAACGCGCATTCCAGCAGTGGCTACGCCATGCTGACTGGAATGTCACATGTGCCGTTGAATGCCGAAAGTGTGACCGCCAAGGCACCCAATCTGTGGCCGAGTGCCGACAGCATCGTGCGGTTGTTGCGACCGTCCGTAAACGGGCTTCCCTCGTCGATCGTCCTGCCGGAGCATATCTGGAACGACGGCAATTTCCCCTGGCCGGGTCAGGATGCCGGGTTTCTGGGTCGAAAGCACGATCCGTGGCTGGTCAACTGCGATCCGAACGAAGCCCGCTTCAGGATTCCCGACCTCGCATTTCCAGAAGATGTCAGTTCGTCCCGGTTCGTCGAGCGACGCCGATTGCTTGAACAAGTTAACCTGCGCGTCGAGGAATCGATGCGGGCGGCACCCGTCCGCCGCTACGTGGAAGAGAGCGAACACGCACTGGGACTGTTGGGTGGCTCCGCCGCGCGTCAGGCCTTTGATCTCTCGCAAGAACCGGACTCGGTCCGTGAGCGTTACGGGCGGTCACGCTATGCTCAAAGTGTCCTGTTGGCCCGGCGACTCGTGGAGGCGGGGACCTCGATCGTGCGCATCAACTGGACACGCATCAAAGACAAGCCGAACCAGGGTGGCTGGGATACGCATGCCAGCCATTCCCAGGCGTGCAAGGAGTTCCTGATGCCGATGATGGATCAGGCGTATTCCGCACTGCTGGAAGATCTTTCTCAACGCGGGTTGCTGGATCAGACCCTGGTGGTCTGGCTGGGCGAGTTCGGTCGGACACCCAAATTCAACGCCAACGGCGGACGCGATCATTGGGGACACGTTTTTTCCGTCGCCCTGGCGGGTGCGGGAGTCCAGGGCGGTGTCGTGCATGGATCGTCCGATCGAGACGCGGCGTATCCGGTGGAAGGCCGCGTTGAACCACGTGACCTGATGGCGACACTCTTTCACTGCCTGGGCTACCATCCCGAGACCGTGATGCACGATATCGATGGCCGCCCCCAACCGATCAGCCGCGGTGAAGTTGTGCAGGCGATCTTCTAGCTGCCCGTGGTCAAAGGGGTCAGACCCTCTCCGGGCAGTCGATTTTCAAGGTAAATCGACTGCCCTCCAAAGGGTCAGACCCCTTTGGCCACGGGCAGCTAGCGGCAACGCTCCCAAAAAGGGTTTACTCGGGATTACTCAACAGGTAGGCGATCACATCCCGCAGTTCCTCTGGCGTCTTCACGATGCCGGCGGGCATCGCGGAAACGTCTGCCGCCTTACGATCCTCGATTTCCGTCGTTCGCACGGTAATCCGTTTCGTATCAGGCTGCAGGACTTCCAGCAGACCGGCCGATTCTGAAACGATCAGTCCCGTGACAACCCGACCGTCCTTCAATTCCAGAATCGTCGACTTGAAGATGGGCGAAATCACCTTGTTCGGGGCCAAGACCGATTCGATCATGTAGGCCACCGTAAACCGCTTCCCGGCATCGGTCAGACTGGGACCGCCACCGCCCGCCTGACTTGGAGTGGCGGCGTGACATTTCGCACACCCCAGCGATTCGGCCGCAAACAGCCGCTTGCCTCGGCCGACATCACCGGTTTTCACCGCCGTTAACCAATCAACGTCGAGGAACTTTGGATCGACCGGCGCGGTCCCCGTCCCGGCGGATTTCAGGCGGTCCGCCAGTGAAAGTCCGTCGGGCTTGTCGGGGATCGTCAGTTTGACATCGCCCAGATGACGATAGTGGAAATACTCCCCGCCCAAACCCTGCCGCAAGCGGACTCGGACGAGAACATCATTGCTGCCTGGCTGCAGCGCAAGCGTGACAACGTCGTCGAGCTGAATCAAGGGGCGGACAACGTCGTTCTCAAAAACCAGCTTCCCGTTCTGCCAGACTTTGACGCCGTCTTCGCTGCCGACCAGCAGTTGCATTCGCTGGGCGCTCGGCACTTCAAAGCGGAAGTACGAGTAGACCGACGAATTTGGTGATGGCCCGAATAACTGGCGAAAGTCGTACAACGGACGATCCGGGCTGGTGGTGCGGGTCTGTTTCCACTCGAACGATTTCCCGTCGATCTGAAACTTCTCACTCAGGTCAATCGGCGACGTCTCCACGGGGTGTACCGTTTTGAAACCATCGGCGTCCGGTACGGGGCCCAATGTCCAGATGACCGGCTTCAGGTGTTCGAGCTTGCCCAGGTTCAATCGCTTGTCTTGTACAGTGGCCGTCACGCGGGCAACCTTCGTTTCGCTGCGGGCATCATTCAACAGCGAAAGGTAGTGGCCCGCCTGCAATCGGACTTTGTCGTCTTCGTCATCCAATCGTTTCAATAACAGCGCGAACAGTTTTTCCTGTTCTGCCGAATGCGTTTTGGCGGCGTTCCAATGCTCTGCGACCGTGTAGTTGCCAACCCGCCCGTACTTTCTCAGATCGATCGGTTCCTGTTCGTCGGCGAACAGGATGACGTTGGCTTCGTCCTTCTGCTGCGGAGACAGCGGAGCCTCGTCTGGAACTTTGGCATCCACGCGAGGGATCGTCAGACGATAGCCCGCGGCAATGACTCCGGCCATCCGATCGCGGTGATCTGAGGACTGACAGAGGCTGATGAGCAACTCCATACCCGGCTGATTTGCCACGATGGTGGCCGCAGTGATACTGACGTACCGATCCTCACTTCGCAGCGCGGCTGGTAGCAGCCAATCAATCGGAAATGTCTTCGGATCGCGTTGGCTGACCAGCAGGGCATTCAGTTGCACTTCGGGCAGATCGGACCAGGTTTTCTCGGTCAACCAGGCGGGCCACCCGGGTTTTGGCGAGTTCCTGGGGTCAACGTAGGCTTTTATGGGCTTCCCGTCTCTCTGCCGCCAGACCGGAAGGTACGGTCGATTCGGCAGGGACAGGACCACCGATTCCAAGGCGAGGATGTGGGGGCTTTCCGGGCGATTCGCGAACTCGGATTTCTGTTGCAGCTCGACGGCTCGTGACGCGGCCTGCGTCAAGACCGATCCGCCCCGGCGCAGGATCTCCTGGTGTGCCGCATTGCGTACCGTACGACGGGGAGATTCAATTTCCTTCCAGAGATCGCTGGCAGAGATGTTCGTAACGTCATTCCCCTCGAATGGCATCTGATCGGGATCGTCGTGGCGCGTAATGACAGCGAGGTCGCTGCGATACGTGGGTGATCCTTCGTTCTGAGCCATATAGCAGACGGTCACAAACACGCGACCGCCACGGCCAACGCAGACACCGACCGGTCGCGCTTGATCGCGGCCTTCCAGCAACACATGCTCCTTCGCGGAAAACGTGCTCCCCTGCGACTCCAGTGGGAAATAGGTGACCTGCCGGCGCCCCCAGCGTGCGACCATCAGCGAGTTCTCGTACTTTGCGGGAAGGTATCCGTCGGCATAGTACGTCTGCAGCACTGGAACCGCCCGGCCCATCTGCTCGTTGACCATCGGCAGGATGTCAGCTCGATCCGGCGACTTGCTCTGCATCCACCCGCGCGGCCAGTTCCAGTACGAACCTTCCGTGACATGCATCAACCGGCCAGGTGCATACAGCGCCGGAATCCCCTCGTGGTCGTTATCATTCGTGAACAGGTTCCAGTTCTTGTCGAAGCAAAGCCCACACGGGTTTCGCAACCCCCGTGCGAAACTGCGCAGGTTGGTCCCGTCAGGACGAATACGGAAGACCGCCCCCACGCCATTGTAAGGCATTGCAGCCCACTCCTTGTCGCCGACGCGAATCGTGGTGTCACCGCTTCGTTCGGCGACCGGAGATCCCCGGTAAAACATGGTCCAGTGGCCCCAATGGTCCGGGCGGTTGAAGTCGCCGTAGTACCACAGCGGATCCCCCATCGAGACATACAGATCTCCGTCGGGGCCCCAGGCGCACGCATGGAAACATTGATGAACATGCCCATTCGGCACGCCCCACAGCAATCTCTCGATCGTCAATCCGTCTCGCTTCACGCGTGCCTCTGGCAATCGATAGACCGCACTGACGGTGACGACGTACAGGTCATTGCCGCGAATTTCGATGTCGTTGACCCAGGAGTGATCGGGAAACTCAAACAACAGGTGCCGCGGCTTGTAGCCGCCGTTCTCGTCCAGGTCATAGGCGTAAAGAGTCTTACGTCCTCCCACAAACAGTCGCCCCTCGCTGTCTGCGCGAACGGACAGAAACGACGCATCCGGAGACGAATCCAGCCGAACCACCTTTAATTCGGGGTCCACGACTTGGTAATCGAGTTCCTCCGCGAATGCATCGGAGACGATCAGCAATCCGCACATCACGCGCCAGAACCAGGGCATCAGTCATTCCTCCACAAACGCTTGTCACGGACTGGGCTTTGCCCATCGAATGGGGTCAGACCCCTCACAATGTGGTTTCGACTCAAATCACTTGACTGTGGCCGGGGTTTGACCCCATTTGAGGGGCAGCCCCCTTGAAAGGGTTCCTTCAATGACTAGAAATCATTTGGCGGCTCCAACCATCTCGGCGATTTTCTCGGAGAGCATCGCTGCCTTTGCTTCGGCCTCTGCGACGGGCAGTCCCTTGGCGACTCCCGGTCGAAGGTGCCCCGCCGCTGACACGTAAGAGTCCCGCAGCAGGCTCATCCGTTGCTGAACCAGCGGCAGCAAGCCTTCGGGGGCGTGTCGGCCTGCCAGCATCGCCTGAGCGGATTCCGCCGACGCCGATTTCTCGTCCCCCATCGCCCGGATCAGGTTCTGAGCCACAAACCAGTGACCGGCATCGTTCGGGTGAACGCCGTCCGGCTGCATTGTGTATTGCGGATCGGTCTTTCGCTTGTCCTGAATCGCCCTGGTCATCGGACCGTGCAGATCGATGACCGTCCACCCGTCCTTGCGCTGGCTGATCAGCCAGTCGCTGTACTGATCCAGGACCTCGTTGTACGAGAATTTCTTCGGCGACCGCAGATCGTCGTAGAACGGCGGAGTCATCACGATGAACTTCGCCCCGGATTTCTCCACGGCCGCTTTCACTTTTTTCATTCCTTCCTGGTATTTGGCGAGGCGCGCGTTGTCAAACGGCAGATAGATTCCGCAGTTGATGCCGTAGCAGGCCACGACCAGATCGGGCTGAACCGCCTTCAGGACGCGGTCCAGGCGTTCGGCCAGGTCCGGTCGCGGGAACTGGCCGCCGGCATGCCCGTCTTCGCTCAGGCCCGAAACCGTTTCGCTCGGCAGTCCGCAGTCGATCAGTTTCGGAGACTTGTCTTTCAATTCCGTCACCAGCCAGGCATCGAAATACGCAATGTATTGTCCCGCGGCTGTGATGCTGTCCCCCAGGAACATCACCCGCCGGGACTTTGACACCAGTTCCCGCACGGTCGGCTCTTCAGCCCGCAGAACTCCACACCAGGAAAGAATGCTGAGTGTCAGTGTCAAGCCGACTGTGTAGCAACGTGGGCGGGGGCGAGTATTCATCGACAGTATTCCTTGGTGCGGGTTCAAAGGTGATGCTGGTCGCGACGCGTCAACGTAGTTCGCACCACGTCAGACGTCAACTCGCAGTCGGCGGTCGCACGTCGAACCAGTCCCGATCGCAAGAGTTACGTTTTCAGAGCCGACCGGGTAAGCTTTTGACCGAAACCCACTCCCTTGAAGGACGCACCATGATTCGCGCTTGCCTCGGTCTTCTATTCTTCGTGGCGGTCGTCACGCTGTTACCGTCGACTGTTACCGCGACTGAACCGGTCCGGTTGATTTTTGATACCGATATCGGCAACGACGTCGACGACGTCCTGGCCCAGGCAATGATTCATTCGCTGCAATCACGCGGGGCCTGCAAGTTACTGGCCATTACGGTGACGAAGGACAGTGAACTGGCGGGTCCGTTTGTAGACGCGATCAATACGTTTTACGGTCGCCCTGACACACCGATCGGCGTCGTCCGACCCGGCAAGACTCCGGAACCCGGCAAGTTTCTGCCGATGGCCGCTGAAAAGAAGGGGGACGCCTTCCGATATCCTCACAACTTGCTCAGCAACAAGGATGCTCCAGAAGCCGTCAGCCTGCTCCGCAAGACCTTGGCGGCCGAACCTGATGGATCCGTGGTGATCGCCCAGGTGGGATTTTCCACGAATCTCGCCCGGTTGATCGATTCCAACGGCGATAATGCTTCACCGCTCAGCGGCTTGGACTTGATCCGCAAAAAGGTCAAGGTCCTGTCGATCATGGCGGGGGCATTCACGGCGATTGGTGGAAACAATCATTTCTGCGAGTACAACGTGGTCCAGGACATTGCGAACTGTCGCAAGCTGGCGGACGAATGGCCGACTCCGGTCGTCTGGAGTGGTTTTGAAATCGGAATCGCCGTGCCATATCCGAGTGAAAGCATTGTGAAGGACTACGGCTACGTGGCCGACCATCCGGTGGCGGAAGCGTACCGACGGTACGAAGCTCCCCCGCACAATCGTCCGACCTGGGACCTGACCAGCGTGCTCTATGCCGTCCATCCCGATCGCGGGTACTTCGATCTGTCCCCACCAGGCCGCGTGGTGGTGGAAAAGGATGGCTTTACTACGTTTGAACCGGCAGCCGACGGCAAGCATCGATACTTGAAGCTGACGGAAGCCCAGCGGGTGCGCGTCGTGGAAGCCCTGGTCCAACTGAGCAGCCAACCGCCGAAGTGACTCTGATTCGAGATCGCGTTGCATGAACCTGGGACCAGCCCGACGCGCGAGTTTTGAAGTCGCGCCAAGAAAACCAGTTCGGCTGTTGAGTGGCAGAGACTCACCGCGTCCTTCAATCAGTATGGCAGCATGCGATGCCATCCTGGGACAGGCCGGGAGCACTTCTGTCGCGTGCATAGAAGGGGAAAGAAGTTTTCACAGGAGGCCGCAGAGGAAGCAGAGGCAAGAAAGGGAATCGTGGGGTAAGGAATGATGGCTCATGGTTGTCATCTCTGCTGGGTTCTCTGTATGGCTCCATGTCTCGGTGAGAGGATCTCTGTGCAGGCCGCAATAGAACGGTTCCAGACACTCGTGGCTCACGTACCCGCGGCTAGCGCCTTGCGGCTCACGAACCGAGACTGAGAAGACACCCCTAGCGCCTTGCGGGTCACAAACTCTGGCGGGATTGTCGGCTTCGGCGGAAATAGATAAAGTGCCGTTGATGCAATTCTTGAAGACGGCGGGCCGAGTCCAGTTCGAGGACTCCATCGGTTGATCACTTGTCACGGACCTTCAGGATGTCAATTCGACTTGATCGCCGGATGCTGTTACGGCAGGGAATGCTGTCCGCGGGGGCGTTGTCCATTCACGCCGGACGGCGGGCTTTGGCGACGCCGCAGGTGGAGACCCCGGCCCGGCAAGTGATCATTATTTTCCTGCAAGGCGGGTTGTCTCACCTGGATTCCTGGGATCTCAAACCGAGTGCTCCGGCAGAATATCGGGGTGAATTCCAGCCGATTTCCACCCAGGTCCCCGGGTTCTCGATTTGCGAACACCTGCCGCTGCTCGCCCGGCGTGCGGATCGATACAGCGTGTTGCGCAGTGTCTACCATGGCACACCCAGTCACGAAGCTGCGATCCACTGGACTTTGACTGGCTATGATTATCCAGGCGCGAACACGACCACGAAGAATCGCAACATCAAGCCAGCCATGGGGGCCATAGTCTCGCGGGCGTTGGGATCCAGCCAGCCTGGACTGCCGAGTTATGTCTGCGTCCCGGACCGGGGGCAATTGGGCGATCGTGTCCGCTATGCCTCAGCCACGTACCTGGGAATGGCGCACGATCCGTTTGAAGCGGGGCTGCCACCTGCCAGCGCCACCGCTCCGTTTCCACTCCCGCCGAACTTGAGCCTGGCACAGGGAATCGATCTCAGCCGACTCGAAGACCGGCTCGGCCTGCTGCGTGAACTGGACGAGTTGCCCCGCGACCTGGATGCGAATGGGGCGATGTCGGGATTGGATGAGTTTAATCGGCAGGCCCTGGAATTGCTGGCGCACGATTCGACACGACGCGCCTTCGACATGTCCCAGGAATCGCTCGACGTCCGGCAGCGCTACGGTAACAGCAGCTTCGCACAGCGCCTGGTCCTGGCGCGACGATTGGCTGAGGCGGGGATCCGCTTCACGCTGGTCAATTTCTCCAACAACCAGGAATGGGATACTCACACGAACAACTTCAAATCCCTGAAGGAAACTCGACTGCCGGAACTCGATCAGGCGGTTTCCGCGTTACTCGACGACCTGGCCGATCGCGGCCTGTTGCAGACGACACTGGTGGCCCTGTTCGGCGAATTCGGTCGGACCCCCAAGATCAATGCCACCGCCGGACGGGACCATTGGTCCAATGTCTTTTCGGTGATGCTCGCTGGTGGCGGACTGAAAGACGGACTGTGTCTCGGCAGCAGCACCGCCAACGGAGAAAACCCACAAGACCGACCGATCCACTTCAATGAAGTGCTGGCGACAATCTACAGGCAACTTGGAATCGCCTGCGATCAGGTCTTCCACGATTCCCTGGGTCGGCCTGTTCCGCTCCTGGACGGGGGCCACCCGATTCCAGAGCTTCTGTAGTGCGCTTGTTGGCGCGGGTGTTCAAACGTGTCCCTGGCGATTTCTTTCCTGAAGGACCATTGATGCAAACGATTCGATTGGGGCTGTTCCTGTTCCTGGTAATTCCGGCCGCGACGGTTTTGGCGGCGGACCCTCCTTCCGGTTTTCGCACGCTCTTCAATGGAGTCGATCTGACCGGCTGGTATGGTCTGAACCCGCATGCCGTCGGCAAGCTGGAGGGAGATGCGCTCGCGGCAAACCTGAAGAAGCAGCGTGACGAGTTTGCGGATCATTGGAAGGTGGAAAGCGGGGTCCTGGTCAACAATGGTACCGGGCCCTATGCCACGACGACGGAAGAATTCGGCGACATCGAACTTTTGATCGAGTACAAGACGGTCCCGAAGGCCGACAGCGGAATCTATCTGCGAGGCTCTCCCCAGGTCCAGATCTGGGACATCAATCAACCAAGTCTGCCCAGCAATCCGGATCGAAATCCCAACAAGGGATCCGGTGGCCTGTTCAACAACACCCCCAGAACCCCCGGCCGCGATCCGCTGGTCGTGGCGGACAAACCATTTGGCGAATGGAACGCATTTCGGATTCGGCAAATCGGCAGTCGTACCTGGGTCTGGCTGAATGAAAAACTGGTCGTCGACAACGCCGTGATGGAAAACTTCTGGGACCGCAGCCAGCCACTGCCTTCCAAAGGCCCGATCATGTTGCAGACCCATGGCGGTGAAATTCGCTGGCGCAACATCTTCGTCCGCAATATCGAAGCCGACGAAGCTGCCAAGATCAACTCCGAGTCCAAATAACAGGCTCTCGCGTCGTGTTGATCCCGAATGCAACAGGGAAACGCGGGGTCATTCCTGCAATGGCACTGCGTCCCCACCATTCATGGATTCGTACAGTCACACCTACTTCCGATGTCTTCGCCAATTCCATGAGTAACCTGCAGACTTTGTCAGATCCGGTCCGAATCGGAGAACTCACCACGCAGTTGGGGCTCGCGGCGGATGATGTGGAACCGATGGGCTGGTACAAGGGGAAACTGGCCCTGGGACTTGAACAGCGACTGTTACAACGTCCGCAGGGGAAATATGTCGGGGTGTCGGCCATCAATCCGACCCCCTTCGGAGAGGGGAAGACTGTCGTGGCCATCGGCCTGGCCATGGCGCTGTCGAAACTCGGTCCGCGGTCGCTGGTAACGCTGCGCGAGCCATCGCTGGCTCCGGTCTTCGGGATTAAAGGGGGCGGCGCAGGAGGGGGACGGGCGGAGTTATTGCCGCGAGAGGACATCAATCTTCATTTCACGGGAGATCTGCATGCCGTGACCACCGCAACAAATCTCCTGGCGGCCGTCATCGACAACCATCTGAAGCGAGGTCAATCCCCACGACTCGATCCGTCCAGCATCACCTGGCGACGGGCCGTGGACATGTGCGATAAGGGGCTGAATCAGATTGTCACCGGATTGGGAAACGTCCCGCAGGCGCCGCTTCGCGAGACTGGATTTGACCTGACTGCCGCGTCCGAAGTCATGGGGATTCTGGCGTTGGCGACCGGTCCCGCCGACCTGCGAACGCGACTTGGACGGATCGTCATCGGACAATCCCTGGAAGGCGGCCTCGTGTATGCGGAAGACCTGCACTGTGCCGGGGCGATGGCCGCGTTGCTGAGGGATGCCGTTCGGCCCAATCTGGTGCAGACCTGCGACAACACCCCCGCACTCGTGCATGCCGGCCCGTTCGCCAACATCTCGGTCGGCAACTGTTCGGTTCTGGCCGATCTGGCGGCCGTTCGCCTGGCAGACTACGTGGTCACCGAGAGTGGATTCGGGGCCGATTGCGGGGCGGAAAAGTTCTTCAATATCAAATGCCGCACGAGCGGACTGATCCCGGCGGCCGAAATCCTCGTCTGCACGATCCGGGCTCTGAAGATGCAGAGTGGCTATATTCCAGTTCGGCCCGGTCATCCATTACCGCCGGAGTTGTTGAGTCCGAACCTGCCGGCGCTGCAGGCGGGCGCCGCCAACCTGCAGGCGCATCTTGAGATCATCTGTCGTTTCGGTGTCCCGGTCGTCGTGGCCATCAATCGCTTTCCCGAGGACACCGATCAGGAAGTGGAGTTTGTCCGACAGGTGGCGCGCGACAACGGGGCCGCGGGTGCGGAGGTGACGAGCGTGTTTGCCGAAGGAAGCTCCGGCGCGACCGACCTGGCCCGGGCCGTCATGCGTGCCTGCGAACAGCCGTCGTCCTTCCGCTTCCTCTATCCCCTGGACGCGACGCCCGAGGACAAGATTGCGATGATCGCCACTCAGATTTATGGCGCTGCCGGGGTCGAGTATGAGCCGCAGGCGCGAAAGCAATTACAGCGGTTTTCCGAACTGGGCTTTGGCAATCTTCCCGTCTGCATCGCCAAAACGCAGTATTCGTTGTCGCACGATCCGCAACGGCTGGGGCGTCCCACGGGGTTTCGTTTGCCGATCCGCGACGTCCGTCTCGCGGCAGGAGCGGGATACCTGTACGCGCTGGCTGGCGAGATGACCACAATGCCAGGACTTCCCGCAGAGCCGGCGGCCAACCGGATTGACGTTACGCCCGACGGTAAAATCATCGGGATCCGCTGAAGGAGCTTCGAGTCTGTACCTCGTGAGCTGTGATCCGAGTCAGGGCCATCGCCTGTTTCCACGGTCTTGCCGTCTTCAGGAAGGCCGTGCGAGTGCTCAATCGGCACGGCCATGTCGAGGAAGCCCATAACCGTGGTACCCGATTCCCAATTGGAAAAAGGCGATGGCTTTGCGATCCGAGTCTGTTGCCGTTGTCTCACACCATTCAGGTCAAGTACGATCCCGTTTCCCGGCGCAACGTCTCTGGAAGAAGCGCGGGTCGTTGCCATCCCTGTTCCGGAAACTGAAATGTCACCATCGGTCCCCGATTTTCAGCCGTGCGATCAGCAGATCTGGGACGAGGAACTGCAGGAGTTCGTCCCGCAACGGGTGTTCGATGCCCACATCCACCTGTTCAACCGCAGTCATCTGACGGAGAACGCATCGCCGACTTCGGCCTGGTCGAACGCCGACTTGGCGACAATACAGGGCTGGGCGTCACGCTTGTATCCCGGTCGTGAAGTTCACTTTCTCGTGCTGGGCACGCCCGTGGTGGGAATGGACTTGGCGGCTCACAACAACTGGGCACTGGCCCAGGTCTGGCAGGACCCGCAATCCCGCATGAATCGACTGGTCACCCCAGACTGCCGTCCGCAGGATATTGAACGCGACATGCGCGAGTTGGGGTTCATCGGACTTAAACCTTACCGGTTGTTTTCTACCACCGGGGAGATCGCCCAGTGCCGGATTCACGAGTTCCTGCCACATGCCCAACTGGAACTGGCGAATGAGCTGGGGCTGTGGGTGACGCTGCATCTGTCCCGGTTCCACGGGTGCGCCGACGAATTCAACCTGGCCGATTTGCAGGAATTCACGGGCACCCGGTATCCCCGGATCAAATGGATCCTGGCTCACTGCGCCCGCAGCTTCACCTACTGGCCGATTCGGCAGGCGGTTGACCAATTGCGCGAGATGCCGAACATCTGGTACGACGTTTCGGCGGTCACCGACATCAGGCCATTGATCACTCTGTTCTCGCGCGAGAATCCGCAACGCATTTTTTACGGCTCGGACGGAGTGGACGCGACTTATTTTCACGGGCAATACGCCGCCCTGGGTCGCGCGTGGCAAGCGGTGGATGCCACTCGCCTGAACCTGCAGTTTCCTCACTGCGACGGACGGCCGATCCTGGCGATCTATGAACAACTGCTCTCGATGAAGCAGGCTGTCGAAATCGCTCAATGGTCCAGAGATGATGTCGAGAACATGTTCTGGAGGAATGCTGCTGCCGCGTTCAACATTCAATTTGGCGGCGAAGCGTCCACCCCGCAGAGTGCGGACGGTGCTCAGACGCAGGCGATGTATGTACGAGCGAAGCGGCGGATTCCCGGGGGCACACAACTGCTCAGCAAACGCCCCGAAATGTTTGCTCCAGGCCTGTGGCCTGCTTACTATCGAGAAGCGCGCGGGTGCGAGGTGGTTGACCTGGACGGTCGACGATTGACCGACATGACCACGTCCGGCATCGGTTCATGCCTGCTGGGCTACGCCGATCCTGATGTGACGCTGGCCGTTCAGCAAAGAATTTCACGCGGGTCAATGTGTTCACTCAATTCGGCCGAAGAAGTCGAACTGGCCGACTTGCTGGTGGAGTTGCATCCCTGGGCAGACCAGGCTCGTTTCGCGCGGTGTGGCGGCGAAGCGATGGCGATCGCGGTTCGCATCGCGCGTGCAGCCACTCGTCGCGATACGGTGGCCATCTGCGGATATCACGGATGGTCGGACTGGTACTTGGCGGCCAATCTGAGCACCGAGGCTTCCCCGGACCAGTTGCAGGGGCACCTGTTACCGGGCCTGGAACCGGCCGGAGTTCCCCGTGGACTCGCCGGGACTGTGCTCCCCTTCACCTACAACCGTCTGGAGGAGCTGGAACGGCATATCCGTCGACGGGGCAGTGACCTGGCCGCCGTTGTGATGGAACCGACCCGCTCCAGCGATCCCGATCCGGGGTTCCTGGAAGGCGTCCGGGACTTGTGCAACCGCTGCGGCGCTTTGCTGGTCTTCGACGAGGTTTCCTCCGGCTGGCGGATGCACCTGGGTGGAATTCACATGAAATATGGAGTTCACCCAGACATTGCAGTGTTTGCCAAGGCGATTGGCAACGGCCACCCGATGGCGGCGATCATTGGTCGGCGCGGCTGCATGGATGCCGCCCAAACGTCGTTCATCTCCAGTACCTACTGGACGGAAGCGGTCGGACCAACCGCTGCGCTGGCGACGGTCCGAAAGCTGCAGCAGATCGGCATCGCGGACCATACCAACCACATTGGCGGCCAGATGCGCGCCGGTTGGATGGCGGCAGGACAGCGCTACGGGCTTCCAGTCAAAGTCTGGGGGCATTCCGCCCTGTTGCATTTGGGCTTTGATCATGAGCAGGCGGCCGCGCTGGGAACTTTGTTCACGGCGCGAATGCTGGATCACGGCTTCCTGGCTGGTGGCGGCTTTTACCCGAGTTTGGCCCACCACGACAGTCACGTCGCCGCGTACCTTGCCGCTGCCCAACCTGTCTTCGCCGAACTGGCGGATGCGATTCACGCCGGTGACGTGCTGCAACGGCTGAACGATGCCGGTAGTTCCGTGCGACATACCGGCTTTGCGAGACTCACGTGACAATCGCCACAAAGGCGCACAGAAGGCGGAGGCAAGGTAGCCCTGTCGCTCCGAGACAGGGAGCACGATGGGGAGAAACGTGTCGAAGGCGAATCCGCGCGGGACTGGATTGAGGGATCTGTTTACATCCTTGCTCCCTGTCTCGGAGCGACATGGCTACCTTCTGCCGGTCGATTCGATTTCAGACGTCATCTGTCCGCTCCCGAGGGTGATTGAAAAGACACCCGCGGTTAGTTAGCGCCTTGCGGCTCACACAGTCGCCCTGTCGCTCCGAGCCCGAAGCGTCACGTCTTCAGCCCTAGCTCCAGGTGTTGCTGTTTCGAGGACTCGGCATATTGTTGAAACGCCTGTTCATCGCGAACACAACTGACGGCCTGAAAGACCATGCCAAAACTGCGGCGATGGCGGCTGGTGGAGCGGTTGGCATCCGCACGGTGGATTGTGTTGCCATGATGAATCAGGACGTCGCCGGGTGCGGCCGGAATTGGAATCTCGGACGCGCGATCCTCGTCGCCGTAGTCCGCGATTCCCTGCGAGAATCCGAGCGTTTTCGTGCGGTTGTGCGGTCGTAATCCCCGCCGGTGCGAGCCCTTCAAGTATCGCAGGCAGCCATTTTCCTCATCGACGGGATCCAGGGCCAGCCACATTGTCAGCACCTGTGGCGGGGTCAGGCAAAAGTAATAATTGTCCTGGTGTGGTGGCGTCGCATGCTGCGTCGCGGGAGGCTTGTTGAACCACTCGGCTCCATGGACCCAGGCCGCTTCACCCAGTAGAGATTCAGCCACGATCGCCCAGCGAGGGTGCCGGAGATACTCCTGGAAGTACGAATCCTGCTGAATCCGATTCAATTGCTTGAGCGTTTCGGGGCGAGTCCTGTCTTCGTAAAACGCATCGCCGTCTGGAAGCTGTGGAACAACGTCACGAATATAGCGATCCAGGTTGCTCTGCAGTTGCTCCAGTTCGTCAATCGGCAGGAATCCGCGAATGACAACGAAGCCGTCATCATCGTAGTTCTTTTTCAGTGCGGAAAAGTCCATGAGCGATTCCCTGGATGCAGAGTTCTGTTGTGATCCATCCCCGTGTCAATCTGTCCGCCTCTGAGGCCACTGGCTGGGCGTCACGAGGAATTCGGGCAGTTCCCGGGCGGACGATGCGATTGCCGCCAGCAGGTCGGCAGGCAGGGCACCGCGGTCGAACATTGCCAGATTGTCGCGGATCTGGCTCACCGTTTCCACGCCGGTCAGGACGCAGGTGACTTCGTCATACGACAGCATGTAACGCAGGGCCAGTTCGGCAAGACCCATGCCCGCCTCGGCAGCCAACTCGGCGAGTTTTCGACGGGCGGGAATGACGCCTGCCAAGGCCGGCGAAACGTCGGCCTCGGGGACCAGCAGCAGTCCCTGCAAGAAGACACTGCGCACAAACACCGCCACGCCGCGTGAGGCCGCATCCTGGAAAACGCCGCTGCGTTGATGTCGCCGGTCGAGGACATTGCCAGGAATCTGCAAGGCCGAGACGTCACCCGTTGCGAGAAACTTTGACGCCGGTCCAGGACGGTTGTCGCACGAGACGCCGAAGTGGCGCAGCCATCCCCGAGCCTGGAGTTCGGCCAGGATGGGCAGGTACACGGCGTCCGCCTCGCGATGAAACAGCACGACGGGCAGGCAATCCAGTTGCAACCGCTGGCGCGAGTCCGCGATGGATTGCTCGATGGCGCCCGCAGCCAGAGACGCGTCGGCTGACTCGGCGTCATTCAACGGACGGACTTTGGTGGCAACAGTGACCCTGTCGGCAACGCCCAGTTCCGCCAGCACCCGACCGAGAACGGCTTCGCTGGACCCATACACGGCGGCCGTATCGAAGCAGTTCACTTCCCCTTCCACCGCCGTCGCCACGATATTCAGCACCTCGCGTTCACTGGGCTGTCCGGTACGATTGGCCACGCCGTACGGCATGCCAAACTGCACCGTTCCCAGCATCAATCGGGAGAGTTGGTAATCGCTCCAGGTCGAAGTGATCATGCGTTGTCAGCCAGTTCGCCAACGGGGCGTCTTTGAAATGGTGCAAACAACGCGCTGCCGAGCGTTCCGACCGTGATCGCCACGAACAGCGAACAGGGAAGCATCCAGACAAAACTGATCCCCAGCGGGATCTGTAGATCCTTGGAATAGGCAATCAGAATTGCCGTGGCGGTACTGGCCAGCAGTCCCAGCCAGGCACCGGCAGGATTGGCCCAGCGTACGAACAGCGCGAGAAAAAACAGTCCGAACAATGGTGCCGACAGCAGGTTGACGATCTTGTAGCAGCGTTCAACGAGATTGCCGGCAATAAATGTGTTCAGAATGCTCAAGCCAACGGCCGTGGCCGCCACCAGCCAGGTCAGGCACTTCAATCGAAGCACCGTGGCTGCTGCCGAAGTGATCTTCAATCCCGATCTTGAAATGAAATCTCGCTCCAGCACGGCACATGCGGAATTGACGCCCGAGGACAGGCTGGACATCGCCGCAGAAAGGATTGCAGCCATGACCAGACCCGACAGTCCCGCGGGCATCTTGCTCATGATAAAGAGTGGAAACAGCTTGTCGCCGCCGCTGGACGGGGTTGGACCACCGGACAATTCCGACGCGTGCATCCGGTAGTAACCCAGGATCGCGACGCCTGTCAACGCCAGCAGACAGGCGACCAGTACATCCGTTGACTGGGCAATCGCCAGAGTCTTCCGTGCCGCTGCCGCATCCCGTGTGGACAGGAACCGCTGCACAGACATCTGGTCGGACCCCGCAGTACAGACATACCACGTCGTCGTGGAAAGGAACAGGACTCCAAACGACATCCGCTGGCCGGGGTCGAATCCCCAACTCATTTGCTGCCAGTGGGTCGGCCATGCTGCAGGCCACCAGGCACCGACTCCCCCCATTTGAACAGAGATCACCGCCACGGTGATGATGGCACCTGCCAGCATCGTGATCGACTGGATGGCGTCTGTCACCACGACCGCCTTGATGCCGCCGGACGACGAATAGGCCGCCGCGATGAAGCCAAGGGCGACGCACAGCCCCGGCGTCCAGGACGAATCTGTTCTGAGCAGCGGCACCAGAATGACCTCGCTGGTCGCATACAGGATCGTCGCCATCCAGCCCAGTCGCAGCAGCAGGAACACGCCCGCACCAGCCAGTCGAATGCTGGTTCCCAGGCGTGTTTCGAGCAATTCATAAGCACTGGTCACGGGCTGACGCATGATCAGCGGAATCAGGCCATAGCCCACGATCACGAAGATGAGCGGATGAGCGGCCACCTGGGTCAGCATCATCGGACCATGGGCCACGATCTCACCCGGCGTGCCCAGGTAGGACAGAGTGCTGACCAGCGTGGCGAACAATGACAGCCCCAGGGCAACCGGTGACATCCGCCGCCCGCCAAGCAGGTAATCGTCTGCCGTTGAATTGCGTCGTGAGTAATAGCCCCCGACGCCAACCATCAACACGGCATAGCCACCAAGAACCAGCCAATCGAGCCAGGGCATTCGGTGTGACTCCAGGTGGGACGGCCAATCAGACACGGACAACCGAAGGGCTGCACTTCCATCAAACCAGGAATCCAAACGCGAATCGACTCAGGATTCACGCGGCTTCCCGAAGATTGCCGTGAAGGTGCCTGCCCCGCACTCGAAGTATGCAATTGACACCTGCAAGATGCAAATCGAACGCGGCTGGGACCACCGGGCTTTTTTCGGACTGGAATGATTGTCACAATGCCAGTACAAACGGCTTTCCCTCTTGTTTCAACTGGAGCGAACTGATGACGCGGATGGCTTTGGCTGCTCTCGTGTGCCTGGTGGTGGCTCCTGCAATGGCCGATGACTGGCCGCAGTTTCGCGGGGCCAACTGTTCGGGCGTGTCTCTGGCAACAGCCGCGCTGCCAACACACTTTTCCTGCACGGACCGCGTCAAGTGGTCCGTCAAGCTGGGTGATGGCATCGGTTGCCCGGTGGTGGCCGCAGGACGCGTCTTTACGTCGGCGATGATTGACGAGAAGACAGTCGGATTGGTCGCGCTCGACGTCGCCACAGGTAAGGAACTCTGGACACGATCCTGGCCGATCGGGGACGTCGATGAGATCCACCACACGAACAGTCACGCTTCGACGACACCTGCTGCGGATGCGGAACGGGTCTACTTCTATTTCAGCACGCTGGGCATGGTCGGCCTGGATGCGAAAACCGGAGCCGATGTCTGGCATCAGCCGATGCCGGTTCCGTACTTCATCTTCAAGTGGGGCGCGGGCATGTCGCCCGTACTTCACAAGGACCTGGTGCTGTTCTGCCAGGACGACGACCTGCATCCGGCGCTGTATGCCTTTGACAAGCGAACGGGCAAGATTCGCTGGAAAGACGATCGCAACGACATGGCGGTCAATTACTCGCATCCGGTGATCTGCGAAACTTCCCAGGGTGACGAGATTGTCGTCGCCGGGACCGGGCTGTTGATCGGCTATGAACCTTCGTCCGGCAATCGCCTGTGGCAGGCCCGCACGTTGTTGCGAAACATCAAGACGACTCCCGTCACCCGCGGCGACACGGTTTATATTTCGTTGCAGAGCAAAGGGATCGCCAGCCAGTGGCTGGCGTCGATCGATCGAGCCGAAACCGGGAACGGCGATAACAAGGTCACGAAGGACGAGGTCCAGGCATTCTTTGGCAAGCGTCCTGTCCCCGAAGCGTTCTACACGAAGACGTTTGATCGCGGCGATCTCAATCGCGACGGGGTTCTGGAAGGACGCGAACTGGACATCGCTTTCCTGCCTCCCGGCAACGCGGCCGGTGCCGCATTTGACGCCGAGGTTGCCGAAGATGAGTTCATCATCGCGGTCAAGGCCGGCGGCCGGGGCGACGTGACGAAGACTCATGTGTTGTGGAAGCAACCCACAAAACATACCGATCATATCGTGTCACCGATGGTCGTCCATGACCGGATGCTGCTGATCAAGTCGGGCGGAATCGCCACCTGCTTTGAAACCGCAAAGGGGACGTCGGTCTACGGTCCGGCTCGAATCCGAAATGCAGGCGATTACTTCGCATCGCCGATCTACGGCGACGGCAAAATCTACATCGCTGGAGAAAACGGCAATATCGTTGTGTTGCGGGACGCCCCCGAATTGGATGTCCTGGCGGTGAACGACATGGGGGATTCAATTCTCGGAACCCCCGCGATCGCCGATGGCGCGTTGTTTGTCCGTACGAGAAAGTCGCTGCTCAGAATTCAGTAGGTGCGCTCGTCCAGGAATTTCGCAAGCAATCAGGTCGCAGCACGGGTTGTACCGTGTTCCCCGTTCCATCACTTCAGGCAGACGGTGTTTTCACGAGGAACATTCCGTAATGAGAAACAGCAAGACGCTCGCCCGCATCCGCAATCACCAGACTGTCAGAATGTGTTGCCTGGGCCACTACATTCCGTTTTATGTCAAGCATGCCGCGCATTGTGGATTCGACTGCATCTGGCTTGATCTGGAGCATCGCAACTGGTCCGAGCGCGATGTTCAGGCCCTGTTGACTCAATCCCATTTGCACGACATTGACATCATGGTTCGGCCAGCCACGATCGAAAAGACGGGGCTCTATCGTTATTTGGAAGATGGAGCGGCCGGATTGATGATTCCGCACGTCAACACGGCCGAACGAGCCCAGTCGCTGGTGCAGGCCGTAAAGTATCCGCCGCTGGGAGACCGCGGGCTGGATGGAGCGGGCTTGGACGCCGACTACTACCTGTCCGAGACAGGGGCCTTTATCAAACACGCGAACCACGAAACGTTCCTGGTCGTGCAGATCGAAACGCCCCAGGCCGTGCAGAATGCGGACGAGATTGCCGCCGTCGCGGGAGTCGACGGAATCTTCATCGGTCCCGGCGACCTCGGACTGCGGCTGAACCTCGATCCCAGTAATCTGCCGCTCGAATCGGCCATTGAACACGTGGCCAGCGCGTGCCAGCGGCATGGCAAAGCGTGGGGTATGCCGGTCGGGACGCCGGAGCTTCTCAAGAAACGCCAGAATCAGGGGGGACAGTTGCTGAATCATGGCGGCGAATTTGGAGCCATCATGACGATGCTTCAGACCTGTGGCGCTGCTTTCGCGGACAGCGCTGAGGAACCGCGGCCATGAACCTGTCCGGCAAGGTCGCACTGGTGACGGGAGCGGGCCGCGGAATCGGCAAAGGCTGCGCACTGCAACTCGCACGGCATGGTGCGGATCTGATCATCAACGATCGTCCGGGCAGTCCGGACCTGGCGGCGACAGTCGCCGAGATTGAATCGTTGGGACGCACCTGCCGCGCGGTGCCGTCCGACGTGTTTGCACGTTCGGGGTGCGAAGCCCTGGTGAACAGTGCTTTGGAACGGGCGGGCCGGATCGACATCCTGGTCAGTAATCCCGCCTACAGCCGCCGCGAAGCGTTTCTGAATTACGACCCCGACGAGTTTGAACGAACGATCCGCGGCACGCTGGTCAGCGGATTTCACATCAGCCAACTGGTGGCACGCCACATGGTGGCACGTGGAGGCCGGGGGAAGATTGTCTTTATCTCCAGCGTGCAGGGCGAAATGCCAATCAGCCTGTGTGCCCCCTACGGAGCGGCCAAGGCGGGGTTGAATCATCTGACGAAGACGATCGCGGTGGAACTGGCACCGTACCGCATCAACGTGAATGCCGTTGCGCCGGGCTGGATTGATACTCCGGGTGAACATGTCGCCTTCTCAGACGAAACAATCGTCTCCGCAGGACAAACTTTGCCTTGGGGACGCCTTGGGAGTCCGGAAGACATTGGGAACGCCGTGGCTTTTCTGGCCTCGGACAACGCCGACTACATCACGGGAACCGTGCTGCAGGTGGATGGGTGCTTCCGCTTCAAGGATTGCGGTCCCGAGCAGATCATTTCACCACCGGACTTGAAGCCATGACCGTCGAGCTGCGGCAATTCGAGTATCGAAGTGAAGTCTGCGGGCCAACCCTGCTGATTACCGGTGGCGTTCATGGAGATGAATTTGAGCCGATGGCGGCGATTCGTCGGTTGATCGACCTGTTCGAAGCCCAGGCCCGTGACGTCTCCGGATTCCGGGGGCGCGTGATTCTGGTCCCCGTTGTGAACGAAGCGGCCTTCGTGCGGGGACACCGCTGTGCTGACGATGGTCTCGACCTGGCTCGCACGTGCCCCGGACGCCCGGATGGCAGCATCACGGAACAGACGGCCTGGGCACTCAGTGAATTCATCCGCCGCGCCGACTTCTATATCGATCTGCACACTGGCGGTACCGAGCTTTCCGTCTATCCGCTGGCGGGCTACGTGATGCACGCAAACCCGGCTGTCCTGGACGCCCAGCGGCGGATGGCGCGCGCGTTCAACCTGCCGATTGTCTGGGGCACGGCCGCCAATCTGGAAGGTCGCTCGCTGTCGGTGGCACGGGATGCTGCTGTGCCGGCGATTTATTGCGAGTATCTGGGTGCGGCGACCTGTCACCCGGAGGGCGTTGAAGCCTATGTCCAGGGCTGCCTGAATGTCATGTCCGAACTCGGGATGCTGGATCGCGCCGTACCGGAGGATCGGATCGAGCATGTGGTCGAGAATCCCCGTCCCGATTCCGGTCACATGCAGGTCTGTCATCCCTCACCAGTCACCGGCTATTTTGAAACGTGCGTGAAGCTCGGGGATGTCGTCCAGTCAAACGATCCGCTCGGTACGGTCTATCCCCTCCATGCAGGCCCCCCCGTGGTGATTAACGCATCTCACGCGGGAATCGTGTTGGTGCTGCGAACGTTTCCCCGAATCCGCCAGGGGGAATCGGCCGGTGTTGTTATGGAATTGCCGGGGCCGGCGTGAAATCAAAGAAGCTGTCACATGCCATGTCTCAATGCGTTCAGCGAAGAACGGAGTTGCCAGATGAATATCACGGCTCAACCGGAACGACAGGTGTACCTGACGGGAAAGATGGTCCCGGAATCCCAGGCCAAGATCTCGATCTTCGACAGTGCAGTCATGCTGGGAGATTGCCTGACGGAGTCGACCCGTACCTTCCGGCACCAGCCGTTTCGCCTGGATGAACATATCACCCGGCTGTATCGGTCACTCAAGGTCTGTCGCGTCGATCCGGGACTGTCGCCCGCGGAGATGACTCGCGTCACATTGAAGGTTCTGGACGCGAACCGATCCCTGATGGGAGCCGCTGACGATTGCTGGATCGTCCACAATATTTCACGCGGACTGATGAAACCAGGTCCCAGTCCGGCTCAGACCAACCCGGCCACGATCATGATTTTCACAAATCACCTGGATCTGCGTGGCTGGGCTCGGTACTACACGGAAGGCTGCCACGCCGTGACCTCACTCAGTCGCGCTGTTCCAGCCCAGTCACTCGACCCGCGCATCAAAAACCGCAGCCGCCTGTTCTACACACTCGCCGACACGGAAGCCCGGTTGATCGATCCGGATGCCCAGTGCGTGATCCTGGATGTCGATGGCAATGTCTCCGAGAACAAAGGGGGCAACATCTTTGCGGTGGTGGACGGCGAGCTGCGAACCCCGGCGACCGACAATTGCCTGGCCGGTGTCAGTCGTCGAACGGTCCTGGAACTGGCGATCGAACTTGGCATTCCGATCCGCGAAACCCATTTGCAACCGTACGACCTGTACACGGCGGACGAAGTCTTTTTCACGAGCACCCCCTACTGCATCATGCCGGCGACCCGTTTCAACGGTCTGCCGGTTGCTGACGGCGTGGTTGGTCCGATCGCCCGGCGACTGCTGGCCGCGTGGAGTGAGCGAGTCGGAGTCGATATCGTTGCTCAGGCACAGCATCAACTCGAGTCCTGAACCCAGTCGCAGGTTGTGCGTCAGCAGTCCGTGGAAGAAGGGGTCTGACCCTCTCCGGGCATGCAGTTGTCAAGTTGAATTCGTTGCCATCCAAAGGGTCAGCCCCCTTTTTCCACGGGCTGTTAGCACAGTGCCGCCGAGTCGTGGCGGTCAGATGATGGAGAGGTTAATGAACGAACCAACCGTTCAGGAACTGTTTGATTTGTCGGGTCGGGCCGCGTTGATCACGGGCGGCTCCGGTCACCTGGGTCGGTCGCTGGCGCGGGCTCTTGCCGAGGCTGGGGCGACGGTTGTTGTCGGCAGCCGAGATCGCGACCGTGCTCAGCGGGTGGTCGACGAATTGCCGTCCCCAAGCGGTGCCAAACATCACAGCGTTGTGCTTGATCAGATGGAGGAACAATCGATCAAGGACGGTTTTGATGCAGCCGTGTCGGCCGCAAGCCAGATCGATATTCTGATCAACAACGGGCAGCAGGGGCATGCCGTCGATCTGACTCGTGTGACGGCGGAGGAATTCAACAAGGACCTGCAGAACGCGACCGGCTACTTCCTGCTGGCACGCCATCTGCGCGATCATGTCGTCCGCCGTCAAGCTCCCGGATCGATCGTGATGATCGGCTCAATGTATGGCGTTGTCGGTTCGTACCCGGACGCCTACGACGGAATCTGTGCCGCCAGCCCGGTCCAATACCACACGCTCAAGGGAGGAATCGTTCACATGACGCGGCACCTGGCCGTCTATTGGGCTCAGGATCGGGTGCGCGTAAACTGCCTGAGCCCCGGTCCCTTTCCCTCGGAGAATGCTCCGTCGCCGATGGTGCAGCGACTGCAGAAGAAATGTCCAATGGGCCGGATGGGTTCGCCTGCCGAGTTGAAGGGACCGCTGCTGATGCTGGTAAGCGATGCGGGAAGTTATGTCACCGGCCAGAATCTGCTGGTTGACGGTGGCTGGACGGCCTGGTGAACGGGCAAGCCAGGGAATGCCCGAATTCAAACTCCAACAAGGAATGCACGATGAATCACAGTGTTCGAGTCCTGCTGCCATTGTTGACGGGGTTGTGGTTGCCAATCGCGCTCGGAGCGGCCGAAGAGGCACGCATCACGCTCGACGAGTCCACGCGAGCCAAGTGCCTGCAGGTGCTGCGCAACGGCCTGCACGGCGATGAATTCTGGCCCGCCATGCATGCAGCGGAAGGCCTGACGCTGGGCGGAGACGGACCTGAGATCATTGAATTCCTGCGGCCAAAGTTGAAGACCGAGGTCGACGATCAGAAGCGCTGCGGACTGGCTCGTGAGATCGCCCGCGCCGGTGATCGTTCGACCGTTGTGGTGATGCTGCAGATCCTAGCTGCGGACGAGAAATACGGCCACACCCATGCCGCCGAAAGCCTGTTCAAAGTCTTCGAGACTGGTGACGGAAAGGCCCTGCGACGCGCGTTTTCCCAGAATGACAATTTGACCTTGAAATTGATGTCGGCCGCAGCACTGGCGCGTGGGGGTGATAAGCCCGCGCTGGAAACGGTGCGGAAGTTGCTTGGACACGACGATCCGAAGCACGCGGCCATTGCGGCTTGGATTCTCGGGCAGATCGGCGACCGCAGCGACATCCCCCGCTTGAAAGCGCAGCTGGGCCGGATCTCCGACAGCGCACTGAAAGCCAACTTTGAACACGCACTGGCGATTCTAGGTGACGACGACGGTCTCACTGCACTCCTGCGAAACCTGACCAGCGACAACGATTCCATTCGGACCTACGCAGCGACATTCGCCGGCGATGCACGTGCAGTTGGCGCGGCTGAGCGACTGAAGGTCCTGCTGCAAGACCCGTTTCCCGATGCTCGCATCCGAGCCGCCCAGTCGCTGCTGGTTCTGGCCAGCCCCGGCTCCGTGCCGGTTCTAAAGCCGTCGAAAGACTGATCGAACCAGTCGTCACCAAGACGGGCGGTCCTGGTCAGGTGGGCGCCCGTCGCACTATCTCCGCCGAGATGGAAAACTAATTTCCATCTCGGCGTGTTTTTTTCTAATTACAATTGATTCATGCGTCCGCCGGATTTTATCTCCCAGACCTTGCGTGTGACACAAAACTCTGGCTTCACAATACTTGTGCGCGCATTAAGGTTATCTTCATGTTTGGAACACTGATTGCAAAAGCGTTTTGATGTTCCGGCTTGGATCCGTTCTGTCAAATGGTCATTGCACTTCGCCCCCCACTCTCGGCGGCACCATTACGCACGCAGTTCACAGAGTCGACGAGCGGTCATACGCGTTCGTTTTAACGATACTCCCACTCTTCCTGACTTGGCCCACTTGTTCGAGGTGGCGATGCGTCCTCTCCCCCCAGACGGACTGGTCGAACATATCCAATGGCACAATCAGCACATCGCCACGTTGATTCGGTCTGAGTTTTCTCCCGAATCCACAACGTTTGTGACTCCGGATTCCTACTATCAGCAGGCCGGGTTTGTGGTCTACCCGCGTGGTGGTTCCGTTCAGACCCATACCCACCTTCCGTTGCAACGCCATTTGGTGGGCACCCCGGAAACGCTGATCGTGTTGCGAGGCAGCGCGGAAGTGGACTTGTACGGCCTGGATAAGTCGTTCATGGGGACCTGGAATCTGCGACGCCTCGACATTCTGCTGCTGGTCTCGGGCGGACACGGATTGCGTTTCCTTGAGGACACGACGCTGCTGGAAATCAAACAGGGGCCCTACACCGGACTCGCCGAAAAGGAACCCCTGCGATGATTCCGGTCTGCGAACCGTCCGTGACAATTCAGGATATCGAACTCGTCAATGACTGTCTGCGGTCTGGATGGATCTCGTCCGCAGGCCGGTACATTGACGAGTTTGAGAATTGCTGGGCCTCGTATTGCGGGATGCCATTCGGGATCAGCGTCAGCAGTGGCACGGCGGCGTTGCAGATTGCCGTAGAACTGCTGGATCTGCAACCGGGCGACGAAGTGATCGTGCCGACCTTTTCGATCATCTCAGTGGCGCAGGCAGTCGTCCGCTGCGGTGGAGTCCCGGTGCTGGTCGACAGCAATCCCGATGACTGGCAAATGAATGTGGGGCAAGTGGCCAGCTGTGTCACCGCGCGAACGCGCGCAATCATCGTGGTTCATACATATGGGCATCCTGCCGACATGTGGCCGATTCAACAGATTGCCCGGCAACACAATCTGCAGGTGATCGAAGATGCCGCCGAAGCCCATGGAGCCGAATATCGCGGTCAGAAATGTGGCAGCCTGGGAGACATCAGTGTCTTCAGTTTCTATGCCAACAAGCTGGTGTCGACTGGTGAAGGAGGAATGGTTCTGGTCAGGGACCCACATCAGGCGGAACGAGTCCGACAGTTAAGAAACCTGTGCTTCGAGCGACAACGCCGGTTTCAGCACTCGCGGTTGGGTCACAATTTCCGCCTGACCAACCTGCAAGCCGCCCTGGGTGTCTCCCAGATGCGGCGGATCGATGACACCATCGCCCGGAAGCGGATGATTGCGTCCCGCTACAAACAAGACCTGCACGGTCTGCCAAACCTGACGGGCCCCTGCGAGCAGTCGTGGGCCAGATCCGTCTACTGGGTTTGCGGATTCCTGGTCGATGACACTCGGGGACCGGATGCGGCTGAAGTCCGCCTGCGACTGGCTCAACGAGGCATCGAATCCAGGCCGTTCTTCTGGAACATGCATGAGCAGCCTGTATTTCAGCAGATGGGGCTGTTCCACAACGAACGGTATCCGGTCGCCGAGCGCCTGGCGCGACAGGGACTTTATCTGCCGAATGGAATGACGCTGACCGACGAGCAAATCCGCGAGATCAGCCACCATGTCAAAGTCTGCCTGCAACCAGCGCAGGCGACGAATCCGGAGACACACCAATGCCTTCCATCGGCCTGACGGCAACTGAGGCCTTTGGCCAGTATGCCGACGTCTATGATCTTCTGTACGAGGAAAAGGATTACGACTCGGAGTGTGATTTCCTCGAGCAGGTCTTTCACCGGTGGGGTCGCCGCATCCAGCGAGTGCTCGATCTGGGATGTGGTACCGGGGGACACGCCCTGCCGCTGGCAAAACGCGGTTACAACGTCGTGGGAATTGACCGGTCACCCGCCATGCTCGCAATTGCCCGCCAGAAGGTCGACGTGTCGGATCATGGAGATCGATTGCTGTTACTGCACGGGGATGCCTGCCACTTCAACGCGCAATCTCGATTCGATGCAGTCATCAGCATGTTCGCCGTCATGAGCTACCAGGTCAGCGACGATGCGCTGGACGGCATGTTGAACTCAGTGCGGCGATCACTTGTCCCCGGAGGTCTGTTTGTCGCCGACTTCTGGTTTGGTCCCGCCGTTTTAAACCAGTGCCCGCAGGCCAGAACCAAGGTTCTGGAGGGCAATCTTCGCACGGTGCGTCACTGCGTGCCAAATTGGAATCTGGCCGAACGAACCGTACGGGTTTGCTATCAGGTCCAGCAGTTTGCCGAAACATCGTTGACGAATGAAATTCAGGAGTGCCATGCGCTGCGGTACTTTTTCCTGCCGGAACTGCAGCAGAGACTGAGTCGCGCCGGACTTCAAACAGTGCATGCCTGCTCGTTTCCGTCGCTGCATTTGCCGCCTTCTTACGATTCGTGGAACGTGGCCATTGTTGCTCAAGCCCGCGATGAGGAGACGCCTTCGTGAAAGTTCGCATCGTCAATTACGAATCCGGCTCCTGGATCCTGTCCAAGATCTCACGCAAACTGCACGAGCATCTGCGAGAACTGGGGGTCGCTGCCGAGATCTCTCAAACTCCCAGCCGACGTGCCGATATCAACCATCATGTCATCTACATGAACTATGATGGTCGACGATACTCGACGGATACACTGATGCTCACGCATTTCGCGTTCCCGTGGGAACAGCAATTGGCACGGCTCCAGTTGCAACATGCCGAACTGGCCTTCTGCATGTCACGTCAGACATGTGATCAACTCGTGGCGGCCGGGTTTCCGCGGAGCAAACTGGCCGTGGCACATCCCGCACACGATCATGTCATGCAACCCCGGCCACTGGTGCTGGGATTGACCACCCGGCTCTATCCGGACGGTCGCAAGCGGGAACAGTTGCTGGAACAAGCAACGGCGCAATTCAGCCCGGCCAGCTTTCGCTTTCGAATCATGGGGGATGGCTGGGAAGAGATCGTCGGCCGACTGTGTCAGCGTGGCTTTCACGTGGAATACTGGAAACGCTTCGACTATCGCCTGTATTGCGATCTGATGCCCAGCCTGGACTATTACCTGTATCTTGGGCAGGACGAAGGTTCAATGGGATTCCTGGACGCGCTCGCAGCCGGTGTCCCGACCATTGTGACCCCTCAGGGGTTTCATCTCGACGTCCCCGACGGTATCACGCATCCATTTGAAACACTCGACGAACTGATCACGATTCTCACGACCATCGACCAACAGCACCGACAGCGAGGGCACCTGGTCAGCGCCTGGACGTGGGACAACTACGCACGCGAACACCTGCAGGCCTGGACACGACTGCTCAACCGACGCGAGGACTCCATTCCCGAGGAAGACTCAAACGTCATCCAGCAGGTTCGCGAGATTCTGGCCGCTCAGCAGACGCCGGAACGCCTCTCCACCCGGATTTATCGACTTGCCTTCCAGGAAGGTCCAGTACGGGTCGGTCGTCGAGTTCTGCATCGATGGATGAATGCGGCACGCTGAATCTAGCGTGCAACAGGAAACGCCATGATCATCGACTGGGCGATAATCATGTAAATGGGGATGCCGACGGTGACATTGTAAGAGAAGGTCAGACCCAGAGATGCGGCCAATGGCAGTGTCGGGCTCGCCTCGGGAATCGCAAGTCGCTGGATGGCGGGGACGGCGATGTACGATGCGGCCCCGCACAGAACCGCAAACAGAGCATACGTACCAAGCTGCAAGGGAGTCCCGGTTGCCATGGCGAATCCGTGTGCCACGCAGATTCCGAGCGACGCGAACAAGTTGGGGGCGACCAGCCCAAATACGATGAATCGCCAGCCCGCGGTCTTCAGGTCCATCAAGCGCCTGGAGGCGGTCATTCCCATCTCCAGCAGAAACAGGCAGAGCATTCCCTGAAACAAAGTGACAAACAGACTGTCGTCGGCGTCCGTGACTTTATGACCCTGCAGGCGACTGGCGAAGCCGACGATGATCCCCCCGAACAGCAGAAACAAACCAGGATTCAGAAAGACTTCGCGCAACAGTTCCGCGCTGAAGATCCCCGGTGGCTTGTGGGGAACATTAACTTCGTCTTCGTCTTCCTTGTTCTCCAGCGCCATGCGCGCTTCTTGTTCAACGGCCTTTTCCTCGGCCGTCTTGTGCCCATGGTGTTCGGCGATGTCAACTTCAGCCACCAGAGGAGACTTCGCCGCCGCGTTGTATCCGATTTCGTCCGGCATATTCCCCAGCGCATCCATTCCGGTACCTCGCAGTCGTGACACGAGCCACAATCCCACCAGACACCCCGGAATCTCCATGATCGCCAGCATGACGGGCATATAGGGGGCATAAGCGATCCCAGCCGCCGCCAGCACACCCAGACACGTCACGAACGTCCCTGCGGAATCGGAACCGTAATACGCGGCGACCGTGGCGGAATCGATACGCCGCATTTTGGGAATGAAGTTGCGCAGGATTCCGTAAGCCGCGATTCCGATGACGAAGTTTGTGCAGAAGCCGACGATCATGAACATCAACGCCTGCTGCAGCACACCTCCCGAGAGTTCGGCCAGTTCTTCACCTCCATGCCAACCGATGGAAATCAGCAGGTAAATGGTCAGTCCCTGGTAAATGACATGTGGGAACTCGAAATCGATTTTCAGCAAGGGGACGATGAATCCCATATAGAAAAACAGCAACAGTGGCTTGAATAGATTGTGACGAAAGTTATCCCAGAACTCCGCCACAAGACTGCGCCGGCTGACGACGATTTTTTGGGCCAGGCCAGCAGCATTGGGAGAAATCTTTACGCGATCACCCCTCTGCAAATCCGAGACTTGCGACTTCGCGCCGTTCAAGATCACCTCAACGTCTTCGGCCAGATCAACGACATGCTTGTCGGTAAAATCGGTTGTGGTTTCGACCGCTCGACCGACGATGCCCATGACGATGCCGGACTGAATGCGGGTGGCCTCGACGCTGAGCACCCGATTGTGATCGTCGATTTCAAAAACCACGGCATCGCCCGAAACGATGTCGTCAACCGCGGCAGGAGCCCCATTGAGCCTGATTTTGGTCTCGGCGGTCAGCTTGTACATCCGTTGGTTCTCACCATCGGTGACCGTCAACTTCGGCTTGCCCGCATCGACGGCAACGATGTTCAGCGAGCCTCCCTTCAATTTCTTCTCGGAGGGAGCGCCTGCTGCAAACAGGTCGAAGATTGACAACGCGATCAATCCGAAACAGGCTGCGAACGAGATGCGTCGCGTCCAGACCCCGGTCGCGGAGTGACGGGTACGTGACGTTTTCAAGCTGGGAAGTCTCATGGTGAAGTCACCTCTCAAGGAGTCTTGCGTTTTTTGGGTACATCCGTTCGCAGGTCTTCAAGCAACGACAGCGACTCTTCCAAGTGCGCATGAAAGTACTCACGCATCAGGTCAAGAACTGTTCCAAGGATCCGATCGCGCAGAGAGTAAAGAACCTGATTACCGCTTCTTCTCGCGATGACCAGATGTTTGGAACGCAGAACGGCCAGATGCTGAGAAGCGTTGGCCTGTTCTAATTCCAACCGTGCGTATAGTTTGGAAACCGGGATTTCTCCCTCATCTCGCAGCAATTCGATGATCGCGATTCGTGACGGATGTGCCAGCGCTCGAAAGATGCCCGCTTTGAATTGCCGAAGACTGTTTTGCACGCGTCAGCCCCTGTCGATCGAGTCGCACGAACGCTCCAAGATCAACAATATGCGAATATTCGAATATAACAACACTTTCGGGAAGTTACTTACAGACAAGCAATGATTTTCTGGTTGCGAATCACGTTGCCCAAACACACCATCTCACGACGCGGATTGCGACATCACGCAGGTTGACATCGAAACGGTGGGGCACCAGCTCATTCTCGCAGGATGACCTGACGGGTGTTCAGGTCAAACCGTTCACCAGCCGAGACGGAAATGTATTCCACATCGAGCCGATTCGAATCAAAGAACGCGACGTTCCCCTTGCCAACGATTTCCGCCTCGTGCTGGCGAACAATGATGGCGGTGGATTCGTCGATACCGATGCCCAGCAATTGTGGGTGGGTCCGCACCAGCGACTTCATGTCGGCAAACCGCTGGCGTTGCGAAAAGTGCTGATCGATCGCGACGCCGGTCAGGAATCCCAACCCCTGCTCGTAACCCTCGGCCATGATGTCCAGGTTACCCAGGGGATTTCCCCGGGGCATGAAGTCGCCCTGGATCGATGCTCCGGCCGACGAACCGCCGATGACTCCGCCACGCGCGACGACGTCATGCATCAGCTTGTGTGCCAGCGTGTGCTGGTAGGAATCGACCAGATTCCATTGTCGACCGCCGCCAAACCAGATCCCGCGGGCCGTCTTGAGCGGGGCCAGAAACTCCTCGTCACGATTTGCCCGTTGACGATCCTTCGTATGCAGCAGCGTCACATTCATGGCCCCCATCTTCTGCAAGGTCGTCATGAATCCGTCACCCGATACGACTTCTTGTTCCGTGCAGGGGATCACCACGAACGGTGAGTCGGGGCCGCCCGCCAGTTCCATAAAGCGCGCCACTAACTCGCGCGGCAGTTTGCCTCCCCCCACGATGAACAGCGAGCCATGGTCGACATGGGGCGAGGCCGGTTTTGCAGGGGGGAATGGCGGTTGCGTCCGGGCCTGGGCCGCACGGCTGAGAGCGATCAGGTCGGCGGTCTGCCCCGCACTCAGTCGGTCGACTCGCTCGGGCAGTGAAGTTGACGCCGCCAGGCGGACGAGAACCTCAGACTTTCCGATGACCTTCAAGCTTCGTCCCCGCAGAATCAGAGCGGTCTCGGGATCAATTGCAAATCCCACCAACTCCGGGTGAGCGCCAACCGCCTTCTGCAGGCGGTCTGGCTGAGATCCCGTCGAAACGTCCTGGTCGATGATCGTGCCGGGGAACAAATCGAAGCCTCTTCGTTCCCCGCCCAGAATGACCATGATTCGGGCGGCGATCGCGATGCCGGCTGATGTGCCGCCCACGACGCCTCCGCGGTGGATGACTTCATGCAGTGCATCTTCCAGCGGCGTGTCCGCGTAGAGATCAGCGAGGCGCGCCGACTTGCTTCCGCACAGCCAGACACCGGTCGCATCCGCCAGCGGCAGAGAAGAATGCGGCTGCAGCGCGGCCTCGCGTGATTTCACATCCAGGATCGAAACAGTCGACGGAGCAAACAGATTCCACTCCTCCAGCAGATCCGCGTTTACGGGTTCGTCTGCGTCGTCTGCGGGGATCACCACCACCCGAGCCGTGCTTCCCCCAGCAAGTTCGACGAATTCCGCCCGGACGCTGTCGGCCACCGATCCACCACCATGCAACAACAACGCCCCCCGGATCTTGGAAATCGGCTCCGGTGATCCGGGAGCATACTGGGCAGGCAAGGGCGCGCAGTTTCCCAGAATGATCAGGAGCGGACCGAAAACCGGCATGTGACGTATCCATCGCCAGAACTTGCAAATGAAAATGCACATCGTTGAGGCCTTCGAATTCGATTCCACTCCTGGAAAGCGCCCTGTCGGGCTCAGTATCACGCCAGCATGCCATCGCATCAATACCCCCGGCATGCCATCGCAGGGCGATCGTCTTTTTTTAAGTTGGGGAGCCACGGTTATGGACGTTATGGACCGAGCCACGGCCAGATCCCAGTGAGCGGCAAGGCGCTAGCCGCCGGTCTCTTGGAGACGTGATGCGAATACACCCGCGGCTAGCGCCTTGCGGCTCACGCATGAACGGTGCCGATGTTCCGAAGTACCGAGGTTCTCTGAAAACGAGAAATCGGGCTGTCTGCTGCCGACTTCCGAAGTCTCACGACTTCGGCTACAAAGTTCATTCGCCATACTTTCAATCGATGAACCGCGCGCGCATCGGGCTCGATGACCTGTGTCTGTAAGGCGGGATTCCGCTAGAATCAATCTTGCGGACAGATTTGAGAAGGACTTTTGAGGGGCGAACCATCGTGTCGAAATCTCTTCTCGAAATCTGTGGATGCCATCGAGGCCAAGTTATAGTTTTGTTATTGCTGGCCGCGAGTGGATGTGGGAAACAGGACACTGTCGTCGGCCCGACGGCACCGATTCCGGAGCATCGGAAAGAAAGCGAGGTAACTGAGATTGACCTGTCCCATGACGAAACCCTGGCATGGATCCATGACCATCGCGCATGGCAGAAGGCGAGCAAGACTCAGCCAATGTGGGCGCGCGCCGTGACTGAAGGCGAGATCGGTAAACAATTCCAAACCGCCGACAGGGCCACTGAGGTGGCCCGCGAGGGGCTGTGGCTGTGTGTTGGAGTCGCCAATGAGCCGTGGTTTCAGAAACCGGATTCCATCGAAGCCAAGTATGAGCCTGGCGAAGTCGTGACGAAGCAATTCGCGTTCGATGATGTTCCGCACGACTATTCGTTGTTTCGGCCCAAGCCCGGCGTCATGAACTGGGTCGCGCGCGTTGAGGGACCGGGGATCGCGGGCTTCAACATCCGTCCCGGGTTCGATCCTCAGGTCACGCTGCATTCGAAAGCGGGCGGCTATGTCGTCAAAAGCGACTCTGCGGATCCCTACTCCGACACGTCCAGCGACGTCTGGCTGGTCCAGGAACCGTTGTTTGAAAGCACGTACGAACTGCTGCCCGACAGGCCTGATCCTGGATCGACCGTCAGGCAACCCGGGAATTGATCTGACGGTTGCGGCTGCCCTGAAATTCAGTTGCGGATCAGATCGGGATGTTTGGCTCGAACATGGACGGCCTTGGGAATGGCGTGGCTCTGGATGTAGGGGAGCAGCGGATTCCTGCGAGCAAAGTCCTGATGGTACGCCTCGGCCGGATAGAATTCTTTTAATGCTTCCAGCTTGGTGACGATCGGTCGCTTGTAAATGTGCTTCGAGTCCAGTTCGGCGATCTTGGCTTTGGCCAGTTTCTGCTGTTCGTCGTCGGCAAAAAAAATCGCGGAACGATATTGCCGGCCAATGTCATTCTCTCCTTGCCGATTCAGTTGTGTGGGGTTGTGGGAATCGAAGAAGACATCCAGCAACTGGTCAAAGGTAACTTTGGCGGGATCGAACGTCACACGAATTGCCTCGGCGTGCGCGGTATTCCCGAGGTGAACCTGGTCGTAGTTCGCGGATGTCTTCGTCCCGCCGCAATACCCGCTTTGGACATCGATCACCCCCGCCACTTGTTCAAAGGCAAGTTCCATACACCAGAAGCATCCGCCAGCGAAAATCGCGGTCTCGGTCTTCTTTGCACCGGGTGCCGTGTCGATCGGCGCAACAGGTTTGGCGGCTTCACTCGCGCCGGGGTTTTTCAGTTTGCCGGCGGTCGTCCGAGTCGTGTTCCGCGGTGGTTTGATCTCAGCCGCCTCGGACCAGCCAGACATGCTGAGTGATGCCGCTACCGTTGCCAAAAGAATTGATCGCATCATGTTTCATGCCAATTGAAGACGGATTGATCGACCAGAATGGATTTTCGCACGGATGTGAATTCATGTCAAATTCTTACAGGTGAGTTTTGGGAGCCTGGCTCTGGAAATTCGCCCGCTTGGTGCCGGATGTTAACTGGCGCAATGAGTTGCAGAAGGTTTTCTGATAGACTGCCATCGCTGGTCGGACACGGTTTCAGAGGTGAAACATGGGCAGTTTCTTCCACGGATGGCGGCGAAAAGCAGGGTGTGTCTTGCTCGTCATGGCGTGCGGATTCATCGTGATCGGCGTCGGAAGTCAATTCCGCAGAGACTTCCTGCGTATTTCGTTGAGTAACGGACTTGATTGCGAGATTCAGTCTTTTTGCGGGCAGGTGTGCGTGACGCTCAAAAACCGCCAGCACGCATGGCTCAAGTCGGTGGACTGGGACTCGGGAGGCATCAGTGAACAGAACCGCACCACGTTGCTTGCTCACTCTCGGTCAACCGGAGAGCCGTTCATCCCGTATTGGTCGCTGGCGCTCGGCCTGGGTCTGATCTCGGCCTGGCTGATCCTGCCGCCAGTGCGAAAGCCACGAACCGTCGAAAGTGAGTCCCATGTGTGAATTCGTCCGCGGCTGGCAACGGACCTGGCGAAAGCGCTTGCATTGCAATCAGGCTGGCCACGAATTAGCCTGCGTTTGCCTTCGATCCGGCTTTGCTATTCCAAATGGGGGCTGACCGGTCTGCCACTTCCCAATATGGTTGCGACTCAAATCACTTAACTGTGGCGGGGCTGACCCTATTTGGTGGGCAGCGCCCTTCGATCCTCATGAAACGGGCCCTACCATGACTGAATCTCGCACTGAACTCGATATCCGACCGTACGACCTGTTCGTCCCCTGCCCGGATTGCGCGACGGACAACCGAGAGACTCCACCGATTGGCGTTGGTAACGAGTCCCTCGATCTGCCGACGAAAGAACGATGCCGCACCTGCGACGGTCTTGGACAGGTACTGACCCCGTCGGGACGTGCAATTCGGGACCTGTTTCTGAAGCTCAACACAGATCGACCAATTCGCTGAGCCTTTGAAACCGCTGCGCGATAGTGCGTTCAATCAAATCGTTGGATACGGCAAATTGGAGCTCGTGTCATAGCGGATTATGGCACGTTGATCACGGTCTTCGTGCCGATTATGGTGCCGACAAGCACGACCGTGTCCGGCGACTGGATGGGGTTCGCTCCGCCGTCAATCTTAAGCGTCCCGAAGTGCTTTCGGTCCGACTGCGCTTTGCGTCTTTTTCGGACTCAAAGAAAAGACAAATGCCCCCACTTGGAGTCGAACCAAGAACCTGCTGATTAAGAGTCAGATGCTCTACCAATTGAGCTATAGGGGCCGGACGGCGGGATTCTACTGTTCGGGTGCCTGGGCTTCAAGCGTCCGGGGGCGGTTCGATTCATTCTCTGGCGGGCTTTTTGCCGAAAGGCCGAACCTGCGGCCGCTGTGAACGTTATGGCCGGTCGACAATGCACTCCCAAAACCCCGGGCACGCGGGTACTATGAGGTTAACCGTGAATGTCTGAAGGGGCGGGCGGAGTGGATTTGCGATTAGTGAATCGCAGAAGCGAACGCTCAATCACGACTGTGCGTGAACTGTCTCAAGCAGAGGGGGTTTCCATGGACTCTGACTTTAGAGTGAAGGTCCTGCGACTGCTGGTGGGCATTCTGGCGTTGTGCCCGATTGCACGTGCGGATGATCCGGACAAGGGATCTTCCGAGCGGCAGATGCTCCTGAAGGAAATGCGAGCAGCTGTGGCGGCGATCAAGGTTCACGAGACATCGCGGACCGAAAAACGCGCCGCGGATATGGTGGCCGAACCCGTCTTTCGGTACAGCGATCAACAACGCCAAATCCGCGATGCCACCATTTGGGTCTGGACGGTTCACGGGCGTCCGGTCGCGCTGATGAAGACCGAACGGTATGGATTTCCCGAGCCGCAACCTCATTGGCTGTTCAACGTCACGTCTGTGACATCCGACACTCTGACGGTTAAATGGCCGTTCAACCGGGAGTTCGTCTCGAAAAAGCCCGGGATGACGTTTCGCCCCACGACCTCGGCCGTGGATGCCGTGGAAACAAAATCCGGACGACTGGTACAGCTCAAAAATCTGGCGCGGCGCTTTTCCGCGACGATGATTGACGGAGTGAATGAAGATGTCAAAACGGAAATGCGACTGCTGACAACTCCGCTGTTTCGGTATTCCAGCGAGGTGGACGAGATTATTGACGGCGCGTTCTTCGGATTCAGTGCGACAGGGACCAATCCCGATGCGATCGTGGCAATTCAATGGCAGGGCGGATCGTCAGCCGCCAAGTGTGAATTTTCCGTCACAGGAACAACGACGACCGGATTGCGCGTGCGGCTGGATGACACTGAGGTCTGGTCGCAACCGTTTCTGAGTGGACGCGGCCAGGAATTCGACACCTGGACCTGGTTCTTTTCAGATCGCGCGGAGTAACCGGGGTTTCCGTCACGAATCGGGGTGATCTCGCGAATACGGGTGAGACGTGCGCCGTCAGGCCACGGACTCTTCAGAGCGTTGGGTGGAGTCCGGGGGCTGATGCCGACGCTATGCAGCAGGATCTTGAGTGCGTTTGAGAATACACCCGCGGCTAGCGCCTTGCGGCTCACAAAACATGTGCAATTGGGTTGACGCCGCTCCGGCTCACCTGGGTTGGGAATTGTGGTCGCCTGCCTGCTATCATGGGCTGCGCGCGGTGTGATGGTGTTGGGCTCGATTGTGAGTTGATCGTTGATGCAACGACGGCACTGGTTGCGGAGATTTGGTGGTGCGGGTCTGGCCCTGTTGGGCGAGATCCTGCGTCAGCGGTCTGCGTCCGGACGAGAACGTCTATTGCCGCCAGGATTCCGGGATCAGAGCCGCGGGTTTGGCCGGGCGAAATCGGTTCTGGTCGTCGTGGCCAGCGGCGGACAAAGTCAGCTGGAAACCTGGGATCCGCGTCCCGAAGCTCCGTCACAAGTGCGGGGCGAATTCGGCAGCATCCAGACGGCGGTCCCAGGCACGCGGCTTTGCGAGCATTTGCCGCGGCTGGCCCGGCTGACGGATCGATATGCGATCGTGAAGTCAATGTCGCATGAAGATCTGGATCATGGTTCGGCGTTGTACCTGGCGCTGACCGGCTATTATCACGCTCGACGTTCGTCAAACCCTACCCCGCGGGAAACGGACCATCCGTTTTATGGGTGCGTCCTGGAACAGCAGCGTCCGGCGACCACGTTTCTGCGGTCCTCCGTCCTGATCAACGGGCCGGCTCTGGTCCCGTGGGAGCCTGGTCCGGGGCAATATGCGGGATTGCTGGGTCGACAATACGATTCCCTGATGATTGGGGATGTGACGACCGATCAGCCGGCGGTTCCCGGGTTGGAGCAACTTGAGGAATTGACTCCGCGGCGTCAATCGTTGCGGCAGCGACTGTTGTCGGAGTTGCAGCCTGCCGGCCCTTTCGCGGCTCAATCGATGGCGGACATGAACACTCTGTATGAGCAGGCGTTCCGTATGCTGGATCGGCCGGCGGCCCGTCGGGCCCTCGATTTGGGTGCCGAGTCCACATCGATCCGTGATCGCTACGGTCGGCATCGTCCGGGCCAGGCCTGTTTGCTGGGACGTCGACTGGTGGAAGCACAGGTGCCTCTCGTTACGGTCATCTGGAATCATTCGAATCGGGGGCAGGACAAGTATCCTGATGATCAGGAAGAGTACGGCTGGGATACTCACAACGACATTTTCGATGTGATGGGGCGCTCGCTGCTGCCTCGCTTTGACCAGAGCTTTTCGGCGCTGATTGAGGATCTGGATCAGCGCGGATTGCTGGAGACGACGCTTGTCATCTGCATGGGTGAGTTTGGCCGTGCGCCGCTGGTGGCGCTGGAACGGAATTTCGCCGGAGTCACTCCGGGGCGCAAGCATTGGGCCGCTGCGTATTCGATCGTGCTGGCGGGGGCGGGAGTCCAGGGGGGCACGATCGTCGGGGCGGCGGATCGGCATGCGGCCTATCCGATTACAACGAAGTACGGTCCCTGGGATGTGACCGCCACGATCTTTCATGCGTTGGGGATTGAACCCGGTGGCCACTTCCACGACAGTGCCAATCGTCCGTATTTGATCAGCACCGGTCAGCCGATTTTCCCGTTGTATGGATCGGACGGGTGAGCGTTTTCACCGGCCTGAATGACAGTTTCAGAGACAGCGAACTTGATGAGTGCCCTGAAGGATAAGACCATGAGTTCCGTTCCGATGTTTGACTCTTCGATTCTCGACGGGGACATCCTGGTGATCGTCTTACGAGGGAATCTCGATTCCGCTTCAACGCCGGAATTTGACCGACAGGTGAACGAGCATCTGGAGAAGGGGTATTCGAAAATCATCATTGACTGCCGGTATCTGGGGTATGTCTCCAGCATTGGACTGGGGTCACTCGTGGCGCTGCAGGCGCGGCTGCGGCGTAAAGGGGGCGAGGTCAAACTCTCGACCATTCTGGGGCCGGTGAACCAGATCCTGCGCGCCGTGCATCTCGACAAGGTGCTCAGCATCTATGGGGACCTGGAATTCGCGAGGAAATCCTTTTACGAATGATGGCTTTCGTGCTGTACAGTTGGCAACGATTGAGGAGTCGACAGTGTTTCGGATGACGCAATTGATCTGGGTGTGGTTGGTGACGGGGTTCATCTTTGTCTCCCCGATCCTGCAGGCCCAGGAATCCACGCCATTGCGGGCGGTCCGGCTAAAGGTCGGTGACGGAGTTCCCTTCCCGCTCGAAAAACTGTCGCGGGTTCCTGAGGTGTTCCCGACCGACGTGGCGTCGGCAGACGGTGTCAAATCGTTCTTTTATGCCGGGGTCCCGTACAAAGGACGTCCGACGCGAGTTTATGCGTACTATGGCGTTCCCCGGGCCGCCGGCGACAAGACCGACGGAAATCAGAAATATCCGGCGATGGTCTTGATTCATGGCGGGGGCGGGACCGCGTTTGAACGCTGGGTCAAGCTCTGGAATGAACGAGGCTATGCCGCGATCGCGATGGACGTTTGCGGGTGCGTTCCGGTGGGGACCTATGGCAAGTGGCAGCGTCACGAAGACGGCGGTCCCCCCGGCTGGGACGCCAGTTTTGGACAATTAGAGGATCCGATTGAGGACCAATGGGCGTATCACGCGGTCAGTGCCGCCGCCCTGGCGCATACCCTGGTTCGTTCCTATCCCGAAGTGGATCCTGACCGGATCGGAGTGACGGGGATTTCGTGGGGCGGTTACCTGACCTGCATTGTGTCTGGTGTGGATTCACGTTTTCAATTCGCGGCACCGGTTTATGGATGTGGATTCCTGGGCGACAATTCGGTCTGGATTCCTGCTCTGGAAAAGCTGGGGAGCGAGAAGTCGGCACTGTGGCTGAACCAATGGGATCCGTCGTCGTATTTGATGCACACCAGGATGCCTGTCCTGTGGGTCAACGGTACCAATGATTTCGCGTATCCCATGAATTCCTGGCAGAAATCATACCGGATTCCGGAAAGCCCCCGGACGCTGTGCTTGCGCGTGCGAATGCCGCATGGACACGGCCCCGCGGGTGAGAACCCCGCGGAAATTCAGGTCTATGCCAATGCCGTTTTGAAGAAAGAAAGGCCATTGCCCGAGATCACGGAGCAGGGGCAAACGGGTGAGGAAGCCTGGGCGAAGTTCACTGCCAGCGTGCCGATTGAAAGCGCCGAGTTGGCGTGGACTCGGGACACCGGCAAATGGCAGGACCGGAAGTGGGAGCAACTGCCGGCCAGCGTGGATCCGGTGGCGGGGCGAGTCTCGGCCAAGATTCCGGTCGAGGCGCGCGTGTTCTATCTGAATCTCTACGACAATCGGAAATGTGCGGTGAGCAGCCAGCACGTGGAACGCTGAATGGTCATCGGAGCAGATTTTTCTCGTTCCCAAGTTTCCGCTTGGGAACGTCCGTATTCGAAGCTCCGCTTCGCGGTCGCTTATTCGGCACGGGATCACTTTATGACGCTCCACAGCGACGAAATGATGTGGCAGCCACTGGAATTTACACACAACAATCCGGTTGCACGCGGCTAGTCGACAATCCAGTGCTTTGAGATACTCCGAGCGCCCGCACCTGTGCTCGCCAGCCTGGACCGGTCGATCAGGCGAATGACTGGATAGAGGGGGGGGCTTTTGTCCGTGAAGCGGAGCTTCACAGACGGGTTCCCAAGCGGGAGCTTGGGAACGATGAACGATGAACGATGAACGATGAACGATGAACGATGAACGATGAACGATGAACGATGAACGATGAACGATGAACGATGAACGATGAACGATGAAAGATGAACGATGAATCTCGTCGATTTGAGATTTTGAGTCCGGCGCAGGAATCCCTCCCTCCCTCCCTCCCTCCCTCGCTCGCGCGTCGGGCTGGTGTTCCTTGCTCATGCAATGCCATTTAGAGCGATACTCGCGGAAGGAATTGGAGCGAGCGTGACGGATGAATTGTTTCGGCGGTTGAGGCGATGCCTTGATCATGAGGCGGCGGAAGAAACGCGCGAGGTGGTGCGGCGGTCTCGTCAGGCCACGGGTGCGGCTGCGGAACGAAGTGGACTCAGTTTAATCGGGCTGGCGATCCGCAGTGAAATGGCTGGCTTTGGCGGCCGTGCGGTGCTGACACTCGGCAAGCGGGACCAGCGTGTCGATCTTCCGTGGACTCGGTTGAATCCCGGTTCGCCGGTGGTCCTGTCCGAGGAACAATCGCCGGAAAAATCAGCGTGGCGCGGTGTGATTACGGATCGGGACCGGTCGACGATCACGGTGGCCGTGGCCGAAACGCCCGAACCGGTGTCGGATCGACCCACGTTTCGCCTGGATGTTTCGTCCGACGAAGTGTCCCGCCAGCGTCAACATGAGGCGCTGCGCAAGGCCGAGGGGGCGGAACGCGGACGACTGGCGGCGTTGAAACGACGTTTGCTGGGTGAGGAAGCTCCTGGCTTTGCCACTCCTCGCGCGTGGACTGCGTATTTGCGATTGGATGAATCCCAAATCGCGGCCGTGGATTATGCTCTGGCGGCCGATGATCTGGCGATCATTCACGGGCCGCCGGGAACCGGCAAGACAACTGCGGTCGTGGAATTGATTCGGCAGGCGATTCGGCGTGGCGAACGGGTTCTGGCGTGTGCGCCAAGCAATCTGGCGGTCGACAATCTGCTCGAACGACTGTTGGAGGCGGGTGAGTCGGCCCTGCGAATCGGGCATCCGGCGCGCGTTATGCCCTCATTACGCGAGCGGACGCTGGATGTCCTGGTGGAATCGCACCCCTCGCTGAAGCTGGCACGCGACTGGACTAAGGAGGCGTTCTCGTTGCGTCGCCAGGCGGGGAAGTACACGCGCACCGCTCCGGCACCAGGGGCGCGCCGCGACCTGCGGGCCGAGGCCAGAAAACTTCTGGAGGATGCCCGGCAGATGGAAGCGGGACTGGTGACTCATCTGTTGGACTCGGCGACTGTGATTTGTGCGACTCTGACGGGACTCAACGCAGAGATTCTTGGGAACCGTGATTTTGACCTGGTCGTGATCGATGAAGCGGCACAAGCCACGGAACCGAGTTGCTGGATTCCGTTGTTGCGAAGTCGCCGACTGGTCCTGGCGGGCGACCATTGCCAGTTGCCCCCGACGGTTGTCTCTTCCGAAGCGCGTCGCGAAGGGTTTCACCAGAGTCTGATGGAACGTCTGATGCAACTTTACGGCGAGGCAGTGTCGCGTCGACTGTCGATGCAATACCGCATGCATGAGCAGATCATGCAGTTCTCGTCGGACGAGTTCTATGAATCGTCATTAATCGCCGCGGAGACGGTTCGAGAGCACACGCTGGCGGATCTACCGGATGTTGTCCAGTCGCCGCTGACTCAAACGGCGGTCCGGTTCTTCGATACCGCGGGCTCGGGGTGTGAGGAAGAGTCTGAAGAGGATGGAAGCAGCCTGCGGAATCCGGGGGAAGCCGAGTTTGTCGTTCGCCAGGTGGTGGACCTGCTGGAGGCAGGAATCGCCGCGTCTGACATCGCCATTATCACACCCTATTCCGCCCAGACGCGTTTCTTGCGGGATCGGATTGAATCTGCGGCGGTGGAGGTTGATACCGTTGACGGATTTCAGGGGCGTGAAAAGGAGGCGATCATCATTTCGCTGGTCCGATCGAATCCCCGGGGGGAACTGGGGTTTTTGACGGACACACGCCGGATCAATGTGGCCCTGACCCGGGCTCGTCGCAAGCTGATGGTTTTCGGCGACAGCAGTACTCTTGCCAACCACGAGTTTTATTTGCGGCTGCTGGAATACTTCGAGCGAGAAAACGTCTACGGAACCGTGTGGGAACTGGGCTGACAATTCAGGGCTGATAATTACTGGGCGGCTCCGACGCGTCGACGTCGTCGAGGCTCGATCACCGGGAACGGGTGAATCTGCAATTCGGTCTCGGATTCGCCCCTGTCGAGCGGTGCTGGGGCGGGAGACTCAGCGGGAATCGTCTGGGGGCGACGTCCGGGACGCAGGCAGAGTAGAGCCGGCAGGATGACCAGTTCGCCCAGCAGAGATGCTCCCATCTGGGCGGCCATCAACATACCGAAGCGTGAGGTTGGGGTAAAACTGCTCATGCACAGCGCCAGCATCCCGAGGGCTGAGATCAATGTGGAATCGAGCATCGGCTCACCCGAGTGACCGAGCGCGTCCTGGCATGCCTCGACCGACGACTTTCCACGACGATAGGCCTGTTGATACTGGACCAGAAAGTGAAACGTACAGTCGACCGAAATCCCCAACGAGATGCTGCCGGTCATCATCATGCCGATATCCACCGGGGTTCCCAGGAAACCGATTCCACCAAAGACCAGCCAGATGGGAATGATGTTGGGGATCATCGCGATCAGTCCCGTCACGACGGAACGCAGCGACAGGATCATCACGATGGTGATTGTCAGGCAGGCGGCGGTGAAACTTTGCCAGAATCCATCAAAGATTTCGAATTGAGCATTCTTCAGTAGCGGGGTCAGACCTGTGAACCGGACGGGATACCCTTTAACGGCCTGTTGTAGATCGGCCAGGATGTCAATCGATGAACGACCCGAATCGTGCCCGATGCGTGCCGAAATTTTCCACAGCCGCTGGCGATTGGCGATCAGTCCGTCTTCGCTGCTGTATGATTGGGCCAGTCCCAGCATGCGGGCGGTCCCGAGTGCCGTGTCCGGGAGTTCGGTCGGGAAGAAGCTGGCCAGCGACAGGGTGTGATTTACGTCGGGATGTGCCGCGATCAGGCCTTCAATCTTGCGCACCTGCTGCAACTGATCCAGGAACGCCAGTTTTTGACCGTGGAAGTCGACCACGGCTTCGATGGAATCGACATTCGTCAGTCCATTTTCAACGCGGAGCAGATCTGACCGCACGCGACTGTTTCTGGGCAGAAACTCGGCGGGATTCAGATCGGGCTTCAGTTTGGTCAGGCCGAGGCCGGTGACCGCAATCAGGACTGCGGTGGCCAGCAGGATCGAATTCCGGTATTGGGCAACGCCCGCCCCCCAGCGCCGGAAGTCGAACCGGAAGCTGACAACATTCTGAGTTTCGCACGGCATCACGGTCAGCAGGGCCGGTGTAATGCCCAGGCCGACCAGCAGTGCCACCAGCGAACCAGCGGCGGCGGCATAACCAAACTGGCTAACCGGCAGAATTGTACTGACGTTGAGGGACACCAGACCCAGCAATGTGGTCAGCGTGGAGAGCAGGCACGGGTTCAACGACACGCGAACGGCGGTGCCGAGCGGATCCGGATCGCCGTGCTTGACGGCACTTGAGTAATAGCTGACCACATGGACGGCGATCGACAGGGTGAAGATCATGACCATGACCGCCAAAGAACCCAGGATGAAATTCATTTCACCACCACAGGCGGCGAGAATGGCCTGGTTCAGGAAAATTCCCCACAGGGTGGCACCGAGCATGGCGAGTGACAGCCCCCAGTGTCCGAACGAATAGTAGAGCAGCCCCAGGCTGATGGCACAGGTAATCAGGAAGAAACGCCGGTTGGACTTCTGGCTGCCCAGCCGATCCAGTTCTGTCACGATGATCGGGGCACCGGTGAGTGCGATCCGGTCTGGGTCGAGCTGGCAGTAATTGAGAACCGACCTGACCTGTGCGGCCGTCTGGGCGCGATTTTTGACTCCCGTATCGGAGAGAATCGCGATGATTCCAATCATGTCACCGGTGCTGGTTTGCAGCAGACCGTTCAGCCGGGCGTTCGCGTCGTCGTCGTCAACACCAAACTCTGTCATGCGCGAAATCATGCGGGCCGGGGTCCAGCAGCGCCGAATTCCCGGGATTCGATCCAGCCGTCCCGCGATCGCTTCCACGAGTTTTGCATCCGTGTCTGCCTTGGGCAGGCCGATAACGATCAATTCCTCGGCACCAAAATCCTGCTTGAATTCCTCGTACTCGCGGCGAACTGGTGTATCACGGGGGAGCCAGGTTTCGATGTCGTTGTTGGAGGGGATCTGCTCCGCGTAATACCAGAGGGCTGGGAAGCTGAGAGCCACGCCCCATAGGATCAAGCGGCTGTACTGTCGGTAGAATTGCGAGATCATGGGGGGCGTCTCGAAGGCAGCGTCACGGTGTCGGTTGGTATTCGCGGGCGTCCCCGACTGGATCTGCGCCACCAGCGACGGCTCTTACAGGCCGGGTCGATGGGACGACGGATTCAGCGAGGCTGGAGAAATGCGATTGCTGGCCGCAAAAATGGAGTGTCAGGCGACGTTCCACACCACCCGCAATTCCAGGCCGTCGATCACTTCCCCTGTGATCGACACCTGGTGGATGTTGTTACGCCCAACGGCAACTCAAACTCAGCTTCAACCGATTCCTCACCAACGCCTAGGAAATTCTCGACGAAAGTAGTTGCTGGCAATCATTACAAACCTGCAGTGAATGAACGCAGGAGCCATGAACGAGGTGGACGTCACTTTCAGGCAGACTTTTCCGCAGGCCGCAGAATTCATGGCGTTCGAGGCATACGCTGAAAACGGAATGCTTTGAGAAGGCATGACCGCAGTCCGAGGGCTGCTAGTCCCGTAGCCGAACTCGTGAGAGTTCGGAGATTAAACTCAGTCATCGGCCTGCTGAGATGGAATGTCCTGCGCGAAACGCAACAAACTGGCTTTCAGTCAGCAACTGACTTATAATCCCGGGACTGCTTCAGCCGAATACCGTGGAACTTGTCAGAGCGTTCGTTCCTCCATTGAACAAGTGTTCTTCGGATGGTGTTCTTGAGCTGCAAGGCATTAATGGTGCGTGATTTACGACAACAGTCGCGAGCGTTTCTTATGTTGATTACTGTCATTCGGGTGCTGTATGCGTTCATTTGTGCTGGTGCGATTGCCGCAGCGGTTCAGGTACCGGACGAAAAGCTTCCGCAGATCATTGCTGACCATAAATTCGCCGCATTCATCCTGCTGTTTGGAATGACACAAATCCTGACAGTCGGGGATGCGCTCATTCGGCACAAGCGGTTGGAAGTGATTTCCGCAGTCTATTTCGGGCTGTTAATTGGTTCACTGCTGGCCTATCTGTTGCTGCTGGGATTGGGCCCGGTGATTCAGGAAATGTTCCGTCCCCTGGTGGCTCTACTGCTGGGAATCATGCTTCCGTACATCTGTATCTCGTTTCTGTTACAGACGAAGGACGATTTCCGTTTTGTGATTCCGTACGTGGAATTTGCGCGCGAAGTCAAAGGAGGGCGTCCGCTGATCATCGACACCAGTTCGTTGATTGATGGTCGAATTGCCGATGTCATGGACACGAACATCCTGGATACGCAACTGGTGATCGCAAGTTTTGTGCTGGAAGAAATGCAGGCGATTGCCGACAGCAGCGACAAGATGCGTCGGACGCGTGGTCGTCGGGGGCTGGACGTGCTGACAAAACTGCAGCAAAACCCAAAAGTGGATGTTCGGATGCATGAGGTGAAGGAAAAGGATATGGCCGAACTGACGGTCGACCAGCGTCTGGTGGCGTTGGCCAAGCGTCTGGGCGGTCGAGTTGTGACGAACGATTTCAACCTGAACAAAGTGGCCAGCGTTCAGGGTGTCGAAGTGATCAATCTGAACGATGTCTCCAATGCCTTAAAGCCTCGTTATCTTCCCGGAGAGCAGCTTCGGATCAAGATTATCCGCGAAGGGGAATCGTTTGGCCAGGGTGTGGGATACCTGGATGATGGTACGATGGTCGTCTGTGAGCAGGCCGGCGGATTGGTCGGGAAAGAAATCGAAGTGGTGGTGACCAGCATGTTGCAGAACAGTGCTGGCCGGATGATCTTTGGAAGGATGATGGGTTCGGCAGTGGCTGCATCACGCTGAATTCCGGTGATTGGGGTAGCCTCTTGTGGACGCGCCCGGTCTGAGACACGATCGAAGGTCACACGATGATCGAATCCGCAATGTTTCTGGTGCCGCTGTTGATCGGAATTGCGCTGCTGGCAGTGGCCAGACAAGTTGTGTCAGAACGTCGACGTCGACGCGTGCGAGTGCTGCTGGTCCAAGATCGGCGGGGGAAATCGGTTCGGATTGCCGCAGAGCTTCCGGTGGACGTCGGGCGTTCTTAACCGGCATTTTTCACAGGTTTCGGCTGAATATCGCGTGGTCGCCGATTTTCAAACTTGAAAGTCTTGGCCGAGATCCGAGAATTTCGATTCTTCGCGCTCCTCATTCCGGGCGATGTCTGTTAGATTCCCATTATCCGGGTGATGGAGTTGGCGAACCTTGCGGTTTCGGCGAAATGTGACGGAGACAACAGCATTTCTCGACGCTGGAACGCCGATGAAACTTGCCGGAATGAATGGTGGACCAGTTTCCTGCGGGGCAGGTTTGATTCCCGCCTTTGCCCCGACAGCATTGATGCCAGGACTTGGGATCAAAAGCAATTAACACGATGAGCCCTTCCAACGTGGTTCTGGCCTCGCGTCCGGTTCGTGAGGTCGAGGTGAAGGAGTCGGCCGTGTCTGACGGAGCCCCTCCTCCCGAGAGTGATGGACTGGAGTCTTTTGACAGTTCCAACCTTTCCTATCTGGAATCCCAATACCGACAGTTTCTGGAATCCCCCGAATCGGTGACTCCCGAGTGGCGGGTCTATTTCCAGCATATTGCGGATGCCCAGGCCGTCAACGGCGATGTCAACCTGTTTCGAGCTCCATCGATGGGGAACGGAAAGGTTGTCAGCCCGGCACAACTGGATTATGCGATCCTGCAGGAGCGCGTGGACCGCTTGATCCGCAATTATCGGGTCATGGGACATTACGCGGCCGACATCGACCCGCTGGGACAGCCACGCACCAAGGTTCCCGAACTGGATCCCGCCAATTGCGGCTTTGCCGCGGCCGACATGGAAAGTCAATTCTCGACGATGGCGTCGGCTGGTGCCAACCTCAGGACGCTCGGCGAAATTGTCATCTGGCTGCGCAATACCTATTGCCGGTCGATTGGCGTGCAGTTCATGCACATTGATGATCTGTCGGTTCGGGAATGGCTGCAGACGCGGATGGAAGCGACGGAAAATCGCATTGAATTGACTCGTGAAGAGCAGCGCCGCATCTACAAACGCCTCAGTGATGCCGTGGTCTTCGAAGAGTTCATCTTGAAGAAGTTCCAGGGAGCCAAAAGCTTTTCTCTGGAAGGCGCGGAAACGCTGATTCCGTTGCTGGAACTGGCGATCTATAAGGCGGCCGATCAAGGTTTTGAGGAAATTGTCCTCGGGATGGCGCATCGCGGCCGACTGAATGTGCTGGCCAGCATCATGGGCAAGGCCCCCCGAGCCATTTTCCGAGAATTTGCGGACCTGGACCCGGAACTGAACACGGGTCGAGGGGACGTCAAATATCACTTGGGTTACAGCAACGACTGGTACTCGGGTGACGGACACAAAGTCCACTTGTCACTGTGTTTTAACCCGAGCCATCTGGAATTCGTGAATCCGGTTGCCATGGGGCGAGTTCGCGCGAAGCAGGATCGCCGCCGTGACTCCGACCGCAACAAGGTGTTGTGCCTGCTGATCCACGGCGATGCTGCGTTTGCCGGGGAAGGGATTATTCAGGAATCACTGAACCTGAATCAGCTTGAGGCGACGCGGATCGGTGGGACGATCCATGTCGTGGTGAACAATCAGATTGGTTTCACCACTGGTCCCGCTCAGGGACGATCGACGGCTTACGCCACAGACGTGGCAAAAATGCTGCAAATCCCCATCTTCCACGTGAATGGTGAGGACCCCGAAGCGGTTGCGCAAGTCATTCGTCTGGCGATGGACTTCCGGCAGGAATTCCATCGGGACGTGGTCATCGACATGTATTGCTATCGGTTGCGCGGCCATAACGAGACTGATGAGCCCGCGTTCACGCAACCATTGATGTACCGCAAGATCAAAGCCCGCAAGAAGGTGGGGCAAAGCTACCTGGAACAATTGTTGAAGATGGGCGGTATTACGCAAGACGAGGCCGATCGAGTTCAGTTCGTCCATCGTCAACAGTTGGAATCGGAATACGAAGTCGCTCGTGGTCCCGGGTATGAACATCGCTGGGACATGCTTCAGGGGCTGTGGCGCGGCTATGTGGGCGGACCTGAGCAGGGGGTCCCCGAAGTCGATTCCGGCGTCGATGCGAAGCGACTTGCGGATACATTGATGGCGCTGACCCAGTTCCCGGACGACTTTCAACCGCATCCGAAAATCTTCAATCCGGATCCAAAGCGAGTCAGTCTGCTTCAGAGTCGCCGGGCGATGGCCCGCGGTGATCAACCTCTCGATTGGGGGGCGGCCGAAGCGCTCGCGTTTGCCACTCTGTCAGTGGACGGGTATCGCGTCCGTTTGCACGGTCAGGATGTGGAACGCGGAACGTTCAATCATCGTCATGCTGTGCTGCATGATGTGGAAACGGGAAAGACGTATTGCCCCCTGGCCAATCTGTCCCCCACCCAGGCACCGATGGAAATCTTCAACAGTTGCCTGTGTGAAAGCGGGGTCTTGGGATACGAGTATGGTTACAGCCTGGATACCCCCGATGGCCTGATCTGCTGGGAAGCCCAATTCGGTGACTTCGCCAATGTGGCCCAGGTCATCATTGATCAGTTCATCATCAGTGCAGAGGACAAGTGGAATCGGCTGAGCGGACTGGTGATGTTGCTCCCACATGGTTTTGAAGGGAACGGCCCCGAGCATTCCAGTGCCCGGCTGGAGCGATTCCTGACCATGTCGGCTGAAGACAACATCCAGGTTGTCTGCCCGACGACGCCGGCTCAGATCTTCCATCTGTTGCGGCGCCAGGTGCTGCGAAAGTGGCGCAAACCGCTGGTTGTGATGACGCCCAAGTCGTTCCTGAAACTGGATCTCGCGGTATCAACTTTTGACGAATTGGCGACGGGCACGTTCCGACGTGTCCTGTCTGATTCGACTGCAATCCCCCCTGCAGGCGTCAAACGGATCCTGCTCTGTTCCGGCAAAGTGTATTACGACCTGCTGAAGCGTCGGACCGAACTCGAGCGGACTGACGTGGCCATCCTTCGCCTGGAACAACTGTACCCAATGCCGCATACGGAGCTTCAGCAACAATTGTCGTTGTATCCAGAAGGAACGCCCGTGACATTTGTGCAGGAAGACCCCGAAAACATGGGGGCTTGGAGATTCCTGCGGGTCATGTGGGGAAGCTCGATCTATGGACGGCATCCGTTTGACGGTATCTACCGACCCGCGTCGGCCAGTCCCGCCACGGGTTCTCACCACAGCCATGATATTGAACAGGATGAGATACTCACCAAGGCAATCGGGCCCTTGCTGAAGCCGCCGGTTGGACACTGAAATCAGCCCTTGATCGCGAAGATAGCCCGCTGCCCGGGCTCAACTTGAACTGAGGATGTACCAATTCCATGACCGTTGAAGTAAAAGTACCCGGTTTCGGCGATTCCGTGACCTCTGTTGTCCTCGTCGAATGGCTCCAGCAAGTGGGCGATGTGGTGGCGGTCGATTCGGAACTGGTGGAAGTCGAAAGCGACAAGGCCACCCAAAAGATCCCCTCCCCCTCGGCGGGCAGAATTACGAAGATCCTGAAAGCCGCGGGCGATTCCGCCGATGTCGGCGAGGTGATCGCGCTGGTTGATGAAACGGTTACGGAAGGCGCGGCCCCGGCCGCGCCTGGTGCGGCACCGACGGCCAGCGCCCCGGCACCAGTGTCCGCTGCCCCAGATGTCCGGATCATGCCCGCCGCCGCAGCGGCCCTGGCAACCAACGGTCTGGCCGCATCCCAGGTGACGGCGACAGGTCCGGGCGGACGACTGCTGAAGGAAGATGTGCAGCGACAGGTGGCTGCCGCAGCCGCGCCAGCGACGGCGATCATTCCGCCCAAGTCCGCCGCACCCAAGCCCGCGCCACCGAAGCCCATGGTCATCGCCCGGACTGGCGAACGCTCGGAAAAACGACAGGCGATGAGCCCCATTCGCAAGCGCATCGCTCAACGATTGGTCGAGGCTCAACACAACGCCGCGCTCTTGACGACGTTCAACGAAGTCGACATGTCGGGGATCATGAACCTGCGCAAGCAGCACCAGGATGCCTTCACCGAACGGTACGGCATCAAGCTGGGATTCATGTCGTTCTTCGTCAAGGCAGCCATCGACGCCCTGCAGGCGTTTCCGGCCATCAATGCCGAGATCCAGGGAAATGAAATCGTTTATCACGATTACTACGACATTGGCATCGCCATCGGTGGTGGCAAGGGACTGGTGGTCCCCGTGCTGCGGAATGCCGAGCAGATGGGATTTGCCCAGATCGAACTGGCCATTTCCGATTTCGCCAAGCGTGCTCAAAACGGACAACTCAGCCCCCAGGAACTGACGGGTGGAACGTTTACGATCAGCAATGGTGGCGTCTACGGGTCGCTGTTGTCGACTCCGATTGTCAATCCACCGCAAAGTGGTGTGCTCGGCATGCATGCCATCCAGGATCGCCCGGTCGCCCGCGACGGGGAAATCGTGATTCGCCCGATGATGTACCTGGCGATGACCTACGATCACCGGATCGTCGATGGTCGCGAGGGAGTCAGCTTCCTGAAGCGAATCAAGGACTGTATCGAAAACCCCGTCCGTCTGTTGCTGGATGTCTGAAATCAAGATCCAGGCGGATGCTGGCAGCGTCCGCCACGTTTCGCCTTCAAGCCCGACTCCATTGAGTTCGGGCTTTCGTCTTACCTGATGGAAATCGAACGCATGACTCAACACGATCTGGTTGTCATTGGAGCCGGCCCGGGGGGCTATGTCGCGGCGATTCGCGCGGCTCAACTGGGGATGAATGTCGCCTGCGTTGAAAAGGAAAACGCGCTGGGGGGAACCTGCCTGCGGGTTGGCTGCATTCCCAGCAAGGCCCTGCTGGAATCCAGCGAACTGTACCGCCTGGCGCACAGCCACCTGGCGGAATTCGGTGTGACAGCGGACGGCGTGAAATTCGATCTCGGCAAGATGATGCAGCGCAAGGATCAGATTGTCGCGACACTGTGCAAGGGGATCGAAGGTCTGTTTCGCAAGCACAAGATCACTCGGTATACCGGTCACGGCCGGATCCTGGCGGCAGGCAAAGTTCAAGTTGATGGACCACAGCCGACAGAGCTGTCCGCCAAGAATATTCTGATTGCGACCGGCAGCGTGTCGGCCCCGTTGAAGGGTGTGGAAATCGATGGCGATCTGATTGGAACCAGCACCGAAGCCCTGGCCTATCCCCAGGTTCCCGGGCATCTGGTCGTCATCGGTGCCGGCGTCATCGGCCTGGAACTGGGATGCGTGTGGGCTCGCCTTGGTTCCAAGGTCACCGTGCTGGAATACCTGGACCGCATCCTGCCGGGGATGGATACCGAACTGGCGACGGAAGCCCAGAAGATTCTGCAGAAGCAGGGCTTGGACTTCCGGCTGGGGATGCGGGTTACCGGAGCCCGCGTCCAGGACGGCCGCTGCGTCGTTGAATGCGACGGCCAACCCCCGATCGATTGCGATCGCGTCCTGCTGGCCGTCGGTCGACTTCCCAACACCAATGACCTGGGATTGGACAACCTGAACGTGGCCCGGACCAACCGGGGTTTCATCCAGGTCGATCGTCACTTCCAGACCTCGATCCCCGGAATCTACGCGATTGGAGATGCCATTCCCGGTCCAATGCTGGCTCACAAGGCCGAGGAAGAAGGCGTGGCATGCGCCGAAGGATTGGCGGGCAAGTACTGCCATGTCAATTACGATGCGATTCCCGGTGTGGTCTACACCGATCCCGAAATCGCGAGTGTCGGCAAGACCGAGGAACAGTTGAAGGACGCCGGAATCCCCTATCGGAAGGGGGCGTTTCCCTTCATGGCGAACGGGAGGGCGCGAGCCCTGGGACAGACGGAAGGTCGCGTCAAAATCCTGGCCCATGCCGAAACGGATCGCGTCCTGGGTGTTCACATCCTCGGACCGCGGGCCGGCGATTTGATTGCCGAGGCCGCGACGGCCATCGAGTTCGGTGCCAGCAGTGAAGATATCGCCCGGACGTCACATGCGCATCCGACCCTGGCGGAAGTCATCAAGGAAGCCGCCTTCGCCGTTGATGGCCGCGCCATTCACATTTGATTTCGTGACCAGTCACAGCGACCAACATGATTCAATCAGCGGTGGAAATGTGGCCTGAGTCGGTCGACTGGCACGACACAACTCTGGCCACCCCGGCCTTGAATCTGGCGCTGGATGAAGTCCTGTTGCACCAGGTCGAGGCGTTCCCGTCGCGCGCGATTGGTCGTACTTGGGAGCCGACGGAAACGTTTGTCGTCGTTGGTCGCTCCAACCGGGTTGAGACGGAAGTGAATGTCGCGGAATGTCAATCACAAAAGATCCCGATCTTCCGTCGATCCAGCGGTGGTGGTGCCGTCGTGGTGGGACCCGGGTGCCTGGCGTATGCCCTCGCCCTGCCGCTGACCGATCCCATTCGAGCAGCGGGGGTCAGCGTGGTGACTCGGCGAGTGATGGAAACCATTGCCGCTGAATTGCAGTCCTGCATTCCCGAAGTGATGGTTTGCGGCACCAGCGATCTGGTGTGGAAAGATCGGAAGTTCTCCGGAAACTCCCAGCGGTGGCTCAGGCAGGCGTTTCTGCATCACGGCACGATCTTGTACGACTTCGATTTACCGCAGATCGGGAAACTGTTGAAGCCTCCGTCCCGGCAGCCGGACTATCGGTCACAGCGGTCGCATGCCGATTTTGTCGCCAACGTCGCGGTCTCGCGAGAACGACTGCTGGGTTGCCTGATCTCGGCATGGCACGGGCGACACGTGGAACTGGAGACTCAGTTTCTCGAGCAGGCCCGATCGCTGGCTGGATCCCGCTACGAACGCGCCGAGTGGAACCTGGAACGGTGACACTGCATCTTTGGGTAGTGTCCTGGCTTTGTGGCGGTCGCGATTCCCGCTTTCGCGGCTTCCAGACCAGCAGGTAGGCGGAAAGGACAGCTACTAACTCACCACCGCCCCGTTCCATCTGGCTCTCCACCGACCCCGCGTCGGTGGAAGTAACGACTGGCCGGCTAACCCGAATGATTCACTGGCTACCACGGATCACACTGACATCACGGATAAACCCAGTGCCGTCGGCAACTCATGCAAAACAGCGTGTTGGAATCGATGATTCAGTTTTTGCGCGGTAACTCTTGCTCAGGTATTCTGATCAGTGAAATCCGCGCCATCCGTGGTGAATAATCCGGGCCAGCATGACGCCGAACCGGAGCAAGGTCCACTAATCCCGCCGTTTCTTCAGAAGTGGTCCTCCCCGACGAGAAGTTGATGTGGTGCTGCAGCGTTCTCGAAACAGAAGTCCGTCCGACTTGCCATGAGACGTAGTCTCAGAGATACTCCGCGATTCGCCATATCCTGCACGACCCCGGCGTGCAGGTCTCGGGACCGTAGCTCAATCGGTTA
>JAFEBS010000075.1 GCA_018242525.1 Planctomycetota bacterium | reverse complement strand
CCTTTTGCCACGGACTGCCAGGCCCAAAAAAACAGGCCGGACATTTGCCTCGCAGTTTTGCGAAGCAAGTGGCCGGCCTGGGTGCTCCAGTTCCGTCAATTCAAGTTGGTTTCAGACGTTCCGCAGCAAATCAAAAAAAGATACGGTCGCCAAGATCAGTTTGCCGAAAATGAACGGAGATTCGGCAAATATTCCAGGGGATATGTGTCTTCGAGACGTGGCGGATGTAACAGGTTCGTGAGCGGCACGACGCTAGCAGCCCGTGGTAAAAGGGGTCTGACCGGTCTGACCCTTTGGAGGGCAGTCGATTTACCTTGAAAATCGACCGCCCGGAGAGGGTCTGACCCCTTTTACCACGGGCTGCTAGCCCAATGGCACTGACTTTGTGAGCCGCACGGCGCTAGCCGCGGGTTCTTCGAGTACGAGTGAGAATGCACCCGCGGCTAGCGCCGTGCGGCTCATTCGCCGATGTCTTCATTCCAAAGCTCGGGACACCTGCGAATGAATTCTTCCATGAGCTGAACGCATTCCGCATTGTCGACGATTTCGAGCACCACTCCCCGCGAACGCAGGTACTCCTCTGGACCGCGAAACGTGCGGTTCTCTCCAATGACAATCCTGGGAATCTTGTACAAGAGCGAGGTCCCACTACACATGTCGCATGGCGACAGTGTTGAGTACAGGATGGCCCGCTGGTACTCCGACGCACGCAGCCGACCGGCGTTTTCCAGGCAATCCATCTCCGCATGCAGAATGGCACTCTGCCGTTGCACGCGGCGGTTGTGCCCGCGCCCGATCACCGTTCCATCCAGGACGAGAACGGAACCGATCGGTATCCCGCCTTCGCTTAACCCCTGTTCCGCTTCCTCGATCGCCATTCGCAAGAACTCGTCCATGCTGTGAACTCCAATGGCGGATGAACCAGCCGCTACCCGGACTGTACGTCCCGGGTGCCGGATTTGTCGGTCGAAATTCCGTTGCACTGGAGCATACTTGCGTCCCTGTTGCAATGAATTGCCGATGGCAGTCGGTTTATCCGTGTGAGATCCGTGTTTCATCCGTGGCCGTCAGTGAATCATTCGGGCCAGGATTCCCGCGCAGCCAATTCCGAATTGACTTGCCCAATCGGCAAAAGTAGACTTTTTTCATGTCGCATCTGGTCATTCACCTTCGATCCCTGACTTCATTTCGGGTGCTTGCGCTCGGAGTGTGTCTGGCGTTGGGGTTGGTTCTGACTCCTGCGACCGTGGTCGCCAGTTGCGGTGATCACCTCAATATGCCGGCAAATGGGCATCTTTCGCCACGGGTTTTTGGGGGCGACGTTGCGAACGCCAGCCATTCGATGGGCGAAAGTCGCCTGCCGACTCCCTGCCAGGGACCTCACTGTCGGCGGGCACCTCAAATGCCAGATCCGATGCCGCCGGTACCCACCGTGACAGTGGCCGGTAAAGAAACGGCGTGTGCTGGTCAATCTCTGATGGAACTCAGCCCGCCCGGTCTTGTGGTATTCTGGAGTGCTGCGGAGATTCAATTCTCTGCGGGCCATCCGCAACGGATCGATCACCCGCCGCGGTAACTGCCGGGTGGTGGCACAAGCGTTGGAATCCAGATTCTGTCCTGGGGTATGCCCCAAGACGTTCTCGTTGACCACGTCTGCCATTTCTTTCGCGCACCGAATCCGTGCGAAGTCGTGGACAAAAGCGGGTTGACCCTGCGCCGTCTTCTGAAATTCCCGGTGGTGCGCGCCGCTCAAACACTTCGGCTTGGGAATCACATTGTTTCGCGTCCATTTTTGCGCGACATCGTGTTGACATTTCGTCCGCCATTTTTCGCCATTTTACTGGAGTTCATTCATGGCTACTCCGCAAGTTGCCTGTTCACTGCGACGTCGTTCGTGTGGATTTACTCTGATCGAATTGCTGGTCGTCATTGCCATCATCGCCGTGCTGATTGCCATCCTGCTGCCGGCGGTGCAACAGGCTCGGGAAGCGGCACGGCGCACTCAATGCCGCAACAACCTGAAGCAGATCGGCCTGGCGCTGCACAACTATCATGACAGTGCAAACACCATCCCACCGGGATGGATCAGCGGACCGCCCGGACCGTCCCGCTGGGGCTGGGGAACTTTTATTCTTCCGCAACTCGATCAGGCACCACTCTATACGGGATTGTCAGGATCGATGGGAATGGACTACAACGGCAACCCCGCCAGGGGATTCAGTGCGGTGATGACGACACTTTCCCAGCCCGGACCGCTGCAAACTGCCTTGCCCGCCTTTCGTTGCCCCTCCGACATTGGAACACCGGTGGTGACATCTCCGCTGGCCAATGGATACATGGTGATGATGCCTCCCATGGCAAACACGAAAATCTACGGACGCTCGAATTATCCCGGCGTGTTTGGGGCCAGTGTCAACTGGATGATGGGAATGCCGTCGACGCCTTCGCCGGGGCCATTCGGAAAGAACAGTTTTCGCAATTTCAGCAGCTTTGGGGACGGTTTGAGCAATACGTTCCTTGTCGGTGAGCGACACAGTCCCATGGTGTCGAATGGACTGTATAGCGGTGGCGATGGCTTCTGGTCCGGAGTCGGTTGCGACAGCATGCCGCAGGGCATGGCCCTGCAACTGGGCGACTGCGCGACGACCCATCCGATCAACGCGCGTTTTTCCACAAGTCCCGACTCAATGTCCGCGGATTCCTATGTCGGTTTCAGCAGCCTGCACATCGGCGGAACTCATTTCCTGATGGGGGACGGAGCGGTGCGGTTTGTGAGTGAAAATGTGGCGACCGGCTCTGCCGGAGCGGGTGGCAGTACGTATCAGAACCTGGCAACGATCAACGACGGAACCGTGGTCGGCGAATTCTGATCAGTTTCATCTTCTTCCTCAGCTTTGAAATGAAAGGGGCTTGAATGCCAAAACAATGTCTTGTTCGCCCGTGCCAGCGGCGACGCGGTTTCACTTTGATCGAACTGCTGGTCGTGATTGCCATTATTTCCGTTTTGATCGCCTTGTTGCTGCCCGCCGTTCAGCAGGCGCGCGAGGCCGCCCGGCGGACGCAGTGCAAGAACAATCTGAAACAGATTGGATTGGCCTTTCACAACTATATGAGCACCCATGGCGTGCTGCCGTTCGGCAAGGGGCCCAGTTACACAGGTGCTCCCGTGTATGCCCGCTGGTCGCAGCATGCCATGATTCTGCCGTACATCGACCAGGCCCCTCTGTACAACACACTGGATTTCAACTTCCCGCCCGCCACGCCCGGGATGGGAGGTGTCGTGGCCTTTATGCCTCCCTACTCCAACGCAAATGGGGCCAACAACACGGGCAGCCAGGCCAGGATTCCCGGGTTCCTGTGTCCCTCCGATCCCCCTCCGACCGACCCCTGGCAGGGGCAGAACAACTACGTCGGCAACCAGGGCGGCTGGTTATGCGATCGCGGAGACGCGCCGGGGGGCCCGGGCGATATTTCACCGAGCGAGGTCCAAACGGGTGTGTTCTACTGGCTCAGCCGCTGCAGTGCGGCTTCCTTCACAGACGGAATGAGCCAGACGATGATCTTCAGCGAAAAGATCCGCGGCCACGGAACCCCCGATCCCAAGTCCGACATGTACATCATTCCGGCGCAAACCACACTGGCCGGAACCTATGCCGCGTGCAACGCCATTAATCCGGCGACGGCCACGCCGTTGACCAGCAAATGGGGATACAGCTGGGTGATGGGGGAAAACTGCTGCACCCAGTATTGCCACGTGTCGACGCCCAACACGTATACGTGCGGGGGGACGGGATTCACCGGGACCATGACCAACATGGCGATGCAAGTCGCCGCCACGAGCCGGCATACGGGCGGGGTTCATTCTCTGATGGGAGATGGTGCCACGCGATTTGTGTCGGAAAACATCGACCTGAATGTCTGGCGGGCTCTGGGGACGCGGGCGAGCGGCGAGACAATCAGTTCTGAGTGATGAATTCTGGTTGCAGCAGAGTACTTTCAAATGATGCTGAAGTTGCTAACAGCCCGTGGACAAAGGGGTCTGCTGACAGTTCCGGGCGCGGTCCTTGCGTTGTTGATCGCAGTGGCCGCCCCGGGTTGCGGTCAGAAAGCCCCAGACTACACTCCGTCCGCGGAGGCTGCCGAAGACGCCGTGCGGCAGGGGATGGACGCCTGGAAGGCCGACCAGCCGCCAGGGCTGCTGCCCGGTCACCCGGCGGTCCATATGACCGACGTCGGACGCAAGCCGGGCCAGAAGCTGCAAAGCTATCAAATCCTCGGAGAAGCAGGGAATGCCCCACACGGAAAGATGATCGCCGTCACGCTGAAATTGTCCAATCCCAACGAAATCATCAAAGCCCGCTATCTTGTCGTGGGGATCGATCCGCTGTGGGTCTTTCGACAGGAAGACTTTGAATTGCTGATGCACTGGGACCATTTCATGCCCGAGGAACAGAATCCCGACAACCAGCCCGCCGCGGAACCCGCGTCGGCCCTGACCCCCGAGAATGTGCATGTCGAATCCCACGAATCCTGAACCCGATGCCTCCACAACCGCGTCGCCCCCCCTCTGGCAACTGGTCCTGCGAGGGTTGGAGGTGCGGCTGCGCTTCGTGATTGCCCTGCTTTTGCTGGCAGCACTCATGGCGGCGTGGCCCTGGTTGCGGAAGGGATGGGAGCGGCTCAGCGGCCTGTGGCATCCGCATTCCAGCCATGCCTCCATTTCCACCGATTCCGAATTCTTCTGTCCGATGGACCCGGGCATCGTCAGCGCCTGGCCGGCCATCTGCCCGGTGTGCAACATGGATCTGATCGTTCGCAAAAAAACCGATGCGCAGATGCTGCCCGAAGGAGTCGTGGCGCGGATGCAACTGTCGCCCTATCGCATCCAGTTGGCGGGGATTCAGACGTCGCCCGTCAGCAAACGCCAACCGGAACCGGACGCCGAGCCCGGCCTGATGGTTCCCGCCTCTGCCATTGTGCACCAGGGGACAAATCAGATCGTCTACGTGGAGACAATGCCCGGAATGTTTGATGGAGTCCACGTCCAGATCGGGCCGCGACATGGAAACGACTACCCCATCCTGGCCGGGCTGCAGGAAGGTCAGCAGGTGGTCACGTCAGGAGCGTTTCTGATCGACGCCGAAAGCCGGCTGCATTCCAACGTCGCGACACAATATTTCGGCGCGAATTCGGCGTCGAATCGGCCGCCAACGCCGCCCAAACGGCGCGTGGAATCGAAGTCCGGGACGGCAACACTGTCGGAGGCAGATCTGGCTCTGATCAAGCAACAACGAATCTGTCCGGTGACCGAAGCGCCCCTGGGGTCCATGGGAACACCCGTCTTCGCGATGGTCCAGGATCGCAAAATCTTCCTGTGCTGCCGCGGGTGCGAACCCCCGCTGCTCGCCAATCCCAGGAAATACCTGGCCCATCTGGATCACCACGAGTCGGCTGATCCAAAAGACAAGCCGGACGGGCCTGGCCAATGAAAACCTGTTGCGGCTGGCAATTCGCGCGAAATCGATTTTGCCCGACTCCACCGCCAACGCTGAACCTCAATCACATCCTCGTTCAGACCAAACCGTAGCTCATCGACAATCATGTTCCGGAACATCGTCCTCTTTCTGATCCGCCATCGAACCAGCGTGCTGGTTCTGGCGGCCGTCTGGGCGGTGGGCGGAGTCTGGGTCATGATGCACACGCCGATGGACGCCGTGCCTGATCTGTCTGAGAACCAGGTCCTCGTGTCTGCCGATTGGCCCGGGCAGAATCCGCCTGAAATTGAGCGCCGGATCACTCGCCCGCTGGCCCTGGCTCTGCAGGGATTGCCCGGAGTGAAGACGGTACGGGGTTCCAGCGACGTTGGCTCCGCACTGCTGCACCTGATCTTCGAGAACTCGGTCTCGTTTCTCGAAGCGCGCCGTCGAGTCGCCGATGGACTGGCTGCGTTGGACGTTCAATTCCCCGCGGGTGTCCATCCCAGACTCGCAGCGGACGGAATCCCGACCGGCCAGATCTTCTGGTACACCGTTGAGGGGACCGGAATGGATCTGGCCGAATTGCGGTCGCTGCAGGATACCGTCGTGGTTCCCCAATTGCGTTCGGTCGCCGGCGTTGCCGAAGTTGCCAGCGTGGGCGGTTTCATCGCCGAGTACCAGATTGAAGTCGATGTCGAACGAATGACGTCTGCCGGGATCACACTTTCGGATCTGGAATCGGCCCTCGCGGCGATCACTCAGCCAGCCAGTGGACAGATTGTTCACTCTGCGAATTCCGAGATGCTGGTCCGCCGCGTCGTACCCACACCGACCCCGAAACCATCCAGCCAGGCGGACGGAGACGATCCGACACTCGATCCTGTTCAATCGCTGGCCCACAGCGTTCTGCCGCTGCCGGACGGACGCGGCGTCCGCCTGGACCAGATCGCCCGAGTGACCGTTGGGCCGGCGCCGCGGCGTGGCGTCTTCGAAAAGGACGGCAATGAAGCGGTCGCGGGAATTGTCCACCTGCGTTACGGCCACAACCCGCTCACCGTCACGCGTGATGTGCGCCGGCGATTGCAGCAGATCGGGGACAGTCTGCCCCGGGGAGTTCGTCTTGTTCCGTGTTACGATCGCACTCCACTGATTCTCAGTGCCGTTGAGACGGTGACGCGCACGTTGCTGGAATCGCTGCTGGTAACGTCGATCTGCGTGGTCCTGATCCTGCGGCACTGGCGGACGTCGCTGGTTATCGTCTCGACGCTGCCCCTGGTCGTCCTGGGTTCCTTCCTGGGAATGGCGGCCTTGCGGGTTCTGGGCGTGGCCGATGTTCAAACGAACATCATGTCGCTGGCGGGGATAGTCGTTTCGATCGGGGTTCTCGTCGATTCTTCGATCGTGGTGGCCGAGAATGTCACTCACCAGTTGCGGCGCCGTTTCGGCGACGAACCGATCCAGGGTGACGTCAGCCAGACCGTGGCCGATGCCTGCGCGACCGTCGGCGTTCCCGCAATTCTGTCGATGCTGATGATGTTGGTTTCGTTCCTGCCGGTGTTTGCCCTGCAGGGAATCGATGGCCAGATGTACCGGCCGCTGGCCTGGACCAAGACGCTCGCCCTGATGTCCGCGGCCGTGTTGACGGTTACGCTGGTCCCGGTTCTGTGTGCGACCTTGATTCGCGGGCGTGTTCGCGACGAATCTGCCAGTGCTATCGTTCGTTCCGTCGTGAACGTCTATCGTCCCGTGTTGGCGTACTTGATCGATCGCCCCGCGCCGCTGGCCCTGCTGCTTTGTGCCACTTTGATTGCCGGCGCTGCCGCCACGGGCGTGGATGTCCTGGTGCGACTCTGTGCTGTCGCAGCCGTGGGCATCACCTGGTGGCTCGTGTCCGGGGGGTGGCGGAAGGGATTCCTGACCGTCGCCGTGATCGCGGCCACGCTCGCCCTTCAATCGTCGATGCGGCCGATCGGACTGGCGCTGCGTCTGCCGCTCGACGAAGGCATGGTCATGGACATGCCGATCACTGTCCCTCGGATTTCCGTACTGCAGGCGGTGGACGATTTGAAGGCCCGCAACATGGTGCTCTGCCGCTTTCCGGAAGTGGTCATGGTGACCGGCAAGGGGGGACGGGCCGACACTCCCTTCGATCCCGCGCCGCTGGACATGATCGAATCGATGGTCGAATTCCGGCCGCGGTCACGATGGCCCAGTCGTCGAATTCTGCGTAAGGATGCCGTCCTGTCTGCGACGCAGGCCGTGACAGCCCTGAAGCAGTCGCAACTGATCGAACCGCCCGCCAATGCTGCGGCGCTGGTCTCCGAAATCGTCGATGCCGGCCTGATTCGATTCGACGCCATCCAGCGCGAAGTCTGCTGGCAGCGCCTGCAGTCGTTCCAGGTGGAACTGTCGCGCGAACTGGCGCAGCAGTTGGCGACCGCATTCACACGCCGCCTTTCCCGGGCCGGTGCGCTGACCCAGCCGTTGTCGAACCACGACATGACATCCCTGTCACAACAGCTTTCTCCGGCCGACGTGCGTCGATTGGGTCAGCAACTGGATGTCAGTACCGTTCACGTGCTGGTGGCCGAGTTGCGGAAGCAACTGCATCAGCGCGGATGGTTGAAGCCCGAATCCGTTGTCGAAAACCGCCTGCTTTCCGGCCCGACGACATGCGGCAACCTGGGGCGTGCACTGCTCGGACTGGATGCCGTCACGCTGGACGAAGATCTGATCGACGAACTGGAACTGACAACAAATCGCCGCTGGTCGCAGTTTGAACGGGAGCTGAATGATGAACTCAGGCAACGGGCGGCGGCCACCTGGATTCAGATCGTGATGAGTGAGGTCTTCAGCCGCCAGCCGATTCTGGATGATTCGTTTGCGGAAGTTTGGAACCAGATCCTGGCGGCACGTTATGGAGTGAACCAGGCGCCGGCACATCAGCATGACGGAAGCCATGCGACCATGCCGTCGACTTCGCCGCTGCCCGTGATCGACCCGCATCGCAAGTATGACACGCTGGTCCAATCGCTCAGCCGCGACTTCGCCCGTCAACTGTGGCTGTGGCCTCATGACGTACAATCGCTGAATCAGGCCGGCGGCGAGATGGATCTGGCGGTCCAGATGCCCGGTTGGGCGAATGTCTGGACGCGGCCGATTCAGAATCGCGTCGACATGTTGGCCACCGGTGTCAATTCCGAAGTGGGTGTGCGAGTTCTGGGACAAGACCTGGACGCCGTCGTCCAGGCATCCGACGCGATTGCCGAAGCCCTGCGAGATGTTCCCGGTGCCGCCGACGTCGTCGCCGACCCGATTCGTGGCAAGGGATACGTCACTGTCCTGCCCGATACGGCCGAGGCTGCTGAGTTGGGAGTTTCGATGCCCGATCTCGACCTCGCGATCTCGACCGCGATCAGTGGCCATGTGATCGGCCATCTGGATGTCGGGCCGGGGACACGTCCCATCCGATTGAAAGTGCAGGGACACGGCGATGGTCCGGCGGAATCACTGGCGGATCTGCCAATTCCGCGCCGACGAACTGTTGCGTCAGGTGCCCCTGCGATGACGGGCCGGGCCCCCGTGGAAACGGTGCCGCTTGAGCAGGTCGCGCAGATTCGAATGGCGGACGGCCCGGCGACGATCAAAAGCGAAAACGGCTGGCTGAGGAACTATGTCCGTCTGAACGTTCGCGACCGGGATCCCGGGGAATTCGTTGCCGCCGCTCAGAAGCATGTGCTGCAGGCTGTTCACCTGCCCCCCGGAGTCTTCGTCGAATGGACGGGCCAGTTTGAGCATGCCGCTCAAACTCGCCGCGTCATGCTCTGGATGGCGCCGGTCGCCGTTGGACTGATCCTGCTGATCTTGTATGCCGCCTTTCGCGACCTCGCCGATGCCGGATTGATGTTGTTGTCCGTTCCGGGGGCGCTGGCTGGCGGTGCCGTGTGCCAGTGGCTGCTGGGATTTCCCTTTTCTGTCGCCGTCGGCATCGGTTACATCGCCTGCTTCGGCATGGCTGCCGCGACGAGCATGGTGATGCTGGTCTATCTGCGCGAAGCCGTGGAAGATGCCGGCGGCCTGCAGCAGGTTTCACTGGCTGAACTGCGAAACGCAGTCATGATCGGGGCGGTCCACCGCCTGCGTCCCAAGCTGCTGACCGAGGCAACAACAATCCTGAGCCTGGCCCCCATGCTCTGGAGTTCTGGAATGGGCGCCGACGTGATCCGCCCGATGGCCGCCCCGGTACTGGGCGGAATCCTGATTGCGGATGAAGTTGTCGACCTGCTTCTGCCGATCGCCTTCTATGCCATTCGCCGACGCCGCTGGCTGCGTCTGTCCGGTGTCAAGCCGAATGGCACTGTTTCACAATGATAGAAAGCCCTCTGAAATGAACCGTCGATTGGACCTGTCCACTGCCCTCCTGTTCACCCTGGCGCTCTGCGGCTGGGGTTGCGGAGGCGATTCTCGATCAAAATACGTTCCGCAATCGACGACCGCGCGAGAAGCCCTGCAGACGGCACTGGACAAATGGAAATCCGGCGCCGGCCTGAATCCGATCGAGACCCCCAGGGCAGTCATCAACGTATTCGATGCGCGCTGGCGAGACCGCAATCGACTGGAATCGTTCGAAATCGTCGAAGAAATCAAGAGCCCCGATCAACCGACGTTCAAAGTCCGCATGCAGGTCAAAGGTCAACCCGAAGAAACCACAACCTACCTGATCATCGGCCTCAACCCGCTCAACGTCTACCGTGAAGAGGACTACAAGGAGCACGCACAAACGATGTGATCCACCGGGTCCTTCCATGGCGCATCGCTGGCCAGCCACCGGGCCTCTGGTTTTCATCGGAAAAGAGATTTGCACCACGGAGTCACGGAGGTCACTGAGAAGCAGGTGGGCGGGGAGTGACGTCCGACAGTCGATTCAACATTTGGCGATTTATGGACCTGTCACCTGTTCCGAACTGGAGTCGCAAAAACTTGGGGCTCCCGTTGGTTGACCCCAGCCACCGGGCCGAGCGCCATTCCGCTCTC
>JAFEBS010000074.1 GCA_018242525.1 Planctomycetota bacterium | reverse complement strand
GCTGGGTGGCTGGGGTCGACCAACGGGAGCCCCCAGCAGAGCGTTGAGTGATGCCTTGACGACATCGCAATTCGCACGCTCGGGTTATCGCATTTTGTTGCTGGGAACACACGAGAATCATTCCAGACTTTGCAGGCTGTTGATATCTGCTGGGGGCTCCCGTTGGTCGACCCCAGCCACACAGCCGAACGACAAACTGCCGCTCGGCAAGGTCGACCCGGTCGTCATCCGTGAAACCCTGGCGGACATCTCACAGATCCGGTCGGCGGAGAAATGATGAGCCGTGGAACGGAAGTTGTTCCGGTTTCGTGATCAGCCGGCAGACAAACGAGGAAGACGGACAGGATTGTCCGTCCTACGTGACGGTTCGCTGAGATTCTCGAACCGTTCCCGGTGATTCAAGTTCCCATGGGCACTACGCGATGCGCACGGCCTGCAAATGAGAGCAGATCGCGTGCAGGCGTTCCCAGGTGAAGATCCCCGAGTTGTGACCGTCGCTCCAGACGACTCGCAGCGCGTAATTGCCCGAGTATCCCAGTTCCGTCGGAAAGATGTCATCCGGCACGGATTCGGGGCGAATCATGCGTTCACCGGTGATCTCGTGGATGCAGACAGCGCATGGACATTCCACTCGCACCAGCTTGAACGGCAGCTTGTACGTGGTCCCGTCTGACCAGGTGATCTCCAGCATGCCTTCATTCTTGAGGGCGCGGAGTGATTGCGGGGCAGGGGACATGTTGAGATTTCCAATTCAGCCAGTCGTCTGTTGTTCAAACCCGAATGATTCACTGACAGCCACGGATCACCCGAACATGGCAGGACCTACTGCAAAAATGGGACACGAAAACACGGACAACATGGAGAGAATCCAAAACGACGAGAGAAATCGCAAGCTACTGGTTCGGGCAGATTGGCACCCACTGGTAACGCGTGGACTCAGTCTTTCCATGGATGGGCGACTTCAGACCAGTACTGGTTAAACGATTCGGGATTGAATTTCGGGCTGTTGTCCGAATCGTGACATTGCACGCACATGTCGTGGCGGGCCTGTTCCTTCGTCCTTTTCAGGCTGTTTCGTGCGGCGAGCAAATCGTCCATGTTCGCTCCGGTCGTTTCTTCCAGTGACACGTGACGACTGCCGGGACCATGGCAGTTTTCGCATTGTTGGTCCGCCAGTTGAGGCGTCTGCTTTTCGGAGAGGTACCCCGAGTCGAACCGCAACATCTGCTGCGGTTCCCAGCCGGTGACGTGACACGACAGGCACTCGGGATCATGAATCCGCACGATCCAGTCCTTTTCCTGCCCCGGATGTCCCTTCTTCAGGCTCTCCAGACCATGCGCGTGCTTGGTCTTGTCCTTCCAGTGCTCGTACGCTTTCGTATGGCATTCACCGCATTTCGCAGCCCCCACGAAGCGGTTTCCTGAAGGATGTGTAAGCAGCAATTCGTCCGAAACCGCCAGTTGTTCATCCTCGATCTGCTGTTGATAGTCTTTCATCAACTTCCGCATGTACGGATCGTTCTTGAAGCGGGTGTCGTCGAGTTCCTCAAGTGCAAACTTGAACGGTTCGGCCGGATCATCCGGGAAGTAACCCAGCACGCCAACCCGCTTTCCTTTGTGTCCGGTTTGCAGGATCCACGTTTTCCCCGCGACGATCGGCTTGCCATCTGGTTCTTCGAGTCCGCCGGTCGTCAGGATGATGCGAAACTGCGGGAACTTCTCTGCCAGCTCTTTTGCTTCTTGTTCGCTGCCATGCGAAATCAGCACCAGGAAATCGGGGGATTCGGCTTCCAGGGCCTTGATGACACCGGGCAGAACTTCGGCAGGATCCTTGAACGTGATATTCGAGGCCGCTCCCACGGGAGCCACCTGCTCCTGCAGGCTGGTGCCAAATACGGCCGTGACACCGACTTTGACTTTCCCCACTTCCACCACCCGAAAGGCCAGGGGCCAGCCCAGATCCGCCTGATCGAACAGGACGATGTTGGCACCGAGCAGGGGCACGGACTCCTTCAGTTCCTGCTGTTGCTGCAGCAGGAAATCAGCCCCCAGCTTCAATTCTTCCAAGCCGGCCGCAGCGGCGGCGTAGTGCATGTGTTTGAGGGCGTTGAAGATCAGGGAAAACTTGATCTGATCCTGCCGCCGGTTCCGTTTCAAAGTTCCGCCCGCATCGAGTCCACTCAACGGCCATTGGCGTTCTTCGGCCAGCATCCGAACCAGGTCGCCGCGCCGCGCCATGCCACCCAGTTGATGAAGGGAACAGCCGCACGGCTCAAAATAGCCATGCTGCTCACCCGTCAACAGGAATGCGGCGGCGGGAGTTTTCCAATCCGACAGGGGAATCGCGGGTTCTTTCGGCGTCGAGGTTCCGGCGGGGACCGATGTCCCTCCCGTTCCCGTTGTCGTTCCGGTTCCGGTCCCCGCCGGGCCGGGGGGCGCGGCCGGGCAACCGAGTGTCGCACCGCACAAGACAATCGTCGTCGAAATGGCCAGCCAACGCTGGAGGGACACGGCGTTCCGGATTCTGCGGTTCACGGGATTTGATGAATTCACTGCCCCTCCTGGATGATCGTGGCTCCCTGATTTCGCGCCTCACGACGCTCAGCTTAGAGTGCTAGCGGATCTGAGAACAAATCGTCAAGACAGACTGCACATTCCGGCTTGGATTTCTGGCGAATCGTCAAATCATCGGGCGTTGTAATCGACGTACATTTTCAATTCCGAGACCGTCGGATGGTTCAGCTTCAGGACCACCAGTTCAGCGGCCTTTTCGTCGGTTTTGGTGGGCGGGCCCGCCGGAACCTCGATTTCGACGTCATAGACCTTTGACTTTCCAAACGTTCGCCCGGTTGACGAGACCTGAACCCGCACGCGTCCGTTTTCAGGATCCAGTTGCGTTGCCTCCAACTCCCCATCCAGGTTGCGGACGTACATCTGGATCTTGGACTTTTTGCCCGTTTCCGCAGGGAATTCGCCCAGGACCACAAGATTGTTTTCGATGTTTACCCCCGGTCCCTTGAGTTCAATCGGACCGGGCCGCCGACCCGAAAGATGGATATCCAGCACCAACCCGTCACGCACCCCCGTGTGGAGCTTGACCAATTCACGAAACGGCCCCACGCTCGTGGCAGGATCGATCTGAACCTTGATCTTCATGCCACACAACGCCGGCTTTTCTTGAGCCGACGGCATCGGCGATGACGACGGCGTCTTCTTCCTGAGTTCTTCCTTCGACATCGGCTCCCACGTGACCTTGACCAGTGGACTGGCACACTCGGCGCGCTCAATCGGGATCGCATCCACCAGCGTGGAATACAGAACCCCCTCAAGGGTGGTGGTCTCTTTATCGCTTAAGTCCCCCGTCGTCCAGGTCCCTTCGGGTACCATGTGCAGCGGTTGGTCGACCGCGCCAATGATCCCGAACGACAGTTTTTTGTTATTGGGATCCGTGGTATAGACGGTCGCCGATTGATGGAACTTTGGTGCACCGACCTTGATGGTCCATTTGACTTCGACTTCGGCGGATTCACCGGGAGGAATATCTTCATCTTCCGGGGACACTTTCCCAAACGTACATTGGCCGCAAGATGTGCCGCCATGCCTGACGCGCAGCGGACCTTGTCCTTCGTTCTTGATCACGAACACGTGTGACCCCGAATTTCCAAGCTCCAGGCTGCCGAAATCGAACGTCGTCTCTGTCGCCACCGCCTTACCGAAGGGGCCCTGTGCGGGGATCGTCAACTCAGTCTGCCCCACAGTGGCTGCCGCTGGGCTGATCGCCGGAATCTCTCCCTGCTGCTTCCCCAGCCAGACTGTCAAACTCAGCGCGGTGACCGCGAAGACGACGGTCAGTACCAGTTGCACAGGCTTCATCGAACAGTCCTCTTCGTTGACGGAAAAATGGCGAATCTGATAGGCGGTTAACAAGTACGGATTTTACGGCAGACGGTTGCCGGAGTCATTCTCGGTGAGGAATTCTCTGTCGGCCGACCGGCTTTGCCCAACAAATGGGGCCTGCCCTCCCAATGTGATTTCTATTCAAATCAGGCACCTGTGGCTGGGGTCTGCCCCCAATTTGTAAGCAAAGCCCATGTCGACAAAAGCCAGTCAGACCGACGCTGGCAGCGTCGGCTACGGGGCCGCCAATGTTTCCAGCGGTATTCGCAGCGATTCCGGCAAGTATCGATCCACGTGTCCTTTTTGATGATTGAGATCATCCTGAGTTAATGCCTGCTTCGCCTTCCTCTTCGCCTCGGTCGCCGCTCCGGCCGATTCCAACGCCAGCGCCAAATCCGCCGTGATGATCGAGTTTGTCGGATACAGTTCATGGGCGCGCCGGAACCACGCCACGGCCTGGTCCAGGTCTGCCGGTTGCTTCGATCCCTGCCATTTCCGATTCCAGACCGCTCCCAGAGTTTGCGGAGGCCAGAAATTATACGGATCGCGCCGAATGACTTCGGCCAAATCCTTTACGGCGTTGTCAAATGATTCGTTGGACTGAATTCCCCGATTGGCCGCCTCGAACTGATGTCGCCACGGGTCCGGTGACCACTCGTCCGCCCTTCCGGCTTGCTGGTACAATTGCGCCACCGCTCGACCAGGAGTTCCAGGAGTCAGAACGGCCAGATCTCCAGCCTCCAACAGACCTCGACAACGAAGAACGGGAATCAATCCGGTCAGAACCAGGCCGATCAAGAGCACCAGGTTTGCCAGCCCGATCAACGGCCGTTGCCACGACCACCGCGAGGCGACTGAAGGTTCCGGAACAGGCGGACGCAAACTGAGCACAAGTAGCGCCAGCAGCAGTTGGCAGACGGCGGGATACGCGATTCCCCCCGCGCCCAGTAAATGGATCGTTAATGCGATCGCGGCAGCCCGTGCCGCCCGCGACGAATCGATTGCAGACGTTGCCATCCGTAGACCATCACGACGGGACGGGAAAAACACCCAGGCCACCGCTGCCCAAACGACCGCAAAGACCAGCAACTGGTCGTCCCATTGCCCCCAGCAGTACAACGTTCCCAGGAACGCCAGAAGAGGTGCCACGCTGGCTGCCCAATAGGTGGGGACTGAAAACTCATTCTTCGGATTTTCGCTCGCAGCCACCAATTCGGATTCAACTGGGCAACGCGTCAAGACAAACGCCAGCGTCAGGAACGCGGCCAGACCCAGCGCCGAAAACAGCCCCCCCGTCGCTGCCACTTCGAAAAACAGGTTGTGAGGATCCGCAATTTCCTCACTCGCTTCGGGCAACTTGTATTTCAGGTAATGCTGACGAAAGTTGCCCGGCCCCACGCCCAGCCACGGGTGATCCGCGATCAAATGACTGGTCGCTTGCCAGTACTGCAGCCGATAGGCCAATGACTTGGGTGCCTCAGACAACACCTGTTGATCCAGCCCCCCCAGCGACAGCACCAAACCGCTGCCAACGACGATCAACATCATCGACCAGAACGCGGGCCACAGGAACCGCCGAAAACTTGTCGCGATGCGAATCTGATCCAACAGCAGAACCAGCAGACCACACGCCGTTCCCACCCACGCCGTGCGACTCTTGGTGAGCAGCAGACACCATCCCAACAGGCCGGCAGTCAGCACGAGCGGCACGAGGATCTGCCATCCTGAACCATATTTGCGAGCGGCAAGGATCTGCGCCAGAGTCAACAGCAGGAACACCGCCAGACATCCGCCAAACGTGTTGGCCAGCGCGAACAATCCCATCGGTTCGCGACTGTCACGCAGCCGCTTTTCAAACAACACCAGTCCGGGCCCCTCGGTGGGAATCCCGGCTTGAGCGAGCTTTTGAGCTACGGCGGCCATCTCGGGACCCGTGGCCGTCCGATACCGATCAAACAGTGGACCATATTCGGCAACCAGTCGTGGATGTGACACGTAGTGCTGATACAACCCAAATCCTCCCAGCACTGCGCCCGTCACAATCAGGCCGCGGAGCAGGGCGTTTCGCCGGGCATCTGCCAAAAACCCATGTCGTAGAATCAGCCAGACGACTCCGGTCGCGACCCATTCCCACGCCTGATTGGCCGCCGATCGCTTGTCGCCTGTGGTCAGGATGACCACGCCGGCGGAAACGACTTGACCTCCAATCCAGAGTGCCACGGCCCCGTCCAGCCAATCCCCTCGAATTCGATCGGTGGCCCGCCAATTCCCCAGGCCCCAGGCCACGGCACACAGCATCCACAGTCCGGCCACCCAGAGCGTATCCCCCTGCGAGGCCGATTCTGCAGGAAGGAAGAACCGTGCGAAGAAGATGCTGACAACCGCACCAGACCACACCACTTGCCATAATTGGCGCAGACCGACGCTGTCGGGAGTCGAAGTCTTTGATCCCGGTCGAGACCGAGCAGCAGGTTTTTCCAGGGGCTTGCCCATCAGATCGCTCAGTTGATTGGGAACAGCAGGCGGCGTCTTGAATGACTACACCGCGTCACGCGGCGCGGATTCCAGGATGGCAATCAGTAGCAGGACACACCCGACACACGCCAGGATGATCAGACTCGCCCCCCACGTCGACACAGCATACAAGGTCAGGCCGAGCAGTCCGGTTGTCAACGTGGTCAAATGCACTGTCAACACTGCCTGCACCCGAGTCAGTCCCAGCGCCACCAGTCGATGCGAAAAGTGTCGCTTATCCGGATGGAACAGGCTGCGGCCTTCCAGCAGGCGAATCAGCATCACTGAGCAGATGTCGTACAGCGGAACGGCCATGACACAGAGCGGAGCCAATGCGACGTGGCGATTGGAATCGGCGGGCGAATAAAATGTCCCCAGGATCGTCATGCAGGCAATGCTGAAGCCGAGAAAATAACTGCCGGCATCCCCCATGAAGATCCTGGCCGGGGACCAGTTGTGAAACAGAAACCCGATGACCGCCCCGGCCACAATCAGAAAGAAGCCGCCGACAAACCAATGGGGGCCACCCGATCCGGTCAGCATCATGACGGCGAAGATTGTGCTGACAATGAGCGCAATCCCGCCTGACAAGCCATCCATGTTGTCCAGGAAATTGAACGAATTCACCAGCACCACGAACCAGAACACGCTTAACACCGCTCCGATCCACGGATTGTCCAGGAAGACGGTCGCTCGAACGCCACTGGCAACAACGGCGATCGACACTCCGAACTGCAGACCCAACCTCAGTTTCCACGAGAGTGGACGAAAATCGTCTGCCAGACCGGTCACGGCCAGAATCGTAGCAGCGGCGATGATGCCCCACAGTTCGCGCGCCCGGTAGATGGCCCCCGCCAGGTGTCGAGCCAATTCCTCGGGCAGCCAGTGGGGTGGATTCTTCTGCCAGTACCAGATCAACAGTTGCGACGTCGCGAGCGGCAGGACAACTCCACACCAGATTCCAACCCCGCCACCGAGCGGCGTCGGAATCAAATGGACCTTGCGAGCCGCCGGCTTATCAATCAAACCGACTCTCGGAGCCAGCCACCGCATCAAGTACGTCGCCAGAAAGGACGTCACGCAGCCGGACAGCAGGCAGCCGGAAATCAGGAGCCACATGGAATTACACTGGTGCCAGAAGGATTTCAGAGCGGATTCAGTTCCACAATCGCCGCTTGTACGCTCGACACCCGACCTTTCGTTGGCACAAACTCCAGAATCAACACAAGTTCCGTCTGCCATGAAGTCCGAATCCGACGACGGACTCAGTGGCGGCAGAACGATGTGCCATCACACTGACAACAACCCCAATTCGCCGTTCCGATTCAGTTCATTGCCTGCTCACTGCCACAACCGTCCTCAGTTTTGTCGCCGGAATTGTCAAACTGACATTTCCTTGTGGCGAACCCTTGCAAACTTGACGTGTCATAACTCACTGCTACGGTTATAGCTGGGGGAACAAGTCAGATTTGTCCCCACTGTGGCATGAGTGATGCACAGGATGGATTTCAGACTCAGGCAAGCAAATTGCTCGACAACAACGTTTAAGTCTTCACACCCAACGGGAGGGAGGCTGCCATGATCAGCAACCACGAGGAAATCGAAAACAAGCCCATTAACCCGCAGTTCATTGTGCGCCATCTGGCGGCAGCTGAAGGATATCTGGAACTTCAGATGCCCGGCTACGCCATGGAGGAATTGAGTTACATCGCCGATGCCGGGCCGTTTGAACCAATCGCCCAACTGTTTCGGGGCGAAGCGTTGCAGGCTCAGGCGAAGTACGCAGAAGCGATTCAGCCGCTGAACCTTGCGGCTCAGATGTTTCCGAAGCCGTTCAATCAACGGGCCTTCATGGCACTCAGCAACTGCTATCGTCACGAGGGCCAGGATCAACTGGCAGATGAAGCCGCCGCCGCCGCCGTTCCGCCGGACGTCGCCGGGCTCGACAGTGTGCAACTTGCCGTCATGCCGATTTTTCAAATCAAAAATAACGGCGGGAATCGAATCACGCAGAGCCACAACTGATTCGTGGCGGATGCCGCGAACGTCAAGTTTTTCCAATTGAGTTTTTGTCAGCCTCACGCGTCAATTCCGCGTGAGGCTGTTTTGTTTTCAGGATGGCGCCAAATGGAGTGAACGTTCTGTAGAATTCACTCGTTCCTTGTGACCGTCCGGCTTCGCACCTAGAATCGCCCACCTTCGCCCGTCGCCTCCCCGCACACCAATGGATTGACTGCCATGTCTCGCCGGTTTGTAACTGACCTCAAAGACGGAGACATCGTCGAAGAGGTGTTCCTGGTTTCCGACAAGCAACTGCGCGCCAACCGTAATGCCGCCTTGTATTTATCAGTCGACCTGCGAGATCGCACGGGTTTGATCAATGGCCGGATGTGGAATGTCACCGAGGAAGCGTGTGCACACATCCAGACGGGTGGTTTCGTGCGGGTGAAAGGGAAAGTGCAACTGTTTCAGGGAACTCTGCAGCTCATCCTGACTCACTGCGACAATGTTCCACTCAACAGCGTCGACCCGGCCGACTTCGAATCGATGACCTCGCAGAAAATCGAAGAATTGTTCGGCCAATTGCGAACAATGCTTCTTGGCTTCGAGCATCCGAGCCTGCGTACGCTGATGGAGTGCTTTCTGCTCGATGAAGCCATCATGCGACAGTTGTGTGAAACCCCCGCCGGGGTCAAGGCGCACCATGCCTATCGGGGTGGTTTGCTGGAACATCTGGTCACATTGCTGAAGGTGGCCCGGAAGATTTGCGAAGTCTATGTCGAACTGAACGAAGAACTGCTCCTCGCGGGAATCTTCCTGCACGATCTGGGCAAAACCCGGGAGTTGTCGTGTGAAACCGGTTTCGTTTACACCGACGAAGGGCAGTTGCTGGGGCACCTGGTGATCGGCGTGGAAATGCTGTCGGACAAGATTCGTCAGGTGGAACAATTGAGCGGCGAAACATTCCCGGAAGAACTGGCGTTGCGGCTGAAACACATGATCCTCAGCCATCATGGCCAGTACGAGTTCGGCAGTCCGCGGTTGCCCATGACACCCGAAGCTGTCGCACTGCATCTTCTGGACAATCTTGACGCCAAGTTGCACGAGTTCACCCGGGCAATCCAGGACGACACCAACAGTGCCTCGCACTGGACGCTGTTTATTCCCCGGCTGGACCGCAAGATTTTCAAGGGATCCAAGTAGGTCCGCCGGAAAAAACTCGATGTCCTTTTGAGACGGCGTTACAATCGAGGCCGAACACGTTGGTCACGCCGACGTTGTGTTGGCTGACGCGCCTGAATTCTCATTCAACCTGCGATCACAGCAGGGGGCAGCGGGAGGATCGCTATGAAAATCGTCGTCATCGGCGGCAGCGGACTCATCGGGAAAAAAGTCGTGATGAACCTTCGTCAGCGCGGCCACGAGGTGCTGGCGGCATCGCCGTCGCTGGGTGTCAATACTGTCACTGGCGAGGGGCTGGCACCAGCGCTTGACGGTGCGCAAGTCGTTGTTGATGTCGCGAATGCGCCATCGTGGGAAGACAACGCGGTCCTTGAATTCTTTGAGACATCAAGTCGCAACCTCATGGCCGCCGAAGCAGACGCGGGTGTCAGCCATCATGTTGCGTTGTCGGTCGTCGGCACCGATCGCTTGCTCGCGAGCGGTTACTTCCGGGCGAAGCTCGCCCAGGAAAAGCAAATCAAGACGTCTGCGATTCCATACACGATTGTGCGCGCCACGCAATTCTTCGAGTTCGTCGGCGGCATCGCCCAATCGGCGACCGAAGGTCAGGTGGTTCGGCTTCCCGCGGCCCTGATGCAGCCCATTGCTGCGGACGATGTCGCCATCGGTGTGGCTGAAGCCTCTCTGGCTGAGCCGTTGAACGATACGGTCGACCTGGCCGGTCCCGAACCAATCCGTCAAGATGAACTCGTGCGGCGGTACCTGGACGCAATCGGAGACGCGCGGACGGTCGTGACCGATTCCAAGGCACTCTATTTCGGCATCACATTGGACGACCAATCACTAACGCCTGGCGACAATCCCCGACTGGGTTCTACCCGCTTCGCGGACTGGGTCGCCCAAAACACCGTGGACCGTTGAATTTCCGGTTGCAAGTCATTGTCAAATCGGTGACGATGTCCGCCAGAAACTTGAACATTTCTTTGGAAGACGGTCAATCTGGATACTTCTGATGCCAGGTTCACTGTGGACTGGCGTTTCCCTCAAGATCAAACCGGTGCGTCATGGAACTGCGTAAGTGTCAGCACTGCCTCGCCCCATTAACTCTGGGCGAAGAAACTCTCGATCAGGACATGTCTTGCCCCACGTGCGGCAGCCGTGCATTGGGTGGAACTTCACCCCTTCAAACAAATCCCAATCGAACGGTCCGCCACTACAAATTGGTCGAGGAACTGGGGCATGGCCAGTTTGGAACGGTCTGGCGATCGGAAACCGCAGGGTTGCCGCGACAGGTCGCCATCAAGACGCCGCGCAAGGAATTCCTGGATCGACACACGCGCAGCATGTTCTGGCGCGAAGCACGCGCAGCCGCCACCCTCAATCATCCGAACATCGTCAAAGTGTATGACATCTTCGAGGAAGACGGGGGCCAAATCTACATCGTCAGCGAGTACGTCAACGGAGACAACTTGAAGACGGCACTGACCGAGGGTCAGTTTTCAACTCCTGATGAAGTTGCCGAATTCATGATTCTGATGGCGGATGCGGTCCATCATGCGCACGAAAACGGGATCATCCACCGCGATCTGAAGCCCGCGAATATCCTGGTCAGCAAAAACGGTCAACCACATATCACGGACTTTGGCCTGGCCAAGATTGAGCATGAAGATGAGACTCTGACCGTGTTCGATGACCGGTTGGTGGGAACATTGCCATACATGTCCCCGGAGCAGGCGGGTGGGGAAATCCACAACTTGAAACGCCCGTCAGACGTCTTTTCATTGGGCACGATCTTTTACGAGATGCTGACTCGCCAGCGACCGTTCCCCGGGAAAACGGAGGAGATTCCCAAGAATGTTCAGTTCATGGATCCCGTCCGCCCCCGCCGCATCAAACCTGACATACCACTCGCTCTGGAAACAATCTGCCTGAAGGCCCTGTCCAAGTCGCCGGCTGAGCGTTACCAGACAACCGGAGAATTCGCTGACGATCTTCGCCGATACTTCGCGGGTGAGCCAACCGTTGCCCGGCCAATTCCCAGATCCCGACAAGCGGTTCGCTGGCTACGGAAGCACATCGCTCTCTCAGTTGTTTCTGCACTTGTTTTGCTGGGAACCGCCGCTGCGGCGTTGATACCATTTCAAGGGGGAACTCCGCCAGTCGTGATCAACACAAGCCCAAGTGGCGCTCAATTGTCGCTGATCCCGCTGGACCCGGACACGGGGGAACCGATGATGGAGAAAGCGATCCGCGCCGGTCGCTCACCGGCGACTCTGCGCCTGCAGCCATCGGATTACCTCGTCGTTGCCAAGCTGGACGATGGTCGGTTTCACGAGGTTTATCGGCGCGTGCCCGCAGATCCAAGCTGGGCCGCGACACCCTTTCCCCATCGGCGCTGGGTGGTCGATAAAGTATCCGGGAAAATCCAATTGCCAACAATCGAGATTCCACTGCTGAACCACACTCATGGCATGGCGCGATTCGACGGCAGCGACCATTTTGTCTCCGGCCCTCCTGACAACCGCGGCACGCCGCAACTCGTTTGGCGAATTGCTCCGTTTGAGATCGACACGCACGAAGTCACAATAGACGAGTTCCAAAAAGTCTATAACGATCACATGGCTGGCCTGGGACCCGCAATTGAGACTTCGGGGCAACTCCCGATGACAGGACACATGTATGACTACTACGTCTGGTACGCCGAGCAGATCGGCAAGCGACTGCCAACTCAAGCCGAATATACGTTTGCGGCAACGAACGGTGGCACCACGGTATTCCCGTGGGGCAACGAATCAAAATCGATACCAAGTGTTCGTTCACCGGTTGGAACTTTGGACTTCGACCGCACAACACTGTCGTCACCGCCAGTTTTCGGCTTGTATTCAAATGGGGCCGAATATACGTCTTCGCCCTTCATCATGTATCGGACACCAGATGAACAGGTACTGAAGGTGAAGCCACCTTTAGATCGGCTGCGCGATGAAATCACCGTTTGTGGCGGCCCCCCCGAAACCCCCATCCCCTCCGTTCAACAAGTCTCGCCAACTTGCTACAAGATTCCAAGAACACAGTTGAGCGATCGAATTGGATTTCGTTGCGCAAAGTCGTTATCCCCGAGGTGAATCACAGCCCAGATAGCAAAAAGGGAGCGTGAGACAGATCCCACGCTCCCGTTCGATTCAGTACGTCGTCGTAAGACTATTGTTCAAACGGCGTCATGGTCACGACCTGATAGGTCGCATTTCCAACCTTGATCGTTGCGACGTTCTTGTCCAATACAGTCACCTGACTGCTGACGTCATGGACCTTTTGCGCGGCGGGTGGCGTGTCAATCTCCTGGCCGATGGCGAAATCAGAGACCGTCGATTCCTTCACCCCACCGAGTTCCTGAGCCTCGACCCGAATCGTGTGAAGTTTTGCGAAGTATTGGGTATTGGCGTGCGTAAAGCTTACCAGCATCTTCGCGTCCGCCAGCTCTTTCGTCTCGAACTCGAAGGTCCGCTCTGTACCAGAGGTTGACTTGAATTTCCCTTGCCCCGATTTCAGTGCCAGTTCCTGATTCCACTTCAACTTCTGGTCAAGCTTCGTTCCCGGCTTGAAATACCGCCCCGGCGTTCGGGACGAGTAATGGGTAATGAGTAGACACGAACTTGCCGGGCAGGCGGGACAGTTGTTGCCAACCGTGAAGTTTCCGTCCATCGACAGGATGGTGTACGTATTGCAGTCCGGATAAAAGTCGAGCGAGTAGTAGGAATTGTATCCTGGGCTCGAGGCGTACTCCCAAACCGCGCAAATGCATTCCGTCGTCGTGGTGACGGCTGTATCCGACTTCGGTGCGCGGACGGCAGCGGTCGCACACGGTTGATGAGTCACCCCCACACAGTTGCGGCGCGTTGGTCGGCACCGACGGGCGGCTTCAGCGTCACTACAAAGTCCAATCGCCAACACGGCCCCGGCGACAGTCGCTAACGCAAACATTCGCTTCATTGAAACACCCTCCATGAACGTTTCCTTAACCACCAATTCCAACGCGGAACCGGCCCTTGATGCGAAATAATACGTACCACCACCGATTGCAACCATTAAGCCCTGAAAAATCTCTAATTTCCAATAATTCCCAAGATTTCGGCCCCGACCCACTTGGTACCCCCCCCAAAAACGAGGGCATCAGGAGTGAACAGACCACTCAAAATCGTTTTGACGCAGCGAAAAACAACATGCATCAACACGCAACTCAACAAGCCGTTTTTGAACACGCGAAACAGGTTTTAGGGCCGATTGACATCCTGACAACCCTCGAGACGCGCAAATCTCAAAACTCCTCCGAATGTATACGGAGCGTTGACTCCTGTAATTCCATCCGCTGGCAGCCTTTAACAGATCAGTCTTGTCACAGGGCTACGATGACACTCCGTCGATCTATTACCCCGGATACAATGCCGTGCTGACACAGCCGTGATTGGCCTGCGAAACGGTCGCGGCAAAGTCCGCTAGGTAACCACGACTGTAATGACGGGGACGGGGTTGCCATTGTGACCGACGAGCCGACAGCTCGTCCTCGGTCACGTGCAACGCCACAGTACCCGTCGGTAGATCGAAGCTGATGGAATCGCCATCCTGCACCAATGCGATCGGACCTCCCACTGCCGCCTCGGGCGCACAATGAACTCCAATCGCTCCATGCGAAATCCCCGAAATGCGGGTATCCGAGATCAATGCGACCTTGCCATTCAACTCGGGAACGGACAGCGCCGATGCTGCCAGTACGACCTCCGGCATCCCCATCGCCACAGGCCCCAGATTTCGCAAGACAATCACACTTCCCGGTTTGATACGACGCTGTTCGACTGCCTCTGAAACCTCGCGTCCGCTTTCAAAACAAATCGCCGGACCCCGAAATCGCGGTTCCGCCAGACTGGACACCTTGAACACGATTCCGTCCGGAGCGAGGTTGCCAAAACAGACCTGCATGTCGGCAAACGGCTTGAAGGGAGCGTCTGCAGCGGCAATCAAATCCTGTCCTGCAGGCGGGGCAGGGGAGTGGGCCACATTCTCCGCAATCGACTTTCCAGTGACCGTTAAGCATGTCCCATCGATCAGCCCCGCCTGAACCAGATGCTTCAACAGGACAGAAGTCCCGCCCAGCTTGTGCAGGTCCACCATGGTTTTGGTCCCGCGAGGGGCGAAGTTACACATCACTGGAGTGCGTTGAAAGATGGCCTGAAACTCCTTCAGACCGAAATCGACTTGAGCTTCACGCGCCAGCGCCAGCAGATGTATCACACCATTCGTGGAACCTCCCACGGCGGAAATCATCGTCGCAGCGTTCACGAAGGCGCGCTGCGTCAGGATGTCGCGAGGGCGAATCTGCTGCTGCAGCAGGTTCTTGATCAACAACCCCGCTGACAGGCATTCTTCCTTTTTCTCCGGATCAATCGCGGGTGTGGAACTGCTTTGCGGCGGCATCAAACCAATCGCCTCCAGGCACATCCCCCACGTGTTAAACGAGGCGGCGATACCGCAGCCGCCGGGTCCGGGGCAGGCCAATCGCCGAATGTCATCCGCTTCGGACTGTGGAATCGCTCCGACGGACGCCGCGGCCTGGGCGTCGTAAACGTCCAGGATCGAGATATCGCGCCCCTGGTAGCAGCCGGGATGAATGCTGCCGCCACTCAGGATCAGCCCCGGGTAGTTCATCCGTGCCAGCGCCATCGCAAAACCGGGACCGTTCTTGTCGCAGTGATGCAGTCCCACCATGGCGTCGTAGCAATGTGCCGTCACCACACATTCAGCCGAATTCGCGATCAGGTTTCTGGAGACCAGGCTGGCACTTCCCCCCTCCAACCCCTGCGTCAGATTGTCACTTACCCCGGGCGTTCCGAAGGGAAAGCCGAGCAACCCCGCCGAGCGGCAGCCGTCCGCGACCAACCGCCCCAGATCATAGGCGTGCACATTGCACAGATTGCCCTCCAGCAATGGGATGCCAATCCCCACCTGCGGCTTGTCAAAATCCGACTCGGTCATCCCGAGCCCGTAAAAAAACGCAGTCACCCCGCGCTGCCAGCCGTGTGTCAACTGACGACTATTCCAATTCAGATCGGTCATGCGTGCGATTCCAAAGGGCAGGGGGGGGGGGATTCACGGCTCACAACGGTAACACCTGCACATCGCTGGTGGTACTGAATCAAGTCGGCGAAGAGTATTCACTGGCCGGACCCGCTAGAATTCTTTCAAACGAACACGAAGGACCGGATGGCAGGTCCCACCGAACCTGAATTGAATTATCATGACCCTGCTGGCTGCCGCGACCGTTACGGATCAATTGCTTCCGGCCCGATTGCAAATGGCCTTTACGCTGGGATTTCACATCATCCTGGCCTGTTTCGGCGTGGGACTGCCCGTCTTGATGCTGGTGGCTGAATGGCGTTTTCTTAAAACCGGGGACCGTCTCTGGCAGACACTCGCCCGACGCTGGTCGAAAGCGTTTGCGGTCCTCTTCGCCGTGGGCGCGGTTTCGGGAACCGTGCTGTCGTTTGAATTAGGTCTACTCTGGCCCGAACTGATGGGGCAGTGGGGGGCCGTCGTCGGCCTCCCGTTCACCATGGAAGGATTCGCCTTCTTTCTGGAAGCCATTTTTGCCGGGATCTACCTGTATGGCTGGGAGCGGCTTCCGGCCCGGGTTCACTGGTGGACCGGCTGGCCCATCGCTGTTTCGGGCTTCCTATCGGCCGTCTTCGTCGTCACGGCCAATTCGTGGATGAACGCGCCGGCGGGGTTTCGCCTGGTCGACGGCAAACCGGTCGACATCGATCCGCTGGCCGCCATGTTCAATGCCGCCAGCGGTGCCCAGGTCACGCACATGGTCGTCGCCGCGTACCTTGTCACGGGCTTCAGTGTGGCGGCGTTCTACGCGCTGTGCCTGCTGCGTCGGCAGTCGGATGAGTACTGCCGGCGCGCCTTCACCCTGGCTCTGCTGCTGGCACTGGTGTTTGTTCCGGTCCAGATGCTGGTCGGAGACTGGTCTGCCAAGGTCGTGGCGAGGACCCAGCCTGTAAAGCTGGCGGCAATGGAAGGGCAGTTTCAAACCGAACGTCGAGCTCCACTGCGAATCGGTGGGATTCCAGATGCCGCCACCCGAGAAACGCGTTATGCGATCGAAATTCCCGGTGGGTTGTCGTTCCTGAGTTATTCCGATTTCAATGCCGAGGTCAAAGGACTCAACGATTTTCCTGCTCAAGACACTCCCCCCGTGGCCGTGGTGCATCTGGCATTTCAGATTATGGTGGGGATTGGCTCCCTGATGGCATTGATGGCGGCGTACTGCGCATTCAACTATGCGAAGCACAGGGCCTGGCCCCAGACGCAGTGGTTCTTGTGGTCCGCGGTCGGGATGGGACCGCTGTCGATCCTGGCCATGGAGGCGGGCTGGGTGGTCACCGAGGTCGGCCGACAGCCGTGGATCGTCTATGGTTACATGCGTACATCGGAAGCAGTCACCATGGCCCCCGGAGTCTGGACCGTATTCGGGACAACAATGGCCATCTATCTGGTGATCGGCGTGGCCACGGTGACAGCTTTGCGGAGACTGGCCAGCGCCCCGATGTCGGAGGTGACGCATGGGGCCTGATGACGTGTTGCTGATCGTCATGCTGACCGCCCTGACGCTGTATGCAATCCTGGGCGGGGCCGACTTTGGCGCGGGGATCTGGGAATTCACAACTGCGATGCAGGCGACGGACCGCGAACGCCAGCATATCTACAAGGCCATCGGCCCGGTCTGGGAAGCCAACCACGTCTGGTTGATTTTTGTGCTGGTGATCCTGATGAATGGATTCCCGGCCGCATTTGCCGCGCTAAGCCGCGCATTGTGGCTGCCGCTGTTGCTCGCCCTGTGCGGTATCCTCTTTCGCGGTTCCGCGTATATCTTTCGATCCTATGGAACCGGATCGGGAAGGGAGCGAGTCTTCTGGGAGTCGGTGTTTGCCATCGCATCCACCGCGACGCCCCTGTTCCTGGGATCGGCCGCCGGTGCGGTGGCATCGGGAAAACTGATGATCCCCACTGACACAACTTCGGCGGTGGACTTTGTCGTCGGCTGGATCTCGGCCCTGACTGTATTTACCGGCTTCTATTCCGTGGCCCTGTGCGCCTATTTGTCGGCCGTCTTCCTGCTGCGTGAAGCACGACAGATTGGTGATGAGCCACTGACGACGCTCTGGCGCCAGAGAGCGCTTTCAACCGGGCTCTGGGTGGGAGTGTTGTCATTCGGCGGTCTGGTGATGGTGGCGATCGAAGCCCCGGCATTGGCACAGGGGTTCCTGAATCGCGGCTGGCCGTTGGTCATCGCCTCTCTGCTGTGCGGCATCGGTTCGCTGGTGGAAGTCTGGCGACTGAATTGCACACGCGCGGCGATCGCAGCCGGGGGGGCAGTCACTGCGGTCATCTGGGGCTGGGGGATTTCACAGTACCCCGCCATCATCCCGCCCGCAATCACCGCCAGCAGCGCGAAAGCTCCCGACAACGTGCTCTGGATGATGCTCGGCGTCATCTCATTGGGAGCCGTATTCTTACTACCCGCACTGGCCTATTTGCTGGTGCTCTTCAAACGGGAACAGCGTCTGGACGCCTGAAGGCGGAGGCGCTCACGGTCCGACAGGCATTTCTGCTTCCCAGGCAGCCAAGCGGCGATCGAATTCATCAGCCCATTCGTCGCCCAGAAACTCGGCCTCGTCCACGTCGGGACGTTCCACGGTTGTCGGCGGCGGGTCCACAGTTTCGCGGGCAGAATCACGTACCACAGTCTCAACTGGATCGGTCATGGCTCGGCTCCTTCGAGTTCCACTCGGTCAATCGCCAGCACCAACATACACCTCACCGGTGACCCCGTCAGCTAGAATTCCTGAATAAAAGACAATCTGTATCTTTCCGGCGTCTTTCGCGAGGATCGGGCAAGTGTGCCAACGCATCAAAACACTAGCCCGACCATTGATGAAAACCGACCCAAATGCTCGCCAATCGACCGCCGAAACACCACAATCACAGGCCATGCCAGAATCGGCTGCCAACCTCACCAACGGATTGTTGAGATGAAATCGATTTCACAACTGCTGACGGCAGCCATCATACATCAGCAAGCGGGGCGTCTGCAGGATGCCGAGGCACTTTATCGGGAAATCCTGGCACGCGACAAACGTCAGCCGGATGCGTGGCATCTGCTCGGAACCATCGCCCAGCAGATTGGGGACTCCGCAGCCGCGATCGATCTGATCGGGCACGCCATCGAACTCGACCCGCGCAATGCCAGCTTCCATTGCAACCTCGGAAACGCTCAGGTCGCGACCGGACTACTCGTCGCCGCGGAAGCCAGCTATCGCCAGGCCCTGCAACGGAAACGCGATTTCCCCCTGGCCCAATTCAATCTGGCGGCATTGCTCAAGCAACTTGGCCGGACGGACGAAGCCCTGGCTCTCTATGAGCAAATCCTGCAATCCCAGCCGGAATTCGTCGAAGCGCACTACAACCTGGCCGTGATAAAGCAGGAGCAGTGCCTCTGGGTCGACGCCAGTGCGGGCTATCAACGAACTTTGCAGCTTCGCCCCAACCATGCCGATGCCTGGAACAACCTGGGACTGGTTTTGAAAGAGCAGGGGAGTCTGGCAGAGGCTGCGGAATGCCACCGCCGGGCGATTCAGTTCCGCCCCGACTATGCCGAGGCGTTCAACAATCTGGGGGTCGCCCACCGGGAATTGCGAGAAACCCATCGGGCCATCGAATGTTACACGCAAGCGCTGCAACTGAAACCAGATTATGCCGTCGCGTTCAACAACCTTGGGAATGCGCTGCTGGTACTCGGCTGTCCGCAGGATGCAGTCACGTTTTTGAAGCGGGCGATCGAACTGCAGCCCGGGTTTGCTGAAGCGTATACCAACCTCGGTGCGGCCCTGCAGGATCTGAAACAATGGAATGATGCGGCCGAATGCCTGCGAGTTTCCTTGCAGCTCAAACCCGACGATGCCGGGACGCTGCAGTCGCTGGGCGACGTCGTCCGCGACAGTGGGGACACCGATTCCGCGATTGACTGTTATCGAAAGTCCCTGGAACTGAAACCCGACTGTCCTTCGGCACTCGGTCAACTGATTCATCAGTTGCAACATCAATGTGCCTGGGACGAGATTCCGGCGCTGACCGACCGGGCCATCCGCCTCGTCGCGCAGGCCGCGATTTCGATGGAGCCCAGCGACCCGATTCGAACCAGCCGGGAAACTTCGCATCCCGGAAACAGTCCGATGTCGCCCTTCGCCTATCTGACAATGCCGGTGGCGACCTCATCCGAACAACAGCAGCAATGCGCGTCCCGCTGGGCGGCGGAATGCCTGCGGACGGTCGTACGTCAGACGCCACCGCAGCCGGTCGTGACGTCGGCCGATTCGCGAATTCGAGTCGGCTACCTGTCCGCCGACTTTCGAGCACATCCGGTCGCAGAACTGATCGTCGAACTGTTTGAATCCCACGACCGTTCCCGGTTTCACGTGACAGGGTATTCGTACGGCCCCGACGATGGCTCCGCGATTCGCCGCCGGATCGCCAGTGCCTTTGAGACATTCGTCGACCAGCGCGACCAGTCGCTGGCAGATTCCATCCAGCGGATCGCCGCGGACGGGATCGAAATCCTGGTCGACCTCACAGGCTTCACTCAACACGCCCGGACCCAGATCCTGGCCGCCCGGCCGGCTCCGATCCAGGTGAATTATCTCGGTTACCCCGGCACCATGGGGGCCGACTTCGTGGACTACATCCTGGTGGATGACTTCATTGTCCCGGCGGATCGGCAACCGTTCTACAACGAACGGCTGGTCCATCTGCCGGGTTGTTACCAGGTCAACGATTCCCAGCGGGTGATCTCGGAACCCACTCCCACCCGCGCCGAAGTCGGGCTGCCGGCCGAGGGGCTGGTGTTCTGCAGCTTCAACAGCAACTACAAGATCACGTCCACGGTGTTCGACGTCTGGATGTGCCTGTTGCGCGCCACCCCGGCCAGCGTGCTGTGGTTGCTGGAAAGCAACCGCCAGGCCCCGATCAACCTGCGGCGTGCGGCCGAGGAGCGGGGGATTGATCCTAAACGGTTGGTGTTTGCACCCCGTCGGCCGCTTCCAGATCACCTCGCCCGCCACCGGCTGGCCGATCTGTTTCTGGACACATTCCCAGTCAACGCCCACACCACCGCCAGCGACGCCCTGTGGGCCGGTTGCCCGGTGCTGACTCTGTCGGGGGAAACGTTCGTATCTCGAGTGGCGGGAAGTCTGCTGTGCAGCCTGGATCTGCGGGAACTGATCACGTTCACGCTGGACGAATACCGAACCCGCGCACTGCAGTTGGCAGCACGCCCCGAGGAACTGGCCGCACTTCGACAGCGGCTCAGCGAGAACCGCCGGACCTCGTCGGTATTTGACGTCCGGCAATCCGCCAGGTCGATTGAGCAGGCCTATGAAACGATGCACGCCATCTGGTGTTCAGGAGCCTCCCCGCGACCGTTCTCGGTTCCCGCTGCTGGTAGAATCCGGCCAGGAGCGAACCATGTCTGACTTCATCTGGTGGGCGTTGAGCCTAAAGGTCGCCGAAGGCAAACGACTTGAATTCGATCCGGCCAAAATGGGACGAAAACCGTGCGTCACGTCCAAAACGAGAATCTTCAGATGTATAGGCGATTTTGAGCGTCAAAGGAAACATAACGGACATTATCGGACGTTGTCTGTCGGGTAAAAAAGCCGCTGGTAGCTGAAGTCGTGAGACTTCAGGGCTGTTGCTACCGACGTCCGAAGTCTCACGACTTCGGCTACACGCCGATTGAATTACGGTGCGCGGTGCCCGGTGAATTTCAGAGCCTTGGCTACCAACGTCCGAAGTCTCACGACTTCGGCTACATGATCGCGATCTGTTCTTCGAAGACGCCGATCTTGCGAAACTTGTCGTATCGCCGAGCCAGCAGATCCTCCGACGACAGTGTCGACAGTGACCGCAGATTCCGGACGATGGTCGACTTCAACGTTCCCGCCATCGCACGATGATCCCGGTGCGCGGCGCCCAGCGGTTCGGGAATGACTTCATCCACGACTCCGAATTTCAACAGATCGCGGCCGGTGAATTTCAGGGCCTTGGCGGCCTTGGCGAAATTGTCGGGAGTCGCCCCCTTCCACAGAATCCCCGCACAACCCTCGGGACTGATCACCGAGTAATACGAGAACTGCAGCATCGCCACGTGATCGCCGATCCCCAAGCCGAGCGCCCCGCCTGACCCCCCTTCACCGATCACCACGCAGACGATCGGAACCGGCAACCGTGACATGTCGCGCAGGTTGACCGCGATCGTATACGCCTGCCCGCGTTCCTCGGCTCCGATTCCCGGATAGGCCCCCGGAGTGTCGATCAGGCAGACGATCGGCACCCCGAACTTGGCGGCCAGTTGCATCTTCAGCAACGCCTTCCGATATCCCTCCGGATGCGCACACCCGTAGTAGCATTCGGTCCGCTCCTTCAGATTCCGCCCCTTGTGCTGACCGATCAGAAGCACCTTTTGATCGTCGATCTTGGCGAATCCGGTGACGATCGCGTGGTCGTCGCCAAAGGCCCGGTCGCCGTGCAGTTCGACGAATTCATCGCAGATCAATTCGATGTAATCCCACGCCTGCGGCCGCTCCTGATGCCGCGCCACCTGGACGGTTTGCCAGGCATCCAGATTCTCGTACGTCTCGCGTTTCAGTTTGGCGATCTCGACCCGCATGTTGCGGATCGCGTCCAGCGTCGCGGGAGTCGGATTGGGCTGCGATTCCAGATTCGCCAATTTCTCTTCGAATTCGACGATTGGCTTTTCAAACGGCAAAACGTACTGAGGCTTCATAGGTCGAGATACCAGGATCATCGCGGATAACCAGAGGAATCCCCGATTCAGATCGCGTTCAGCACGTGGCTGAACTTCGTTGGCAACCAGAATCCGGATCGGGAAACCTCAACATGGCAAACCCACCCGAGACGTCGAAACTCACAGGACCGGCAATGGCCGTTCGCTGTGCGCAACCCGATCCCCGGTTCAGGTCCACCCAAACCCAACAAGCGGTAGCTATAACAGATCCGGTCCACTCGGGCAATTCGGCACCCTGGGACGCGCATCGACCCATCAAATTCCGATTCCGTAAGCTGGGCAGGGGGCATCGATCGTCAGGTTTTTCCGGTGCAGCGGCAGAGGAAGAGGTTTTCGCGCAAAGACACAAAGACACGGAGAAAACAAAGACCGCAACACAACGGAACGCCGTGAATCCCCTCCCTCGCTGTGCCACTGCGTTTGTCCTTGTTTCATCCGTGACGGCGTTTCCCGATTCCGCCCTCGCTGACGCTTCGGATTACATTTGGGTACGATTCAGAATACACCCGCGGCTAGCGCCTTGCGGCTCACAGGAGTCCAAATCCAAATCAAAATTCTTTCCGGCTGTCCAGCAGCAGGGTGACCGGGCCGTCGTTCACCAGTTCGACATCCATCTGTTCCTGGAATCGCCCGGTTGCGACCGTGATTCCCCGGCCGCGGACTTCGGCCACCAGGGTGTTGTACAGGCCGACCGCCGCTTCGGGACGCGCCGCTTTGATGAAGCTGGGGCGTTTTCCCTTGCGGCAATCTCCCAACAACGTGAACTGGCTGACAACCAGCATCGCCCCACCGGCCTCGGCCAGTGACCGGTTCATCTTTCCCTCGTCGTCCGGAAAGATCCTCAGGCCAACCAGCTTTTCGGCCAGGTACCGGGCGTCTTCGGCAGTGTCCTCATCGGCGACCCCCAACAGAACCATCAACCCCAGTCCGATCTCGCCCGTGATCTCGCCAGCCACAGTGACTTTGGCTCGCGAGACCCTCTGCACGACCGCTCGCATGCTCATGCCACCTTTCATATTGTCCGACGGAGACCGAATCTGAATACGACAGAGAATACACCCGCAGCTAGCGCCTTGCGGCTCACAGGACTGGGGAGTCGATCTGTTCCTCAAAGCGGGGCCAGTTCCCCTGCCCACTCGTGGCTGGACTGCCCAAGAATCAATTCGCGGATTAGGACGGCGGTCATCGGAGACAACTGCAAGCCGGCCCGGAAATGACCGGCGGCCAGGATCAGATTGGCCGTTCCGGGAACGCGACCGATCCGGGGCAGACCACCCGGCGCATACGGACGCAGGCCTGCCCAGCATCGTTCCACACGAGCGTCACCCAGGGCCGGAACCAACTGGCGAGCGAACTCGATCAACCCGGCAATTCCGGTCGCCGTTGTCCGCTTCTGAAAGCCGACGCGTTCTTCCGTGGAGCCGACCAACACCCGGCCATCCAAGCGTGGGACCAAGTACCGGGCACCGACTTCGATCACGTGCCGAAACAATGACGATTGGGTTTCCAACAGGACGATCTGGCCTCGCACCGGTTCAAACAATTGATCGTGCCCCGCGCGTTGCATCAGGTTGCGGGACCAGGCCCCCCCGGCCACGATGACTTCATCCGCCCGATGTTCTTCGGCGAGCGTCTTAACCGCCGTGACGCGTTCGCCGGACCACGTGAAATCGATCACGGGGCTACCGGCCCGCAGGTCGACACCGGCCTGGACACAGGCCTGATACAGCGCCTTCAGATGGCGTGGATTTCGAACCTGCCCCAGTTCTGGCAACAGGTAGCCGTCGGTGATCTCGGGATTCAGAACGGGGATGCGATGGAACAACTCGCTGGAATTCAGCGGGACCGCGATGACTCCTTCGGCCCGCCACACAGCGATTTTTTCTTCGAGTGATTCGAGGGAACCAGGCAGCCGGACTTCGACACCTCCACAGCGATGAAAACCGTTGTCGATGCCTGTCTGGTCCCGCAGACGCTGAGTCCATTCGGGCCACAACTGGTGGCTGGCGGCCCGCAACCGGGCTTCCGCCGTTTGCGCCACATCGGGATTTCCGGGAGGCAACATTCCCGCGCCCGCCCAACTGGCTTCCTGACCAAAGCTCCCTTGCTCCAGCACGCGAACCTGGATGCCGTGCCGAGCGAGTTCCCAGGCAATCGACAATCCGATCACACCGCCGCCAGTGACAATCACATCACGGGCGCGGTTCTGTTGTGTCATGATCGGGATGGGCAAGTAAAAGGGAGTGTGTTACGAAATCGAATTGGATAAACTTGAGATACTAGCCCGACGCGCGAGCGAGGGATGATCGAATTGGACACCCATCGACGAATCCCTCGCTCGCGCGTCGGGCTCGTGTTTTGAGCCGCCTACTTCTTGGATTTCTTACCTGCCGGGAGCGAGTTTCCGTAGGCCAGGGCCAGGCTCTTGGCGTCGGCACCATAGACGGACTTCAACGCGGCGTCCGTCTTGTCGCCATTCTGCAGCATCCTGACGAACTTGCCGAAGTTGGCGGGACCGCCTCGCTTCAGCATGAAGTCGACCAGCGTGAACCCGATCGGTCCGACTTCACCTGGCGAAAACGTTCCGTTGCCGAAAATGTCTTCGGGCTTGTCGATCCGGGCCTCTTTCAGGATCTCAGCCGCCTGCCCCGGCATGCTGGCCAGGAAGGGGTTCCCCTTGGAGTGTTGATTGGCAAGCGCCAGTCCGGTCCCGCGAATCGCCCAGTCCGGCAATCCGCCACCGCCACGCTTCAGGAATGCCCCAGTGACATGTTCAATCACATTCACCTGCATGCCGGGCGAGGTCTCGGTCGCGGCATCGCCGATGTCCTGCATTGCGATCAGGGCCTCTTCCATGTTTCCGGAGATCTCCGAATGCCCCTGCACTTCACGTGGGACCTCGCGTCGATGCACGGACTGATTGAACTCTTCGTAGCCGAATCGATCCTTGAACACGAAGACCGCCAACCGGCCCTTCCACAGTTGTGATTCCTTCACACCGAACGAACTCTTCAGCGATGCGGCCTGGTCGATGGCCCACTTTTCGATTTGTTCCAAACGTTCCGAGGAGACATCGCCATAGATCAGGAAGTCGCCAGTTTCGCGAATCTTGGGTTCGGTGTTGTTGAACGTTTTCTTCCACTGTTCGGCCGTTTCCTTCTTGCGACGCTCAATCCATTGCTCGGGAGACATTTTCGCCAGCGCGGCCGCTTCGCGTTCATCGAGAGTCGGGAATGCCTTCTTGGCATCGTCGCCGTCGAACTTGGCCCCTTCTTCGATCCACGTTTTCAGGTTGTTGTACCATTTGCGGGTGATCCCGGTCTGATTGCCGGCTGGCATCACGGGAGTGTCGTCGCCGTTGACCAGCCGCCACAGCCGGCTCCCTTCCAGGCTGCCGGCAATAATCACCCGACCGCTGGTTCCCCCCTGCATCAGCTTCTCGAAGGACGTGACGGAAAGCCCACTGCGTTTTTGACGATCATTGTGGCAGCGTCCGCAGGTGTCCATCAGTTCCGGCATGATGTCCTTCATGAACGAAACTTTTTCGTTGCCGGTCGCCTTCACGACATCGACCCGCGGGGGTGGAGCGGCGGGCTTCTTGTCCAGCGACGCCAGTTCGGCGGTCTTGTCCGCCCCGTCGAATTTGGCACCTTCGTTGATCCAGGTGATGATCGTCTGAATCTCTTTATCCTTCAGGGGTTCGCCACCCTTGGGCATCCGTTGCTGGGCATTGGGGGTCATCAGCTTCTGCACCAGAAAACTGGCCTGGGCATTCCCGGGAATCGCCAGGGCACGGGATCCCCCCTTCTCCATCGCCGCATACGTGTCCAGTCGCAGTCCGCCCTTGGCCTCACCATCGGTATGGCAGCCGATGCATTTGTCGACGAAGATCGGGGCGACGTCCTTGGCGAAGCTGACGGTCCCGCGACCGCTCCCCTTGGCAAACAATGCCTTGGCCTTTTCCAGTTGCACATGCACCGGCCTGAGAGCCGGCTCTGATTCCGAGAGCATTCCGTCTTTGATCAGTTTCTCCAGACGCTGGTCGATCGCTTTCAGTTCCGTTTCGGCTTCGTCGTACTTCTTCTTGGAGATCAGCGATGAGGTCTTGCTGATCTCGCTGGTGATTTCCTTGATCTCTTTTTTCTGTTCCGGGGTGACGGCGGCGACCGCCACGACAGCGAGAAGAGTCACCAACGAGCAGCAGCTCACGCGAATGATTTGTCGCATGTTCGATTCCAGCAAAAAAGGAGACCTGCGGTCGGGCGTTTCCGGCGGGGTCGGAGACCCGCGCCGAGCAGACATCAAGACCCAACGAGCCCGCCTCCAACGGTCGGCAGGCACGGCCAGACAGTATACGTCACAATCGGCATTCGCGACAGACTGAGCCGGGCTGGACCCTTTTGCCTGACCCGAACTGCTGACGGATTGTGATGATACGATCAAACCGATAATCTCAAACCCCAGAACTGCGTAAAATGTTCGCGATTTTGTCTCCTGCTCCCGAAATGACCGGTTTTCACCATGTCGGAACCCACGGATATCGAACTGAAACGAGACCGACTGCTGAGAATCCTGCAGGGGCTGGGTCGCGTTGCCGTGGCGCTTTCCGCAGGAGTTGACAGTACTGTCGTGGCCAAAGCCGCCCAGTTGGCCTGCGGCGAAAACGCCGTCGCGGTCACGGCCGTCAGTTCCAGCCTGGCGGCCGGGGAACAGGAACTTGCGGTTGAAATGGCCCGGCAGATTGGGATCCGCCACCAGGTGATCCAGACTCAGGAATTCAGCGATCCCAATTACCTGCAGAATCCCGTCAATCGCTGTTATTTCTGTAAGACAGAACTGTACACCCGGCTGACGGAACTGGCCCCGTCACTGGGAGTCGACGTGCTGGTCAACGGTGCCAATCTCGACGACCGGGGGGATTACCGGCCGGGAATGCAGGCGGCGGGTGAGTTCCAGGTCCGGTCACCGCTGATCGAAGCGGCATTCACCAAGTCGGACGTCCGGGAACTGGCAAAACTGTGGAACCTGCCTGTCTGGGACAAGCCCGCCACCCCCTGCCTCTCCAGTCGAATCGCCTATGGAGTCGAAGTCACTCCGGAACGAGTCCAACGAATCGACTATGCCGAACAGTTTTTGAGACAGGAACTAAACCTGCGGGAATTGCGCGTCCGCTGTGAAGCGAACGACCTGGCCCGCATCGAACTGCCGATCGAGGCGATCACCCAACTGACCTCCCCTGCCCTGCGGGACAAGATCCGGACCAAACTGCATGCGCTTGGGTTCAGGTACGTCACGCTGGATCTGGACGGTTTCCGATCGGGTAGCTTGAATCTGTTGCCGATCTTGTCCTGACGTCGTGATTCTCATCTTGGCGGGGCAACGGCGACAGCGCCAAGTCGATCGTCGGCTCCCCAGAGGGCGACGCACAGGACATCTGGATGAGTTTCCCGTGGTGGACCTTCGAGTCGTTCTGGGACCCGTTTACGGAACCCTGGTTCGGCAACCAGGATCCCTAGCGACGAGTAGCCATCCGCCAAATAGCCCGGTCGTTTCCTTGAAGTCGTTGAGATCTCGGACGTCTTGCTAACCCGAATTCTTCGCCACGGATGGCGCGAATTTCACAGATCAGAAGACCAGAGCAAGAGTTGCGGCGCAACAACAACCTGCCGATGGCACCGGGCTTATCCGTGACATCCGGGGATCCCGGCCAGACTCGGCGCATTTCGTTGCTCCGCAACGGCTTTCATCTCAAACCTGCAGCTGCTCGAATCCACGAATCCAAGTTCGGTGATTGTGGCCAGCCCCGGAATCTGATGGAATGGGCGAGATTCGCGACCCGTCGGATGGACGCCCCTGTCCGTCCGATTCGACATCGCCGGTGGACAACGTCGGACGGACGTCCCGCCGACGGAGTGGTTCTGCCTGCCTTCCCTTTCCGGACTTGCAATGAATCTTGAACTCAACGACCTGGCTTCCCAACTGATTGAAGACGTGACCGACGGCCCCGAAGATCTGCGGATCGCTCAAGTGGATCTGCCGGGTAATGGACTGCTACTGGATTTTGGCATCGAAACTGAAGGGGGTCTGGAAGCGGGATGCGCACTCGCCTCCATCTGCATGTCGGGACTGGCGGATATCGGAATCGTCCCCGGTCTCCTCGGCGACATCGGTTGGCAGCAGGTTGTGGTTCAGACCGATTCCCCCGTTGCCGCCTGCCTGTTCAGTCAGTATGCCGGCTGGCAGGTCAACGTGGGCAAATTCTTTGCTATGGGGTCGGGCCCGATGCGTGCGGTCGTCGCCAAAGAACCCCTGTTTGACAAGCTGTGGTATCGCGAAGTGGCGGAGCAGGTCGTGGGAATCCTGGAAACCGCACGCCTGCCCGGCCCGGACGTCTTTGAATACATCGCTCAGGAAGCCGGAGTGGAGCCGGACAATGTCGTGCTGTGTGTCGCACCGACATCCAGCATGGCTGGCAACTTGCAGGTGGTGGCTCGTTCCGTCGAAACGGCGTTGCACAAGCTCTATGAACTGGGGTTCGACGTCAATCGCGTTCGCAGCGGTGTCGGCAGTGCTCCGTTGCCCCCGGTTGCCAGGAACGACATGGAAGGGATTGGTCGCACCAATGATGCGATCCTGTACGGGGGACGAGTCACCTTGTGGGTCAACGGGGACGACGAGTCGATTTCTGACATCGTGAAGCGCGTTCCCTCCTCGTCGTCCGCATCATATGGAAGTCCATTCCTGGACATTTTCGAGGCGGCTGGTCGCGACTTCTACAAGATCGATCCCCTGCTCTTCAGTCCTGCGGAAATCGTCATCCAGAATGTCGACTCCGGACGAGTTCACGTGGCGGGGCGGGTCAATGTGGATGTCCTGAAGCGATCGTTCGGCATCTGATCGACACAACAGCAGCCCGACGTGCCCGCATTGGGTTCGCGTTTCGAGATTCTGCAGACTTCAGAACGTCTGAATTGGGCGGAGTAAACCCTGTTGAAGATAGGCATCCTCGCCAGCGAGGGAAGCTGGTACTTCCGCGACCTGCAGCGTGCAGCCGATGCGGCCCGGCACGACTGCCAGCGACTGGACTTCGAGCGTCTGGTGGCTCAGGTCGGTTCCGCGCCGTCGATCTGCCTGGCCGAATCACCGGCCGATGGTCGCACACCCCCGTCGCTCACGAACCTGGCGGCATTCGACATCATCATCGTTCGGACCATGCCGCCCGGATCCCTGGAACAGGTGGTCTATCGGATGGATCTGTTGGGACGACTGGCGGTTGCCGGTCAACGTATCATCAATTCGCCGAAATCGCTGGAGTGTGCTGTCGACAAGTATCTGACGACCGCGCGGCTGCAGGCCGCCGGGCTGCCGGTTCCCGAGACAATCGTGTGCGAACATGAGGACGATGCGGTGGCGGCCTTTGAGCAACTGGGCCGCGATGTTGTCGTCAAGCCGCTGTTCGGTGCGGAAGGTCGAGGCATCGTCCGCGTCAGCGATCCAGACCTGGCCCATCGAACCTTCCGAACGCTGATGCGCCTGGATTCGGTCCTGTATCTGCAGCGTTTCATTGATCACGAAGGGTACGACGTGCGGGTCCTGGTACTGAATGGCCAGGTGGTCGGCGCGATCCGCCGCCGGTCGCCACACGATTTCCGCACCAATGTCTCCCGGAGCGCCATCGCCGAACTGCATTCGGCGTCGGCGCTAGAATCCGACTACGCTCTGCGCGCCGCCGACGCTGCCGGAACCTATCTCGCGGGCATTGACCTGCTGTACGACCGTCAGGGACGTTGTTATGTAATTGAAGTCAACGCCGTCCCCGGCTGGCAGGCGTTCACCCGCGCCACCGGCATCGACGTCGCCGCCCGTTTCCTCGAAAGCCTGGACCACTGATCCTGAGAATTTCCTCTTCACCATGCATGACCGGCCAGCGACCATTGGCACTGACTCTGTGAGCCGCACGGCGCTAGCCGCGGGTGTATTTTCAATCGTATCCGAAGAACCGGCGGCTAGCGCCTTGCCGCTCACGCAATCAGCGATCAAGTGAGGCTAACGCCGACCGGCGACGTCAGGAACCAGATAATCCAAAGGTAGACCAATGCAGGAATTCGTCATCACGGCTCTGTCAGTCCAGATGCCCAACGTCCTGCGCTGGGCCGGCGGTATCGCCCGGTTACTCCGTCTCTACAACATCAGACTGGAAGGAAAACAGTCCGGTTCCGCCGGGACGGATGCCCTGACGCTGGCCGATTTGAGTCTGCAGGAATTGATCGTCTCCGCACTACGCGACACCGATCCGATTTTCCGGTATTGCCGGATCGACGCCGAAGAATCCGTGGGAGATCTGACTCTGTTTCCCTCCGACGCGCCCTTGACGATCGGGATCGACCCGATCGACGGCACGCGGATCTATCGGGATCACGATGGCGATGGATACGGGGTGATGTTGCACCTGAGATCAAAATCGTCGGTCTTGTACTCGCTCGTCTTCGTTCCCGAACTGGGCCCTCACGGGGCCTGGCTGGAAGCGACCGGCGACCGGCTGGTGTGCGGTCCCGATGATCCGTCACGATCCGCACTCGACGTCTTGCGTTCCCTGCCCGCTCTCGACCTGGGATCCCCGCCGACAACGAAGAAAATCTATGTGAACGGCTTCCAGCACCGCACCACCGAAGCCGCCCGCCGAGTTTCGCAGACCGGACTAACCGGAGTTCTGCTGAGCGATCTACCGGGCCGTCCATACGAACAACTGGCCCGCGGAGTTGTCCAGGGAGCATTACTGCATTCTCCCAATGTGTACGACTTCCCCGTGATCGCTCACGTGGCACGCCTGTACGGTGGAGATGCCGTCTTCGTCGATTCCGGCGAACCGGTTGAGTTTGACAACGTCTGGCTAGATCCCAAGGCCAGGATGCTGCGCCTGCCGGGCATCGTCGCCTGCAGTACCAACCACGACGATTTGCAGACACTGTGCAACCTGGCCCGCAACTGGCACCCCGATCGCTACCAGGATGGCGAGTCTCTGGAAGGTTAGATTCATTCGCATAAGCCTCACGGCGGTGGCTGGGGTCGACCAACGGGAGCCCCAGTTGGGTCCGATTATGTCAGTGTATCTGCAACCTGAACGGCCATGGCATGTCGATGACAATTCAGTCGCTGCGCGACATGGGGCGCGATGCGGAGAAACGCATTGAATGCGAATCAGCGGCGATTGGCTCGACGGGTCTGTCTGCGATCACGCTGCCTGTCTCGGAGAGACAGGGCTACCCTGGCGGGGAGGCCAAGTCTGCCTGGAAGTTGTGGATGTCGGTAAGTCTATCCTCCATGCCGGGCAAACCAGTCCAAAACTCGTGCCAGCACATCTTCCTGATGCGGTAACTGCCGGATGGGATGTCCCTCGTCCGGGTAAATCACCATTTCGGTCTCGACTCCGGCGGACTTCAAAACTCGATAGTACATTCGTCCCATTGGCAGCGGGCACCGGCGATCGTTGGCGGCATGCAGGATCAGCGTGGGAGTTTTGACGCGCGAGGCAAACGTCAGGGGGCTGTGGTCACGCATCGCCTGCGGAACCTCCCACGGTCTCCCTCCGAATTCCCACTCGGTCCAGCTTTGAATGTCAGACAGGCCCCACATCATGGTCAGGTCGGTGACGGCATTTTGAGGGACCGCCGCCCGGAACTGATTTGTCTGGCCAATCAGCCAACTGGTCGTGAACCCGCCATAACTGATGCCATACACGAACTGTCGCTGGGAATCGATCAGCCCCTCTTTGATCAAGGAGTCGACCCCGGCCAGAATATCGGTCATGTCCTTGCCGCCCAAGTCGAACCGGTCCGCATCGATGAATCTCTGACCGTATCCCGCGCTGCCGCGGAAGTTGGGCTGAAAGACGGCATATCCGTTCGCCGCCAGCACCTGGACCGTGAAATCGAATCCCACGACCGATCGACTGTGCGGACCGCCATGGGGATGGACCACTGTCTTGAAAGGAGGCTTTGCGTCCGGAGTGGTTGGTCGAGTGAAAATCCCCTCGATCTCCAGGCCATCCGAACTCTTCCATTGGACAACTTCCCCTTTCGCGACGATCCGGTCCTTGAGAAACTCATCGCCCGGCGGTGTCAATGACCGACGAGTGGCCGTGAGATTTGCATACGGTTCAAAATTCTCTGGGGGCAAGCTCAGCAGGCCGCTCGATCTGTCAGAAATGTCGACGATCTGCGGCCGAGTGGTCGTGCCGTCGGGCGCATTGAAGTGCAGGATGGTTGGGCTCAGCCAGCAATCCCGCGGCAGCGGATACGACGGTGCCAGATGCGGCGGCTTATCGGACTGCGGACCATGGTGATCATACAAGACGGTCGTGACATTCCCGTCGTCCAACGTCACGCTCGTCAGGTTGAACAGGTCCATATGGGTCCCACAGCGCGGACTGCTCAAACAGATCAGGCTGCGGCCATCAGGGGCCACTCGTGGCGAAATCTCCGGCCCGGGTCCACTGGTCAATTGTGTCACCCGCCCGTCTTTCAGGGCGACCCGCCACAGGTCATAGTTCTGATTGATGCTGAATCGCACCGACTCGCGTTTGGCAGTCCGGTTGGCATGCACGATCAGCGACTGTCCATCCGGCATCCACTGAGGATCCCCATACCAGTAGCCGTCGTTTGTGACGCGAGACACCTTGGACGCGGCCACGTCCGCGGGCTGATCCAGCAGATCGGCCACCCAGATCTGAGCCGTGCGATACCCTTCGTACCCCTCACCCTGATCTTCGCGCACGATCTGAACATTGTTGGCAATCTCCGCCGGCGTGCGCGGGTCGATCGTATCGTCGGCGACAAACGCCAGCTTCTTCCCATCCGGCGAGAACGTGATGTTGCCATAAAACGGATCGTGGAAGACTCGGCCATATGGTTTCCAACTCCCCGCCAGCGGGATCGCCTTTCCGCCCCTGGTGGAGATCACCCACAAGTCGGAGGCCACGTCCGAATAGGGAGGAACCGCTTCGAGTTTGTTTCCAAAGGAATGTCGTGACGAAAGAAAGACAATCCACTTTCCATCCGGCGACACCACCGGAGCCCGTGCATCCGGTTCCCCCTCTTCCAAGGCCCGTCGATTCGCGCCGCTTCGCTCCACCTGCCACAACGAAAACCGGACCGTCCGCGTGGCGCGGTCCGCCCAGCGTCGGGAGTAAAACGCGTTGCCTCCCCCCGGTGCCACGACCAGTCCCTGAGGGGAATCAAATCGATAAAGATCATCGATCGAGATCAAGGATGGCTCGGCCGCCAGCGCGGTCGACAGGGACGTCAACCAGACACAACCGACACTCAATAGAATCTGACACAGCCTGGCAGAAGTCCGACTTTTCATGGTATCGCGGCCCCTGTACTGAAAAGGACTGGAGTGGACTGAATTGGGTTGTTTGCGAACGCCGGGTCGACAGCATACCTTTCTGCCACACGATTCACCTCACCCGCGCTGCAGGACTTTCGGATGCCCACGAATACCGTCACCATTTCGGCCGACAGCCTGCGGCCGTTTGCCGCCGCGCTGTTTCAAGCCGCCGGCATTTCCGCCGCCGAGTCCAAGATCGTTGCCGACAGCCTGGTGGAATCGAATCTGTGCGGCCACGAATCGCACGGTGTTGTGCGAGTCCGGGAATACCTGGATTTCCTGGCACGTGGCGCGGTACGTGCCAACGTTGAACTTCAGGTTCTGAGTCAAACGGCCTCGCTGGTTGTCTGTGATGGTCAGCTTGGATTTGGACAGATCCAGATGCATCGCCTGATCGAACTTCTGCAACCGATGGCTCGCGAACAGGGCCTGGCGTGCGGCACGATCCGACGCTGTGGACATGTCGGACGACTGGGAGAATGGGTCGAACGACTCGCTCAAAACAAACTCGCTGGCTTGATGTCTGTGAATGACAATGGGGTCCTGATGTGCGTCGCTCCTCCGGGAGGCAAGCAGGCACGAATCAGCACCAATCCCCTGGCCATCGGTGTTCCGACAAACGCTGAACCGCTGGTGCTTGATATTTCCACCAGCATGGTCGCGAATGGCAAAATCCGAGTGGCTCAGATTGCTGGACAGACCTGCCCGGACGGTTGGCTGCTGGACGCAAACGGCCAGCCGACGAATGATCCATCCACCCGGTTCGCCGACCCGCCGGGAACCATCCTCCCGATGGGGGGCTACAAGGGCTTTGGATTGGGCCTGATGCTCGACATCCTGACGGGGGGGCTCAGTGGAGGCTTCTGTCCCCCGGCACCAGCGGGCGAATTCGAATGCAATAATGTGCTGCTGATCGCCTTTGATCCCGCACGCTTCGACGGGCTGAATCACTTTATTTCCCAGAGTCAGGGCCTGTCCGATTTCGTCCGCGAGACTCCGCCTGCGGAGGACAGCAACCCCATCCGATTGCCCAATGATCGCAGTCGGCAGACTCGTCAAACGCGATTGGCACACGGAATCCCGCTGGACGAGGGAACCTGGAGCCAACTGGTGGCATTGGCAGATCGTCTGGAGATTTCCGTGCCAACGATGACCATCGCACAGTAGGCACAGATCCGCGTGCCGACGATTCTCGTGTGGCCGAATTCGTAGGCATTTTGGATCTGATGCGACCGACGACCGAAGTCTCACGACTTCGGCTACAAAATGTCTCGCCGGGTACCGCGATCTTGCACGTTGCCGAAGTCGTGAGACTTCGGGGCTGCTGGCGTTTCACACCAGCAGCCCGTCACTCCAATTCAGCCAGCATTCGGCGGGCTTCGATCGCAGCGACGGTCGAGGGAAATCGTCGCACGACACTTTTCAGCAGTCCAATCCCGACCCGCCTGGAAATTCCATCGCTTGAGGTGAGCTTGGCCTTCGCACTGGCGAGCAATTCGGCCGACTCCCTGGAAGTCTTGGCTTCCTTCTGTTCGGGTGTCACACCGAATTCCAGGGTGTCGACGGTCCGATAATTCCCATACGCCACCGTTCCTTCAAACGTGCGCACACCGTTGGGCATCTTGATCTCCACGGTATACGGCACCACTGTTTCCTTGCCGCGTACGTTAAAAGCGTGAACGCGAATGGTGTATGTCCCCGACGGGGGCGACTTTGTTTCCCAACGCACATGTTCGATCGGATCGTTCACATACGGCGTTTGATAATTCTGGTCGACGTCCAGGAATCCCGTTAAGGGGGTCCCCTTGGTCCGGTAATTGATCGACGACTTCTTTCCGCGGAATGCTGGTTGGAAATCGACATGCAGATCCAGATCGCTGGGTCCGTTCCAGTACAAAGCCACTTCATAGTCGCCACGCATGGCAGCGGGCTGCCGTGACAAACGGTCCATGACATCAGGCGAGAACCGGGCGAGTGTCTCAGTCGAACCCGTCGAGACTGCAGACTTTGTCAATCGAGTTTCGCGACCAGCCCCGGTCACCGGTCCCGGGACCCGGTAATCGCTGGAACCCGCAACACTCGACAGCATGTCCGACGCCACGGTTGCCTCCCCTTCCTCAGCTGCTGGCATCACGATGGGCGTTTCCAGCAAGGGATCGGTCAAATCGAGCTCATCCCCTTCGGTATCGAAGAAGGCCGTGATCAGGATGCTGCGACCGTACTCGTGTGATCGGACGTACACAATCGCCAGAGCGGATAGCGCCAGCACATGCAGCAGGAATGACACTGCCACGCCGCGCATTAAGCCATGCAGCCTGGGCACTGAGCGGGTGGGGTCGGCCAACTCAAGCGATATCTGAACATCGTGCAGCGTCGGAACCTGCACGACATGCTGGCAACGGGGACAGCGCCCGGATCGTCCCTCTGACTCCGCTGAAGCCCGGATGATGTGCTTGCAGAACCCGCAGACAAATGTGATGCCAGACGCACTGTCGGACATAGGCATTTCCTTGCAGAAAGTCAGGATAGCATACCCGCTTTCTGGACGGTGTCAGTCCCTGTCAGGTTTTTCCAATCGTGGTTTCGATGCCGGGACAATGTTGTCGTACGGCCGCTTCCGGGAAATGCCGAAACGGTGACTCGACTTTCAGATCGAGTCACCGTCGATTGTCTGTCTCTGCGTCAACGTTCAAATCGGGCCCAGATTCAATCGCATTCGTCCTTCGGAAAAATGATTTAGCTCGGCTTGGCCGACTTAGCCGACTTGGAATCGGGCTTGAAGCTGACGTTGACGGCCCGTCCGCTGGCCGGTTTTTTGCCGGCGGCATTCTTCTTGTTCAGACGCGACTGACGAATGGCCATCAGTTGCCTGGCCTGCCATTGATGGACGTCCCGCATCATCTGGTTCTGTTGGGCATACATTCCCGACAGGTACATGTTTTGAGGCGGTACGAACTGTGCCTGATTCGCGTACGCGATCGCCTGGGACTGGGCGGATGTCACGCCGCTCGCGACAGTGCCAACCGCGCCGACCGCACCACGTCCACCGGAACCACCGCCCCCGCCTTGACTTCCGCCGCCCCCGCCACTACCGCCGCAGGCGTATGACGAGGCGGCCACGCCCAGCACGACGACCGCAGCCGCCAGTCCGGTTTTGATCAATTTCAGCCCGTCGCTTTGCATGAATCGTGCGATCATCGGTTTTCCCTTTCAACTGGAGCCTTTCGAGATCCCTGTGGCGAATGAATCACAAGTGAACCCGAAGGAATTCGCGAGATTAAGTCACGTGCTTAATCCCCATTGAATAAGGAAAACGAATTTCTGAGGCAGCCTTCAACAGCTTGCGGAACGATTCCGGGACGATTTCACGCACCCACGTGTTACAGCTTCATCCCCAGGCTTTTCACGAGGAAGGCCCACAAGTCGGCGGTCTCTTCAATCAGTTTCGTCGTCGGCTTCCCCGCACCGTGGCCAGCCCGCGTTTCCACCCGGATCAAGACCGGTGCGTCGCCGGCCTGACACTCCTGCAACCGGGCCGCGAACTTGAAACTGTGACCGGGGACCACCCGATCGTCGGTATCCGCCGTGGTGACCAGCGTGGCCGGGTATTTGGTGCCGGGCTTCAACGAGTGATACGGCGAGTACGCCAGCAGCGCCGGAAACTCGTCGGCATTGTCCGCACTGCCGTAATCGTCGACCCAGAACCGGCCTGCCGTAAACTTGTGGAACCGCAACATGTCCATGACACCCACCGCAGGCAGACAGGCACCAAACAAGTCGGGCCGCTGCGTCATGCAGGCCCCCACCAGCAGGCCGCCATTGGATCCCCCCTGGATGGCGAGTTTGTCAGATCGCGTGTATCCATTCTTGATCAGCCATTCACCGGCCCCGATAAAGTCGTCGAAGACGTTCTGCTTCTTCAGTTTGGTTCCCGCCTTGTGCCATTCTTCGCCGTACTCGCCCCCGCCCCTCAGGTTCGGCATGGCAAACACGCCCCCCATTTCCATCCACGCCACGCGCGTGATCGAAAACGATGGCGTCAACGGAATCGAGAACCCGCCATAACCGTAGAGCAACGTTGGATTCGAGCCGTCGAGTTTCAAGCCCTTCTTGTGAGCAATAAACATCGGCACCTTCGTACCGTCTTTGCTGGCGTAGAAAACCTGCTTGACTTCGTAGTCGTCCGGATTGAACTTCACCGCCGCCCGTCGCAGCAACTTGCTTTCACCTGTCAGCAGGTCGTACCGAAAGATGGACGGAGGTGTGGCGAAACTGGAAAACGAATAAAACGTCTCGGTATCCGTCCGCTTGCCGCTGAAACCGGAGGCGGTTCCGATCCCGGGGAACTCCACTTCACGAACCAGTTTTCCGTCAATGGCATGCAGCTTGACCTGCGTCCGGGCATCCTTCAGGTAAGTCAGGACAAACTGATTGGCAACGATGTCCGCACCGACCAGGGTTTCGGCCATCTGAGGAACGACTTCGCGGATTTCCGTCGGCTGGCGAAGATCAATCGCCACGATTCGCTTGCGGGGGGCCTCCAGGTCGGTCACAAAGTAAAACGTCGTCCCGTCATTGCCGACGAATGTGTACTCGTCATTGAAATGCTCGATCAAATCGACTGGCATCGCGTACGGTTCGGTCAGATCCTTGTACAGAACGCGGTACTTGTCGTTGGTCCCCTTCCAGACCGTCAGGACCAGGTATCGCCCGTCCTCGGACACGCGCAGTCCAAATCCCCAGGATGGTTCATCCGGCCGCTTGTAGACCAGGACATCCTGCGACTGCGCCGTACCGACACGATGATAATAGACCTTCTGATTCAGGTTCGTGTTCTGGAAGGCCGCACCCGCTGGTGGTTCGTCAAAGCGACCGTAGAAGAAGCCGCGATTGTCCGTCGTCCAGGCGGCCCCGCTGAACTTGACCCACTTGATCTCATCGTCCAGCAGTTTGCCCGTCTCCACATCCAGGATCCGCCAGGTATTCCAGTCGGACCCGGCATCGGCCACGCTGTACGCCATGTAGCGACCATCATCACTGAACGACGTGGAACCCAGGGCGACCGTACCATCCTTCGACCATTGGTTGGGGTCGACCAGCACGGACGGTTCCGCATCGAGCGAATCCTGCTGATAGAGCACCGACTGGTTCTGCAACCCATTGTTCTTGAAATAAAAGTACCGGTGCCCCACCTTGAACGGTGCCGAGAACTTTTCGTAGTTCCACAGTTCCGTCAGTCGCTGCTTGATGGCCTCGCGTTGGGGAATGCCCTCCAGGTAGGCAAACGTCACCTTGTTCTCCGCTTCCACCCACGCCGCAACATCTTTTGACTGGCGGACATCGTCTTCCAGCCAGCGATACGGGTCGGGAACCTTGACGCCGTGCAGTTCATCAACATGATCGATCTTCTTCGCCGCCGGATAACTCATTTTGTCCCCTGCCATGGCGCTGCCGCTGAATATCAGTGATCCCACAATCCCCCAGATCATCGGCTTCATTGCTGGTGTGCTTTCTGGTTGGTGTTGTCCGTTTGCAGTGTCAGCGATTCGCTCGCAGCAGGCGTTCCTGCACTCTGATTCTCAAAGAGATTTGTCACCGCCCTGTCGACGTTGGAGCAGAATACGCTTCGCCCCAAACTTACTCAATTCGATCTTCCCCAATTGTCCCGGCGTCACCGGACAATTCACGGTCACATCGCTGAAGGATCGACATCGCAGAAACCTTGCACAAAAGCCATCGAGCACGGCTTCGGATCACCACATGACAATGACTCGCGCCCTTAAATTTGCGAGAGTCAGGTATGAAGGCTCGATTAATGCACAGGAATGGAATTGCAGGTGAAGAAGTCAAGAAGCAGTAGACTGTCGAACTAAAGTCAGAATCTTGACGCGTGTGCTTGTGCAGATTCTGGGCAGATCTGCACCACGATTCCGTGGCTATGCACACAAGACAGACGAGTTGGCATGACCCATCCGTCTGTGCACTGCGACGCGCATGCATCGTGAATTCTCACGCCGCGCGTCCCCGGCTTCTTCGACCTGAACGAGAGTTCATACACGGGACACAACCGCTGTCCGGTATCGACGTGTCGAATCCGCGCGGAAAGTGTCGTCATTGAAAGGAATGTTGCAATGCCATTAAATGTCCAATTCAAGTCACGTCACCTGGATCAGCTTCTGCCAGCCGGACAAAAACCTTACCGTCGACGTGGATTCACTTTGATCGAGTTGCTGGTCGTGATCGCGATCATTGCCGTCTTGATCGCGCTGTTACTGCCCGCCGTACAACAGGCGCGCGAAGCCGCGCGACGTACCCAATGCAAAAACAATCTGAAGCAGCTGGGACTCGCCATGCACAGCTATCACGACACTTTCAATACCATGCCACCGGGGTGGATTGGCAGAAGCTCCGGAAACTACTCCGGTTTCGGCTGGTGTTCCATGCTTCTGCCGTATTTTGACCAGGCTCCGCTGTACAACATTCTGGCGCAGTCAACCAGCGTTCCGAACATGATGACCGGACTGGCCGCGAATTCCTCGGTGGCCACCTTGCGGACCACCGACTCCGTCCTGAGTGCACTCCGCTGCCCATCCGACAGCGGTTCCAACACGGCGATCACCCAGGCGACCGGTACCACCGTTCAGTTTGGACGCTCCAACTATCCTGCGGTCTGTGGCTTCGATCCAACGCTGCAGGGCAGCAGCTTGACTTGGGGACTGCCAGCAACGACCGGTATCGCAACCGCCTCGCAGCGGATGGGGTCGTTCTGGGTGAATCAGACCACGGTGATGTGGGGTGGGGTTTTTGGGGAAAACACGCGCAAAGGGATCCGTGACATGTCTGACGGTTCCTCAAACGTATTGCTGGTGGGTGAACGATATACTCCTGCGGAATCGTCTTCCGGCATGGCGGCGACGATCGCCGGTGACTGCATCTGGGCCGGTACTCCACTGACGGCGAGTCCCACCAGCGGCAGTTGGTTGCAGGCCCTGGTGGTGGGGGAATGCTCGACGCGGATCAACTTTGGGACAAGCACCAGTGGCGGCGGGGCTCCCCGCGCCGATACCGCCGGATTTGGCAGCCTGCATACAGGGGGCAGCCATTTTACGATGGGAGACGGCAGCGTCCGGTTCCTCAGTGAAAACGTCGATACGAACACCTATCGCTGCCTGTCTCGCATCAATGACGGCAACATCGTGGGCGACTTCTAATCAATGAGTTTCGATGAATCGGCCGAGGCCCCATCAAGCCCGGCCGATTCACACCCGGAATACACTTCATCGAGTCAAAGGAACAGAACAACTTTGACTCAGACCTGACTGATGTGAAATCTTCGTTTGTCTTGAGCCAACAGCGCTCCGTCTGTGCTCGAAACACGGCCGAATGCGATCGGCACCTGACGACGTTCTCGCCCCAGGCTTGAACTTCCGTCGGTCGATCGGTACTTTTCGCCGTCGAGAACGAGTGGAAATCCTCGGGCGCTGATTGTTCGCCCCGAGGTTCCCCTGACAGGTCGGCTGACAGAACTGCCGGCCGATCCCTTTTTTGCGGCTGCTCACGCGGCAGCCGGGTTTGGAAGGACTGCGCATGACTCAATACGTCTACTATTTCGGCGATGGTGTGGCTGACGGTGACGCCTCCATGAAGACCCTGTTGGGGGGCAAAGGGGCCAACCTGGCCGAAATGGTGCGAATTGGATTGCCCGTTCCCGCCGGCTTCACGCTGACCACGGAAGTCTGCACCTATTACTACGCGAACAATCGCACGTTCCCGCCCGAACTGAAACAGCAGGTGCTGGACTCGCTGAAGCGCGTTGAAAAGGCGATGGGAGCGGAATTCGGTTCCGCCACCAATCCCCTGCTCTTCTCGTGCCGTTCCGGTGCCCGCGAATCGATGCCCGGGATGATGGATACCGTGCTGAACATCGGCCTGAACGACACCACCGTCGTCGCCCTGGCCAAGCAGACGGGCAACGAGCGGTCCGCCTGGGACAGCTACCGCCGATTCGTCCAGATGTATGGCGACGTCGTGCTGGAACTGAAGCCCAAAGACAAGACCGAAGGGGATCCGTTTGAAGTCGCCCTGGAACACAAGCGCGAACACGAAGGGGTCGCCGAAGATTCGGGCCTGTCCGTCAAGGCTCTGAAGGAACTGGTGGCGGAATTCAAGCAGCTGATCAAGTCCCGCGCCGGCAAGGACTTCCCGACCGATCCGATGGAACAGGTCTGGGGTGCCATCGGCGCCGTCTTTGGCAGCTGGATGAACGACCGCGCCATGGTTTACCGTCGTACATACGGCATTCCACACGAATGGGGCACCGCCGCCAACGTTCAGGCCATGGTGTTCGGCAACCTTGGCGACGATTGTGCCACCGGCGTGGGCCTGACCCGTGACTGTGCCCTGGGAACTCCAGGCTTCTGCGGGGACTACCTGATCAACGCCCAGGGGGAAGACGTCGTCGCTGGCATTCGAACCCCCAAGCGGATCGAAGAAACACTGGCCAATGACATGCCCGCTTCATACGCCCAACTGAACGAAATCGGCAAGAAGCTCGAAAAGCACTACAAGGAAGTGCAGGACATCGAGTTCACAATCCAGCGGAACAAGGTTTACATGCTGCAGACCCGGAACGCGAAGCGCACCGGGTTTGCTGCTGTTCGCATTGCGGTCGACCTGGTCAACGAAGGCCTGATCACCGAAACCGAAGCGTTGCAGAAGCGACGGATTCCCGCCGACGACCTGGCCCAGTTGCTGCAGCCGATCTTCGACCCGGCCTCGAAACTGGCCGCCACCCGGGAAGGTCGCTTCCTGGCCAAGGGGATCAACGCCGGTCCCGGTGCTGCGTCTGGAGTGATCTGCCTGTTCGCCGACGAAGCTGAAAAATTCCACGAAAAGAACCCTAACATCGACATCATCCTGGTCCGCAAGGAAACCAGCCCGGAAGACCTCCGCGGGATGAAGGCGGCCAAGGGCATTCTGACCGCCACAGGCGGTGCCAGTTCGCACGCCGCACTGGTCAGCCGCCAGATGGGGAAGGCCTGTATCGTCGGGTGCTCGGCCATCGACGTCGATTACACCACCAGCACTGTCAAGGTCGCTGGCAAGACGCTGAAAGCAGGTGACTTCATCAGCATGGACGGATTCACCGGCGAAGTCTTCGAAGGCAAGGTGCAGACCATCGCCAGCGAAGTCATCCAGGTGCTGGTCCAGAAGACGCTGAAGCCGGAAGAATCTGAAACCTATCGCCGCTACGCTCAACTGATGGGTTGGGTCGACAAGCATCGCAAGCTGCGGGTTCGCACGAACTCTGACACCCCCAGCCAGGCGGACGAAGCGGTGGCATTCGGAGCCGAGGGAATCGGCCTGTGCCGGACCGAGCACATGTTCTTCGACCATCTGGACGAAATCCGTCACATGATCGTTGCCGAAACCCGGGAAACTCGCGAAGAGGCACTGGCCAAGCTGCTGCCGTTCCAGCGAGCCGACTTTGCCGGCCTGTTCCGCAGCATGAATGGCCGCCCGGTAACCATCCGCCTGCTGGACCCGCCGCTGCACGAGTTCCTGTCGGATCGCCACCTGGAAGAGCAGCCGGACCTGGCGCAGAAGCTGGCTTCGTGGACCAGCAGCACGGTTGATGCCGTGAAGCGTCGCGTGGCGGAACTGCACGAAGCCAACCCGATGCTCGGTCACCGTGGCTGCCGCCTGGGGATCGTTTATCCCGAAATCACGGCGATGCAGGCTCGGGCGATCTTCGAAGCGGCCGTCCTGGTGAAGAAGGAGGGGATCAGCGTTGTCCCCGAAGTCATGGTCCCGCTGGCCGGGTTCGTGACCGAGTTCAAGCACCAGGAGAAGATCATCCGCGCCGCTGCGGAAGCGGTCTTCGCGGAATCCGGTGTGACGCTGGAATACCTGGTCGGAACGATGATCGAAGTCCCGCGCGCCGCCATTCGCGCCGACCAGATCGCCAAGGAAGCCGAGTTCTTCAGTTTCGGAACCAACGACCTGACCCAGACGACGCTGGCCATCAGCCGCGACGATTATGGTCCGTTCATCGGTTACTACCGTGAACATGACATCATCGGCAGCGATCCGTTCCAGACGATCGATCAGGAAGGCGTCGGAGACGTGATGCGGATCGGTGTCGATCGCGGTCGTTCGTCGCGACCCGATCTGAAGATCGGGATCTGCGGCGAACACGGTGGCGATCCCGCCTCGGTCATGTTCTGCCACGATATTGGTTTGAACTATGTCAGCTGTTCACCCCGCCGAGTTCCCGTTGCCCGCCTGGCAGCCGCTCAGCAGGCTCTGGCCAGCAAGTAATTGCCTGTCGTCCGCTCGAAAGCCCGGTGCTCGCAAAAGCACCGGGCTGTTTTGTTTGATGGGCTGAAAATTGTCGGCAACGGCATCTCTTGCCGAAGTTGAATTGTCTCGATAACTGCGGAGACGTGCGTTCCCGGGCACCGGCGGACGCAACTCCAGAAATTCGCGTGCGTTGTACGGAAATCACAGCGTCGACCGGATTCTCGCCGGGTACGATTCCGCCTTGCCCGACGGATGGGATTTGGGGTAGATGCCCTGGTCGCTTCAGGCAACCATTTTGGCGCTCAGGGCAATCACTATGAATCTGCGGCGTGTCGGGAACTGGCCTTTCGCTCTTGCCTTGATCTGGTCGTTGTCGGGTTGCCTGATTGCCAACCTTGGTCCAACCGAGCCACTTCGGATGGTCAGCAGCGTGACGCCGACGGCCTGGGACCGGGTCCAAACCGGCGAGTATTGCGAAATCCAGGCATTGCTCCCCGCAGCAGACGCCGGGGTAAACAGCCCGCACCCTACGGGAAGGATCGCGGGACGGGTGGCTTCGATCGACGAGACGACGATCGTGCTGGCGGACGCCGTCCGATTTCATCCGCAAGAGTTTCATTCTCACGACACAGGCATGGTCAGCAAACTCCCCTACCTCAACCGACTCTTCAAGAATTCCGGGGTGCGGGTTGATGCTGTGCCACTTCCCGGTGAAATCCGCATCCCCAAAGTTGCTGTCCGCGGACTGTCTGTCATCGACCCCGAAAGCTGGCCCAGTTACCGTCAAGACGGCTTTGAACGTATCGGACTCGATTTTGATTTCAACATGGAATCCAACAAGCAGCGGGATTAAGGCCATTCAGGTCACGGACAACCAAAGCCGCACTTCGTCACTCCAGAATCGCGTGCGAGCCACGACAACCTCTCAGGAAACGATTGAACAAATCCGATGAACGCCTCTCCCTCGCTTGTTCGCGTGTTCTCGATCATCTTGATCGCGACATTGGTCTGCGGTTGCGCCAGAAATCGGGGCAATCTGTTCAACGAGCACTACGACGACGAAGATTACGACTCACGAGTCACAGCAGTCGCAGGAAACGCGTACGTGTGAAGCGATGAAGTCGGCAGCGACACCGTCCAGGCTCAAAGTCGATCGCACCGGATTCCCTCTGGCCAGATCCCCGGGACCAAGAATTTCGGATGAAGTCGGGATTCCGCTCTTCCCGCAGAGCAATTTTGCCGTTAATATTTGAGCTCTTGCATGGATGGCGCGGAAGAAGTGTCCGCCCAGCGCAACTTGAAGGCCAGACTCACCGACGACTTGCCATGGCACGGCTTGTCCAGTACAGCGGATGTAACATGCCCAGGAAATCCACGATTCGCTCAGTTCGGTAAGGTTCATCGCAGCGCCTCACTGTGGTGAACCTGTTCGCCGGCCATTCTTTCCGAGCGCTTCACGAGGCATCCCACCAACGTCTAACCCCCAGTGAAATTCCCGCAGCCGCGAATGAGGACTCGCAACTCACGAGCCTCTCAAGGGTTGTGTTGTTTCCACCCTGTCGGCTCCGGTCTGTTTGCCGGTGCCACAACCCGTTTCCAACCGCGATTTTAAAACAGTACAAGCTATGAACCTCGAAAAAGTCCGCAACATCGGTATCTCGGCCCACATCGACTCGGGCAAAACCACCCTGACCGAACGAATCCTGTTCTACTCCGGCCGAATCCATGAGATTCACGAAGTCAAGGGCAAGGACAAAGTCGGTGCAACCATGGACTTCATGGAACTGGAACGGGAAAAAGGGATCACCATCACCGCGGCGGCAACGCAAGTCCGCTGGCCCAACAAAGACATGGGCGAAATCACCATCAACGTCATCGACACCCCCGGCCACGTGGACTTCACGGTGGAAGTGGAACGATCGCTGCGCGTCCTCGACGGGGCCATCCTGGTGCTCTGCTCGGTGGGCGGCGTCCAGAGCCAGTCGCTGACAGTCGATCGCCAGATGAAGCGGTACAAGGTTCCCCGGATTGCCTTTATCAACAAGATGGACCGTACGGGTGCCAATCCGTTCAAAGTTATTTCCCAGATCCGCGAAAAGCTGGGTGTGATCCCTGTCCCGCTGCAGTACCCGATGGGAGTCGAAATGGCCTTTGAGGGCGTGATCGACTTGATCACCATGCAGGCCGTTTACTTCGATGGTGAAGACGGCGAATTCATTCGACGCGAGCCAATTCCCGCAGCTTACACAGAAAAGGCCAATGAAGCCCGGCACCAGATGCTGGAATCGCTGTCCATGTTCAGCGACAGCCTGATGGAAAAGCTGCTGGAAGAATCCGAGATCAGCGTGGACGAAATCCGCACCGTGATCCGCGAGGCGACAATCGCCCTGCAGATCACCCCGGTGATGATGGGATCGGCCTACAAGAACAAGGGTGTTCAGGAAGCACTTGACGGTGTCACGTACTATCTGCCGTGTCCGCTGGACCGCCAGATGACCGCCATCGATCAGCTCAAGAAACCAACTTCGGAAGAGGAAACCAAGGACCCCAACTGGAACCGCGTCAACCTCGCCTCCGATCCGAATCTGCCACTGGTCTGCATGGCGTTCAAGACGGTCGTCGAGCAGTACGGCCAACTGACCTATACGCGAATCTACCAGGGCAAAATCGTGAAGGGCGAAAGCTACTTCAACACCCGTACCGGCAAGAAGGTGCGGTTCGGTCGCCTGGTGCGCATGCATGCCAACGATCGCGAAGACGTGGATGTGGCGGAAGCCGGCGACATCGTCGCCCTGGTCGGGGTCGACTGCGCCTCGGGGGATACGTTCTGCAGCGAAGGGATCACCTATTCGCTGGAAAGCATCTATGTTCCCGATGCCGTGATCCGGCTGAGCATTGAGCCTGCCAAGCGGGATGGTGCCGACAAGCTGGGCAAGGCCCTGGAACGATTCCGCCGCGAAGACCCGACGTTCCGCGTGCTGACCGACGAAGAAACCGGCCAGACATTGATTGCCGGTATGGGTCAACTGCACCTGGACATCTACGTTGAACGTATCAAGCGAGAATACGGCGTCGAATGTATCGTTGGGAACCCCCGCGTCGCCTACCGCGAAACGCCGACGCGTGAGGTCGAGTTTAACTACAAGCACAAGAAGCAGACCGGGGGCTCCGGCCAGTTCGGTCACGTTGTGGGCAAGCTGGTTCCACTGCCGGAAGACAGCGCCATCCCCTACGAATTCGTCAACGATGTCACCGGCGGTCGTATTCCCAAGGAATACATCAAGCCGATCGACGAAGGATTCAAGCGGGCCATGGTCAAGGGTCCACTGTGTGAATGCGAAGTGGTGAATGTTCAGATGATCCTGCAGGACGGCAGTTATCACGATGTCGATTCGTCCGAAATGGCGTTCAACATCTGTGCGTTCGACTGCATGCGTGAAACGCTCAAGAAGGCCGGCATCGGCCTGCTGGAGCCGATCATGAAACTGGAAGTGGAAGTTCCCGACGAGTACCAGGGGAACGTGACCGGACACCTGTCCAGCAAGCGCGGCCTGGTGAATTCGACGGAAACCAACATGGGGATCGCGGTCATCATTGCCGAAGTGCCACTGGCCAGCATGTTCGATTACGCGAACGAACTGCGGTCGATGACGCAGGGCAAGGGAACGTTCAGCATGGAATTCGCCCGCTATGCGATGCTGCCACGCGGGCTGCAGGACGAAGTCGTCGAAAAGCGGCTGAAGGAAAAGGCCGAACGGGCGGCGATGAAGTAATTGCGGTTTCGGCAGGACGGTCCGCAGGGACCGTCCTGCTGTCGATTTTCACTAGCCCGCCGCTCCAGCAAGCGTCCCCCAGCGGGGATCACTTGCTGGAGCGGCGGGCTAGTGTCATAGTCAGGCGGTGACTTCAGGTCCCCGATTCCTGGTCCCAGTCCCCTGCCCTGCAATCCACGATCCTCTCGAGAAAACGACATGCTGGCCGGTGACATGTACGCGCCCGGAAAGATCCGCCTGATCGACGTTCCCGAACCGGTCCTGGCGGCAACGCCACCAGACGGCTGTTCCGGACAGATCATCTTTCAGCCGGAAACCACCTGCCTGTGCGGATCAGATCTTCCCTATTTCAATGGCTGGGATGAATGGCCGATCGAAGTTGGACATTCGCTGCATGAGATGATCGGAACTGTGATTGCCACCAATGGGCACCGGTGGAAGGTGGGTGACCGGGTCCTGGCGGTCCCCGTGGCCCAACAGGGATTCTTCGAGCGGTATGTGTTGAATGAGAATCAGGCCATCAGCGTGGCAACGAACATTCCCGAAGAACAGGCGCTGATGGCACAGCCGCTGGGAACGGCGATCTTCGCCCTGAAAAAACTGCCGAATCTGCTGGATGTCGATGTCGCCATCGTCGGTCAGGGGCCGATGGGTCAGTTGATGAATGCCGCCTTGCGCAACATGGGGGCACGCCAGATCATCGGGATCGATCTGTTGCAAAGCCGCCTGAATGTCAGTCCCCGGATGGGTGCGACGGCTACCGTCTGCAACGCGACCCGGGAACCCGTCGCGGCCGTCCGCCAGATCCTCGATGGCAACCTGCCGGAAATCGTGATCGAATGCGTCGGACATGCTGACCAACAACTGAACCTGTGCATCGACCTGTGTCGTCAGGGAGGACGCCTGCTGTCGTTCGGCGTCCCCCCGGCGCGGATTAATGACCTGCGCTGGCGGGATCTGTTTTTCAAGAATGTCACGGTCCATACGTCTGTCGGTCCGGATTTCTGCCGCGATTTCCCGCTGGCCATGCAGTGGATCAGCGAAGGGCGCGTTGATGTGTCGCCAATCATCACCCACCGCTTTCCTCTGGCGCGGGTCCAGGAAGCATTCGAATTGTTCCGTGATCGACGCGAGGGAGCCATCAAGGTGATCGTCGAGTTCCCGGCGAAGTCCCTGTCATGAATCTGGCTGAGCAAATCGAGATCTGCTGCCTGATGGAGGCGACTGCGCGGAAGCCGGGAAATGTCCACCCGGCCGCCTCGTTCGCGGACCTGACGTACGGCGACTTCACAAGCGCCGCAGTGGCGATTGGTAAGCCGCTGGCTGCGAGCCAACACGATGGCCTGGGCCGGGCCATCTTCGAAGCGATTCATGCCACCCAGCGTCTGGCCAGAACCAACGTCAACCTGGGAATTGCCCTGTTGATCGCCCCGCTGGCCGCCGTTCCGGCCCGGCAACCGCTGGCAGAGGGAATTCAGAATGTCTTGTCGCACACCACCGTTGACGATGCCGAACAGGTGTACGCCGCCATCCGACTGGCACGCCCCGGTGGGATGGGCACCACCGCATCTCAGGACGTGAACGACCTGCCCACCGTCACGTTGCAGGAAGCCATGCGACTGGCCGCCGATCGAGACCGGATCGCAGAGCAATACGCCAACGATTTTCAGTTTCTGCTCGGAACGGCACGGCCTTGGTTGATCGACGCCTGGCACCAGAGCCAGGATCCGCAACACTTCTTGAACATCGACGGGTATCATCCGCTGCCCGGAATCGCCCCCTGGGAGGCGGCGATTCTACGCCTTCAATTGACGCTGCTGGCAGACGCCCCGGATTCTCTGGTGGCTCGCAAATGTGGGTCCGAAACCGCTGCCGAGTTGCAAACCCGGGCATCGCAGTTGATTCACGGCCAGTGGCCACACCAGCCCGGCAGCGGTTCGTCGCTGATTCAGTTTGACCACTGGCTGCGTGCCGACGGCCATCGGCGCAATCCGGGAACAACCGCAGATTTGATCGCAGCGACCTTGTTTGCCGCCGTCCGGGACGGTTTGATCAAGCTGCCGTCTCGCAACGAAGTCCTGCACCATGCAGAGCGTATTCAGAACACCGCCGGAATGAACACATGACCGCTGAGCAATATCGGGTTCGCGTCACCAAGGACCATCTGGTCTTCAGCGCCGCGCACTTCATCACCTTCAACGGGAACATCTGCGAGCGACTGCACGGTCACAACTGGCGGGTCGCCGTGGAGGTCGCCGGACCGCTCGACGAAAACAGCTACGTTTTCGACTTCATCGCCCTGCGGGATGCCACCCAGAAACTGGTGTCCGAACTGGATCATCGGATGCTCCTGCCCACTCTGCATCCCGCCATCCAGGTCACGGCGGACGAGCGTGAAGTGACCGCCACGTTTGAAGCCCGTCGCTGGGTCTTCCCGCGTGAAGACTGCATTTTGCTCCCCGTCGCCAATACGACAGCCGAACTGATCGCCCGCTGGATGGGGCTTCAATTGCGTGACATCCTGCGTCAGCACCCCGGAAGCCGGCAACTGATGACAATTCGAGTCGAAATCGAAGAGAATTTCGGCCAGTGGGCCATGTGCGAACTGCCGTTTACGGCCCGATAGATGGTGCTTTGGCAATCCAAGTTTTCTTGTCGCTGAAGTCGAGGGACTTCAGGAATCTCCGAACTCTCACGAGTTCGGCGACCCAAAAACGCCGCCAAAACTTTTTGCTGCTTTTTTGTGAACCCGATTGTATCATTGCCGGGGTCGATGCCCCTTCAATCTGCTTCCCCTCGAAAGTCCTGACATGTCGAAGTCCGTCCGCCCAATGCTGGTGCTCGCGTCGTTGCTGACCCTCCTGGTCATCGCAGGAACTCCATTCGTCCCTCAATCGGATGGTCAGGTCAACAATCAAGGAGGCAACAACCAGGGTGGCAACAATAATCAAGGTGGGAACAACCAGGGCGGGAACAACAACCGAAATGCGGGCGGCATCAAGATTGACGCCTCGGGCGTTGTCAGCCTGGCGGTCGCCACCGACACCACCGGCACCTTGGATAAGAAGCGGCGTGAGGCGGTCGCCAAGAAGACCTTGAATGCCGACATCAATCAGTTCAGCAAACTGCGCTACGTGTCCCTCGTCGAACTGGAACAGGTAGTCGCACATCTTCTGACGGAACAGAAGCCGATTCCCGACGAGGTCTTTTACCTGGCCGGGCTCCAGCAGATCTCGGAAGTGTATGTCCTGCCCGAAACGAAAGACCTGATCATCGCCGGACCCGCCGAAGGGTTTGCCCCGGACGCCGTCGGTCGGATGGTTGGCGTCAACAGCGGCCGTCCCGTACTGCGCCTGGATGACTTTGTGGTGGCCCTGCGAACCCTCGCCCACGAACGTGAAGTCGGTTGCTCAATCGATCCCGTTCCCGCACGCCTGGCGGAACTGCAACGGTTCATCAAACAGGGAGGCCCGTCCACCGCCGAGGCGGTCGAAGCCCGCTTTAATCAAATGGACGACATCTTGGGAATGCAGACCGTTCGCGTTGATGGAGTTCCTGCCGAATCCCATTTTGGCGTCGCCTTCGTTGAAGCCGACTATCGGATGAAACGGATTTCGATGGGCCTGGAAAACCCCGGCGTGAAAGGGTTGAAAAGTCACCTGGCGATGATCGGGGCGGGCGGTAACGCCATGCAGCGGTGGTGGTTCGTTCCCCTGTACGACGCGATCTATCGCAGTGAAGATGGACTGGCCTATCGCTTCGCCGGTCAGCGTCTGCAATTGCTCGCCGAAGAAGAACTGGCCGATGCCGCCGGAAACCGGTCTGCAGCCGCCAACACGCGCGTTTCCACGAAGGCCTTCGCCAAACAATTCACCGAGAAATTCCCCGAATTGGCGGCCAAGTCCGCGATCTTCGGCGAATTGCAGAACCTGACGGATTGGGCCGTGTTCGTCGCCCTGATGCAAAAGGAAAACCTGCCCGAGAAGGTGGAATGGAAAATGACCACATTGCTGGACGAAAAGCAATTGACCGTTCCCACCTACAATGCTCCGAAAACCGTTCCTTCGTCGGTGAATTACAAACGAACCGGGAACTCGATCGTCGGCCTGGTGGGCGGGGGTGTCTTGATCACACCGAATCGAACCCTGCACAAATCCATGACCACGGCACCAGACTCTCAACGGTTGGAATCCGCGCGTCAACTCGCCACTTCCACAAATCGCAGTGAAGCGCATCGCTGGTGGTGGGACGCCTCGAAGTAGTCCCGCAGAGTTCCTGCCTGACACGGCTCAATGACCGCGCGCTCTCCAAAGGTGCCTTCACGCTCCGCGTGAAGTTAGCCGATCGTTAAGCCGGTTCGCGTCGCGCGTTACGGCCTCTATCCAGCAGGCGCTTCATTCTCTGCCAAACTACCAACGACAGCCGAACCAGCGCTCGGCTGTCTTCACGCGGAGCGTGAAGGCTACTTTGCGAAACCGAACTGGATACTACCCTCTGCCTAGCCGGGAGCGTACACTCGTGCCACGGAATCTACTATTGAGAAAGGCCCGACATGTCCGCAGCTTCACCGTTTGTCATCAACATCACCATGGCCACGTTTCAGGACGAGGTCGTGCAAAAATCGATGGAAACGCCCGTCGTCATCGACTTCTGGGCACCCTGGTGCAATCCCTGTAAGCAGCTCGCCCCAATCCTGGAAAAGCTGGCTGTCGAATATGCCGGCAAATTCATTCTAGCGAAGATCAATACCGACGAAGAACCGCAGATTGCCCAGGCATTCGGCGTCCAGTCATTGCCCACGGTCTTCGCCCTGGTCCAGGGAAACCCCGTCGACCAGTTTTCAGGAGTAATGAGCGAACAGCAGATTCGCGAATGGCTGACTCCCATCCTCCCCTCCCCGGCCCAGCAACTAGCGCGCGATGCGATGGCTCTGGCCGAAACGGATCCCAAGGGAGCCGAAGCCAAATACCGGGAAGCATTGCTGCTCGCCCCCACCGAGGATTCCCTGAAGATCTGCCTGGCCCAGGTCGTTTTGAAGCAGGGTCGACTGGAAGAATGCGGAACCATGCTCGATGCCCTGGCCGCTCGAGGTTTCCTGGAACCGGAAGCGGAACGGCTGAAGTCAGAGCTGGAAGTCCGGCTCGCCGCCGCCGAAAGCGGCGGTGTGGACGAAGCCCGTAAGGCCGCCGACGCGGAGCCGGGAAATCTGCTGTTGCGCATTCGACTGGCCGATGCCTACGCGGCTGCGTCGCAGCATCGCAAGGCGTTGGAAATCTGCCTCGAAATCGTCAAGCAGGACTTCGGCGAAGCCCGCAATGAAGCCAAGACGACCATGGTGAAAATCTTCGACATGCTCGGCCCCGCCTCCGAATTGACGGGCGAATTCCGCCGTCAATTGGCGACGGCCCTGTACTAACGACTTCCCACTTCCACGCTCTGAATCGGACTCTGCCACTTCAAAAGGGTCCGATGCGATTTTAGAATTGGGGACCCACCTGAGTTCTACCCGCCTTGAGGATCACCCTACGATGTCGATTTCGTTTCGTCTGTCGCTTTTGGCCAGTGCGTTCGTCCTGATCGCCCGCGTGGTCCCGGCTCAAGACTCCGATCTGATTCGCCCGAAGGCGGTGCTGAACTACACATTTGACGAAGATTCCGGACCTGCGAAGGATTCCGCCACGGCGGGACAGGTTCCTGACGAAGGGAAGCTCGTCAACGATCCCCCGCGAGTTTCCAGCCCATTCTGGAACCAGTCGGGCAAGAAAGCAGTGCAACTCGATGCCGCACGACAACAGCACATCGAAATCTCCGACAGTGCCGACGTCGATTGCCCGACCGAAGTCTCGTTCGGAATGTTTGTCGTCAACCTGACCGAACCGACCGATGCCGCCTATCACGGACTGGTCGCCAAGCGCGGCGTCGAAAATGGACGAACATCGACCAACTATGGCATCAACTTCCAGATGCAGGGGGACAATTTTCAGGTCTACATCCATGATGGGACCAGTTACAAGGTCGTGGCGTACAGTGCCAAGGACGCCCTTCCCTACCGCAAGCTGGTCTACATCACCGCCACATTCCAGGTCGCAGACGCCCCCAAACAGGATGACGACACCGATGTCGACGATCTGAAAATCGCCTTCTACGTCAACGGTGAACCACTCACCCCAAAGTCAGCGGCCAATGGCTATGTGGATGGCAAATTCGGTTGGATCAAAGACATCGCTGTTGCAGGATTGTTGAACAACCTGCCCGTGACGATCGGGCGCAGCGAAGCACCGGCCGGAGAATACCTGAGTTGCGTCGTTGACGAGTTTTCCCTGTTCCAGTCGGCACTCCAACCCGCTCAGGCCAAAAAGCTCTTCCAGGAAGTCGCGGGAGCCAACGCTCTCGATTTGATCGCTCAAGACAAGCCCATTCCCGCAGTGGTCCCCGTGATTGGCAGCCTGTCCCAGCCGGGCCTGCAAATTGGCCAGACGACCCAACTGGTGGTGAACGGCAGCGACCTGGGTCCGAATCCGGTCGCCGTGTTCGCCATCCCTGGAGTGACCTTTGCGGTGGCGGAGGGGTCCGCTCCGAATCGCCTGGTGCTGAACGTCACCGTGCCGCCCACGGCTCCGGCGGGGATTTTTCCGTTGTGGGTCCGTTCCCAGGTCGGCATCAGCAAGTCAGTCGCACTGGCCGTGGATCACTTGCCCCAGACCCCCATCGCCGGTTCCGCACCGAACAAACCCGCCTCACTGCCGTCCGCCTTTTTTGGCAACCTGGCGGGCGGACAACAGCATCGCGTCTACTTCGCGGGAACCAAAGGACAGCGCGTGGTCGCCGACGTTGAACTGAAGCGACTGGGCGGCGCGGCCAATCCGGTTCTGGAAATCAAGTCCCCCGAGGGAACTCCGCTGGAAATCGGCTGGGGCCATGTCGCTTTGCACGGTGACGCCCGCGTCGAGAAGATTCTGCCCAGCGACGGCGTTTACTCCGTCGAACTGCACGACCTGACGTACAACGCCCCCGGGCAAAACCTGTATCGACTGAAGGTCGGCGATTTGAAACTGATCGACGGCACGCTGCCAGCCGCAATGGTGGCCGGCCAGGTCGAGCTTCAGCCCATCGGCAGCGGCTTCCCCGCCGGAACCCGGCTGACCGGACAATTCACGTTTCCCGATTCCAGTCGATCGGGACTGCTGACGCTGCCCGCGGATTCCGGCGTCGCCAGCATCGTGCCGAGCCTGCCTGTCAGCCAGGGACTGGAAATCGTCGAAGCCCCGCGAGCGGCTGACGGTGCTCCCCAGGCCGTGGATGCCACGTTCGCGCAAGCCCCCATCAAGCCCGTCGCGATCAGCGGAGTCATCTCTGCCAAGGGAGAACACGACCGCTATCTGCTGAGCGTGACGCCCGGCAAATCGCTGAGATTCCTGCTGCAGTCCGATACCATTGGTTCACCCCTGGAAGGTGAAATTCGAGTTCTGGCACATCCGCAGGGGAACCCCGTGGCGATGACCAGCGATCAGCCTTCCATCGCGGATCTGGCGTTGGACTATGCCGTCCCCGCTGGCGTGACGCAAATCCAGGTTCAGGTGAGTGACCTGTTCGGTCGTGGCAGCCCGCGCAGCTTCTATCGGCTGGTCATCCAACCTGCCGGTCGGCCTTCCTTCTCGCTGATGCTCAATACCCCCACGATCAATCTGCCCGAAGATGGTTCGGCAATGATTGAAATGCAAGTCACCCGCGCCGGTTATGCTGGCCCGATCAAATTGCATGTCGCGGGGGACAATTCCGTGATTGTGTCGCCCAACGAGATTGCCCCGAACATGCAGGGGAAACTGTTGTTGAGAATGGTCCGCGCCGGAAAGCCGGTGGAAGGAACCGCTCCGCTACTGAGAATCTCCGGCGAATCCGTGGGTGTCGACCCGGCCATCACCTCCACGGCAAAGTTGCAGACGGGGGCCATCGCCCCGACGTTTGTCGACACCATGGCCGTGGGGACGACCGCGGCAACCGGTTTGTCGATCGAGATCACTCAACTGCCGACGGTGCTGTTCAAAGGTGTTTCTCCCGAACTGTCGCTGGCCTTGAAGCGTCAGGCGGGCCATGCATCCGCCGCACTGCCCATCAAGCTGACGCTGGAATCCACCGAACCGGTCCGCAAACGCGATAACAACAACCCCGCGGCCGGAAACTTTCCGGTCGTGGCCGCCGCCGCGCGAATGGTCATGCCCGGCGAACCGGAACAAGCCTCGATCAAGCTGACCGTCCCGCTGGAAGTGGCCGAACCCGTCATCGATTTTGTCGTGAAGGCCGAAGCGACTCCGCACGCCTATTCCGACCGGGTCCTCGCGACCGCCTATTCACAGCCATTCCGCGCCGAGGTCAAAAACGCAGTCGCTCCGAAAGCCGAGGACCCGACGCTGACAGTCGTCGCGGAATCGGATCACAAGGTCACCGGAGTTCTGCAACGGACCGCCGGATTCACTGGCCCCGTGGAAGCGACTCTCGTCGGTCTGCCAGCCGAATACACAGTCCAGACCGCCAATGTCGCCGGCGATCAGGACAAGTTCGAGATCATCGTCAAGGCCCCCAAGGTCGCCGCGGAAACGCCCGTTGCCAACGTCAAGTTGCGAGTCACCTCGGCGGGTTCATTGCTCGTCGCCGAGATCCCGGTAACTCTGAAGGTGATCCCAAAGCCGTAACCCGACTTTCCAGGCGTAGCCGATCTCGTGAGAGATCGGATGTCGAGTGACAAACGTCTGAATTCTCACGAATTCAGCGACAAACGATCGTTACCCGCGATGGGTTGCGCAGCACGTCGTGAGGCGTGGTCTTGCCGCACTCAGGTCAAATCGACAACCAGCGCCGTGGAAATCCGCCGCGAGATCACTCCGTACGCCAGATTCACCCACCGAGCGCAATGGTCCAGGATCATGCTGTCTGCAGTCGCAACCAATTCCTGCGAGGCTGCCAGAACCGCATCTGGATTCTGGACAAGTTCCACCTGCCAATCCCAACCTCGGTCACTGGCATAGTCCTGCATGATGGTCTTCAACCGTCCGCTGTTGGAGACGGGGCTGTCGAGATACCACACGGCGTGACAGATTCCGTGCTCCACGAGGAATTCACCAATCAAGCGCAATGCAGGTATCGTCTCGGCCACCTTCCGATATGTCCCATGCATGCTGGCCATGTCGCGATAACAACCGTCTCGAGCGTGCAGGATGACTCCGCCTCCCAACGCCGCCTCGACGGATGTCAGGACGTTGTAGCCATCCAGCAACAACGTCTGACCTGAAATCGTTTCGAAGGCCCGGCACGTCAACTGACGCCGTACGCGGGCGGCGTCAGAGCAGGCGGATCGCATCACGGCCAACCGCTGCCGCTCACGCAACTGATATCGATCACCGACCAGCTTGAGTGCCGAAACCGATGAATACTCACGCCCCAGCAACCAGCTCAAATCGACTGTGGCAGCGCGCAGCTGCGGCCATGTCGATTCCGCGAACAACTCGTCATCCTCCGGATGAGAACCTCGATGATTTCGCTTGTCAGGCACGACAAAACCTCGAATAAATCCGCCAGGCAGACCCCTTTTTCCACCGGTTGCCTGGTATTCAGGTTCATTTGGCCGCCGGATTCACCAGTGTGTACACCAGCGCCACCGTCATGCCGCCGTAGGCCAGTGCACACAGGACCAGGCCCGCCTGTCGCCATAGCGGCGGCCGGACTTCCCGGGGCAGGAATCGCGTGTTCACTCGCAGGATCTGCACGGCGGCAATCGCCATGATCGGATTGGCCACGATCCCCAGCACCTTGAACAGTTGCAGCACGTTGCCCAGGTGGACCGCAATCACGGCCCACACCGTCAGCCCGCCCAACAGCAGGGCATACAGGATCCCGATGGGACGCCGCCGGACACTCGGAAATGCCGACCAGCAGATGTCACTGACTGTCCGTATCAAAACGTCGGTGTTTCCCAGGTGCGTGGAGAACAGGATCCAGAATCCGTTGACCAGCGTCAGCAGCCAGAACCCACTCCAGAACGTGGCCATGTACTTCGCCTGATACGCCCCTGCGGTGGCTTCGTTGACAACATCAGCCGACGGGATGATCGATGCCGCCAGGTTGACATTGAGATACATCCCCAGAAAGCACCCTGCCCCCCACAGTGCCGTCTGATCGAGCATCGCATACCGCCACCACGTCTTCCAACGTTGCAGGTTCCCGGCGGTCATGGGAAATGTCACTCCCACAGACTTGAGCCCCGAATGATCCCCCGCCAGGACGTTGCCGATGGAGCCCACCTGCGATCCCATCGCAAATCCCTTGTCGCGGAACCAGTTGGATATCGCCAGATTTCCCAGCCCGCCTGAACCGGCCGTGGCGGCAAATGTCGCCAGCAGGATCAGATCCACATTGTCCGGCGGCGACTGCACCACCAGGAAACCCTGAGCCGTTTCCACCCACTGTCCGACCGGAACAAACAGAACGTTCACCACGATCAGAAAACTGAAGATGAACGCGATCATCACCCACGAAATTCGTTCCAGAACCTTTTCGATGTGCTTGCCGGACAAGAGCAAGGCGGCTGCGCCCAGGATCACGCCCACACCAATGACATTCACCGTGAAGTCGTCCTGAGCACCGGACAGGCGGCCGGCAAAAGCGGCAAACAGCACCGCTGCACACCCCTTGGCCAGGGCTGGAATCGCCAATTGAGCGACTCCGATCAGGATGTAGAACCAGGCCCACACTTTCGATCCCGGCCGCAGTCGCATGATTCCCGTGATGATCGGTTCACCCGTGTACATCGTGTACCGCGCGGCTTCCAGATTGAATACGGTCTGCAGCATGATCCCCAACGTCGCAATCCACAAGATACCGCGACCGTACTTGATCGTCGTCAGGGGCCCGACAATCCATTCCCCCCCGCCGATCGCCGCGACCAGCAGGATGGCACCCGGACCAATCGTCCGAAACATGTTCCCCAGGCTGAACGGCAGAGGTTCGGGAAGGTCAGACTGTTCCCAGGCGGGAAGAGAACCGTGGTCGACGTCTGGGGTGCTGTTCAAAGTGAACCTCGTGCAGAAAGAGCGGAACGAAATGGACTATCTGACAAACAGGGCGAGACGTGACACGAATCAGGTTGGTGGCTGGCCAACGGCATGCATCAGACCGCGCATATAACCATAGGCGAACAGCCGCCCCAGCATCGTGTAACCGGGTTCGCCGTCATCTTCGCCGTACAATTGTGGGACATGATCGGGACGCATCGGACCGGTGAAGCCGACGTCCCGATAGGCTTGCATCGCCGCGGCCATGTCGGTCGGACCGTTGTCGTGAAACGTCTCCACAAAGTTCTCACGCGTCCCCCGGACATCGCGGAAATGGACGTATTGAATGTGCCGGCCCAGGCGACGAATGGAGGCGGGGATGTCGCAGCCCATCGCGGCAAAAGTTCCCTGGCAGAAACAGATGGCGTTCGCCGGACTGGGGACCAGATTCACCAACCGCTCGAAGTTGTCGACCGAATTCATGATCCGGGCCTTGCCGTGCAACTGCAGCAACGGCGGATCGTCCGGATGCATGCACAGCGTCACCCCCGTCTGCTCGGCCGCGGGAACCAGTTCACGCAGAAACCGCTCCAGGTTCTGCCACAACTGTTCCGCCGTGATTTCGTCGCTACCGCCGGCGCGGGCATTGTGCCCTTCATCCCGCGGGCCGGACCGGCTTTGGTTCAGCGACATGGCGCATTCAACTTCAGCCAGATCAAAAGCCGTCACTTTGGCCCCACCCCGCTCGGGGGCGTCCAGTCGAGTCCGGACCCAGTCGGTTCCCGCCATGAAGTTGTAGCAGAGAATCTTCACTCCAACCTGCTGCATGTTCCCCAGCAAGGTCTTCATCGCGGCCAGTTCGGTCCCATCGTCGCGACCGAGTTTCAGGTTCTCGATCGGCAGATAGCCTTCCACGGTGGCCAGTCGCATCCCGTACGATTCCACCTGATCCCGCATGCGCAGCAGGTCGTCCAGCTTCGTTCCAGGATACCGGCCGACAACATCAGTCACTCCACACTGAGCCGCCAGCGTGAGGTTTTCAGGAGACATCGGGGTCAAAACGGTGGCAAGTCGCATGGGAATGCACGGCCCTCTCTGGCGATCATGAACAACGTCGGGACATGGAAAGCACGAATCGTATCAACGAACGTTCCGGTATCCAAACGCGACAACGAACCCGGGGTCAAATGAATTTGGGTTCCGGAATTCCGAATCCAGGCATTGCCGGACGCATGCCCGTCGCGCTCGTGAGTGACCCACGTGTGAGCGGCAAGGCGCTAGCCGCCGGTTCCTCCGGCACACTGCCGAACACCACCCGCGGCTAGCGCCGTGCGGCTCACATACAACGTGCCATTTCACGCTAGCCAACGCTGTCAAAGTCGTTTAGACTGAATACTCGCTCGACGTCATTCGAGCGATCTGAAACTTCTCCAATGCACGGCCTGCGGCCGTCCACGAATGATCATCCCCAATGCAGTCACAGAGCACGAACGCGCTCAAACACGGCTGTTGCTCGAAGAGCTCGGAATCAGCGATGCCGAATATGCCATCCTGAATCATATTCATTTTGGTTGCCACCACCTCCCGAGCAGCTTGGGAAAGTTCGCCGCGAGTCCCGACTATGCGCTCGATCAACGAGTGACGATTGAGGAGACGTCAAAGGCCGCTCGATCATGCCTCAAGCGAGGTTTGATCCAAATCATCTCGACATCGGATCTGAAGCGAATCAAGCACGAGCTGGATCGAGACTGCATCGGTCCCATCTACGGATTTCCAAATCCTGGAACGGTTGATTTCACCGAACTCGGTGCCAAGGTCTGGCGCGCCATTGAGACCCTTCAATCCGATCTCACCCCCCTGCCCTATCGTCGAGGGTTCGGATATCGGGATGCTGTCGAGATCAAAACGCGATGGACGTTTGTCTCCCGGACCGCCATGAGTCGCCACCGCGATCGACTGCGAAAAGAACAACAGGTCACGTCGATGACTCGGCCGGTCGCACTCGATCAAATCCGTCTCGCATCGTGGAGCCCACCGCAAAGAGGTTGGTCTTTTGATGCGGTTCAAGAGTACAAGTGGCAAGGTTACATGGGAGGTGGCGGGGCATCATTTTTCCGGAGTGGCGAATCTGATGGGCTGGATCGATCCCAACTGCGCCGTCGCTGCAAGAGATTTGGCATGGATCCCAATGAATGGTGCGTCCTGCTGACGCTCGCGAAATGGGGTTCCTATGACATCAGGCACGTGGTCCGTTCTTCCACAATTCTCGCAAAGTCAGTTTTGAAGCTGCGCATATCGAGCCAGGATGCGTATCAGGCGATTCTACGATGTCTCGAATCGGGTGTGCTTGTGAAATTGGATGAGAAAGCACTCCGGCTTCGCACGACCGTTTGTGTGTCACCAACTCCATTGGTTACTGATAATCATCGAACGAGTCGTCTGGACTTCACCGAAAAGGAAGCCAGGTTGTTGACCGAGCTTGGACCGACAATCCACGGCGACGCATGGCTTGAAAGCTGGGTTGTCGAGCGAGAAATCTTCCGCCGCGTACACCACTATGCTTGGAATCTGCTCGACGTCGCTTCCGTTTTTGAAGAGTATTCTCGTGATTCTGCAGCGACAGTGAAGATAGGTCCCATCCAGGAAATCGGACCGTGGTGCCTCTACTGGTGGAAACGCTTCGACAAGGGATACCGCCTCGAATTCGATGTCACATCCGAATAAGTCGTACTCGGCGAAGTAGCCCGGCGTACTCGCGACGGTGCACTCGCGAGCGGCAAGGCGCTAGCCGCCGGTTCTTCCGGAACACTGCACAACACCACCCGCGGCTAGCGCCGTGCGGCTCACAAACACCATGCCATTTGTCGATTCAAAGCACATGTGAGCGGCAAGGCGCTAGCCGGCGGTTCCTCCAAAGCGTTGCCGAACACCACCCGCGGCTAGCGCCGTGCGGCTCACAAACCACGTGCCGTACATGGACAGCTCAATGGACGCGATCCATTCTGTCCTGCGCTTCCGTGATGTAAATGACGACTTGGTGCAGGCCGTCGTCCGTGTCGACAAACTGGATGTCTCCGCCCTTCGTCCAGATCTTGTCGTTCGCAATCGCGTGCGGTGGTTCACGCAAAACGCGAGTCGCGTTCGCCTTGAATTGATCGCGGGCGCGTTTGGGAGATCCATCGACCGTGACGGCAATGTGGACATGATTGGATCTCACGGAAACGGCATGCAACAACCAACCGCGGATCTTCGCGTGATCGCGAATGACGGCTTCAACTTTCTTGCGGTGTGGCTCACTTAGTAACAGAGGCTGCTCCTGCATTCGTTCGCGACACCAGTTTTCAAGCAACGGTTGTGACGGCTGCGCACCCGTTTTCCATTTGCGCCAACCTCGACGGTCGCCGGGAAGCCACGTTCCGTATGTCGTAAATGTGATGAACAGCGTGACGGGATCGAACGGACCATTCGTGAGCGGCACTGAGCCCGCCGCCCGTGAATTCAAATCCCGTCCCTCAGAACCGGCGGCTGGCACCTTGCCGCTCACAAGGGAGTTCGCTGCGTCGCTCCTGGCGTTGTTTGTGGGATTGCTCATTGGATGCGATCCACGTGTCTTGGGTTGGGATGATATCAAGGCGATCTCTCTGCGGTTCTGGCACTTGCCCGAACGATTGAGTTCGCGTCATTGTAGTGTAATTGTCTTGGGATATTTACTTCTAATACCCTGATTAGCAGGGTTTCTCGAAGCCTGACGCGCTGAAGCTTCGGATTACATGGCACCTGCCTTGTGAGCCGCACGGCGCTAGCCGCGGGTGCGTTTTTGACGTGGTCCGAGGAACCGGCGGCTAGCGCCGTGCCGCTCACTGACCTACGCAATCACCTCGCGAATGACCTTCCCTGCCACATCTGTCAATCGAAAATCCCGGCCGGCGTATCGATAGGTCAGGCGTTCGTGGTTCAGGCCCAACTGATGCAGGATGGTGGCGTGCAGGTCGTGGATGTGGACCCGGTTGTGGACGGCCTGGAATCCGAAGTCGTCGGTTTCTCCATACGTCATGCCGCCGCGGATCCCGCCGCCGGCCATCCACATGGTGAACCCGTAGTGATTGTGGTCACGGCCGTTTCCGTTTTCGGTCGTTGGCGTCCGACCGAATTCGCCGCCCCAGATCACCAGTGTTTCTTCCAGCATCCCACGACGTTTCAAATCACGGAGCAATGCGGCCATCGGTTGATCGATGTCCTTCGCCAGCTTCTTGACGGCGTTGTTATGGTCGCTGTGAGTATCCCAGGGCTGGCCATCGCCATAATAGACTTGAGTAAACCGAACCCCGCGTTCGGCCAGACGCCGGGCCAGCAGACATCCGTTGGCAAAATGTCCGGTTCCGTACTCTTCGCGGATACTTTGCGATTCGCGATTCAGGTCGAACGCTTCCGTGGCGGCAAACTGCATCCGGTAGGCCGTTTCCATCGCCGTGATCCGGGCATCCAGTTGTGAATCTCCTTCACGCTCCGAAAGGTGCTGTTCGTTCAACGTGCGCATCAGATCCAGTTGCCGAACCTGCAGTTCCGGGGAAAGTGACTTGTTTCGCAGGAATGGAATGAGTTTTTGCGGGTCGAGGTTGGAGTGATTGATGTACGTCCCCTGGTGTTCGCCCGGCAGAAACGCACTGCTCCACAGGATCGAAAACCGGACCGGTCGTCCCGGACACAAGACCACGTAGCCAGGCAGACTTTCATTCTCGGTCCCCAGGCCGTACGAGAACCACGACCCCATGCTGGGACGGGTCGGAACGATCGTTCCGTTGTTCATCAGCAGCAGGGCCGGTCCGTGATTCGGATTATCCGTATACACCGAGCGCAGCACGCAGATGTCGTCGATGCAGCCACCCAGTTGAGGCAGCAGTTCACTCACCGGCACGCCGCTCTCGCCACGCGGTTCAAACGAAAACGGTGACGGCAACAAACCAGCGGTCTTGCGTTCAGTCCGGAACCCGTCCAGTTCCGCCGGACGCTGTCCCTCAAACTTCGTCAAACCTGGTTTCGGGTCGAAGAAGTCGGGTCCGAACGGGCCGCCGTTCATAAACAACTGGATCACCCGTTTCGCCCGGGGTTGCGTGTGCGGGGCGAGTTCGTTGGCGTGCGTCGAGTTCAGCAATCCGGCCAGGCCGATGGCCCCCAGGCCGCCACCCATCGTCTGGATCATCTGTCGGCGAGTTGGAAACTGTTGCATGATTGACGCCTGATACCCCCGCCCCTTCTTCCACGGACTGCTAGTCGACAAACAGAAACTCATTCAAACCGAACAATGACTGGACATACCACCGCCAGCGATCCTGTTCCGTGGATTCGCTGCCGGTCGATTGTCCCAGGAATTGTTCGCCCAGTTGCAATTCCACCGGTCGCGGTGCCCTCTGAAACAACAGTTGATAACACCGTTCAATTCGTTGAGGCACCGTCGCGTCCGCGGGTTCCAGCAACCGGACCGCCAGAGTGGTCGCCTGCTGTTCGACGAAATCGCTGTTGAAGACGAACAATTGCTGCAACGGAGTGGTGGAATTGTCGCGGGATGGACTGTGCGTTGTCGGCGGGGGAAAATCGAAGATCCGCAGCATGTCATTCTGCTCATCGCGACCGATGCGGCCATACAGTGTGCGGCGGTGATTGATCTTCTGATCCAGTTCTGCGCCAGGTCCCTCCAACCGGTCATCCAGGTTTCCCGCCACGGCGAGCATGGCATCGCGCCACGGTTCGATGTCCAGTCGACGTCGATTCATCCGCGCCAGCAACTGGTTCTCCGGATCGGTCGCGGTTGCCCCTGTCGTACTGGACTGGCGGTAGGTTGCCGATGTCACCATCAATCGATGCAGGTGTTTCAGGGACCACCGTGGAAAAAGCGGTCTGACCCTTTGGAGGGCCATCGATTCTCCTTGAGTATCGATCGCCCGGAGAGCGTCAGCCCCCTTTTTCCACGGGCTGCCCGCTGGGCCAGCACCTTCGCTCACCAGTTCACTGGCCAGCCAGTCCAGCAGTTCCGGATGCGATGGCCGGTCCCCCTGCTGACCGAAGTCACCCGGTGTTTTCACCAGGCCTTTGCCGAAGTGATTCAGCCAGATCCGATTCACCACCACTCGGGCTGTCAGCGGCCGCGCTTCATTCACCAGTGAATGGGCCAGTTCCAGCCGGCCACTGCCCTGACCATACGGGGCCAGCGTCGGTTCACCGTCCGCTCTGTTCGCAAACAGTTCCAGAAATCGTCGCGGGACGATTTCCCCGGGGTTGCCAGGGTTGCCGCGTCGAAACACGGGCAGATCACGCGATTGATGTTTGCGATATTCCAGCTTCGTCGCATCCGGTCCATCAGCAACCACATACACGCTGGACTCTTCCACAACGGGAGCCAGCAGGGCATCAATCTGCGGATTGGCCTGACGCAGTTCATCGATCTGCGTCTGCAGCTTCCTGGCCTCGTCCGATTCCTTTTCCTTCTGCTTTTTCCAGGATTCCTGCAGTTTGTCCAGCTTTGCCCGCGCTTCGGCGACCTGCTCAGCCAGTGGCGACGGAAGCAGCGGACGATCGGCGACCTGGGTACTTGCGAAGATGCCTGCCAACGCGTAATAGTCTTTGCTCGTGACCGGATCAAACTTGTGGTCGTGACACCGGGCACAGGCCACGGTCAGACCCAGGAACGTCCGGCTGACAGTGTCCAGCCGCTCGTCCCATTCGTCCGCCACGATCACTTCAATGACGGACGGGGCCAGCTTCAGTTCTTTCCAATAGGTCGGACTGACTCCCAGCAACCCCAGCGCGGCGATGTCCCGTGGGTCTCCTTCGGGGATCAGATCCGCCGCCAGTTGCATCTGGACGAATTCGTCATAGGGGCGGTCTTCATTGAAGGCCCGGACCACCCAGTCCCGATACATCCAGGCCCGATCGGTGTTTTTCTGCCAGTCGGGTGTGAAGTCGACATAGCGGGCCAGGTCGAGCCAGTAGCGTGCCCAGCGTTCGCCAAAATGCGGCGAGGCCAGCAGCCGATCCACCAGTCGTTCGTACGCATCGGGACGCTCGTCCGCCAGAAACTCGGCCACTTCGTCCGGCGACGGCGGCAAACCGAGCAGATCGAACGAGAGTCTACGGATTAATGTCCGCCCGTCCGCCGTCGGCGCTGGAATCAGCTTCGCATCGCGCAACGGCCGAGTCACAAATGCGTCGATCGGGTTGTGGATCTGCTGGCCGGTTTCGACGACCGGGACGTCCGGCCGAATCAAGGCTCGAAACGACCAGAATTGTCGTGCGGCATCCCAATCGATTGACTTGTTCCGCTTGTTGCCGGCATCCTGGCCATAGTCGGGAATGAACGCTCCGTCCTGAACCCATTTCGAGAGCAGTTCGATCTCCGTGTCGGCCAGTTTTCCTTCCGGAGGCATCTGCAGTTTCGGGTCGAGATACCGCACGGCCTTGATCAGCAGGCTTTCGTCGGGTTTTCCGGCGACCAGCACGGGACCGCGCGTTCCACCGGCCACGAATGAGGCTCGATTGTCCAGGGCCAGATGCCCGCTCTCGTCGGCCTTGTCGGTGGAATGGCATTCGTCACAGCGCTGCACCAGCAGCGGTCGAATCTTCTTCTCGAAGAATTCCGTCGCCGCCTGCCGATCCACGTTCGCCGGTTCAGCCCCAACGCACAACCCGGGAATCAGGCCGAAGATCGTGCCGACCGCCATCACCCATCGTCTCATGCTCGACTCCGCAGAATACCAATCCCACGGATCCAATCTATCACATGCGTCAACCGCGGACCACCGCTGATCGATCGCAGGAAGTCATCGCCGCTTTCAAATTGGGAATCGGGTGCCACGGTTATGGCGTCCTCG
>JAFEBS010000073.1 GCA_018242525.1 Planctomycetota bacterium | reverse complement strand
TTCATTGTCGTCCTCCTGGATCACGTCATTTTCAACGAGACCTGGAAGACGATGTACACAATCAGGCCTCCGAGCGCACGTCCCCCATCTTACCTCTACACCGCAGCGTGCGCGCTGGCCCTGCCATAACAGGTAATGACACATTCCACGTGAGGGCTCGCCGATCGTCGTACAAAGCACTGGACCCTTCTGGAAGCCGTGCCAGATACTCAAGGGAGAACTGCGCAGCTTCTGAGTACTCGTAATCGGGGTGAATTGGATACCGGAGCCGCATTTGAAGGCTTTCGTAGTCGAATTCGGCGTCTACAACCTGCCGGTCCTCGGGATCAGCATATTGCTTGTCCAAAATCGTCTTCTTATCGAAGTACAACTGCTTCAAGTCGCGGACGATTTCTGTTATTTCTTTTGAGTAGCCAAAGTTCACGCTCCATTGAATGTACGTCGACATATCGCCTGGCTTTGTGCCGTAAGTCTGGCAGTAGTCACGCCAATCCGCCATTTCGCTTTTCTGATACTCCCTTGCCTGTTGCTTCTTACGTGCGATTTTCTGGTCGAGGTCCGCGACCTGGGCTTGTTGCTCTGAGCTCAATTCTTTGCGGATGACGTAGTTACGTAATCTCTGCAGGAAGCCTCCATACACCTGACTTAACTGGTCCGCAGATGTCAAGATGGTCCCGGACACCGGCACGGGTTCGATTGCGAGGTCAGATCGCTGCAGCAAGTTGTATTGCGACCAGTACCTGTATTTGGAATCATTTATGTCGATGGGATCCGCGACAAGTTTGAGTTGGAGGAATTCGTCCGACCCGAGTCCACCAACTTGATTCTTCAGGATGTCATAGTAATTGTTAAGAGAAATCTTCAATGCCTCGCTGAGAGCGACTGGCTGAACGCTGCTCATTCTGCGTGCCTTCTTGTGTTAAGGAAGTGTGAACGTGCCGTTAAGCGGCACTGGGCCACTGTTGTGGCACATTGATAGGACGGTAGACAGCAGATATGATGTATGCGCGGTAGAGATTTGCAATACAGAGCTCCCTACCTATTCAGGTGGGCGGGGCGCCATTGACAAGAAAGGCGCGTTCAGCATGGGCCAGTTGTACGTTGTGATTCGACAGCACTCCATGTTCGATCGTCTCGTTCAAATCGACTCTGCTGAAGCACTGATCGGGAGACGCGACACTTGTGAATTGTGGTTGCCCGATGGGTTGGTCTCACGCGAACACGCTGCTCTGACCAAAGGTGAAGACGGGTATTGTATTCGAGACTTGGCGAGCCGTAATGGCACTTACCTGAATGGCAAACGCCTGCAAAATCTACAAATGATTCACGATGGTTCTGAAGTGCGTGTGGGGCCTTACTGTCTTCACATGAATTTCCAAATGACCCAAGCCCTGCGGGAGGTATCGAATTCCGAGGATGAGACATGTCAAGAAGATGGCCCGGCGGCAATTTTGAGCAACTCGAAGCAGGAGGCCTCAAGGCTGACCGCAGCCCAAAATCGTGTTTATTCGCTATTGCTTGAGGGCCAGCAGGAGAAAGAGGTCGCCACATCGCTTGGGATCTCGATCCATACAGTACATTGGCATGTCAAGGCAATTTACCGCACATTTTCAGTGGCAACTCGCGGCGAACTGCTCGCACGGGGGTTGCGTCGATAGGCCGCCCGCCCCCTAACTACCCGCTTGCGACTGCCGCATAGGTGGCTGTTTATGCGGAGCTGTTCTGGATAAACACCTGTTTATCTGCTTGCCGGAAGGCCTTCGTTTGGGTTCCGTCGCATTCGGAACGAGGGTCCGGGGGTGGGGCTTCGCCCGGGCGTCGAGTGGTCTCCGAACCTAAGGAAAGGGCCTCCCGCTGCATGCCGAGAGGCCCAAGATATCGAGGAAGGCGGCAGGCTACCGGAGCGCTTCCTTGGCGAGTTCCTTCACTTTGGCTTTGGCCTTGTCCCAGTCCTCCTTGGCGTCGTAGCTCAGCTGCATCCATTTGTCCCTGGACTTCTGAAGCTTCTCGATCGTTTCTTCGCCGCTACCGATCTCTCTGGAGCGGGCGATCAGTTTGTCGATCTCGGCAATCTGCTTCTCTGCCTTCTGGTATTTCTCGTGAGCGGCTTCAGCCAACTCTTTTGCTGCCGGTATTAGGTCAACAGGATTTGGTTTGGCTGCCTCAGCAGCGGGTGGTGGTGCGGGTTTTTGAGAACCACAGCCGGTGATTGCAATGGCTGCCAGGAAGAATGGAACGATCAGAACGCGGACGGTCGGCATTGGCTTGTCTCCAAAGTAGAAAGGAAAATCCGAAGCCGGAAATCCAACCACGGTGGAACAGTCGCCACAAATCTTGCCGTCCGCAATGGGGTCACTTCGACTTACCAGGACACTGGTATCGCGGCTTACCCGTTTTTGCATCAATGACACGTTTGCAGTAGTGGTGCTTGTTACGCCTGCAGATTGCTTTCATCATTTGGCCGATGGCTCTTGGAATTGAGCCGATCTCTTCGGCTACCGCGCCATAGGCATGTTTCCCAGAATGGGTGTCAAGGAAAGCAATCACATCTTCCCAACAAGGACCGTTCGCTGGCATCCGCTGTCTCCGGCGTTGAACCCACGTCTATCCGCTACCAGATGATACTCATAGTCCGTGGCCTGAAAGTCAACAGACCGGGCATTCTTCCTCGTCATGGGGAAGCGAGAGGACATCCTGGTGAGATTTGGGCAGCGCGTACGGGCGCTCCGCCAAGAGCAAGGCTATTCGCAGGAAGGATTTGCTGCCGAATGCGGCTTGGACCGCACCTACATGGGTGGCATTGAACGCGGGGAGCGAAACCTTGCCCTTCGCAACATCGAATTAATCGCCAGGACGCTCGGGCTGTCACTGGCAGAGTTGATGCAGGGACTCTAACTACAGCCACGTTGAGTCAACTTCTGCTCAGATTCGACTGGCGTTCTGCCGGTCGCTCAAGGCCAAATTCGTCGCTCCCTTTCTTCGCTGGTGACGGAGTCCTTTGCTCGTTTGATCCCTCTTCGGTTCCGGCTACCTCAATACGTGGGATCTCAAGCTCGAATCACCGCCCGAATTCCGTGGCGAATTCACGTTGATTACTACCAACTTCCCGGGTTTCTACATCGAAGAATTCTTCGCCGCTACTGGCGTCCAATGGAGGTTCTTGCAGAGACACGACTTACGCTCTCTTCGCGTCTCCGTTGCATGTTACCCCAAGGAGTACTTAATGATCCGAATGCACAACGACGGGCAAGCCTATTGGCTGACTTTGAACAGAACAAACACATGAAAAGCAGAGATTTTTAGCTTCACCTTCAGGCCGAGCAACAAACCCAGCGAAGTCGCCTTTGCTCAGCTCAAGCCGGCTGAGTTCGTGATTATCAAATTTCAGCAGGCAACAGATGGGCAGTGACTGATGTAAACGCGGTTGCAGTCAAATCAATCCTGTTCTGGAATGAAGGATGAGCTAAGGCAGGTCCGCACGAGTCGCAATACATGCGATAAGCGAGGTGCGGTACGTGCGACATGACGAAGGTAGGCGAGGTTGTCATGCAGAAACCAAATAAGCGATCCACGATCCCGCAAGACGTCCGAATTGCGGTGCTTACTGAGGCAGGCTACCGCTGCGCAGTGCCGACGTGTCGTACGATTCTTGCGATCGATCTTCACCACATCGTTCACGTGGCAAAAGGCGGCGCGAACAGTTCTCCCAATCTCCTCGCGTTATGCCCTACGTGCCACGCTCTCTACCATCGCGGAATTATCGACGACGAGTCAATCCGCGCCTGGAAACTTATGTTGATGACGTTAACAAAAGCCTTTGATGCCGAAGCAATCGAGAGTTTGAGATTCTTGAGTCAACTCCAACCTGGCCAGCTGCCAGTCTCGGGCGATGGAGTTCTGGAATTCAAGAACCTCATGACGGCGGGATTGGCTCAATTCAAAAGGTTGCCTTCGACCGGCTCGCCACCTCAATTTGATATTTCTCTCACGAATCGCGGGCGCGATCTGATCGACGCATGGGAGGCCAGTGATCTCAATCGACTTACGTCAGTCCTGACTCCGAAGATTCAAGCGATCAATAAGTCGGTAAAGTCCTATGGGCGCTGAGCAGGCACAGGAAACAGAGTCGGTACGTAATTCACAGCAGCGACGCACAGTCCGAGAACTACAACAAAAGCCAGAACAGAGACTCCGAACCACCGCCAGAACCGAGTTTCGGCATTATCAATCGAAGTGTGGACAATCTCACCTACCCTTTCGATACCAATCGCTCGGTCAAATCGATCTCGGCGGTTGCCGAAGACGCGTCTGAGCGTGTTGAAGCGTATTGCATGATGGGTCATGCCGAGAATTCCGGGGAAGACCAACAAATAAAAGAAGAACGCCCAGACTCCCGTTGAAAACACCTTCGCATTGAATGGTTCTTTGAAGGCTGCCGCAATAAGGGAGCCAATCAACGCGCCAACAGCTCCGAGCATCGCTGAAGTTAGACTCTTGATCATTTCCGCTACTTCGGTATCAAATCCACTGACCGTGTCACTGACTTCCGCTTCCAAGTCTCGCTCTTCGGCTGTAAACCGCTCGATTTTTCCGCCGAGAAACAACTTCCACTGCCATTGTACGTCGCGCCACAAGAATCGAGCATGTTCAAGCAAAAGCTGGATCTTTGTGCCGTGTTGCAATGAAGAGAACTCATGGGCGATGACTGCTTGGACCAAACCGATGCGATCTCCGCCCCATCGTTGATCGTATGCCCATTCTACGATTTCACCGAGGCTCGTCGCTTGTGAGACCTCAACGGATTCGCTCACGTCGGCTTCTCGAAGAAGCTCAATTTGCGATCGATACTTTTCGGTTGAAAAATCGGCCAATTGTGCTGCGTTCAGTTCGCGAACCTTGTCTGCCAGGAAAAGTACTGATGCGTTTGCCCAATGGGCAAAGACAAACTGCGAGATCCCAACGCCAACTTCCATCTCAACTGTAATCCGCAAGCTGTGCGGAATCATCACCTTCATCCACGGTTTTTCCCAACGAACGGAATCAGCGCACGTCCGCTGAACGCCAGAATAGTCTGATGCGGACAGACGCCTTTCGGATTGCAATAACTTCCACTCGCCGAACGACGGACTGCTAACAATCGCAAGATACGGACCGTCAATCAGATAATTGCCTTCGGCTATGAGGAGAACGCACTTTTCATTTCCTCGATCACCCCAGAGCAATTCCTCAAGGTGATGTGGATCATCAATCGTGCCTCGGAACATTGAGGCACAACGCCCCGCGAAGAGATACATTCGCACGACGGCAGACGGTAGGATTGAACTGAACCGTCGAAGATACTCTGTCTTCTTAAACCTCAGGGTAAATGTCACGGACTCCTGATTGGCGATATCTTTGCGGAATTGCTCCAGAGTCTCCGTTGTCGTATCTGGCTTCAAGTTAAGAAGGGAAATCGCGTCGACGCGGACATCGACCTCAAGTGCATCTCGGCAGATCCCCAACACGACTTCGGTCTTGTTGAATGCAATCTTCTTCAATCCATTTGCAGGGAACACCTCTTCGTGGAAGAAGACTTCGTCGATTTGTTCTGACGCCTCAAGTGCGTCCGGCGTGATGCCAATTTCTTCAGCCAACTCTATCAATGCGGTACGAAGGCGAACTAACTCTTCCATCGTTATTTGCCCTCTTCAACGTAGTTCTTCACATTCAGAATGAGTCTGACGTATTCACCCTTGTTCGGATCATTCACACGTTGGCTACTTTCGACGATGTCTGACGCGTGAGCGGCTTCGAAGGTAATCTTGAGCTTGTGATCTCCACGAATTACATGAGTCTTGGTTAACCGATGAGCTTCAGCTGCGTCAGTTTCAATGGTAGCATCAGGGATGACGGTTCGAAGTGCCGCAACGATCGCCTTTCGAGCGACGGCAGGCGCACGCAGATTGCTCGCCCAGTCGTCAATATTGATTGAATTCGCGCTTACGGCCACCCTGATGGCTGAGCTCAATTTGTCGTACTCTGACAGTGCGATTTGAGATCGAACTGAATTCAACCCAAGAAAAGCATGCTTGAAGAACTGCTGCGTATGCACCACGGGATCGCCTGCCAGTTCAGCGGAAAGGAAATCCTGTGTGAAGAATCGGGCAGGCTCATCTGCGACTTGTTGGCGATCCAACACAAGCAGATCGTAATCAGCAGGCCGTGGTGTCAACGGGCGAATGAACGCACATTTTTGTAGACGTTCGCGAGTCGTAGGCATAACGTCAGCAATCTTATCCAAGGTGACGTAGGTACGGCCCTTTCGGTCTTTCGCGGTCGCGGTCTTGAATGCATCCCCCTGATCGAGCTTCAACACCGCCAAGTTCGCTAGAATTTGACCATCCAACTTTGCTTTGAAGCTGCATAGAACCAGTGCCCCTGTCGAGATTCGTTTATCTTTGGCCATAAGGCCTTGAAGTTTTGTCGCCAATTGCCTTGAAAGTGGTACAAAATCCCTCGGATGCCCGATCACAAACGAATTTGCGGGATTCACAAAGCGGGCTGCCCGGAGAGCGTGATCGCCAAGGCCATTCTCGATGTGGTTCGAGAGAAATTTTGCAATAGGATGGGCTGCAGTAATCGGCAGGCAGACATCAGAAAGTGTGACGCCATTGGCAATATGAGGATTGATTCCGTGGACAATCGCTCGAACAATAGTTATATCAGTGGAGCCCCGCATGACGACTTTTCCCTGAAGGCGCGAGAAATAAAGCACATGTGCCCACAAGTGGAGCGGATTGATGGACAGCTTTCAAGTGTGATCGGCCAACGAATGTCGCAGGTCGTAGACATGCTTTTTAGCGGTGCGTTATGCAAGTGTATTGTTGCCACTGCACTGCAAATGAATCACGAACATGATCAGCGCCGAAATAGAATCACGCTAGCGCCAGTCCAAGTACTTCGGAAAGCTGGGTGCGCATGGCGCGAGCGGCTGCCGTGTACGATCGCCCCCCGCTGAACAACTGCCGCAACTCGTTCAAAGCCTCTACCTTGCTTTCGCTGTCTGATGCAACGACTAGTTTCAGAACCTGTGCTTTTACCGTGTCGATCGTGGCTCGGCGTTGCTCTGGCAGTCGATCGCGCAGATTCAACCCAAACACGCTAATGGACATCGCCCCCTGAGGTGAACTGGCTATTGCGTGGCCAGTCTTTACGTCGACATTAATATGGTCGGCCGGTTCGTCGCAGAGTGGATTAAGAAGTAGCGGACGTTCGGCTGAAACTCCCGCTGGTATGAAGGCATGTTGACCTTGGACTGGGAATCGATTGTGCTTACCCACCTTATGTCCATCAACTTCCGACGGTTGGTTACAATCGACGCAAGACGGCAAAAGGTTCTGCCAATGATAGGCAAGCCAGAAGTAGCCCGGATGGCTCGTCAGCGATCCATCTGGATTCGTTATACTGACGGGAGCATCGTTCTCATCGGTTACTCCGAGCTTTGGGCGAAAATGTTCTATATCTCCGTGTTGAAAGTCTGTGATGTAGCATTCACAGTATGCGCACTTACCGAAGAACGGTCCTTTTTTGCTAAAGTAAACCGCATCCTTGATCGTCTTTCGTTTGTAAATACCTTTAATGACGGGTAGCTTCCCTGCCAGAACATCATTCTGGAGGTCTTCAGTTTCCCTCTTGCAGTCACGTCGCCATCGTTTCCACGCTGCCGTATCGGGCTCAGGAAAGCCTATCCGAATCATGATCCCCTTTCAGCAAGGATTGAAGTTGACGTTTGATTTCCATGTCAATCAGTTGTGATGGAAGATTCGACACACGACGATCAAGTACTTCGCGAACCGCTTGTTCAATTTCTTGCTGTAGCGGTGTCTCTCCGAGACTCAACTGAGATTCTATCTGCTGTTCCAGAACTCGCAAATCCATTTCCTGTTCTTGGTTCCTGCTTTTCATCGATGCGAGTTCGGTGTAACGAGCCACATCGTCAACGCTTCCTGGGGACCTCGTTGTCACCAGCCCAAACGCGTCTGACGTGAGTAATTGGTCGGCGCGCTTTCCGCGAAGCGGCTCCAAATCGAGTGCATGCGCTTCCACTTCATTTAGCCCCGAACCTGTAACCAACCGAATGAGGGAGGCAGCGTCAAGATCAACCACTCCAGCAGCAGTCAAAGGCGTGTGAGTACTAGCGATGATCTGGACATCGGGAAGTCGATCTCGCAGACGTGCAGCGATTTGCCTTTGCCATCGCGGATGAAGATGCTGCTCTAATTCGTCGATTAGGAGAATCCCACCAGTCGGATTGTGCCCGCCGAATCGTCCCGACAAAATCTGCCAACCCAGAAAATCTGAGAGCCAACGAATTGTGCTTCGGTAACCATCACTTAGTGAATCAACTGGAAATCTTCCCCACGGGCCACGGACTGAAATGCCGCGAGGATCAACGTCAATTCCATCGTCCGCCGATTGTAGATTAAGTACACTCAGCATTGTACGAATGACATGTGCGCGATGGTTCGGGTTGTGTCGCAAGAGCACAACCTCAGGATTCATAAGTGGTGAGAGCGGATCGAATAAGTTCGTGACGGCAGCAGAAGGCGAGTACTGCTCGGGGCTGATTGGTAGGTTGGCAGTACGGTTAGTGCTGTATCCACAGACGAATACCTCATTCCACGGAAAATCCGATGGGTCGGTATGACGCTGCAAAGTTGGCTTTCCTTGCTTTGAACGGATCAGTTGAGTCTCGACAACCCATCGCCGATTCGTTTTCGAACTACGCACCTTGATCCGAATAAGCCCTTGTTTCTCTCCTTCGCGAAGAAACTGCCCAGGCAACTTGTCCAAGAGCGAACTCGCTTCGGTCTGGCCCACTAACCCAAGAGCTATCGCGCGCAGTATGGTCGTTTTTCCAGAAGCGTTGTCGCCGAGAATCATATTCCATGTCAACGGTCCGTTGGCGTCTCCAAAATCAATTGTCGCACTCCTGAAACAACGAATGTTCTTCACTTCGAGTCGTTCAATCGTCAGTGTTCCGTGTTCCAACGGATTTTCAACGAATTCGAGTGGGTCGATGTGCCTCCACACTGCCGCCCATTCTCCGCTGGGAGTTAGGTTTCCAGTGAAATTCAGTCCCATGTCTACCACACGTCGGTCACGTGCCAACTCGAACATAGGGACTGCGTAATTGCCTTTGAGATATGCGCTTGCAAAATGCAGTCCGACCACATCTCCGGTTGCAGTCTCGACAATCGCTGCGCCAGAAGTACCACTGGCTGTGGAGCAATCGTGAGTCAATGCGTTAACTTCATTGTCGAAGCTCTTAACGAGCTGACGCTGCCGAAGTCTTCCGGGCAACATTCGTTTTACGTTGTAAATGCTGTTGAAAATGTGATCTTGCAATACGCTGTCATTACGCCAGTCTTTTGCAGGATAACCAATGAGAGCGACGTCTCGATCAAGTAATTCTTCTGGTGAAGTAACAGAAAGGCGCAGCGGTAGATTTCCTTTCTGAAGTCCCTCGACTCGCAGCAACGCCATATCCCAGTAAGGGTGGATCATGACGATATCAGTGACAGATACCGCCTGAGATGCTACGGAATCGAATTCCTGTTTGAAATCACATAGCACGGGTCCCGGTCGGAACGTCAACCCAGAATTCCCCAATCCGGAAGCAAATACTTCTGCAACATGCCGAGCAGTCATTAGCAGACAATCCCCGACGACGAATGCGGCACCGGCAAAGGGGATTGTTGGATTGTCTGGCAATTCGATTCGGCCGGTGGAGGCAATTGCACCTTGCAAGCGATTGCGAATTGCTGGGCTATTAAGATAACTCCACGGTCCTGATGGCGTCGAAAAACTTCCGTTGTGGATCAAGATTGCAGGGCGGCACCAAGGAAGAACGATTGATTCCAGAGCTTGAAGTTCGCTATTTTGGATGGCCTCATTTGGAGAATTCTGCAATAGTTTTTCCACTGCATTACGCGCGATATCGAGTTGCTGATTGCTTGAGGCTCCTTCAAGTTCCAATCCTTCCTCTACGGTGAGACTCTCGACGTCATCAGCGACTTGCGTCAGCAACTTCCGTAACCGGTTCAGTTTTTCATTACGATCCATTATGTTTCCCGCGAGCGTGAGTACCATTTAGTCGTTTGGTTGGTCACGTTGTGGCCAGGAAGCGGAGGCAGCCCAACCCAGCCCTAAAACAACAGAAATTCAATCGGTCAGGGTGCCTTCCAAGGCAGTCATCTCGCACCCGCTACGGAAGTCTTTCGATAGATGGAACTCCTTGGAGTGAGATTCACAAGAGCCCAAATATGTTGGTTCCGGGGAGGATTGTCGGAAACAACCGACCCGTCCGGACAGTAGCGCCCTACGCTTTGCGAACCATTGCGGCTGAATCCCGGAGTGAAGTACCCCCGGCAGGAGTCGAACCTGCGACCTGCGCTTTAGGAAAGCGCCGCTCTATCCAGCTGAGCTACGGGGGCGTCGTGGAAATGGATTCTACCGAGTTGACACTTCAAGCGAAAGATTCCCGTCAACGGGGAAAATTCACTGCTATTGGCCTGCGTGATAATTCAGGGCAGTCATTTGCCAACGTTCGGTAACTTGGGCATGTTCTGCATGGCGGCAGCCTGTGCAACCGGTGTGGTGTGGGTGTATCGCATGGTCATGGTGATATCGCAATGCCGCGCCAGGGACCGGACGACGTCAGGGGTAGCCCCACTGCTCCAGGCTCGGGTGATGAACGTATGCCGAAGGCTGTGGAAATCGGTGTACTTCCCCGCTGAATCACGGTAGGGAAGCCCGGCCGCTTTGAGGTCGGCTTTGATGATTTTGAATGTCTTGCGATGTGCCAGGCCGGGAAACAGGAACTCGCTGGCCTGCATTCCACGAAGCCACTCCTTCAACTGCGGTACCAAGCCAGGGTGTAGCGGCAGTTGATCCCGCCGCCGATGCTTGGAGTAGGCCGCTTCGATCACCAGTGTGGGCGGGTCGCAGGTTAGATCGAACGACGACTTACGCAAGCTTCCAATTTCGGCTCGGCGTAAACCGGTCGCGAATGCGAGTACATAGATTCGGCTTCGCTCAGCGCCCGTCAGGCCCTCAATCACCTGAGTTGAAGCTGCCGCCGCCTTGACGAGCTTGGCGAACTCAGCATCGGAAAATGCCCGGCGCTCGTGGCGACGATCCAGCTGAACATTTTCGCCTTTCAGGCCTAACAGGGGATTGTCGGAAATTCTTCGGTCAATCTGCATCCAGCGGATGAATTGCTTGAAGGCACCCAGATAGAAGTTGCGGGTCTGAGCCGAAATGCGAACGCGATTTTCACGCGGCACGCCGCGCTTTTGTGGAACACGCAGCATTTCAGCAATCGCCATTTTAACCTTGGTCGGCGAAATGTCCTGAATGAATTTCATACCGGATTCGTCGAGAATCCGAATGACCCGCGTGCGAACCGCATTCGCCCGCTTTTCTGTTGTTCCAGAGGCCCGGATGTACTCGTAATGGTCTTGGGCGTGGTCCTTGAGCAACCGATCGCGATGCACAGCGTAGGGGTCAATTTCACCGAGTCGGAGTTTGTCCTGGTGCTTCCGCCGCAGGATTTCGGCTTCGACCGGATCTTCGGTCCGGCAGGATTGATATTTGACCTGCTTACCGATCTTCCAGCAGAGATACAGCCGACCCTTGCGTTCGGTGATGTAGACGTTGATTTCTTCCATAGTTCAAAACACCTATTTACGGGAGAGAATTCCGCCGCCCCCAAGGCGGCGCGCAACCACCGAGGGGAGCAGGCGAAATCATTTGCAACAAGTTTTGATCAGCCAAATGTGGATCAACTCTCAGTGTCAGAAGCCGGTCCAACTGCTCTGACTTCGACGAACTCGATCTCAGGTCCAGTCGGTCCTTCCACGAGTCGAGGCACATGAAAAGTCAGCTCCTGGTACGGGATGCCAGCGTCGATGTAGGCCTGCCGAAGTTCCTCGCAGCCCCTATCAAAATCTTCCGGCGATTCGCTCAATCGAACGAACTTCTCGCCGGGTCGAGCTTTGAATTCATTCTTGAAGAATTCGCGTAGAAACTCAGGCAACTTAACACCGTCTTCGGAACTCGCGTCAGATTGTTCAGACATGGTTTTCTTTTGCTTTTGTTAAAAGTTGCACCAGACGGACTCTGTGACGATACGCTTCGTCGCGGCTCCGCTGGCCTTGTTGTCGATTGGTTTGTCGTGGCGATTCCAACCGCGAAGTTCGCGGTTGTAGATTGGACTGGGATAGCCCGAGAGCATCACTTTTCCCTCGCAATCGTTGATCGTGCGGAGCAGTTGTTGATGCTGCTCCCTGGTCATTTCGTGGGTGTAGGCATTGACTGCCGTTCGTGTGCTGTGCAGGTACGGCGGGTCGCAATAGGTCAAGGTATTTGGACAATCCTCGGATTCGATAACCTTGATCGCATCACGATTCAGGATCACCACCCGTTGCAACCGCTCGTGAACTTCTGGTAAGCCTTCGATTGCGGTGAGCCAGGCCGATACCTGCTCATTCATTCCCCGGCGAACTCGATTCCGACTGAGTGTTGCGAAATCTTTGAACAACCCCTGGCGGCTCTGGCGTGCACGGACGAAGAACGCCGCTGCCGCCTGCACATCAGGTGCGGAAGGCGGTGGTCCCGTGCCGAACTTGGCAGCACTCCATTCGAATTCGGCAAACGGCGTGGCTTCGATTTGCCGCTGGAACAGCTTGAACAATTTCGGATCTTGCAAAACACGCCAGAAGTTGGTGAGCAGGCCCCAAATGTCGTTGGCTACCTCGCTGATGCCTTCCGGATTTTTGGCCAGTAGTACTGCCCCGCCACCGAAATAGGGCTCCACGTAATGGAGGTGTTTGGGCATGAGCCCGAGGAGCCAATTCGCGAGGTAATGCTTGCCGCCGTGGTACTTGATTGGAGGGATCATTCGAACAAGAACCTCCCTTCACCACATGCGAACCTGCTCGATGACGGAATTCGAATGACCTTGCTGTCGAGATGGGCTGCGAAATCGGCGACGTTGGGACTAAATAGGATTCCTGGCCATCGACATCGGCATGCTCGTACGAGCTGCGTGCCAATACCCCGGCGGCGGAACTGATCGAACACGAAGACGGCATCGAGATTCACCTGGTTCGGAAACACGGTGACGAACGCAATGCCGAGCGGGAAGAAGTTCTCTCGCTGGTTGTCGTGGTATTCCACGAACCAGTGAGCACCGGATTCCCAGTGATCAGGACGATGGAATATTTGGCGAAATGCAATCATGGTTTGCCTCGCTTAAGCTGATTCAGGCGCTTAATGTCGCCGTCTGCATCGTTGATGAAGGCTTCGACCTCCTTCCTGCGCCACAAGGTCCTACCGCCCAGCTTCACCGGCTTGGGGAAGATGCCCTCCTTGGCCCATCGCCAGAGCGATCTCGAACTGATCTCGCCGCCTAGAAATTCCAGCGTCTGATCGGCGGTCAGCAGAAGCGAGTTAGATTGACTGGCCATGATGAACTCTCCTGGATTGCGTTAATGGGTTGCTTGACGGTGACGTATCCGTTTGGAAAGCCCCGGCACATTTGCTGAGGCAGACCAAGGTTGACCCTATAAAAAAAGGCAGCGATGGGGTTCTGAACTAGTTTTGGCAGTAAGAATCCCTAAGCCCCTAAAAAAGGGCGGAGGCGATTCTTCGGAAGACCTGGAAGGCTAAGCCGGGGTTCAACAAACTTCACCCCGTAAAAAGGGTTCGACCCCAGAGAAGGCTTCCGGGTCTTCCGGCCTTCCGACTATTTGGTCTTCAGCAGTGCGATCCCGACGAACCAAACGCCATCGCTTCGTTTCGTCGTGATGCCCGCAGGCTGTTCCATGAGTTTCTCCTTGAAAAAGTTCTGTGACAGGTGTTGTTCCCCGTTGGACTCACACCAAGCTCGATACTTCGTGTAGAGGGTCGACGACCGAACACGTGCGTTCTTTTCGAGTTCGCAGCATTCATCGATGAATCGGCTCAATGCGTCTTGTTCGCGGCGGTACGACTCGGTCGCAGCGGCAACAGCATCGGTTGTCCCGAGCCCGTGCATCTGCCATGCGAGGCAGCCGCGAACGCACCAGGCCAGAATGCCTTCGGCTTCGGCAGCGAGCTTTTCCGCAAGTTGCGGGTCTGCCTTCAATCGCTTGAGGAGTTTCTTCCCCGCATTGCCGGGGTCGCCTGCTTTCCAGAATGCCACAATGAATGGGACCAGCCGAATCCGTCGCCAGAAAGCATGGTCCGTCGCTTCAACGGTTGGCTTATGGTTGGTGCATAGGATGATTTTGTGGGTCGGTGGAAACTCCCAGAAGTCTTCTCGCATTCGACGAGCCCGGATGCGATCGCCCCCGACCAACGACTTGATGAGCGCCACAGCCAGTCGGTCGCCAGCATCAGTTTCCATTACGATGGCAAGTCGCTTACCGAACAAGTCGGCAAGAGCCGTCGGATGGGCCTGAGCAAACTTTCGTAGGAGAATGTCGTCAGACGCCTTAATGAAGTAGTCGCTTCCAACAACTCCCAGCAGGACCAACAGAATCAGGCTCTTCCCGTTTGACCCGGACCCCACGAAGATCACGATGACCTGTTCAGACACCGATCCTGTGAGGCAATACCCGAACAACCGCTGAACGAATCCGATCAGTTCTTCATCGCCATCGAAAATCTTCTCCAGAGTTTCATCCCAGCGGTCGGCCTTGGCATTCGGATTGAACCGGGTGGGGCAAAGCTTAGTAATGAAGTCTTCGCGTCGATGTGGACGTCGCTCGCCTTTTCGCAGGTCGACCGTCCCGTCAGGGCAGTTCAAGAGCATTGGGTCCGTGTCAAACTGGTTCGGGTGGATCACAATCTCCTGTTCACTTTGAACCAGTGTCAGGATCGACTGAATGCCGCGTGCGCTGGCCACTCTGACGGCAAATCTTCTGGCTTCACCGCTGACGTTGCGTTGGGCGTATTCCCAAACTGCATCCGCTATCTGTTTCGCAAAGACGTTGACAACGCCTTTCAGATCGCGAACCCATCGAGAGCCATCGAAGACCAGGAAGTAACCCCAGTCGGGGCAATAAAGGACATCGTTCTTGAACCATCGAACGAACAGGCGTGCAGCCCACAGGTCCGTAAGCTCAATTCCTGAGATGGTTCGGTCAGATTTGGATTCTGCAGGCCATGCGACCTCTGGAACTGAGTCAGGGGACCATAGTTCTGACTGTTCGATTCGGTCGTAGACCTCGTTGGCTGTCCCGCCAGCATCGAGGAAATCGCTGATATCTCCGTGCTCAGGGTGGTCATTGAACACGACGACTTTTACAGATTTGGCGATGCCGTACAGTTCCTTCGCAATTCGATGAGCGAACTGAAGGCCAGGTGCGTCATTGTCGGCGAAGATTACGATATCGCGACCGGCGAGAGTCTGGGAAAACTCGGGTCGCCACTTGCCACCGGCACCGCCGCGAACGGTGGTCGCTGGCAGCAGTCCTTCATTCCAACACCGGTTTACGTCCTTCTCGCCTTCGCAGATGAAAACCGGATCTTCAGGATTCTCCTCCATTACCTCTAACAGTTCAGGCAGGCGATACAGCAGCGATAAGCCATCGCACCCCCACTTGCCGTTCGGCAATCGGGGCGGAAATTGTTTGTCTGCTGTTCGACAGACTTCGTAGACGAGCTCGTTGTTTTCATCGTGGTATTGGTATACCTCGACGATCGGGATACCCCTGAAAAGTTCGATCCCCGCTGCTGTAATCACTTCGCGAAAGATGCATCCGGCATGACACTTCGCCAGAAGCTTCCCGGAGAGTGTGATTTTTACGGAAAGGCTGGCCGTATGATCATCGTGTCCCGGGCAGCACCCCATGAACGAGAATGGTTCGCTGCCCTTAGCAACTTTTCGAAATCGACTCACTGCGTAGTCGTACGCAATCTGCTGCGCGACCTTCTTCGTGAGGAACTCTGTCTTTGACTGCTTCGCCATCGTTTGCCCTTGAGTTCAGCGAACTGACAACAAGGGCACGGTAGCGACACTTTTCGTGTCGAAGGGTTACTATCCGTCGCGTTCGGATGCTTTACGAGAAGTGGCGGTTACAGACGACTTCCTGACGATTTCAGCCACAGAAATGTCCTCATAGCCGTCTGGCAGATCATCCAATTGAATGGATACGAGCCTTCGCGTGGAACCCGGCTTCACTCCAAACTCTCCTCCTGGCTTACGGAGCCGAGCGAAATGGGAAACTGACATTGGCCTGCCAAGCGCCTCCAGAATGATCAACCAATCTTTCGGGGATCGTGGTAATGACCAGATTCGTGATCGGCGGGCCTTGTGGACGACATCGACCAAGTCTGAAGTGTCAAATTCCTCTTTCAACCACCTTGCGAAATCAATTCCTATGGAAACTTTCAACCGACGGCTCTCATGCTGGGACATTGTTGCCTGGAACTCGTCCCACTTTTGTAAAATAGCCAGTCGGGTTGTGGATTCACCGAGAGCCTTCAAGAATTCCAACATCAATCGGTGAAGTGGATGCAGCCCCGATCTGTCACAGTCATCCTGTTGCTTTGCTTGGCCTGCAATTTCCACACAGTAATCGAACAAGGCGTCCGACACTTCGATTGCCAGCTTGGAGATGTCGGTCACCTGGAGTCTCCGGTTCATTCCTTCGGTGCTGTCGTCGGGCGTCGGCGTTTACGGTTGCTGGCGATGTGCAGGCAAGCCATGAGCAACTTGGACTGGTCGATCCCAGTCTGCTCAGCCGCATATGCTAAGGTGTTCAGGGTGGCCTGATCAATCGGCCAGCGGACCGGGCGAAGATCGGAAGACTTCTCGATCCCCATCGCCGCAAGCTGTTCCACGATGTCCGGCAGCTCCTTCTGAACGGAATCAGTGATGAAGGCCCGGATCGTGAGTTCCAGTCGCTCGCGAGCAAGGCCCATGTTCTCACGGAGAGCCTCGGGAACGTAGTACACGCGATGAGGAACGGTGGCGTCGGCAGTCATGGCAAATCCTTTCGAGTGAGTGATTGGTCGGAAATTTCCCATCAAAACACACGAATAGGATTTCGCACAATTTCAAGACCTATCCAGCACCCGCTGGACCTGGCGAGCCGACCAATTGCAGCCGTTCCTGGTCATCGAGCCGCCATCATTCAAAGCCGTTGCAATTGCTCGAAAGGCCAGCCCCTGATTCCGCAGTTCCCTGATTCGCGTGATCACCAGGGCGTCGGCTGCCGTGGCCCGCTGGTGGCTCAAGTCGGCTGCTTTCCGCTGGCCTTCCTTTCCTTTCCCCGTACGGTTGAGGCAGCATCGGGGGTCTTGGGTTCCCAGCACACCGCCGCGTCTCTTGTAAGCAGCGAGAGCCGCTTTCGTGCGTTCCGAGATTCTGACCGCCTCGTCTTCGGCCACGGCTGCCAAGATATGTAAGGTCAGGCGGTTGGCATTTGGGTTGTCGCAGCAGATGAAATCGACCCGCGATTCCATGAGCGCCGACAGGAAGGCAAGATTGCGGCTGAGTCGATCCAGTTTCGCCACCATGAGCACTGCTCCGGATCGTCGAGCATGCTTCAGGGCTTCGCGAAGCTGTGGCCGATCTGACTTCCGTCCACTCTCGGCTTCGCGGTACTCGGCCAAAATGTTGCCATTTGAAACGAGAGCATATTGTTCGACGGCTGCCTGTTGCGCTTCAATTCCAAGTCCGCGAATTCCCTGGCGATCGGTGCTGACTCGGTAGTATGCGACGATGGGCTTTGGCATAATTCCCGTCCCCATAAGTAGAAAAAGCCCGAGGGGATTTCCTCGGGCCTGCGTGACACCAGCCAACAGGTGTTGGAGAACTGTCACAACGGAAATTGGAACATAGCGGAGCGGTTTCGCACAATTTCGATTGAATGACGCGGAGGTCGTCCTACGCCAGCAAATCGGGCCTAAAGATGGATAAGCGTGAACTAAGCGAACGCGATATTTGCAGTAAGTTCATTACGCCTTCCATCTTAGTTAGTGGTTGGCAACAGTCGTTGTTCCGCGAAGAAGTCAAATTGACTGACGGACGCGTGCTAGTACGTGGGAAAATCGCTGGACGTATTAAAGATCCTGATGCGCCGGGGGGGCCAAAGAGAGCCGATTACGTTCTCTACGCTGCGCCAAACATCGCACTCGCCGTCATTGAAGCGAAGAGAAATTTGTTTCCTTTGGGTCACGGCATGCAGCAGGCGCTGCTGTACGCAGAGATGCTCGATGCCCCCATCGCTATTGCTTCAAATGGTGATGGCTTTCTCCTTCATGATCGGACCGGCATCACGGTTCCCGCTGAGCGGCAATTGGCTCTAAATGAGTTCCCAACCCAGGACGAACTGCTTGCGATTTACAAGCAGTGGAAGTGCATCGTCACACCCGAGCAGCAAGCATTGATCGCGCAGCCCTATTACTCTGACGGCACAGACCGAGAGCCAAGGTATTACCAGAAAGTGGCGATCAATCGAGCGATCGAGGAAATCGCCAAGGGCAACGACCGAATGCTGCTGGTGATGGCCACCGGCACAGGAAAGACTTACACGGCCTTTCAGATTATTTGGCGGCTGTGGAAGGCCAAGCAGAAGAAACGCATTCTGTTTCTTGCCGACCGCAACATCCTGGTCGATCAAACGATTCAGCAGGACTTTGCTCCCTTCGGCGAGGTCATGCACAAGATCACTAACCGTGAGGTCAAGAAGAACTACGAAATCTACCTGGCTCTCTATCAGGCGGTCACTGGGACTGAGGAAGCGAAGCAAATCTTCCGACAGTTCCCGCCCGACTTCTTTGACCTCGTCGTTATCGACGAATGCCATCGAGGGAGTGCCGCAGAAGATTCGGCTTGGCGGTCTATTCTCGATTACTTCTCTGCCGCCACGCATATCGGCCTGACGGCAACTCCCAAGGAGAAGAAACCCGAAGAAAACGCTCAGGGCAAGCGGGAAGTTCACGATCCCGAGTTCAACTACAAATACTTTGGCGAGCCGATCTACACCTACTCGCTCAAGCAAGGCATCGCGGATGGTTTCCTGGCTCCCTACAAAGTCATCCGCGTCGTCACCGATGTGGATGCACTGGGTTTCACGCCAGAGAAGGGCCAAACTGACCAGACCGGCCAAGTCGTTGAGCAACGTCAGTACAATACGGCCGACTTTGATCGCAACCTCGTTCTGACGAAGCGTACGGAGTTCGTCGCCAAGCGGATCTGGGAGTATCTCAAGGCAACAGACCCGATGGCCAAGACCATCGTGTTTTGCGATGACCAGCCCCATGCCGAGAGAATGCGACAAGAGCTGGTCAAGCTGATTCCGGAAGCCGCATCCAATCGCCGGTACGTGGTCCGCATCACGAGCGATGACACGGAGGGCAAAGCGCAGCTTTCGTACTTCATTGACAACGACGAACCATTCCCTGTGATCGCCACCACATCAAAGCTCCTTTCGACGGGAGTTGATGCCAAAACCTGCAAGCTCATCGTACTCGACCAGACGATCAACTCGATGACCGAGTTCAAACAAATCGTCGGACGAGGCACCCGCATCCGCGAAGACTACAAGAAGCTCTACTTCACGATCATGGACTTCAAGGGGGCGACGCGACTCTTCCTCGATCCGGAGTTTGATGGCGAGCCAGTCACGATCTACGAGCCGAAGCCCGACGACACCATCGTCCCTCCGGACGACGATCCCGCCGACGACACAGACGAACCGGACTCGGAACCGGATCATGATGACGACGGCTGGGACGATAACGGCGAAGGCGGTGGTGTCTCCGAACCACGCGTGAAGTATGTCCTCGATAACGTCCGAGTCGGCGCAGGGATCGAGCGTACCCAATTCCTCGACGAAAACGGCAAGCTCATCACCGAAGAACTGCGCGTTCACCTGAAGGACGAGATCAAACGCTGCTTGCTCCGCCAATTTGCGTCGTTAAACGACTTCCTGAAACGCTGGACCGAAGCAGAACGCAAGCAGGCAGTGCTGGATGAACTCAGCGAAGTCGGCATCGACCTGCAAGTTCTTGAAAACGCAGTTCCCAAGGCGGATGAGTTCGATGTCTTTGACCTCGTCGCTCATATCGCCTGGGATGCCAAGCCTCTCACGCGCCGCGAACGAGCCAACAACGTCAAGAAGCGGAACTACTTTGCCAACTATGGCGAGCAGGCCCGAGCCGTCCTCGAAGCATTGCTGGAAAAGTACGCCGAACATGGAATTGCCGACATCGAAGACGCAGCCATTCTGGAGCTGCCCCCGTTCGACGAGTTCGGCACTAAGATGCAAATCCGTCGCGATATCTTTGGCGGGACCGAGGCGTTCTCCCTCGCTCTGTCCGAACTCGAAGCCGCCCTCTACTCCACACAAGCAGCATAAGACTACAGGAATACCCAGAGAATGAATCTCTCGACGACCATCAAGTCCATACAAGACATCATGCGGAAAGATGATGGTGTGGACGGCGACGCGCAGCGCATCGGCCAATTGACCTGGATGCTATTTCTCAAAATCTACGATCAGCGCGAAGATGAATGGGAAGACGACGCCAAAGACCAAAGGAAGAAGTTCAAATCGGTCCTCCCCGACGAATGTCGCTGGCGAAATTGGGCAGCCTACAAGGATGGCAAGCCCCAGATCGCAGCCACCGAACTAATTCAATACGTTAACGGCACCGTCTTTCCCAAGCTGAAGGAGTTGACGGTCGAGGGCATTAAACGCTTGAAAGGTGAAAGTGAGGAGTACGTCCGTGCCCAAAAAGCACGGGCCAAAGTCGTGCGTGAAGTCTTCATTGACTCGAACAACTACATGAAGACCGGCACGCTGATGCTCGGCGTTGTTGAAAAGCTCGACGAGGCAATCAACTTCCACGACCTGAAGAGCCGCGAGCAACTGGGCGACATTTACGAGCAGATTCTCAACGACCTGCGCAGCGCCGGGAACGCCGGTGAGTTCTACACGCCACGCGCCGTCACCAGCTTCATGGTGCAGATGGTTAACCCCTCCCTGAGAAAGCGTGAAACGGTACTCGACCCCGCGTGCGGTACCGGCGGCTTTCTTACGGCCACTATTGAGCACTTCAAAAAGCAACTGACGAAGAAATCAAGTGCCGACGACAAGAAGGCCATCGAAGAGTGCATTTGGGGCATCGAAAAGAAACAACTTCCGCACCTGTTGTGCGTGACGAATATGCTCCTGCACGGCATTGATGTCCCCAGCCAGATCGAGCATCGCAACACGCTGGCCAAAGGCTGGAACGACTGGTCGTTTAATGAGCGAGTCGACTGCGTCATCACCAATCCGCCGTTCGGGGGAATGGAAGATGACGGCGTTGGCAACGACTATCCGTCGGATGTTCGTACCCGCGAAACGGCGGACATGTTTCTGACGCTGATCGTGAAGAAGCTGCTCAAGGACAAGGGACGCGGAGCCGTGGTCTTGCCCGATGGCACTCTGTTCGGCGAAGGGGTGAAGGGGAAGGTCAAGGAACTGCTGCTGCGGGATTGCAATCTCCACACGATTGTTCGCCTGCCGAATGGCGTCTTCAATCCGTACACCGGCATCAAGACGAATCTGCTATTCTTCACGAAGGGCAAGCCGACCGAGATGATCTGGTTTTACGAGCATCGTTATCCGCAGGGGGTGAAGAGCTACTCGAAAACCAAGCCGCTGCGGCTGGACGAGCTGCAACCGATCGCCGAGTGGTGGGGCAAGGAATCCAACGGATTTGCGGACCGCGTCGAGACCGACCAGGCGTGGAAGGTCGACTTCAAATCGCTCAAGGCCGAAGCCGAGGCTAAAGCCAAGCCCCATTGGGACCGGGCCGAAGCACTGGGCAATGAAGCGGCTGCGCTGAACGACCAGGTCAAGGAACTGCGTGCAGCGGTTAAGGCAGAGTCGAAGCCAGCGAAGAAGAAGCCGCTCGAAGATCAGGTCGCGGAACTGGAGCAGAGGCTCGAATCGGTCCGTCAACAGGCCAAGGATGCTCAGGCGGCTGGCGACCGTCACTACTGGCCGATTTACAACCTCGATATCAAGAACCCACGAGCCATCGAGGAGGAAGCCACGATCCCGACAAGCTGCACAAGAAGTATCAGGACTTGCAGAAAGAGATCGAGGCGACAGAGAGACTGCTGCACGACGAACTCGCAAGCGCATTGCTGCATCATGGTGCCGCCAGCGGGGCGGCGTCATGAACGAAGTGACCTTCCTTCATAACTTCAAGGATGTCGCGAACGCACCAGGCGGTGTGCAGCGACTGCGCGAGCTAGTCCTCCAGTTGGCAGCTACGGGCCGACTTGTTCCACGAGTCGCCAATGAAGGAGATTCGGAGTCTCTTGCTGTCGCAATTTGCGATGAGCGAGAGCGTCTTGCTGACGAGGGCGGACTTCGGCTCGCGGCTGCATTGCCTGACGTCGATTCCGGTTCGCAGTCGGTGTCGGTTCCGGACCATTGGCGCTGGATTCGTCTTGGTAATCTCGCGTCAAAGATCGGCTCCGGAAGTACACCTCGTGGCGGTTCCAAAGTCTACGTCAACGACGGCATTCCCTTCCTTCGGTCGCAGAACATCTGGAATGATGGCGTGCGTCTTGATGATGTCGTCTTCATCTCCGCCGAAACGCACGGGAAGATGCGGAACACGCACGTGAAACCGAATGACATCCTGCTGAATATCACGGGTGCTTCGCTGGGACGCTGCGCGATCGCACCTGTCGACTTTCCGGCAGCGAACGTCAGCCAGCACGTGACGATCATTCGCCCACTTCTCACCGAAACGAGACACTTTCTGCACATCTGCCTTCTGGCACCGTTGGGGCAGGGGATGATTTGGGGCAGGCAAGTCGGAATGGCTCGCGAGGGCTTGAGCAAGAAAGTCCTTGAGCAATTTGAAATCCCCCTTCCGCCGCTGGAAGAGCAGAAGCGGATTGTGACGAAGGTGGATGAGCTGATGCGGCTGTGCGATCGGCTGGAAGCTCAGCAGCAGGAGCGAGAAAAGCTGCTCCCCCTCCTCTCCCGCGCCAACCACGCCCGCTTCGTCGCGAAACCGACCGTGTCCCACCTTGAACCGCTTTTTCAGCGACCGAGGCTTTCATCAACCGAGGATTTGCGAAACACGGTCTTGACACTCGGTGTCACTGGACGGCTCACCCAGCGATTGCCCGGCGATGATTCGGCAATGACTCTGTTGAAGGAAATGCAAGAACAGCAAACGCTGTTGCACCAAGCAATTGTCGGCAGAAATCGGACGGCGGTGTCGAATGCCGTGTTGCCGGAGTGGGCGTCAAAACTGCCAGACAGTTGGGAAACTCCTCACTTCGACGACGTGCTCGTGATTACAAGCGGCATTACCAAGGGGCGCAATCTTGCGGGGCGGCGCACCGTTCGTCTCCCTTATCTGCGAGTCGCAAACGTCCAGCGATGGCAACTTTCGCTTGAACAGATGAAGGAGATCGAGATTCTTGAGGAAGAGCGGGAGAGATACCGCTTGTTGCGGGGCGACATCGTCATGATAGAAGGAGGCGACTGGGACAAGCTCGGGCGAGCTGCGATCTGGAACGAAGAGATCAAAGACTGTGTTTTCCAGAATCACATCTTTCGCGTTCGGTCGCCTGACAAAACGAAGCTGCTCCCGGAATGGGTCATGCTGTTTGCCAACAGCCCGCTTGGACGTGAGTACTTTGAAAGCTGTTCAAAACAGACGACGAACCTCGCCTCGATCAACATGACACAGCTTCGAGCATGTCGCCTCCCCTTACCGTCTACAGCGGAACAGAAACGCATCGTCGACAAGGTAAAGTACCTCTTGGAACTCGTCGATCGCTTGGATGGGAAGAAATCAGTTGCGGCAGACACCGCACAACTGTTCGCAACGGCAGCAGTCGCCGCCATCACATCTACCGAATTCACGGAGAACGAAAGGATGAAGCCTCCCATAATCGAGGTCGTGACCGCCTTGAAGGTCGGCAAAAAGCCAAAGACACGTGACGTGGCTCCGTTGGCGACCATACTTCTGCAAACGGGAGGCGAGGCTTCGGCAAAGGAACTTTGGAAACAATCAGATCTGCTGGAAATCGACGCCTTCTACCGGCAGCTCAAAACCGAAATGGCCAAAGGCTGGATCACGGAACCAGAGAAAGCGTTCGTCAAGGAAGTCGAGGTACAGTGATGCAGCTCCAGCGACTAAAGATCCCGAGCTTCCGTAACCTGCGTGACTTTGAAATCACGTTCACCGGCTCCACCACGGACGCCGACGGCACCGCGCGCACCTTCAAAAGCCACGCCGTCATCGGCCAGAACGGCTCCGGCAAGTCGAACATGATCGAGGCACTCGTCACGATCTTCCGCGACCTGGATCTCTACGAAAGGCCGTCCTTTGACTACGAGATGGATTACCTAATACGCGGCCACCAAATCCAGATTACTGCGTCGGAAGGACGCGATCCGTGGGTCAAAATTGACGGAGAATATGCCGATCCGTGGCTCTTGAGCGACACGAATGATGACTTCGGCGAGGATCGCGGCGACGCCAGGCTTTATCTGCCATCACATGTCTTCACATACTACTCCGGGAAGAACGAAAGGCTGGAATCGCTGTTTCAAGCGCACCAGGAACGATACCTGGAGAACGTCAATGACTTGGGAGAGATTATCGATTCGGGATCATTGCTCCGTAGGTTGTTCTACTGCCGCCATCCCCATTCAAGACTCGTCCTGCTGGCATGCCTGCTCGCTCCTGAGAAACCACTCAAGGACATTCTGCACGACCTGCGGATAGAAGATGTCGATTCGGTATTATTCACACTGAAAAAACCGTATCGGTTGTCCGGCGACCTGTCGGCCGCAGAAATCCAGTCCGGCGACAATCGGTTCTGGTTCGACAACACTCGCTTCACCGAAGAGTTCCTGACCAAGCTCTGGGAACTGGCGACTGCCCCCATCGATTACACCGAAGAAAAGACCGTCGACTTTCGGGGACGGAAGGAGCCGCAGGAACTGCTGTACCTCTACCTGAAAGACAAAGACGCCCTCACTCAGCTCAAGGACCACATCGGCGACTCGTACCGATTCTTCCAGTATGTCGAGGGAAGCTACATCGCCGACCTGCTCGATGACGTCCGAATCTTTGTCAAGCACAAGAACACCTACGACCTCATTTCGTTCGAGCAGCTCTCCGAAGGCGAACTCCAACTCCTCACCGTCCTGGGCCTGATGCGCATCACTCATCAGGACGAATGCCTCTTCCTGCTCGACGAACCGGACACTCACCTGAACCCGATCTGGAAGCTCCGCTTTTTCGACGAGATCGAAAAGGTCCTGAAGCAGGACGACGACGAGATCATCAAAGGCGACTCCCAGATCATCATCACCACGCACGACCCCATGATGATCGGCAGCCTGCGGAAAGAGCAGGTGCGGATTCTGCGAAACCATGCCGATCATACCGAGGTGACGACGCCGAATGATCATCCTCAGGGCATGGGCGTAGCGGGGCTTCTGAAGAGCGACATGTTTGGTCTACCATCGACGTTGGACCGGCAGACTCTAGAAATGCTGCAAGAGCGCAATAGCCTGATCGCCCTACGGGCGAATGCTGAGCTGACGGAGCAACAGCAGGGTCGTTTGGAACGACTTTCGTCCGTTCTCGATGATCTTGGTTTCGCGCACGCCTACCGTGACCCTCAGTACCAGAAGTTCATCGAGCTGATGTACGCGACCCGAGGCCGACCTCTCGATGAATTGTTTACGCCGGACGAATTCAAGGAACACGAACAGCTCGCCAGCAGGATCGTCGAAGAGTTGGTCAAACGCGAGAAAACTGACGAGTTGTCGGATCTGGCGCAAGAACTTCATCTTGAGGTGAAGCCGAAATGAGGGGAATCCGGATCAATGGCCAGACGCCTCCGGCAGATTGGCTCCAGGAAGCGCAAGACGTCACTGACAAACTCTTTGCCGCCGAGGGACTCTCGGTGTCGAGCGCCGCGTACACACTTGAGCTTCTGTCTGGTTTGTCCAAGGAGGGGGATATCACGCCGACTGGAAATTCTCGTGTCGTTGTGGCTGAAGTGGCCGGTAAGATTCATGTCCGCGTATTTGATGGGGCGGGAGCAAAACTCGTTGATGCGAAGCAGCCAAGGACAGACCACAAGACAAGCTCGTATGCACAGCTGGCGGCTTTACTCACGTCCAACTGGGATCAGTCCAAACTCAAGCCACTTGAGATCAAGGAAGTTTTTCGCCTCTGTGAGATCATCAGTCGCCGGTATCTGACCTCCGAGATCATTGACAACAACAAGAGTCTGTGGACAGACAATCGTGTCCGCGATTGGATGCTTGGTCTTTTCAACAACAAGTGCTGGTACTCCGAGGCACAAGAAAGCGTATCTTCCATTCACGTTGATCACTTCCGTCCGAAAGGCTGTGTAACTGACGATCGTACTTCTGATGTGTCAGACGGGTACTGGTGGTTGGCGTTCAGTTGGAAGAACTATCGCATTGGGGGACAGTTGCTAAACGTCAAGAAAAATGACGTTTTCCCGTATGCTGACACGACGAGAGCAATACCGAGCGATCCGTCGAGCATAGAGAAGGAATGTCCCATCCTGATCGATCCGCTTGTAGAGGAAGAGGCAAGACTGATTTCCTACGAATGGCGTGATGCCGAGACGTGTGACGCGGTCCCGTCCGCAGACCTCTCGCTGGAGCAGGCGGATCGAGCCGATCGAACGATTGCAATTCTTGGGCTTAATCGTCTGCCGCGCTTGAACGAGAAGCGAGCCCAGTTCTGGGACAAATGCAAGCTGGCAATTGCCGACTACAAAGGAGCCAAGGGCTCATCCTGTTTCGCCAAGATTGAGCAAGCGAAAGCCACAGCGACGCTCAAGGGAATGATCAAGTACGACGCCGAGTTCTCATCTGTTGCTGAAGCCTGCGTCTGGAAGACTGCACCTAGGCCACTCATTTCAGCAGTGTTTGGGCACTGAAGACAGAAAGTCCGTAGAACATGAAAGCCACCGAAGCCAAGCTCATCGAATTCCTCAAGAAGTCGCCGCAATTCGTGATCCCGATCTACCAGCGGACGTACTCCTGGACGGAAAAGGAGTGCCGACAGCTTTGGGACGACATCGTTCGTACGGGGCGCGATGACAAGCTGGTCGCACACTTCGTCGGGTCAATTGTCTACGTCGAGAAGGGGCTGTCGAACCTGACGACACAAGAGCCGTTGCTCGTCATTGACGGCCAACAGCGACTGACGACGCTGACATTGCTCCTGGCAGCGCTGGCCAAGGCGCTGGAAAAGCCGGATGAAGGAAATCGAGAACCTGTCGATGGTTTCTCCCCGAGGAAGCTCCGGAACTATTACCTTCTGAACCCGGAAGAAGAGGGTGAGCGGCATTACAAACTGATCCTCTCCCAAACTGACAAGTCGTCGCTAATTGCCATCTTGGACAACGTCGAGCAGCCGAAAGCTCCATCGCTGCGGGTGACAGCGAACTTCGCATTGTTTGAAGAGCTGATCGCTTCCAATCAGGGCGACTTGGTGACCGTCTGCAAGGGAATCGCCAAGCTCGTAGTGGTCGACATCGCCCTCAATCGCGACCAAGACAATCCGCAGTTGATTTTCGAGAGCATGAATTCCACGGGACGGGAACTCAGCCAAGCTGACCTGATCCGAAACTTCGTCCTGATGGGACTGGAACCGAAGCTGCAAACACGGCTGTACGAGCAGTACTGGCGGCCAATGGAGTTGGACTTTGGCCAAGAGGCGTACGGGACACACTTTGACGCATTCATGCGACATTACCTGACCGTCAAGACAGGCGAGATCCCGAGACTCGACGGAATTTACGATGCGTTCAAGCAGCATTCGCGATCTGCCGCCGTTGCTCAACTGGGCGTTGAGGAACTCGTTAAAGACGTTCGCCACTTTGCTCACTACTTCTGCGCCATGGCGCTGGGAGTGGAACAGGATGCAGAACTGAAGCTGGCATTCCACGATTTGCGCGAGCCGAAAGTGGACGTCGCGTACCCGTTCCTGCTTGAACTTTACCACGATTATTCAAGCGGCATGCTGCCAAAACTGGACTTTGTGACGATCGTGCGGATGATTGAAGCGTACGTTTTCCGTCGCGCCATTTGCACGATCCCCACAAACTCGATGAACAAGACGTTTTCGACGTTCACCAAGGCGATCAAGAAAGACCAGTATCTGGAAAGCATCCAGGCCCATTTTCTGTTGTTACCCTCCTATCGCCGCTTCCCCAACGATGACGAATTTCGCCGCGACCTTCAAACACGCGACCTCTACAACTTTCGCAGTCGTAGCTACTGGTTGCGACGCATGGAGAATCACGGCAGAAAGGAACGTGTCGTCGTCGACGAGTACACAATCGAGCACATCATGCCGCAAAACGAGAATCTCTCAGCTGCATGGAAGGCCGATCTCGGAGTTGATTGGGAACGGGTACAGCAAACCTGGTTGCATACATTGGGGAACCTGACGCTCACCGGCTACAACTCCGAGTACAGTGACCGACTATTCAAGGAAAAGCGAGACATGGACGGCGGTTTCAAGATCAGCCCGCTCAAACTCAATGCTGGCCTTGGGCAACTCGACACATGGAACGAACACGCTATCGTGACGCGAGCTGGGAAACTTGCTGAATCGGCACTCGGCGTGTGGCAATCCCCTAAACTCTCCGAAGCAGCCCTACTGCCATACAAACGCAGTGTGGCTGTGTCGACCGGCTACACGATTGCCGATCATCCCCACTTGCTGTCGCCAGCGATGAGTGGGCTTTTCGAGGCGTTCCGCAAACAGGTATTGGCCCTCAACCCCTGCGTCACCGAAGAGTTCCTTAAACTGTATGTCGCGTATAAGGCGGAAACAAACTTCGTGGACGTAATTCCTCAGGCCAAACGGCTTCGGCTCTCGATCAACATGGACTTTGCTGAAATCAATGATCCAAAAGGCATTTGCCGGGATGTCGCGAATCAAGGGAGATGGGGTAATGGCGACGTCGACGTAACGCTATCCACGCTGGATGAGCTTCCGTATGTCCTCGGGCTGGTTCGACAGGCATTCGAGAAGCAGATGGGTGCCGACGAGTAGACGCTGCGACCTCATTGAAGTAAGCAACTTGTACGATTAAGCAAATAATTCACAAATCCGTTCGGTTACACAGTCGTAGTAGCATTTGAGGGAGTTGACTCTGATGGGAATGATCCAAGTCGAATCGCCTAAAGTAATTGACGACCTCCGTTCACTCATGGCTACAGATTGCAGTCGTAGAGTTGCGGAAGTGGCAAGGCAACGAGCCGAAGGACTTGATCTCGCATTGAGTTTCCTGAGCGATCGATCGCACCGGGTTGCGTTTGTGGGCCAAATTGGTATCGGAAAGTCGTCAATGATCGGAGTCCTCACGGAGTTAATTGCAGGCGATCCGCCGACCGACCGTGCCTCATTGAAATCAAATTCAGTACTTGCCGTTGGATCAGGTGGCACGACTGTGTGCGAAGTTCGGATTCGAGCCACGACAGCGTCTGAAACTGGAAAGATTGGATTGTTTATCGATCCCTATTCTGTTGAAGAGATGCGGCGCGAAATTCGCCTATTCGCTGTTGATGAGTGGACTCGCCGAAAGATTGGCAAAAATCCTGCATCGGACGATGGACATGATCCCACGCCTCGCGAGGTTCAAAGGGTCATTCGTCATATGACAGGGTTAAGTGAACGATCGGAAACCGTCATAGAGAATGGAGAAAAGAAGCGACGAACGATAGATCCATTGGATGACATTGTTGCTCAGCACGATAGCGTTGGGTCCCTCTCAAATTTCTTGGTTGACCGCGCGTCTCTTCTAAGTCGAACAGAAACTCAGTGGTGGTGGGAGTCGGGCTCAGACACACTTCAGAACTTGAAGCGGAGGTTTGACGACATTAATCACGGACGCCTGGCGACTGCGATGTTGCCGAAGCAGATCACGATTGCTGTTCCTGCTGTACTCCCCGGATTGCCAGGTGAATACGAGGTTGAGGTGGTTGATACGCGTGGCTTTGATGGACAGCTCTCTGGGCGTGCCGATATTCAGAGTCTGTTGAGAGATCCTCGTACACTTGTCGTCGTGTGTCTGCCATTTGTTGATGCGCCCGGAGAATCAATTAAGGCTCTGCTGCGTGATGTCCTTGCAGATGGTCAATTGCGAGGGGCAGCCTCACGAATGTCTCTCGTTTTGGTAGATAAGGGAGATGCCGAGGGTGTCAATGATGCGAATGGTGATCGCGATTTCGGCCAACAACTGAAGAGAGCAGAGTGTAGCCGCAGCCTGTACGCGGCGGGCATAGAGGTATTTGCGGCAGAGACCAACACTATTGCCTTCGACACACTTCAAGATGATCGACAAACGCTGCTGAGCTTACTTGCGAATCGAATCGCGATGATTAGAGCAGCCGTCGCGGAGTCACTGGGTCAGCAAGTAAAGGACGCAGAGTCTTTCCTAAGCAATCTGGAAGTCGAACGCATTGAACTCGCACGTGAAGATGTTGATCAACGCCTACGAACAGCTTTGGAAGCAAATTATCCAAGCGGCAGCCCGTTGCGCGATCCGTTGGATGGACTTTACGTTGGTATTCGCGAGTGGCGATTCGCGTCGCAGATTTATGCATCGTGTTTGCGATATGGCCGGTACCCGAACATGAACGCCTACTCCATAATACGGTCTGGCGCAGCAAAAGCAGCAACCGAGTGGCTGAAATCACTTGAATCTGCGATGGAAGGAACTTTCAAGGCGCTGGAACACGATCACGAATTCAAAGACGTGCTGGACCATATTCGGCTCCGTCGCTCTCAATACGTGGATGGCCATATTGCTGTGATTGGGCGATACGCCGACTCAGTCCTCTGTGACGTGGTGAGCGTCCTGGAGAATCATGGTGTGTGGGAATTGTGCGCCGAGGAATGGGGTACAAGAGTTCCTGGATTCAAAGAGCGGATAATCGAACATCTGAAGGACTGGAGTAGGAGTCAGGGTAGTCTCGAAGCTCATCGTCGCGCTGATACGACTCCATTGTTACCTGTCTCTCCGGCATCGTTAGAATGAAAGAAGTCTTCGACGGCGGCACCAAGGGCAGGATGGCCCAAATCGGAAAATCTGGCAATTTGCCGTTTGGAACGGTCCTCCGGACCATATTTCGTGGAACGTTGCAGGTACAACTGAAAGTACACCAGACGACTGTCTGGCGGTTGCAGGACCGGTCGCTTGGAGTCAGAGTCTGACCAGATCCCCGGAGATGGTAGGGCCGCGAAAGGCCCGTTGCTCGAGGTGTCAGAGTCGCTTGGTGGCACACTTAGGCCATTGCTGTAACCAATTGTCGGAAAATCGGTTAAGCGCATTTCCTAAAGCTCAGGTCGCAGGT
>JAFEBS010000072.1 GCA_018242525.1 Planctomycetota bacterium | reverse complement strand
TGGTCATTGCCCAACTACCTTCCTATTCCCCTTCGCTCCACCGCGTTTTGCTGCACGGGTTCATCGCTACTATGGGAACTCTGACTCCTGTCATGCCGCTTCATCCGAGTCACCGATATCGCGGGTTCGTCCCCCATCGACGTGCGATATGCGCCGAGGGATCTCTGGGCCATTGGTCACGCAGTGTCCCCCGCTGCGAAATTTCACGGTGATCGTCCACGTCCTTGGAGTTCAGGCTGGTAACGGTCGCCTGGAAGGGACTTACACCCTACTGTTCAATCGCCTTCAAAGGCGCACTTGCCTTCACGCTCCGCGTGAAGGCAGCCGATCGTTGGATTGGCGATCGTTGGCAATTTGGCGGAGAATGAAGCTAATGCTTGGGAAGGATATCGTAACACCATTCCAGTCGACTTCACGCTCGGATGTCTTCACGCGGAGCTGAAGGGTTCTCTCATCGTTCCGAGTTGGCGTCAGCGAAGATTACGGGTAACCTCAACCGCTCCTGCCATGATGTCCTCCTCTAAGGAATTGCCATGCGAAACGCCGTGTTGTTACTTCTGTCGGGACTGTTCTTCATCCCTGGGATCGCGTCTGCCGCGCCGCCGATTCCGGACAGTGTGATCTGGGAAACCGGGATCGAGTACTCCAGTCCAGGCGATGAACATTTGCAGTTGAATCTGGCCCGACCCAAGACCGGCAGCGGACCGTTCCCGGCGGTCCTGTGCATTCACGGCGGCGGCTTTCGGGCGGGAAAGCGCGACTCCTACGATGCCCTGTGCCTGAAGCTGGCTGAGCGAGGCTATGTGGCGGCCACGATCACTTATCGACTGGCTCCCAAACATCAATTCCCCGCCGCCGTGCATGACACGAAGGCTGCTGTCCGCTGGTTGCGTGCGAATGCACAGAAGTACAACCTGAATCCGGCAAAGATCGGCGTCACCGGTGGCTCCGCCGGTGGACACCTGGCCCAGTTCCTGGCGGTGACCGCGAACGTCCCGCAGTTTGAAGGAACCGGGGGGAATCCCGATCAATCCAGTAGCGTCGCCTGTGTGGTGAATGTGTACGGCCCCAGTGACTTCACCAAGTCGTATGGTAAGAGTGTCGATGCTCACGAGGTCCTGCCGCTCTGGTTCGGCGGCAACCTGGAAACCAAGCACGACCTGCATGTCCAGGGAAGTCCGCTGTACTGGGTGACCCCGAACTCGGCCCCGACGCTGTGCATTCATGGCACCGAGGACAAGTACGTCGCCCATGAGCAGGCCGTTTGGCTGGTCGACAAGCTGAAAGCCGCGACCGTCGAAGCAGAGTTGCTGACGCTCGAAGGCGCCGGCCACGGATTCAAGGGAGCCGATGCTGAGAAAGCCGAGCAGGCTTTGTTTGCGTATTTCGACAAGAAATTGAAATGACGAGCGGGCGGGTGGTGGCCCTCACGCAGATCAAACGCAATGATTCCGGAATTGAACGCACAATCCCGTGCGTTCGTCGGCGGTCAAGCATGGAACAAACGTCCACTCTGACGGTGATTCGACGACGAGCATTGACGGCAGCTGTGCGGAAATTCCGCATTTTGTGCGATGGTGTAGAGGTCGCGAAGATCGCGAACAACAGCACCGTAACGCTGACACTGCCTCCCGGCCGTCATTCGGTGCAGGTCAAGTTCGATTGGCTCGGTGCCAAGCCGATTGAGATCACCCTTCTGCCGGACCAGGACCATCAGTTTGTCTGCGGCTCGGCCGATGATTTTGGTCAGTCACTGCTCGCTTCACTATGCCTGCAGAACACCTACCTTCAGCTGCGTCCCGTGGATGAGCACCAGCCACTGGATGTGACGCGGAGACCCAACTGGGGTCGCGGTGCCCTGTACTGTGCCAGCTGGTTCGGAGTGGTTGCGATCCTCTCAGCCATCGCCGTCACGTTCATCATCTCCGAACATCTGCCGGAGAACGTGGAGGAGGCACGCACTCAAGCGGCGGGATTGGTTGCAGGAATGTTGCTCGGAATTGGCTGGTGCGTCATCCTGCTTCGAACCTACACGAAAGCTTGAAAGTCGTTTTGCAGTTGAAACTCGTCATTCATCGTTAACGACGCGCATGACCATTCGCGACCCTTCGCCGGTTTACGCGATTGACCAATGGCTTCAGCAAGTAGACTCGCAAGCACATGACGCTGAAGACTACGCCAGCAGTTGCCGCAGGGATTGCCACCGAACAATAGACGCGGCAACAACTGTTGACGGCGGCAGCAGCGTGAGATTGAATCGAAATCGAACGACCCCGGCGGTAAGCTGTGGTTTGCTCATTTCATGGGAGGATGCGATGCGTCAGTTCTTCAACGGCTGGCGACGGAAGGTGGGGTGCATTGCGATTGCGATGGCGTGCGTGTTCATCGCAATGTGGATGAGAGCGATCTACTCGGTGGAAGAGCTTCTCTTCAGGGATTACAAGGAGGCAACCGCAATTGTTTCCTCACCGGAAGGCATCAGAGTCGAAAAGCGATATTATTTCGATGGGTATGCACCGGGATCTGGCGATGCGGTAAACAGGATCGTCACGATACCACATGTGACACTCGTTGGAGTTCCGATCCTGCTCTCCGCCTGCCTGTTCCTCTGGAAGCCGAGAAAGCGGGAATAAGGACAAACACAAATCCAGCTTTGTGCTTGCCGTCCCTGACTCCGGCGGGGGCTCATGCCGTCACCCAAACAATTCCAGGATGGGCGTTCCGTCGTCGATCAAGGCGACGGGCCGCCCCAGGGAATCGGGCAGCCGCAAATCGGGATCAATACCCAGGGCGTGATAGATCGTGGCAGCGAAGTCTTCCGGTTTGTAGGGCGGAGTAACTGCATACGCGGCGTCCCGGTCGGTTTGCCCCAGGGCAACACCGCCGCGGATTCCGGCACCGGCCAGGACTGCGGGAAACAGTGTGCTCCAGTGATCCCGGCCCCAGTTGGCGTTGCCGGTCGGTGTCCGTCCCATCTCTCCCAGGCAGACAACCAGGGTTTCATCGAGCAACCCTCGTTCTTCGAGATCCGTCAGCAGTGCTGACAACGTCTGATCCAGGCCGGGAATCAGATGATCGCCCACGTCCTTGCTGTTCCGGTGCGAGTCCCAACTGTAGCCGTCAGGTGCGTCCCAGTGGACCGTCACATAACGAACGCCCGCTTCCACCAGTCGCCGAGCCATCAATGTTGACTGGCCGAACAGGTGACGTCCGTAACGATCACGGACCGACACCGGTTCCTGGCGCAGATCGAGTGCGGTACGAGTCCGCTCCGACGTCACCAGCGCCAGTGCCCGCTGCTGATAACGATCGTAGGCTGAGAGAGTTTTCTCCTGTTCGACGGACCGCAGCCGCTGGTCGAATTGAGACAGCAGTGACTGACGACGGTTCAATCGGTCCAGAGTCACCGCTTCCGGTGAAACCAGTCCGTCGATCTGAAACGTCAGTTCCTCATCCGAGCAACTGCGAAAGTAGGGGTTGTCCTTGTCATCCTTTTTCTCGATCGAAGTCGTGACCGGATCGTAGCCGCGTCCCAGCCAGCCGGCGTATTCGCCCGGGCGTTTCAATCGCACGGTGTAGGTCTGAATCTTTCCCAGGCTGTTGGGCAGGACCACATAGTTCGGCAGACCACCCGCCTGGTTCCCCGATCCCAGACGGCCGCTTTGGGACAAGTATTCGACCACCGACCCGATTGAAGGCCAGTCCTGCGGAGTCGCATTGAAACCCGCGCCGATCGGAATCTGCCAGCGTTTCCCCGTCTGCACAAAATGGCCGCCGCCACTGTGATCGTTGAACGAGTGCGACAACGTCCGCACCACCGCAAACTTGTCCGAGATCGCGGCACACTTCGGCAGCAATTCGCAGATCTTCAGATCCGGGGTGCGTGACGCGATCGGTGAATACGGCCCCCGGACTTTGCTGGCCGCGGCCGGCTTCATGTCAAACGTTTCCAGTTGGCTGGGACCGCCAAACAGAAATAGAAAGATCACACTCTTCGCGCGGGGCGCGCGATCCGGCAACAGGTCTTCCGCCTGCATCAATTTCGGCAGCGTCAGCCCGAACAACCCCGCTCCCCCCGCCTGCAGCAGGTTTCGGCGCGAAACACCGCCGCACACGATTTGTTGTCGGCCGAGTAGTTCGAGCATGATGGTCTCTCCCAAATTCCGTCACAGACGCCGGAAGTAGATTAGACAGGAAAACTGGAACCAGGAAAACGACAAACACAAAGAGGATGGAATCCGAGTCCCATTTTCCGGTGGTTTCCTGGAAGTTTGGACATGAGACAATCCGACCCTAGTACTGCGGTCAGCGGCATTTGAAATTGCGCGGATGGATATCTGCGCTGTAGATTCCGTGCTCGTCCTCCAGTCGCCAAAGTGCATGGCGAACGAGCGGCCAATCATCTTCAAAGTCATCCACCATCTTGGCCATCCATTCCTCATCTCGTTCAATTTCGCGCTCGATTAGCGCGCTGGCAAAGTCGACGATGAATGGTGGCATGACGACGGACATCTCAATTATCGCAAGCGATGTCACATTTCGAGGCGAGATGCAACGCCTGGGGCAATTAGATTAAACCACGGAACGGCCTAAAAGGCCGGGCAAGCATTAGACCTCCGGCAGGACCCATGGTTTGCGGTATTCAGTCCTGGTCCGCAACGCGTTGGCTTCCTTGTCGTTCACAAACGTTTCGGTGGCGCCGTCAAACACCAGTTTCCGGTTGACTCGACTGGCCACATTCCCCATGTGGCACAACAGACTGGACGGATGGCCGACGGTTTCCAGATCGGCGTTTGGTCGCTGGCGACTCTTGATGCAGTCCAGGAAATTCTCGACATGCGCGGCTTCGTCATTGCCGCCAGTTCCTTCCGCCAGCACAGTATTGCCGGGGCCGAACGCCTTCCAGCGGGTGTTGCCGATGATGATGTACCCCTTGTCCCCATAGACGGCGGCGGCTTCGGATTCCCCAAGAAAACCATAGGGAGCCCAGATCCGCATCTCGTACGTCAACAACTTCGGCGACTTGCCGCCGAATTCATAAGTGACCTGCAAGGTATCAGGCCATTCCTGCATGTCGTCGAAATACCATTTTCCGCCGCCTGTCGAAACAGTCGTCGGCAGACTGAGTGGTGCGTCTCCCTGAGCTTCCCCGGCGGCACTCAATGCCCAGGCCGCCATGTCCAGTCGATGCACTCCATCGTTTCCCAAGTCGCCGGTTCCATAGTCGTAGAACCAGCGCCAGCGGCCGTGGAATCGATTCGGGTTGAAGGGACGCAGCGGGGCAGGGCCCAGCCACATGTCATAGTCCACTCCCGGCGGAGCTTCGCGATCCTTCGGGAAGCCAATGCTCCCCTGCTTCGCACTTTCCCACGCACGGGCCACCAGGCATTTGCCCAAGGCTCCGGTCTTCAAGAACTCGATCGCCGACTTCATCCGGTCCGTGGTGCGGGCTTGGGTTCCCATCTGGATCACTCGGCCATGCTTCTTCATCGCGGCCACCATCCGCTGACCCTCAACAATGTTGTGGCCGTCCGGCTTCTCGACATAGACATCCTTCCCGGCCAGACATGCCAGGATCGTGGGAATCGCATGCCAGTGATCGGGCGTTCCGACCACGATGGCATCCAGGCTTTTGTCGTCGATCAATTGGCGAAAGTCCGCGACCGTTTGTGGCTTCGTTCCCTGATTCTTTTCGACTGCCGCGACCGCCTGTCCAAACTTTCCCGGGTCGATGTCAGCCAGAGCCACCACTTCACAGTTCTTGTTGCGCGAAAACGAATTCACCAGGCTGAAGGCACGGCCACCGGTTCCCACGCAGCCGACGCGAATCCGCTCACTCGCGACAATTTTGCCGGGTGAGTCCGCCGCCAACAGGGTTGCGCTCGCCACCGTGATGGCCGACGAGGCCAGGAATTCTCGACGTTGCATGTCCACGTCTCCAGCAGAACAACGGATCAATGCCAATTGATATTCTGCCGAGTATTGAGGCCAGTGAATAGGCTTGGAGTCTATCGTTTCGTCCGAGGTCACGATTCGACAGGTCAAGCGGTCGTGAGCCGCAAGGCGCTAGCCGCGGGTGTATCTCAGCCGCACCAGCAAGAACCCGCGGCTAGCGCCTTGCGGCTCACAAAGTACCCCAAAGCGTCAGCGAGGGACTGGCATTCATCGCAGGCACGGCGGACAATGCGGGTTCGTCGTCTTTGATTCGTACCTGGATTCACTGTCCCACCATGCATTCCACCACCGCCGTCGTTGAAGGTTATCTGTCGGGAACTCGAGTCGACACGTTCCTGGCTCGGCATTTGCGCAGCTATACCGCGTGGCGGTTGCATCGCCTGGTGAGAGCAGGGCAGGTGACCGTGAATGGCGAGGTTGCGGCACCGGACCAGCGAGTCTTTACGGGGGAATCCGTCACTGTGCGATTGCTGGAACCGCCGGACAATCTGATGCCTGCGGAAGAGATCACGTTTGGAATTGTGCATGAAGACGAATGGCTGCTGATCGTCAACAAGCCGGCAGGACTGATCATTCATCCCTCAGGAAAGAACCCGTCGGGGACGCTGACGAACGCGATCCAGCACTATCTCGACCAGAATTCCGACTATCCGGGCCAGCAGAAGCCGGGGATCGTTCACCGCCTGGATCGCGACACCAGCGGTGTGGTGGCGACGGCGAAGGATCATCTGTCGCACCGACTATTGTCGATCGAATTCCAGCGGGAACGGATTGCCAAATCGTACCTGGCGATCGTGGATGGCATCGTGAAAAACGATGAGGGAACCATCGATCTGCCGATCGGTCGAGCCCGCAGTGGGGCCAGTGCACTGATGTCGTGCCAGGCGGATGCACTGGATGCCAAGTCTTCGAGGACTAACTACGAAGTGATTGAGCGCTACCCGCGACATACCCTGGTTCGCGCACGACCGCGCACGGGACGACTGCATCAGATTCGGGTCCACTTGTCGACGATCGGACATCCGATCGTTGGTGACGATTTCTATGGAATGCTGGGAGCGCTCAAACCAGATCGCGAAGTCCCTCAACCGGGTCAACCCGCACCGCCTCCGATGTCGCCGTACATCCCGCGCCAGGCACTGCATGCCGCCGAAATCTCGTTCGCTCATCCGATGACGAAGGAGTGGCAGACATACTCGGCACCACTGCCGGACGACATGGAGCGGGCGATTGAACTGGTCCGCAGGGTGTGATTGGGAACGAGATACCTCGAATGACCGGACTGCGATCGCTGATTCCGTGAGCGGCAAGGCGCTAGCCGGCGGTTCTTCAGACACGACTGAAAATGCACCCGCGGCGAGCGCCTGGCGGCTCACACAGTCAATGCCAACGCGCCATGCTCGGCGCAGGTCTCCATGCTCGGCGCGGGTCTCCATGCTCGGCGCGGGTCTCCATGCTCGGCGCGGGTCTCCCGACCCCGCCGAAACGGCCGACCGAAGGTCTCCTCACTCACCCTGACGACGACGCCAGCCCAATACACCCGCGGCTAGCGCCTTGCGGCTCACAATGTCATTGCCAACGTGCGACTGGCCCGGAAACCGACAACGTCGCCGATGGCCGTGATGTTCGGTGCCCATGTGCGACCTTGAGCGTCGCACCAGACCCGGCCATGTTCGTCGACACCGACACCCGCCGACTCCAGATCCAGGCTGTCCGTTCGTCCCACACGACCCGTACAAATCAGGACCGCGTCTGCAACCAGCGCCCGACCGCTGGCCAGGCGAGCGGCAACTTGATGAGACTTCTCTTCGAGGCCGATTACTTCATCACCCAACCGGAGGACGATGTCGAGGGCCTGTGCTTCAAACAGGGAGGCTCCCATCAGTCCGCCACACAGGTCGAACAGGCTGAAATGTTCGTCGACGATGGTAACTTCGACCCCGAGCATTGCCAGCACGACGGCGTGATCGAGCCCCCGTCGCCCGGCTCCCACAACAAGCATGGACTGAGGAAGTTCGTCCAATTTCAGAAAGTCCTCAACGGAAAAGACGTTTCGACCATTGAACGGGGACTGCCCAAGCTGTGCGGATTTCGTTCCGCACGCCAGCACGATCGAATTGCCTTCGACGACCTCGTCAGCCACAAACACCGTGTTGGCGTCGACGAAGCGGTGATCGCCATGCAAGACAACGACGCCGAGCGAGTCCAACTCAGCGTCGTCCGCTGCCTGCTGTGCGTCCACTTCGCGGGCGACTTCCCGTCGCAACGCAGCCATGGTCACTGTGCCGGAACGGACCAGGCATTCGGCGGCTCGTCGCAGCACCGCGTTGTCGATGGAATTGGCGCCCGCCGGATCACTCACCAGGGCCACGCGCTGACCGGCCCTGGCAGCCTGCCGCGCAGCATTGATCGCTTCTGATCCGTTTCCGATGACGATTTGGTCGAACTTCATGGCCGCACCTTCTTCCCATACTACCCACAGCCCCATACCGGAGATCGGCTGGCGCGAGAGTTTTCCGTTGGCGAAAGGTGTAGGAATCGGCAAAACTTGCCGGTCTGCAGGTGAGTGTGACGGCTGTAGCGGTTATGAGGCGCCTTGGATGATCAACGGTGATTCGGGGTGACTGACAATCGCGTCCCCGGGCCGCGCAGGTGTCGTCAACAGCTTTGGGGATTCAGCGGGCCGCCGCTGGGGAGCAGCGACTGCAGCGGACACCCTTCGCAATTCGGCTCGCGGCCGCAGTGGGATTCACCCACCCTGGTGAGTAACCGCGCCAGTTCCTGCAGGCGGGCAGGGGAGCCGTCGACGCCACGCACAAACAGCGATTGAGCATCCTCGTCCTCGACGGGCAGATCGAGCCATCCATGACGGACGGCTACTCGCAGGGCCGTGCGATCCACCGGAAAGACCGGCAGGTCGGCGGCAAACAACAGCAATTCGTCCACGGTCGCCGGCCCTAATCCCCGAATCTGCCGCAACGATTCGCGATAGGACTGCGGACTTACTGACCATGCGGGGGAGACTTCGTCCCCGAATTGCGCCAGCCACCAGGCCGCGACGGCTCGAATCACCGATGCCTTCTGGGACCCGCGTGGGATCGGAGCGAGAATCTCCACCAGTTGACCGGGTGTGGCGACAGACGATTCCCCGGGAGCTGCCAGTGGGCCGGTCTGGAGTAAACCCACGAGTGTGTCGCTGGCCGCGTGGCCGGTGGGGATTCCCATCAGCACCCGGACAAATCGAGCCCACGTTGATTCCCCCTGGGCCAACCCCAGGCTGCCATAAGCGGCACTCAACAGAGTGACGGCTTGCTCCAGTCGCGTCAGTTCGGTCATCAGTTGTGTCCTGTACGGTTGTCCGCCAGATGGCGGTTTCCTCAGACGAAGCATATCTGGCAGTCCTTGGTAAAAGGGGTCTGACCCCTCTCCACGCAATTGATTTTCAAGGAGAACCAATTGCCCTCCAAAGGGTCAGCCCCCTTTTGCCAAGGACTTCTAGCCCGGATCCGGGGAATTCGGTTACACTCTGCGCATTGAAATTTCCACATTGAAGGGTTGAACCGATGAACTTCATCAGCCGCAAACCGTGGGATCCGTCGCTGCACAAGCTGACCGAGGAAAGCGTCTATCGCAACCGTACGCAACACCGGCGCGATTTTCTGGCATCGCTGGGGCACGGGTCGATCGGCCTGATGGCCAGTTCTTTGCTCATCGGCTGCAACGAACACAAGCCGGACCAGAAGAAGCTGAAAGCGGCGGCGGACATTCAGATTCCGAAGGCCTCGAAAGCAGCTTATCCCGCAGAGCGGAACCAGGCGTTTACCTATGGTCGCGACGAGACTGTGCAGGAACAGGCGGCGATTTACACGAATTTCTACGAATTCTCGACCAGCAAGCAGACGTACCTGTATGTCGATGGTTTCACACCCACTCCGTGGGAAGTGAAAGTCGATGGCCTGTGCGACAAGCCGATGACGTTTGACCTGGACGACCTGCATTCCCGGTTTCCGTTGGAAGAACGGGCGTATCGGCATCGGTGTGTCGAAACCTGGGCGATGTGTGTTCCCTGGACCGGATTCCCGCTTCAGGCACTGCTCAAGCAGGTGGAACCGGAACCAGGTGCCAAGTACGTGCAGTTTGAAACCTTCAATCGTCCGACCGAAGCTCAGAACATCGCCGATTCGTCGTTCCCCTGGCCCTATACCGAGGGATTGACGATTGAGGAAGCGATGAACGATTTGACCTTCCTGACGACGGGAATCTACGGCGAACCGCTCCCGCGGCAGCACGGTGCCCCGATTCGCATTGTCCTGCCCTGGAAATACGGTTTCAAAAGCATCAAGTCGATCGTGCGGATCACACTGACCGCCAAAAAGCCGGACACCTTCTGGAACGTCGTCAATCCGCGCGAATATGGATTCGAAGCCAACGTCGACCCGGGAGTCCCGCATCCCCGCTGGAGTCAGTCGGAAGAATGGATGCTGGGAACTCGCGAGCGATTCCCCACGGTGAAGTACAACGGGTATGGCGATTACGTCGCGAAACTGTATGGTTGAGTGGTGGAGGGCGGATCGAAACGCTGGAGCGCGGATGCGTCTGGCGCGGTGTCACCGTGACTGCGCCAGAATCCAGTGTTCTGTGTAAGGCCGCAGCCCAGCCTGATCCACTTTCCGGTTTCGAGAAGATCGACCTGACTTTCGATCCACGAGTGACGATCATCGGCGTGGGAACCAGCCAAAAACAGAGGAACCCCATGAGAATCGACCGACTGGTACTCCAGAACTTCAAAAAATTCGCGGCGGAGACGTTTGAGTTTCCGCGGCCAGCCAACGCACCGCCCGGCGCGGGATCTTTTCACGTCCTGATCGGTGAGAACGGCACCGGCAAGACGACAATCCTGGATGCGCTTGCCGTGGCGCTGGGAGTGTGGCTGGAGTGGAAACCGGACTCTCTGCTCGCGAATAGTCATCGCCGACTCAAGAAGGAAGACAAGCGATTGATCGGGTCGGCACAAGGGGACCGGACGCAATTCCAGCGCGTGCAGGAGACCATGTCGGTGCGGGCGACCGGGGCGATACTCGACCGGGAACAATTCGCCTGGGGCCAGGAACTCGCAGTCGGTAAGACCAAGGTCAGCAATGCCGCATCCAAACAGGCACTCGACCTGATCAAGTCTGCATATGAGCGCGTCGGACAGGGAGCAAATGTCTTGCTCCCGGTGATCTGTTACTACGGCGCGGGTCGCGCGTGGCTGGCCCACAACGAGCGCAACAAGGCAAAAGCGAAGCCCAACGGACCGGCAAACCGCTGGGAGGCGTTCTACGATTGCCTCAACGAACGCATTCGCGTCGCGGACCTGGCCCATTGGTTTCTGCGCGAACACATCGAGATGGGCAACCGAAATGGACGCCCCCGTCCGGGCTTCGAAGTCGTTCGCCGCGCAGTCCTGGACTGCGTGCCAGGGGCCGATGGCATCCGGTACGACAGCGATTCGGAAGAAATCGCGCTGTCGATCAATGGAAACTCACAACCATTTGGTAACCTGAGCGCGGGCCAGCGGGTCATGCTGGCCCTGGTCGCCGACCTGGCAATCAAGATCGTGACGCAGAACAACTTCCTCGTGCCAGCCGACAAGCTGGGTCCGGAGGATGAACCGTTGCCGCGCATTCTGGCCCAGACACCCGGCGTCGTTCTGATCGACGAACTCGATGTGCATTTACATCCAAAATGGCAACGCGGTGTCGTGGAGTCGCTGCGGAATGTATTCCCAGCGATTCAATTCATCACGACCACACATTCGCCGTTCATCGTACAGTCGCTGCGCGAGGATGAACTGATCAATCTGCAAGGTCAAACCGTTCCGCAACTGGGGAATTTGAGCGTCGAACAAATTGCCAATGGACTTATGGGAGTAGATCGGCCGGATGTTGGCCAGCGGTACGAAGAGATGGTCGCCGCAGCCAAAGACTACCTGGTCACGTTGGATGAGGCGACACACGCTCCCTCAGACAAGATCGCTGAGTTCGAGGACAAGTTGGCGGATCGAATCGCACCCTACGCCGACAACCCCGCTTTTCAGGCGTTTCTGGAACTCAAGCACGCTGCCAAACTGGGAGCAAAATCGGCAAATGCCTCAGCGACACAGCAGGGAGGGGCGTAAATGCGGCCGGTCCTTCGTGGTGACAGGCCCCAAACCGGTGACTTCGCCAACTATCGGGATGCATTCGGAGAACTCGTATCCCGGATCGGAATGTTTTGTTCGTATTGCGAACGCCGGGTCGCCACCCAACTTGCAGTTGAACACATTCAGCCCAAAGATGGCCCATATGGGCACCCTGACATGGAACGGCGGTGGGAGAATTTCCTTTTGGGATGCGTGAATTGCAATTCGACGAAAGGGGCCAAGGATGTCGTCCTCGCGAATCTCCTGCTGCCTGATCGCGACAATACCGGTGCCGCCTACGAATACACGATGGATGGCAAGATCAAACTTGCCACCGGACTGACGGCTTCGCAGTCGACCCTGGCGATGAACACGTTGAAGCTGGTTGGTCTGGACAAGCCATTGAATCACGTCCTTGATTCGAATGGACAACTTGTGGCAATTGACCGGATGTCGCAGCGCATGGAAGTCTGGTTGATTGCGAGGGCAAGCAAGGACGACCTGCAAGCAAATCCGAACGATGCTTTCCGCCGTCAAATCGCTCGCGCTGCGACTGGTCATGGTTTTTTCAGCATCTGGATGACCGTTTTTCAGGACGATTCGGCAGTTCGCAAGCTGTTGATCAAGGAGTTCAAAGGCACAGCCGTGGACTGTTTCGATCCGAATACGACGCACACCATCAGCCCTCGTCCGGCGAACGGTTTGGCCGACGGAAGCAAGCTCTGAAGACCCACAGAGATTCCGAATTCTACGGAGTGCGCTACGCGCATTCCCGGCTCTGGCAAAGCGCGACCCAAGGTTGCCGCCAGATGCGGCTGGGCTATCAGACAAAACTCCTGGAGCACAAGACGTCCTTGACCAAACTCTTGCGAGTTTGATCCTGTCGCAGAACACTAGCTAGTCCGAAAATCGTTATCCGCGTAGAGTGCCACCCAAAAGCTGGCCCCTTGAGGTCGAAACTTGTATAAATAGTCCACTTCGCCAGTGCCACTACTGCCACCCAGCCGAGACTGTATGGTTGATTCGCGAATGGCGGATAGGGACAGGGAAAGCAATCTGGAGGCCGACCATGCCTCCGTTCCTTTTAATGCTGGCGATTGCTTGTTTGGCCGCAGTGTATGCCAATGCCGTGAGAGCGGCTGATCCGGTTGTCGGCAGTGTTGTCTTTGTGAAACTCGATGCCACCGGACGTGTTGGCGACAAGGTCGTCGAATGGAAAGACCTTCCGTTCCCTGGTCAGGTCAAAGAAATCTCCGTACACGAGATTCGACTGTCCAGGGTCTGGGTTCGCAAGACCGACCTCATGAATGCCGAAGATGCCCTGCGGTACTTCTCGGACCAGATCCAAACGGAGCCCCGTCGAGCGGACGCGTGGTCCTGTCGCGGCGTCGTGTTGAATGTCCGAAAGGAAACCGACAAGGCGATCAGTGACCAAACCGAGACCATACGCCTCGCCCCGAACGATGCGAGAAACTTCGTTCGTCGCGCAAACGCCTGGTTTTCCAGGGTGATCGAACATCAATTCGGTCCACTTATTCAAGTCGGCGGATTTAATGTCCAGGTCGAGGTCCCCCCGGAGCAAGAGATCGCACTGGCACATGTGATGGTGGACTGTTGTGACGCCATCAGGATCGATCCCAGGTGTGCCGATGCGTACGTGTGCCGCGCGAACGTGCGGAGTTTCAAGAACCAACTGACGACGGCACGCAGTGACTATCGGCAAGCCGCCATGCTGGAACCAGGTTCCTCACGTGCCAACGTCGAACTGGCGAGGTTTCTGATCTCGCATCCGTGGCCCGCACGGGGCGTTGGGCCAGGCCTTTTAAACTCATCAGAAGCCATTCGCTGCGCCACGGCAGCCTGCGAATTGACAGATTGGGAATCGTTCGAGGCAGTCGACACGCTGGTCAGAGCCTGTGTGGTTGCCGGAGACCGCCCGTCCGCCGCCAAATGGGCCAAAACGGCGGTCGCGCTTCTGCCAGAATCCAGGCAGCAGTTCGTACGAGACGAATACCAACAACTCGTTGGTCGACAGACCGACAAATAGGAAACAGTTCCCGAGTACAGCCAGTGGGCTTCTGTAGCCGGAGTCGTGAGACTTCGGATGTCTTAGCGGCAGCTCTGAAGTCGCACGACTTCAGCTACGCCACCGAGCCTGATGAGCCCGAGACAACAGACCGGATTTGTTTTCCGGTGGTCCGCCGTGAGGCGGCAGCGCCCTCCGCCAGACATCCGAGTTTTTTTCACGAACGCATCATCGTTCTGTTCCCCGAAGGGGATGCATGGCATGAATCGACTCCTGCATGGGTCCGGGGCCTGACGGCATTCGGCTCACCTGATTCAACACGCGGCCTCCCGTCAGATACATCGGGCGGACCAGCGATTCCGCTTTCTGCGTTTCAATTTGAACGGATCTTTGATCCAATCCTTCGGCTCAGTCACGATGTCTGCGAGATTGCTTTCGCCTGGAAGAGGAACCCCGATGTTTTATCGTCAGCTCAAGCATCCCAAGACGAAAAGCGTCTGCTTCGTCGGAGCACTCGACTGCAACTTCGTCGTGATGGGACCCAAATCCGGCCATTCGTCCGGCTATCAATCGGCCGGGCAGGCCCTGGAAACCGCAGTCGAGGAATTGAAGAAGCTGCTCAAGGCAGGTTACATCGAAACCGAACTCTCGTTGAGCTTCCGGTTCCTGCTCCATACTGTGGGAGCGAAACAAAAGTTCTTTTGGATCGAACTGATCGACAACGGGTACCGCACGGGTTGGGGCAAGGGGGCAGGGCAACTGGGCTTCAGCGGACATGACTGCAGCCACGGGCAGGAAAAGTTCTTCGAGAGCGCCGCCGAAGCCCGCAACGCCTACGACAAGCAGATTGCCAAAAAGCTGGCCGAAGGCTACGTCGAGCAACACCCGCGAAGCACCTCGTATTCCACCCCCGTCGTGGTGACGAAAGCCGATCCCGCTCCGAAAAAAGCGGCAAAGTCACCTGCGGCAAAGAAATCGAAGTCCACCGCTACGGCTTCCCACGCGACGCCAGCAACCTCACCACAAACGCCACGGCGGTTCGTCTTCACGGACAGTTCCAGCCATAAATTCTGGACGATCGCACGGGATGGCGCGACTCACACCGTGACCTTTGGCAAGGTGGGCACGAACGGGCAGACGCAGACCAGGGACTTCGACACGCCGGAAGCCGCACTCAAAGCCTGCGACAAACTGATCGCGGAGAAGGTCGGCAAGGGGTACGTCGAGGAAACGGCCGCTCCTGGCATAACGGTTCCTTCCCCGTCGAAAGGGGCGACAAAGAATGAGGCCGCGAAGAAAAAAGTTCCCCTGGCTCCCGCGTCCCCGTCGGCCGCCGCTGCTCAGCCGTCGGTACCCCAGCCCGTCCCGCTACAGGTGTCAACGGAAGTCACGCACCGGATCGACCTCGCCCCAGTCGACTGGTTCTTCGCCCTGTGGCGCGATCCTGATCCACTTCCCCAACCGGTTCCACGCCCCTTCGACCTGGCAGCGCGGTTGGAGGAGCTGCGCCGCGTCAAGGGAAGCATCAGGACCTGGGCAGCCAAGTCGGTTCCGAAAGTCCTGTCGCGTGAGGAGGCTCACTTCTGGATCGAGGTGCTACACCTTCATGACAAGATTCCCAACCCCTTCCAGCTTGCCCAACGGCTTCAGAGCGGCCGCTTTGACGGAAGTGTGAGCATCAAAAAGCTGGAAAAGATCGGGGTGCCTTACCTCCAGATGGCTGTCCTGCCTGTGGATGAGTACCTGGAGTTGATGATCCGTCAGAATGACTCCAACGTGGCACCGTTCATCTGCATGATTCTGCCGTATCTGAGCCGATCGAAACGAAAAGAACTGGCGAAGGAGATTGGCCCGCGAGCCCTGTCCCACAAGAAAACCAGCTACCATCTGCCGGCGCTCTATGCGCTGGCGGGAGCGCTCGGTTGCCACGATGTCGTCGAACAGCTCCTGCCGCAGCCGAAAGAGGGATCCCACCTGCTTCCCATGATTTACGGGCTGGGGAGCGCCGCACGAGTCGAACAGGAAGTGGACCGGCATCAGCAGTCAAAGCTGTGGCGCTGGTCCGAGGAGGACTATCGCGGATGGCTGGCCCACACGGAAGACCGTCGGCTGGATCTGCTGCTCGACAGGTCGACCCGATGTCACCGCGACGAGTTGGAGACGGCCATCGGGTCACTCACGCTGGTCAAGTCTCCCGCCGTTGCCGTGCCGCTTCTTCGCTGCCGCCAGGCGGGACGCGGCGGCCCCCTCGCGACCGCCTGGCTCGACGAACAGGTCGGCAACGCCGTCGCGGGACTGATCGCCATACCCGCAGCCGATCCTCTCTCCTCATCGGCTCTCGACTACCTTCGGTTGAAGCAACGACAGGGATTCGCCGGGGTGATCGAAAAGGCATTGGCGGGGCAGCCGGCAAACGTCGTCGAACTGATCAGGGCCGAGGTACTGAACGTCGAACCCGCGAAGCCGGAGTTCAACGACCGGTCCTTGCCCCCCTGGCTTCGCGACGCCATCGCCGCCGCTACGGCCCTGAAGCCGCTCAAAGGTTCCGACTTCGTTCAGCCCGACGAACTGCCATCGCTGGTCGTTGGCGACCGCCAGTTGTCGATCGCACAGACGGGCGCCGTCCTGCTGGCGTTGCAGCACAGCGAATTCGGCAAGCTGCACCCGTTGGTCCAGGAACTTCGCACTCGGGCCACCGGTGCGTCTCGGCACGCGTTTGCCTGGAAGCTCTTTGAAACGTGGATCGCCAATACGGCCCCGCCCGCCCACAAGTGGGCCATGCGCGGACTTGGCTACTTCGGCACGGACACCACCGTCAACCGGCTCACGCCGCTCGTTCGCAACTGGCCTGGCGAAAGTCAGCACCCGCGGGCCGTGATCGGTCTCGACTGCCTGCGGGCGATCGGCAGCAGCGCCGCACTGATGCAATTGTCGTCGATCGGCCAGAAGCTCAAGTTCAAAGCGCTGCAGCAAAAGGCGATCGAATATGTCGAGGCGGTGGCTGCCGACATGGGACTGACGAAGGACGAACTCGAAGATCGTGTTGTCCCCGACGCCGGACTCGACGAGCAGGGCGGATGCGAGTTTGACTTCGGACCCCGCCGCTTCACGTTTGCGTTCGATTCCGATCTGAAGCCCGCCATCCGCGACGAAACGGGTGCCGTTCGCAAGGACCTTCCCAAGCCCGGTGCCAAAGACGACCCCGAGAAAGCCAGGGAGGCCGCGGCCGCATTCACAGACCTCAAGAAGCGGCTCCGCGACATCCTCAAGGTTCAAACGCTTCGGCTTGAACAGGCGCTCGTCACCGGCCGCCGCTGGCCGGTCGAAGACTTTCGCACGCTGCTGGTCAATCACCCGCTGATGCGGCATCTGACTCGATGGCTGCTATGGTCGGGATGGACCCAGCAAGGCAAACCGGCGGGCACGTTCCGCATCACGGAGGAACGCGATGCCGCCGACGTGGATGACCGGCCCGTCGACCTCACCCGGTTTCACTCCATCGGCCTCGTCCATCCGCTGCACCTGACCGAACAGGAGAAGTCTCGCTGGGGCGAAGTCTTCGCTGACTACGAAATCTTTCCCCCCTTCGCGCAACTGGGCCGTCCGGTCTATCGACTTGAGCCCAAGGACGCGAAAGAACGCGATCTGGCAGGCCGCTTCTCAGGATCACGATTCCCGGCCATCGGCCTTGTCGGAACGCTCGAACGACTCGGCTGGACCCGGGGACCGGCCCAGGACAACGGAGTGTTCCGCGAGCACTACAAGCACTTTCGAACCTTCGACCTGACCGCCTGCGTCACGTACGACGACGGCATCGCCTACGGCATGATGACCGACGAACGGGATCAGGAAATCACCGGCTGCCTGTTTGTCCGCGGCCTGCACAAACCCCGCGGTTGGCCGCGCTACAAGCCAGATGACAAACTGCCGCTCGGCAAGGTTGACCCGGTCGTCGTCAGCGAAACCCTGGCGGACATCAAACAGATCCGGCCGACAGAGAAATGATGGGCTATAGAACGGAACTTGGTCCGTTTTAGTTGAACCAGAAGAGCGGCTGGGGCTGGGGTCGACCAACGGGAGCCCCCAGCAGAGCGTTGAGTGATGCCTTGACGACATCGCAATTCGCACGCTTGGGTTATCGCATTTTGCTGCCGGGAACGCACGAGAATCATTCCATGCCTTGCAGGCTGTTGATATCTGCTGGGGGCTCCCGTTGGTCGACCCCAGCCATCCAGCCGTGACATGTCCAATCGTCGTGGGCTACGATAGGGACGATTTTCATGAACGACGGGCACCTTTTCTGCCTTGACCGCGGCTACGTGATGCAGAAACTCCTCGAGTTTCTCCGCAATCGTGAGACTCCAGCGGCCACCATCCTGACCACCCTCAAGCAGGCTGCAGATCAACTGCCCAAAACCGCCAAGGCCTGATGAAGCGCAGTTGCTT
>JAFEBS010000071.1 GCA_018242525.1 Planctomycetota bacterium | reverse complement strand
CCGTCGTCCGTCTTGCAGGTCTGCTGGCGAAACGGCCCGGGTCCCGCCGGAAGCTGCCGGCACATTGCGGCAGGCGTCCACCATCACCAGCCGCAGGTCGGCCCGAGACTTCTTCAACTGCTGATAAACCCAGTTCAGGGAAACCAGGGTCTGCGGATCGTCCACGCGAGCGTCCGAGGGACACAAATAGCTGACGTCCTCCAGATGCAGTCCGTGTCCGCTGAACGCGATCAGGACCAGATCGCCCGGCTCCGCATTGCCACAGGCCAGTTCAATCTGTGTCTGGATATGCGTTCGCGTTGGCTGCAGCCGTTTGTCCTGCGGCTCGTCTTCCAGAAGCAGCACCTGCCGGCGGTCGAACCCCGACCGGACCAGTTCATCCCGCAATGCCCGCATATCGGAGACACAGTACTCCAGAGACTGGGCGTATTCATACTTGTTCACCCCCACGAGCACGGCCCACTTCTCTCCAGGCTTACGCTCATCGGCCGACAGCCCCCCGCCTGTCACCAAGAGGATAAGAACGACCACGCCCAAAACATCTCGAAACATTTTGACCTCCGCGACACGAGGGATTCAAACGATGCATTCATGGCCGCCGCAAGAGCCCACAACCACCGTATGCGACCCTGTTACGAAACCTGACAAAAATTGTGCGGCAAGACGGAGCGCCATAACGATCTTTACGGCGAGAGTTAAGGCCATGCTGTCAGGGATCCGAATTGGCGACGGAATCAGCGAGTCGATTCCAATGCCTGCCGATCGACGTAGCGAAGGTGAACGATGGCGATCAGGTTTCCCGGATCGATTCGTTTGTGCTCGGTCAGATCCACGCGCCGTGTGTCCCCGGCACCCGTTCCCAGCCCGCCACGAATGCTGCCCGCCGGTTTGTACAGAGCGATCGTGATCAGGCCCAATTCGTCCGTGAACGATTGACGCGCTGCAAGCGAATCCTGAGCGTCAACCACCGTGAATTCCCGCCAGGCACCATCAGCACCCGTCTTCGTGACGAATCCCGATACGGTCCAGCGACGCGGGCCTTCGACTTCTGCGGGATCCAGGACCCAGGAGCGGGCCTTGCTCAGATCGACATGTTGCCCCCAGGATTCGGTCGTGATTCCCTTCTCCATGCTCGGCTCCTTTTCGGGCAGCGTATTCAGCCCGTCCACAAGGAGGCGCATCACCACGACCTCGTCCCGCAGGCTTTCGATGACAATCTTGTATTTTTCGCCCTTCTTGACAGGAACAAAATAATCATTGCCCCGGAATTCGCCTTGGCGTGGCTGGCCGTCGACAACCATGGTAATCCGGAACGACTGTAGAAACGCTGGATCCTTCAGCGGATGAGGTCGCTGCTGCTGTTCGACGTGATCGACTATAGCGCTATCTGTTGAGGTTGTCGTGTGCTCGTCTCGTCGGTGGTCTTCCGGCCGAATCATCGCACTGGTGCCGATCATCGCCCACTGGCTCGCGTTCAGTTCTGCGGTGCCCCCGGCCGACACCCCCAGGCAGGAATCGCTATCCGTCTGCTGCAATTCACACTGCAGCCGCAACAGATTACCGCGTCGACCCACCATCGAACCGATCGCGACGGCGGTCAATTTCGTCGCGCGACCTGTTACAGCGTCCTGATGGTCCACGGCTTCCGCCAGCGACTGCAGCCGGTCGGTTGAGCCAAAATCCTTGGTTTGAAAACGACTGCTCTGGAGTGCCGCCTGCAACCGGCGCCGATCGACTACTTGGAACCTGCCGGCGGACCGCATCTGTAGCATTCGATCCAACTGCTCGGCACAGTATTTCCCCAGCGAATTCCGCGGCAGGACATCCTGTTCGTCGCCATCAGGCGTGGTGAATCGGACAAGAAATTCTGGAATTCCGACCTTTGACAGTCTGTGTTGTTGCATGGCATCGGCCAACTGGTCGGCAATATCGTTTAAGACAGTGTCCAACGATTGCGGCTTCAAGGTGAGCACAACAGGAACACCAGCAATTCCCGAGCGAAAGATGCGTACCGGCGTCTGCGGGCGGTTGAAACATGATTGGGCGGTGCGAGTGACGTTTGGGTACACGAATTCATACAGTTCGTGGATGTCAACCTTTCCGTCTTGCTGCCGGTCTGCCTGACCGCGCAGGCCCTGATTCAGCCAGTAGCTGAATAACGATTGCTGCTTGTCGGGCCAGATCAGGCTCTTCTCGCTAGACCTGCAACTGGCAATTGTGACCACGCGTTCCAGGTCCTCAAACGTCGCCCCCAGCGACTGTCCATCCACGCCTTCGGGCGACACACTTTTCTCCGAACCGGCGTGGCAGGCGTCTAGAATCAGCAGTTTGAAGTCCGCCTGGCAGGTTGCAAGTTGATTGCGGAACCATTCAACAGGGATGCCAGTCGACGTCGGGTTGGCAGGGTCACACTCCCGGGGAGCCAGGTACATTTTGCCCGACTCGTCGCGGAATCCATGACCGCTGAAATAGACAATGATCGAATCTTGAGAACGCGGCCGTGCCAGCCAGTCCGTTAGCTGTGACATCATCGCCTGCCGGGTGGGCTGTAACAGCGGAGTGCGCTGATCATCAGTCATCTCAAGGATCCGGTGCCGCAGGATGCCACCCCGAGTGACAAGCGTATCCGCGAGATTCCCGACATCGTTGGAGGTGAACTGCAGCGGAGGAGCTTTTTCGTACTTTTCCACTCCAATCAGGATGGCCCAGGTCCGAGGTTGAATTTCGTCGGCGTCTTCCTGTTCCACTGCTGCGGCTTTCTGTGCTGTCATGGCACCAGATCCCAGCAGGCAGCCTAAAGTAAATACTCGTGCAAGTTTCAGGAACCAACTGTTCATGATGGCCTCACCGGAAATTCAAGGATCGATGTGTCGCGCCCGCTCTGAGTACCGAGGAAATGCAGTCTCGGTCAGGAGTGTGAACTGTCACGTCAAATGCGCGGCTATGGCTTTAAGTACACCGGGGAAATTGTGGACTCGTACAATTGCGGATGGTGAGGCCTGTATGGCTCACGGCCCGCCTGCCTCAGTCTGTTATTGACCGCCTGGAACTTGTCCGAGCGGAAAAATGCGGCCATTCGGCTCGCGCATTCCATATGGACCGTCTGGACATCAAGTGGTCCGGGCTGTCCGGAAAGAACGTCGGCCAGGAACGAAGTCATGACTCCTAGTTGCCTGCCCGTCACCCCTTCCAGGGAAAGTTCGGCCGTGGCACAGGCTGTCAGCAAGGTGACGTGATCCTGGCCGATGTCTTTCAGACGGTCCATTTCCTGGTCTACGAAGTCAAAGGTAGCTTGGGGCACGGCGGTGCCCACCGATTTTTCCAGAGTGGCAAACCCTCCAGAGTGACAGATATCGAGGATGACTACGACCTGACGACCATCCAACCGCTGTAGCCAATGTCCAAACAGGTCGTCAGTCACGCACGTCTCGCGAACCAGGAATTGTGCCGCCCGCCGCGGTCCAAGGCGCCTGGCCAGGTTCGTGAGTGTATTTGCCAACGATTTCAGTTCTTCAGGAAGTTGGCCGCGCTGCTGCAGTTCGAGGATCCCGCGCATCGCCGACGATCCTAGAGCATCGTGCGGCAACAGGTACTCGTCACGACCATCTTTCTCGTCGCCGTTATCATCTTCAATCTGTCCTCCATGACCGGAAAAGTAGATCACGACTGTATCGCCCGGACGCGAAATGCCTGGCAGCCATTCGCAGATCGCCTTTTGCAGGTTATGACGCGTCGCTTGGGAATTCGTGTAGACGCGTGAGTCTTGCAGCCGACCGATTCGCGGGTCGATCATCACTCTGTTGACCAGCGCGGCATCCGCTGCCGGTGCCGCGAGGTTCTGGGATTGCCCCGTCGCCAGTTGCGCAAAAGCGTCAAACTTGTAATCCGCGACGCCAAAAAAGACTCCGAACCGTTGTTTCCGGCGTGGCGGCGGAGGTGCTTGGGAAGTGTGAATCTCCACATCCGCCTCGGCCCAGCGCAGTGTCATTTGCTCGGGATGAGTAGCTCCATTGTCGGGGACAGGCGATCCATCCATAGGCAAGGGAGGGGGCGGAGGAACGTCCCTCAATTGCTTCCGAAGAGCCGTCGGTTGTCCTCCGAGTTCATCCACGATCGATGCAATCGTGGATTGGGGAACCGAGGTGAGATCTTTTGTGAGAGGTGCAGACGGCGCGAGGGCGCGGAGCGGCCGAGACGTCGCGATCACTTTAACGACCTCCTTGCCGAAGGGCGCGCCGACGGTCCAGCGAAACAGATCATCCCGCGCAGGGATAGTGAATGGCTGGCCAGCGCGAATCCGCCCCTCTGATTGCCGGCGATTGGGAAATACCTGGTACAGCCTTCCGTCGGCCTGTTGGTACAGCACATACAGGAAGGCATCACTCTCGCTGGTGACGGTCAGCGTCAGTTGGTCGCCGGCCCGGTACTGATGATCCGCGTGATCCACGGCAACACGCACCAGAAAGCCGGGCTGCGTCTGCTTGATTTCTTCCAGATCCACGGTGGGGGCCGTCTGAGCGTTGGCCAGTGTAACGAGCGTCAGAAAGCAGGCCGTTCCAAGAGAACTCCAGCGGCGACACATGGCAAGGCCTTCCAAGAGCGAATGGGCGAGAATCGTGGACCGCCACCGCAACCGCAGCGCGGTCTCGTGGGACTGCAGAAACCATCGTGGGAAGCAGGATTGTTCTTCTTCAACGGGCGCCAGAACGGCGCATACTGGCGTTGGGGCACGGCAACGGCGGGACAACGATGACTGCCGGTACCGGATAGCCTGGGCCGCCCCAATACGGTGCGGCGCCCCAACCACTGCCGGTTGCGACGTTGTAGCGCGGTGTGCTGACACCGAAACCACTCGAATAATACCCGCGGCCATAGAACGCTTGCTGGGAGTAGCTGAAGCCGGTTCTCGGGTTACTGTACGAGAACCCGGACCAGTTCTGGGCGTTCGCGCGGGTGCCCATCGCGAGGCACGCGCCCGCAGCGGCAATAGCCACTAAACGAACACACGTATTCCGGCAAAGGGGTAACAGGCATTGCATCTTGAATTCTCCTTTAGGGACCACTGACAGGAGTGAGTTCGGCTCCAGAACTCCACTGGGAGACCGTTGAACCGTGAAATGTGGCGTCATTTCTTCGTATGCGCCGAAGGGCCCCTATCTGACACGTCTTGGCGGAGTTTTGTACTAACTGTTTCTGGCGACCCGAGGCGGTCGGCGCAACCCATATCCGATAAATGTGTTGCGTTGCCTCTTGTTGAGGCCTCCCAAAAATCGCCGTCCTGGGTGTCAGGTTTCGTCGAGTCTGCGCATACAGCCTGTGAGGTGGGCTGATCGAATCCAATCAGCCGCGAGCCGTCGCACCGGCCGGAAATGACGAGAATTCACAATGCAGACCACACGTGGCCAGTAGAAGAGGGCGTCGAGTTCTGGGTTGGTCGGAAATGGTGACCTGCTGTTGCGGCGACGACGCAATTCTTCGCAATCTGCGCTGGCCGACCGTAATCGGGGTGAAGGACCACGTCCAACCTGCCGGATCCCGAGTGCTATATGGCCGATTCACAGGCGTTGCGCCAATCTCGATTGAGTTGCGGATTTCGATCAAACCAAATGATCCTGCCGAACTACCAGGCGCCTGAATCACGTTTTCAATCAACGCTGCGGAACGTCGAACGCTTATTCCACCTGTTACTGAAATAACCCCCGATAGTTGAGTCGTTTTTGAGGTGCTTCTATGAACAGACTTCGCTTTGCACTTTGCCTGTCATGGATTCTATTGGCACTCATGTCGCTCGCTTCCCTTCATGCTTCCTTTGGCTGCGCACTGTTACGAAGACATTCGCCGTGGGCAATGCAGTGCGGCTTCGATCGGGGGAGTATTGTGCTAGGAAACGCAAGCGAGTCATTTCGTCCGTTGACGGCTGATGAGCGACAGAAAGATACCTCCAAGGACATTTTCGATTGCTGGATTGCGCCGACGAGTGATGTGCTTTTGGGGCCTCAGCAATTCGGCATCTCCGTGTCTACGAAGCTTGGTTCGACGATCGTGGTCTTCGGTCCATGGGCTGCTGTCGCTCTGTGGGGGATCGTGGTCTGTGCGATCGAACTCTGGTATCTCGGCGGGAATGCTGGCCCCGGGCTAAGTGTCATTTTTGCAGCGGCAGTCGTGATGATCCTGGCCGGAGTGATAGCTTGGGGTAACGTATCTATCCTGCCTGGACACTTGCTCCCATTCGCAGACTTATCGCCATTCCTTTTCACGTCGGAACGGCAAACACACCGCCTCTGCTTGGCGCTGGGGTCCGGAGCGGCTGCATATACACTCCTAGCTTCGATTCCATATAAGCGGCTCGCTACCACCCACCGCTTGGTTGTCCGCAGCACTGCTGTCGTTTGCATACTGCTATCTGCTTCAGCCACCACGACCTGGATTGTGCATCTCATACGTTGCGACGCGGCGCGTGGTTGGACAACTTATCCCTCACTCAGCGAGTTGCAACCTGCTTGTGATTCAAGGCTGGCCTCCATATTGACAATGGGAACCGCGTTGCTGTTGTTAACCCTGATTTCTCGTTGGAGAAGCAACGTGGTCGCGACGGCTTCAAATACAAACATTTCCGCGTCAACTCATCAACCAGGCTCAACCACTTAAGCTCGCGTCATTCGCCGTCCGAGCGAAGATGAAGTTCCCGGCCCAGACTTAGTTCCTGCGTTCTACACGATGAAGAGTACAGCCGGTCACACTCGATCCTCTATGCCGCCTTCTCTTCCGCGTTCTCGGGACTTTCAGGCCCTCACGACGCCGGAAGTGATACCCCCATCAAAGCCGACTTGAAACCCTAACAGCCGTAGCAACACTGGAATTCGGCGATAGCCAAATCACGGATGCCGACGAACCGATCCGTGAATCCGACAGTTCAACTGGGGCTCATCACTCGATGCCTTGCACTCATAACGATGACTGCTGCGCGGCTGACGCACGCTTCTCCGCGATCTGTGGCGGACTGCATCGCTTAACGACTCCGCGAGCCCTCCTTGCCCTTCTTCGGCTGGAAAAATCTCCTTTCGTCTGGATCACTTTAACACAGGCAGGCCAGTCGTTGTGACGAGAAGCACATGGACCACTTTCCGATCAAGCTGAACAAGATACGCAGTCCAGCCAAGTGAGAATCTCCTCGCCCGTATCGTCTGGATTACTCATATGAATCCGAGGAAATTTACGGTTCGCGCAGAGTTCGGCCGGGTCCAGTCCTTCGCTTGCCATTTTCTCCCGCATCACGTCTTTGCAAAAGGGAGTCCACTCGACTAATTGGGCAAACTGTCTCAACGAGAGATGTAACAGTGCGAAGTGCTCTGCAAAATCATCCACATATAAAAAATCGGAAGTGACGTCGATCACCCGAAACCGGTCATCCGTGTTTGACAACAGATCCAGACGCGGCAATAGCCATTCTGGATCAAAAATGCGGTCGAGCAAATTAGCAATCCGCCATTTTCTCTGATCATTTGTGAGATGGGCGGCGCCTGCAAGAAAAAGTTGGCCCGAATGGCCACTCGCACACACGAGCCGATCAATGCGTGCCCGTTCAATCGCAGCCTGGAGTCGTCCCTCCATCAGTGCCGGCTTCGGTGTAACATCATCCGACTGGAATGCAAATGTACCATCGATGTCGAAATAGAGGTTGCGGGGCAAATGACAGAACCCTCAGAGAATGACGATTGATCCGCCGTTTCCGTTCACCGAAACTCGGAACTTAAACTGCGTCAGAGAGATGTCATTAAAATACAGTGCCACCTAAAGAACAAGGAGTAATGGTAACCGACGAATATGCTCCCCGGAAGGAACCCTCTTCGAACTCGCAAGCAACGGGTTAACAGCGCGTCAAGGGACTGCCACTTCGTGCTGCCCACGGACGTGAGTCACGAGAATTTACCGAAATCTTCTTTTATCACCAAATTTTTTTCGCCCCATTTCACATTTCTCGGCCTTCTATCTTGGCGGTGGGTGGCTGACCTTGAGCGTCACTCTGCGGAGATTACGGGCTGCTTCAGTGGTTCCGCGTTCCACCAAATTGAAGCCTCTAGAGGAGTAACTCGTGTACGCAATTGGAATTGTCTTGTTTGTCATCATCGCAATCGGGGTTCTGTCGATTGCGACTTTCAGTCACATTGAAAATCACACCGCTCCGGGCTCCTCACCAAGTGGTCCGCCACAATCGCATTTGACAACGAACTTGAGTGAAGGTCGGTCGATGCCGGCTGCAAAAGAAATTATTCAGGAGCAGGATGCCTCCGCTGCACTCCGGCGACTCCGCTGCATTGCCCTTGGAGATGAACGGAAAGTTGAGGGAATGATTGCTGCAGAGGCACGTCGTCGACCAGGCTGCACACGGGCCGAATATCAGTGGCTAGCCGTCGCGCAATGGGAAAACGACAATCGATAAATCGGACCACGAAATGAACACTCCCGCAGACCCCATCCCAGATACCGAACTGAGCAAGCTTGCGCAATATCGCGAATCGCATCGACTTCCATACGACTGCGTCGACCGCGGCGACTTAATCGCCATCGCAGAGCGCGAATTGTTCGACAGCCCGTATGTCACGCGGTTGCTGGAGAAGGCATTGGAGGGCCGGCCTAACGGACTTCCATTTCGCGTGATTTGGCACCTGCTCCAGAAACTCGATCGATCCAAGCAGGTTGATTGTCTGAAAGTTCTCGTTTACCTGGCTACCATGGGCGGGGGGAACAACTACTGGTGGTACGGCGCGAATCAATTGCTCCCGGAAGTTGTCGATCTCATCAAACCACAGGACTGGCAAAGCTGCATCGAATTCACGCTCGAAGATGATGACTTAGCGGACTCGATCACCTGGGAAAATGCGATTTATCTGTCGCAGCAGCTTTTTCCGAGTTTCGCGCAGACCTTAGTGCTGGCCTGCTTTGGTTGAACTGATCCAGAAGAAATGAGAGTCTTCCTGCCGAAGAACGGCAAGGAGGAAAGATCATGGCTCGCGGAGTTGGTAAGCGTCACAGTCCGTCACAGATCGTGGAGAAGCTGCGTGACGGAGACGCGATGTTGAATGCCGGTAAGACGGTGTCCGAGGTGGTCCAGCACCTGGGGATCAGTGAGCAGACGTACAATCGCTGGCGGAACCAGTATGGCGGGATGAAGTCCGAGGAAGCGAAGCGTCTGAAGGAGCTGGAACTGGAGAACACCCGACTGAAGAAACTGCTGGCCGAGGCGGAACTGGACAAGGCGATGTTGAAGGAGATTGCCTCGGGAAACTGTCGAGCATCCTCAATGCTCGCATTCGCTCGTGAGCCCTTCCCGCAAGCGTGAGGCCGTCGACCACCTGGAGCATTCGTTTTCGGTGAGTGAACGCCGTGCGTGCCGTGTGTTGCATCAGCCGCGCAGCAGTCATCGTTACGAACGCAAGCCATCGAGTGATGAGCCGCAGTTGGTTTCACGGATTCACGAACTGGTTCGTCAGCATCCACGGTTTGGTTATCGCCGAATCACGGTGTTGCTCAAGCGGGAAGGGTTTCAAGCCGGCTTTGATCGGGTGTATCGCCTCTGGCGTCGCGAAGGCCTGAAAGTCCCTAAACAGCCGAAGAAAAGGCGGCGTTTGGGGGCGAGTGCGAACGGCTGTGTTCGTCATCGTGTGGAGCGCAGGAACCAGGTGTGGGCCTGGGACTTCATCTTCGACCGGACAGTGAATGGCGCGAGCTTAAAGTGGCTGAGCGTGGTCGATGAGTTCACACGAGAATGTTTGTGCTTGAAGGTGTCTCGCCGGATGACCAGCCAGAACATCATTGACGTGTTGGGAGGGCTGTTTGTGGCTCATGGAGTGCCATCGCACATCCGTAGCGACAATGGCCCCGAGTTCATTGCGAAGGGGTTGCGAGAGTGGCTTCAGCGGTCATCGGTGGGACCGCTATACATCGAGCCTGGATCACCGTGGGAGAATGGTTACGCGGAGAGTTTTCATTCGAAGGTCCGGGACGAGTTTCTGGGCTGCGAAGTGTTCGAGTCGTTGGCGTCGGCCGCGAAGCTGGGTGCATCGTGGCGTCGTCAGTGCAACGAAGTGCGACCTCACAGTTCGCTGGGGTATCGGACCCCGGCGGAGTTCGCGCGAACGTGTGTTCCTTCCATTCCGGCTTCGGCTGCGCCTCAGCCTCCATTCCAGGAACACACGTTCTCCCTACAAACCTGACTCTCACCCCAAATGGTACTGATTCCATCAGCAGGCCAACGTTGAATGAAGGTTTGCATGTGAAGTTCTTTTCGGACTGCAGGCGGGGGGCCTTCACATCTCTACCACCCCCACGATAGCCAAGAATAGCCAACCTAACCCAGCAAGCATCGTTCCAACCCATAAGTTCATGCCAACGACGCGTAATGATCCAATTGGAGCGTGGATAACATCTGCGCAGCCAATCAAGTCGCAAGTTGCAACGCCTCCCATGACTGCCACAGTGAGGATCGACGCTGTACCACAAAGTATCTGGAACGCGCGGTCCTCATTGTAGCGCCAAGCCCGCAAATAGCTTTGAAGCCCAAAGCAGACCAGGAAAGTAATGGGTAAGTAGCCAATCATGAAAAAGCCCCCGAACAAAGTTTGCCGGAAGGCTGACATCCACATGGGGGTAAACGCTTCCTTGTCGATTCCATTCTCAAATGCCGTGTAGAGCCCCAGCAGAAGTGCGAGGAACGCTTGAATTGGTGCAAGCGTAAAGATGCCGAGACACCCTTCAGGTTCCACCGAGGGAACACGTTGCGCTTCGTAATGGATTGGCGGAAGTTTGAGAGTGACATAGTCTCGAGAATTGCACCGTCTTAGCGCGCCCGCAAAATCGCCGAGTGTCGCATAACGATTTTCAGGTGAATCGGATAGATTTGTGGCCAGGATGTGTTCCAAGAGTTTCACGTGCGCGGCGTCTGGAGCAACTCTTCTGCTAGACGCCGCCTTTCGAATTGCAGCCTCAATCAATCGAGCGGCGATCGGTGCCGAGGTGACAATATCGCACTGTCGCTGAAACGACTCCCAAGTCTTATCTGTCAACACCAGAAACAGTGAGCTCGCAAGTGAGTAGATTTCAGCAGACTCAGAGTAAGGCGCCCCTGCTTCAACTTCAGGTGCGATGAATCCCTTTGTCCCAAAGACAGAAGTCTGAACCGAAAGTGTGGCCCCAGTGAATACGTCGATTACTTGAGCATCAGTGCTTTCATGTTTGGACACTCCGAAGTCAATAATCTTAATCGCGCCGTCTGACGTGAGCATTAAATTCGATGGCGATATATCACAATGCGCAATTCCCTTTGAGCGCGCGACGTAGAGCCCATCGGCGACGTCGGCACCAATCCTAGCAATATCCTCAATCGAGAGCGTCTCGTCTTTTGCAAGCTCCCAGAACGTGCGACCTTCAATTAGTTCCTCCACAATATAGTGCACGCCACAAAATGTGCCGGCATCGTGGCATTGAGGGAACGTCGCATTTCCCTGCGAGAGCATTCGCAGTATTCGACCTTCGTTGAACAAGTGTTCCTTGAGCCGCTCGCCGCGGGTTTGAGTCAGTGACTGAAGCTTATCGACGCGCAGAACTTTCAGTGCGACCTTGCCCAGCACGGAATGCTCCGCCTGGTAGATGGAGCCCATGCCGCCAGTCTTGAGGTGTTTTTCAACTGTAAGTCCAGCAAATAGAGCGCCAGGCTCGAGAGTGACGCCACGCTCACGGCGAAAATCTGCAATGGCCCGTGAGACCTCTTCGGGATATTGGATCTGAAGTGGAGCGGGAACAATGAAATAATCTGCTTCTGTCGATCCAGGAGCAGAGTGCTCAAGATGATAGAATTCAACCTTTAGCAGAAATATGATCGTCTGGGGATGGGGTTGATGCTCGCGCATGAACGAGACCAAGTCCAGTCTCAGTTGTGAAGGGTCTTTCTTGTAGCATCTCCACAGTTGGTCGTATTGATCGACCAATGACCAATTAACATTCCCGAAGCCGACATATTCGAGAAATTGACGACGAGTAAACGTGATGTCCTCTTCCGATCTTCGATTGCAACCCCACCGCTTTCCTGCGCGAATGACAACGTCGTGCGGCCAGCCGGGTGGAGACCTCATGTAATCCCACTCGGCAGACCCGGGAAATCTCGCCGCTTGATGCTGCCAGTAAACGAGCAGCACTTCGATCATGGTTCCAGGGTAAACGATCAGATGCTGCTCGCATATGCAAGCCGGATCTGGAAGCGGGGCTTGTTGCTCATCCGCAATCCGACTCGCATTCTTGAAGTCGCGGAGTATCTGACGCTGCTGGCGTTGAATGACTCGATAATGATCGTCAATCGGGATGAGCCTTGCTCGCAGCTTTTCTGCAAACGGATCGCCGCCTTCGTGTATTGCAAGATAGATCGTATCCCCCACGGTGGGAACAGAGATGTCCCGATCCGCAAGATGCTTCTCCCACTGTTGACGAAAGTCCGCGACCCATTTCTCCAGTGTGCCGTCTTCGTCGCTGCTCATCCGCAACTCCTAATTGTTGACTTGGCCGTCAAGAATGGCCCTAATAACGCCTTGAATGAAGGTTCCTGGACCGAGTTCGGGAGTTGTTGGCTTACGGCCACGTGGGTTCAGAACGGACAACCCGGGACACAGCTCCCTAAGTTCCTCCAGTTCCTGTTCGACTTGTCCCTTGGTGAGCCCCGTTTGTGTCGCGATAGCACCAACCGACTTTTGCTCCAGCCGCATAAAAAAAATTTGCAATTGGACATCTGTGAGAGACTCGAGAAGGAACTTTAGCATCCTCCTCATCTCCTCGTAGTCTTCTCTGCGAATGACCTCTGACACAGTAGACGCGATTTTCGGCTCGGCATCGATAGGCATGCCATCGGCTTCACGATATCGCTTGTCGCTTCTCCAAAGGTCACGTAGAGCAGTTGTCACGCAAAACCACAGGAAGGCCTGGCGGTCTTTAAATGGACGTGGCAGGTTGTCCACTTCAAGAAGAAGCTTAGTGAGCGTGGCATGAGCAGCTTCATCGGCGACCTGCTGCTCCCACCCTTTCCAGACTAGAATCTGCACGAGCAGGGGCATGAGCCTGATGTAAATGTATGCGACTTGGTCTGGTGATGGATCTTCGTTGTTCAACGGGCCCGTCACAGAGCCAGGTGGTTCGGACATCAGATGTCTCCGATCGGTTTGCCACGGGATTGCCAGACTACGCCGCGAGATAAGAAGCGCCGAAGCGGCGAAATTCGGCAGCCGGCGGCCCAATTTTCCCTGAAATTGATCTTTTTGTCGACTTCCGGCGATTTTTCTTCCCGAATTCGGGGCGATCGCGGCTTCTTACGTCGGCACCTTTAAGATTTGCCGGACGCCTCGCCGCCCGGGTCGCGGAAAGCCTGTTCGGTGAACACAGCTGAACGCCAAGTACGACGCCACTTTCATTGGGGGACGGTGAAAGCCGTTTTTGAAAAATGGTCTGGTCAAAAAAGATTCTCGATCCCGAATTCTGGAGACGCATTAGTCCTGGAAAGGGCGTGACTCCGCCCTCCGTCATCGGCGACTTGGTGGCCACGCTTGGTCTCGTACCACCTGCGTCCATTCTGGACGTAGGCTGTGGCCACGGATTTCATGCAGCGGAATTCGCCAAACGCGGTTTCAACGACGTGTCCGGTGTGGACCTGACGCCGGAATTCGTCAGCGATGCCCGCGCGGCGTTTCCGGGCGTTCAGTTTACCTGCGCAGAGGCGACTGAGCATTTGGTGTCTTTATCTGAAGACAGGCACTCATTGATCGCGTTCCTGTCGACTACGGTCTTTGGCTATCTGCCCACGGAGGCAGACGACATCAGGCTTTTGCGTCTCGTGCGGAGGGCGCTGAAACCGGGCGGGAGGGTTGTTATCGACCAGCCAAACCATTTGCGCCTTCGGAACACGCCACCGGCGCGGTTTCCCGTTCCCGTAGAAACATTGACGCTCGTCCGAAGTTACCAACTCCAAGGATACGAACTCACAACTCATTTTGAGTGGATCGACGATCGCACCCAGCGCGTACAGCACAAAGAATCGGTGACGATCAGATTGTACGACAGCGAGAAGATCTGCGAACTGCTGGCGATGGCCGGATTTCCCCACGCTGAACTGTATGCGGATTTCAAAGGTGCCACGTTTGACGAAGCGGTCCCCAGTCGCCTTATTGCTGTTGCTACGAAGTGAACGCGCTGGCTCTCCACGACTTTTTGGTACCGGTCATCCCCGGAAGCAAACGTACTCAGAAAAGTGTCAACAAGGCCGAATTTTTCGTCCATTTTTGGCTGTTCGGAGCTTTATGAGTGTTGACGCGGCCCGGAGGTCGATTTGTGGCGAATGCGTTGACTCGTGTGTTTAGTTCCACTGCTGGTCTTAAGGAGATCGATGATGAACACGAAATTGGCGGTGTGTGTAATGATGACAATCGTGCCCATGATGAGCGGGGTAGCGAGCGCGGCGGATCCTGATGGCAAGACGACCGTCGACTGGACAATCGAGGCTTGCGTCGACGGATCAGCAGTCTTTGGCAAAGCAGGAGCCTGCTACATCGTGGATCTAAAGACCTTTCGGTCGTACACGAAGGTGAAAGTGTGCGGTGGGCTAGCCGTGGGTGTCGGTGCCGGAGCCTCGGGAAACGCAAGCGAAGTGATCTGCATGACTGTGACCGTGCCAGGAACGAACCGCGAAGCGGCGCTGCACTCGGCACAGGAGATTTTGGACAACGAATTGTTCTGGCGAAAGTTGCGCAAGGAAGACGCCCGCGCGAAGCGTCTTGAACAGGCGCTCTCAGGGCGCCGCCTCTCCACGCCGAATGACGCCAAACTGGCGCAACTCGAAGATCTGCTCGAAACCATCGGAAATCGTTAACCCACTGACATCGAACGGAAAGGAAACAGCGGTGAAGTCCAAATTCGCCTGGCCTTTTTTAACGTGTGTGTTGGCAATCGGGGTGTCCGCAGGTCTCGCTTCGCTGGTCGCCAGTAATTCGAAGACCGCGGTTGTGGCTCAAGAGGTGGTGTTATCCCCGCAGCAGATTGTCAATCCACTGCGATCGACCTCTGCGGGCCCCGTGCTGGGCAGGATGCCATTGCAGCCCTTCTTTGTTCGTACGTTGCAGCTTCTCAACGGCAAGGAGATCCGGTTGACCCTTGATCCGAGAGGCCATTTGATCGATGGCGGCACGGCGCTCGGCGAGATCGACGCTCTGACGTTTCGCCCCGTGTTCACTCAGGAATCCTTGGAGTTTCTCCCGAATCTCATGTCCATCGAACTGCGTGATGCCGCTCCGGGCATGACCAATCTGGGCTCGGTCTGGCTCGGTATTGCATACCCCGGCCGGAAGTTTGATTTGCAGCCAATGACTATCCTCGAACTCAAAGTCATCGTCTGCGATCAGCGGGGAACGATCGTTGAGAGTTCCTGGTGTAAGTCGCCCGATATCAGCACGATGTTCAGAATCCCTCTGACGGCTGAGATGTCGGGCCGAATCGCAGCGGCGCGAGAGCAGCAGACGCTTTCGCTCGAGGCAGTCGCAAAGATCCCCGTCCGCGCTATGAAAGCTGCATCTCGATTGTGGGACGCTGGTTCGACGGTTCTTCGTCGCCATGACTCACAACTCACCGACGCCGCCGGCCCTGGACCGTTTATGTCGAACTCCGATGCACAGAAAATTGTCGATGAAGTTCGACAAAAAATCACGGACAGCTTTCAGGGCGACCCGGAATTGCTGGATCTCCTGAGCACGAATCCGTTCGTTGTCACGGATTTGTTTGAGAGTCCCACATCGTTCGAGCAGATGCGCTCCGATCAGCAAGAACTGCTGTGGAAGCGGCTGGAACGAACCTGGGGAAGTGAACGTCAAACTGAAGACCGCGTCGAGACCAAGGGCAAGACGAACTCCGAAACAACAGGGGAGGGACGCATGGCCTTCGGAGTTACGCCGTTCGTTCCCGTCTTCGGCGGCGGAGCAGATGCACAGGCCAAAGCAAATCAGATTTATGAAGAGGTCGGCGTTCGTATGGTCAAGCAAAGTGCCGGCGACTATTGGAAGCCGGTTGAATTCTCTGGCAAGATCTGGTCGCACGAAAAGTTCAGTCGTTCGTTGCGTGCGAAGAGCCAGGCTATCGTTCCGAATGGTGCAATTGAACCTGAGCAGATCGCCTTGGGCGTAATTCCCGCGTACCAAGACTACCAGTCAGTCAAAGACGCCATTCAGCGTGCGGAATCCCTGGATTCGGAGTTGCGAAACCTACTGAAAAACCGGGACGAACTTTCGGACAATCTTCACAAGGTTGCAGATCGCATCCTCGAGAACCAGCGAGATAAATTTCGCGAAAAGCGGCGAGTTTACGAGGAGGCTCGCCAAAAGTGGTTGGCGCAGAAACTGACACAAGAACGACTCGCAGAAGCTGTGGCGCGATTCCAGCAGTGTATTGACTTGTGGGGCGACTGGGGCGGGAAATTCAGTGGCTGCCGTGACGCAACGGAACGTGCGCGGGTTGAGCACGAGCATGGACTGAAGGTTTTGGAAAAAGAGATGAAGCTGGCTGAGGGCTCCTTAATTGCGTTTGAAATCAAAGGATTGGCAAGCGAACTCAACGCGGAGCACTCCGAATTGCTCGACGAGTTGAAGAAGCTCGACGAAAAAATCCGCATTCATCATTTGAACTTCAACGGCATCAACGCATCACCTGCTTGGCAGCAGGGAAGCCGCGACATCAAAAAGGGGAACTAAATGAATATGCCATCAACACTCGCCGCCGTCGCTGGCGTCTGCATTGGAATCGTGGGCTCCATTCTTTCCCAGCCTCGGGTTATGTCGGACCAAGCGTTGCCAGAACAGATTTCAATTGCCGCATCAACTGATTCAAACGACGCCGAATATCAGGGAGCTTTGGCTCGGCATGCCAAGCGTCTGCAGCAGGAAGCAGATGCAAATCGCCAGGCTCGTCAGCGCATCGCAAGTGTGCAAGCCACAGAGGACATACGATCACAAACGACCATGGAGCCTGGTTGGTCTCGACTGATCGCAGCGACATCGACGCCGCCCACTACTGTCCTTGAAAAATCCGTCGGTGAATCTGGCGCGACTACCCGGGGAACCATGGGAGTTTGGGGATCAATATCGACGAGCGCATTGGGGATCCTGGGCAAGGCCGCCGAGGCCGTCACCGCGATTGCTGGAGCCCAGCCCGGATCGTCCTCAAATGAAGAGACAAAAGATGAGACGAATGATGACGAGAAGGGGAAAAAAAAGGACAGCAAGAAAGGAGCAGGAAAGGGCAAACCCGATCGTAACAATCGCACATCGGGACGAATGACGATTTAGTCCATTCACATGACGCGCAACCGAGTCCATTCTCGGTTGCGCTGTTTTCGTATTCGGTTTCGCGTCTGGAGTTAGTTAGTCACCCGAGAGATTAAATCGCCACGCCGCCGGGCACACGCCCGGCTACCTTCAGCAGATTGCTCCTCGAAATGGCCCCGAACCTGCAAGCGAGTGGTTAACACTCGCAGGCCTGAGTCCGATTGAGACGTGTAGCAAAGTGTAGTAAATCGCACTCAATTCGACTGAAGTCCACTGGATCCACCTCAATCCGGAAAACGCTTTCAATTCTTTGATGTCAGCGTTTCTATCCCAGAATCTCAACCCGTGGCCTGGATTACCAATACTTGTCGTCCGCAAGGATGAAGACCACGTTTGGTACACGAGATTCTTCCGCAGAAAAGGCGTGTTTTGTCGGCTGAATCGACAATTCGATAAAAACCGCAATAAGTATGAATGCCACAATTCTGGGTAGTAAAACGACCGGGAATTCGGCGCGTAAGACTTCGATGCTGATGCGCAATGAAGGCATGAGCCCTCCGGGAAATGGTTGTTCCGAATCCGAACGGGAATGCATCTCAGTATCGACAGCCGGAACCTGAGGGTCAACGCCCAATGGCACTTACTTTAGCCATGTCACTCGAAGCGTGAGCGAGGGAGGGCGGGAATTAACGCGATGCCTCGCTGACGCTTTGGGTTGCATTGTGAGCCGCACGGCGCTAGCCGCGGGTGCATTCTCACTCGTACCCGAAGAACCCGCGGCTAGCGCCGTGCGGCTCACAAAGTAAGTGCCATTGGGTCAACGCCGTCGGGACAAAGCCATCGTTTAAAGCAACGGTTCGACTCGGGTGCGGACGTTGCCCTCATCACTGGCCGGTGATGGTGAACGCGGCCCAGAAGAAGGGATGGGCCGCTTCGTTCCGCTCGCGTCGCGAGGAGATGATCTTCAATTGAGCCTGGCGAAGCGCTGCTGACCGATCCGATCCTTCGGCCAGTTGCGTAAAGAATTCGGTCATCAGCCGGGCCGTTTCACGATCGGGGATCTGCCACAGCGTCGCGACGACCGACTTGGCTCCCGCCAGTTGAAAAGCCTGCCGCAGACCGGCCACGCCTTCACCGCCGCGAACTTCGCCTAACCCTGTCTCGCAGGCGCTCAACACGACCAGATCCGTCCCGCGGAGATCTGTGGCGACGATCTCAAGCCCCGTCAGGATGCCGTCTTCATCGTCCTCGGATGCCACCTGCACGGGCTGATTGCATCCCGCCAGTAACAGGCCGCAGCGCAGCAGCGGGTTTGCGTCGGCAGCGGATGGAGCTTCCTCGGCAGCCAGTTCCCGGAAGAAGCCGTGCGTGCTGATCACCAGGATTTGCGGTTGTCGCAACGATTTGAAGACCGCTTCCAGGGCCCATTGATCTGTATACAAGTAGGCTTCGGTATTCGCCAGGCTTTCGATTTTCGGCTGAATCGCCTTCGCTTCGGACTTCGTTCCCGGCAACCGCGGGGCGGTTCCCAGTCGGTTCTTGCCTGCGGGCGTGGCCTGCTGGTTTCCCGCCGTCGAACGATTCTTGAACAACTGCAGCGTTGCCGTCTGAATCTCTTTGGGAGTCGCATCGTAGTTGGGATCGGCCATCAGGATCGGTCGCGTTCCGGCGGCTGCCGCACCGCTGCCGGGAACCAGATCGCGTCCGCTGATCACGTAGCGGATATCAAACTGCTCAACCGCATACTTGCCATTGGCGAGCGGCAGCGCGCCCCACGGGACCAGCCACAGCCCGGCATCAGGACTGATGTACAGTTTCTGGCTGTCTCCCAAGACCGCAAGCAACGGCTCGAACACCAGTTTCGCCAGCGGCTGCAGTCCCTTTTTTAATTCAGCTTCGGCGTCGGGCTCTCCCTGATCGCGAATCTGTTCGAGGCTGCCGGTCAACTTTTCTCGAGCTGTTATGATCGCCGCATCTATGGACTCCGCCGTTCCGAGGTCAACAAGTTGAACTTTTTGATCTCCAGCAGGGGGAATGATCCAGGCAATGTATCGTTCCGGGAATTTACGACGTGCGGGGTCGACGAAGTCCGACACCTGCACCTTCACGATTTCAACGAGCATCGCATCGTCGGCGATGTTGCGGCGGACGCGATCCAGTTCGACGTATTCGCTGCGCGACGCCGATCGACCGGCCACTTCATTCACCAGGTGAGCTGTTTCCGCTTCGCGGGCCGTCAGATCCTGAATCTTCTTCCGTCGCGCCTTTTCATCGGCGCTCTCGGTCGAGACCAGCGACAACGACGCCAGTTGCTTGCGGATCGCTACCAGAGATTCGAGGATCGCGGCGACCGTGGGGTTTTTCGCATCGCGATTGACCAGGGCTCGTTCGGCCAGTACCTGCTGAGCGATCCCCTTACCATTGAGCACCCAACCGGCTGAGGCGTCGATTCCCGACTGCTGCTTCGAGACGACGGCGGCGCTGAGTGCCGTGTGAAGCTGCGGCTGATCGATCTCTTTCAGGAAGACGATTTGTTCGGGCTCGGTCAGGACCGAGAGTGTCTGTTCGACATAATGCCTGATGCTGCGGCGCGACTTGTCGAAATCTGCCACTCCCTGGTCCGACTTCTTCTCGTGCATGGAAATCCAACCGAGCCACATGTCGATCGCTGCGATGTCCGGATGATCTGCGGCGAACTTGGATTCACGAATCGCCCGCGCTTTCTGGAGCAGTTCCAATGCGTCGGGGATTCTGTTCTGACGAAGCCGCAGCTGAGCCAGATTCGTGAGTGAAAACGACACGCTCAGGTGATTCTCGCCGAACTTCTTTTCGCGGATTTGAAGGCCCCGCAAAGCCGCCGCCTCGGCCTCGTCGTACCGACCGGCAATCATGTAGTAACTGCCAAGGTGTTCCAGCGAAGTGGCGACATCGGGGTGGTCGCCACCAAGGGTTGATTCGCGGATCTTGAGGGCACGCAGATACGGCGTCTCGGCCTCCGGCGCCTTGTCCATCACGATCCGGATGCGGGCCAGGTTCGTCAGAGACCGGGCGATTTCCACGTGGTTGGGCCCCAAGGTCGATTCGATGATTCGAATCGATCGCTGCAACTCTTCGTCGGCTCTGGCGTATTGCCCCATGTGCCCATGCAGCGTGGCCAGGTTGTTCAGCGTGTAGGCAACCTCGAAGTGATCGGGACCGAACTCGGCTTCCTTCAGTTCCACAGCGTGCTTCGACAGCGGTTCGGCACGCGCAAGATCGCCCTCGGCCAGATACACGTTCGCCAGATTCGACAGTGTGTCGGCGAGTCGCTTCCGCTGGGTGTCCTGATTTGCTTCCAGCGTCTTCAGACTCTTGCGATAGAGCGAGGCCGCTTCGGTCGAGTGGCCCAGTTGATGCAACACGCCGGCGAGATTGGATCGACCGACGGCTGCCGCGACCGATCCTTCGCCCGATGTCGTTTCGAACAGTTTGACCGAGCGGCGATGCAGAGCCAGAGCATCGGGGTATTTGCCGAGCTCATACTTCACCGCGGCCAGGTTGTTGACCCCTTCGGCAACCAGGAACGGGTCGCCCAGCGCTTCGAAGATATCCAGCGACTTCTGCAGCGTCTTCTCCGCCTCCGGATATCGCCCCAGCCTGCGATACAGGTTGCCGGATGAGCCGTACATGGTCCCGGTGTACTTGTGATTGAGTCCGAAGATCTGAGTACAAAGTTCGGCTGTGCGATTGTACGTGGCGATCGCTTCTTCGAAGCGCTCCTGCTTTTCGAGTTGAGATGCCAGGGTGACAAGACGTCCGACTTCGGCCGCGTCTTGAGCCCCCGCTGTCGATGCCAATGCGATCAGAGCCGTAACCACAAGTGAACGAAGGATGATTGCTGACACGGAATCTCCCGTCTGTGAATGCGATCATCCGGTCACTGGGATGCCGCTTTACCCTGCCCCTTGGGGTTGTAGTAGTTGATCGCTGCCGAAAGCAGTGGCGTGGGATCGGCGTTGAACTGCACCTTTCGCACCGAACTGGCGATGATCTGCCCCTGTCCAATCAGTCCGCGGGTGTCAGCATTGCGGCTCCCTTCGCGAAGCTGATGCTTGAGCGCCGCGAGGTTCTTCGGAGTCGTCGTGGGATGAATGCCACGACTGAGCGCCAACAGGTCCTCGGCCGAATCGTCCGGCAGATCGGCAGGGGCGTTCGACGACGGTTCGGGCTTTTTGGCGATCTTCGGCGTGTCGGGTTGCTTCGGTGTATCTGGCTGTGGCTTGGGGGTGTCTGGCTGAGGACCGGGCGTCGTGTCTGGCAGCGCTTCGCCCCCCACTTCGCGGAACACTGTGACCGAAATCATCCCCACGTCGGCGCCATAGTTCATTTCATTCGCGATCGACTCCGCAGCCGACAGAACTCGGAACTCCTCGGCGGTATCCTGTTCGAGTTGATATCCCACCAGTTCGATCGGCCTGGCGCCAGGGTCGAGGATCCACTTGCGGCAATCGATGTCGCGTTGTCGTTGCCGGCCGAGCGTGTTCTCGCCATTGACCTTCACGACAACTCCGAGTCGCCCCTTGGCATGTTCAGTCCGCTTCAGGATCAGGACGACCTTCTGACCTTCCAGAGGTTCGGCCACGAAAGCTTTGCCGTTGCGGAATTCCAGGGGAATCGGCTTCCCGTCATAGCGGATTTCGAGCATCACCGGAGTGGCGGGATCGGCGAGCGGATGAGTGGCGTCCGCCGTTTTGACCTTTGCCGCCGCTTCTGTGACTTTCGCGTTCACCACTTCCGGCTTGGCAGAATCGAACGCGCCGCGAACCGTGAAACTTTCCCCGACTTCGCTGAGCGTCGAGGGAGTCATCACGGCATCGAATGGGGGCACAACTTTCGTGAGTGCCCCGCCGCTGGTATCGAATGCCAGGATGCCGACCGTCACCTGCTTTAGATCTGCCGAGACCTGAGCGATACCCGTCAGGAAGGCGTCTGGCTTCACCAATGAATTGCCCCAGGCCAGTGGATATTCCGATTGAAAAAGCTTCGCGCGGCCTTCGGCTGTGACATGACTGGCGCCCGCGATCTTCGCGGCAACGGAACTCGCGTTTTTGACGATGCCAACCTGCTTCGCGAGATCGTTCGAATTCACAAGGATCAGCGCCACTTCCAGGCGATTGGCCAGGTACATGTTCAGCGTGCCGACCTTGTCGCTGATCGGATCGGAGCCTTTCTTGATCCGGAACTTCAGCACACCGACATTCTTGTATCCCTTCTCGCGAAGCTGATTCAGGATGGCGGGCGCCTGTTCCTGCAAGACCTGGTCGAGCGACGCGGTCGGGGCGTCTGCTGCATGTGCGGGAATCGCCGGCGCCAGCGCGAGCATCAGGCATCCGATCACCAGGGTTCGAAGAATCGACTGCGGCATGAATGCACTCCTGCGTGCGAGTGAAGTTGTTAGCGAGTTTCGATGGCGATCGTTCGTTTCGTGAACTTCCCGGCATCAAAGCCCGGCTTCACGGAGCCATCGTTTCGATTCAGGGCGAAGAACGGGTGAATGACGCGATCGGCAATATCCTTACCGCGCAGAATCACACCGGGTTCAAACTCTTCCGTCGAAGCAAAGACCGTCAGCAGTTCGCGCCCAAGTGCGGGCTGAATCTTGATGGTGCCCGTCTGGGGGAATCGAAACTGCTGACCTGGCGACAATACGGTCGACGATGGAAGCAGGATCACCTTGCGACCGAGCGCGCTGGTCCCGATCAACTCGACATTTACGTCGGAATCCGATCGATTCGTGACAAACACCACCAGTTCGTCATTCGGCGAAAAGATGTTGTTCGATCGGTTGGTCGAGATCGTGACATTCAGCTGAGGATTCCCCGCCGGGTAGTCGCCGCGTCCCAGGCCATCCAGCGGGATTACGGGGACGCCCAGGCCCAGCCCGCGGACGACCTGATCGTAGTAGTCTTCCCAGGTGTCGCGACGAATGATCCCTTGCGACGCCAGCGGCAACAGACCCAGGCCGGTGAAATGCGGTGATCGGAAAGTACTGGTTAGTCCGTCCGTCGATGCGAGGCCGAGTTCCCCGGCCACCCCATGCAGCGACAGGGGCGCGTCAATGAAACGGCGCGACACGGGAATCACCGGCTCGCGCGTCTGGACGTGTCCCACCACCAGTTCCATCGCCTTCTTGAACCGCAGCGTATCCTCGGCCACCAGTTTCTGCATCTCGTCGTTAGGAACATAGAGTCGCAGGGCCAGACGCTTGTCGAACCCGGGACTACCCGGAGCCGCTTCCACCGCGCTGCGGACATTATCCGCGAAGCCCTTAATACCGTTCTCGTGACAGCGGATACAACTGAGCCCGTTGCGAACCGTTTTGTCCTCGGCAAATTTGTCGGTCACGATGCTGGTTGGGGCCAGTTCGATCCGCTTGCCAACGGCATCTGTCACGAAGTAGCCATTCAGTCCATTCGGCAGAGAAAAGACCATCTCACCGCCGACGGGAGATAGATTGATCGGGTCGTGAAACATGTTCTCGTGACCGCGATTGGAGCTGTAATCGAAGCTCTTCCAGTACGCTCCGTAATTCGAGGAGTGCCGTTCGACGACGCGGTTGTTGCGAGACACCCCTGAGACCGTCATGCCTGCCCGCTGGACAGTCACGTCGCGAAGGTTGGCGGCCGAGTCGACTCCGAGCTTCGCTTCAAGTTCTGAAATCTCATGCGGCAGTTGCAGCATGTCCTCGTACAAAGACGGCAGCGCCACGATCGATGTGAACCAGTCGGCGCGAAGAAACGGAATGGGCCGAACCAGGGCCGCAGTCGCCATGTATCCCTCACCCAATTGACGCCATGCGTCTGAATCTTCGTAGATCAACGAGTAGGGATATTCCAGCAGAATCAAGTCATACAGGTTCAGCTTGCTGCGGACGTTGGGCTTGCCATCGACAATTTGTTCGAACGGCTGTTGATTCCAGCCGACATCGCGAATATCCAGGGCGAACACGGTGTTTGTCGGATCGATTTCCTTCAGCCTGGCGATCTGCTGCTTCCACGAAAGATGGTTGATGACCTTGCACAGGGCCTCGCGCTGCAGCGTCAGTTCGTCCTGTGTGGCGCCCCCCGCCAGCAGATGGTTGGTGCTGAAGTAGCGCAGGTAGGGACGCTTCTCTGCTGGCTGGCTGCGAACGTGGTCGCCGATCTTCGTCAGGACATATTCGGTCCCCACGATCCCCGCAGTGTTGGGAGTCGCGGCCGCGGAATTCTTCACATCGGCAGGGAACGGAGGCGCCCCCGCGACGATCCAGCGCCGAACCATGTCGATCTCGTCGGTGGTCGGCCGCGGCTGACCTGCGGGCGGCATAACCGATTCGTCATTCGCCGTCAGCACCTGATACATCAGAGAATTGTCGGGTTCGCGCGGAATCACAACTTGGCGCTCGCCAATCAGCTGGGCGTGGTCCAGAACCCTGACGCCCCCCTGAGTTTTGCTGCCGCCATGACACTCGAAGCATCGCTGTCTGAGGAATTCCTTGACGCGTGCTGAAAGTTCGGCAGGGGCCGCCTCTTCGGCGAAAACCTGTCGACAATTGAAACTGACACCGAAAACGAACAAGCAGATCAAGGCTTGGTACGTGGCCCGCCAATGACGCATCAATCTCTTCTCCTGCAGGAGGATTGCCTGCGGACAGTATGCAGATCGGTTCGGTACGTCGCAAGGGGACCGGCGTGCCGGTCAGTTTTTCGAGTTGCGGCCGGTTGCGTTTTGAGAATCGCTGGCGATACTGTTGCCGGTGCACTTTCTTGCAGTTCGATCGGGCTCTATCAGAAAGAGGTAGTCACATGCTTGCGCGCCTGTTTGCGGCCGCTGTCGTCGTTGCCAGTCTGTCCGTTTCCGCACAGGAATCCCTGGCCGATGGCAGGCACTACTACTCCAGTTGGACTTACTATCCGCAGCGCACATACTACTACGTCTACTATTACTACAAGCCATACGAAACCGCGACCGAGTACAATTACCACTACTGCATTTACTACCCGGCGACGCCTCGATACGTCTACTATTACAATCCGTATTCAAAGTACTACTGGGGCCGGTACGACACGAAGGAGAAGGGCTATTCGCTGTTGGAAGAGAAGGATCGCAAGACGAACCTGAAAGACATTCCCGAGTCCGCGTTTCCGAAGCCGACGAACATGCCCGCGATCCCGGAATCGAAGGATGGCGAAAAGATGCTGCCGCCGCCCAAGACTCCGACCGATGAGCCCAAGGATCTTCCGTAATATCGGCGTTTGCGGAAACGGCGCGAAGCGACGCTCGGCACACGTCATCCGTCGCCACCCGCGTTTGCCATAGTTTCTCATCCGCAAGAATTCGCACGACATTGGGAGTGTCCCCGGCGGAATTGGTACCGGTTGTTTCGAGAGCAACTGCGCAGGCCAGCAGCACGGCCGACAGTTTCGGGGAGGAAGCAAGGCCCAGACCCAGGCATCAGGGCAGCGGATAAACCTGGCAGTTTGGTAGCGACCGACGGATCGATTCACGAAATCCCTCGGTCAACGGAACATCGTGAAGGCTCAGCCATTTGAGCGTGGCGATCGCCTTCACGTGTTCCAGTCCGGCTTCGCTCACAGAATCGCCATCCAGGAATAGCGATTTCAACGGCAATCGCCGCAGTCGCTCCAGCGTCGCGTCAGAAATGCGTGTTTTGCTCAGACGCAGATGGGTGAGATTTGGTAACTCCAGGATGTGGACCAGTCCGGCATCCGTGATCGCAGTTTCGCTGACGTTCAGATCCCTCAAGCCCGACATAGGCCGTAGGATTTCGAGGCCCTTGTCCGTGACGCCCGTCTGGGAGATTCCGAGTTCTTCGAGCGTGGTTAAATTCGTCAAATGCTTCAGGCCAGCTTCGGTCAGTCGGGTCCCGGACAATTCCAGGTATTTCAGAGTGGTCATCCCGGCGAGCGACGTCACGCCGTCGTCCGTGACCTGCGAACCGACCAGATCCAGTTGTTTGAAAGTGGCCGATTCACAGAGTTGCTGCAAGCCACTATCCGTGACGGCTACATTGTATAGCGAAAGACAAAACCCGGGCTGCCGAATCCGCAGCCTGCGAATCCCGGCGTCGGTAATCTGAGGACCGCTGAGGGACAACGTATGGAGATTCGGCAGGGCATTCAGATGTTCGATTCCCTGATCCGTGACATTGGTCGCGGCCAGATTCAGCCAGCCTAATTGCTGACAGTGGCGTAGACGTTCCAGGTGTGCGTCGGTCAGCGGAGTGCTACCGGCATTGAGTGATCCCAGATGGCTGAAGGCTTCCAGTTCCTGCAGCAAGTCTGGAGAAACTTCGACATGCTGAATATCGACCAGCACCACGCGACGAAAGATGACCGGCAATCTGGCTTGAATCGAGTCCGGGATCCAACGGGGGCCCCGGTTCTGGTCAATGGTTCGTCCGCCAGCGACATCGATCTGCCGGATGATCCGCTGTTCCCGTTGATGCGCGGAGGCCACAGTGATCACACCGTACAGAACCGTGGCCAGTACGACACCAATCAGGCTGCGTACCGCAAATTGCCGGTTGAACCGCCACCCGGTCATGAATTGCTCCCCGCATCAATCGCTTGTTGCCTCAATCACCGGGGTTTCATCTCCTGATGATGATCACGAGCGGGTTCAGTCAGCACGGCGGTGCCGCAGCATCCACTCGTAGAGTTCCGGAGTGGCATACGTCTGCGTCCAACTGTCATGGCCGATCCCCGACATCACCGTCAGTTTCACATCGGCGTTTTTCAGTTTCAGAGCTTCAGCGGTCGCTCGGCTGTTGGCAACTGTTGTGGCGCTGTCCCGGTCGCCGACCACGATCCAGAGCGGAGTGTGCAAGGCGGCATCCGCTTTCATCGGATTGGCTCCACCGCAGATCGATACTGCGGCCGCGAAGCGTTTCGGGGCGGCCTGCAGCAACGACCAGGTCCCGCCTCCTCCCATGCTCAGACCCGTAATGTATTCACGAGTGGGATCGATGGCATACTTGGCCTGCAACTGGTCCAGCAGTTCCAGCAGGATTTCCGGTTCCCAGTGCTGATCCGCGGGGCACTGGGGTGACACCACGACAAACGGCAGGGACTGGCCTTCGCCGATCAACTTCGGGGGGCCATGTTTCTTGACCCGTGACAGATCGTCACCCCGTTCACCGGATCCATGCAGAAACATCAGCAGCGGGTACGTCTGGTTCGGCTGTCCGTAATTTCCGGGTAGAGACAGCCAGTATCCCAGCTTGGAGCCTGGCGACTTCACACTCTGAAACACCTGAGCAACCTGCTGACCGGGCCTGGGGTCTTCGGCGTGAAGAATTGTGGTCTGCGAGAGGAACAACAATGCCGAAAGGATTCGGGACGTGCAGCGCATGGGTGTGACTCCGGTTCGCAGGTCGAAAATCGTCCAGTCAACCGGATCATTGCGGATCTTCTTCAATCTTGCAATTCGGCAACGCATCCGGCAGCTTTGCGCGGCCTACTTCTGTCGTTGGCGTGCTGAGCATGAGGGTTGCGAGTTTGGTCAGTCCCTTGAGATGTTCCAAACCGGCATCTGTGATCTGGGTGTTGTTGAGGTTGAGAGTGCACCTTGCTCGGCGCGGGTCTCCCGACCCCGCCGAAACGGCCGACCGTAGGTCTCCTCTTCGCGGCCAGCGCATTTCGGTTCCCGTCGTTCATAACCTCACGGGTCAATTCAATCCCACCGCAAACGGGCAAATGTTTGATTGATTCTAAGATAAGACGACAACGCTATTGGTTGTCATGATCAAGTTTGAGAACATGAGGAGACCTACGGTCGGCCGTTTCGGCGGGGTCGGGAGACCCGCGCCGAACAGGGGGAGACCCGCGCCGAACAGAGGCCTTGAGCTTCATTTTCTGTAAACCGCCATTGCTTCGGCCGAAAGACAACCTGCCGCTAACAGCCCGTCGTAAGAGCGGTCAGATCATTTGGAGGGCACTAGAATCAACTTGAAAACCGCATGCCCGAAGAGGGTCAGACCCCGCTTACCACTGGCGGCTATTCCAACGATCTTCAAACATAACATCTGACGATACATCATTTGAAATCGCTCTGGCTTGCCGAGGGATTCACTTCCGGCGTATTCTATCAGCGCATTTCAGCCTGCCCATTTCCGAAACACTGCTGTTGAATCCTACGAAGCAGCGGTAGTTTTCGTCTTGATTCTTCACGATGTCATATGTTTGACTTGAAAGCTGTTGTCGTTCATTAGCGGGGCCAATAATGCTTGACACATTGATTCGGGACGCGCTGACCAAGAATACTGCCTTGACAAATGCAGGAGACGCGGCTGAGTTTACGAGCAAGGCCAATGCATCGCGGAACGCAGTCCTCGCGGTGAATCAGGCACTTGTTGAACTGGCGTCTATGCCAGGATTGCTGGCGAGCTACTACATCGCGCTCAAGCAAGCCAACGAAAACGTCATCGGGCAATTGCAGTCGGATGGACATACATTTACCGAGGCGGAAATGACACCAGCCAAAGTGGCACTCAACGCGTTCGAGGCAGCCGCCAAGGAGTTCACCAAGAAGAAAGAAGAGTTGAGTATTGCGTGGAAGGCGGAGCCATTCCTGCCGAAGTCGGAAAGGCTCGCAGTTGGCATCATTGCCATCGCTTTATTTGCGTTGGCTATGCTATTTGCGGCCAAGGGCGATGCGAAGACGTGGCCGGCCGGGATTACGATCTCCTATTGGTGTGGATTCGGATCTTTCGCGCTCGCGGTTGTTTGGGTCGTGTCAGGTCTTGCGGTGCCGCGGCCTGCAATGTCTTCGGCGGGATCAGCCCGCCCCGGTTCATATCTGCAGTATCTTGTTTTTGGTGGAATGGCATTTCTGATCTTGGGTTTACTGGTGGCTGGTGTCCTGACGGGCGGCTTGCTGGAATTTCTGTCCTCGATCCAGGGGGCACGAGGCTTGATCACCTTCTTGATCGCGATTGGCACGATCGCCATCGCCGTCATTTTGACTCTGGCTTCGGTGCTCATGGAGACGGACGGTATTGATGCACTGAAGGAGCGACTTTCGAAAGGGAAAGAGATTCTGACGGTCCTGGTTGGCGTCCTTGGGACAATTGTCGGATTCTATTTCGCTCATAATCCCGATGATTCGCCGGGCGGCAAAGTGACAGTTGCCGTGGTTGCCGTTCCAAATGAAGTGACCGTTGGTGAGGAGTTCGAAGTTCTTGCGATGACCACGGGCGGAACACTTCCCTACGATGCGACGCCGGTCATCACGGTTGGAGGCAAAGGAGTCACAGGGGAAGGTACTGTGAACGAGCAGGGCTTGATCAAAGTGAAGTTCAAAGTGGCGGACGATGCGACTGCAGGGCCAATTTCGCTCGTTGTTGGCGTTCGTGACAAGACTGGAAAAACGGCTTCGGCCAAGTCCGACGTCATCGTGAAGAAGCCGTAAAGTGAAATTCCAAAGTGCAGGCCGTCGCTGCTCCCACGGGTAACTCGCCACAATGGTGTTCGGCAATGACAGCCCTCACACTGTCCTGCGCCCGGCCTCCGTGAAAGTCATCAATCGCATTGTCGATTCCTCCGCCCATGTTTCCGAAGCTATTGGCACACTACACCGAGATTTGGAAGTCACTTGTTCTTACAATCGGTGAACATGAGGATGCCGGAATCAGATGGGGTATCTCCGGCCTGGCCTGTCGCCAGGAAATAGAATGGAGCCTTCATGCTGCGCGACATTCCACCAATTCTGACCGAGACATTTCCACCATCGCCGGACGCATTACTCGATTGCGCTCGCCGAAACGTTGATGATGAGATGCTAATGGATGTTGCGAACGCCGATTATGGTTATCGAGCCGAAGAGATGTTCCGTTGGCTTCGCACTATTCGAGATGACGGACAGATTCCGAGGCCAGTCGATGGATGGCTTTCCGAAGTTCTCGAATTGACGCGAAACAGTGACCCTGACAAACCAAAACCAACGCCGTTCGAACCCGGCCCGACCGGTCTTCGTGGCCACAGAACGCGCCTGTTCGCTTGCGCCGCCCTGCTGCGCGCAACCACGGAACCCAACTCAGGCTATTCGGATTGCTGCGAAGATTTCACGCTCGCACAATGCCTTGCAAGCGCAAAGCTGCTTGAAGACGAGATTAGCAATTCCATTGGCCGTTACCTGACATGGCGGTTTACACGAAAAAGTCTGTATCCGCCGGACCCGCCGCTATTCGCTCTTGGGCTGGTATCAGTCGCGTCCCGTCGTTCGGCGGGTGAACGGGCGCTCGCATGCGCCGCCGAATGGTCCCTGGCGATCGAGGGAGACGAGTGCCGCGGCGGACCTGCAGCATTCAGCATCCAGACGGGAGTCTGGACGGGACTCGCTGTGGAACTCGAAACACGAGCGGCTCAAATTGATGACGACGCACTCCGGACGAATCTTCGACTTTGCACGCTGATGGCAGGTCCAGTATGAGTGCGATCTATACAGCCAGCCGACGTGTCGCTCGTGTATTGGTAACACTATAATTCGCATCACCTTGCGGTGTCCGCGTCGTATCCGGTTTGGAATTCGCGGCACTGTATCCCTTTGGAGCCACTGAATGGCCAACGATGCCGAAATCATCCTTTGATCATGAAGCTTCTTCCACGAGTGACGAATTCAAATATGAATGCGGAATTGTTCAGTTCTTGAAGGATCTGAATCGTGAACGGACACCCTTGCACGAGGCAGTCGTGGTCCGTGGCGACGAGGGAGGAATCGCCTTCGAAGTCGGAATTCAGTTCTGCACCGAACCTGACGAGATTATTCGCGCATACGTGAACGATCGGTATTGCCCTGATGGCGGGACACATGTCACAGGTGTGCGAATTGGATTGACCCGTTCCCTTAAGAAAGCGGTCATGAGCCAACAGAGGTTTTCAGCTAAGAACAAAGGCCTGACAGCTGTCGTTTCAATACGGATGGAATCCCCGCAGTTGATGGGTGCAAAAAGGAGCAGTTTGGGGACACCCGAGGTACGGACGGTCTTGGCATCACGGATTGAAAAACAGATGACGGTTTTTTTCTCAGCAAAACCTGCTACTGCACGAGCAATCGTTCGATTGGAAAATGCTTAAAATCTGCGAAGGGACGCAGGTCTGGCACCATTAATCAACTTGGCGAACGAAGAAACCCCTGCATTGCAGGGGTTTAGTCCAATTGCCCGACCAGGATTCGAACCTGGACAAACAGAACCAAAATCTGTTGTGCTACCGTTACACTATCGGGCATCCCTGTGGAGAGGCGTAATCTATCGGATGCTGCGGCGGGCTGGCAAGGTTCAAATGGGGGCGGGTGACGAAAGTTTTCAGGGGGCCGGGCGGATTTCCTGTTACGTTAGCCCCTGAATCGGCTCCGCATAGTAAATATGGTGCGGGCGACCCAGGTCGTCCTGCCAGGCAATTTCACCCGGCAATCCCAGTGCCGAATAGATTGTCGCGGCCAGATTCTCCGGGGTTTGAGGATCTGCAGCGGGGTAGCCGCCGATCTTGTCCGACGAGCCGATCACCCGGCCGCCCGCCGTTCCGCCGCCGGCCAGCCAGACCGTTTGTACCGCGCCCCAGTGGTCCCGGCCGGGAAGTTTGTAATGCTGGGGCAGGCCGAAAACTTTCGGCGTGCGGCCGAATTCCCCGGCCATCACGATCAGCGTTTGATCCAACTGACCCGATGCGTCCAGGTCGTCCAGCAATGCGGACAAGGATCGATCGGTGGGAGGGAACAGGAAATCGCGCAGGTTTGGAAAATTGTTCCCGTGGGTGTCCCAGGCTTCATTGTTGCCCAGGTTCACCTGGACCAGATTGACTCCGGCCTCCACCAGTCGGCGGGCCATCAACAGCGACCAGCCGAAGGAATTGCGGCCGTATCGGTCCAGGTCCTCAGCCGACGCTGAGGTGACATCAAACGCGCGGCGAACCTGCTGGTCGGTCAGCAGCGAAATCGCCGATTGACGATGTCGGTCAAATTTCTCAGTGGTGGCAGCTGCTTCCAGTTGGGCGCGCTGTTGATCGATGCCCTTGAGCAGATCGAGTCGGCTGGCCAGGCGGCCCTGAGTCAGAGCTTCCGGCAATGACAGATTGGGAGCCTGAAATCTCAGCGATTTGGATCGTTCGGCACCGCGCGCATGATGGAATTCGTACTCGGGATACGCTCCGTAGGTTTCGCTGTTGAACGGGGACGCATCGATGAACCACGGGTCCCGGCGCGGTCCCATTTCGCCCGCAAACTGGCCGGGGATCACTCGCCCCGTCCGGTGAATCAACCGCTCCGGCAACACGACGGCGGGAGGGAGATTGTTCCGACGGGTCGTCAAATCTCCGGCAATGGCCGCGATCGACGGAAAATCGCCGGGCATCGGCTTGTTGGCATTAAACGTTGGCGGAGCAGTGCTGCGTCCGGTCATCATGATGTGATGCGCGAGCGAATGATCGTTGGAGGGATGCGTCAACGATCGGACCAGCGACCAAAGATGACTGCGGGCGGCGAGGCGCGGCAGATGTTCACAGATTTCGATGCCAGGAGTACGCGTGACAATCGGCTGGAATTCGCCGCGGATATTGTCCGGAGCCTGTGGCTTGAGATCGAAGCTGTCGTGCTGGCCCAGTCCCCCCGATAAAAAGATGTAGATTACCGACCGCGGCGGAGTTGTCGCCGTTCCGGTTGCGGCCACCGCCTCGCGCAGAGCGGACAGGTGATTGCTGCCCAGACCCAGCAACCCCACGGCTCCGGCTTGAACAGCCGTGCGTCGGGAAATCAGGGGATGTCCGTAGGAATGTACCGGCATAGGTGAGATCCGACCGCGGCGTCCATATATCAGTCGACTTTGTTTCGTCAGACTACCGGCCGCGTCTTGAGACTGCAAGGTGAGTTTCCCCAGGCAGCCCCGGTCAGCAGGGCAATCGCCATCTTTCAAACGGCAGTCGATCAGAGGGGGTTGAGCGGGCTCCAACCCGGACCCGCCCCGTCCACACAATCGCTTTTGCGATTCTTGTTTTGAGGCCCAAAGGGCCGTCCATTCCTCCAGCCAGGGCCACCCAGGCCCTGGAAAATTGGCGATGTAAGCCGGATTGAGGCCTGAAGGGCCGGCCATTCCCGTACGCTCAAGGGCCTTGGAATTACCGGCCTTTGCGGCCCCGATCAGCGATCCAGATTGAGGATGTCCGAATATGTCCAGAATGATTATGTTGAGACATTTCGCTGCGCTGGCTAAAGTTTCTGTCTGATCATCGAAACAACTCAGTGCCCGATCGGCACGGGACGCTTCCGGGCCAGTTCTTCCGGACTGGGCTGCGTATGCTTGATCCAATTGGGCATCATTGAGCCGACCACCATGCCGAGGAACGAAGCCATCAAACCGTACAGTTGAGCGGGAACACATCGCCACAATTCGGGACTGTCCTCACCGCATTGATATTCCGCGGTGATCCAGACCGCGACCGCGAACAGCATCGAGAAGATCGCGCCCTGCGTACTGGCTCGTTTCCAATAGATCCCGCAGACCAGCGGCACAAACGCCATGACCAGTGTCACCTTGTAGCCCCCCTCGACCATTTCATACATTGTGCTTTTTGAATTCACGGAAATCGTCGTCGAGACCACGGCAACCACGATCAACAGGCACCGAACCAGCCACAGCATTCGTTTGTCGCTGAAGTGCTTGGTAAAGGGCTGCAGCACATTTTCCGTCAGCACGCTCGCCGGGGCCAGCAGAGTCCCGCTGGCGGTCGACAGGATCGCCGACATCACCGCCCCGAAAAACAGAATCTGAACCCAGATCGGCGTGGCCCTCAGCACCAGAGCGGGCAGGATCTGCTGAACTTCGCGGGGATCTTCTGCCTGAAAGTGGCGGATGGATTCCGGATCAATGACCAGAGCCGAATAAGCGATGAACATGGGCACGAACGCGAACGCGAAGTAAAACACTCCACCACCGAGCGTCCCGATCATCGCCGTACGCTCGTCCTTTGCACTCGTGACCCGCTGGAAGACGTCCTGTTGCGGGATTGAACCGAGAGACATTGTGATGAACTCCCCGATGAACGCCAGCCACGCGGCCGCCGTCAAATGCGGAAACAGAGTCAGTTTTCCCTCCTTCTGGGCTGCCGCCAGCACGACGTCGAAGCCTCCCGCCTGATTCCCCAGGATCGCCGCGACGACGATCAAGCCCACAACGATCGCACCGGTTTGCACAACGTCCGTGAGTGCCACGGACCACATCCCACCGAACAGGGTATACACCGTGACGATGACGGCCCCGGTCATAATCGCCTGATTCAACGTGATCTGGGGAAACAACACGTTGATCACCAATCCCAGTGCCGACAATTGTGCACTGGTCCAGCCGAGGTACGAACTGGCGATCCCCAGCGAGGCGACCACTTCCACAGTCTTCCCATACCGCATGTGGTAGTAGTCTCCGATGGTCAACAGTTCCATGCGATAGAACGTGCGTGCAAAGAAGAGCGCCACCAGGATCAGGCACATCGACGCCCCAAACGGGTCGCCGGAGACGAACCCCAGTCCCTTGTGGGCAAACTTCGCAGAGACGGACAGAACGGTTTCCGCTCCGAACCAAGTGGCGAAGACGCAGGCGAAACTCATGTATAGCGGGAGCGATCGTCCCGCGACCATGAAGTCCTTCGCACTATGCACCCGACTCGACGCGTAGACCCCAATCGCCACGGTGACAATCATGTAGGCAATCACACACGCAATCAGCATCGTCAGCTCCGAATGATTCTGGTCCCATGGGGTTGAAAAACAGGCGGGTCAGTGAAGACGCTTAACGCGTCGGGAAGGACAGGGCAGGATCTGCGTCGGGGTGTGATCCTGCCCGGCGGAGAATCTTATCGGCAAATGTGCGCTGGCACCAGAAACCAGACGCTTCAGCCAGGGCAAGCGCCTTTTTCAACCTGGGCATCGGGTACCACGGCTATGGAGTCCGCGACATGGCCGTGCCGATTGAGCACTCGCACGGCCTTCCCGAAGACGGTCAGACCGTGGCACCACAACTTGAAAAAGGCGATCGCCCTGCGTTGCAGTCGCAGGGTTTCGTGCGGATATCCGCAACATCCAGCTCATCGATCCGTGCGGAAATTGAAGTCAAATATGAGCGACCACTTCGCCGCCATGCATGACGCCTTGTGCGATCAGGAAACCGAGATACATCAGCAACAAGACCACGCCTTCGCCACGAGTGATTCGCTGTCCGCGAATCATCATGGGAACCAGCAATAGCGACATCAGGGTCACGAACGGAAGTTCGAATGACAGGCTGCTGGTGGCGATCTGCACATTGGAAATCGTGGCGACGCACGCCAGGACTCCGAGCAAATTGATAATGTTCGAGCCGATGACATTCCCGACCGCGATATCCGCTTCGCCCTTCCTGGCAGCCACGATGGTGGTCGCCAGTTCGGGCAGCGACGTTCCCACGGCGACTATTGTCATACCGATCAGCAGTTCGCTGACTCCCAGCGAGCGTGCCAGGGATGTCGCTCCCAGCACCATCAGTTGAGCACCCAGCACGAGCCCCGCCAGTCCGACGATGACCAGAACCACGCTCCATTTGAGACTCGTGGTCGATGATCCGGCTTCTTCGATGTCGGATTTCACCGCCGCCGATTCCGACGTAACGGATCGGAATGAATACCCGACAACCAGCGCCAGGCACGCCAGCATCGCTAATCCGTCCTGCCGATCCAGCACGCCGTCAGCCGCCAATGACCACGTCATCAGGGCGGTGGCGATCATGATCGGAACTTCGGCCGAAAGCAGTTTCATCTCCACCTGCATCGGCCGAATCAGGGCACCCACCGCCAGGATCAATCCCAGATTGGCAATATTGCTGCCGATCAGATCTCCGAACGCCAGGTCTGTGCTTCCACGCAACGCAGCCGTGACGTCCAGGGTCAGTTCCGGTGCGGACGTGCCGTAGGCCACCAGTGTCAGGCCAATCACCAGTTTCGACACGCCGAACGCTTCGGCAATCCGGACGGATCCGTTGAGGGTCGATTCGGCCCCGTAATACAGGATCACCAGGCCGACGGCAAACAATAACAGATTCAGCAGTATGTCCATTTCCGTCGAGACCCCGTTCCAATATGAATCAGTGAGATCGGGCATCCGATCCCCGGTTCCAAACTGACACGCCATCAATATCCCACCGCCGCGCCGTCTTTTCGGGGATCGGTTGCCCCCTGCAATGTCCCGTGGTCGTGATCAATCAGAATCCCCTGGTATCCGCCAAACGAACCCGTCGATTTACCCAGCTTGTGTCCCAGCGCTTCCAACTGACGCAACGTCTCCGGCGGAAAAGAGCTCTCCAGAAAAACCGTTCCGCCGCCCGATTCTTCCGGAATCCCGGTGGGAGTCGCCGAGCCGCCGTGCCGGATCCGCCCGGCATCACCTGCCATTTGGGGGTTCATGCCAAAATCGATCATGTTGACCAGCACACTGACATGTCCCTGCGGCTGCATATCTCCGCCCATGACTCCAAAGCAGAACCACGGTTTGTCGTCCTTCGTCACCAGCGCCGGAATGATCGTGTGAAATGGACGCTTGTGCGGTTCCAGGCGGTTCACGTGAGTGTCATCCAGGGCAAACAGACAACCTCGATTCTGCATGGCAAAGCCGACTCGGCCCGGCACCACTTGTGAACCAAATCCGAAATACAGGCTTTGAATCAGCGAACAACAGTTTCTGTCCTTGTCGACGACGGTCAGATAAATCGTGTCTCCGTGCTCCAGCTTCGGATCGCCGGGCTCGATATTGACGCTGGCCCTCGTCAGGTTGATCCGGCGTCGTTGCTGCTCCGCATAAGCTTTGGAAATCAGTTGAGCCACCGGCAACGTCTCGAATGTCGGATCCGCGTAGAACTTCGCCCGGTCCGCAAATGCCAGCTTTTTCGCCTCTACAAACAAATGCACGTATTCGGCACTCTTGGGCCCCAGGCTCTTCAGATCGAATCCTTCGAGCAGATTCAGCATCTGCAGAGCGGCGATCCCCTGACCGTTGGGAGGCAGTTCCCACACGGTGTGCCCGCGATACGTCGTGGAAACAGGGTCAATCCAGTCGCTGGTATGTTCCGCAAAATCCCGCAGACTCATTGTAACCGCCCTGGGTCTCGCTGAACGCCACGATTTCACGGGCAATCCGTCCCTGGTAGAAGGCGTCGCGGCCTCCCTTGGCGATTTCACGGTAGGTCGCCGCCAACTCAGGCAGTGCCATCAATTCCCCATGCTGTGGGGCTCGACCCTCCTTCAGGTAGACGCGTGCGGAATCCGGCCATTTCGACAAGTTCTTGACCGACGCGTGCCAGCCGCCGGCGATGATCTCACTGACGGGAAATCCCGCTTCGGCCGTTTCGATACTGGGACGCAGCAATTCCGCCAGTGGCCGGGTCCCAAATCGAGTCCGCAGAACTTCCCATCCGTCGACACAGCCCGGCACGGACCACGACAGCGGCCCGCTTTCCGGGATCTGCTTCAGATTCTTTTCGCGGAAGACGTCGCGCGTCAGTTGGTATGGGCTGCGACCCGAGGCATTCAATCCGTACAGCTTTTTCGACGCATTGTCCCAGTAAATGACGAACAGGTCCCCTCCGATGCCGCAACTCATCGGCTCGACGACCCCCATCATGGCGTTGGTGGCAATGGCCGCGTCGACGGCGTTCCCGCCGGATTTCAGGACGTCCAGGCCCACTTGAGCCGCCAAGGGCTGACTGGTCGCCACGATCCCGTTCCGGGCGACGACAACGGAACGACTCTGGTGGGCATCCGGGGCAGGACGGTCATATTCACCCGCCAGCGATAAAGCGGCATTCTCAATCACAAGGAAAAGACTCCAGCAGATCATGACGATGCGGGACAATCCAGACATGTTCACCTCGCAGGGACCGTTCAGAACGGGCCAGCCAGACATCAACACCAGACGGACGTTGAAATGGCAAACCTACAGATCGCGACGCAAACCCGCAATCGCCGCGCCGTTGACTGCCCGTTGGGCCGAAAACCCGGTGCTCAACCGAACGACCAGGTAACTTATCGCGGTAGGGACCGCCCTTACGGGCGGCCCCCCGCACAGATCCGTACGTGCGGAATTACCGCATACGGCTCTTACCTTGGATAATGACGGATGATTTCATTCCATGGGCAAGTCTCCTTGACCAATGCGTGTCGTCATTCGTATGCCAAACAGTCCGTACAATAGGGGAAACCCGGCTCTAAGTCCGGACCCTTATCAACTGTTTGACATTTTCCTTGGTCAGCCCCCTTTCCTCCACGGACTCCGCTGCCGTTCGATGTCCAGCATTGTTCGCCCGCTTCTCAGGTACTACGAGACTGTCTGACTTCCCGGTCGCGTGCATGTCGGCATTGTGGCATCTCGCCTTCTCCGACCGATCCACGTCCGAAGACGTGGATGCTCCCGGGATCTCCCAGCTTCTGCAAGGACTGTTTCCAACCGTGCTCGTGGTCTTAGACTCCGTGGGATTGATGTCGTACTCGCCTTTGTCGTGCGACGTCATTGTTGCCTTCCCCTTGTCAGGATAAGGTCGGCTGCCACAAAATGATGTTTTCGGAGCTCAATACACGGCCCGGTCTTTCCTCTGTGAACGCTTCGCCCTGCCAGTTGCCCGACACGACGCATCACTCGAGGCCAAGGCGACTGGCTAGGTCTTACCTTGTGCGAAACTTGCATTCGCTACATTCCTCCGGCTTCTGCTGGCGCACCCTGACACCCTTGTTTTTTCCGGCTGGCGCTGGACGACGTTGAGAATCATAGTTCGCAGACGTCACCGATTAGCGAGGTTAATTCGCCCCATGTGTGAACCTGGGAATACGCAGTACAGTGCCCCGCTCGCGCGTGCAGTTCCAGCTCATCTGCGGTGGATGCAAAGTAGACGTTCTTGTGGCAGACGTCGCAGAACCGAATTCCGGGTGTCGACGTGGGCGCGAGCGATGCCCATACCTTGGGACAGCGAAAACGAAAGAAGAAACGTCGCCCGCATGAATGGACGGTAGACTTCAGCCGCGCCCATAAATAGTCAATCTTCGGAGATAGATCAGTCAACGCTGCGGTTTGGTAGCTGATTTGATCGTCGACGGCGTAGTATCGTATTTCATCAACAATCGATACTTCTTGCTCGAGAGTTGACGCCGGAACAACCAAGTGTAAGCCTGTTTCATCCCTTGCAACAGGAAGGACGTTGTACTGACGCGCAACATGTTCGGGAAGCGCCATGAGTATCTGATCGTCGACATGAAGCATTTCGACTTCGGAAGTTGAAAGCATTTTGTAGTCGCCGAACGTATTGCGATCTATCCGGCATCGTCCGGCCCGAAGGCCGGACAATGCCGGATAGATCGTCCGTTGAACTTTTCCGCTTCGTGGGTGGGTGGAACGACCGTATGCGGAATCAATCGCGACCGTTCCACGTCAGTGTCGGCACTCTACTCGGCACCGAGTACGATGTCACGACGATTTCCGGTCGAGGATCGAGGGGCCGGGGCGCGGTGGGGTTGAGAGTGTTTTTCGCGTTCAATCTACGCTTTTGGTTCCTGACACCCTTGTTTTTTCCGGCTAAAATGGGAGCATCCTTATGCACATTCGAATTCGGTAATTGGTATCAGCCGTGAGCAACCTGTGCAATGACCGACGATACTGAACCAACTGAATAGATCCTGTTCCCGGCCACGGAAATCAGCATAATCCTCATCAAACAATGCCTCCGAATACTCGAATCGAACACAAATTGCGAAGGGTTTCGGTCCGCATACATCGCAATTGAATGCCGACGAGTCTCCTTCACCGCGCGCCGTGGCAACGATACCACCGAGTTCCGCGTCGTACCCATGGCGATTCGTATCTACCAGCTCTGAATTGCTGTTGCATTGGACACAGTGCAAGGTGAGTGGACTGAGGAAAACAAGTACATTGTGATAGTCGGGATTATGCCAGTAATAGCCAAGAACGTGATGTTGATCGCATCCACATCGGCAACTCAGATTGAAGAATGTGTTGAGTTCTCGACCATGTCCGTCGAAGCCAATTTGAGGCCGTTCAACGGAACGTGCCGCAAATCCCGCGATGCAGGAAGGCGGATGTTCGCGGAAGTAACGGAGTTCATCCATACGAACGCCCCTCTGCCGAACGCCCCGCATCACCGGGCCGGCGGTGAAGACTGCCCACTTGAAACCGGCCCGGTCGCCGGCTCCGGTGGATGCGTTTGTTCGTCATCTTGCGGTTGCCATATTGGGCGATTCGACGCCGCCAATCGACGTGCCGCATCTTCCGCAATCGCCGCAACATCACCACCGAATCGGTCGGAGATTGCACGTCGCGTCTGATGAATCTCTTCGATTGTCGAATCAATTGTTTTCCATGTCATCGCCCAACAGCTCCTCGGGAGTGCAAATGATCGGTATCGGAATGCCCAAGTGTGCCAATACCGTATGGACGCGCGGAAGTATTTTGGCATTGGCAATGTGCTTGCAATTCCACGTCAGCAGGTATTGTATCCGATGATGTGCTGCCGCAGCGATATGCAGCGCATCGACCTGGGCCTTTGCGGGCAAGACGCCAAGCGACATGATTTCGTCGGCGATTTGAGGAATCGCCGGAGCATTCGGCAGCACTGGAATGCCGTCCAGCGACTCCAACCGTTCCGCCGCAAGCGTTGACCGCCGCTCACGTTCAACCGGTTGTTCGCACACGGTTTTCGTGAGCGACTTCCGAGATCATACCAAATCTTGGGCCGCTCAAGTGACCGTTGATTGTACCCCAAGCCCGACCGCGGCACACGTCGGGTTGAACCGCTTGTTAGGCGGCGCCACAAGTCAGTGGTCGGCGTCGAAGAGATTGATTGTCCGATGTACGAACGCACGGTCAAGGATGATGAGAGGAGAGAAAAAATAACCGAGTGATGTTGCCTGAAAACTGTCTTTGCCATACACGTTCCGAAAAGGCTGCCAAAATACACCTTTCGCATGCCACAGGTTCTGATCAACTGCGGCCAACCCAACGGATTCCCAACGATGTTGACCGGAGCGAGATGCGTGGTATTTGCCCTGGAATGAAAGCAGGCAGTACGACGACACGTAAAACGCGATTACAACGAGCGTGGTGATGAGACGGTACCGCCACGTGAGTGTAATCTGCAACGCGAGATGCACGGCAATGCAAGCAAACGCCAGATACCCCGCTACGTCAAAGAGTCTGTTGCCGTAGGGCATGATGCTGTCGACGTAATTGTGGCCAAAGCGAAGTTGTTCGATCACGCCAAGCGTCACCGCGATCAGGACGAGGATTGCCATTGAGGCTGAGTAGCCCGCAATTGGAGACAGGGCAAGCAGCTTTTTCCAAGTGCGAGTCCACACAATCCGGTTCCTACATTCTATCCGCCTAACGTTGGCGGTAACCGGGCCGCCGCAAGAAGACATTGACTTTAGGACTCGCGTGATCGGCGGTTCCGGTTCACCGCTTGGTTCGGCCTGCTTGCATTTTGCTGCTCTTCAACGAATGCACGAGCATCGTTCAGTTCCAGCTGTTTCTCATGCATACGGCGTTCAAGTTCATCGACGATCGCGTTGAAGAACTTACGCATGCATTCAGTTGAGCAGAATTCCACATCAAGTTGCGAGCGGCCATTGTATTCGCCCGAGTATTTTACGGCCGTGAAGCTGTCACCGATGGATGTTCGGGAAAGTTTATGCTTTACCAGCCCTGAGTCCCATCCAATGGTCAGAAGTGAGTCCAGCTTCTTCGTGCCAACGGGCATCGACAGAAATGAAAGCGATGTCACCTCGGGTCTCGGGGTAGCTGGCAAATGAGTGCCCGGGCCGTCACGTTTGCAAACCGGGCATTTTCTCTGTTTCGAAACGTTTAACGGAAATCTCATCGTGTACGCTTGTTGTCCTTCTTAACTTGTCGAACGACAAAGGTAACTTGCCCGCGATCAATGACGGGCTTCCAATCAACACGTCAACACTTTGAACCGCCAGCGACTGCGGGTCAAGTTGACCGCATCGTTCGGCCAATGCATTTGTCGTGCCATCTTTTATGTTCACGACATCCAGTCAACTCGTTGGTAAACGGGAAGCTTGAGTCCAAAGAACCAAAAGATATACTCGCGTGATCGCTGCCCCGCCGTCGATCCCACCGCATAGACGAAATCAACGGCGACGATGAAGGGAAAGGGGGATGAAGCGTTTCCCACGAAATACCACGGCATTTTCTTTTCACCGAGCGACGGCCGCACGTCCGGATCGAAATCCAGCCGATTCAGCGGCCCCAATTCCTGATTCAACCCTTGTGCGCTTTGGTGGGCGGTGGCGACGACATCTGCAATGCCCCAAGTTGCAGTGAGGCCCCAGAAGCAGAACACAATCGCTATCGCCAACAAAAAGAGTCGGACACGACTCCTGACCATTCCAACGCGTGCTGATGTCCCTTGGTCTCGTATCACATGGGCCATTTTTGCTGCCGAACGAAAAAGGTAACTTGCCCGCGCCCAACGACAGGCCTCCAATCAACACACCAACACTTTGAACCACCACCGGCTGCGGGTCAAGTTGACCGCCTCGTTCGGCTTTCACCACGAAGGACACGAAGAGCACGAAGAATCAGAGAACAAATCGCTTGATACGGTCTTTGAGTCGGGTGTTGTTGAAATTGATGAGGAGCCCGATCTTCACTCCTGCCAGCTTCATGTAAGTCAGCAGTTGGGCCTCATGAATCCCCTTGATGACCTCGACGCTCTTGAGTTCAACGATGAGTTGGCTTTCGACCAGGATGTCGATTCGATATCCACAATCCAGTTGAATGTCCTTGTATTGCACCGGCTGCGGGTGCTGAACCTGGAAGGCAATTCCATGACAATTCAACTCATGCGCCAAACACTGCTCATAGGCGGGTTCGAGCAACCCAGGACCGAGGAATCGATGAACTTCGATCGCACAACCGATCACGCGATTGGAAAGCTCGTCAAATTCCATCTTCGTGCTCTTCGTGTCCTTCGTGGTAATCCTCTATCGCGCCGCAACGCCGAACGAACAGGTTAACTTGGCCGCGAGGCCAGAAAGGACGAACGATGACAGAACCGAGCAATGAACAAACCGGCGCTGCGGCTCAAGTTGAACCGCTTGTTAGCACTGATTTCGAATTGGAGTTCCCGCCTGGAGACCGCTTCTGCATCAGTCATGTGCGCGAATTCTCTCCTGCCGAACGACCAAGGTAACTTGCCCGCGATTGACGACGGGCGTCCAATCAGGGCCAGCGCCCACTAAGT
>JAFEBS010000070.1 GCA_018242525.1 Planctomycetota bacterium | reverse complement strand
GTGAATAGCAGCGTGTGGTAAAGGGGCGGACCATCTCCGGGCGGGCGATTCTCAAGGTGAATCGATTGCCCTCCAAAGGGTCAGCCTCCTTTTACTGCGGGCTGCTAGTGGTCAGCGGGTCGGTAGTGCTACCATATCCACCCGCATCGCGTCCACAAACCGGCAAGGAGTTTTTGATATGCCTCGCGTTGGGATTCTGGCCCTGATCCAGGAATCAAATACGTTTTTGCCCGGGGCCACGACGTTTGACCACTTTCGCCAGGACCTGATCCTGACGGGAGAAGACGTGCGTCAGCACTTCGCCACAGCTCATCACGAAGTCCGCGGTTTTTTTGATGGCCTGGCACTGGTTGCAATTGACGCCGTCCCGATCTTCGCGGCACGGGCGCTGCCATTCGGCACCATTGAAGCCAGTGCCTTTGAAAAGCTCGTCCAAATGATGCTGGACGAACTGAATTCGGCCGGTCACCTGGATGGATTGCTGGTTGCACCGCATGGCGCGACCGTCGCGGAATCACACCCGGACGCCGATGGATACTGGCTGACGCAGGTCCGTAAAGCTGTCGGTCCGCAGATCCCGATCATCGGGACTCTTGATCCGCATGGAAACCTGTCCCGGGAGATGGTTGCCGCCACGGATGCACTGATGTCGTATCGCACGAATCCCCATGTCGATCAGGAACAGCGTGGACGGGAAGCCGCTGAACTGATGGTGCGAACGTTGCGGGGCGAAGTGACCCCCGTCCAGGCGGCCTGTTTTCCACCGATGGTGATCAACATCGAGCGTCAATGCACGGCCGAGGCTCCTCTGGACGAAGTGGTCGCTCAATTCGAGACGACGCGCCAACAGGCGAATGTCCTGTCGGCCAGCCTGATGCTGGGTTTCCCCTACGCGGACGTCGCCGAGATGGGGGCGTCGGCTCTGGTGGTGACCAACGGCAATCCGGCACTGGCCCAATCGCTGGCGAATCAACTCGGAGCCATGATGTGGTCGCGTCGCCGGGGACTGGCGGGTTCATTCATTTCGGTCGAAGAGGCCGTTATGCAGGCCCAATCGCTGCCCGCGCCGATCTGCATGCTGGACATGGGTGACAATGTTGGAGGTGGATCGCCCGGCAATGGGACGTGGCTGGCGCATGAACTGTTTCGGCAAAAGGTGGGACCGTCGTTCATCTGCCTGTACGATCCGACCGCAGTGATGCAGGCGGATGCCGTGGGCGTTGGTGCGCGAACCCGACTGACGGTGGGTGGAAAAACTGATCAGTTACATGGATCGCCGTTTCAAGCGGCCTTTGTGGTTAAATTCGTTGGCGACGGTCGGTTTTCCGAAACCGAAGTGCGACACGGCGGATTTACCGGATTTGATCAGGGTCACACGGCCATCGTGGAAACGGACGACGGTTTGTTGACGGTCATGCTGACCACTCGTCGAACGCCGCCGTTCAGCCTGCGTCAGTTGACCGCGTTCGGCCTGGACCCGAACTCATTTCGCGTGCTGGTTGCCAAGGGAGTGAACGCTCCGCTGGCTGCCTATCAGCCCGTCTGCCCGACAATCCTGCGAGTGAATACACAAGGCGTGACGATGGCCGACGTGACGCAACTTCCCTACAATCACCGGCGAAATCCGATGTATCCATTTGAAGCTGGGACCCTATGGAATCCCTGAACGACGGCCATTCGCCGTCCCATCCATCACCATCGCGCGGGGCCTTGTCTCCGCGGCCAGCGAGGTTGTTTTCCATGCGTTCCGGATTGTGGCGTTTCGCCGAATGGTTGGATCCGATTCCGGAAACGGCCCAGATCAGTTTGGGGGAGGGAAACTCTCCCATTGTCCGGTCCCGTCGATTGGGACCGAGTGTCGGATTGAAAAACCTGTACTTCAAGCTGGAAATCACGAATCCGACCGGCTCGTACAAGGACCGGTTTGCCTGCGCAGCGATTTCGGACATGGTGGCCCAGGGGAAGACCGAGTGCATCGCGACTTCCAGCGGCAACACCGGCGCGGCACTCGCCGCCTATTGTGCGCTGGCAGGGATCCAGTGTGAAATCGCGATTGTGGAAGGAGCCCCCGAAGGAAAACTGCGGCAGATGCTGGCCTACGGCGCGAAACTGTATCGAGTCCGGGGATTCGGCATCGACAACAGGATTTCTGATCGGGTGATCGAATGCCTGCGACAGCTCAGTTCGCGTCCGACGGCGCAGATGCAAATCAGTGCGTTTGCACTCAGTCCCGTCGGAATGAGCGGTGTCAAAACGATCGGGCTGGAACTGGCCGAACAGGGGCCGGAATCCTGGGACCACATCTTCTGCATGGCGGGCGGCGGCGGATTGGTGTTGGCGGTTTCGCGTGCGTTTGAGCAACTTCACGATGCCGGCTGCGTTCTGCAGTTGCCTCGCGTGGAATGTGTCCAGCCGGAAGGCAACAATACGATCTCCGGCCCGCTTCGTGCTGGTCTGGATGTCGCTCAGGCGATCCAATGTACGTCAAAGATCAGCGGCCTGCAGGTTCCGTCGGTGATCGACGGAAACGAAGTGATCGCCGCCTGCCGCCGCAACGGCGGAACGGGCCATCTGGTCAGCGACGAATTCATCTGGCAGACTCAAACTCGGCTGGCGCGTGAGGAAGGGATTTTTGCCGAACCGGCAGGATCAACGGCGGTCGCCGGGGCACTTCAAGCTGCGGCCGAAGGGCTCATCGATCCCAATGCGCACGTGGTCTGCCTGGTGACGGGATCGGCGTTCAAGGATCCAGCATCGCTGGAAGCAATGGTTCGACATACGTCGGCACCGTTGATCGATCTTGTGGAACTGGAACGTCGGCTCGATGCAGGTTAGTTCGCAGTACTACTCTCGAAAAAACGTCGAATCGCGGGGCGCAGTGTACTGAACCTTCAGATGCGGTGTTTCCAGTCGCTTCTGTCCCATGGCAAGTGACTTCAACCCCGCTTCGACCAGGCCACTGGTGAGCATGGTCCGCTCGACAGGGTACGATGCCTTGCCGGTCATGAACATGTTTTCCGCTCCGTTCATCAATGCCGCCGAGTACACGACGTTGGGATTGGGAGGCAGATGGAACATCGTCGACAGCGGTTCGGCCTGTCCCTTCAATTTGGCAGCAAATGTAAAATCCTGGACCAGGCCGTTCATCAGGAGCATCGTGGCCTTCGTGCCGTCTGCATACTCGAAGCGATAGGCAATCGGTTCCTTCACCCACTCCCGCATCTGCGCCGGCGTCGGATAGCGATGACTGAACGTTTCCGGTTGCGTCAGTGTGTGGCTGCGTGACAGGCAGGCTTCGAACAGGCGGGGGTTCCACCCGCCCGCTGCCCACGATCCTGCGTCCAATGCTTTCCAGACGGCATCACCACGCAGGGCCTGCATGGCGACAACACCCGTTTCACCCCCCTGGCGTCGTTCGGCCATGCACTGCATCATCTCCAGCGCATGGAAGTCATAAATGTCGACCGCCCCGAACGCGATGCCGAGCATCTCTTCCACCTCGGCACCGTACGGCAAATCAATCGCCGGCATCCGCCAGGTGACCGGCAGCGAAGAACCTGCCAGGAAGGGGAATTTCATCGACCGGGAAAGTTCCACCATCTCCTTCGCCCATTCAAACTTCCACGACAGGTGCTTGTCATTGAAGACGGGAGTCGTCCGGTGATCCCGAGCGAAGACGTCGGTGATCTGTCTGAAGAACTGGTATCGGGGATATTGCTTAGCCCCTGTGTCGCTCAACGGATAATCCCCGTGCTCGCCGATGACCAGAACCGCGTCCACGGCCAGCTTGTCGCCCCCGCACCGCAGGGTTTCTGCGATCGTGGGATAAATGGTGAATCCGAATTCCTTGGCGCGCTGGCCGCTCAAGTCCCCGTCTGGCCGCTGGTCGACGTACGCGGAAACAACGTCGATTGCCGGTCGGTGCCACCGCCCCCGGACCGGATAGCCATGCAGGAATCGTTCGGCCATGTGCCACGCATGCGACCGGTAGTTCCACAACGTGGTGACTACGGCCAGTTTCTTACGGGGTGCCGGCTGTGCGTCGTCTGCACGTGACAAGCCGGTTCCCAACAATCCGATACCCGTCGCGGCGAGAAACGTTCGGCGATTCAACATGGCAGGCTCCGGTCTTTCTGTCTGGAATTCTTGTGTTACTGATTCTGATCGCAGGACTGAACGAACAGGAAAAACGGGACGAAGACGAGTCGCGTTCGTCGATTGGAAGCCGACTATGGTTTGGTTCTGGCAATCTCATTCTCGCGCCAGGCATCCTGGTACTGCCGGAACCCTGTTTGCGTTGACTCGGGAGCCGACTTGAGAGCCGCCTGCAATCGCTCATCGGTCAGCGAGACACCAGACACTCGAAGCAAATGGGCGGAATGCGCGGCCACTGCGGCATCGTACTCGGCCAGTCGATTGACCAATGCTCCAATGTCGAACTGTTTGCTGTCAAACATTCGTTCCGCGTAATCCCGTGCCGACGTTGGCCGCCCGTCCTGATCCACATCCAGCCAGACAGCACCGCTGCACCCGATCACGTGTGTCCTGTCATCCGTTGACGTCGGTTGATACGGCTTCGCGGTTCGCCACGAGATCCGTTCGACACCCGGTCCCATGGCAATCGCGACCAGATGCACATCGTGACGGGGCCGGGGAATCTTCCAAGTGCCGGACCATTTCACTCCGTCAGGGAGTTTTTGAGGATCTCTGGCAGAGATCTTTTCTTCTCGAATCAAGGCACCGTTTGCGAACAGCATCACCCGGTCGGCCTGAACCCAATGCGGACCCAGGACGCGAACCGCGACATGAACCTCGCTGTCGGGCGTGGGAGCCAGCTCTCCGGACGAGTACTTTTCGTTGACGGTCAGCTCTGCCAACAAGCCATAGCTGACCATCACGCGCCCCTGCAGAAAGTTATTGACGGCGGCATCCACATCCAGGTTCCCGGGGTCACGGTCGTCGCAACGAATGTAGGTTCGCCCCTGGCCGACAAAGTGCCGGGCGACATCGTGGGAATCGCTGCTGCCAACGGGTGTCACTGGACGCCCCCGATTGAGTAATCCCATCCAGTCGTGAAACAACTGGAGAACGTCGGTCTGGGTGGCTCCGGAATTCACCACTTCCATCGCGTTGAACCGCATCGGCCAGCCATCCAGATTCTCCCCGACAATGCTGTTGTACAGGATCGGACCAAATGGGCGGATATTGCTGTGCAGATCGCGAGCGTGATTCAGGATGGCGATTTTCACACCCGGAGTGCGTTGAATGTCATCAAACAGCAACCCCCAGTCTGTCTGCTTCGAATCGGGAACATGCGCGCCGGCCTGGACGGGGAAGATATTGAAATGGCCGCGCGGCGTCGTGACTTCATTTCCGATGACGGGAGTGAAATAGCGTCGCACTCCGACCTGCCTGGCAATCGGATCATAATCGACGTACACATTATGATCGGTGGCAATCGGCAGTTCGATTCCTTCTCCGGCCAGCGTGATCATCCGTTCAACGATCGTCGCATCTCCGTGCCCGGAATGAGTCAGCGTGTGGACATGCGTATCGCAGGCCACATAACCGGGAGTCGCCACTTCGCGGCGAATGGCCAGCGACTGGCGGTGCGTCTCGCCACTCTTCACCGTGAAAGACGCTTCGGCGATGGAGTATTCAAATCCCCGGCCTGCGATGACGGTGTACTGCCCTGCGGGCAACTTGACGGTTGCCCGCCCGGTGGACGAATAGACGGTTCCGGGTCGAATGGCCAGTTCTTCGTTGGAAACAGTCCCCAACGTGATCAGCGACCCATGGGCATCCAGGATCGTGATTCGGCAGGGGATGGGTTCTGAAGCGGTGCCGGTCACCGTGACATTCAACGTCGCCGCGGAAAGCACCTCCTGCAGCGGTTGGCGAAACAGCCTCAACGACCCGACACGAATATCGTCCGCCGGGTTCCTGGAGGTCGTGGCTTCGATTGCCAGCACATTGTCACCGTCTTTCAAGGTGTCGGCAGGAATCGCCAGGCCAATCACCATGTCATTTTCATCACGATACAACTCCCCGATCTTCTTGTCGTTAACCGTGACCGCCCACGACTGTTTCACGTCCTGCTGGCGGAGCAATAAACAGGACTCGCGGGTCGTCTTCGAAGCGGAAAATGTTACTGTCAGGCGCGTGGGTGCCGCTTCTGGAAAGCTGGACCATTCGAGTTCTGGCCGCGATCGAAGATGCACCAGATCGGGCTCGATAAACTGCGGTTCGTCGGCATTGGCGACGGGAGTGCCGAAGATGCTGACACTGATCAGAAACAGCGGTACATAAGTGACATACGTGTGAATCATCGACATTTTGGGTACGGGCTTCCGTTGTCGCCAGGTTCTGAACTGTTCACACCTCATCGCACCCGTTCGAAGGGCCAGCCAGGGATTTGTCGTCGAGCACTCAATCCAGAATCTTCACTCGGCCTTGTACACACGTTGTCCGCCGACATAGGTTTCGTCGACCGCGATGTTGCGCACTTCATCCACCGGACAGGTCAGCAGGTCTGTCTTCAAGACAACAAAATCGGCCAGCTTGCCCGCTTCCAGCGATCCCTTCTCTTTTTCTTCAAACGTCAGAAACGCATTGTTGATTGTGTAGAGTCGCAGGGCGAGTTCCCGTGACAAGGCCTGTTCTGGATGCAGCGGTTGATCGGTGCGTCTTGGCAGCCGCGCCAGGGTGATCCACATTCCCAGGAACGGATTGTACGGGTTCACCGATCTCAGGCTGCCAATCCTCTGCATATGATCCGAACCGCCGCCGACGATGACTCCGTGTTCATCCAGCGTCTTGTAAGGCTGGAAATACGCCAGGCGTTCGTCCCCAAACTGCTTTCGCAATGTCGCTCCGTCCAGCCACAGCCACGCGGGCTGCAGATCGGCGACGATTCCCAAATGCTGCATCTGCTCAATCGCCTCCAGGCTCATGAAATTGCAATGCGTAATACAAGGGCGACAGGGGCGCACCGGAAAGTCCTTGTTGATTTCCGCATACGCCTCAATCAAGGCATGGACCGCGGCATCTCCCACAGAGTGTGCGGTGAACTGCAGTTCCCGCTGCAGTGCAAACCGGGCCATGTGGACCAGTTCTTCCTGAGGGATAAATCGCAGCCCGCGGTACTCGGGATCTGTAATCGAATAAATCTCGCTTTTCCCCCACGGCTGGCGCATGTAGGCGCTGCCCGTCAGCATTCCGCCGTCCAGGAAGACCTTGATTCCCCGCAGCCACAACCGGTTGTCGTACTTGTGCAGCGGGTGATCGGCCGCCTTCTGAATCCCCGTCTCGACATCCTTCCGGCTGCCGCTGCCGTTCACGCTGTACGACAGGAACACCCGGCAGGAGAGTTCTCCGCGTTCCTTCAATTGCGAGTACGCTTTGACAGCGTCGTCCCCGGCGGACCGGTCGGCGATGCTGGTCAGACCGACCGAGTTGTAGTCGGTGAACAACTGCTTCAGACGCTGCATCCGATCTTCGAGCGTGGCCGTTTTCTCATGGGACTTCGTTTTTATCAATCGCGACGCACTCCGCAGGATGCCCGTCAATTCACCGGTGACGGGATCTTTTTCGATTTGCCCCGCCTTGCCATCTGTGATCTTGAAGTCACGATCAATGCCATTCAGCTCCAGGGCCAGTGAGTTACAAACGCAATCGGGCCCGGTACTGAACATGACCGGATTCTTCGGACTGACGGAATCGAGTTCCCGGCGGGTTGGATAGCGTTGATCCCGCAACCGCGTGATGAAGACCTGGCGAACGACAATCCAATCTCCATCGGGCAGGGCTTCCGCCCGGCTGCCGATATACTTCAGGACATCGGCCACGGTATCCATCTCGGGAATCGGATGATCGTATTCGTACAGAGCCGCACCTGTGGCATGAACGTGGGAATCGCACAGGCCTGGAATGACGGTCTGCCCACGCAGATCGATCAGTTTTGTCGCGGGGCCGCTCAGTTTCAGGATGTCACCATTCGTACCCACAGCCTGAATGCGATCTCCGCGCACGGCCATCGCTTCCACGATCGAAAACATGTTATTGACCGTGGCGAACTTGCCATGATGGACAATCAAGTCCGGCGGTTGTGCGGCCAGTCTGCCCGTGAAACCAGAAAGCAAACATGTCGCCACACAGGACCAGATCGAAATTCGCATGACGGACTCCGGAACAATTGAGTTGGGCCAGTGCTCATTGGACGCACAAGTGCGCCTGATCTCAAGCGTAGCAGGCAGACTGCAAGCGTGGTGGTCTTGAATCCCGGCCACTGGCGCGGGATCGAGGCATTCCCTGTGAGCCGCAAGGCGCTAGCCGCCGCGGGTCGTTGCCGTGCCGATCACCCGGGGCAGTTATTTTTCGTCAGCAGGATTTCTGTCTAACCTTCCTTCAGGTTCAGGACCGTGACGATCCGAAAGTGAATGAACGCAGACATCAATTTCGGCAGATGCGATTCCGAAAATAACGCGTTTCTGCAATAATGTGACAACTGCCGACTGCATCCTGCCGTTCGAGATGAGTTACCTGCCGCCGAGGCTCCTGCCATGCAAACTCCGTTGATCTCTACCGACCGGATGTCACGTCGCCAGGCATTGGCCACCAGTGCCACGTTGTCTGGGTTGTCCTTGCCCGGCTTCCTGCAACTGCGCTCCGCAGCCGCCGAACAGGTTCATCTGCCCGTCAAAGCGAAATCGTGCATCATCGTCTACCTGTGGGGAGGGATGAGTCACCTGGAATCGTTGGATTTGAAGCCAAGCGCTCCCAAGGAAGTGCGGGGTGAGTTTTCACCGATTTCGACCGCCGTCCCCGGAATACAGATCGGCGAACACCTGCCGTTGCTGGCTCAACAGACCGACAAGCTGGCGATCATTCGCTCAATTCATCACGACGACCCCGCTCACGGTCGCGGCATGTACTGGAACCTGACCGGCCACAAACCTCCACGGGTCGGAAACATCGCTCCGGAACGGAACGACTGGCCGTCGCTGCCAGCGGTCGTCACGAAGTTCCGAACCGCACCACGCGGCGTCCCGGGGGCCGTGCGACTACCGTATCCGCTTGTTGACAACGGAACCCTGCAAGCGGGCGAATACGGCGGCTGGCTGGGAGTTCAATGCGACCCGATCGTGATCCGCACCCCCAGCGGCGAAGCCTTCGCAGGGGTGTCCCGATCATTGGGGTCTGAAGTGCTGAACTTGAATGACGTCGACGTTCCCCGGTTGACCAATCGCCGCAGCCTGCTGGAGACCCTGGATCCAGCATCACGCCGCCAGCCCGAGCACAGCAGCTTTCAACATTTTCACGATCTGGCGGAAGACATCCTGGCGGGAGCGGCGGTGAAGGAGGCGTACAACCTGGACCGGGAAGACCCGAAAGTGCGTGAGACGTACGGCAGGCACATTGGCGGACACAGCTTGCTGCTGGCCCGTCGCCTGACGGAAGCCGGTGTTCCGATTGTTCAGGTCTGTCTGGCCGCTGGAGACTTGAACGGGGCATCGGGCGACATGTGGGACACTCATGGCGACAACTTCAATCGCCTGAAGCAGCGGCTGTTACCAGTCTTCGACCAGGGAACGTCCGCCTTGCTGCAGGACTTGTCCGACCGCGGAACATTGGCAGAAACCCTGGTAGTTGTCCTGACCGACTTTGGCCGGACACCAAACATCAACGGTGGCGCTGGCCGCGACCATTATCCCTACGTCTATTCCATTGCACTGGCCGGCGGAGGCATCCAGGGGGGCCAGGTGTACGGCAGCAGTGACGACAAGGGAGCATTCCCGAAAACGCTGGCCTGCACGCCGCCCGATGTTCACGCCACGATGTTCCATCTGATGGGAATCTCGCCCCGTGCCGAGCTCCGCGACATGCTGAATCGTCCGCTGCCCATCTGCGATGGAGACGTATTGCCGATCATCTGAGGGCAGTGCCCTAACCCAATTCGAGCTACCGCTCGAGAACTGCAACAGTCGCTCCCGTTGGTCGCTCGCCAAAACTTACACGCAAATCACGATCATCACACGATGAAAGTGTCATATTCACTCAACTGACTTCGTCGCTACGAAAGCGACGATTTGATTGACAACAAAAGTCTTCCGGTCGCAGAAACGCCATCCATCCCACCAGCATGATCCAGTGAAACAAGAACAAGTGCATGGTGTAGTCGCAGGCCAGGTGGAAAACCACGACCAGTACCAGGGCGAAGCGACGTGTTGGTGCAAACCAGATCAGGACTGGAATCGCGAATTCCAGCGCCATGGTCGACCAGGTCAGCCCGCGGAGGATCCATTCCGAATCGACGACCATCGCGGGGATGGGAAAGCGTCCCCAATACTCGTCGAGCCTCGTCACATAGTATAGAGCCGTCCCGTCGCGCCAGAGGGCGCCCAGCAACTTGCTCCACGCGGCCGAGAAGTACAGCATGGTCATTTCGAGCTGCAGCAGGCGAACGGGCCAACCGTCCACGGTTGTCAACGGCGTGCTCGGGCGAACGGCGCGTTTCAGCCACCGGTCGACAGACCAGGCGTTGCCCAGCGGCATGAACATCAGCAGGAACCCGAAGATCCGAAACAGCGTGTCTTCGCCTTCAAAGATCAGGTTGTTGCGGTGTTGAAACGAGACCAGCCAGACGTATGTGCAGATGGCCTGCAGGCGTGGCTTCCAGCCGACGAGCAACGCGACCAGTTGCGTGACGAAGATGCCGTAAACAATGTGCAGCGTCGTGCGATCCGTCGGCAGGACCTGGAACAGCGTCACGCATTGAGGATTGATCACCGTTCTGGAAGCGGCCAGGCTCAACACGCCTGAGTCGGCAAACCAGCGATCCAGGTCGGGCCACCAGCAGAGGACATTGATCAGCAACAAGCTCGCGTATCCAATCCGTAACACGGCCACCACGCGTACATCAACGGGAGCGTGGAAGAAGGAATGCGTTTCCTGCTTCCATCTGCTCCACGTCGAGTTGAGGGATGCCGGCTTCATTCCGATTGTTCCGGGTAAAGCAACCGAAAGTACTCCTGTTGATGATCCAGCGGGATGGGGATTGCCGCTGGAGTCCATTGGCCAGGGATCGGGGGTGGAATATCGCCCCATTCGACGGACAGCACCACCTGCTTTGGCTGCCGCTCAGAGCCATGCGTTTCCACCTCCGAGCGAACCAGAGACTGGGCGAACGCGGGCCAGACGTGAGAGTTTTCCTCCAGCCAGACTTTTTCGAGGAATTCTGTTTCCCGATGGCCGACAAAACGCCGCCACGGCGATTGCGAACGCCAATCTGGAGAATTCCAGATCTTGCGCTGGCCATCGGTGAAGTCGATCGTCGCGTGTAAACGGTGGTTGCGTCGATCCGGAATCGGAGCAAACAGGGTCCATGTCCCCTGCCACAAACCGGTCGTGTTCAACAGCGGTTCGATCCCGGCCCGGATCGACGGCGGCGTACACGGAAGAGTATCCAAGGCAAACAGGACGACGACGATGGCAATGAAGCCATTCACGAAGCCGTCGCGAATCGAAGGCTGTGCAGGAGCAGTGACCGGGCTGCGAACTGTCATGAGAGAGCCTGCCGTTTTTGTAGCCGAAGTCGTGAGACTTCGGAAGCTGCCAGCAGCACGCCTGAATCCTCACGAAGTCAGCTACAGGAAAGACGACGAAAACAAAGGCTGGCCTGCGAATTGTCAGTGCGAGCAGCCACACCCTCCGCCACCCGTGCCACAGCCCCCTCCGGAGGGTTCCGGTTGGACGAGACCCGTCGCCGAAACCGGTTGAACTTCAATGATCCCCAGGCCGGCCGCGGCCGCCTGCAGGGCCAGCTTGGTACTGTCGGGTCCCCGTTCACACAGGACATACAGAATCAGCTTCTGATGATCCAGAGTCCATTCCAGGTCGATCAATTCCAGGTTGAGATTCCAATTCAGGATTCGGGCACACCATTCCTCAAAGGCATCCTCACATTCGCCAGTCAGCGTCCGAGCGGTGGACTGGTCCACAGAGGTGGCGACGCGGTCGATCCGAAAATCCACATCCGCGGCATTGATCCCGGGCGACGGCTTGAGCTTTTCCAGCACCGTTCCGATCTGGTGTCCACGATGAGTTTCCACAACCACCGTTTCCCCGCGTTGCGGCTGGCAATCGTTCTGGTCGACAAACCGGGCAACCTCGGGAACAGTTCCATAGCGGACCAGGAAGATGCCGGTTGCGGCAACCGCATCAGGACGTTGGACTGCAGTCTCGATCATGGTGAAGATATCCATCCGGCAGAGCAAAGAACTTTGATTCAGGACCCTGGAGCAGCCCTGGGTGGGGTGGTACCCGGGTTGTTGCCCGGATTCCCGAACCGTCCGCGAGGACCGCGTCCGGGTCCGCCTTGGCCGTCGGGTCTCGCACGGGGACCATTGAAAATCCCCCCTTCAATTCCCTTGGTGAACCCACGGCCCATCAGGGCGATGAATCCTTCTTCAAACTCAGCCCGCAAACGGACCCCGCTGTCGGTGGGGCGGACGATGACCTGCATCGAATCGTTGTCCGTCTTGAAGGAAGCACGTGCTGTTTCGTTAAACGACTTCGCTCGTTCGTTGTCGTCGTTGGCCACGGTCAGCCAATTGTTGGCGTGCGTCACAAACAGGAACGGGATTCGATTGCGGGATTGCTGGGGATCCTGAGGCAACGCCGTCTGAGCCACGGAATCGCGCAGGGTATCCATGGCAGCATCGCCACCAAACGCGAACCACAACGCCTGTGGCGACGCGTACAGATACACGTGAGCGGTTTCCCCGAACATGCGTTGCCCCGGTTTGTCGGGAGGATTCACTTGCAACCGATGAACCGGGAACGAATCGATTTCATTCGCTCCGATTTCCACCTTTGAAATCTGCTCGTTCCCGCTCCCGTTGTCCTTAATGTACTGGATCAGATCGGCGACCTGGTTGGGCAGGTTGCGGCCTCCCGTCAGTCGGGTTCCCACCAGCAGGGCGTATTTGCCGGGTTCCGTTCCGACCAGTTGTGCGATCGCATCCATGTGCCCGGACTCTGCCGTGGACATCAGGACCTTGAACAATGGGTCAATGACCTTGCTGATCCCTTCCAGGCTATTCTTCTCCGCGCCCGCACTGACGTCTTTCTTGGCCGCTTCAAAGAAGCTGGTCAGCATTGGCCTCTGTTTTTCGCTCAGCAGCCACGAAGTGGACATCGTGAACGTGGACGGATTCGTCAGCAGGTTGCCGAAATAAGTCCGCTTGCCCGCCATATCCTGAAAGAACTTCGCCAGCTTACTGTCAGATGTCCCCGCGATTTCGAAATCAATGTTGGCCTTGCGACCCTCGGGGTCCATCTTGACTCCCAGTGTCACTTCTTCACCCTGGTTGACGACGCGGTCGATGAATTCCAGCCAGGTGTCACCGTTGGCGCGACGCAGTCGGTACACCGAATCCGGCTCGCCATCGCGCTGCTGCAGTTCGGCCTGGGCCGAGATCTTCAGAAACTCCAGAAACAGCGACCTCATTCCGGGCGGAACGTTTTTAATCTGCAATGAAACGGCGATGTCATACTGGCTGGAGATGCGACTTGTCAGTTTCGTTGGATCCGGGAAATTCTTCTCGAGCGTCGTTTCGTCGCCATCCGGCCCGACCAGGAACAGGTATCCCCCGACCTTGCGTGTTCTCAGGACGAACGATTCACCGTAACGGATGGTGTCGTAACCCTTTTTGCCGTCAACCGGAGTTATCACGCCCGTGCCGTAGCTTAAAGTTTGCATCGCTTCGTCGGCATCGGTGATCGGGATGTACGAAATGCCGATGGGAGCACCGACAAACCCGGACGGCAGATACATCATCAGCCCGAACGGGCGGGTGCGATCGATCCCCTTCAGCTCTTTCAGCGTGGTTTCGGTCCATTTGTCGACGACATTGACCATCTCGGGGCGCTCGGCCGTTTCAAACATGAACCGCGCATTGTCACGTAACCGCTGCACGCTGGCCGAGTTGATCACCACCAGCGGGTAATCGATCGTATTCGATTCCTCGTCGGCCGCCCGAGCGATCGGAGAGACCGCCAGGATTGCGAACAGCACGCAGCAGCGGGCAAGACCTGCGGTCAGACGATTCGGCGGGGTCATCATGGGATGGTTCCGTGCAATAGCGACTCTTGGCTGATGAAGTTCCGTCGCAATCGGTACCCGACGGGAATCGGCCGGGTTTCAATCACGCGGAACTTGCCATCACTCTACCCGAACCACGCCCCCGTGTAACCTGTCGGTTTGGCCTCCCCAAAGAATAAAGGACGCCGGCATGATGCCGGCGTCGCGGGGACCAACTTTTCTTGACAGATATGACCGTCTGGAACCGGTTCAGGCCGGTCGCACACAGTAAGGGCAGTCGAATTACTGGACGTTGCCGGCGATGGCAATCGCCGAGGACTTGTCCAGTTGTGGTGCCGCTGAGGGCATCCGGGCAACCCACTGGCTGACCCGAATCACGGAAGGAGTATTGACAACGGGCCGGGTGGGAATGACCGACTCGGTCACATCACCCCGATTGCTGTCTCGTTCTGGCATCGGATACGAAATCTTCTTGGGGTTCGGTCGGCCGAACGCGTCCGGATCCTCGGCCGTCCGATCCGACGGGCGCGTCGCCGAAGCGTTGGGATCCGGCGTGGGAGTCAGCGCGGTTGGACCACTGTTGGCCGGACCGCTGGCGGTGGTGCCGCCGCCTACGGGTTGATAACTGATCCGGGTTCCGACCTGCATCATTTTCGGCACCGTCACCAGTTTCATGGCAACGACTTCTTCTTCCACATGACGCACCTGATTCACAGCCACCTGGCGGGTCACCTGCTTGGGGACCATCGACGTGACGTTGTAGGTCACCTGTTTCATTCCCTGAATGGCAACCTTCCGCTGGGTGGGAACGGCACAGGTCATTGTCTGCGGAACGAATGTCCGCGACACTCGTGTGTTTGGGGTCACGGCATTCTTCAGATCCTGGCCGGTGCGATTCATCCAACCGATGAAGCCCGGACGGTTGTCGTACGCACACCCGGAGACCTTGTTGATGGCCTCGGTCTTGGTCTGCCAGTATCCCACCTGCTTCTGGACCTGCTTGACCTCGGTCACCGTCTGGTATTCGACCGTGGGAACATTGACCGTCTGCTGGACCGTTTGAGGATGCATTTCGGTCACGGTCTGGCTGACCATCTTGGTCTCCACGACCGGCCGCAACACCTTCTGCTTCACCTGTTGGTATTCGGCGACATGCACGGTGTCGTAGACGGGATGAACAACCGGCTGCATTGCCTGGACCTTGACGGTCTGGACAGGAGCCACGGCCATCGTGTGAATCTGGACCGGCTGTGTCACCGTACAGGCAATCGGTTGTCCGCAGGACACTGCTGCCGACGAATACGCGGTCTGATAGACCGGATTATAGGCGGCACTGAAGGACGAATAGCTGGCCGACTGTGTAATCGGAGCCGGTCCCATCAGGGTGGGGCGGGCACCACAGTTACAACTGCTGCCTCCACCAAACGGGAACCATTGAGCGGACGCGGTGCCGGTCATGGCCAGCACAGCCATACTGCCCCACACTGCGGCGGGGCGAAACAAAGAGCGAACCATGGGCATCTTCCTACCTGGAGAAGGGGCAGAGAGCCGTCGAACTTGATGTGAACGAGGGAGAGGAACGGCACATTTGACCGGAGGCTGATGGGCCGTGCGTCAAACGTGGCGGGTTTTTAGGAGAATCTGAAAAATCGGTCAAGACCACGGCAAGAAGTGCCGACGATCAGCGGTCACGAGTTCCAACTCACGCAGGATCGGCCGATGGCATCACGTGTTACGTTTTTTCTTCGTGTGCGTTGACCGGCGGAAACTGCCTTGTGGAACGCGTGAAACGCGATTTGAGTCTCTGGAAAATCCGAACTTTTTTACGGAACTGTCCGCCCCTGACAACTTGATCCGGCTCCAGCCGTGCATCCGAAGCAGTGACGTCCCGTGGCGATGATGCGCCGGCCCAGTTGGCTCCCGTCGAAGTCACTGACGTGCTGCGGCACCTCCGTCGACACCGGTAGTTCCAGCATCTGATTGAAGTCGCAGTCATACAACCGACCCGTCCAGTCGACACTCAGCGTCGTTCGGCACATCACCGCATCTACGGCCAGGGGGTTGAAAGCATCGATCAGTTTCTGCAGGTACGGTTCGAACTGTCCCGACTGCAGCAAATCATCCAGGAAGCGGCTGATCGGCATGTTCGTGATGGTGAACAGCCGTGTGAATTCAATCCCGTGCCGTGACCGCAACTCGCGTCGATACGCCTCTTCCAGGGACTCTTGTGCTGGCGGAAGCGATGCCCCGCCGGGATTGAAGACCAACGTCAAGATCAGCCCAGTCCCGGGAATTCCATAACCGAGTTGATTCAGCCGTTGCAGCGCCGCGATGGACTTCTGATACACACCAGCGCCGCGTTGACGATCCGTGTTTTCCGGCAGATAGCAAGGGAGCGAGGCCACGATTTCCACCGCGTGACTGGCCAGGAATTCCGGCAGGTCCTCATATCCATTGGCCGACAGAATGGTCAGATTGCAGCGATCGATGACGTGGCGCTGCAGCGATCGTGCCTGTGCCACCAGCCACCGGAATTCCGGATTCATTTCAGGAGCACCACCTGTCAGGTCGAGCGTGGGGATGTCCGTCTGTTTCAGGATTTCCAGGCACTGCTCGACCGTTTGCCGAGTCATGATTTCACGCCGGTCGGGCCCGGCATCCACGTGACAATGTCGACACGTCTGATTGCACAGCTTCCCGAGGTTCAATTGCAGGACACGGATTCCGTCCGCTCTCAAAGGCGATCGGCCCCGGGAAGACAGCAGTTCGTCGAAACGGGGAAACTCCGTTCCCGATTCGAGCAGGTCTCGCTGCGTTCCCGCATTGGCCAGCGGACTGGCTTGTCGTAGCAATGTCAGTGTCATGCGATGATTGCTCACAAGACCGGATCAGATCGATGGAGCACGCGGCACCGAGTGCATCCGCTTCTGGAAACACCATGCGCTTATGTACTTTACTTCGCCGAAGTCTAGTCAGCCCGCGTTCAGACTTGTAGTGTGTAGCGGCTCACAGCCCGTGGAAAAGGAGGGCTGATCCGCGCCGGGCAGGCGATTCTCAACGTGAATCCATGGCCCTCCAAAGGGTCAGACCCCGTTTGACACGGGCCGCGAATGGATCCCTCCCGCAGGAAAAACAGCCGTGTCCAACGACAATCCCGCCCCCTCGAATCCACCCGGGGCGCCGCGACCGGAATCTCGGCGTCAGAACTGGTCCAGTGATGTGACCCGCTGGTTCGCGATTGTCATCGGCCTGTACCTGCTGGTTTCGTACATCACGATTCCACTCCTCTGGCGTGAGGCGGAGGGACATCCTGCATTGGCGCAATTGCCGCAAATCGCCCGGACGAAGGACAACATCCCCGGTGACCCGCTCAACATCGCCCTCGTCGGCCCCGAGTCGAGTGTCAGTCGATCGATGCTGGCGGCGGGTTGGCATCCGGCGGATCCGCTGACGCTGAAAAGCTGTCTGAGAATCGCCGCCGATACCATTCTCCGCGAGCAGTACACCGACGCACCCGTCAGCAATCTGTACGTCTGGGGTCACAAGCAGGACCTGGCGTTTGAACAACCCGTGGGTCATGACCCCCGCCGTCGACATCACGTCCGATTCTGGCGTTCTGCAGAACTGGATCAGGACGGCTTTCCACTTTGGATCGGCGGCGCCACGTTTGATGAAAAAGTCGGACTGAGTCACACCACGGGTCAAATCACGCACCACATCAGCCCCGAAGTCGATGTCGAGCGCGACAAGATCCTCGCGGATCTGAAGCAGGCAAGTGTCATCGGTGACATCCGCTGGATTGCAGTCTTCCACACTCAAAAGTCCGGCCGCAACGGAGGTGGCGATCGATGGGAAACCGACGGCCGCCTGCCAGTTGTCCATCTGAAATCTTCCGCAGCGATACAACCACTCCGTCCGGATTGATGGGACACGGACGACGCGGACGACACGGAGAAGGGCATCGAAGAAAGAGCAAACTTGGGGCAACATTCGGGCTATGCAGCAACCCGTCCGTCACGAATGCGGATCAGAGAATCCCCGGGTTGGACATGTTCCTGTTCATGCGTCACCACGACGACCGTCGACTGGTGCTCGCGGCATAATGTCCGCAGATCGGCCATGATCGCGGCACCGTTTTCGGAGTCCAGTTCCCCGGTGGGCTCATCAGCCAGGACCAGTTTCGGCTTTTTCAACAGGGCTCGGGCGATGGCGACGCGCTGCTGTTCGCCCCCCGAAAGCTGGTTTGGGCGGTGGGTCAGCCGGTCCTGTAACCCCAGCCTCGCGAGTAGTTCGATCGCTTCCTGACGTCGAGCCGGAGCGACTCCACGGGGCAGGAACGGGGCCAGGGCGTTATCCACGGCTGACAGGTTCGACAACAGATTGAAGCTTTGGAAAATGAAGCCGACTTCCTCACGCCGGAACGCATCTCGCTCCCTGGAAGTCATTGTCCCCAGGGCCTTTCCAGAAACTGTGATGACGCCGCCCGTCGGTTCATCCAGGGCGCCCAGCAAGTACAATAACGTGCTTTTTCCGCTGCCCGACGGCCCCAGAATGAACGTGAAAGATCCTTGTGGTATCTGGCACGAAACTCCCCGCAGGGCATGGACTTCCAAAGTCCCCCGGCGGTGAACCTTGGTCACGTTTTGAACATCAATCATCCACATTCCTTTGCCGTTCGTTGCCAGACTGCCGCCATCGACGGTGAGTTTTCAAGGCCGACACCGACAGATCCACCCGCGCTGATGCTGCCGGGCGTCGATCCGTCTGCCAAAACCTCTCTTGGTCGAAACGGGTTACGACATTATCATCCTTTCGCACTGGTCCGTCGACCATTCGGATTCCACGGAAGGAACGTTTCGATGTTTTCCCACCGATTTCTTCGTCTTTCATGGCCTGTGGTACTGTCTGCCTTGATGGTGGTGGGGTTGGCCTATTCCAACGTTCGTTCGCAGGACAATCGAGCCGTCGAAGATGCCAATGCCACACTCCAGGCCGTGGGCGGTCTGGGCGTGGGGCACATTCAGAGCACCTTGGGACTGATTGGTGTCACGGCCGATGCCTATGCCAAGGACGTTTACACTCCCAAGCAAGTCGAAGACTTGATGAACGGGACCGTCAATGGCATCGAAGCCGTGAAAAAGCTGCTGCGACGATTGCAGGAAACAGATCTTGGAGACGACGATCGCGAATACATTGATCGCATGATCAGCGTCTATAACGGGCTGCAGAAAGAAGCGAAAGCCTTGATCGCGTTTGCCAAAAGCCGAAAGCCTGCCGATGCCGAACTGTTCGATGCGGCTCGAAAATCGGCTGTCACAAAGCTGGGGCAACTGACCGACGGCGATAAATTGCCGATCGAGGCGACGGAAACCGAAAAGGTCGAATGAGCGGTTGCGATCCAAGGACGACTCAAAGTGCGTCACTCCCTTGTTTCGATGACTTCCATCAGACCGACATCAATGTACTGTCCGCCCGTGTTTTGCTTGCAATGGACTGACAGTGTATTTGTCCCGGCCACCAACGTGGCGATCGATTCCGGGGTCATGCGGAACGAACGGTAGTCGGTGGTCCAGCCGGTCATCTTTGCCGCCAGAACTCCGTTGAGATAGATCTCACAGTCTTCGTCGTGGTGGACATAGAACCGCAATTCGCCGACGGGTTTCTCCGTCAACTCGAAGGTTCGGCGCAGCCAGATGTTGTTCGATTTCCAGTCTGTGCGCACGACAGATCCGGGGGTGGTTCGTTCGCCAAATCCGCCGGGAGCGGCTTTCCAGGCCGCATCATCGAAGTCGGGTTTCTGCCAGCCATCCGCGGGAGTTTCGAGGACAAACTTCCAGGATTGTCCGTCCTTCTGTGATGTCGCCGCGAGAGTCTTGATCTGCGGAGGTGGCAGGTACAACGGCTTGTGCGCCTTCGCCGCGGCATCGATGGGGATCTTCATAACCTTGCGATCATAGGTCATCAGGCCGTTGACCTCAGTTTCCACATCGGTGGTTTGAGTGTACACGGCCGCGGACAGACCGGGTGAACCTATCAGCGGACGCAGGTGTTCGACCAGGTCCATGTACGCCGTCGTCAGCGAAGCCTGGTCCGTGAAACTGCGGTAGCCCCAGTTCTCCTTTCCCTGCCAGGTGTGCCCTTCCATCGGCAGCCCCAACCCGCCGAATTCGCCCAGCACGGCGGCACGCTTGTCCGTGGGCTGCGGGGACGAAGGACCGGGATATACGTGAATGTCATGGACGTCACCCACATTGCGATCCGTCCAGCCGCTGGCATTGTCTACCAGGCGAGTGGGGTCGTGCTGGCGAGTCAACTCGACGATTCGAGCGGTGTCGAATTGTCCCCAACCCTCATTGAACGGGACCCACATCACGATGCAGGGAAAGCCGCGCAGGGCATTGATGATCGATTTCCACTCGGTCTCGAACTGAGCGGTGGACTCGGCGGACCGTTGAATATCGGGATCGGTCGGACTGATGAACCGATCGCCGCTGGGCATGTCCTGCCAGACCAGCATTCCCAGTTTGTCGCACCAGTGATACCAGCGGGCAGGCTCAACCTTCACATGCTTGCGAATCATGTTGAAGCCGTACTTCTTCGTGACTTCGATATCGAACTTCAGGGCGTCATCGGTCGGTGCCGTATACAAACCATCCGGCCAGAACCCCTGGTCGAGCGGTCCGTACTGGAAGACGAACTTGCCATTCAGCAACAGACGGTTGATCCCCTTGTCATCCTTGCCCAGCGAGATCGTGCGTTGAGCCAGGTAACTGGTCACCCGGTCGATCACTTCCCCATTTTCGACAATCGAGTATTCCAGGCCGTACAGATGGGGATTGTCAGGGGTCCATGGCTTATCGAACCCGTCGTTGGCGAAGAAAGTGCTTCTCGGACCGAACTGATTGTTGGGTGGCGCACTGTCCTGTTTGACGTTGCGCTCACCAAGCGTCCTGCGCTGCCCGCCATCGATTGCGATCATTGTTTCAACGACGGAGGTCGAGCGATTCTGGTGTTGCAGATTCACCTGAATGGCCGCCTGTCCCGCCTGGAGATCCTTCGCGTGCGCAGAGATTGACGTGACATAGGTCTTCCCCACGGGTTCCAGCCAGACCGTCTGCCAGATGCCGGTTATGGGTGTATAAAAAATGCCGCCCGGTTTACGCACCTGTTTCCCGCGGGCCTGATACCCCACATCAGATCCATCCCAGACGCGAATGATGATTTCGTCCGCGGCCGCCTTGCGCGAAGCCAGTTGTTGAGTGATGTTGAATGTGAATGGATCGTATCCGCCGCGATGTTCACCGACCTGGATGCCGTTGACCCAGACGGTTGTCTCCCAATCTACCGCGCCGAAATTCAACAAGATCTGTTGGCCATGCCAAGACTTGTCGGTTGGAATCGTCAGACTGCGGCGATACCACAGTGCCTGTTCCGGCCCGACCGATTTCATGACGCCAGAGAGCGATGATTCGACGGGGAACGGAACCAGGATCCGGCCGTCCCATTTCTCCGGTGCCGTTTTCTCGGCAGCCGGTCGAATGGCATAGTCCCACAGGCCGTTCAAGTTCATCCAGTGGTCCCGCACCAACTGGGGGCGGGGATATTCCGGCAGCGGAGCGTCCGGATTGACCTGCGCAGCCCACTTCGTCATCAGCGGAGCGGGCTGTGGCTTCCAGTCGGCTCCAATGGCCGACCCACTCAGCAGGGACACAACCACGCACCAGAGTTCGCATCGAAGTTTCATCGCTGCCCACCTTTCTGAATCACCACCTTGATTCCCGGAGCCATCATAACACGGTACTGATCGAAACTCAGGGGATCGGGGACCGGCATTTCGCGCTCATTCTTCCGCTGTGGACTGCGGGACCGTCAGCAGCCGTGCCCGGGTTTCGGCCTGATAGGCGCCATCCATGATCGCCAGATTGAGATCCAGCAGGCGGTTCAGCGCAGGAAAATGGTCGGTCAGATCCGTCGGTTCACCCGGCCAGACCTCCTGCAATCCAACCATCAATCCCTGCCGCAGTCGGGACAGGGCGGCATGCATGTAGATTGAGGGCAACCCGATCTGCGCGTGCCGCAAGCCCGCCTGCCAGAGACGACGGACATAGTCGGCGTCGTAGCGGCCGGAGAACAACTCCCGCAGCCACAGTTTCAAGATTCGTTTCAGCCGTTCGATCTGTTCCGTTCCACCGACGATAACCCGCAGGGCCTCAGGGTGGTTCTGGATCTCGCCATAAAAGTCGTCCACCAATTCGGACAGTATTCGCTCGGCGACACCCCTCAGTGACCGCAACCGCCGCGCGTCGTCTTCCGTCCAGTCGATGTACACCTGCATCGATTGAAACCGTGCCAACAGCTCGTCAGACGACATCGGTGAGGAGTAGTATTGACGCTTGTCCCCCATCACAGAGATCCGATCGTACTGAGAATGTGAATGCGCCCGAACCGCAGGTTATGCTGCATCACCATTAAAGAGCAACAGCCCGCGGATCATCGATCCGCGGGCTGTTGCTGAACTGCGTCTGCCGGGCCATTCGATCGGAATGGTCCGGGCTGCGATTAGTACATGTCGTGGTCGCCGCCACCCTTTTTCTTGTCGTCGTCTTTCGGCTTTTCGGCAATCAGGGCATCGCTTGTCAGCAGCAATGTCGACACGCTGGAGGCGTTCTGCAGGGCACTGCGGGTCACCTTGCAGGGATCGATGATACCGGCCTTGACCAGGTCTTCGTATTCGCCGGTCGCAGCGTTGTATCCGTGATTCCCCTTCTGCTCCGCAACCTTTTCGCAGATTACCGCGCCATCGATGCCGGCATTGTTGGCGATCTGGGTCAACGGGGCACGGCAGGCACGAACGATGATGTTGTAGCCCGTCGTTTCGTCTTCGTTCAAACCGGCTGGCTTGAGATCGAGCGACGCACGCAGCAGGGCGACACCACCACCGGGCAGGATTCCTTCTTCAACGGCGGCGCGGGTGGCATGCAGGGCATCTTCCACGCGGGCCTTCTTTTCCTTCATTTCGCTTTCCGTGGCCGCTCCGACGTTGACCTGAGCCACGCCGCCGGACAGCTTGGCAACTCGTTCTTCGAGCTTTTCGCGATCGTAATCGCTGGTCGAGTTGGCCAGCTCACGACGGATCTGCTCGATGCGAGCCTTGATGTCTGCGGTCTTGCCGAGGCCTTCGATGATCGTGGTGTTGTCCTTGTCGATCACGATCCGCTTGGCGCGACCGAGGTCCGACAGTTGGACGTTTTCGAGCTGAATGCCGAGGTCTTCGAAGATCGCCTGGCCACCGACCATGATCGCCAGATCCTGCAGCATCGCCTTGCGGCGATCGCCATAACCTGGAGCCTTGACGGCAGCGATCTTGAAGGTGCCACGCAGCTTGTTGATCACAAGGGTGGCGAGCGCTTCACCTTCGACTTCTTCAGCGACAATCAGCAGCGGCTTGCCGCTGTTGACGACTTTTTCCAGAACGGGAACCAGATCCTTGATGTTGCTGATCTTCTTTTCGTGGATCAGAACGTAAGCGTCTTCCAGCACGCATTCCATCGACTGGGGATCGGTCACAAAGTACGGTGACAGATAACCGCGATCAAACTGCATCCCTTCGACCACTTCGAAGGTGGTGGTCAGCGACTTGCCTTCTTCCACCGTGATCACGCCGTCCTTGCCGACCTGTTCCATCGCTTCGGCCAGGATGTTGCCGATTTCGGTGTCGCCGTTGGCGGCGACCGTACCAACCTGGGCGATGGACTTCTTGTTCTTGCATTCGACGGCGGCCGCCTTCAGCTTCGCCACGATCTGCTCGACGGCCTTGTCCATGCCGCGTTTCATGTCGATCGGGTTCACACCCGCGACAACAGCCTTCAGACCTTCGACGTAAATGGCTTCGGCCAGGACCGTGGCGGTCGTGGTCCCGTCGCCGGCGGTGTCGGAGGTCTTGCTGGCCACTTCCCGAACCATGCGGGCACCCATGTCTTCGAACTTGTCCTGCAGCTCGATTTCACGGGCGACGGTCACGCCGTCCTTGGTGACGGTCGGTGAGCCGAAGCTCTTTTCAATAATTACGTTCCGGCCCCGGGGGCCGAGTGTGACGCGAACAGCGCGAGCGAGTTTCTGAACGCCGCGCCGCATCGCTTCTTGCGCTTCTTGATCGAAGGCGATAATCTTGGGCATGTCGTGATGCTCCTGAACTAATGCTTGGTGTCTTGGGAAAATCGGCAACGCCGGTCTGCGAGGCAGTCGTCCGGCGAACGGAAATCAGACGATAACGGCCAGGATGTCGCTTTCGCGCATCAACAGGTAGGTCTCTTCGCCGACCTTGAATTCGTCGCCAGCGTAAGAACTGAAGATCACCTGATCACCGGCCTTGACCGTCAGGGAGACCTTGGAACCATTGCTCTTCACGTGACCTTCACCAACGGCCAGCACACTGCCGCGTTGTGGTTTGTCCTTGGCGCTGTCCGGCAGCACGATACCGCCAGCGGTCTTCGTTTCGGCCTCGGCTCGCTTCACAACCACGCGGTCGCCGAGCGGAACCAATTTGATGTCATTCGAGGCACTTGCCTTTTTCGCCATCTCACCTTCTCCAGAATTGCGGGGCACACTGCGGCCGAGCTTGTACTTGTCTACCGACACTGCGAGACGGCGATTCTGATAGCGAACCGCGCGCCAAACCGGCGTGTGACGTTAACTACCAACAGCCGTGTAAGTTATGGAATCAACATGTTTGGTGACTCTCTGCCAACGTGGCCATTTGGCTCCACAACCTTTCTGGCATCCTGCCAATCTGACACCTTAACTCCTAACGTAGCCCCTGTCAGAGGCGGACGTGTTCTCATGATTCGCCAAGGCACTGCTTCTCTCGGATCGGTTTCTCTCAGATCCGTTGACTCTATGTTGGATGGCTTCCGTAATCCGCCGCTCTGCATTTTGCGATTTCTCGGCAAAACTGGCATTGGCTGACAAGTTGACAAATTAGGCAATATGGATACACTGCGGTAATCTCAGGTCGTCGATAGCAGATCGCGTTTCTGTCAGGACAACGGCTGGAACCCGTTGTGCGCAGAGGCTGCGTGAGTTCCTTTTCGCACGCTCGTACTTGCTTGATTCCCTTATTCAAGTAGGAACGGAGAGAGCGAGACATGTTAATGCCTGAATCTAAATCACCCGACGGCCAGGTTGCACGGATGCTGCTTCGGGCCGAACGACTCGGCCGACTGGGACGGTGGTCCGCAGCAGACGACTGCTATGCGCGCGCTGTCGTACTCGACCAGTCTCCCACCAGTCGAATCACGTTTGGTGGTTCGCTCGCAACTCGGGAACGCTATCACGAAGCGATCTGTCACTTGACCTCGGCACTGGACATGGTGTCCCCGAGTGGTGACCGGGAAGCTTTGGCAGCGATCTTCCACAACCTGGCGGCAATTTATCGGGACCTGGGCGATGCCGATCTGGCCCGCCGGTTCCAGCAGCGGGCGATCCAGCAAATGGAGGAATGCGGCCCCACTGAACTGCTGGGGTTGGCTAGCGATGCCTGGTTGTCGCGGCGCACGGAATTGGCAAAGTGCCTGTCCGCAGCGTGTTCTGAATTGGAGCAGGAGGGGGATGAAGATTTGATTTTGCAGGCGCAGGCCACACTGGGGATCGTCACGGGCATGACAGACAATCCCCGGGAAGGAGTTCGGTTGTTGACGGACGCCTGTCGCCAGCATCGAGCGGCCCGCCAGCATCGGCTCATTGGGATTGATCTGATGAACCTCGCCATCCTGGTTTCGAATTTCGCATGGTATCGTGCGGAAATCCACTTCGTTCGGCAGGCAATCCGGCACTTTGAACTGGCGCCAGCCCCCGTGTCCGCCGTCCGGGCCAGACAGATCCTGTCAAACCTTGAGCGCGCACAATCTCTGCGTGAATTCGATCCGTCGGTGAATTAGTGATCACTCGGCACAAGAGCGTCACGCACCTTACGTAAGTTTCTTCCAGTCAGCGTTTATGCAGGGCCAGAGTTGTCTTGACAGTTGCGCAATGGATTCGTACTCTCTTCGAATGTATTTTTGATTAATCAAAATATTTGTTTCGCGGAAGCATGTTTATTTTTGCAAATATCAAAAATGATGATTCTTGGGAACAAAAATCGGCCGCAGCGAGCAGGTTTCACTTTGATTGAACTGCTGGTTGTGATTGCCATCATCGCCATCCTGATCTCTTTATTACTGCCGGCCGTGCAACAGGCCCGCGAAGCGGCGCGACGGACTCAGTGCAAGAACAACCTGAAGCAACTGGGGCTGGCATTGCACAACTATCACGACGTCCACTCGGTCTTCCCGCCAGCTTACGTTGGCAACCCGTATGTTTCGGGCAGTTCCAACGGCGTCAGTTACCCGGACGACAATGGCAACGGCGCTTCGGGGCTGGCCTGGGGAGTCTTGTTATTGCCTGCGCTGGATCAAGCTCCGCTTCACAACGCGTTCGACTCGTCTCAGCCATGCTGGTCGCCTCAAAATGCGGGTGCGGCTCGAACCAAACTGAACGTGTTTCTGTGTCCGTCTGCCACCGGAGGCAGCGATGGCTTTTCGCTGGAACGATATAACGGTTCGACCGCGACTTCCCCGTCAAATCCGTCGCCGTACAATCCCGCCATCTTTTTTTCTCACTCGCATTACGTGACCAATGCCGGGATTCATCAGCCGTGGGGTCGAGGCACGAATTACGATGATTTTTCACAACCAGAACTCATTCCAGCCAATGGCAATTTACCAGCGACGATTGACGGTCCGTTTTATCGAAACGCCCGGATCTCGGCCGCCAGTGTTTCTGATGGACTGTCTCAGACAGTCTTTCTGGGCGAGCACAGTTCCATCCTGAGCAACAAGACCTGGGTGGGGGTCGTCCCGTATGCGGCGACATGTCCCAAGTCGCCATTTCCCTCGGATTGTAACAGCGGCGGTGCCCTCGTCGCCGCCCATAGCGGCCCGGATACGCACGATCACCCCCAGGTGATCATCCATGCTCCGAACAATCCGTTCGGACATACCGACGAAATGTACTCGGAACATATCGGCGGGGCTCACATCCTGATGGGAGACGGTTCTGTCCGTTTCATCTCGCAGTTCATCGACCCGTTCACCTGGGTCGCGCTGTCGACCCGCAACGGCGGGGAGATTTCTGGCGATTTCTAACCCGGAATTTTCACCACGGATGGCACGGATTTCACTGGTGAAATGGAATTCGAACGTTCGTCGAAAACAGGATCTGGACGAGGACATTGGCGAGATGGGTTTCGCTCCTGGAGGCAGAACCCTTTCTGGGTAGGAATAATGATGCGTTCCAGACCCCAGGGTGGCCGCGGGGCGCGGCAACCCTGGGCTTTAAGACGAAACTCCTTCGGAGTAACGGATATGTCTTAAAGTGTTCCCCATCTTGGGGCGCATACTTCGCAAGAGAGGCTTGTGGATTGAAAACAGTGCGATCGATTCTTCGTTCCCCTGGCTGGCTGCTCTTGCTGGCGATTGCCGGTTGTGGTCGCCCGGCCCAGATTGGAACGAGCGACGAAGTTCTGAGTGCCGTCGATGCCTTGTACACCGCCGTGGCCTCACGCCGCCCGGAATTGCTGGAACAGAGTGCCGCAACGATTGAAACGCTGCACTCCAGCGGCAAGCTGGCGGACGCCCCTCACCGGCAACTGAAGACGTACATTGTCGAAGCCCGCGCCGGAAAATGGGATTCCGCAGTCCGGCAACTTCACGAATTCATTCGCGGCCAGCGGCGCGCCAAGTCGTGACCCGCGTCCGTCCCGCGATCACCCGTCTTCAGTGCGATTGGCTTGGCGACTGAAAACCAGACCGGGTCACGGTTCCTCAGCCTCGCGACACATTCTCGGTCGCAATCTGATGCGACTCGCTGGACAGGCGTTATTTGCACCGGAAAATACGGGCCGCAATTTCGCGCCTCAAATCAGGAAAACGGGAAATATGGCTGCACGCGGGAATCGTCAAGTCGACTTGAAGTCGCCCGCGCCGGTGGACCGCCGATGGCATCGACTGTCTGGCTGTGACTGGTCGGTCCCCCTGCTGCTCTTGTGGATGTTCCTGGCCTGTTGCTTTCCGTTGTTCGACACCGACCTTTTCTGGCACTTGAAGACCGGCGAATGGATCCTTCAAAACGGTTCGATCCCCGGATACGACCTCTACACGTTCACAGACTACGACAAGCGCTGGATTGATCTGCACTGGGGGTTTCAGGTCATGGCCGCCATCCTGTACCGGATCGGCGGAGCGAATCTGTTGATCCTGGCGAAATGTACCATCCTGGCCCTGGCGATCGGCGTCGGATGTTACGCGGGCGGAGCGGAACTGCGTGGCTGGCAACGCGCGCTGTGCTGGCTGCTCCCGGCCATCACGATCAGCGGTCGAGGATACGAGCGGCCGGAAATCGTGACGGTCCTGTGCCTGGCAACTTGGCTGGCAATCCTCGCTCGACTGGAGACCCGGCCAAAGTGGATCTGGTACCTGCCCCTGCTGCAGGTGTTCTGGATCAATTGCCACGCGCTTTTCATTCTGGGGTTGGTCGTCGGAGCGTGTTATGCCATTGACCACATGGTTCGCCATTGGCTTGGCGGTCACTGGGGACTCAAGAAACCCTCCGACCAGGTTGCCGGAGCAACATTAATCCGGGTGGGGGGCTTGTGCGGGTTGGCTGCGTTTGTGAATCCGTACATGGAACAGGGGGCGTTCTTTCCGCTGGTTCTGTTCCGGAAATTCACCGTGGAACAGCAGTTCTATGCGGCGAATATCGGCGAGTTTCAGCGGCCGGTCGACTTCCTGTCGAAGCATGGCTTTGTGAATCTGTACCTGAACGCCGAACTATTGCTGTGGCTGGCAGTCACGTTCTCGTTTGTCATGCTGGCGATTCGTGGTCGATTCAGTCTGTTTCGCGTGTTGATCTTCGCAGCCTTTTCGTACCTGGCGTGGAAAGCCAGTCGGAACACCAACATCTTCTCGATCGTCGCGGGATTCGTCTTGATGGAGAATCTGGGCGAGATCCTGCCGCGAGCCCCGATCAAGGACGGTGGCAGTGCCGCAGAATCGCGACCGACGGTCTGGGGGCATCGCGGACTGCAAGTCCTGCTGGTGGGGATGATCGTGGCCGTCGTGACCGGCGAATGGAACCGCAGGACCGAACAGGTTCGTCCATTTCGACTGGGGGAGGCCAACGCCTGGTTTGCCCACGATGCCGCCCGATTCATGGGGCAACCCGGGTTTCCTCAACGAGTGTTTGCCGCCAACTTTGGAATCGCCTCGGTCTATACTTATCACAATGGTCCCGAGGGTAAAGTCTTCATGGATGGCCGCCTGGAAGTCTGTACTCAGGCGACATTTCAGCAGTTCAACCTGATTTGCCACGGCATGTCGACGGCCAATCCAATCTGGGCCGAGTTGCTGCGTGACAAGGAGGGAAACCTTCCCGCCGTGATGCTCGACACCCGCTACTCCCGTCAGATGATCCAGGGGGTCGGGGCCACTCCCGGTTGGCGGCTGGTCTACGCGGATCAGGCCTGCGCGGTCTTCTTCAGTGACCGCGTTGCCCAGTCACTGAAGTTGCCGACCGCCAGCTTTGAACCGTTGTTGAAACCACCGAAGTGGTAGGGACAATCAGCCCGTGGAAAGAGGGGTCTGCTACGGAACCCGGCACGCCGCGATGCTGGCGTTGATCCTGTCGGAAAGTTGTTTCCAGCGTTCTTCGGACCAGGGAAGTTTGATCCGGCGAACTGTGGGACGAAACGAGATCAGCGACAGTTCACACGGCACCACCCCGAACCACTCGGTCACCGCGTGTGCGTAGATTCCCAGTTGCAGTTCGTAGGGAGCCAGCAACTGGTCGTCGGTCGCGTGGCTGGAAAAATCGTTGGTCTTGTAATCCAGGACATGCCATCCACCGGTGGGGTCTTCATACAGCAGATCGATCACCCCGCGAATCAGTGTCGGATGACCACCGGGGGCGGTTGCCGGCCAGCGCAACGCGAATTCCACTTCCCGCTGCACGCTCGTAGCTTCCGCCAGGTCCGACACGACGGCCGACGTCTTCAACCGGGATAACATTTGCCTGGCAACAGCGATTGTGTCGTCATTCAATGCGTCCGCCGAACACAGGACGGCTTCATCCAGCAACTGGGGCCAGTGGGACGCCTGGGAAAAATTGAGGCGTTCCAGGACGTTATGGACCAGCGATCCGAGTGCCGTCGCCTGATCCGGATCGAGCGGAGTGTCGACCGGTTCACGCTGTCGATCGTGACGCACATGCCCGATGCCGCGCAACTCGGCGTCGATCGTTTCGAGTCGCGAAACACTGAACGGTGGCAATTCGTCCGTGTCGCGGGTGATCCGCAGAGCCAACTCCGGGATCTCAGCCCTTTCGTCCGATCGTAGAAACTCGCCCAACTGAGCAATGGGAACCTGCTTTTCCGTCGAATGAGTGACCCTGGCAACGTGCGGCGGATTCAGGTGAACGCGGATGTCCGGGATCAACTCCCGCCCGGCGGTACTTCCCTCGGATGATCCCAGCAACGGATCGATCCGGGGCAGGCCGGTCGTCAGATCAAATCGCGATTCGACGAGTGCCAGCCAGGGGCAGCGTTTCTTTACCATCGAATCGATCCCGGCCGACAGAATCAGGTAATCGGCCGCCCGCGTGCAGGCGACGTAGAACAACCGGATGGTTTCCTCAGCATCCGCCTCACGCTCCATCAGACCGAACATTTTCAAACCCAGGTTCTCGAACGACTGACCGAACATGTCGGGCAACTTGACGAGTGCCCCGAAGTCCGGATGAAGCACGGCCGACTTGGAACGTGGTGGTCCCTTGCGATCAATGTCCGCCACAATGACAACGGGGAATTCCAGCCCCTTGGACTGGTGGATCGACATCAGGCGGACGACTTGACCCGTTTCCGGCAGGGTCGTCGCGAATTCTTCGTCGGTCTCTTCCATGACGGATGTCTGCAACCGCTCGACGAAATCCTTCAGTGTGAACAGTTCCGCCCGATCAAACTCCTGCGCCATGTCCATCAACTTGCGCAGGTTGGCAACCTTGCGGGAACCCAGATGTTCTGTCAGAACAGCGGCATCGTAGCCGGTTCGCTCGATCGCCAGGGCCAGCAGCTTTGAGAGCGGCAGTCGGTCCTTTTGAGCCCGCAGATCCGTCAGAACATCTCGTGCAAACGAAATTCGCCAACGCTGTTCTTCCGAGAGAAATCCCGGGGGTTCGCCCTGCAGGCCGTCGTGAAGAGTCGGTCGATCAAACGCATTACCACGATCCCGTTCCGGTGCCGCCAGGACCAGCGACTGAATGGAATCGTCACTCAGGTTGAAGAACGGCGATCGCAAGACCCCCACCAGTCCGATCAGATCGTCCGGGTCATCCAGGTAGCGACACAGGTTCAGCAGGTCGAAGATTTCCTGCTGTGCGAAGAACGCCTTGCCGCCGACCAGGTAATAGTCCAGCCCGTACCGACGCAACGCGGTTTCGTATTCGTGGACATTGGAGAGGGCGCGAAACAGGATGACGATGTCGCCTGGTTTCACGCACCGCAGGACGGGATTCCCCTGTTCGTCCTTGTCCCGGATCCGCGGGGTCGGGTCGGCCAGCAGTTCTGCACAGCGACGGGCAATCCAATCCGCTTCCCGTGTCCGCAGATCCGAGGCACTGGCTTTTCCGGGACCTGCCAGATCATCATCCAGAGCGTCCGTCCGGGACTTGTCGACCGTCTCCTCGGAATCGTACAACGCAAACAGAAACTCGATGGCGGGCGTGGGGGAACGTTGAACAGACTCGAACGGAGTCAGCGCTTCGTAGTGATCTCCCATCCCGGCGGCAAACAGATGATTGACAAAGTTCAGCACGGCGGGCTGGCTGCGGAAGTTGACGCTGAGCGGCAATCGCCCGGTGGGAGGAATCTCATGACGCAGGCGGTCGAACACGCCCGGATCCGCGCGACGGAACCGGTAGATCGACTGCTTGGCATCACCCACCAGGAACAATCGCCCGGCCGTCAGGGCTTCGCCGCACAGCATCCGAACCACGTCGGCCTGGACCGGGTCCGTGTCCTGAAACTCGTCGACCATCAAGAGTCGAATGCCGCCCGCGACACGTTCCCGAACGTCCGGGCGATCCCGCAACAAGTCCCGGGCCCGCAGCAGCAGATCGTCAAAGTCCAGCAGTCCCTGGGCCTGCTTGGCCTGTTCATAGGCGTCTGCTGTCTGGTGTGCCAGACGCAGCGCGCGGGCCGAGAACTCGGCCGCCAGCAGCAGGTCATCGTTGCTGATACTCAAGTCCGCCGCCAAGTCCCTGGCTTCGTCGCGAACAACTCCCAAAGTCGTCTTGACATCCTCGTAAACCTCGGGAGTCGGCCACGTGTCTGCACGTCCGCCTCCCTGGACGCGCGCGTTTTCGGTGATCGCCTGCAGCACCGCAACAGGGTTCGTCCAGGGACGACTCGGTTCCAGCCACTCCAGCAAGACCAGGCGGCGTTCCATCATCGTCGGATGAGTGGGCTGGTTGTCTCGTAACAGCTCGAATAAATGTTCCGTGGGACCGGAGGCACGGAATTCCGCGACCAGCTTTGGGACAAACTCGGTTTCCCAGCGCGATCGCCAGCCTGCAGCCAGGGATTCGGCCGTCTGATCCTGGAAACTGGCGAACGAAATCTGAAATCGCTGTGCGACCAGGGCCCTAATCAGTTCGCGAGCCCGTTCCAGGCCGAACTTCAATACGAACTCGGCGGCATCCTCGTTGCTCTGCTCCAAAAGTCCGTGCAGAGTTTCCTTGGCGGTGTTCCGCAACAGTGTGTCCGCCAGCGAGGGTTGCAGGACCGAAAACCGCGGGTCCAAACCCGCATCCACCGCCTGAGACCGCAACAGACTGGTACAAAACGAGTGAATCGTGCTGATTCGGGCAGAGTCCAGTCCGCGTAAAATCTGCAACCAGTGTTCGACCGCCTCGCCTTCGCAGTGTTCCAGGCGTTGATGGCAGGCGGAGCGAATTCGGTCGCGCATTTCCCGCGCGGCCCGATCCGTAAACGTGATGGCCACCATGGAACGGATGGTGGTGGAAACGTTGCCAGGTTCCAGTCCGCTGAGGAATCGTTGCGTCAGAACGAACGTCTTCCCGCACCCCGCTCCGGCCGAAAGCGCGATCGAGACACCGCGGGTCGTAATGGCCGCAGACTGCTGATCGGTGTACTTCGGTCGAGAATCCATTTTCGTCGGTTCCGCGGTCCTGCTGCTGAAAGGCTTGTTTTGGGACAGCGGCGAAGAATATCAGGTCGGAATCGTCGTCGACAGCGACCCCTCTTGTCGCAATCGGCAATTTCTGCGACAAGTCGTTTGATTCAGAGGTGGTGGCCATAACCTTGGGCCGCCGTTAGGGAAAGGATTTCGGCCTCGTGCTTGATCTTGGTCCGTCGCCAGCCGAATCACCGGACGAACTGGTCCGTCGGCTGACTCAACTGCAACTCTGCCGTCCTGCCGATTTTCGGAAGGCCCGGGCTCGCGTGCGCCGATTAGCCCGCGACCTGCCAACGTTCGATTCCGTCTGGATCGATGCCCTCGTCCAACTCCGGAAGCTGTCTCCGTTTCAGGCACGGGCTCTGGAAGCCGGGAATGACAATCAATTGGTGATTGACCGGTATGTCGTGCTGGATGAACTCGGACACGGACCCCATGGGACGACTTACCTGGCGAAAGCCCCCGGCTGGCAGGATCGGGTGATCCTGAAGCAGTTGCAGATCCCCGTCGAATCGATTCCGGAATGCCGTGGTCGATTGATGCAGTTTCTCGAACGGTCTCAGGGATGGTCTCATCCACATCTGGTTGTTCCTCACACGCTCGTTCCTGGGACCGAACCGCAATTGGTGACTGTCAGCCGGTTGGTTGCCGGCCTGACGCTCGGCGAACTGCTGGTCCGACGTGGCCGACTTCCCGCCGACGTGGTGATCGAGATCGCCCGTCAACTCGGTTCCGGACTGGCGGCACTGCATGGTCGGGGCCTGGTCCACGGCGATATCCGACTGTCCAATGTGCGTCTGACCAATGCCGGGTCTTCGGTCCTGGTGGACGGAGGTATTCGACCGGCGGTCTGTCCCGAACTGACGATTCACGAGACTCTGGCCCTGGAGGCCTACGACAGTATCGCACCCGAACTGATTGGCACGGGAATCACGCCCAATGCCAGTTCCGAGATCTATGCCCTGGGTTGCCTGCTGTGGCAACTGCTGACCGGTCGGCCTCCCTATTCGATGGCGGATTCGCTGATGAAACTGGCCGCCCATCAGACGCAGCGTATCCCGGATTGCCGGACCTTGGCCCCCGACACCCCGGCGGCGTTCGCCGAAACGCTCTTCGCCATGACTTCGCCGGACGTGAATGAGCGCCCCCGTTCACTCGACGAACTGCTGCAGCGCTGGGGACGGCCCCGCTCGCAATCACGCTCGCGGTTGAAGCGGTACCGCCGGCACTTCGATGGTGCGGTCCCGCATTTTGTCCATCCGGGCGAACCGGTCACGGACAGCCGCTGGCCGTGGATTGCGGTATCACTGTTTGTCGCGGCCGGGATCGCGTTCACGCTGGCTGACAAGGGGCTCCAGAATGAATTGCTGGCGATGTCTCATCGGGTGCGCGACGCCATCCAGTCGCGTGTGTCCGATACCAACCCGACAAATTCCCCCACGATGGCGGTCGCCCAGGAGGCGCCCACAAGGCCTGTCCGGACGGCCAACGGATTGTTGCCACTTCCCGCCGTGTCCTCCGGAGAAATCGTGCTGACCGACGAGGGGCCGTACGACGTCAGAGACATTCCCGATCAAGGAAACTTGACGATTCGCGGAGCCAGGGGAATCACCCCCATCATCCAGATTGGTCGGGACTCGTTGCGGCTGGCGGGAAAACTGGTCCGGCTGGAAAACATCGCGTTCGCCAGTGACTCGTCGAACGGGCCCAATCCCGAGGCACTGGTGCTGATCAAGTCGAATCAACTGGAAATTGACGGCTGCTCATTCGTGCCGACCCTGGCGGCGCAGGACACGGCCGACGCACCGCCGTCGCCACCGCACAGCCCCGGTCGCCGCGCCACGTCGCTCGCTTGGTCTCCGAGCGATACTCTTTCGGATCAATGCCGCATCGAGCTCCGAAACACAGTCTTTCGAACCGAGTCTGTGGCGATCTGGTCCACCGATTTGCCATATCAGGTGAATGTCACCAACTGTCTGAAGACTGGCAGCGGAGCATTCTTCGCTGTCTTTAACAAGGCGACCGTCCATCCCGTTTCGTTTCAGTTGAGCAACCTGACATTGCGCGAAACCGGTCCTTTGCTGCGACTGGCCGGCGCGTACGCCGAGCAGGCGGATTCACCGATGATTGAGCTGGCCGGGCGAGACTGCGTATTTTCGATTGCACGCAAGGGCGACGGGCTGATTGAACTGCAAACCGCCAGGCCGCGAACCGATGCCGCCCACGTGGTCCATCTGACTGGAAGTGGCTCTGTCATGGCACCGAATGTCGCCCCGGTTGTCATCGTGGACCCTGCCCGACGGTCATCCGTCACGGTTCCCGAGGCACTCGATCAGTTTGAAGGGATCGCCTTCAGCAACCTGAAATTCCAGGGACCAACCAGCGGCCCCACCGCGAACTCGTGGTTGGAAAAACAGGACGCGCCCCGCTCCAGTGCTGACGGCCATCCCGGGATCGATCCCCAAACATTGCCATCGGTCGTCGTGAAACGCCGCACCGAAGATTTGCTGTCAGAACGGTAAATCGGGGTGCAGCGACGTTGAATCTGAACCGCCGACGGGATTACCTTCCGTGTGCAAAGCCCACCCCGATGTCAATCCAGCGATCACCCTCTTACGGGATAATTCACCATGTTTGATCTCGACGCCATTCAAGCGGCCATCCGCGCCCAGGGGCTGGACGGCTGGCTGTTGTACGATTTTCGCGGCAGTAACATTCTGGCCCGGCGAATCCTGCAGTTTGCCGATGGAACGATGGGTTCGCGGCGCTGGATGTACTTCATCCCGGCCACGGGCAGTCCTCAAAAGCTGGTGCATCGGATCGAATCCGGAGCGCTCGACCACCTGCCAGGCGACAAGATCGTCTATCTGAAATGGCAGGAATTTGAAGCGGGTGTCGCCACGTTGACCCGCGGGCGAAAGAACCTGGCGATGGAGTATTCGCCCCGCAACGGCAATCCGTACATTTCACGCGTCGATGCCGGGACGGTAGAACTGGTCCGGTCGAACGGCGCGACGCTCACGCCGTCGGGGGACCTCGTGCAACTCTTCGAAGCCGTGTGGGACGATGACCAGTGGGCCATGCATCAGGCGGCCGGGGTTCACACCGATTCGGCTTATGGAGTGGTCTGGAAATTCATCGCCGACCAGATTCGCCAGCACGGCGAGACGACCGAGATTGCGGTCAGCGATCTGATCATGGACCACTTCGCCAAAAACGGACTGACTACCTATCACCCGCCGATTGTCGGAGTGAACGCGCACAGCGGCGATCCTCACTATGAAACGGGGTCTGCACCGATTCGAGCGGGGGACTTTGTACTGGTCGACCTGTGGGCCAAGCTCGACAAGCCCCGGGCGGTTTACAGCGACATGACGCGAGTCGGGTTTGTAGGCGAGAGTGTTCCCGACAAGTATGAATCGATCTTCCAGATTGTCGCCGCCGCCCGCGACGCCGCGATCAAACTGGTCCGGGACCGATTCGCCGCGGGCCAGTCGCTGCAGGGTTACGAAGTCGACGACGCCTGCCGTGCCGTCATCGAGCAGGCGGGGTACGGCCAGTACTTTGTGCATCGCACCGGACACAGCATCGGCCAGGAAGTCCACGGCAACGGAGCCAACATGGACAACCTGGAAACGCACGAAACTCGTCGGGTCCTTCCCGGCTGCTGCTTCTCGATTGAGCCAGGGATCTACCTGCCCGAGTTCGGTGTTCGGAGCGAAGTCGATGTGTTCGTCGATCGACAATCGCAGGTCCACGTCACCGCGGGCGAATTGCAGACCCGCGTTGTGGCGATCATGAACCGGTAGCTAGCAGCCCCTGGAAAAAGGGGTCAGACCCGGGTCAGACCCAACATTGTTTCTCTCGTTCCCAAGCTCCCGCTTGGAAACGATGAAAACGGTTAAGACGCAGTAGTCATATCCGTTGTAGAGTCGACATGT
>JAFEBS010000006.1 GCA_018242525.1 Planctomycetota bacterium | reverse complement strand
CTGCGGTTCACCGTGCGCTTACGAAATACAACAGCAGTTCCTGTATTTCTGTGGAGGTGACCGATTTCCCGAGTTGTTTTCGAAACGAGCGATGGCGAATCCAATATCCATCACTCGCACTATCTGGGGGCTCCCGTTGGTCGACCCCAGCCACCCCGCCGCGCACGGTCATTTAGCGATACTCCTGCAGAAAGCGCCGAATAAGATCATGTCACCAACAAAAACGCTGACAAGACAGCAGATTTGTGGAGTCATTGGAATCGCCATTGGTTTTGGGATCACAATGGGTGGTACGATGTTTCTTTTCGTCACTCTGCTCCAAAAAAACAGGGAGTTCGTCCTGGTTGGGATGGTGCAAATCTTCTTGGGGCTTCTCGGGGTGTTGGCGGGTGCACTTTTATTTCGCCAACACAAAATCGGCAAATATATTGCTGGTGTTGTGATTGCTGGCGTTGCAGCAAATATGATGTTTCTTTTGGTGCTCGCTGCCCAGAAGATTCACAGATCTCATGCCGTACACACCGTCGGCCCAGACGTTCCGAAGCGATGAGGCAAGATGATGGCGGGGGACAGCCGAGAGCGATACCGCGAGGGAAACGACAATGATTTCCGTGTACCATCCATTCGGGATTCATCCGGGCAGCAGAAAGGACACGCCGATCAATGCGACATACTTTGATCCTCGTTCTGACACTCTTTGGCATCGGCACCCCTGTTCATGCCGACGACGTTTTCAAGACGCCGCTCTTTCAGGTCGTCGATTTGAACGTCGGCGATCTTGTCGATGTGAATCTTTCCGACGGTTCCATCTCCAAAGTAAAGGTCGTGGACTTGGCTGAAACTCGCGACTCGGTCTGCTTCGCCGTGCGGCAGGCCGTGGTCACGGTGGAGATCAATGGCCAGACGACTCGAGTGACATCCGGGACTTACAACTTGCCTCAGACGGTCGGTGCAGTTCAAGTCGATTGCCCGGTGACGCGCGGGTATAACAAGAACGGCAGCCCCGAATTCTGGGGACTGGATAAAGATGTTCGCTTGCGGCTGTGGCCGGCCGGTTCACCCTATCTGCGACCGGGCACGTTCGTTTATCCCGTGAAGCAAAAATGGTTTGCCACGGATACCCAGATGGCGAATGAACCCGTGCATGTCGATGGCGGAGACAAGCCCGGCGAGCGCAAGATCTACTATCACAGCGGCCTGGATCTTGGCGGCAGTGAGGGGTTGATCGAAGTGGTCGCCGCGACGGATGCGCTGATCGTTTCGGTCGGCGATCAAGTGCTGGAAGGTCATCGCAAGGGCACGCCCGTCGCTCCGCGGTATGACGTTGTTTACCTGCGTGATGATCGTGGCTGGTATTATCGCTACAGCCACCTGAAGAGTTTTGATCCGCAGATCGTTCCGGGGCGGATTCTGAAACTGGGTGATCGAGTCGGCTGGCTGGGCAAGGAAGGGGGCAGTGGGGGCTGGTCGCACCTGCACTTTGAAATCATGAGCCGTCAGCCCTCGGGCAAATGGGGGACTCAGGAAGGCTATCCGTTTTTGTGGGAGGCCTATCGGCGCCAGTACGCGCCCAAACTGATCGCCGTTGCCCGGCCGCACCATCTCGCCTGGACCGGCGAAGAAATCACGCTGAGCGGTGCGAAGTCCTGGAGCGAAGCGCCAGGAGAGCTGACCTGTGAATGGCAACTCTCAGACGGCTCCAGGGCGACCGGGCCCGAAGTCAAGCGAACCTACTCCCAGGCCGGGCGGTACAGTGAAGTCCTGCGAGTAACCGACACGGCAGGCCACGTGGCCTATGATTTCGCTGTGGTGCTGATTGTCGATCGCGAACACCCCGAACGGCAGGTCCCGTCGATCCATCCGAATTACTTTCCGACCCAGGGAATTCGTCCGGCAGATCCGGTCACATTCAAAGTTCGGACATTCAATACGACGGCGGTTGCGAAAGAAACCTGGGACTTTGGCGATGGCAGTCAACCGGTCGAAGTTCAATCCGATGGAAATGCCGTCAAGCTGGCTCCGGGCGGGTACGCGGTCACCACGCATCGCTTCGAGCAGCCCGGTGACTACATTGTGCGTGTCAGTCGCACCAACGAGTCTGGCTACACGGCGACCGGTCATCTGCATGTGCATGTCGAAGGCAATCTGACCGCAGCGGTTACCACCGGTCCGTGGGAACGAATTGCCATGTATTTCACGCCCCCTGCGAAGTTCGCCGGGGACCGGGGGACCTACAAGTCTCCGCTGCAATTCCAGGACGGAACGATCGCTCGCACTCCCGACGACTGGAAACGGCGCCGCAGCGAGATCCTGAAACAATGGACCGGACTACTGGGGGAGTGGCCGGCGCTGATCGACAAACCCAAGGTCGAAGTCCTCGAGTCCACTCGACGTGACAACTTCACGCAGCACAAGGTTCGATTCGAGTGGATTCCGAATCAACTCACGACCGGCTACCTGCTGATTCCCGATGGTGAGGGGAAACGGCCGGCGGTGGTGACGGTGTACTATGAACCGGAGACGGCAATCGGGAACGGGGGCGAGTTCCGTGACTTTGCCTACCAGTTGGCGCGACGCGGGTTCGTGACCCTTTCGATCGGCACCACGGAAACCACCGAAAACAAAACATATTCGCTCTATTATCCCGACATCGACACCGCGCAGGTCCAGCCGCTGTCGATGCTGGGCTGTGCGGCAGCCAATGCGTGGCATGTGCTGGCCAATCGTCCCGAGGTCGATTCCCGGCGCATCGGGATTGTGGGTCATTCCTACGGAGGCAAATGGGCGATGTTCGCCGGCTGTCTGTTCGACAAGTTTGCAGCGGTGGCTGTCTCGGATCCGGGGATCATGTTTGATACCAACCCCAGCGTGAATTACTGGGAGCCCTGGTACCTGGGCTGGCACAAACGTCCCTGGCGTGAACGGGGAGTGCCGAATGCGCAGAATCCGGCCCGGGGGTTGTATCCGAAATTGCTGGAACAGGGACGTGATTTGCACGAACTGCAGTCATTACTGGCACCGCGTCCGTTCCTGGTGTCAGGCGGAGCCGTCGATCCGCCCGAACGCTGGCGCGCGTTGAATCATCTCGTCGAGATTAACAGACTCCTGGGATTCGATGGGCGTGTCGGTATGACCAACCGGCCTGACCATACACCAAATGCCGAATCCAACGAGGTCATCTACGAGTTCTTTGGGCATTATCTGCGGTAGCAGTCTCTGGTCGCAAAAGGAGACTGTTAGCAGCCAGTGGCAAAAGGTGTCTGACCCTCTCCGGGCACGCGATTTTCAAGGTGAATTCAGTGCCCTCCAAAGGGTCAGACACCTTTTGCCACTGGCTGTTAGCGCGTCCTGTCGTTACGAGGCTCCAGATGTCGCTGAAATCCGCCCAAATGGGATCAAGCCGTTTCGCCCAGTTTTGTTAACCGGCGGATGATCAACAGTTGCAGCACCATCATGACTGCGGCCAGCACCAGGGCCGTGAACAGGAAGAATGCACAGCGGGTTGTCAGGTTCATCCGTGATGTAAAAACTGAGAAGACATACACCCAGGCCAGCGCGAAATAGATGGTCAACGTCAGCGGGGTCGCCTTCCAGCCGTGGTACAGCGACATCAGTACGAGTAGATGCAGGTAGGCAAAGTTGGCCACGCCGACGGTCAGTGACCCGATCAACAGTTCGATGGCCATGTCGAAACGAGTGTTTTCATGGACCGCGATCGTCATGACGATGTACAGATACGGCATGACGACCGAAGGGAGCATGCCGAGCAGCCAGCCGGTTGCTTTGTCGAAGGCCAGCCGGGCGACACTGTGCGGCGTCTGCAGCAACGATGACCATGTCTGCTCCCGGACCTCGTCACGAAACAGGCGACTGGCCGACCAGGTGCCGTCAATCGCCGCGAACAGTCCCGAAATCAGGGCGGCCCACGCGAAGACATGACCAATCGAATCCTGGATAAACACCATGGATACCAGGAGCAGGACGTATCCCAGAGTTCGGATGACCAGCCAGCGCCTGCCGCCGGTCAGGAACTGGAACTCGCGCCAGACGATCGGACAACTCCAGGCCCGACGCGACTGAACCCGAGATTCCCATCGCCAGCCGGCGTGGCCACTCGCGTCAGCCGTCAGCGTCCTGCGATCGAAGACCCACCACGACCAGCACAGACAGACGAATCCGCCCAGCGTGCCAAAGGCCATGGCCGGGCACCAGGGGGATTCGTTGAACGAGGATTCCGTGACGGCCGTCAAACGCATGGGCAGGCTGATGCGCTGGTACAGGCTGATCAGCGCTGGCGATCGCAGCGAACTCGTCATCGCCAGATAAGGGGGCAAAACATACAGTGCGACCAGAATCGTGGCCCCCCGAGCGGCCGCTGAACCGGTGGAAAAGGTGACCGACGCAGCGATCCCCAGCGTCGCCAGCAGCCACAAATAAATGGCGAGCGTCCAATAGGCCGCGACTATCTGGGACCACGACACGCCCCCCAGTGTCATCGCCACAATCGTGAACGGAATCTGGATTCCCACCAGCAACCCGGCATCGATCAATCGGCCGGACGTCTTGCCCAGCAGGATCGACAGCGGGCTGATGTCCGCCAGCCGCAACAGTCCCAGCGTTCCATCCTCCTTCTCCTCGGTAATGGCCTGTGAGAAACCAAAGATGGCATTGATCGTCAGATAGAATGCGGTGATCAGGAGCTGCGCATGAAACAATGTCAGTCCACTGGCAGTGCGCGTCTGATGAAAGTGAGCCGCTGCGACCGCGATGTAGAGTACGGCCATCAATCCAAAACGGACCGCATGCGATCCCGCCCGTCGGGAATCGGTCACCAGAGCCTGCCGTGCCAGTTGCCAGACCCCGTTCATTGGAGCAGTTTCCTCGCATTGACGAAGACTGTCACGGTTTGGGCGTAATCAATAGCTCGGGCTTTTCGAGAAACAGGTAATGGCCATGATCGGCAGTCACAATGACCATCGATTCCGTCCAGTTGCTGTTGGCTTCCACCCAGTCAGTGACGGTCTTCACCGCCGCATCGCCCGACAGAACCGCGCCGATGGAACTGTCGATGTTGTTGTCGTGATTGGCCCAGTCCACATCCCCGGCTTCCACCATCAGCCAGAACCCCTTGGGGTTCCTGGCCAGGACCTGGATCGCCGCCGTCGTCATTTCTGAGAGGACGGGATTCTCTTCCAGATCGGCCGGTTCGTAGACTTCGGTTTTCGCGGCAGCGGCCCGCCCGAGCGTCGGATCATACTTTCCATCCGCGGTGGCGAAGGGAAGATGCTTGAACCTGGCAGTCCCGAAGAAGCCGAACAATCGCCGTCCGCTGGCCGCTGCGTCCGCGGCTGACCGGCTCAGGTGCATTCGTCCGTTGACCCCAGGCGTCCGTACCGCCGTGACATACTTGCCGCCGTTCTTCACATCAATCGCGGCCAGGTCGGCGTCCGTCAAATAGGTGTTACCCGGAACAAAATTCGACCCCTGAGGATTCTTCGCAGGCTCGGTTTCCGTCGCGGCTACCAGGTCGGTTTTCCGAATGTCGCCGTATCCGGTTCCGATCAGGACATCCAGCCCGGACAACGGTACCTGCGGGTGTGACACTGACTTCAGGCCAAGCAGGTCGCGCGTCAGGTCCTGGTAATCGTCCCGTTCCACGTTGTGTGCATACGCGGCGGCCGGCGTGGCGTGGCTGATCGGCACAGACGTCACAGCACCGACGGAATACCCCTGCTCCTGGGCCCAATGAGCAATTGTCCGGACGGGAATCCCCGTCGGATCAATGTTCACACCATCATTAAAGGTTTTGATGCCACACGTCATGCTGGTCGCGGAACTGGACGAGTCTGTGTACGCATGCAGGAAGTTCTTGTCGGCCGACTTGCTGATCAGGTACAGCGGATCATTCCCCGGCGTCCACGGGTTTGGACCGCCATGTTCGACATTGTATCCCCCAAACATTGTGCCGCCGGGATTCAGCACGGTTTGGGTGTTCGGGTCGGTCTTGGTCCCGTTGTTGTGCGGGCTGGTACACATGAAACCAAACTGAGTTGTGCCGCCTGCCGTGTAATCCTGCAGGTGCAGTCCCGTTCCCCGACCACTGGTGTAGGCAATCGATTGTGTCTTGTAGATCGAGGCGGCACGCGTGGTTTGCCAGTCCATTCCGTCGAAGATCACCAGGAAGACATATTTCTTGCCGCTGGCAAAGCCCGCCATCTGCAGATCGTAGATGTTCGTCTGGTCCAGGTAGTCGGCCTGGGAATTTAACGTGTGCGATGGAATCCGTCCGTAGATCCGCTTTAAGACCTCGGGACTGCGATAGGGGCTGTTGGCCATCGAAAATCGACGCAGATCCACCGGGCCGAACGAATTGGCTGATGAACTGGCGGCCACAGTTCCAAAGGAATAGACCGGGATCAGTCGGTTGGAATGTGTCCCCCACTGCTTGTAAATCGCCGGATCGGCACCCCAGTGCCCGAACGCGGCTTGATTCGTTGTCGCCGCATCCGTCTGCAGGTCGCGAATATGATCGGCTCTGGCGGCGACATTCAACGCCAGAATGCAAACTACAACCCAGGCAGACTTCCAACCAACAGGAGCTTGGCGATTCATCAGGGATTCTCGTCGGATGGGGATGAGTCCGAATTACTTCGTGGTCCAGACAGCAGGCGGTGCGATTTCCGGGGTGGGAACGTTGCCCGGTCCGGGACGTCCGCTCCCTTCCACTCGACTTATACAACGGACGTTCAGATCATGGTCACAGACCATCTGGCAACTGAGTCGCACCCCGCTGAGCCCCTTGGCCGCCAGCAGGGTCTTTTCGGCAACGGTGATCTGATCCGTGTCGCCGGACAACACCTCAACGCGACAGGTGGTACATCGAGCGTTGCCACCACAGGCATGCAACTGATCAACCTTGGCATCCTCGGTCAGCGCCAGGACCAGGCGTTTGCCGGTAGCAACTTCAAATTCACCAAATCCTTCAACAGTCAACTTCGGCATCAATCCACTCCGCAATAGTTTCGACAGGCCAATGATGACTACAGCTACCCGATGCACACCATGTCTTGCAACCAGCAGCGATGAACTTTCGGCCAAGAGTCGTGGTCAAAGAACGACAACTGCCCGCCGAACTGTGTCCGGCGGGCAGTTGTGAGGATTTCAGGCAGCGTGAATTCATCGGTTACAGGGCACTCAAGGCGGTGCCGTCGGCAGCAGTTCCATCTGAGTTGGCGATGACTTGTCCAGTCAGGGTGCTGTAGATCCAGCCGACTTTGACCGACCCCTGAGTGGCCGCCGTATCAACATCGGTGGTACTGATGGCACCCGCCTTGACCAGCACGCCGCTGCCACCGTTGTAGGGATTCGTCGGCAGTTGGCCCATCAGGTAGGGGCCATAGGGGTATCCGGCGGTTCCAGGCGCGGCGGTATTTCCGGTCAAATCACTGGCCCAGGTCAATTGCTTGACAACGTTGTCGGCCGTTCCGCTGGGGAAGACACCGTCATGCTGAAACTTGAACAACTGAATCTGCGATCGCAGTTGAGCCAGGTCGGCACGCAACGCCGACTCCTTCGCGTTGGCAGTCGAGGAGGTGAATTGCGGCAACACCGTGGCGGCGAGGATGCCCAGGATCACGACGACAATCAAGACTTCGATCAATGTAAAACCACCGCGTCGATTCTTACTCTTCAAATTCTGCATGACAAGGCCCCTGGCGAACTGGGAATTGGTTAGCCACCGAAAGACGGAGTCACCCGCGACGGTGCGAGACCGATCCATCCCGCACGTTGCGGGGTGAAAACTTGTCTCTGAAGTTTGGTGTCGGTGTCCCCGACTTCCTGAAACTTAGTTTGGAATCAAACGTTGTCAAATCTGAACATCCTTCCCCGGCCAAAAATCAATCAAAATCCGCTGTTGGATCGTCCGACAGAGGCTTGAAGAAAGTCCGGAATGCGCATAAGTCGTTTGCCACCAGAATCTTAAAATTTCTGGTGTACCGACTTGAAATTTTGGAGACCGGCGAAGTTCTCACGGCTTGCGCAGCACCATCGCCGCGGCGTTTCCTTCTCTCAACAGCACCTCGGAATTCACAGGAATCTCTGAGAAGGACTGAATTTGGCCGGTTTGCCAGCGAACTTCCAGTTTCTCAATCGCAGTGGATTTTCCCAATCCAAAGACCAATTGGCGTTGATTGCTGGCTTGGTAGCCATCTCCAGACACGAGTTGTCGAACCATGGAGCGTCCTGCCGTGGTGACAGTAACCTGGCTACCGACGGCATCGCGCGCGGATTCCACTCCACACAGTCGCACCGCTACAAAACTCCCTGGTTCGGACGTATGGTTCGTTACGATGGCCGCCGGTGATTTCAGATGCGAAATCACAAAGTCTTCGCGGCCATCACGATTCCAGTCGATCCGGGACAGGCCCCGACCCAGGTACTTTCCCGCGAAGAATGTTCCCAATGTTGTTGGGGACAATTCGACAAACCGCCCCTGTCCCACGTTGTGGAAGAACTGCGGCGGCATTTCATACGCCAGTCCATGGCGCGTCAGGTTGCCGACGTGTCCATTCGTTAACACCAGATCTTCCCAGCCATCCAGATCCGCATCCAGGAATTGAGTCCCAAACCCCAGCATCGCAAAACTGGGCTCGCGCAGTCCCGATTGTCGAGTCGCATCCAGAAAACTGCCGTCAGGCTGTTGAACGTACAGCGTGTTCGACTCGTTGCGAAAATTCGTGACGAACAGGTCCAATCGTCCGTCTCCGTTCGCATCGCCCGCGGCCACTCCCATGCAGGCTTGAGCCTGACCATCCGCATCGACCGCCAGACCGGAAAGATATCCCTGCTCGTCGAACCGGATTTCAGTTCCGCGCGGCTGCGTGGCATTGTGAAAGTAGAAATTCGGCACCGCGTCGTTTGCCACAAACAGACTGGGAAGTCCGGTTCGATCAAACACTGCTGCAACGACTCCCAGTCCCTTCCCCTCAGGAACCTCAATTCCCGACGGGGCGGATTGGTCTTCGAACCGGCCATCGCCCAGGCTGACGAACAACTGATCGTGTTCTGCCTGGAAATCGTGCGGAGTACACAATCTGGTGGAACCATCCGCCATGCGACACGGTTTCGTGAACAGATCTTTCCCCGTGACGTAGTTCGCCGTAAAGATGTCCGGGTTCCCATCCCCGTTAAAGTCGGCGATCGCACAACTGATTGTCCAACGGTCGCCGGCGGTGCCTGTTTGAGCGGTCAGATCGCTGAACGTCCCATCGCCATTGTTGTGATAGAACCGGTTGGCTCCGATGTTGGCAACATACAGATCCGGGAATCCGTCATTGTCGAAGTCACCGACCGAGCATCCATGGCTGAACCCGGTGTCGCGGATTCCGCAGGGAAGCGTCACATCGATGAACTGCCCTGCACCAGTATTCCTGAACAGGCGGTCCAGCAATGTCTCCTGAGGAACCTGCGGGGGATTTTCGGACCCCTGGGTCAAATACAGATCTGGCCAGCCATCCAGGTCGAAGTCGAGCACACCAACTCCACCACCTGCAAATTCAAACATGAATTCACTGTCGGTCTCGGGATGACTGCCATTCTGATACGAGAAATCGATCCCCAGTCCGGCCGCTTCCTCGACGAAGGCGATCCGCCCGCTGGCCGCGTTCATCGCTCGACCGGGTTGGTTTGTCCTGACGAATTCTGATTGTCCACTGGGTAGTGGATACGCCTGCAGATCATGCATGATTGTCGGATCAAGCTTGGGGTCCAGACGCGGAAATCCAGACTTCGGCCGCGAATTCCCGGTCTTCTGAGGATCCCATTGAAACTCGCTGGAACGGGAGCCTGCCTGCACATGTCGCCAGGCCCACGCTTCCATCTTCAGTCCCAGTGCATCACAGGCTTCGGCGGCACGCGGCGCGGCCTGCAGCGAACCCGACATTTCCACCGTCTTGACGGACGTGATCAGTTCACCCAGCAACCGCGTATGCTTTCGAAACGCTTCCGCCGAGTCTGGTTCGCCAAGTTGAGACAACAAGTTCGCCAACAGGTAGCTGGCGGTGTAATTGTTGCCATCGCGTCGCAGGCATTCCCAGAAGCAGCGCACCGCCACCCGTGGCTCGTCCCGTTGTACGGCCCAATTTCCGCGAACAAACCAGATGTCCGGAAACTCGTCCGCACCGGCTGGCAAGGCAGCGTTCCACGCCGTCAGCGCGGCGTGGTCGCGGCGATTCACCAGGACTTCGCCTTTCCAGCCCTGCGCGGCGAACAGGTCTGGCCGGATCTGCAGGATGCGATCCAGCAGCTTTTCGCCTTCGTCGACATCGCCTTCCCGCAATGCGACTCGCGCCAGTCCACACAGGACATTCGGATCGTTGGGCGAGACATTCGCGAATTGTTTCAGGATTTCAGGGTTCTCGGCAGCCGTGCTTCCCAACGCCAGCAGACTGAGAATATGCAGCGAAAACCGATCCTGTGAAATGAGGATCAGGCGGTGCGGGACCGCCTCCCAACTACGACCGGACAGGCCCAGAATAAACGACAGTTTTTCATGGGCCGGGAGCGAATTCGGGTCGTAACGGAGCGCTTCGTGCAGTAAGGTTTCCGCATCGTTCGGTCGATGCAGATCGTCGCACAAGATGCGTGCCGCCAGCAGGCAGGCCATCGCTTTCAGCCGAGGTTTATCGGTGGAAACCGGATCCAGCGAAGCCAGCGCAGCGTCAAACTGACCCTGACGGGCCTGCGATTCCGCCACAAACAGGATTCCTTCGACGCGATGCGACGGGCGACTCATCAGTCTGTTTCCCAATCGCAGCGATTCCGGAAAATCGCCCCGCTCCAACGCGGCTCGGGCCTGATCGTACAACCGCTGTGACGAAGTCCAATCCACGCGAGCCACGATGACTCCCACTGCCACCAGGGCAATTGGGATTGCCACCATCAGGAACCGCCGGGACTGCGCGACACCCGGAGACGGGTTTTCACCGGAGGTATTAGGACTCGACATTTCACGATCGCTCAACAGACACAGATGGATCGGCGAGGGCCTCGCGCAAGCTAGTTCAATTCGCCATGGCGACGGATCATACACTGCACCCGTACGCTTCGCCCCATTGATCCACAAGATCGCGACGTGAACTCCGCGACCTGCGCGCACCACGGGGATCCATGTTGCTCCACGCAGAACCGCTTGACAGGCACAACCCGAAGGTGTCTTCTGGCACCTCCGTCTCGGACTTCCTGAGTCGCACCTCTGGAACCCATGTCATGCGATTTCTTCCGCTGGAACACCGGATCCTGGTCTCGCCGCTGACATGCAAACAGATTCAGACAAGACTGCAGGAGTGTACGACCGCTTCGTTCTGGAAGGCACCGCGTCGAGGGAGTGTGTTTGTCGGCAAGATCCATGAGCAGGGATTTCGGCTGGTTCCCATTTATCGGGGACGAAGCTCGTTCCTGCCGCAGTTTCATGGACGCTGTCAGCCCGATCCGGCTGGAACTGGAACCCGCATTGACCTGCAGATCGTCCCCAACATCGCGTTGATGATCTGCCTGCTCGTTGTCTTTTCGGTCCTGGGAATCCTGGTCTACGACAAGATCTGGTTACGGGTGGTCATCACGACCAGTGCCAATGTCCTGCTGGCGACGCTGTTGCTGTTTGTCGGATTCTGGGTCGCCGTCGATTCCGCCAATCGGCGGTTGCTGACGTTGCTCGAGGCGGAGCCCGCGCCGGTTGCTCCGCTCAAGCGCGTCAAAGTCACCGCGCGATTTGTGGTCTCGTGGATCCTGGCGGCGGCTGTTCTGGCCACGGGCATCTGGCTGTGGTGGAGCGTGCACTCTGGCCGATTGACTCTTTCGATGCGACCGGCAGTCGATCTGGTCACCATTGCCTGGACGACGCTCGGTCTGCTCGTGATCTGGCTGTTTACCGCATCGGGGTTGTCGCCCGTCACGCAGGTCCGCTGCCTGTTGCTGTTCTTTCTGATCGAGCTTGGCTGGAGTTGGACTGCCACGGTCGACCGCTATGGGGGTGATGGACGACCCTTGTTTGCCTGGCGCTGGCAGGCGAAGGACGATACCGTCGATACGACCACCCCGGTTCAGGCGACCCGCCCCGCCGACCCCTCCGTGATGGCCGTGGATTTACGCGTCCGCCAGATTCACGATCTGCCCGCCTTTCGGGGACCCCATCGGGATGGCCTGTTCCACGATGTGAGCCTGGATCCCGATTGGACACGAGTACCGCCGCAGATCGTCTGGCAGCAACCGATTGGCGTGGGCTGGTCGTCGTATGTGATGGCGGGCGGCTACGCCGTCACACAGGAGCAGCGTGGCCCCGATGAAGCGGTGGTTTGTTACGAGGTCGCAACCGGACGCGAATGCTGGGAACATCGTGATCAGGCCCGGTTTCACGAAATGATGGGGGGCGACGGGCCGCGAGCCACACCCACGCTCGACGAAGGTGACGTCTACTCGCTGGGAGCGACGGGCCTCTTCCACCGATTGAACGGTCGTGATGGCCGTCCGGTCTGGACGGTCAACGTCATCACGGAAGCAAACGCTCCAGTCAGCCTGTTCGGACTGACGGGATCTCCGCTGATCTGGGATGACACGGTGATCGTCAATCCCGGCGGGAAAGACGCTTCGCTGGTGGCGTATGACAAACAGACGGGCCAGCGGCGATGGGCCGCAGGATCTTCACGGACCGCCTACGCCTCACCACAGGCGGTCCGCCTGTGTGGTCGGGATCAGATCCTGGCGTTTAATGCGGAAGGCTTGTTTGCCCATGCGGCCGAGGATGGGCGAATCCTGTGGAGCTATCCGTGGGTGACGCCGCCGGAATTCAACAATGTCTGCCAACCGGTTGTCTGGCGCGATGAATCCGCTGCGGAAACTGTGTTCATCGCTTCGGGCTATGGCAAGGGATGTGTGCTGCTGGAAATTGAATGCTCGGATGAACAGTTCCAGGTGACACCGCGCTGGCAGAACACCAGCCTGAAAGTGAAATTCTCCAGCGTCGTGGAACACAACGGCTACGTGTACGGGTTGGACGAGAATATCCTGGTCTGCGTGGACCTGCGGACCGGTCAGCGAAAATGGAAAGGGGGACGCTACGGATACGGTCAATTGATCCGCGTCGAATCCCACCTTCTCGTGTTGACCGAAGACGGAGACGTGGTGCTGTGCGAAGCAACCCCGGAACAGCATCGTGAACTGGCTCGGCTGCCGGTTCTCAACGGCCGCACCTGGACCCACCCCGCTCTTTCTGGTGACACGCTCCTGATCCGCAATGACCGCGACGCTGCCTGCGTGAAACTTCCGCTCTCGAAGTAGTTCTGTTCCGACACACGGCGCGGACAGGTGCCAACTTGGTCTCGACTGACTATACTGCCTCGCCAGTTTGGGTATGGCTCGATGGAGATCTCCAAACAGTTTCCGGGACCGTTAATCAAAGCCCGCGACATGAACGCGGATTTCAGAAAGTTATGGCTCAGATGGAAATCGATTGGATGGCCGTTGCGGCGCGTTGGGTGCATGTTGGAACGGCCGTCGTGCTGGTCGGTGGTTTGGTATTCATGCGGTTTGTGCTGGCCCCTGCGGCGGCACAACTCGCTGATGACGCGCACACCAAATTGCGAGAGCTCGTAATCGCCAGGTGGAAGAGATTCATCCACGGTGGGATCGCGTTGTTTTTGATCAGCGGCTTTTACAACTATCTGGTTGTTCAAGCTCCGATGCATAAGGGTGACAAGCTGTACCACGCACTGATGGGGACCAAGATTCTGTTGGCACTGGTGGTGTTCTTCCTGTCGTCCGCGTTGATCGGCCGGTCCAAGGCGTTTGCGGGAATGCGTGCCAATCCGAAGCTGTGGCAAGGCGTCATCGTTTCCCTGGCGGCGTTGATCATTGCCATTTCAGGATTTGCGAAGGTTGCCTTGAAGGAGAGACCGGCGACCCCGGCAGTCGCGGTCGACACGTCTCAAGGTTGACCGCCGATTTTTCCGCCGACTTTAAACATCAAAGCAGGCACTTCCCATCTCGTTACAAAGAAATGACTTGTGACGCTTTTGCGGCGTTAGCAGTGGCACAATCGGAACAGCCCCTCCGTACTTCCGCGGGTTCTCCGCTGCCCATTCTTTCACGTTTGTCAGCGGACAGTTGGATATTCGCACGAATGTGCAGAATTCCGTCCGATTCTGTGTAAGAACTTCATTCGACCCCTGTAATCTAGGTAGGGAATGAATCGCGGGGGTCGTGGACTTCTTGCGCCTCAAACCCTGCCAGGTCCACTCGAAATCTCGAAAATGTGAACTTTTCGATTGATCTGGGTGTCTAAGTTCTGCGTTCTCGGTTGATAGTCCAGATGGGGTGGCGAAAGAGTACGCAAAAGTCAGGTTCCGCCCCCCAGCGTTTTCCAGTTCGCCAGCGTATGGAAGGTCAGCCACGGTGGGCACCAGTTTTGCATGACAAGGCAAATCGGTTCCAGTAGGTGTCAGATTGACAATCGTCTGACACGGCATGATTTGGCGACGGTGTGTGGCTGGTTACGACCAGCAGGAGGTGAACACCAATGTCTCTTTATCGAAATCCCGCTTTACGACAGTTGAAAGACCAGCAAATCAAGTTCGCGCCGCGCGACGCACGACTCAAGCAGATCGAACGCGCCGAGTGGCTGTTGAACGAACTCGATCCCGACGGGACTTATCGTTATCCCGAACTGTGTGAAAAGATCACCAGTTATCGCGGAGAGATGTATCCGGATCTGGTGCTGACAGGTGAAGAAGCGGTGCATGACCTGCGTTGCTTTGTGGAAGATCTGTCTGACAGTGCCGAAATCGCGGCCGAGAGCGCCGGTGAAGAGGTCTGGACCGTGGAGGATGTCAGTCGACGTTACAACGTCTCCACGAAGACCGTTTCGCGTTGGCGCGACAAGGGTCTGGTCAGCCGCCGCTTCCGCTTTGGCGGCCGCAAGCGAGTTGGTTTCTTGAAATCGTCTGTCGAACGTTTCGTCACCAAGCATTCCGACGAAGTCGATCGCGGCAGCAAGTTCACACAGGTTTCGCTCGATGAACGTGAGAAGCTGATTGAGCGGGCTCGGCGACTGGCTCAGGCCGGGGGATGTCCGACCGACATCAGTCATCGCCTGGCGAGACACTTCGGGCGATCACCCGAAACTGTCCGATATACCTTGAAGAATTTTGACCGCGAACATCCCGAGACTGCCGTGTTTCCCAACGCATCCAATACTCTGTCCAACGATCAAAAGCGGGAAATCCATCGCCGCTTCGTTCAGGGTGTGGCCGTTGAGACGCTGGCACAGGACTACAGTCGGACACGCACCAGCATCTATCGCCTGGTGGCAGAAGTCCGGGCCGAACAGATCCTGAATCAGCCGATCGATTTCATGGACGCCCCGGAATTCCACGATGAAGGCGCGGATGCGCGCATCCTGACCCCGGTTCCCACGAACGATCGCAAAGGGTCCGCTGTCAAGGCGCCCCCTGGTCTGCCCCCGTACCTGGACAGCCTGTATGCAATTCCGTTGCTGACTAAGGACGAAGAGGTCTACTACTTCCGCAAGATGAATTACCTGAAGTTCAAAGCGTCTGAACTGCGCAAGCAACTCGACCCGGCCCATCCGAAGACTCGGGACATGGACGAAGTCGAACAACTGAAGCAGCAGGCGGACGAGGTCAAGAACTTCCTGATCCGCAGCAACCTGCGACTGGTGGTTTCCATCGCGAAGAAACACATGAAACCCAATGTGAGCTTCTTCGAAATGGTGAGTGACGGCAACATGTCATTGATCCGCGCTATTGAGAAGTTCGACTTTACACGGGGCTTCAAGTTCTCCACGTACGCAAGTTGGGCGATCATGAAGAACTATGCCCGGTCCATTCCGGCCGAGCATACTCAACTGGATCGGTTCCGGACGGGCAACGAAGAGATCTTTAGCCAGTCGTCGGATCCACGCAGTGGTGGTCTGACCGACGAACTTGTGAATCACCGCCAGCACGAAGCCCTGATGGGGATTCTGTCCCAACTGTCCTCGCGTGAACGCGACATCATCGTGGCGCGCTATGGACTGAGTGAAGGTGCCGCTCCGCAGACACTGGAGCAGGTGGGGTCGAAGCTGGGAGTCACCAAGGAACGAATCCGACAACTGGAAGCGCGGGCGTTGGAAAAACTACGCAAGATCGCCGAAACGGAACACCTGGACGTGCCGGGGATTTGATCCGCGATCAACGAACTTGCACTCCGAGAAATCCATGGGGTACGCTTTGCAGCGTGCCCCTTTTTATTTGCCTCCCCCCTGAAGCAGCGATGCTGATGCGCGTCTATCTCGACAATGCTGCCACCAGTTTCCCCAAACCGCCTGCCGTCTATGCGGCCGTCGATGATTACCAGCAGCGGATCGGGGCGGCCGTCGGACGCGGAGCTTATCGTGAAGCGGTTGAAGCTCAGCGGATTGTCGATCGCTGCCGGCAATTGGCAGCTCACCAGCTTGGTGCGGAAGGTCCCCAGCGGATCGTCTTCACGTTCAATGGAACCGATGGTCTGAATCTGGCCTTGATGGGAATCTGCGGTCCGGGGAATCACGTCATCACCACTGAGTTTGAACATAACTCGGTGCTGCGACCGTTGCGATGGCTGCAGGATCACCATGAGGTCGAAGTGACAATCCTGCGGCCGAATCCGCAGGGGCTGATTGAGCCGGCGGATGTTCGGGCCCAGTTGCGACCAACGACGCGGTTGGTGGCGGTTCAACATGCCTCCAACGTCACGGGGATTGTCCAACCTGTGGCAGACATTTGTGAGATCGCTCGACAATCCAACGTGCTGACGCTGGTTGACGCGGCCCAAACTGCCGGTCATTGGCCGATCGATCTGGCGCAGCTGCCGATCGATATTCTGGCGTGCCCAGGTCACAAGGGGTTATTGGGACCGCTCGGAACCGGCCTGGTTTACATCCGAACCGGTATTGGACAGCAGGTTCGCTGTTATCGATTGGGTGGCACGGGGACTCAAAGTGAGGACGATCACCAGCCTGAAATGATGCCCGAACGGTACGAGGCAGGGAATCACAACGGCCCTGGACTGGCGGGATTGGCAGCGGGGCTGGAGTTTCTGCAAGAACGAACAATTGTGACGGTACAGCGGCACGAAGCGGAATTGACAGGACGACTGGTGGACGAGTTGAGACGACTGCCGGGCATCCGCGTGTATGGTCACGAATCGGATCTGCCTCATGTCGGCGTCGTTTCATTCACGGTCGATGGTTTCGCACCGCACGAAGTGGCATCGATCCTGGACGAATCGTTTGGCGTCCAGTCACGCGCCGGCCTGCACTGTGCGCCGGGTGTCCATCGGTTCCTGGGGACCTTCGCCACCGGAGGTACCATCCGATTCAGCGTCGGTCCCTTCACCACTCTTCAGGATGTGGAGTCTGCCATCAGCGCTGTTCGTGAAGTTTCGGGATTCACTTCCCTTTGATTTCCGGGTGATTCATCAGGAACGCCCGACGCTGATCGGCAAACGCCCGCAACGACATTTGGGGGCGTCCTCCGCCGGTGGACGGTTGTGACTCCGCAGAAACGGTCTGCAGGAAGGCCTCGTACGAGGAGAGCTTTTTTGTATCCGCTTTGATCTCGGCATCGATCAACGACACATACTGATCCACCACGGGCTGCAGCTTTTTCCAGTCGAGCCATTCGTCTGCGATGGTCTTGACGTGGTCCAGGTACCTGGCTTTCAGGCTGGGAACAGCGAGCAATTTGCTCCGCAGCGGCTTCGAGGCATCGGTCAGGCCCACCAGCGGATCGAGTTCCAGTCCGCCACCACCGGGCCCGCCCCGCGGACGACCTCCGCCCGGTCCCCCCGGCCCCCGTCCATCGGGACGGCCTTTACGCCGTTCACCCGGCCGGCCTTCACCGCCCGGCCGACCTTCGGGGGGGCGTCCCTCGCCGGGAGGCCCCCCTGGACCGCGGCCTCCACCGCCGAACAGACCACCCAGAAATCCACCGCCTGGCGGTCCGCCCATGCCGGGTCCCATTCCCGGTTGAAATGTCTCATTGGCATCATGCGGAATGATGTGAAACTTCCCCTTGTCGTCCCGATAAATGCAGTAATCGCTGGCGCGGACCCAGTAGCCGTCACTGTTGATCAACGCGTTTTCCAGGGCCAGGAACCAGAGAGCTCCGTCAACATCCAGGATCGGTTCGAGCGCCGCTTCCAATTCATCGGCAGGCGTTTCGTTCAAGGTCTTGCAAAGCTTGATCAGCGCCTTCCAATCCTTGTCGCTGTCCTTTGTCTTCAGCGAATACCGCTGCTTGTAGGCGGCGATGTCCTCACCAAGATATTCCAGCCCACCGCGTCCACCAGGACTTCCCGGGACTTTCCAGCGAGCCCCCTTGGCATTGTCGAAATTGTCGGTCAGGAAATCCTTGTTGAATTGTTGAGCGTTGACGTACACACCCCAACTTTCACCGTTGATCGCCACCTTGACAAAGTTGGCCTTGGGAGCCGGGATGTATTTGCGAGCGGCATTCAAATACAGCACCGTGTGCAGAAAGGTCGGGTCTTCGTGCGAGTTCAGCAGGTTGAGCGTCTTATAGCCATAAAGCCGTTGTTTCTCGTCAACGAAGTCGAACGACAGGTTCAGGGATCGCTTTGATCCCGCACCAACCATCATGAATGATGACATTCCACGAAAGTGGACGCCGACATTGGGATACTTCTGGCCATCAACGATCACCGTAGCGGGAATCTCGACATCGGTATTGTTGAAATCTGCCAGTTCCGCTTCCCAATCCGAATCCTCGAATTCCAGGAACAACGTTCGCAAGACCGTCGGTTCATAAAGGTTGGCATCCGAAACGACCTTGATGTCATCCGGTGAGATTTTCGGGCCTGGCTTGGGTGCCTCGTCGCGTCGCCCCCCAAAGCCACCCGGTCCGCCCGGGCCACGACCGCCGCCAGGACCTCCCGGGCCACCAAGGGGAGGACTACCCGGAGGGCCAAATCCTGGTCCGCCCGGTGGGCCGAATGGTGCGCCGCCTGGGGGACCGAATCCAAACCCGCGACCACCCGCACCGCGATTCGATTTCAGAAACTCACGGGCCGCTTGACGCTCTTCCCGATTCAGACGGCCGTCTGAGTCCTTGTCAAATTGAGCGACCAGTTTTCGTTCTTGTCCAGGCCCCCCTGGTCCACCCGGCCCGCCTGGCGGGCCAAATCCCTGTTCGGGAAACTTGAACTCTTTCCCCTGCAGTTCGGTGAAGCGGTTCCGCTGTGCGTCTGTCAGGACAGCCAGAGCGTCCGCTTGTGCCTGTTGGCGAACGTCCGGCGGAGCGAATGGCGCAAACGCCTCGGGGGGTTGATTTCGCAACTTTTCTCGTTGTTCTTCGGAAAGCCCTAATTTCCGGGCGAGATCATCCCGATTCAGTGCTTGAACTCCCTCCCGCTGAAGTCGCAACTGGTTCAGCCGATCCAGTTGTTTCGCATCCAGGATCCGGGCGAGTTTCTCGTCCGCCTGCCTGGTCACTTCGTCCATTTTGGCCCGCAGTTCGGCCATTCGCTGGTCGCGTTCTTCCGGAGTGGCATTCTGCAAATCCTGGAAGAAATTGAACCCGCCAAAACTGGCTTGAGTCTGTTCCTGAGCTTCGCCAAGCCAGACATTCACTTGCTTCAGCCTGGCATCATCCAGTGCCAACTCCTTCTGAACTTCAGGACTCCCAAGCAGCATGACATTGTTGATGGGTGGACCGCCAGGACCAAAAAATCCGCGGCCGGGACCCGGTCCGCGTCGTTCCTGCGAAAATGCCACCAGGACCACGATGACCCCCAGGAAACCGCCGATTGTCAATCCACTGCGCCACATGGGATCACCTTTCGCCTGAATCGGCCGTTCGCGGACAACGCAGACTGCGTCATCGCATCCCCACTCACGTTGAACTCACCCAACGTACACACGATACAGAGGTTAGCCACGAAAACTAAAGCCAGCCTGATGTTCACGTTCGAGACCGCATGAACTGTCACGGTGACGGTGCCGTTACCGCCGCGCCATTTCGAGGTATTTTTGTAGTCGTGAGACTTCGGAGATTGCGACCGAAACGGTTGCATCTGCCAGACCGATTGAGCGTCTGCCAGAATTAACGAGTTGCAAGCCTTTCCTGAGGGGATTCGCCCCCCCCAGAATGGGCCGCGAATCTTACCTATTCCACATCCACCAACGTCTCAAACCAGTCTCGCTTCTGGGAATTCACCGGACCCCGTGCGTCGCTTGCTTTGGCCCCCGTGCGGCCTATAATCCGGAGCTGGTCTGGGTGAAAAATGCGTCGGTCGAATTCCATCCGAGTCGTTGGGTGTCAGGTCGGCGCAGAGTTGTGATTCTGATTTTTAACAGCGAGTCAACCATGCAGTGGTTGTCGAATTTTGTTGAGTGGTGTCAAAACATCTGGGTCGCAGTCTCCACCCTGATCCAGGGGATGTGGGTCACGATGCGGACGATGTTGTTGACGTACCGTCGCAAGACTTTCACCGAAGTCTATGAGTATCCTGAAGTTCCCGTGCCGGTGAAGGCGCGGTATCGCGGGTTCCACCGGTTCGATCTGACGACCTGTATCGGTTGCGAAAAGTGCGCGGTTGCCTGTCCAGTCGACTGCATCTACATCGAAAAAGAAAAGAGCCCTGTTGGCAAGGGGTTCCGGGTCAACGGGTTCACGATCGATTACACGAAGTGCATGTTCTGCGCGTTGTGCGTTGAACCGTGCCCTGTGGATTGCATTTTCATGGGATCCAATCACGATCTGAGTTGCTTCAGTCGTGATGGATGCATTGTGGATTACGCCAAGCTGCCACTCGAAGTGGGCTGGGGTCAATCGACATTGAATCCGACGGCGGTCGCGGAGTCGAAGGTGTTGTACGAACCGGTTTGGGTCAAGGGTGAATCCAGCCCCTTCCAGTTTGCGCCGAAAGATGAATGATTTCCTGTAGCGAGAGTTGTTCAGCGAGGGCATGTCACACGCTCTCAATGAGTTCGCGACATGGGCGAAAGGTGGTTGGTTCATGAGCTCCAAACTGGCTCCTCGCACTCAGTTCACCGTGGCAACTGCCAACAAGGCATTGCCGCTGGTTCGGGCGATTGTGCAGGACATCGTTGACCTGTACGGCGACGTTCGCGAGCGAGAACAACGCCTGTCGGGGTTGCGTCGGGGCACCCCCGGCAAGGCTCAGCAGGACGATCCCTACAGCGAAGAAGTCGAACAGATCCGGTTGGAACTCGAAAAGGACGTCGAAAAGCTGGAAGGGTTTGTCGAGGAACTAACCGAGTTGGGCGTGGAATTCAAGGATCCGGTGATTGGCCTGGTCGACTTTCCTTCCACGATCAACGGACAGGAAGTGTATTTGTGCTGGAAACTCGGCGAGCCCGCCGTGGAGTTCTGGCATACGCATGATGCCGGCTTCCAGGGTCGCCAGCGACTGGACGAAACGACCGCGACCTGATGTTTTGCAGTCCCCAGAGATAGAGAGTCGGAACGGACCATGACCGAAGTTGTCGGCCATTTCCTGGTGTTCACCGTCGTGACCATTGGATTCCTGTTGGCCCCATTGTTGCTTGGTCGTCTGGTGCGCCCGCGCATCCGGACCGCAGAAAAAGATGCCGCCTATGAATGCGGCGAACCGAGCATTGGCAGCAGCTACATCCAGTTCGACCTGCGGTTCTATGTGGTCGCCCTGCTGTTCATCATCTTCGACGTCGAAGTCGTATTCTTCTTCCCCTGGGCCTCGATCTATGGAAACGCCATTCAACTGGCGGATCCCAACCTGGTCGGCGCCGACCGGATTGCAATGAGTGAGCAACTGATGGGCTTGGCGGCCGGTAGTTTGACATCCGGGATCGACCCCGCAAGTGCCTTGAAACTGGCCTGGGCGGGCGTGGTTGATGTCCTGATTTTCTTCGCCGTCCTGCTGGTGGGATTCGCCTACGTCTGGAAACGCGGCGACCTGGAATGGGTTCGTACGCTGTCCCAGCAAGCCAGGGTCGGAACCTCACGAGCGATCGGGTCGAGTGGTGTGCGTGAACGTCCCGATCCCCAGGTGGTCAGTTGATTGATCCGTTATTCGGCAGCTTCGGAAGGCCCGCGCCGAAACTTGCCCTGACCAGAAAGTGAAGCCCTGACCGATGCGTATCGAAGACATTCACCAGCGACTGGTCGACCGGTTTGGTACTGAAACGATCGTGACACTGAAGACCGGGGTCAAGGATCCCTGGATCGAAGTGGCCTGCGATCGCATCGCCGATGTCGCCGCTTTTCTGCACGATGACGCCGATCTGGCCCTGGATGCCTTGAACGACCTGTGCGGGGCGGACTGGCTGGAAACGGACCCCAAAAAGAAGACTCCGTGCGAACCGCATGTTGAAGTCGTCTACCACCTGTACAGCTACACCCACAAGCATCACTGCAAGTTGAAAGTCAAGGTTCCCCGCTGGCACGATGGACAGGCGGGCCAGTTGCCACGTGTCCCTTCGGTGGCACACGTCTGGGGCATCGCCGACTGGCACGAACGCGAAGCCTATGACCTGGTGGGGATTGAATTCACTGACCATCCGAATTTGCGTCGCATCCTGTGCCCCGAAGACTGGGAAGGTCACCCCATGCGGAAGGATTACGAATTTCCACTCGAATACCACGGAGTCCGGGGGAAGTAGAACGCTCACGGCCGTCGTCTGAGACGGGTCCTGCAAACTGTCCGCTTGATCCACTGCGAATACTGAGAAGCGAATACCGAGAAGACCATGAGCCTGACCCTGGAAGATCCACGCATCGTCGAATTCGATGTCCGCACTGACGAGATGCTCGTCAACATGGGACCGCAGCACCCCAGTACCCACGGCGTGCTGCGTCTGCTGCTGAAAACCGACGGCGAAATCGTTCACGAAGTCACGCCACACATCGGCTACCTGCATCGCTGCGCCGAAAAGATTGGTGAAAACCTCTCGCCCCCCCAGTGGATTCCGTACACCGACCGGATGGATTATCTGGCCGCGATGAACATGAACCTGGGGTTCAGCCTGGCCGTCGAAAAACTGATCGGCATGGAAGTCCCCGAGAAGGCGATGAACCTGAGAGTCATCATCTCGGAACTGAACCGGATCGCCAGTCACCTGGTCGGCATGGGGGCGTATGGCCTGGACCTGGGAACCTTCAGCCCCTTCCTGTATGCATTCCGTGAACGCGAAATCATCCTGGATCTGTTTGAAGAGGCCTGCGGCGCCCGCCTGACTTACAGCTACCTGACAATCGGGGGCGCCACCCACGACTTGCCTGGCGAAATCACGATCCCCCCCGGCCTGGCCCAGTTGACCGGTCGCGATCCAAACATGCGATTGCAATGGGTCGATGCATTGCGGATGTTTCTGGACTGGATGGGCCCGCGCATCAAGGAATACCACACGCTGTTGACCCGCAACGCGATCTTCGTGAAGCGGACCGCCAACTTGGGGATCCTGACCCGCGAAATGGCGATCAGCTACGGCTGCACCGGTCCGGTTCTACGGGGCAGTGGCGTTGACCACGACCTGCGCCGCGACGGCGATCCGATCTACACCCGGATGTACGAAGGCTACAAGTACAAGATCCCGGTTGCTCCATTTACCGATCCGGAATTCGGCAAGCTGCCCCGGGAAGTGGTCTTGGGCGACAACTGGTGCCGCTTCTTCGTCCGGATGATGGAAGTGGCTCAAGCGATCGAGATCGTGCGTCAGGCTCTGGACCGGTACCCCACCGCCAAGGGAGAATACCGAGTCCCGTTCAAGATGAACTCCAAGCTCCCCACCGACGAAGTCTACCTGGAAACCGAGTGCCCCCGCGGACAGATGGGTTTCTACGTGGTCGGCGATGGCGACGCCGAACCATTCCGCGCCCGCGCTAAAAGTTCCTGCTTCTGCAACCTCTCCGTCACTGGCCCCCTTTGCCAGGGAGTCCTGATTGCCGACATCCCCGCGATCGTCGGGTCCCTGGACATCGTGATGGGCGAGATTGATCGTTAGAGCGATTCGTCAGCGTTGACGATTACCATTTAAAGAGCGGCGAATGCGGCCAGGGCGAGGGCGGCCGTTTCGATGCGCAGGATCAGTGGGCCCAGGCGGATCGACCGGGCTCCGACCGCGAGTGCCATCGCCACCTCATTGTCCGCAAATCCCCCTTCGGGACCCACCGCAAAAACGACCGATGGCAGGCCCTTCAGCAACCCTGGTGAGACCTGTTCGGCATCTGGTCCCGGATGCGCCACGAAGCTCGAGTGCTGTGACAGGTCCGCTTGGACGAAATCACTCCACGCGGTCACAGCCGACACCTCCATCAAATGGTTGCGGCCGGACTGTTTGCAGGCCGTGATGACAGCCTGCCTCAACTTTTCAAGCTTGCTGTCACGCGGATCGACCACGCTGCGGGCCGTGACCAGTGGCACCAACCGGGTCACGCCCAGCTCGGTCGCCTTTTCCACCAGCCATTCAAAGCGGTCACCCTTGGGAACCGCCGTCCCCAGGATGATCTGGCGACGGGAAGTGTCGTCCCGACGCGCGGACAGGATCTTTAGTTCCACGTCCCGCTTCCGGACGGACGTTACTCGGGCGGATGCCACCAGTCCCCGGCCATCGAAGACCTCGGCAATCTCACCCGTCTCGGCACGCAGCACGTGGATCAGGTGATGCGCCTCCGGACCCTCCAGAACGACGGAACCGGATTCCAGAAGGCTGGGACAATAGAATCGACGTGGCATCAGCAGCTTTCAGAATGGCAACAGCAGGCCGTGGAAACCGTCATCGGGACCCATTCGAAGCGGCGGCGGGGGCATTTCTGTCCCGAAAAGCGGTAAAACGCCCCGCGCGATACCTCGAATGACCGGATCCCATTGGACGGGAAAATGGCATCGGAACGCAACCGATGTTCCCAGACTGCTGACTTGTCCCTAGACTCTCACCCCATACCAGTGCCCGGTCGGCGGGGACCGGCTTCGTCCCGTCGTTGAATGTGGAATCTGGAATGTCGTGGTTGAAGAAGAACGCTCCCTGGCTCAAATGGATTCTGGCGATCGCAATCCTGGGTGCCTTGCTTTGGCTGAATCGTGATGGCCTAAAGGACCTCAGCACCCGTCAGATCGGTTGGTCCTTTTTCGTGGCGGCAGTGCTGATACGGTTCCTGTCGTTGTGCCTGACGTTTTCGCGCTGGTGGCTGCTGGTAACCGGCATCGGCCTGCCTCTGAAATGGCTCGACGCGTTTCGATTGGGGATGTTCTGCGAAGCCTGTAACATCGTTGGTCCGGGAGCGGCCGGCGGGGATGTCGTGAAGGCCGTCTGGCTGGCCAAGGACCATCGCGAACGCCGGGCATCGGCGGCCGCCACTGTAATCCTGGACCGAATCCTGGGTTTGTGGGCATTGTTTCTCTCGGGAGCCCTGGCATCCCTGTTGCCAACAGCGGTCCCGCTGGGTCCGCAGATGAAATGGGCCGTCTGGTTCCTCTGGGCCGGCACAGCAGGCGGGTTGGTGGGAATCGGCCTGATGCTGATTCCAGCCTTCACTCATTCACGGTTCATGCACTGGCTGACGACCTGGCGCCGGATCGGGCATATCGTGAAGGACCTGATGGACTCGATTGCGTTCTATCAGGGGCGTCGACACGTCATCGCGCTGGCGGCATTCCTGAGCCTGCTGGGACACGTCGGCTATTTAAGTTCGTTCTACCTGGGAGCCGTGGCCCTGCACGGGAATCGCCCGATTCCCAACTACGTCGATCACCTGGTTGGCCTGCCGCTGCCCGAAGCCCTGGCGGCCATCCCGCTGACACCCGGCGGTGTGGGAACGCTGGAAGGAGCCGTCGGCTACTTTTACGAACAGCACCAATTGGCGCTTAATCCTCAGAGCACCCCCGCAGAACTCGAATCTGCCCGAGCCAACGGGCTGCTCACGTCACTCGCTTATCGCATGGCCGCGATCATCCTGGGTGCCATCGGCGTCATCTTCTACTTCGCAGGCCGCAAGGAAATCCAGCAGGCGGCTGCATCAGGAACCGAAGCACCTGTGCCCGCATCACAATAGGGATCGAAAGATTATGGCCCTTCCACCGTGATCGCCATCACGATTGGTGACGTGACGTCGGCCCCCTTGATCAGTTCAATCGTTTCAATCTTTTCGGGTCGCTTGGGAACAATCGCAAAGTAACGGATCTGCTGTCCGCGCAGGCGATACGCAAACTTGCTGCCGGGGACGTCGGCTCGAGTGATATAGTCCGCCCAGACTTCGCCGTTACGAGTGAGATGGTCCTCGATCTGGCCGTCGGCATACTTCAGGCGCACGGTTAGTGTCGGCGTTCCTGCTGGCGAGGCCGGGAAGCCCCAACCGCTGATTCCCCCCAGGAAGTGAATCAGCTTCGCCGGCGCATTGCATGGCAGCGACACACTTCTGGGCATGCGCGGCGGTTTATCCCCGTTCGTTCCGTGCAGCATGATCGCGTTCGAGACCCGTTCCCCTTGAGGATCCACCAACACGAACGGAACTCCTTCAAAAATCTTCGGTCCCCAGTCCGGGAAGATCAGTTTCTGTTCGTCGTGATTGCCATCGTGAAACATCGGCTTGGTGGTCACAACTGTGGCGACCTTGTCGATCGGGATCGGCAGATACTTGCCACGCTGAGTCAGGAATTCCAGCAGATCGGTCAGTTCCTGCGGCGTGTGCTGCTTTTCAAATCCTTCCGGCATCAGGGACTTGGTTGAACCGACCAGTTCCTCGATGTTCTCGCGCAGGATCTGATGCTTCTTGGCTTCGACATCGATCAACTCGATCGCCGTCTTGGACTCGGACGCCAACAGGCCGTTGTAGACCTTGCCGTCATCCGTCTGGACGGTGTAGATCCGGAAGTTTCCTTCCACCGACCGGCTGGGATCGATGATATGAATCAGCAGCTCCTTCTTGGGATGGACCGCCATCCCCGTCAGATCGGGGCCGATCTTTGTTCCTTCGCCACTATGCGTGTGGCACTTGATGCAGGTTTTCTTGAAGACCGCCTTGCCAGCGGCCGCGTCGCCGGTTTTCTCTGTGAGTGCCATCAGTTCTTCAACAACTTTTTGTCGGTCTGCATTGGGCAGCCCTCCTCCTCTGGCCATTAGCGGTCTCGCACGGGCCTGGATCGACCTGTCGAAATGATTGGACAGTGACTGTTTCTGTTCGAGTGACAGTTCGGTCAACTGCACGCGGCCCGCTTCAATTCCGTCCAGCAGCGATTTCGTCCAGTCAGTTCGACCCAACAGCAGGCGAATGGCGGTCGGTCGTACGGACGGAGTCAGTGCAGGCAGTGCGGCCACGATGGCAGATCCCACTTCGGGTGATTCGCTCAATCCGACCGCATCCAGCAGACCGGTCGACAGTTCGACGGAACTTCGCGGAGTGATCAGTGCCAGGAGCGACTGCGGGGCATCCGCATCCACCTTCCGGAATTCAATCAGTTGTCGCGCGGCGGCAATGCGCTCGGCATCCTTCGCCTTGTCACTGGAAGCGATGTCCAGGAAGGTCTTCGAGATTTCGACGACGTGAGCCTCCAATGACTTGGAACCCCAGCGCAGGGCGAGGTTGATCAGGGAACCGCGGGAACTGGCGGGAACCTTCGTCAGCAGTTCCACCAATGCCTTGTCACTTGCGTCACTCAGTTCCACCGGCTTGTTCTTCGGCCACCCCTTGGACATCCCGGCCAGAATCGCTTCGACCAGTTCCGGCCTGGCAGACGCCAATGACGCCACCAGCGCTGGTGCCGTTTCAGCGGGACCTCCACGTGCATAATGTTCAGCGACGATCGCCAGCACGTCCGTTCCAGGACTGGCTTGCTTGCCGTCACTGTTCTTGATCACAGACTTCAGAAAGTGAACGTCATGCCGGGCGGCAGCCGAGATCGCCGCGTCCCGCAACCAGCGGTCACGAGGAACTGTCGTGGCAAACGCGAGGCGAATGGCATCGGCCGCGTCCGCCGACGGCGGCATATCGGCCAATGCCAGCAGCGCCATCAGTTTCACCTGGTTGTTTTTGTCGTTCAGGATGCTGCTCTGCAGGATCGCCATGACCGAGGCGTCGTTCTTCGGCAGAACCTGAACCGCGTTTCGGCGGACCCCGGCGGACGGATGTCGCAGAGCCCCCACGACCGCCTTCATGGCATCACGGTTTTCGCCATCCAACACACCGCGACCATGCAGTGCCCACATCGCATGCACGATCTCGCCGTTCAGCCCGATTTCATCCACGGCCTGGTCGTTGATCAGGCTGATCAGTGCCTGGACACCGTCAAATCGACTGGTTTCGACGATCAGTCGTTGAGCGTGCCGGCGCCACAGGAAGTTTCCGACCCCCAGTTCCGCGATCAGTTGTTCGGAGTTCGCCTTCGCCAGATCGGTGGGTCGCGCCATCATCGCCGGGGCAGCGCCGTCGTCGGTCAGGCTTTCTCGTTGTGGTATCGCGGTTGTCTCGGCGGCTGGTTCGACTCCCTTGCCGGTGTAAACGAGACGATAGATGCGACCATGCTTCTTGTCGCGCAAATCGGATTCATACGCGTTTCCCTTGCCCGTCTTGAAACCGGCCGGAGTGGGGTTGTGTTGAATGATGAAGTTGTACCAGTCGATGATCCAGACATTCCCATCGGGGCCCACTTCGGCCATGATTGGTCCGGACCATTCGTCGTCGCTGGCCACCAGGTTCCACGAGTTCTTCGAGCGGAATCCGGATCCATCTTCGCGAATGATGAACGTCGCGACCAGGTGGCCGGTCGGTTCAGTGACGAAGGCAGCCCGGTTCCAGTATTCCCTGGGGTAGTTGCGGGCGGTGTACAGAGCGTGACCGGCGGCGGCTGTGAAGCCACCGTGATTGTCCACCTGGCGAACCTTCGATTCGTCCAGCGGCTCAAACTTGTTGCTGTCAGCAATGCCATTCAAGACAGTGGACGACCAGCCGCGGACCGCCTCGTAGTAGCGATTGGGGATCGGCATGAACTCCGACGGGTTCCCGTTGGCGGTCGACCCGAACACAATTCCTTCTTCACTGAATCCCAGACCCCAAGTGTTGTTGTTCGTGGAACGCAGGAATTCCAGGTCCGTGACCGCCGTCTGGTCACCTTCCCCTTCCACCTTGAAGCGGAAGAAGCCCTGCCGGAACGGAGTCATTTCCCGGCCGTTGGTCAGCACGGGTCGGGAATCGTTGTATCCCTGCATCGCGTAGTACCAGTTGTCCAGACCGTACTGGAAGTTGCTGACTTCCCCATGCGTATCACGCATTCCCCAACCCGTGATCAGCACCTTGCGTAGATCAGCCTTCTCATCTCCGTCCGTGTCTTTCAAGTACAGGGTCTCGGTCCCGTCCTGCACAATCACGCCGCCTCGATAGAAGGTGATCGCGGTGGGAATACTGAGCTTTTCGGCAAAGATGGTGAATTTGTCGGCCACCATGTCGCCATTGGTGTCTTCGCAGATCTGGATGCGATCGCGCCCCTGTCCGATCGGTTGCAGATCGTTCGGGTAGTCGAACGTTTCGCAGATCCACAGGCGTCCTCGCTCGTCCCAGTTCATGGCGATTGGCTTGCCCTGGAAATCCTTCTCCGAGGCAAACAGCTTCACTTCAAATCCCTTGGGGGTGACGAAGTGCTTCAGCGATTCTTCGGGGCTGGCGGGAAGCTGCATCTTCCGCTTGCCATGCTCCTGGGTTCCCCAGTTCTTGCCGGGCGGATAGAACGGAATGCCGTCCGTTTCCACATACTTGAACGGCTCCAGATCCTTGGGAAGCGACGTCATTTCCGGGCGATCCGCGAAGGCAGGGACGACGGCGGGATCACCGCCACAGGCCCAGCGAATCCCGCGTTCGACCAGGTTCTGGAATCCGGGATTGGACCAGGTCCGGGCGTCATGTCCCCACGCCGTATAGAAGACGCGCCCCTTGCCGTGGGTGCGTACCCACGTCCAGGGTTCCTGAGTGTCCCCTTCGGTGCGGACTTCCAGCACCGTCCGGCCGTTGGTGTTATGCTTGGTGTGAACGTATGTTTCGTCCCAGCTTTCAAAGCTCTTGAACCCCCGCATCACCGGATGATCCGGATCCGTGACAATCGTGCGGAACGTGCCGGTTCCGTGACGCAGGAACTGTCCCCCCATCAGGGCGACGACATCGTCGTTGTTACGGAAACAAAAGCTGGCACAGTGCAGGGGAATGAACCCTTTTCCAGACGCGACAAAGTCCAGCAGTGACTTGGCCTGGTCATCGGCAATGGAATCGATGTTGGCATACAGCACGATGCCATCATAGGCCTTCAACGTTGCGGGATTCAGATCGGCAACGACGTCGGTATAGACCAGTTCGATCCGTCGCTTCTTCAGCACTGGTTCCAATTGCTTGAACCGCACGGAGGGCTCGTGATGTCCGTTGTCACCCAGGAACAACAACTTCAGCCGGGGGGGCGGCGCCGCAGCGGTCGTGGAGGTCATCCCGCCGAATGCCAGCAGTCCGCAGACCACAATGCGAAGCGAAACACGATTCAAAGCGTTGAACAGCATGGTTCTGATCCTGGCACGACCGTAGTCGACGCTGCCAGCGTCGAAGTCACGAATTGGACAAACGGTTTTGATGCAGAAATCGATCTCGCCGACGCTGGCAGCGTCGGCAACGAGTCTCACCGACGCGCGATCGACGCGCCGATGAGGCTGTCTCTGAAAGCCTATCCTACGGTGAAACCGCGGTCAGGCCAGCGTAAACTCCGGCAACTTGACAATCGTACCGCCCTGCATCGCGGACTCGTGAGCCAGGATGCCGACACAGGTCCAGTTGGCACTGAGTGTCGCGTTTGGCCACGGGTCGCGGTTGTCGCGCAGGGCTGAAACAAATTCGTTCACCAAGTGAGGATGCGAACCACCATGGCCGCCTCCCTGGATGAACGACAGGTGTTCGGTGTCGTGGATTTCCGAGGGCAATGTGAACTTGCGGATCGGTTCCGGCAACAGGTGGGCAAAGTCGGGAACAGTGACTTTTTCAGGAATCTCGGGCTCGGGCTTCTTCGCCGTGTGAATGACGTGTGGTTCGTGCTCCACCAGTGTCCATTCAAAGCTGCGCTTGGTGCCGTACACATCAAAGCTTTCGCGATACTGGCGGGCCACGTCGTACAGAAACCGCCAGATGTGAGCGGTGACGTCGCTGTCCTTCACCTTGATGTGACACGATTCCACCGCGAACTTGTTCCCGGACTTCTGAGCGATATCGTCTCGCACAGTCCCGGAACCAAAGCAACTGACATATTCGGCACGACCGTTCAACAGACCCAGGCAGGGACTGACGACGTGCGTCGCGTAGTGCATCGGAATCATTTTTTCCCAGTAGGACGGCCAGCCGTCCATGTCCTGCGGATGTGAAGCGGCCAGATGCTGGATCTTGCCCAGTTCCCCCTTTTGATACATGTCCTTGATGAACAGGAATTCGCGGCTGTAGACAACCGTTTCGGCCATCATGTATTTCAGGCCGGTCTGCTTCACCAGTTCGCAAATCTTGCGGCAGTCTTCGACGTTGGTCGCCATCGGCACGGTGCACATCACGTGCTTGCCCGCTTTCAGCGCTTCCATCGACATCCAAGCATGATCCGGGATCGGACTGTTGATATGCACAAAGTCGACGTTCGGATCCTTCAGGACATCGCTGTATTCCGTATACCGCTTCCCAATTCCGAATTGGTCGCCAACCTTGTCCAACTTTTCCTTGTTCCGCTGACAAATCGCGTAGACGTTTGCATCCGGCAGCGCCTGATAGATCGGAATGAATTCCGATCCGAAACCGAGTCCAATCATCGCCACATTGACGGGCTTGCTCATGTTGCAGAACTCCTGGGGAATGTCACGGTTGGCAAAACTTGAATGAATTCGTCGACAGCAGTGATCAACCCGCCATCCGACATTCTTCATTAGACTAGCGATCAATTCCCGTTGATTCTTGTACGAATCGGACATTTTCTGTTAACTATCGGACATCGACGTTCCGGTCTTCGACAGGACGAAAGTTCCGGCCAACATGAAATCGACACCTGCATCGCAACCGCTTGATGCCGCAGAGCTTCAGCGGCAATTCTTTGAACGCATGGGAGGCCCCCAGCAGTTTCAGCACCTGTTTGAACATCTGCCAGGAGTCTACTTTTTTGTGAAGGATCGGCAGAGTCGAATGATCTGCGCCAGTCAACCGTTCTGGCAGCACCTGGGAGCAAACTCGGAAGAGGACATCATTGGACGGACCGATGACGATTTCTTTCCCCAGCATGCGGCTGACCACTTCAAAACGGACGATCAACAGGTCATGACCACCGGCCAGCCTCTGATTGGCCGCGTCGAACTCTGGTATAACGAACAACGAGTGCTGGACTGGTTCGTCACCAATAAACACCCCGTCCGCGATACGCAGGGCGAGATCATCGGCGTGATGGGAATTGTCCGCAGCTACGAAGGCCAGCGCCGCACGATGCAGCCGATGTCCTTGATCAACTCGACCGTCGACTTCATTCGCGAGCATCACCAGGAAAAGCTGACCGTGGAAGAGTTGGCCGAACGAGCCGGCTTGTCGCCACGTCAACTGCATCGCAAGTTTCGCGAAGTGTTTGGATTGAGTGTCCAGGAATTCCTGGTGAAGACCCGCATCCAGGCCGCCAGCGATACGTTGCTGAACTCGGATCTGTCGATCGCCGAAATCGCCAACGATTTCGGCTTCTGTGACCAGAGTGCTTTCACCCAACTGTTCCGGAAACATATGGGACTGACTCCACGACGTTTTCGTATCCGATACGGGACTCCCTGATGATGGTGTCCCGGAAATCGTAGACTGTTGATTTTGCCGACACTTCTGTCGATCAGCGCGACTCAATCATCCTTGATCGACACATTCATGGCCCCAAAAAAACGGCTTCTCACGCTGTCGTTCCGCAACTGGCCTGCGATTTGCTTCCGGGACTGAGTCAACTGGGGCCTTAACAAATCCCAGGTGTGACCGTATCGTAGTTCGCAGCGGTCAACAGTTTTCCTTAATCTCAGCCAGGTGCAGCATGTCGCGTTCGACTTCACATGTTTGGGTATTGGCGTTGGTCGGTGTATTCGGGGCGAATACGTTGTTCGCACAGACGGTCGGGCCCAAGGCAGACGACCTGGCGAAGTCGCGACAGAAGGCGGTCAACTACCTGAAGACCAGCCAGGGAGAGGGAGGGCACTGGACCACCCCGGAAGCCCCGGGCATTTCCGGTCTGGTGACATACGCACTGTTGCTCAGCGGAGTTCCCGCCTCGGACCCGGCCATGGAGAAGGCGCTGAAACATCTGGCCTCATTCACTCAACCCGATGGCGGCATCTACTCACCGAAGAGCCATCACGGGAACTACGAAACCGCCATCTGCCTGCTGGCATTCCATGAAGCCAACAAGGACGGCAAGTACACCGCAGCCATCGCCAAGGCAGAAAAGTATCTTCGCAAGCTGCAGTGGGACGACACCGAATCGGCGGATGTGTCGGATCCGAAATATGGCGGAGCGGGCTATGGATCGAAGGGGGATCGGCCGGACTTGTCGAACACGGTCTTCTTCCTGGACGCGCTGCAGGCGGCTGGTGCCAAGAAGGATGACCCGGCCGTTCAGAAGGCACTGGTCTTCCTGTCCCGCTGCCAGAACCTGGAAACCGAACATAACACGACCAAGTTCTCGTCGCTGGTCAACGACGGCGGGTTCTATTACACACCGGCAGCCGGAGGCAACTCGCAGGCCGGCAACACGCCCAACGGCGGCCTGCGTTCCTATGGCAGCATGACCTACGCTGGCTTGAAGAGCATGATTTATGCCGGCCTGACCCCCGAAGATCCCCGAGTCAAAGCGGCCACCGAATGGATCACCAAGTTCTACTCGGTCGAAGAAAACCCGGGCCTGGGCCAGCAGGGAGTATTGTACTACTACCAGATGTTTGCCAAAGCGCTGTCGACAATGGATCTCGACATGGTCAAAGACGGCCAGGGAAAGCTGCACGACTGGCGCAAGGAACTGGCCGAGCACCTGTTCCAGCAACAGCAGGAAAACGGGGCCTGGCTGAACAAGAACGAACGCTGGTACGAAGGCAATCCAGACCTCGCCACTGCGTACGTCCTGATCGCGTTGAAGTACTGCGAACCGAAAGCGATCAAAACGACAAAGTAGCCGCCTCGATCGGCGCAGGCCCCTGTTCGGCGCAGGTCTCCTGACTCATCGCGATTTTTCAAAGAGCATTTCGATGGCGAGCCAAGGTAGCCCTGTCGCTCCGAGACAGGTAGCACGATGGGGAGAAACGCATTGAACGTGAAGCCGCGGGAACCGGTTTGAGGAGTCTGTCTGCAATCTCGCTCCCTGTCTCGGAGCGACAGGGCTACCTTCCGCTGGTCACTTCGATTTCCGCCTTCGATGCACCCGACAGAAGTGCTCCCGGCCGGTCCCTGGATGCCATCGCGCGCTGCCTCACTGATTGAAGGATCTCTTGCACCACGAAGGACGCGAAGATCCACGAAGCGAAGAAAAGACAGATCCCTATGTATTCCTTCGTGGGCCTTCGTGGTCCACATCCTGTCCTCTGGAGCGGGCCTGACTTCTTTGGTGAGCCATGCGTTTCCTGCTGTCACACTCCTGTCCGACGGAACCTCACCCACCACAACCGACCAGTTCCGGACTCTGTTGCGGACTCACCTCAGGCGTTGCCAAAGCTTCCGAGTTCACACGTGTCACAACCGCGCCCAACGAAACCGGCATGCTCGGCGCCGTCCCTTCGTTCGGCGCAGCTCCTCCCCTACTCTGCTGGTGAACATCGTCACATCCCCGCCCGACGGAACCTGGCCTGCCGTCGGGAAGCAGCCCAGGCAGCTTGGTGCCATTGGCCCCGGGGTTGAAGACCGTTCTTCGTTGAACCCCGAGCCAACGGCGACAGACACCGGCCGCCGGGCGGCAAACCGGTCTTCACACATTCATCGCGAATTTTCAAAGAGCATTTCGATGGCGGAGCCAAGGTAGCCCTGTCGCTCCGAGACAGGGAGCACGATGGGGAGAAACGCATTGAACGTGAAGCCGCGGGAACTGGTTTGAGGAGTCTGTCTGCAATCTCGCTCCCTGTCTCGGAGCGACAGGGCTACCTTCCACTGGTCACTTCGATTTCCCCCTTCGATGCACCCGACAGAAGTGCTCCCGACCGGTCCCCGCCCGACGGAACCTGGCCTGCCGTCGGGAAACAGCCCAGGCAGCTTGGTGCCATTGGCCCGGGGTTGAACGACCGTTCTTCGTTGAACCCCGAGCCAACGGCGACAGACACCGGCCGCCGGGCGGCAAACCGGTCTTCACACATTCATCCCGGATTTTCAAAGAGCATTTCGATGGCGGAGCCAAGGTAGCCCTGTCGCTCCGAGACAGGTAGCACGATGGGGAGAAACGCATTGAACGTGAAGCCGCGGGAACCGGTTTGAGGAGTCTGTCTGCAATCTCGCTCCCTGTCTCGGAGCGACAGAGCTACCTTCCGCTGGTCACTTCGATTTCCGCCTTCGATGCACCCGACAGAAGTGCTCCCGGCCGGTCCCTGGATGCCATTGCGCGCTGCCTCACTGATTGAAGGATCTCTTGCACCACGAAGGACGCGAAGATCCACGAAGCGAAGAAAAGACAGATCCCTATGTATTCCTTCGTGGGCCTTCGTGCCCTTCGTGGTCCACATCCTGTCCTCTGGGGCGGGCCTGACTTCATTGGCGTGCCATGCGTATCCTGCTGTCACACTCCTGTCCGACAGACTTCAACCACCACAGCCGACCAGTTCCGGACTCTGTTGCAGGCTCACCTCAGGCGTGGCCACAACTTCCGAGTTCTCACGTGTCACAACCGCGCCCGACGAAACCGGCATGCTCGGTGCCGTCCCTTCGCTCGGCGCAGGTCCCTCGCTCGGCGCAGGTCCCTCGCTCGGCGCAGGTCTCCCGACGTTGTTCGGCGCAGGTCTCCCGACCTCGCCGAAACCGTCGACCGCAGGTCTCAAGTCCGATCCCTGCGGCCGGATGCGTCTGGCCAGGGTTTCCGCGGCCGACAAAACCTCCTGCGGTTCAGGCATCGTGACCAGGCTCATGTCCGGTTCGGGGATTTCGCCGTGGAACATCCGTTGCAGGTTTTCCAGCGTCACGTCCGGCACGAGGCCGGTCTGGTCATAGAGGGCTTCGTAGTACGTCAGCATCCGGTCGACGTATTCCTGCCACAGTCCCTCTTCGATCCAATCCATTTCGGGGACCGTCTCTTCGACCGCCACCATCTGTCGAGTCGGCCGGCCTCCCTGGGGACCCGGGGCTTGATCGACCCAGACCGTCGCTCCAGTGCAACGCAGGCGTTCCAAGGCGTTGACCCCAGCTTCCAGCGTGGGATACTTCCGGCTGTTGGAGCGGCACAGGTCCCGACCGGTCGCCTGGCCACCGCGGCGGTGCAGCCAGTCCAGCAGGCGTTGCTGGTCGCGACGCTCGGCCGACAGCGACAGGATCGTGACGACCCGCTGCGCCTCATACGCAAACCAGCGAGCCAGCGCGATCCCGCGTTGCAGGCTGACCAGGTCACAGACCGACGGCTGCACCTGTTCCCCCGCTCCCCAGCGGGCCAGATGCAGGACCAGCGCCAACCGCGCCGCCTGACCCGCCAGGTTCTCGGACCAGCCAAACAACACTTCGTCCACCGCCACCTGGTTCGTCCCCAGGTCATTCACGAAATCGACAAAACAGGCTTGAGCGGCAGGAGACAGTGTGACCGGTGCCACCGCGGCGGAGGCTTCATCCAACCCCTCTATTTCCGGCCACCCGTCCTCGCCGCGACAAGACCGATCGGCCGACAGCGACAGCAGACGCTCCACCACTGCGGCATAGTCGTCCGCCACGGTCTGCTCCACGTCATCCGCCGTCCAGCGTTGAGGCTGCACGGGGGGAAACGCAAACAGGAGTTGACTGGCCAGCCCGCACGGCGCGTTGGCCCGAGCCAGCTTCTGAGACAACAGTTCTTCCGACAGGGTTCCGGTCAGACTGACACTCGGCTGCTCCAATTCGATCGACGGGCGTGAGGATCGAGTTTCCACGACGACCGATTCTCCGGCATGCAGATCGAACCAGGTCTGCCGATCCAGTGCCGCGCGGCAGCCGTTTCCCAGCGACCGACCCAACCAGCCATCCAGTTCGCGGGGACAGACGAGCACGCCGTGCGGTTGATCCTTCAAGATCCGTACCAGGGACGGGATCGTCCAATCTGCCGTCACTGTCCGCCGGGCCAATGGCACCTGCGGCCGGACCGGGATCGCCTCGTCGTCACGACCGCGACGGACGGCCGAGCGATACCGGGCCAAGTCCTGTTCGTATTCCGGCCACAACCGCTGCTGGTCTCGAAACGACTTCGATTGGCGTTGCCGCAACGGCTCGGTCGCGGCCAGCAGTGCGGCATCGTGGCTGGTCTGTCCGTTGGCAATCAGGGCCGTCCACAAGATCGCCGGTTCCGTCCACGCGCGCTTGATCTGAATCCGCTGAGTCCCCCCGAGAGCCGAGGCGAGGACCGACAACATCGGCAGGGCGACGGCGGAGGGATCACAGCGTAATGTCCGGGCCTGTGCCGCGATAAACTCCCGCACCGGTGCCGGGAAACAGGTGAGTGGCAGCGGCTGATACCTGGGAATCTGGTGTCGAGCGATCCCCTCCAGTTCCAGCAGCGGTCGCGAATGATCCGTTTCCGGCGGAATGAAGTCCGGCATCTGGAACGGCTCCGGTTCGCGGGTGACGACCGGGGCCTCGTTCTCGGCCAGGTGCCCCTCCGACAATTCCAGTTCACACTCCGCCAGCCATTTCAAATCGGCGGTGGTGGCCTTGTCCTTCGTCGGGGCCTGCAATGTCGCAGTCATGCCACTCTCCTTTCATAAAAAAAGGCCGGCCCTCGCCTGCGGCTCGCGCAGGAAAGACGCCGGCCTGGGTGCTCCAGTACCGATACAGACCACGAATTGTGACAACCGCTGAGATACCCGTTTTTTCATGCGATGGGCAATCGCAGTTTGCGAAAAACCGTCCTGTTTCCCGGAAAAAGCTCTGCGCAGTGAGCGGCAAGGTGCTAGCCGCCGGTTCTGCGAGAGACGACTGAAAATACACCCGCGGCTAGCGCCTTGCGGCTCACACAGTCAGTGCCATTCGGGGTGAGCCCACGGACGCTTGCAGCATGCCAATACTCAAAAGCGGAGTGCCCGCGTCCCGGTCCTGACGGCACCGGTCATGAATCCGCCCAAGGTACGCGCTCACCACAAGTCAGTGTATATTTGATTAACTCCATAGTCCGCCTCGGCAATCTCGCGCAGCATTGATTCGTCGACACGCTGAATTACGAGACTGATCAGCGGAGCCGCGTCGGGTTCAAACTCTTTAAGCGGATCGTTGTCGAGTTGATCATGAATCATACTGGTGCCGTACGTGAAGACGTTGGCAGGGTAGCCCACTGATCATTTTATGGCTGAGGATATGCTCCACGAAACAGACGAACAGAAGAAAGGAAGTCTCTTTCCCGCCGCGCGAATTCAAGCCAATGTGCGACACATGATTGTCACAACCTCGCCATTGACGAATTCCTGGCAGCAGTCTTCCCAGCCCAATCTGCGGTACAGTTCCTGCTGATCTGGCGTATAAAGAAACAGCGACGGTATTCCCGACGATCGCGCGGACTCGACAATCTGCTCGATCAGTCGACGGCCAATGCCTTGACCGCGAAGCGGTTTCGGAACAAGGACTTCGCTCAGCCAAAACGGTTTGTCCGGGTGACCTGGCAGTTCGTTCCGTTTGACCGATGCTGTTCCCAGGAATTCTCCCGCAGCCGAAACTGCGACCAGGCAGTACGGAAATGGAGCAGACCCTGAAGCGTCTCGCAGGCGTGCTTCGATCACGGCGATGTCTGACCACGGCGCAAAGTCCTTCCATTCCTGACGCAGATGTTCCGCAATAGTCGGAATCAAATGCTGATGTGCGGCCAGTGGTTCGATGCGCATGAATTCAGTCCGTTTCCGGTCGGCGAGCAGGAACTCGTACGCCGGCGGCTTCGGTCCATATCACGCCTGAGGCAGCTCGTCAACGGAATCTTCGGGATCGCCCGACGGTTGACGTACGCCGCTGTCTTGGCCATGTTCATGCGACAAAACCGTGTCCCGGGCACAACGCGGCTTCAACCTGAGCGAGGAATGCATGAGCGAAACTCCCAAACGCGAACAGTGGGCATCGCGTGTCGGCCTGGTGCTGGCGATGGCCGGCAACGCCGTTGGCTTGGGGAATTTTCTGCGATTCCCGGCTCAGGCGGCCAAGAATGGTGGCGGAGCGTTTCTGATCCCGTACCTGGTTGCACTGGTGGTGGTCGGTCTGCCGCTGATCTGGGTCGAATGGGCGATGGGCCGCTATGGCGGGCAGCAGGGACACCATTCGACTCCGGGGGTCTTTCAGTCGTTTCATCGCAACAGAGTCTGGAAGTACTTTGGAGTGATGGGTCTGTGGGTCTGCCTGACGATTGCTTCGTACTATCTGTATATCGAAACCTGGTGCCTGGCGTACGCAGGGTTCTCGGCCGTCAACGGGTTTCACGGGATGACTCCGGCGGCAGTGGGCGGATTCTTCAGACAGTTGACCGGCGAACGTGAGTACGAAATGGTGGCCATCAGCGCGTGGGGGATGCTGCTGTTTCTGCTTTGTATCTGCCTAAACGTCTTTATCCTGTCCAAAGGCCTGGCCAAGGGGATCGAGATCGTTTCCAAAATCGGGATGCCGCTGCTGATTGTCTTCGCGTTCGTACTGGCCGCTCGCGGCTTGATGATCAGCCCGCAAACCGATGAACTTGCCAAGGTCAGCCCGATGGTGGGTTTGAATTTCGTCTGGCAACCCCGCTTCACGGCGCTGGCGGACCCCTCGGTCTGGCTTGCGGCCGCAGGACAGATTTTCTTTACGCTGTCGATCGGGATGGGAACGATTCACTGCTATTCGTCGTACCTGCGTGAGCACGATGACATTGCATTGACGGGGGCGACGGCAGCCTGGACCAATGAATTCTGCGAAGTGTTGCTCGGCGGAACGATTCTGATTCCGATTGCGGTCGCGTATCTGGGGTTGCCCGAGGTTGTCAACCTGACCAGTGGCGGATCTGGATTCGGCCTGGGGTTCCTGGTGTTTCCGACGCTGTTCAACAACTGGGGTGCGTTTGCCCCGGCGGCCGGTGTGTTCTGGTTCGGGTTGTTGTTCTTCGCGGCGATCACCAGTTCGCTCGCCATGGGGCAACCGGTCATGGCATTTCTGCAGGAAGAGTTCAAATTCTCCCGCGAGCGCAGTGCCATCACGTTTGGAATGTTGTTGCTGCCGCTGGCGATTCCGGTGGCAATTCTGAATTCCCAGACATTCAACGACGAATTCGACTACTGGGCCAGTACGTTCATGCTGGTGGTGTTTGCCCTGGGCGAAACAATCCTGTTTGCCTGGATGTTCGGCATGAATCGTGGCTGGGCCGAGATGATGAAGGGGGCGGAACTGCAGATCCCGATCGTCTTCAAATACATCATCCAGTACGTGACTCCCGTCTTTCTCGCGTTGATCCTGGTCGGATCCGTATTTCAGCCGAAGGCAGGCTGGCAGCCGTACCTGGCAGTCCTGGCCGGGGGACAGGCGCCACCGGCCTGGGAGTGGGACAGTGGCAGTGTCGTCGGCAAGCTGCTGCACCGGGATGTTGCAGACGCCCGCAAGTCAAAGTTGCATGGCATTGATGCCGAGATTGAAGAGCTGAAACTTTCGGCGGCGGATCTTGCCAAACGAATTCAGAGTTTGCAAGACGAGATCACCAAGGTCGGTTCGGACACCCACTTGATTGAGTATGAGCGCGACGCCCGGGTTCTGAAGCTTGAAGAGCAGATCAAGGCGATGACCGCACTGGGGGAATTGTCCGCGGATGCCCGAACCTCCAGGGTGAATGAGTTGACCGAAACCCGCTCGAAGGCGGAACTGTTCTACAGCCGACTGCCCTTTGTGCGTAATCTGGATCGCCTGGTGATGATCGGCGTTTACGCCTTCTTTACTGTGCTGGTCTGGATCGCCTGGCGCAAACGAACCTCTGAAGGGAGAACCTGAACATGTCATCCGCTGCAATGGGGTTCATGATCGCCGTCTGTACGGTCATTGTGTTGAATGTCGCGTATTGCTTTTACAAGTTGCTGACGTCCAAGCGACAACTTGGTTCCGAGGACTGAGTGACTCGTCCGCCAGACAATTCAGGAAACCGATGATGTCACACGCGAACGAACATCCGCTGCTAAAATCAGCACGGCGGGAGGCCATCGCGGCACTGTCGATCTGGCTGCTGACCACCATCTACTGCGTCGGTTATTGCAGCCTTTACGGGTACATGCGTGATCCCGGCGATCCCACGAGTTCTGGCCGTGATCCCCAGTCGTTGACGTATATCCTCGGTTTTCCCGACTGGATTTTCTGGGGAGTCGTCGTGCCGTGGGGAGTTTGCACGATTGTCTCGGGAGTGTTTTCGTTTTGCTTCATGCAGGATGCGGATCTGGAGAATTGACGTCCCGCGTTTTCCAGTCACGACCGCCGATCTTTCCCGCCTTGAATCTGTGACCCGCCTTGCCAGTTGCCGAGGAATCCCATGCTGATTGCCGTCGACGAGGTTCAAACGCCTGGATACAGCGTGCTGGCCGCGCTGTTGTTGTTCATCGCCGCGTCCGTTTGGCTGGGAACCGTGGCGCAGAAGGCGATGGAAAAGAAAGACTTCATGCAGGGTTTCTTCCTGGGGAACCGTGGACTGGGAGCATGGACATTGGCGCTGACCGCCACCGTGCAAAGCGGTGGCACGTTCATGGGGTTTCCGTCGCTGGTCTACAGCTTCGGTTGGATTGTGGCCGTGTGGATCGCCAGTTACATGATCGTGCCGCTGACCGGATTCGCCGTGGTTGGCAAGCGATTGGCTCAGTTGAGTCGGCAGACAAATGCGGTCACCGTTCCCGACCTGTTGCGGGAGCGGTTCGGAGATTCTCGCGTGGGACTGCTGGCGTCGGTGATGATCATGTTTTTCCTGTCATTCACGATGTTCGCCCAGTTCAAGGCGGGGGCCACGATCATGGAGCACGCCTGGCCGGGCAGTGGCATCCTGGCTCTGACGGAAGACTACGACGCTCCAGTTGCCACGCAGTCCGGCGAGTCGACAGAGTCTGCGGCGGCGACTCCAAAAACTTTTCGGCAGACGATGCGGACCTGGTTTCCGCTCAGTTCCAAGTATTACATCGGGCTGATGGTGTTTTCGATCACCGTCGTGGGATACACGCTGATCGGCGGATTCATGGCATCGGTCTGGACCGACCTGTTTCAAAGCGTGATGATGGTCATCGGAGTCATGCTGCTGGTCTGCCTGGCGGTCCCGATGGCGGGAGGCCTGGAAGCGGCGTCTCGAGCCGCCGTGGCGTCTACATCACCCGCCCTCGCATTTGGCCCGGGATACAGTACTGCCGGACGTGAGTTCCTGACGCCGGGTCTGGCACTGTCGATGTTTTTTGTCTGGGTGTTTGCCGGGTTTGCGTCCCCCGCCAGCATGGTCCGCGTGATGGCGGCCCAGAATACGGAAGTGATGCGAAAGTCGATTTTGCTGCTGAGCTGTTATAACTGCCTGATCTACATCCCGCTGATCATGACCTGCATCGCCGCTCGCTCACTGTTGCCAGATCTGGGCAAGCAGTCGGATTCGGTGATTCCTCGATTGTCACTCCTGGTGACACGCGACTTCCCGTTCGAGACCGGCCAGTTTGTGAGCGGCCTGATCCTGGCCGCCCCGTTCGGAGCGATCATGGCCTCGGTCAGTTGCTTTGTCCTGGTGATCGCCTCGGGAATGGTGGAAGACATCTATGCAAAGCTGATCAATCCCAAGGCCAGTGAAAAGCAATTGCGTCGAGCCACGACGATTTCGATGGTCGCAGTGGGCATGGTTGCCATCCTGGCCAATCTGAATCCGCCGCAGTACCTGCAGGCACTGGTCGTACTGAGCGGTTCGGCAGGGGCTGCCACATTCATTGCACCGGTGGTGATGGCGTGTTACTGGAGACGCGCCACGGCATCGGGGGCGCTGGCGGGAATGATGGGAGGGTTCCTGGTGTACTTCGGCGTCTACTCCTGCGGATGGATGCAGAACTGGGCGACGGGGAATCCCAAGCTGCCGGGCGCGGAACTGATCCTCAGCATCCTTGGTCAGGACCCCAAGATCGGTCCCGCGGGCTTCTTCCGTCCGTATTACATCCTGGGTCTCGATCCCATCGTCTGGGGGATGCTGGCTTCCGTCGTGGCCGGGATCGGAGTGAGCCTGCTTTCGAAACCGCCAGCACCGGAACTGGTCAAGCGCTTCTTCGATGTGCGTCCCACATCAACAATTGGTGGAACGGCCTGACACGTCGCGGTTCTTCACGACGAAGGCGAAGTTCACTCAGGTAAACCTAAAGTGGTTCGTCTCTCTGCCGTTGCTATTTCCGGCAATGATGCAAAACGTGATTCCGTGTTGAATTCTGCATTGAATTCATGTGAAGTGAATGAATCGCGAATGCGATACAGGAATGGCTCGATCGGTTGCCCAAACTACCAGCCAAGTCAAAGCGAGCTAACGGCATGAGCGGGAAAGGACGTGTGAAGGGGCAGAAGAATTGAGGATGGCAGAATTCATTTTTCTGGGGGGGGCGAACAGCATGGGGCGGAGGCATGACGGACCGTCTGGAGCAGTGATGTTGTTTGAGATTCTTCAGATGGCACCGTGGTTTGTTGGGCCGATCTTAGCCTTCGTGGTGTATGTAATGCTTGGCTGGGTGGCTCCGTGGTGGTGGCCGATGCTGAAAGCAGGAGATTCCTTGAAGAATAAGGAGCCCGCAGAACTCATCGTCGCTCCGATGGGGATGTTGGCGAAGGCGTTCGCTCCGTATGCCGGGGGGCTTGTGCTGTTGATTTGGGGCGCAGCTGAGGCTACGAAGTTTACGAATCGACGACGGCTGGATGGTGTGAAGAATCACGACGACATCCGGCATCTCGATTGGTTTGAGTTTGAAAAGCTACTCTGCGAAGCGTTCCGCCGTCAGGGATATGCAGTCGAGCACTCTGGCCGTGCCTCCGGTGACGGTGGGGTCGATATCCGGTTGCGGAAGAACAACCAGGTATCACTCGTTCAATGCAAACATTGGAAGAAATGGAGTGTCGGCGTCAAGGTTATCCGCGAACTTCTGGGGGTCGTCACCAGCGAAAAGGCTCAGTGGGGTATCGTCGTGACGTCCGGAAGATTCACTGAAGCTGCCGTCACATTTGCTAATGAAAATCACATCGACCTGATCGACGACAACAAGTTAGCCCGACTCATTCAGAGCGTCCAACCCGCAAACTCCAACGCGGAACCTGACGACGCGCACGACCCTGCGTCCGTTTTCAAGATGTGTCCGCAGTGTGGCAGTCCGATGGTCTCCAGAACGGCCAAACGGGGAGTCAACGCCGGTTCATCGTTCTACGGCTGCTCAAAGTTTCCGGCATGCAAAGGCACTCGGCCGGCGTAAGCTCACGGCAGGGTGACCGGGGTCGGACCACAGTGAGCCCTGGTTGAATGACGATCGACGTTGGTGGCCAGTGTGTCTGGCCGTGCGGCGAATCAAAGCGGCCATTCTACCGCGTCCGTCGTGCTGGTAGGATCCCTGCAGGAGGCGAATCATGCTGGAGTTTTTCAAAGGCTGGCGGCGGAAGGCAGCGGTCGTCATGCTCACGATGGCGTGCATCGTGGCGTGCATGTGGGTACGAAGCTTTACCGTGAATGACCAATTGTGGATTCGGCGGCACTGGTTCGAGTCAAATCGAGGCGAGATCGACTGGCGATACTTTTCAAATGCAAGACCGTTGGAGTGGCGGTCGCATCGGATCGAGACTGCTGGATTGTTTCGATCATACAGTGGGCCAAGCTATCAAGAGATTGCCCGCATCTCCTATTGGTTCATCGACGTCCCTCTGACCCTGCTCGCTGGCTACCTGATTCTTTGGAAGCCGAGAATTGATGTGCGTTGAAAATTGAAATTAAAAATCTCCCGGAGAGAGTCTGCCCCCTTTTTGACGCGCGGCCAGACGGACCGCTCACTAAGTCAATCATCATTTACGGAAACCTGATCATGGTCACTCGATTACTTCCTTGCATCGTAATTGTCCTGTGTGGGCAGGTTGTGTTGGCTGCGGACTACACCGTGCGTGACATGGACGACGAAATCCTGATTACAACTCCTCAACTGGAAGCGGCGGTTCGGAAAAAGGGATATGTCACGGGCGTCAAGGCTCAGTCGCTGGTCGACCGCAAGACCGGAGCCCGGGAACTGGGGTTTGGGCTGGATATCGCCGACTGGATCATGGAGCCGGGCAGTGACGAAGCGTATCGCGACCAGCTTCCCCCCGAGATGGTCTATCGATTCGGCAATGAATATCACGGGAAAACACCCAAACGCAGCATCGAGGGACCGCAGATCTGTACTCAGGCGAAAGTACTGCAGCCGGAAATCATTCGCGGAACCGATTTTGTCGCCATTCGGCAGACGTATCACTACAAGACGGCTGCACCCGGGAAGAAGACCGGGTCGCAGTGGACACAGGTCATGGTGTTTCCCGTGGGAAAGCGGTATTTCATCTCGATGCAACGGATCGATGCCGTGAATTCGAGCGATGCAATGTTCCTGCGGATCGACATGCCGGGGCACATCAAACATCAGCAGGGGGATCGTTTTGACGAGGTGTACCTGAGTTACCGGGGAAAGATCGCCGCCAGGGAGTTCCTGACAAATTTCGCGCCTGATGAACGATTCAATTACCAGCGGGAACGCGACGGAGTACCGGCGCGGATGATTCGCGGGTATCACATCCGCAACGGGGAAACCGGCCAATCGGGGCCGTGGCTGGTGGGAATGACACTGGATCCGGGGGTCGTTTCCGAGGCCTGGTGTCACCAGCGGGGATATGTCTGCATGATTGAAGAATTCGGCGGTCGGCCGGTCAAGGCGGGTGAATCCTTCAGTGCTGCGTTCATCGTTGGCTTTTTTGACTCGCTGGATGAAATGCATACGGTTTACGACGAGCACAAGGGATTCACGGGGTTGAACGCCACTGCGGAAGGATGGAAGCTGACAAAGTGATTGGTCGATGCGGTCTATTCGTCGGGGAGGGTTTTGAATGTCGCGCGGTCGCCGCCGAGCCGGGTTCAGCCTGATCGAATTGATCGTGGTGATCGGCATCATCGCGTCCCTGATCGCGCTGTTGCTTCCCGCGGTTCAGCAGGCTCGAGAAGCCGCCCGGCGGTTGCAGTGCCGCAATCAGCTCCGTCAAATCGGATTGGCCCTCCACAACTACGAGGGGACTCACGGCTGCCTGCCGTTCAGCAGCCTGGTACTGACAACCGTTGGAAATGAAACCGGCTGGGCCTGGGGAACGATGCTGCTACCGTACTTTGAGCAGACGTCCCTGTATCAGCAACTGGCCCCCAACGGTGGCAATGCCCCCACGACGCCGGATGCCCGAACCAGGGTCGTGTTGCCGTTCTGGATTTGTCCCAGCGATGCCAGTGGCAACTGGAACGAGCAGAAGGGGGGGCATGCCAAGTCGAATTACGTTGCCATGTTTGGAGCCAACAAGGACTACTCGGACATCGGCGACGGCATGTTCTATTACAACAGTTCCACCCGTGATCGAGACGTCACGGACGGGATGTCCAATACGATTGCAATGGGCGAGAGAAGTTGGGATGGGTTGGTTCACCCTGTCATCGGGAACGGATCGGTGGGGCGAATCGGCTCCATCTGGTTCGGAAACCTGCAGGGGAATCGCCACGACGTGATTTCCTGGTGCGATCCTCTGCTGGTCACGGACCAGCGCATCAACGGCACTCATCCCAACGCCTTCAGCAGCCTGCATATCGGCGGATGCAATTTCCTGTTCGCGGACGGTTCGGTTCACTTTCTCAACGAGAATATCGACAACCTCCGCAGCTTCTGTGCACTGGCGACTGTGCATGGAAGTGAGTCCATTGGAGAGTATTGATTGACCGGAAATCGAATCGTTTGCCTCGCCTGCAGAAATCATCAAAAAAGTTCCGGGTGAACTGTTAGGTTCCCGTTGGAACGGCTGTATATGCCAGCATCTCCGACTCGACAGGATTCGCCGGAACCTGAATCACGGCTCTGAACGAGTTGGGCCACAGCCATCCAATACAAGGTAGAACGGTCATGTCTAACCAGGAAAAGAAGCTTGCTGGCAAGGTTGCTGTCGTCACCGGTTCATCCAAGGGAATTGGTGCCAGGATCGCCCGAGAATTCGCCGCCGCCGGCGCGACTGTTGTCGTCAATTATGCTTCCAGCAAGGCGGGGGCTGATCGCGTTGTCTCAGAAATCACACAGAGCGGCGGCAAGGCGATTTCGGTTCAGGCCAACGTAAGCAATCCAGCCGAGATCAAACGGTTGTTTACCGAAGTCAACTCGGCGTTTGGACGCGTGGATGTCCTCGTCAACAATGCAGGCATTTATGAATTCTCGCCGCTGGAAGAGGTCACTCCCGAGCATTTTCACAAGCAATTCGACTTGAACGTGCTGGGACTGCTCCTGACAACTCAGGAGGCGGTCCGGCACTTCGGACCCGAAGGGGGCAGCGTCATTAACATCAGTTCGGTGGTCAGCACATTCGCACCCCCGAATGGGTCTGTCTACAGTGCCACCAAGGCGGCCGTCGATGCGATCACAAAGTCGCTCGCGAAGGAACTGGCTGGTCGCAAGATCCGGGTCAATTCGATCAATCCCGGATTGGTCGAAACCGAAGGAACATCCTCTGCCGGGATTGCCTCGAGCGACAGTGATTTCCAGAAGCAAATGGAGGCAATCACGCCCCTGGGACGCATCGGTCAGACGCAGGACATCGCTCCCGCGGCACTGTTCCTGGCGTCGTCGGATTCTGCCTGGATTACGGGTGAGTCGATGTTCATCAGTGGCGGTCTTCGGTGAACGACCCCGTCTTTGTCCTGACTCGATTGCGTTCCCTGGTGCGATTGCGATAAAGCATCACACGTTGTAAACGGGTGTAATCGCTTTTTGACGACGAAGGGGACTTGAGATGCCAGCATTGGAACGGGCGGCGATTGTGACCGGGGGTGGAACTGGAGTTGGACAAGCGGCTGCAAAGCAGCTTGCGGCGCTGGGGTGGGCTGTGGTCGTCAACTATTCGCGATCTCGCAGCGATGCCGAAGCAACTGTGGCCGCAATTCTCGAAGGGGGTGGCCGGGCCATCGCGGTTCAGGCGGATGTCGCCGTCGACGCAGAATGCCGAGCCCTGGTGGCTGACACGTTGTCGGCCTTTGGCCGAGTCGATCTGCTGATCAATTGCGCCGGCATCACGGACTTCATCCCCTTTCAGAATCTGGACCAGGTCACCGACGATGTCTGGGAGCGGCTCTACAAAGTCAACGTTGTCGGTGCGTTTCATTGTGCGCGGGCGGTTCGAGAACCAATGTTGGCGGTTGGGGGCGGGCAAATCATCAATGTGAGCAGTGTGGCGGCCCAGTTGGGGCAGGGGAGTTCGATTCCCTACTGCTGCTCGAAGGCCGCACTCGATAATCTGACTGTCTCCCTGGCCCGCACGTTCGCTCCGCAGATCCGCGTGAACGGCGTCGCTCCTGGATTCATCGCCGGCCGATGGACTCAGAATGGATTGGGGGATCGCTATGAAGCGATCAAAGACGCCTACGTGCGGACCTTGCCGCTGGCTCAAGTCTGCACAGCCGAGGGGATCGCCGAGGGGATCCTGAGTCTGGTCAATGGCAGTCCGCTCGTCACCGGGCAGACGTTGACGGTGGACGGCGGGATGATGATCGCCGGCTTCCAGGTCAAATTCGACTGACAGGGTGTGCCGATCAGCATCTGTGGCGTGGCCATTCCACCGTCTCATCAGATATGCTGACGTCTGCCGTTTCCAACGTTTCTTCCAACGATCCGCCGAGCCTTCTCCATGAAGATGATCGCCTGCTGCCTGCTGACCTTCTGCACAACCACGGTCCTGGCCACCGCCGCCGAATGGAAGCAGTTTCGTGGTCCCGATGGTCAAGGGCACGCTGACGCCAGAAACCTGCCGCTCAAGTGGAGTGAATCCGAAAACGTCCAATGGAAGACGCCGATTCCCGGGCGCGGCTGGTCCTCCCCGGTGTATGAAGGAAACACGATCTGGATGACAACCGCCGTCGAAGACGTGTTGACCGGCGAGGCGTTGGAACAAGCCCGCAAGGAACGACTCGCAGGTAACCCGATGGCGAAACAGATGAGCCTGGTCGGTTCCGTGTCACTGCGTGCGATCAGTGTCGATGCCCGGACTGGCAAGCTGCTCAGTGACATCGAACTGATGGCGATCAAGAATCCGCCGGCGATCCATACACTGAACAGCTACGCATCTCCAACTCCCGTTCTCGACGGTAACCTGCTGCTGACTCACTTCGGGGAACTCGGTACCGCCTGCCTGGACACGTACACCGGCAAAGTGCTGTGGAAAGCCGTGTTGCCATCAGCTCATGCGGTGGGGGCGGGAAGTTCTCCCGTCGTGCATGGAGATCTGTTCATCGTTCCGTGTGATGGAACGGATCAACAGTACGTGGTGGGGCTGAACAAGCGGACCGGCGAACAAGTCTGGAAAACAGCACGTCCCAGGATGTCCGGACCGCTCGGCGATTTTCACAAGGCCTACAGCACTCCGTTGCTGGTCACAACCGGTGGACGGACGCAAGTCGTTGTTCCCGGTGCTCAGTGGGTGGTGGCCTACAATCCCGTCGACGGCAAGGAACTGTGGCGAGTGCGGCATGGTGACGGATTCTCCAATGTTCCGCGCCCCGTTGTGGCCAACGATCTCGTCTGCATCTGCACCGGTTTCATGCAGCCGCAAATGCTGGCGATTCGCATGGACGGAGAGGGGGACGTGACTCAAAGTCACATTGCCTGGAAGATTCCAAAATCGATCCCGACAATGCCCTCTCCTGTCGTGGTGGATGACGCTGTTTACTACGTCACCGACCAGGGAGTGGCGACCTGTGCCAGCACGAAGAATGGGGAAGTCATCTGGACAAAGCGGATCGGCGGAAACTTTTCGGCGTCACCCCTGGCCGCGGCAGGCCGGATCTATTTCAGCAACCGCGAAGGGGAGACCACGGTCATCCGGCCAGGGAAAGAGTTCGAGGAATTGTCCGTCAACAAACTGGATGGCCAGCACATGGCATCCCCGGCTGTCCTGGACGAATCGTTGCTGCTCCGGACAAACACGCATCTGTATCGGATCGGTAGCAGCCCTCGGTGAGTCGACGGAGGCAAAGCCATGAATCGTCGTGATGTATTAAAGCTGCTGACGATGGCGGCTGCGATGCCGTGTGCCGCCAGCGAACCGACGACGCGGCAGCCACTGGGTCTGGTGATTCATTCGTACTGGATTCGCCGCGAAAAGCCGCTTGATCCCGAATACAGCGGCGTGGCGGATCCGTTCGCGTTCCTGCAAACCGCGGCAAAAATCGGTGCGACGGGCATTCAAACGAAAGTCAATGGACTGGAGGGGGTCTTCCTGGCAAAGTTCCGAGAAGCGACAGAACGACTGGGGATGTACGTTGAAGGGACGATTGCATTGCCGAAAGTCGAGGCGGACGTTGCTCGATTTGAATCGGAGATCGTTTCATCGAAGGCGGCCGGGGCAACGGTGTTGCGAACGGTCTGCATGAATGGCCGTCGATACGAACAGTTCGTCTCGGCGGATCAGTTCCAACAATTTGTCGAACAATCGTGGATGTCGCTGACACTGGCCGAACCAATCGCTGCCAAGCATCGGGTGAAGCTGGCAGTTGAAAACCACAAAGACTGGCGCGTGGAGGAAATGCTTGGCTGGCTACAGCGGTTGGGGAGCGAATTCGTCGGCGTGTGCCTCGACACGGGCAACAGCATCGCCTTGCTGGAAGATCCGCACGCGGTCGTCGAAGCGCTCGCGCCATGGACGGTGACGACGCACCTGAAAGACATGGCGGTCGCCGAATCCGAAGATGGATTCCTGTTGTCTGAAGTCCCGCTCGGCGATGGCTTTCTCGACATCCCGCGAATCGTCGCCACGCTGAGAAAGTCGCGTGCCGAGATCCGGCTGAATCTGGAGATGATCACCCGCGACCCACTGCGAGTGCCGTGCCTGTTACCACAATATTGGGCGACGCTCAGTGACCTTTCCGGCCGCGAACTGGCTGACGCTCTCACACGTGTTCGTCATTACAAACACCCCCGCGCGCTGCCAAAAACATCGTCGTTGTCGCACCTCGAGCAACTGCGTGCCGAGGCTGACAACATTGCGCGGTGTCTGACCTACGCAAAAACAAATCTGGCCTGATCCTGGAATTGCCGCGCCTGCAAATGGGATGAAGAAATGAGTGATTCCGGAATTCGCCGCGTGCGAGTTATCGATTCTCACACCGGTGGTGAACCGACGCGGGTCGTCGTCGAGGGAGGTCCGGACCTGGGACGCGGAACGATGGCCGAACGTCGCGAATTGTTCGGTCGCAAGTTTGACGACTTTCGTTCGGCGGTGGTGAATGAGCCGCGCGGTTCCGATGTCATCGTGGGGGCACTCTGGTGCGAGCCTGCTGACCCGGCCAACACCGCAGGCGTGATCTTCTTCAACAATATCGGTCCGCTCTGGATGTGCGGCCACGGGACCATTGGCCTGGGCGTGACCCTGGGGTATCTCGGTCGGATTCAGGCCGGAAGGCACAGCCTGGAAACGGCGGTCGGAATCGTGACGTTTGACTACGACGGTGGAAACCGTGTCAGTCTCGAAAATGTTCCCAGCTACCGTATTGCGCAGGGAGTAACGGTCGATGTGGACGGCGTCGGTCAGGTCACCGGGGACATTGCGTGGGGTGGTAACTGGTTCTTCCTGGTGGATACGCGGAATCAGCCTGGCATGCCCGCTGATCGGCCTCTCGTTGGAACCCGCCCCGGCCGAAACGGCCATCCCACGGCGTTTGGCATCGCCGATGTTGAACGCCTGTCGGACCTGGCGAAGCGAATTCGTCGGGCCCTGCGGGCGAACGGCATCACCGGGGCGAACGGCGCGGAGGTCGACCATGTCGAATTGTTCGGGCCACCGGGTCACCCGGACAATCACAGCCGAAACTTTGTACTTTGTCCGGGCGGTGCCTATGATCGTTCGCCGTGCGGCACCGGTACCTCCGCCAAGCTGGCGTGCCTGCATGCCGATGGCAAGCTGTCGCCCGGTCAGATGTGGCGGCAGGAAAGCATCCTGGGAAGCGTGTTTGAAGGAACCGTCCGATTGGACGGCGACAACCTGATTCCACGAGTCACCGGCACTGCCTATGTGAATGCCGAAGCGACCTTGTTGCTTGATCCGAATGACCCGTTTCAGATGGGGATTCGGGGGTAGTGGGCAGGAGTGTGGTGTGGCGATTCTGCCTGGTTCGGTGACTGCGTTGGAGTGAGCTTGTGTCGAAGCGTGTCGTGGTGATCGGCGGTGGAGTGATCGGGACCGCATGCGCCTATTACCTCAACCAGTCCGGTTGGGATGTGGCGATTGTTGAGCAAAAAACCATCGGCAGCGGGGCATCACACGCCAATTGCGGTCTCGTCTGCCCCAGCCATGTCCTGCCATTGGCCGGTCCCGGCGTGATGGGCAAGACGTTGAAGGCCATGATCAGCCCGAACTCACCCTTTTCCATCAAGCCTCGATTCGACCCTACTCTTTGGAGCTGGATGCTGAAGTTTGCCGGCCACTGCAACCAGCAGGACATGCTGACGGCGGGCCGCGCCATCCAGTCGCTGTTGAATGCCTCGCGTCAACTGTATGACGAACTGTTTGCGACCGAATCCCTGGATGTGGAATGGCAGACCCGGGGGCTGTTGTTCCCCTTTCTGACGCGGAAGGCCATGGACCATTATGCGCATACCGACGACTTGCTTGGGGAACATTTTGGGATGCGGGCCATCCGGTACGACGGAGATGCCGTCTCGCAGTTGGAGCCCGCCTTGAAACCAGGGTTGGCCGGAGGCTGGCACTACGAGGGAGATGCGCATTTACGGCCCGACAAGTTGATGTCGTCGTGGCGATCGCTGTTGCAGTCACGCGGTGTCGTCATGCATGAGCAGTCGGAATTCCGTGGGTTCGCATCACTGAACCAGCACGCCAACCGGGCCATCACCAGTTCGGGCGAGATCGAAGCGGATCAGTTCCTGGTGACGACCGGAGCCTGGACCCCGCTGCTCAATCAACAACTCGGTTGCAAGATTCTGATCCAGCCAGGCAAGGGCTATTCGATGACGATGCCCCGACCGGCGAAATGTCCTGCGATTCCGTTGATTTTTGAGGAACACCGGGTTGCCGTGACACCGATGGAGTCTGGTTACCGCCTGGGGTCCATCATGGAATTCGCAGGCTACGACGCCTCGATCAATCCGCGGCGTCTCGACATGCTGCGCACGGGTGCTGCACATTATCTGCAGGAACCGACCGCCGAGCCAGTCATCGAACAATGGGCGGGTTGGCGACCGATGACACCGGACAGTCTGCCCATCATCGATCGCACTCCGGCGTTTGACAACGTGATGATTGCCTCCGGTCACAACATGCTGGGCCTGTCGATGGCGACAGGAACCGGTCAACTGGTGGCAGACCTGCTGTCACAACGAACACCCCGGATTGACCCCGTGCCATTCGCATTGTTACGACGCTAAAGAGCGTTGCACCAACCTGCAAAGAAGCCTTGGAATCTCCTGACGGAGATGGCAGGACTTTCTGCAAAAAGAGATTGGGACGCGGAAAACGCGGACGACACGGAGAGAATCCACGTTCATCGCTGGCAATTACCTAGTCGTTGGGTCTTGGAGCATTCGACGTTGCCGTGTCTTCGCAGTAGATTCTGATAGGATCTGGTGAACAAAAGGACGGCCCGGTCGAAGTTTCAGAATTGTGGTCCCCTGAGACTCTGGCCGTTGCGCAAGGAATCGAAATGAAGACGCTGAATGTGATTCTGGTAGCCCTCACATTGATTTCGTGGGTGCCGCATTGCTGTCAGGCGGATGACGCAGCCATCGTTACACAGTTGACCGAACTGGGTGCTCAGGTGACCCAGTCGGACGGCATAGTCACGAAAGTCTTCTTCAAAGACTGCTCCAGGCTGGGCAATGTCGAATTTCAGATGATCGGGCAGTTGAAAGACCTGAAGGTCCTGACACTGTACGGTCAGTGCAGGGGGCTGACCGACGAGACGCTTCCGCGATTGACGGGGCTGCAGAACCTGGAAGAATTATCCACGGACGGGATACAAGTCACGGATGCGGGATTGGCACTGTTCACCGAGTTGAAAAACTTGAAGTCACTCGCGTTCTTTCATCCTTCCTTTGGCATGAAGGGATTCGATGGCCATGGTTTTGCCGCATTGAAGTCGCTTCCGAAGCTGGAGCGATTGACAATCGCTGGAACACCGTTTGACGACCAGGGAATGGCCGCCATCGCCCAGATCACTCAGTTGCGCGACTTTCGCACGTGGCATACGTATCAGACCAAGGCGGGCAATGAATCCCTGACGAAGCTTCCCGAACTCAGATCGCTCTGGCTGGGTCAGCGTCTGCGCCGCTACGATGGCGGTTCGAATGCCGCCAGCCTGGACGATTCCACATTCGATGTGCTATCGCGACTGAAGACGCTGGAATCGTTGACACTCGACGAAGCCCGGTTGTCCGCGACAGCGCTGGCCCGCCTGCGAGAACTTCCACGACTGAAGAAGCTGGAACTCCGACGAATCGACTGCCCGTCCGCAGAGATCGAAACCATCAAGCTGGCACTGCCAGCCGTGACGATTGACTGGAAGCCGTTGACCGAGGAAGAACAGACGAAGCTGACGGGATTTCTCAAGGAGTGACGACCAACAACTCCTGTGTTTCATTGACGATGTACAAGGTGATTCATCATGTTGCTTGTGGAATCAGATTCCGGCGTTGTTCGTCTGACATTGAATCGGCCCGAACGGCGGAACGCATTGTCCGAAGCAATGCTGTCAGAACTTGGCGCGGCTCTGGAGGGGATTGCCGGTGACAAGTCGGCGCGCGTGGTTGTGTTGGGGGCGGCGGGGAACGTGTTTTGTTCCGGACATGACCTGGCAGAAATGGTCGGTCGACAGGACGCAGATTACCAGGCGCTCTTTTCCCGTTGCTCGCGAGTGATGCAGCAGATTCGCCAGTTGCCTCAGCCGGTCATCGCCCGGGTGCAGGGGTTGGCGACTGCCGCGGGTTGCCAGTTGGTTGCCACGTGTGATCTGGCGGTTGCGGTGCCCGAAGCCAGGTTCGCGACGCCCGGAGTCAAGATCGGCCTGTTCTGCACGACGCCAATGGTTCCGCTCGTGCGAGCGATTGCTCCCAAGGTGGCGATGGAAATGTTGTTGACGGGGATTCCCATCACGGCTGAGCGAGCGCTGGCTGTGGGGTTAATCAATCGAGTTGTCCCGGCCGATCAACTGGATGCTTCGATTCGAGAAATCACCGAGGCGATTGTCGGGAGCAGTGCGGCGACGCTGGCGCTTGGCAAACGGGCCTTTTATGATCAACTGGCGCTCGACGAGCCGACTGCCTACGAACGAGCGACATGCCTGATGACCGAAAACGCCGTTCAGTACGACGCCCAGGAAGGGATTTCCGCCTTCTTGAAAAAGCGGCCTCCGCAATGGAAAAGTGAGTGAGTCCGGTTCAGGTCCGTCGTTCGCAGTCCGCAGGTTCAGCATCAGCAGATCTTTGGCAGCAGGTGGATACCCATGGCACTGATTGGTTTTGATGAATTGTATCAATACGCGGATGACCTGCCGGCTCCCATCTCGGTGGTGGCTGCTGGTGGTGCCGATGCGACGGTCTTGCAGGCGATGTCTCTGGCTCAACGACGTGGCTGGGTCGATCCTGTGCTGACGGGGTCGGGTGACGAAATCCGGCAACTGGCGGAGGATCTGGAGATCGATTTGACGGGGTTTCGCATTATCGACGCCGCCGATTCCGCGGCTGCAGCCGTGGCCGAAATCAAGGCGGGTCGAGCCCGGACCTTGATGAAGGGGCAGATTGCGACTCCGTCCCTGATGAAGGCGGTCCTGTCTCGTGACACGGGCTTGCGGACCAATCGGGTCATCTGTCAGGTCGTGCTCATGGAAATTCCACGCGATCGTCGTCGATTCCTGTTGTCGGACACGGGGATCACGATCCAGCCGACATTGGAGCAGAAAGGAGACATCCTGCAGAGTCTGGTCGAAGTCGCCACGGTCTTGCGTGACTCGGTATCGACCGATCTGCCCCGCGTGGCCGCCATGGCAGCCACCGAAAAAGCTTCGGAGTCGATGCCTGATACTCTGGACGCTGCGGAGTTAACCCGACGCAGTACTGCCGGTGAATTCCCTGGTTGCCGGGTCCAGGGTCCATTGTCGTTTGACCTGGCGTATGCCACGGACGCCGGAGAGAAAAAACGGATCGAAGGGGACGTCGTCGGTGCCGCCGACGCCATGTTGTTTCCGGACCTGTTGTCCGCGAACCTGACGGTGAAAGCAATCATGTACACTGCAGATTGCCGCTTCGGTGGTGTCTTGTGCGGTACGGCCTGCCCGGTGGTTTTCATGTCCCGTGCCGACACGACCACGACTCGACTGAACTCACTGGCGTTGACGTTGCGAATGCTTGCCCGATGACTTTCCAATCGTTTGAGCCTGAGATTGTAAATCTGATTGATGACAGGCCCATCACAGGAGCCAGATCCCGACAAAATGCACTCGGCGTGCCAGGTACCCGGATCACACCGCCCCGATCACACGACCTGGCGGAATTGCTGCGTGTGAATCGTCCGCCCAGGGCGTTTCCAGACTCGACAGCAGGCGATCGAATTCTGGCCGTGCTATTGCAGAACCCGCAGTTCTTTCGGCAACGGAAACGAGACGTGTTCTTCGCGAGTCGTGACTTCTTCCAGGACGGCACCGTATTCCCGGGTCAGCCAGTCAATGCAGTCCTGTACGACCACCTCGGGAGCACTCGCGCCTGCAGTGACCAGGACGGTTTCGGCATTCACGAACCACTCATGTCGCAGTTCATTCGCACCGTCGATCAAGTATGCCTGCTTGCCAATTGCAGCGCCGATTTCTTTCAGTCGTCGACTGTTGGAACTGTTCTGGCTTCCCAGAACCAGGACCACGTCGGACATCCGGGCCAATTGCTTGACGGCATCCTGTCGATTTGTCGTCGCATAGCAGATATCCTCCTTGGGAGGGCTTTCGATGCGCGGATAACGAGCTTTCAGTGCTGAAATCACACGCCCAGCCTCGTCGACGCTGAGAGTCGTCTGGGTCAGGTACGCGATCCTGTCCTCGTTGGACAACGATAATTGATCGACGTCTTCAGGGGTTTCGACCAGCGTGATACTGGCCGGAGCTTCGCCCATGGTCCCGATGACTTCGTCATGGCCTTCATGGCCGATTAGAATGATGTGGTATCCATCACGAGCGTATCGCACGGCTTCCAGGTGCACTTTGGTCACCAGCGGGCAGGTCGCATCGATCGTCCGCAAATCTCGCTGGCGCGACTGCTCGCGGATTTCCGGGGAAACTCCGTGCGCGGAATACAGCAGGATGGACCCGCAGGGGACTTCATTGATTTCGTTGACGAACGTCACGCCCTGGTTCGTAAACCGTTCCACGACATACTTGTTATGCACAATCTCATGGTAGACGTAGATGTTCGAACCGAACATCGAAATCGCCTTGTCCAGGCATTCAATCGCCATGTTCACGCCGGCACAAAAGCCCCGTGGGTTGGCCAGGATGATCTTCATTCGCTTCAGCACTCCGCTTCCTGAAAATTTGGATCGCAGTATTCTAGCAGAATCCGGCACGGTGCGGAGTCTGTGAAATGCGAACCGCTCGAAGTGTGCGGTGTCCCGAGGTCAGCCCCCTGGCGAATTGACCCGAAATCCGGCTCAAATCAGGGATTTCCGCCGGATCGCAACAGTCTCTTTCGATGGTTCGGCAGGCGAATCCCGGGGGGAGACTTGGCCAGCCTGCCGTCGACGCGTATGCTCTTGGTCCGGAACGTACGCCGTCGCGTGAACGATGGTCCGGCGTCGCCAGTTTCATCACTTACAGGTGTCAATCAGTCAATTTACCATGTACCGAGTTCTCATTACCGACGATTTGTCCAAGTCCGCTTTGACCATGCTGCAGGGAATTCCCGGCATCGAAGTCGATGTCCGTAGCGGCAAGCACACTCCGGAACAGGTGCGAGAATACCTGAAAGAGGCGGATGGGATCATCATCCGCAGCGCCACGCGATTGACTCCCGAGATCCTGAAAGATCAGCCCCGACTGAAGGTGATCGTGCGAGCCGGCGTGGGGGTGGACAACATCGACCTTCCCGCCGCCACGCGCGAAGGGATCGTGGTGATGAACACCCCGGCCGGGAACACCACGTCAACGGCCGAGCAGGCCATGGCACTGCTGTTGGCGATGGCGCGCAACATCGCTCCCGCCGCTGCGTCCATGAAGGCGGGTAAGTGGGACAAGAAGAGCTTTACCGGGACTCAACTGGCCGGAAAGTCGATTGCCGTGATCGGCCTGGGCCGAATCGGCCTGACCGTGGCCCGACGCTGCCTGGCGTTTGAAATGAAAGTACTGGGATACGATCCGTTCCTGTCCGAAGAACGGGCACGCAACGAGGGAATCGAGCTTTATCGAAACATCGACGACCTGGTCGGCAAGTGTGATTTTCTGACAGTTCACACTCCAATGACACCCGAAACCCAGGGGATGATCAATGCGGAACGCATTGCCCGGATGAAGAAGGGTGTGCGGCTGATCAACGGTGCGCGCGGAGGAATTATTGACGAAGCGGCGCTGCTGGCCGCCCTGCAGTCGGGGCACGTGGCTGGTGCGGCGCTGGATGTCTTTGTCGATGAGCCTCCCAAGGACTGGACGCTGGCTCAAATGCCGCAGGTTCTGTCGACACCGCATCTGGGAGCATCGACCGAGGAAGCGCAGGAACTGGTCTCGATCGAAGCCGTCGATATCATCACCGGCTTCCTGTTGCGGAACGAAGTTCGCCATGCCATGAACATGGTCCCGATCTCTGCCGCCGAAATGGCCGTCATCCATCCGTACCTGGATCTGGGGCGTCGACTGGGATTGCTGCTGGCTCAATTGAACAAGGGGGCTGGTGTTCGCAAGGCCACTCTGAACTTCCGAGGCGAGGCCGCCCTGATGAAGACGCAGCTCATCGCGAGTGCCTTTGCATCCGGACTGCTCGCCAACGCGATGGCAGACGACGTGAATATCGTCAATGCCGACCTGCTGGCGAAAGAGCGCGGGATTGAGATCAAGGAAGAGCTGTCCAATGAAACCGGCGATTTCTCGACGCTGGTGTCCGCGACCGTCGAAACCGACAGCGGAGAACTGACCGCGGCCGGTACGGTCTTTGGCAAGCAATTCCTGCGGCTGGTCCGCCTGGATCAGTTCCATCTGGATGCGTACCTGGACGGTCTGCTGCTGCTGTACCGTCATATCGATCGTCCTGGTGTCATCGGCTACATTGGCACTGTCTGTGGACAGCACAACGTGAACATTGCTCACATGGCTTTGGGGCGTGAACGCAATGAGCAGGGTGGTGACGCGATCGCGGTGCTGAACCTGGACAATGAACCCGATGCAGCGACGCTGACCGAAGTCGCCAGGAATCCTGCCGTGACGGGGGTGGAGTTGATCAAGCTTCCCAAGGCCGGTGAAGCACTCCCCTGGCTGGTCTGCCGATAACCATCGCCGCCGTGGATGCAAAGCTCACCGCTCCGACTGTACAAAGACAGTCGGAGCGGTGGGGCTCTGTCGCAGATTGATGGCTGTTGCCAGGAGTTCAGCGGCTGGCAACAAAGTCGCGGGGGGCTGCCCGGAATGCCGCCAGGTTTTCAGCATTGCTGAACATGTGCAGTCGATGGCGGAACCAGACGGCAAAATCGAGTGATCCTTGTGCCAGTTCGTGGCCGCGTTTGACTTCGATGATGTCCAGTCCGCCGGCAGCAGGGACATACCATTCGGGGTTTTCCCGGAAGCGGTCTCGAGCCGCAGCGGAGCTGAAGCGGTAGACCACGGCTTGATGCTCTGTGGTGAATTCGTCGCTGACGGGTGCCAAACGGCGTTCATCACGCAGGGCCACGAGGCAGAATCCCCGCAGGCAATCGTCACTGCGGATCGAATCCGTCGATTTGTTCGCGGCAGCGTTCCTTGCAGCGAGTTCGGGCTGGGCCCATTCCAGGCCGGTCAGTTCATCCATGTCCTGATTGGGAGCGTCCGCAGCATTGTCATTGTCAAACGCGTTGGCAACGTCGTCGGATCTCACAGCATCCGTCGTCCGTGCGGCGGGTGGCTCTGTCGACGATTCGACGGCGAGTTCCGCCGGGGGAATCGCAGGTCGGGTTAATTCAGGCTCGTTGATTGGTGCGGCCACCTTCGTCCCCTGCGGGGACGAAGGTCCAGACCCCCAGTCGCCATTATCGGGCGTAATGATCGGAGCGACAAAGTCTCCGGCGGTTGCGGGGGCCTCATCGCCCGAAACGATCAACGCTGGTGGCGGTACCTCGGCTCCCTGTGATGTGGCAGCGCCGTTCCATCCGGTTACGGACGACGCAGTGGGTTTCGCCACAGCAGCGACATTGCCGTCAAGGGGGTGATTCCGAAGTTCCGGATGGGCGGTGACCAGTTGTTGCAGCGCAGTCGACGCCAGCTTGTTCCCTGGTTCATGCGCCAACACCTGCTGGTATGTCGACATGGCCGATTTTGGCTCATTTCGCTGGGACTGAATGAATGCGACATTGAGTAACGACTGAGTTTCAGGATTGACTCGTCGGAAGCAGGCCAGGCTCTCGTCGTACCGACCCTGGAAGCCGATTGCCATGGCCAGGTTATTGATGGCTCGTGGGTCAGTGGACTGGAGTTGCACAGATTCACTCAGCAGTGCTTCCGCGCTCGGATAATCCTTCTGAAGATAGGCCGAGTACCCCATGTCAGCCAGCAGTGCGGGGTTGCGTGGCTCCAGGCCTCGCGCGTGTTCATAGTATTTGCCGGCCGTAATATGGTCTTGAAGTTGAGTACAGACGACGCCCATGCGGTGTGCATACTCAGCAGTATTGGGAGATTGACGCTGAAGTGCTGCGTACAATTCGCGCGCTTTTTCCAGTTGGCCACGGTGTTCCGCATCGCGTGCCGCCTGATATTGCGTTGCCGCGCGGTGACGGGCAACCGCAGGCAGGACGTTCAGTTTTGGCGACAGACTCGCACAACCAACGTTGAACAGCGGCGGACAGGCAATCAACAATGTGAACATGGCACTGCGAGTGAATCGCATAACGTCCCCCCAGGGACGGTACCAGAAGCTGGTCACCGCCCAAATTCACCACTCATGTCCCGACGGCGAGAACGCGGATTCCCGTATTCACAACTGGCGACAGCCGATCTTCTGCAACCAGTTGTCCGATGCACTACTTCGTCAGCCGCGGAGTCGTGGATCCCTTGTACAGCATGTATTTCGCTCGACGGAATCCACGCACGCGACTGGCCGATTCCGGTCGCATCAGTTGTATCGGCTGTAGCGAGATTGCGGTTTCAGTCAAATTCGCGGCCCGCGAATCGAAACCAGACAGGCCCGATGATTCATCGCATTCTGTCTGAGTCTTTGCTTCGACGTAACACATTATCTGAAAATGAATAAGAGCCGTAGACAGTTCGGTGTACGTTGGTCTTCAAAGTTGAAATGCAATTTGACAGACCAGGCGACGGCATGTCCGGCGCGAAAGTCGGCAGTCGATCCGTGAACACAATTCAACTCGGTGAACCTGATTTATCCTGTCCGTTTCACGCACTTGCGAGGAAGTTACGCCAATGGGTCTGCTGGTTTGCCATCGAGCACCAGTTCACATCAGTGAAAGCTTGACCGTCACTCCTTCGAGGCGTAGCATCACTATCTGAAGCAGCATTTCTTAACCCCGCCGATGTTTTTGATTTCGTGATTTATTCTCTGGTTTTTCCCCGAACTTTCTTTGCACTTTGCGGGTGATTCGTCGACATTTCGTGGATTAGTGAGACTGCCAATGAGTACTCAAAACCCTGTTGCTCCGACACCCGGCACTCCGCCGAATGGGGCAGTTGCCCCTCCGAACGGGGCGACTGTGCCGGTTGCTGTGGCAGCCCCGGTCCCTGCCGTTTCTGTGGGTGCCGCGGTTCCCGTTTCTGCCGCGTCTCCGGTCGTCGCACAAGCGGTGCCTGTCGCCGCCGCCGTGCCCCAACCGATCGTTTCGGTTGCAGCCACTGCTGCCCCCGTTGCTACACCAGCGCAGCCGCCAACCGCGGTCGCGCCTGCGCCGGTCGCTCCGTCTGCAACTCCAGCGACTGCTGTTGCCGCACCAGCCCCGTCGCCGGCACCAGCCCAGCCAGCCCCTGCTGCGACAGCAACTGCCAAGCCAGCAGCGAAGGCACCAAGGGCGCCTGCTGTCGTATTGGCACCGCGTATGGGGCAGCAAAAGATTGACTGGAAGACCTTGTCCACGGTGATCACGATCAGCGGCGTTGTGCATGCCATTGCGCTGGTGGCCTGTGGAATGATTGTGTTCAACAATCCGCAGTTGATGGAACAGATCTTCACGGAAGTGACCGAAAGCAAGGAGATCACGGACGAGCCAATCGTGGAGCAGTCGCTGGATCAACCGAACGAAATCACCGAGACGACTCCTGACGACGTCGTTTCGCCCACGGCCTCTGAAATGTTGTTTGACAAGGGTCCGGCAGACCTGAATATCAACGATCTGGCACCCGCCCAGGTCCAGGTTGAAGGTAACATTCCCGGGTTGGCGGATATCAAGTTCGACAATGCGGCCAGCGGTCGCATGTCATCAGCAGCCAAGTCCGCCCTGGTCAAGTCGATGGGGGGCAATTCCGCCAGTGAGGCGGCTGTCGCCTACGGGATGAAATGGCTGGCCAAGCACCAGTTCCCGGATGGTGGCTGGAGCTATGAGCACGACGCCCATTCGGACTGCAAGGGCCAGTGTTCTCAGGCGGGCACGATCAAGGGAGGCTGTCGAACGGGTGCCACCGGCATGGCACTGCTGGCGTTTCTGGGGGGCGGACATACTCACCAGAGCGGCGACTACCAGAAGGAAGTCAAGAACGGGGTCGAATTCCTGCTGAAGAATGGCCGGGCCAACGGCGACACATTTGATCTTTGCCCACAGGTGGTTTCCAACGAGAAGATGTATGTTCAGGGGTTGTGTACGATCGCCCTGTCGGAATTGGCGGCGTTGACCAAGGACAATCGAGTCAAGCTGGCCGCCACCGGAGCCGTCAACTTCATTGTAAAAGGGCAGAACCCCAAATCGGGCGGCTGGCGGTACCAGCCCTATCCCGCCAGTGCCGATCCTGGTGATACGTCGGTCGTGGGTTGGCAGATCATGGCCCTCAAGAGCGCCAAAAACGCCAAGCTCCCATTTCCGGGTGGAACCTTCAGAGGGGCAGAGCAATATCTGAATGCCGCCCAGGTCGAAGGGGGATCCAAGTATGTCTACGATCTGAATCAGAAGGCCCCCACTCCAACCATGACCGCCGCGGCGTTGCTGTGCCGGATGTACCTCGGTTGGGATCGTAAGAACAAGGGCTTGCAGGAGGGCGTCAAGTATCTCGCCAGCGTCAAACCCGCCCCGAACAACATGTACTACAATTACTATGCCACGCAGGTCATGCACCACTGGGGTGGCGATGAGTGGACAAACTGGAATGCCATCATGCGCGACCAGTTGATCCGCACTCAAAAGACGGCCAAAGATGGTCACATGCTCGGCAGTTGGGATCTGGCTGATCCACACGGTGCGGTGGGCGGACGCTTGTACATGAGCTGCCTGTGCATCATGACCCTGGAGGTTTATTACAGGCACCTGCCAATCTACCGTAAGGAAGGATTGAAGGTCGAATTTTAAGGTTGCATCAACTACCATCAGGGGATGCACCCGAAACGCCAAAACATTCCGTCGTCCCGTCGCCGCGAGAATCAACGACGTCTGCCCGCCGTCAGTCCACTGGAACTGCTGGCTCAACGTCCTGTCTGTCCCGCAGACGACCGGGCTTTGCCACGAATCGTTGCCAAGGGGGCGGTCTGGCATCCATTTCTGTTCCGACGCCAGCTGGGTGATTTCGATCCCGCTGCCCAACCAGGTGATCTGGTTGAGATTGTGTCCACGTCCGGTGCCACGCAGGGGCACGGCCTTTTCAATCCGCGCGCCGAAATTGCGGTCCGGTTGCTTCGCAGCGGTCTTAACCGGCCGGATGAAGTGTGGTGGTCGGAGCGACTGGGAGCGGCCGTCGATTTGCGGCGAGAGATCCTGAAACTCGATTCCGTTTCCGATGCCTATCGAGTCATTCACGCGGAAGCGGACGGATTGCCGGGTCTGGTCGTGGACCGGTTTGGCGACGTCCTGGTGGCCGAGTGCTTCTCGTTGGGAATGTACCAGCGTGCGGAGGCGATTTTGACAATGCTGGAACCGCTGTGTGGGACCAGGCACGGTGTGATGCGGGCGGCACCGCAGTCGCAGGACCACGAAGGATTCACGGCGGTCCCCACTGGATCTGAGGGACTTCCCGCCAGGTCGACGATCCAGGAATTCGGGACCCAGTTTCGAGTCGACTTTGCCGGTGGTCACAAGACGGGGTTTTATTGTGATCAGCGTGACAACCGTCGGAAGCTGGCCGAGTACTGCGCCGGGAAATCGGTGTTGGACTTGTGCTGCTATACGGGTGGCTTTTCCCTGCAGGCGATGAAGCTGGGCCAGGCGATTGAAGTCACCGGGGTGGAACTGGACGAGTCGGCAGCCGCCCTGGCCCGGGAAAACGCGAAGCTGAACAAGGTGAAGTTGAACGTTGTGCAGGCAGACGCATTCGCCTACATGCGCGACATGCTTCGCAACGGGCGCAAATACGACATTGTCGTCCTGGACCCTCCCAAGCTGATTCGTTCACGCGAGGAACTGGAGGACGGTCGACGCAAGTATTTCGATTTCAATCGTCTGGCCATGCAACTGGTGGCACCGGATGGTCTGTTGTTGACGTGCAGTTGTTCGGGACTGCTCGACCAGGCCGAGTTTTCAAAGATTGTCTGTGCCGCACCGGAAGTGGGGCGGCGCGCCCAGGTGTTGATGAAGGGCGGGGCCGCGGCGGATCATCCGATCGCCACGAATTGCCCCGAAAGCGAGTATCTGAAAACCATGTGGTTGCGGTTGGAGTAGCCCGGCCATGAACAAGGCCTTTGTACGCGAGCCCGATCAGGTTGACAGCCGTTGCCCGCGGTGCGATTCCGCCGGTCATCCCGTCGGGCCGCAAACGCTGGCCGCCTGGGTTTCGTCAGAGGCTCGTCGAGGGCTGGCCGAGTCCGCATACTTCTGCCCGGACGGCCAGTGCGAGGTCGTCTATTACGACGATTTTGGAGGAATTGTCGAGCGGGGATCGATAGCGAACCCAATTCCCATCAAGGATGTTGAAGCACCACTGTGCTCCTGTTTCGGTCTGACACGCGAGGACGTTGAGCAGGATGTCGAGGAGGGAGGAGTGGCTCGAACCCGGGCTGCGGTCCTGCGGGCACAATCTGACGAGGCTCGCTGCACAACTCTGGCCCCCAATGGCCGTACCTGTGTTCCCGAAGTACAGGGGTATTATCTGAAATGCAAATCGCGGGGGTGAAAGCTGTGAGAATCGATTACAACCCCATCGTCACGAATTCGATTGCTACCTGCTGAAGGGATGACCCTTGGGGCCATTTCTGTTGATTAATGCCGCGATGATCGGGTTCTTTGGCTTTGCCTCAATCTATCATCTGCTTCTGTGGTCGACATCGCGTCGCGAAACCTTGCTGGGCATGTTCGGGTTGGACTGCGGGGTGCGGGCACTCTTTACCGGAGTGATGTTGGGTTTGGCCACGGCGTCAACAATCCCCGAAGCACAGAATGCCCTGCATGCCCGCCTGGCACTTGGCATCCTGATGATGGTGACATGGGTCTGGAGCCTGTCGTTGATTTCTGGCGTGCAGGCCAGGAATTACGTCTGGCCGGTCACTGTCACGTTTCTGACATTGTTTATCGTGCATGTCTTTCTGTTTCCGTTGAACTCCGTAGTCGTCTCCGTGGTTCCCTATCAGTTGCCGTGGGGCGAGGTCATTTCCAACCCCAGGGCGGGCCCTCCGGGATGGTGGTTCGCCCCGATCAATCTTTTGGCGATCTCGATTGAATGTTTTGGTCTGTATTGTGGCACCCAACTCTGGCGACGGGACAAGGTGGCGGCAACACTGATCATGTGTGCCAATGTTACGTTTCTCACGCTGCATTTGTCCTATATCCTCAAGGCAATTGGTTACATCGACGTCCCCTTCTTCGGTGGTTTGGGCCATGCGTTGTGGGCATGCACAATCGGCGTCGTCATTGCTCGCCGAATCCAGGAGACTCAGCAGAGCGGTGAGCGGTTTCGCCTGGTCTTTGAAGGGGCCAGCGACGCCATACTCTGGGTGGACGCCGCGACCGGCGCGATTACTCACTGCAATCTGGCCGCCGAGAAACTGCTGGGGCGACGTCGGACGGAGATTGTTGGTCAATCTCAGGCGATTCTCCATTCGCCTGAGGATGTCGACGGGTATCGATCCTTGTTTCGGGACGATGTGGCCACGCGGCCACAGTCATCGGTTGAGGTCGTGATGCTTCGGCAGGACGGTCAACGGATCATCGCATCGGTCACGACTTCGATCACAAAGATTGCTGGACGCAAGGTGATTCAGGGCATTTTTCGCGACATTACAGAACGCACGCGGGCTGATGAATTGCTGTTGGCGAGCGAGCAACGATTCTCAATGTTCATGCAATCCTTACCTGGCCTGGCTTGGATCAAGGATCACCAGGGACGATACGTCTATGCGAACGATGTTGCGGTCAATGCATTTCGGACTTCACGAGGGGCTCTGTACGGCAAGACAGATCTGGAGGTGTTTCCGCCGGCCACCGCCCATCAGTTTCAACAAGCGGATCAGCAGGCGCTGGCACTGGGGACGGGGATTCAAACCATTGAGTCTCTGGTCCATGAAGATGGCACCAGGCACTTTTGCATTGTCGGCAAGTTTCCCCTGCCAGATCCCGACGGCGGCGCATCGCTCGTCGGCGGCGTCGCATTCGACATTACCGAGCGCAGACAGGCAGAAGAGGCCTTGCGGGAAAGTGAGGCACGTTTTCGCCTGATTTCCGAGCTCGCCAGCAGTTTTTCCTACCAGGCGACGATCTCGACCGACCACCAGGTCACGTTTCACTGGGTCAACGGCAAGTTTGAGGAGGTGACCGGTTTCTGCCCCGAAGAACTGAGCGGTGCGGGATGGTTTGCACTGATTTTGCCAGACGACTTTTTGCGACTGCTCGGTCAGGTTTCCGCACTTCACGTTCCCGACGCGGACTTGTCAGAAGCGCTGGAAATCCGGATTCGTACTCGCGCGGGTGAAGTCCGTTGGATCCGGAGTGTCATCCATGTTGTCCATCCCACGAGCTCTGACGAACAGTTGACCGTCTTTGGCGCGGCGCTGGATATCACCGAACAAAAGCAGGGTGCTGAAGAACTGCAAATGATGCGGTTCAGTGTCGACCACGCCGGCGACTCTGTTTTTTGGGTCGGCCGGAACGGTCAGATCCTGTATGCCAACGATGCGGCCACGTCCGAACGTGGCTATTCCCATGACGAGTTGCTGGCCATGACGGTGTTCGATCTGGATCCAGACTTTCCTTCAGAAGTCTGGGAAGCTCATTTTGAAGAATTGAAACGGTGCGGGACCCTGACACTCGAATCCCGCCACCGCGCCAAGGACGGATGGATTTTCCCCATTGAGGTCAATGCCAACTACGTCCGGATTGGCGACAAGGAATTCAACTTTGCCTTCGTCCGAAACATTACCGAGCGAAAGGAACGAGAACATCGAATTCGCCAGTTGGCCGCCATTGTGGAATCGACGGGCGACGCAATCTTTGCGACGACGATGGACGGCACGATCACCAGTTGGAATCGCGGCGCCGTCCAGATGTTTGGCTTTCCTGCGGACGAGATGATCGGTCAGTCAGTCTCCAGGCTGATTCCGTTGCACCGCGCAGACGAAATGCCGCGGATTCTGGGTCTGGTGGGGGAGGGACAGCATATCGCGAACTTCGAGACGGCGGCCTGTGGAACGAATGGCGTATCGATTGATGTCTCACTGACAATCTCGCCGGTCTGGGACCCCGACCAGACTCTGATCGGGGCATCCACGATTGCACGCGATATCTCGGCACGGAAGCAGCACGAGGCCGAACATCGGGCGTTGCAGGCACAAATCCAGCATTCGCAAAAACTGGAAAGCCTGGGAGTACTGGCTGGCGGACTGGCACACGATTTCAACAACCTGCTGACGGTCGTCCTGGGAAATGCCAGCCTGTTGCTGATGCAATTGCCTGACGACTCGCCACAAAGTCCGATGCTGCGCGAAATCGAGCAGGCGGCGCTGAGCGCGGCCGATCTGACTCAACAAATGCTGGCCTACTCTGGCAAGGGGAAATTCAACATTGAACCGCTCCGGTTGGATTCGCTGGTTCAGGGAATGATTGTCCTGCTCAAGTCCGCCGTGTCGAAAAAGGCCATCGTCGAATTGAGTCTGCAGCCAGTCACCATCGACGGGGACGCGACGCAGATTCGGCAGGTGGTAATGAACATGATCATCAACGCGTCCGAGGCGCTGGAAGGCAACGTGGGATGGATTCGCATTCGTACGGCAGTTCAGCACGTCGACCCGGCAGATCTCAGTTCGCCCTTTGTACCCGAAAAACTTGCGGGTGGAGAATACGCGATTTTTGAAGTCGAAGACAACGGCTGTGGGATGAACGAAGAGACCCTGGCCAGGATCTTCGACCCTTTCTATTCAACGAAATTCACGGGGCGGGGGTTGGGGCTGGCCGCGGTCCTCGGCATCGTTCGGGGGCATCGGGGATCCATTCAAGTCTGCAGCACACCGAATGACGGGACCGTCTTTCGAGTGCTTTTTCCCAGGTCAACGACAATCCCCCGCGAGAAATCGCCGGAACGCGAGGTCGTTGTAAAGCACGGGCGCGGGACGATTCTGGTGGTCGATGATGAACTGCAGATTCGCGTGCTGATTCGTCAGATTCTGGAAGGCGCTGGCTTTCAGGTATTTGCCGCCGTGGACGGTCGCGAAGGAGTCGCCGTCTTCAAAGAACATCATCACGAGATCAACGCAGTCCTGTTGGATCTGACCATGCCCGACATGGATGGCCTGGAAGTCTTGGGGGAGCTTCGACGACAGTCCGCGGAGATCCCGGTGCTGATCATGAGCGGCTACAACGAGCAGGAAGTCTCGAATCGCTGTGATGGAATCCGCGTGAACGGATTCATCCACAAGCCATTTAACGCCGGTGAAATGCTGTCGCGGATTTTTGAAATGCTGCCGTCTCAACCGCGTCAGACTAATTTCCATCCAGGACCTGCCGCACCTTCTTGACGAGAGCGAGCGGCGTGTATGGCTTCTGTAGAAAGGCGACATTCTCCTGCAAGAGACCGTGACGCACGACCGCATCATCCGTATATCCACTGCAGTAAAGCACTTTCATGAAAGGAAGAATTGGTCGCAGGGCTTTGGCCAAATCTGGACCGCCCAAACCGGGCATGACGACATCCGTCACCATCAGATCAAACTCACCCTTGTGTTGCTCAACAAGTCGCATCATTTCCTTGCCGTTACTGGCGGCCAGAACCTTGTAGCCGTAGGTCTGCAAGGCGAGGACTGCCAGGCCGCGCACGCCGTCCTCATCCTCCACCAGCAGGATCCTTTCGGCACCACGTCTCGCGGCAGCCTCGGTGGACTTTGTCGCGGGCTCCTTTTCTTCAACGGAAGGCAAATAAATCTTGAATGTCGTACCAACGCCAGGTTCGCTGTAGACAGCCAAATGTCCGTTGCTTTGCTTGACGATGCCCAGGACGACCGACAGTCCCAGGCCGGTACCCTCGCCGGGCCCTTTTGTTGTGAAGAACGGCTCGAAGATGCGAGCTTTCACGTCAGCGGACATGCCACTTCCGTTGTCACTGATCGACAACATGACATAGTGTCCCGGCTGAATATCCGACGTCAGGCGAGTGTATTCCCGATCCAGTTCGACATTGCGGGTTTCGATGGTCAACTTCCCGTTCCTGGTCATGGCGTCACGAGCATTGACTGCCAGGTTCATCAGGATTTGCCCCAGTTGCCCGGGATCGACTTTCACCTTGCTGATTTTCGAGTCGAGAATGACGGTCAGCAGAATGTCTTCGCCGATGAGTCGGCGCAGAAGCTTCTCTGTTTCCCGAACCACTTCGTTCAGGTCCAGCACTTTGGGCTCAAGGACGGTCTTACGGCTGAAGGCGAGCAATTGACGGGTGAGCGAGGCCGCTCGTTCACTGGCTTCGCTGATCGCCTTGACGGACTCACGCATCGCGTTTCCGGATCCCAGCATGTCGAGCAGGAGCTCGCTGTATCCGGAGATGATGGTCAGCAGATTGTTGAAATCGTGGGCGACACCACCGGCCAGTTGCCCGACGGCCTCCATCTTCTGCGCCTGGCGAAACTGTTCTTCCAAAACCTTCCGCTCGGTCACGTCCTGGGCAAGGCGAAGAAATCCGACGAATTGACCATCCGTCTCCATGAGCGGGGTGTTAAACCACTGGCACGTGATCGTCCGCCCATCCTTGGTGAGGTTTTCATTGATCGAATGAGCCTGCATGTCGCCAGATCGGATGCGGTCGAGAATCTGCAACTCGTGATCCCGAAACGATGGTGGGACGAGTTTTTCATAGGGGGGGCCTTCGCCCAGCATTTCTTCCCTGGTATAGCCAAAGATGCGTTCTGCGGTCGGGTTCCAATCCAGGATGTGCGAGTTCGCGTCGAACAAGACATATGCCAGGGGCAGGCGTTCGATGTAAAGTTGCAGTCGCGAGAAAAAAACATCCCGCTCTACTGCCAGCTCACGTTTCTCGGTGATGTCCTCGATGACACCAACGATCCGCAGGATCTGACCGTCCACAACGACCGGATAACCCCTGACCCAAACCCAGCGCACCGTCCCATCAGGTCGGACGATACGGCACTCCTCTTCAATGTGGCCGGTTTGGAACATGGTGGCGTTGGCACGGTTGATCATGTCCATGTCCAGCGGATGTATGCCTGCCATGTAAGAGGTGGGGTTGTCGAGCAGGCTTTGACATGTTCGCCCCCACATCTTTTCATAACCGGCGCTGACGTATCGGACCTTGGATTCCTTGACGTCGATGACCCACAGAACTTGATCGATGTGCTCGGTCAACTCCCGGAATTGCTTTTCCTTTTCCGCCAGTGCTTCGTCGTTGTCCTTGCGCTCGATGCCCAACGTAATTTGATTTGCAACAGATGCCAATGCCTCCAGCGTTGTCTCGCTCAGGCGTCGACGGGCGAACATCGCGATCACACCAACAACCTGATTGTCCAGCAGCAGTGGATAACCTGCGAAGGCGACCATCCCTTCCCTCTTTGCCCAGTCCGGGTCGCCGATGAGGGGATCGTGGGCGACATCGTTTGTCAGGTGCGGTTTTCTTGCTTCAGCAATCAGGCCGATCTTGTATTTTCCGACTGGGACTCTGGCGTGAGGCCCGTCGATATGAGTGTAAATTCCCGCACTAGCTCTCAGTTCAAGAACATTCTCTGCTTGATTGAGGGTCCAGATCCGCGCAAAGGCAGCGCCCAGATTGTCGACCATCGACTCGACGCAGCGCTGCAGCATCTCGCGCAGACTGGTGTTGCGCGTGAACGCCAACCCAATGTCGGCCGTCAAAGTGGCGAGAACGGCACGTTCGCGGAGTGCCTCTCTTGTCTGGTTGCGCTCGATGGCATACCGGAGAGTTCTGTCCAACAGTTGTTCGTGCGAACGCCCCTTGACCAGGAAATCCTCGGCCCCAGCTTGAACTGCCTGCAGAGCCAGCGCGGTATCGTTACTGCCAGTCATCACCACCACGGGAATATTCAGGTCCGCGCGATGGAATCGCCGCAAGGTCTCCAATCCCTGGCTGTCGGGCAGCCCCAAGTCCAGCAAGACAACGGCATGTTTTCCCGTTGCCGCCTCACGCAGTGCAGTATCGAGCCGATCCACCTGTACCAGGCGGAACTGACTGTATTGCACCATTTCCTCGCGGATCAGCAGGGCATCGGTCGGGCTGTCTTCCACGTGGAGAACGGATGTAAATGTGGCAGTCATCTCAGCGTTCTCCCGGGAGTGTCACCACTGCAAACCAGAAGTTCTCAATGCTTCGGACGACTTCCGCAAACTTCTCGAAGTCCACCGGCTTCACAATGTAACAGTTGGCATACAAGCCATAGGCTTGCAGAATGTCAACTTCGCTCTTCGAAGTTGACAGCACCACCACTGGAATACATTTCAACGCTTCATCCTGCTTGATTTCAGCCAAAACCTCGCGTCCATCTTTCCTGGGCAGGTTCAGATCGAGCAGGATCAGGTCGGGGCGCAGTGCATCGCCATGGTTACCCTCCCTGCGGAGGTAAGCCATTGCCTCCACTCCGTCCGGCACCACATGCAGGCAGTTAATAATCTTCGAGTATTCGAGCGCTTCCTTTGCCAGCAGCACATCGGTGGGGCTGTCCTCCACCAGCAGGATTTCGATCGGCTTGAGTCCTGTGGAATTCACTGGTTCGCATCCTTGTCTGGTACGGTGAAGAAGAAGGTCGAACCACGCCCCGGTTCGGATTCAACAAAGATACGACCGCCATGGCGCTCGACAATCTTTTTGCAGATCGCCAGGCCAATGCCTGTACCAACGTATTCCGCCCGTGTATGCAGGCGCTGGAAGATGACAAAGATCCGCTCGAAAAACTCGGACTCCATGCCGATGCCGTTGTCTTCCACCGAAAAGACCCATTCATTTTCGCGGTGGCCAACGGCGACGTGGATTCTGGGTGGCTGTTGGCCACGGAATTTGATGGCATTACCGATCAGATTCTGGAACACCTGCGTCAATTGAGCCCCGTCGGCCTTGACCACCGGAAGTGGCGCATGAGTAACGACCGCATTCGCCTCTTTGACGGCGATCTCCAGATTGGCGAGTGCCTGATTCAGGATGGCATTGCAGTCACGGGGCTCAAACGCTTTGCCCTGCGTTCCGACTCTGGAATAGGAAAGCAGGTCTTCAATGAGCCTCTGCATCCGGCTGACACCGTCGACCGTGTGCATGATCAGCTCGTCCGCGCGAGCATCCAACTGACCCTGGTAGCGCCTTTTGAGAATCTGAACGCAGCCCGCCACGGCCCGTAACGGTTCTTGCAGATCGTGCGATGCGACGTAGGCGAATTGCTCCAGATCAAGGTTGGAGCGGGCCAGATCCTGAGCTGTTCTCTGAAGTTCCGACTCCGCACGTTTTCGTTCTGAGATGTCGGTGACAAATTTGCAGAAAAAGCCTGGCTCTCCAGACGCTGATTGGCGCACATCCATGACGACTTCAATGGGAATGAGGCAACCACTTTTGTTCCGGTATTCCTTTTCGAACCGAGCGGCTTCACCCGTCGCCAGCGCATGCGCGACGTAGTTTCCTTCCATTTCGCGCCACGATTCCGGAGTGAGTTGCTGATAGGTCGAGTGCTGCAACTCCTGTTCGCTATAGCCAGTCAAACGTTCGAACGCCCCGTTGGCCCGCAATATGCGACCTTCGAGGTCCGTGATCGCGAATGGCTGCGTTGACTGTTCCACGACGTCGCTCAGCAGACGCAGTTCCGACTCGGCCCGCTTTCGCTCGGAGATGTCCCGCACAATCCCTGTGAAGTATCGGTGTTCACCCAGACGGAATTCGCTGACGGCCAAATCCATTGGGAAAGTCGAGCCATCCTTGCGGCGCCCGACAACTTCCCGTCCGATGCCAATGACTTTCCCCACACCAGTTCGCAGGTAGTTCGCAAGGTAGCTGTCATGCTCGCTGTGGAACGGGTCGGGCATCAACATCCGGACATTTTTCCCGATGACCTCCAATGCCGGGTACCCGAAGATTCTTTCTGCTGCCGGGTTGTAGGATCCGACCTCTCCGCGTTCATTGATGGTGATGATTCCGTCGATCACGTGATCCACGATCGACCGCATCCGCTCCTCAGCCTGCGCGGATTCTTGCACGCTCCGCTGCAATGCTTGCTGAAGCTGATTGTGATCGGACGAATCCATTCGAACTCCCGCGGACATGGGCCGCGTTCACGACAACCCTTGAATTCCGCACTCAATCGATCGTGGAGCGTTCCTCAAGCCACCCCGATGTTCGGAATTCGCATCGAGCCGTTTCTCCTGATTGGCTCAAACGACTCTTCCTGATGTGGCACAACATACCGGAATGGACGGTGGAATTCACGCCGAAAGTCGTCGGCCAGATGGATTGTTTTTGGACAACCAGGAATAGGCACGTATTGATGGAATTCGCCAGATCGCGCGGAGCGAGGCACTGATTGACGACGACGCGCCGAATCTGCCAACGATGTTCGTGTTGCCACTGCGATCAGATCGAAGTCAATGCGACAAGGCCGCGAAGTGTGCGGATGCGCCTCCACAAAGAGAAATCGCCCAATCCATTGCGGGAAGCAAGGGTTTGGGCGTTGATTGTCGTCCCCGGTCTTCAATCAGGCAATCAGGAGCCTGGGGGACAAATGTCCCCCGGCTCGCAATCCACAGATGGACTCATCATTACTTGATGAACAACATTTCCTGGTAGGTCGGCAGCGGCCAGTGATCGTCAGCGACGATCCCTTCCAGTTCGTCGACGATACTTCGGACAGCCAGCATGGCTGGCTTGATCTCCCTGGCACACCGTTCGGCCGCCTGCTGTGGGTTCGACACACCATGGCCACCATGACCACCTTCATTATTCAGGTGTTCGAGTTTGCCGATCGCTTCGTTCAGGGACTTGGTCAGCGAACAGAGCTTGGTCAGCAGGGAAGCGTCAAAATCGACGCCGGCTGCCTTGCAATTGGCGGCGATTGCGGCCAATTCGCCCTGGTAACGGGTGGCCGCCGGGTAAATCACCGTCTTGGCGATCTCCTGTGTCAGCTTGGCTTCAACATTCAGCGTCAGCACATACTGTTCGAAGTAGATCTCGCGGCGGCTTTCGACTTCACGCGGCGACAATACCTTGTACTTGTCGAACATCGCCACCACTGCGGGGTCGGTGATGGCGGGCAGAGCGTCAATCGTCTGCTTGTTGTTCGGCAGGCCGCGTTTCTCCGCTTCTTGGTGCCATTCTTCCGAGTAACCATCACCATTGAAGATGACGGCACCGTGTTCGTTGATGATCGACTTCAACAAGCTCTGGACGGCACCGTTCAACTTGGCGGGATCGCCGCCGGTGGCCTTTTCCAGTTCTGTCGCAATATAGTCCAGCGATTCCGTCATGATCGTGTTCAGCGCAACCAGCGGGCCGGACAGGGATTGGCTGGAACCGACAGCACGGAATTCAAACTTGTTGCCGGTAAAGGCGAACGGGCTGGTCCGGTTGCGGTCGCCTGCGTCCTTTGGCAACGGAGGCAACGTGTCGACACCAACGTGCATCAGACCGGGTTGCTTGCTGGTGGCGGCAGAGCCACTCTTCTTGATCTGCTCGAAGACGTCGGCCAGCTGATCGCCCAGGAAGATCGAAATGATCGCCGGGGGAGCTTCGTTGGCACCCAGGCGGTGATCGTTGCCGGCATGGGCCACCACCGCTCGCAGCAGCGCCCCATGCTTGTGGACCGCACGGATGACGCCCGCACAGAAAACGAGAAACTGCATGTTTTCGTGCGGAGTTTTGCCAGGCTCCAGCAAGTTGCCCTGGGCACAGTTCCCCAGCGACCAGTTGCAGTGCTTGCCCGAACCGTTGACGCCGGCAAAGGGCTTTTCGTGCAGCAGGCATTCCAGGCCGTACTTGGCGGCAACGCGTTTCAGCGACATCATCAGCAATTGCTGGTGGTCGGCCGCGACGTTGGCATTTTCATAAATGGGCGCGATTTCGTACTGGCTGGGAGCGACTTCATTGTGTCGAGTTTTGACCGGCACACCCAGCTTGAACAGCTCGCGTTCGGTGTCGAGCATGCAGGCGAGAACACGGTCGGGAATTGCACCGAAATACTGGTCGCAGAACTCCTGGCCCTTCGGGGGGGGAGCACCGAACAGAGTCCGTCCGGCGTTGATCAGGTCCGGACGGGCGAAGAAGAAGTTGCGATCGATCAGAAAGTATTCCTGCTCGGGTCCACAGGTCGCCGTCACCATCGGGGCGTTCTTATGGCCGAACAGCTTCAGGATGCGTTGAGCCTGAGTGTTCAGGGATTTCATGGAACGCAGCAATGGAGTCTTCTTGTCGAGGGCTTCACCGGTCCATGAAAAGAATGCCGTTGGAATGCACAGCGTCGTCCCGTTGGGGTTTTCCAGGATATAGGCAGGACTGGTGACGTCCCAAGCCGTATAGCCGCGAGCTTCAAATGTGGCGCGAATTCCACCTGATGGAAAACTGGAGGCGTCGGGCTCACCCTGGATCAGTGCGGTGCCGCTGAATTCGGCAACTGCACCACCGGTGCCATCGGGAGCCAGGAAGCTGTCGTGCTTTTCGGCGGTCAAACCTGTCAGCGGATAGAAAACGTGAGCGTAGTGCGTGGCCCCCTTCTCGATCGCCCAGTCCTTCATGGCGGCGGCAACGGTGTCGGCAATTGAGGCGTCCAGGGGCTCCCCCGCTTCAACTGTCTTCATCAACGACTTGAAAACACTCTTCGGCAATCGGTCTTTCATGACCTTGGCACTGAAAACATTCGTCCCGAACAGCTCGCCAGCTGTGGTTTCTGAGAAATTCAGAGGCGCGGAAATGGGTTCGTAATTCGTAACCGCCTGGATTGCACTGAGACGAGACGCACTGCCACTCATGGGGTTGTCACCTTCAAAAAAACGGGTTGAGCGCGAAAAGAGACCACTGCCGGGAGGACTGTCAAGCAACCGTTATGCCGGACGGACCTGTCGCAGGAGAACGCAAGGGGAAGCCAAAAACTGTAACAGGAAAACGACAAGAGTTCATCACTTCGGAAATACGAAACTTTGCCGACAACCTCCCTGCGTGCACAATCATTGTGCAGGAGATGCACGGTTAATGAGCGATTTCATCTCACTCACTGCGGCCTGAAAGCCAACCATCACCGCGCGCGCAACGATCGTATGCCCGATATTCAGCTCGCCCGCACCGGGGATTGCTGCCACGGGAATAACGTTGCGATAAGTCAGCCCGTGTCCAAAGTGCAAAATCAGGCCCGAATCGCGAGCAAACTGGCCGGCCTGCTGAAGTTTTCTCAATTCTTCGGCTTGCGCAGATCCGAGCGGAGCATCGGCGTAGGCCCCGGTGTGTAGTTCCACCGCCGCAACCTTCAGCATTCGCGATGCTTCGATCTGGCGAGGATCCGGGTCAATAAACAGGCTGACTTCGATTCCAGCAGCCTGCAGTTGATCGACACAGACCTTGACACGATCCAGATTTCCAACAACGTCCAGGCCGCCTTCGGTTGTGACCTCCTCCCGTCGCTCTGGAACCAGCGTGACTTGAGGCGGGTGTATCGCGAGTGCGAATTCAGTGATCGAAGGCTCGGCCGCCATTTCCAGGTTCAACTTGACCTGGACGGTTTCCCGCAGGAGCCGGACATCGCGATCCTGAATATGCCGCCGATCCTCGCGCAAGTGGACCGTGATGACATCGGCCCCGCCAAGTTCCGCCAGCGCGGCTGCCCAGACAGGGTCAGGTTCAACAGTCCGCCGCGCCTGCCGTATCGTGGCGACATGATCAATGTTGACACCGAGAGTAGCCATGCGAAATCAATCCTTGTTTTCCGTTCCGTCGATGGGGGCTGCCTTGTCACTCGCATGAAGCTCTTCATCGAGCGGCGCGAATTCTTCCACGGCCGGCGGTTCTGGCTTTTGATCTTCGAGCTTCTTGTCCGTCAGGAGTTCCAGGTAGAACTTCAACAAGGGACGAAGTTGTGCCTCTGGTGCATGGTCGTAAATGTACTGAATCGTCTTTTTCGCGGCTTCGATGTCCCCCTGTTCCAACTGAGCCAGGCCAATCTGAAACGTCAGGACTGTACTTTCGCCACGGACCGTCGAGATGATTTCGCTGGCGGCCAGCATGTGTGTGAACGGGTACTGGTCCGGACTCATCCACATCGAGTTGAGTGTCAGGAACGGCAACGACAACAGCGCTGCCTGGCTGCCACTGTCGGTGGTTTCGTTGACTTGATCCTGCCAGAGTTCAATCGCTCGATAGTAACCCGCGTTGATCAATGACGCGGTCGCCAGCGAATTGCGCCAACCAGGTGACTGAGCGGCAGACTGTTCGAGTGTGTCGATTCCCTCCTGGACACGCCCGACCTCGATCAGCCAGGATCCCAGCGAACTTTTGGCAATCGGATTCTGCTCCGCGTAGATGGGGTCGTCCTCCAGGACTTTGATGGCCAGCCGCACAGCCCCGCGCGCGTAGGCCCAGGCGGCAACCTGGAAGCGGTCCGCACCGTTTTGCAATTGCTGCTCGACCTCGGTTTCGATCCTGGCCAGCATGTCCTCCATCGAGAACTCCATCGCCACCAGTTGCTTTCGCTGTTCGCGTTCTTCCTCCGTGGAATTCACCGTGACCGGGTGAATGCGTTTGACGTGTCGAATGGATTCCAGGGCCAGTTCGCCCCGATTCGTTCGTTCAAACAGTCCCAGCAAATCGTACTGAATTCGCTGGTCATCCGGCCTGACCAGTGCCGCCTGCTGCAAGGCCGCAACCGTCTGATAATACCTGGCCGCACTGAACCAGCGCAAATCGGCTTCGCTCATCAGTTCCGTCTCCACCCGATCCAGGATCAGGTAGGCCCGGCCCAGGTTTCGATATCCTTCGGCCGAATTCGGGTCTTCCCGCAATCCAGCCGTCGCATTCCGAATGGCCAGCAACGCGCAAGCCGCCCGCGTTTGGGATGGAACCGGCCCACCGGCCGCGGCCAGTTGGACGTAATGGCCCGCCAATTGAACCCCTGCTGGATATTGCGGTTGTCGTTCGGACAACAGGCGTTCTGACAACGTGGCCCCCTTGGCGCAGACGCGCGACATGTCAGCAACCATCTGCGGGGTCCGGAATGCCAGTTTGGAAAAATCGATGCGATGCCGGGCCACGTACTCTTCCAACTCAGGCTGCTTTTCGTCGCGATAGAAGACGGCGGCCGAAGCGGTTAATTGAGTCAGTACCCAGTCACTGGACGACATCAGGTCCCCGAATGTGACATAATCTGGAACCGGAACCGGGCCACTCAGTCGCGGCATGGCATGGGTCAATTTGTACTGGTCAAACGTTTTCTTCCAAACCTCCGGTTCACCACTTCCATCCTGATTCGGGCGATTTCTTTGCAGTGCGACACGGGTCTTGTTGTGCAGTGCAATCAAGTCGTCATCACCGGACCCGCTGAACAGGCCGGCGCGCATGTCGATGAACGATTTCTGCCCGGCCCAGATTAGAAAGTCTCCCTGCCGAATCGCAAAATGGAAGGGGCGATCGTCCAGGCTTTCGCTGGCGATCTGCTGGTAGGCCTCCATCGGAACCAGCAGGCTTTCATGAAACCCGACGCCCGTACGACGACCGCCGGGACCATCGATGCGACCGCTGATGGCTGTCCAGGCAACGGCAAAAAAACAAAAGACCGTCAAGGCACGGCCGCCTCGCGAAAACAGCAATTCACGCCAGTCGACGGAGTAAACCTGACCGAATCGGTGGCGGTACCAGCTTTGCGCGTTGATTGTACAAACCACGCAATTCACCAGACTGGCCGCCGCCAGTTCATGGGTCGCCAGGATGCCGAAAAGGCTGAACACGACCACGGCGACGACGTGACCGGGATGCAGTCGTTCGCGGTTCAGGATCAGCGAGATCACGGTGGCCGCCAGCAACACCAGCGCGGCGACGGAATCGTGGTTGATCATCGACCAGAATGACGGATTCGTGATGGGATAGAATGCCATCTCCACGTAGCCCGGCCGCGGAAACGAACGTTGCAGTGCCGGGTAATCAATGGCAAACAGCCGAAATGGCGACATCCACGAGTGCCACAGGCTGGGATGAATCCCCGTGACCAGCAGACTGCCGAGACTCACTTTCCACCAGAGCAATCGACGTTGTACGGCACCCTCACCGTGTCGCAGACTTTCTCCAATCGCCAGGCAAGCGAGCAGAATCCAGCCCAGGAAAGCCCGAATGTCGAACTGGGACCAGAGCCAGACGACCCCCACAGATGACCACAGCCAACGTGGACTGCTGGATTCTTCCGCCTGCTGAATGACCCACATCAGGACCGCCAGGCCGACCAGCGTCATCAGTTCGGGCTGTACCGTGAATTGGGGGTAGCACGCCACCAGTGCCAGTGCCGCGCAGATGGATCCCCACCAGGTTCGGATTCCAGCCCGATAGGTATGCGCCAACAGACCGAACGCCAGCCCGGCCAGCAGGCCTTGCAGGATTGTCAGCCCGATGCCACCCGTGACGGCATGCACACCGGCGATCATCAGATCAAACAGCCAGGACGGATTGACCCAGGTCCGATCTGTGGCGGTGTACGAGAAGACATCTCTGGACGGCGGCAGGAACCCGTGAGTTGCCATGTATTCGCCGGACCGGATGTGGATCAGGGTGCGCGAATCCGTGATCGGGGCAATTCCAAGCAGCAACGCCATCCCCACGATGGCCCAGCGGATCACAAAGTCACCACGGATCGCTTCGTCTTCCACCAGTTCCGGAGTCAACGGCTCCCATTCCGGCAACCCCTCATCCGCAGTGGCAGGAGTCTCCGGTGAAGTTGCTTCCCCGGGAGGGGTTGCGGACAATGACGCCTCTGACGGTTGTGACGGCGGATTGGACGAAGGCGATGTGTCGTTCGGGGGGAGTGATCCATCATCGGCCGGTTCTGAGGGGGTGGTCACTGTCAGGCTCGCAAGTGGGGACAAGTTCACGCGAAATGCGTGGTTTCATGGTACGAAGCGCGGTTCGACACGGTCAACCGACGCACCGTGCCGCAGGCAATGTCGCGCCAGCACTCCAGCCTACGTTGAGAATGGATCATCCGTTGGACGACCGAAGATTGTACCCGGGACGGCAGTCCGACATCGACCCCACGCCAACGGAACGACTCTTCATTTTCCTGCCCGCAGTTTTTCTGTCTAATTGCCACTCTTCGTCATGGCCCGGAAAGAACATGGAGCACTCGATGACAGCTTGTCTGCCGGATGGACTCAATCGCCGTGAATGGCTGATGTTGACGTGGGCTGCCGGGGTGACCTGGAATGCGAGCCTGTTTGCGCAACCGCCCGCCGTTTCGTCGGCCCTGGCTCCGCTGAACCGGTTTCCCAGGATGATGCAGGAATACCTGGGTACCCGAGTCGCCGCCTCCCAGAAGATGGCAGAACTGCGGCAGGCCAGATTGACGACGAAGGAAGACGCCGAAGCGCATGTTCAGAATGTTCGCGAAATGATCCGGCAGAGCTTTGGACCGTTCCCGGATCGCACGCCGCTGAAACCCCGAATTACCCGGATTGTCCAACGGGATGCATACAAGATCGAGAACGTCATTTTTGAAAGTCGACCGGGATTCCTGGTGACGGCAAATCTGTACGTTCCGACGGGACGCAAGTGGCCGCTTCCGGGTGTCGTTGGCTCCTGTGGCCATTCGACCAATGGCAAGGCGGCGGACGCCTATCAGAGCTTCGCCCAGGGACTTGCCCGTCAGGGGTATGTGGTGTTGATCTTCGATCCGATTGGTCAGGGAGAACGCATCCAGTATCTGAATGAGGATCACGACAAATCGACCGTTGGCGTCGGAGTCGGTGAGCACCTGCTGGGGGGAAACCAGCAGTTCCTGATCGGTGAATTCTTCGGATCGTGGCGCGCCTGGGATGGAATGCGGGCCCTGGACTATCTTCTGACGCGTGAAGAAGTGGATCCGAAACATGTGGGAATCACCGGCAATTCCGGCGGGGGAACCATGACGATGTGGTTGAGCGGCGTGGAGCCGCGCTGGACCATGTCCGCACCCAGTTGCGCCGTCACCACGTTTCGCCGCAACTTCGAGAACGAACTTCCCGCGGATACAGAACAATGTCCGCCGCTGGCGTTGAAGCTGGGACTGGATCACGGTGACTTCCTGGCCGCGATGGCTCCCAGGCCGGTCATCATTCTGGCGACAGAACAGGATTTCTTCGACGCCCGCGGATCGACGGAAACCTGGCAGCGTCTGAAAAAGCTGTGGGGATTGCTGGGAGCCGAGCAAAACATCCGGTTGTTCATCGGCCCCAATGAACACGGGTATACTCGGCCCAATCGCGAAGCCATGTATGGCTTCTTCAACGAACAGACGCACGTTGCTGATGGGAACGCGGAACCGGATCTGGTCATCGAAAAGGATGAGACGCTGTGGTGTACTCCCAGGGGGCAGGTGGAAGATCTCGGTTCACGAACACTGTTCTCGTTGACTCAGGCGACTTCCAGGGAACTCGCAGCACAGCGCGGTCTGCCGGATGCCGCGAAGGTTCGGCGACTGGTGGAAGAGCTGATTCCTGCTCGACCCACGACGGCTCCGGATTATGAAATCCTGCGTCCAATCAGTGGTCGAAAGTATCCACGTCCCCATTCAACGACATACGCCGTGCAAACCGAACCGGGGATTCGTGCGATTGTCTATCGGCTGGCCGAGAAGCCGCGGTACTCCAGTCTGCCGCCAGGCCCCGGTCGGTGCATTCTGTATGTGTCACATCAATCGAGCGACATCGAATTGCGTGAGAACCCGTTCCTGAAGGAACTGATCAACACAGAATCAGATGCCGAGTTTTACACCGTCGATGTTCGTGGCATCGGAGACTCACGACCGGACACATGCGGGGCGAATCAGTTTTTGACGCCCTACGGCAGCGATTACTTTTATGCGGCCCATTCGATCATGCTGGGCGAGTCCTATCCGGTCCAGCGCGCATTCGACGTCCTGCGAGTCATCGCATGGCTGAAGTCCGCCGGTCGAACGGAAGTCCACCTGGTGGCCAATGGCTGGGGAACAATCCCGGCGACATTGGCGGCGGTCGTGTCAGACGACGTCCACCAGGTCACCTTGCAACATGCGTTGACGTCCTGGACCAGCGTCGCCGAAACCGAACATTACAAGTGGCCGTTGTCGTCCATGATTCCGGGGGTGCTGAAAAGCTTCGATTTGCCCGATTGTTACCGGGCGCTTGCGGACAAGAACCTGAATCAGGTTGAACCCTGGGACGCAACCGCGACTGTTGTGAAAGTGGACTGACGGCAATCGCTGGTGAATCGTTACAAGCAACGAAATCCGCGTCACAGTTCCCGCACGATCTGCCGATCATCCAGCAATGCCATCGGACGTTGATTGTGGTCCAGGATGGTGGGACTGCGCCAATTCCGTCGGCGGGACGGTTCATCGGACCGGCTCATCGGGCCGGCTGAGTTCGTGCCTGCGATGGCAGCACCGGCTTCGGATCGGGCTCCGTGCAGATCGGTTCCAACACTGGCGGCCGTCGATTCAAGTACACCAGATATCCGATCGCAATCAAAAACATCACGCCGCTGATCCATTGAGAAATCGTAAACCGTGTTCCAAACAATCCCGGTTCATCACCTCGAATGAATTCAATCAGAAACCGCGTGATCGGGTAGATAAACAAACCGATCGCGAAGACTTCACCATTCCGCTGCCGCCGGCGGAAATACCAGGCTGTCAACATCGCCAGCACAAAGCCATCGATCGCGCTGTAAAGCTGACTGGGATGCAACGGCGGTGTGCACTTGTCGGCGATATTCACCAGGTTCTTTTCGAGCAACGCACCAAATGTGGCGCTGTCGCGTGGAAACTGAACCCCCCACGGCAGGGTGGTTTCGTCGCCGTAACAACAGCCATTCAAAAAACAGCCGATCCTGCCAAAGCCGATTCCCAGAAAAACCGAAGGGGTAATGATGTCCAGCAGGGCCAGCGGGCGGATCCGATTCACGCTGCAAAATACGAAATAGGCCACGGCGGCTGCGATCAGTCCCCCGTACAGAACGATGCCACCATTGGACAGGTTCAGGACCGTCATCACAAATCCGGGAATTGAGTTCACGTCCTGAAACGCCCGGTCACGGTACTGAACCAGGTAAAAGACTCGCGCACCGGCAATCCCCGACAGAAACAGGCAGAACGCCAGGTCCCAGATCTTGTCGCTGGACAGATGTTCCCGCTCGGCCCGACGGGCTGCCCACCAGCCTCCGGTGGCCACAGCCACGAACAGCATGAATCCATACCCAAAAATCGGCAGTCCGTCGCGGAACGGGGGCGAACCGTGCTCACGCAGATAGATCCCCAGGCGGGGCGCTTCTGCAATCAGCGCGGCGACAAACACCCACCGGACCAGGCTCCACACATCCTCCATGGGTGGCGTGGGCTCTTTCCGCCGCAGGCGGGCGACGATTAACCAGACCCCCAGCAGCGACCACAACCCAAACAGGATCCCAAACCCAAACCAGGGCCAATCCAATGGTATGTGAAACAGTATCTGGCGCATGATCGCATCCTGCTCAGGATTTGCGGGGAAGTCGAAGGATCCAGTTGTCGATCAGTCGGGTCGACCCAACGGTGGCGGCAACCAGCGCCACCATCGTCGGTTCGGCGGCAGTCAGTTCTGCCAGCGACTCGTGATGGACAATCACAGCATAATCGATTTTCACCCCGGGGGTGGATTCCAATTCCCGCCGCATGGCCGCTTCCAGGCGTTTGACATCTCGTTCGCCGCCTGCCACGAGTGCATCTGCGGTCCGCAAGGCGCGCGACAGCGACAATCCCGACTGACGTTCCGCGGGACTCAGGTATGCGTTACGACTGCTCAGGGCCAGTCCGTCGGGATCGCGAATGGTCTCGCACGTGATGACTTCAGTCGGGAGATCCAGTTCGCGGGTCATGACACGGATCAGGGTCTGCTGCTGATAGTCCTTCTGACCGAAGTATGCCCGATCCGCCTGGACAATGTTGAACAGTTTCGTCACCACAGTCGCAACACCCCGGAAGTGGCCCGGCCGAATCGCTCCCTCCAGGATTTCCGACAGGCCGCCGACTTCGACGTACGTGCGGTGCCCCGCGGGGTACATGGTTTCCACCGTCGGATAGAAGACCACGTCCACCCCTGATTCGCCGCAGATCTGCAGGTCGGTTTCCCGCGGCCTCGGGTAGCGAGTGAAATCTTCGCTCGGGCCAAATTGCGTGGGATTGACGAAAATGCTGGTCACCACCAGATCACATTCGGCGCGTGCCCGCTGCATCAGGCTGACGTGACCGACGTGCAAGGCTCCCATCGTGGGGACAAACCCGACGATCTTTCCTGCCTGTCTGGCCCGGCGGACCGCAGCACGAACTTCGTCAACGGACTCGGCCACGCAAAGAGACACGTACAACGCCAGGCTGAGGGAAGGGAATAAAGTTCCGAGCGACATCGCCCGACCGGGATTGGGACCGGCGACGAAGTTACGCAGAGGAAATCGCCGCCAGACGTGATGATCCCGCCGTTACGGAAATTGATAAGCCGGATTCTTGATATCGAAATCACGATCGGTCAGCGCAACGTTCGTTTTCAGCTTGCTGTAGGTATATTCTTCGATGATCGGCGGGTTGTCTCCCGCCCTGGCCGGGAACCCCAACTGCTCCACACGAATCGCAATCCCGGTTTCCTTGTGAATCCACAGACGGGTGATATGAAACTTGAACTGGTTCTTCGGTACGGGATGCAGGGATTCGTACGCGATGCACTCTTCCCCGGTTGGCAGTTTTGCCTCGGGATACTTCTGAGTCTTGATCTCGCCGTATTTGCCTTCCGTTTCCCACTGAGCGATGACCTTGTCCAGCAGGTTGTGCAAGCCGATGGCCGTCACCGGATATCGATTGTCCGTCATGGCATCTGTCCCGGTGGGGGGCAATGACAACGTCCCGACAATCGATCGAAACCCGGCTTCATGCACAAACAGGTTGTTCTTGTTCTTACCTTCGACGTAGATGACTTCACGTCCCTTATTGGCATCCAGAAATTTTAAATAGACGCTGAATGGCTCGCGTCGCACCTTCAATGCCATGGTTGTTTTGAGCAATTTGCGATTGATCAGTTCCCGCTTTAGAAACTCGGCGTCGTAATCTTTGACATCCTTGATGGCAGCACGCGCCTTATAGGCCTCCTGAAGGGGGAGGTACAGGGGATGTTCAGGAACAATGGGTGGTGTCGGCAGATCCTGACTGGCGACTGTGACTGCCGGGGTTGCTTCAGAACGGGCCGTTTGAGGAACACCTTTGGACTTGGTCGGCAGAGCTGTTGGCTTGGCCTCTTGAGCATCCACCACATTGGCAACACAGAACACCAGAAATAGCCACGCGACAATGGAGTTCCCGTTGGCCGGCCAGCGTGCCCGGCGGCATGACACATTGAATTCGACCATCGCAAATCCCTCTACAGAACTTCATCGCGACGAAAAAGTCGTCCCGGGTCACCGCCGAGTCCGTTGGCGGTCAAGCCGCGCTAACAGTAGCTGACATTGCCGATTCTGGCAAACCCAATCCTGCAACTGGCAGGCCAACAGGCCAATAACTCGCCTGAGCCATCACGGATTGTGAATTTGACAAACGGTGAATGGCGTGAGGATCGGAGTTACGAATAGATTCGTTCAAACTGGGCGATTTAGGGGGTGTGCTGCGGGTCCGCCTCAGAATGCCGAGGTCCGGGTGGGATGGCATCTGCGAATGCACCACGATAGCCTGTTACGCAGTATTAAGAGCCTGTCAGCGATGGAGGCTGACGGACCGTGAATTACCAGGAGGAGACTTCATCGTGTTTACGCGCCGACAACTGCTTGCCGCGTCTGTGGCCACCCCATTTTTGGCGTCATCCCTGCTGGCGGATGACAAGGAGAAAAAGAAATTGCCCAAAGTTTATTTCGACATTAGCATCGGTGGCACCAAAGCGGGCCGCATCGTGATGGAACTTCGTTCAGACGTCGTTCCCAAGACGGCGGAAAACTTCCGGGCGCTTTGCACCGGTGAAAAGGGCTTTGGCTTCAAGGGGTCGAGTTTCCACCGGGTCATTCCCGGTTTCATGTGCCAGGGGGGGGATTTCACCAACCACAACGGCACGGGCGGAAAGTCGATCTACGGTGCCAAGTTCGAGGATGAAAACTTCACGCTGAAACATACCGGCGAGGGGATCCTGAGCATGGCGAACGCCGGCAGGAACACAAACGGCTCGCAGTTCTTCCTGTGTACGGCCAAAACCGCCTGGCTTGACGGCAAGCATGTGGTGTTCGGCTCTGTGGTCGAAGGGATGGACGTCGTTAAGAAAATCGAAGCGGTCGGGTCTCAGTCGGGCAGTACTTCCAAGAAGGTTGTCATCGAAGACTGCGGCGAATTGAAAGACGACGCCAAGAAATAGGCGCAGACAGCCAGGTGAAATGAGTGGGGCCTGGGACGTTGAAGAATCCCGGCCCCTGATCTGGCCAGCATGTGTGCTGCGGGGTCATGTGGTTCAAAGTTCACTTTTCGCGAACCGTCGACTCGCCTTACTGAGCGACGTCACCCGCGAAAAATGAACTTTGAACCACATGACCCCTGCGTTTTCGAAGTTACGCCAGCTTGCAGGCATTTCAACACCCATTATTTCGCGAACTTCCCTGCCAGCGCATCGCGCTCGATCTCGAGAACCTTGTTCAAGCGGCGGACGTGGCGTTCTTCGTGAGTGAACTGGGCGTTGATGAAGGCGCGAACCAGTTCCACGGCGACTTCTTCGCCAATGATCCGGGCACCCAGGCAAAGAACGTTCATATCGTCGTGCTCGACACCCTGGTGAGCGGAATAGATGTCGTGGCAGACGCCAGCACGGATGCCGGGGATCTTGTTGGCGGCGACGCTGATGCCGACGCCGCTGCCGCACAGCAGGATGCCACGATCGGCTTCGCCAGCCAGAATGGTCTGGCCGACTTTCAGGGCGAAATCGGGGTAGTCGACGGAACAACTGGAATCCGTGCCACAGTCCACAACAATCTGTCCTGCCGACTGGATGACGGACGCGATTCGTTGCTTCAACGGGAAGCCACCGTGATCACAACCGAGAGCGATTCGCAAACCAACAGTCACTTGATTGCAAACTCCGTCCGCAACAGCTGTGCGCGATCACGGATGTTTTGAACAAACGGCACAAGCTTGTGATTGGGCGGCAATACAAGAAGCGATGCCGCCTCATCAAGTAACTGCACCGCACGCTTTGCCAGTTCTCCAGCGCGGTCTTTTGGAACTGTCCGAAGGTCGGTTCTAATCAATCGGGAACAGAAGCAAAAATCCAAAATCAATTCTTGAATGCCTGAATCTTCCGTTTCGATTCCGCCGCTCTTTACCCTTTCGCGTAAGTGTAGAACACCTGATTCAAACTCTTCCAGAAGCCGTTCGACCACCGGCTCAGCAAGCGAAATCATGATCAAAAGCCTTCTTGATTTGCAAACGTGACTGTTTGAGTGAGTTTACCTTCTATTGTCTGAGCGCGCTCCGTAAATTCTTGAAGCAGCCCGTTTTTGTCATCCAACAATTGCCGGACGTACTCTTTAAGCGATTCAAACTCCGGCAGTTTTCGCTGAACGATCTCAACAGATTCCGCGAACGCCTCCCGAATTCTGTCAGGTTGTCGCGACGATGGCAATTCCGGCGCGACCAATCGCAGCTTTTCGGAGACTTCTTTCCTGGTGTCCGAAACGAGCTCATAGAACTGTCGGAAGACGCCCAAATCCATGCGATGCTCAACTCGTGCCAAAAGCAAATCCGCTCGGTACACAACCAAGTGCAGGATTTGCCGGAAAATTCGAATACTGGCAACTTCATGTTCGTATTCCGCACGTGCTTCCGTACAGAAGCTTGCCAATCCATCTGAGACGTCGGAAATCGCGATCAGGAGAGTTGTAATGTCTTCAAGTGTACGTCCGCAGTCAGAACGACCGAGATATGATGTCATCGTTGGCCTCGCATAGTTGATGGCCGGGATTGTATCGAATCGCCAAGCGATGTCCAGCCAGATGCGCGTTTTTTCAGCATGTCGCGGCAGATTCCTGTAGCTGAACTTGTCAGCTCATTGACAATCGATATCGCTTGATCCCGTCCAGCATAATGACATGTTCATCGAGTTCTGCGAGTTCCAACTGCACGATTGCCAGCGAGTCTCGTAGCCCAATAATGGGGTCCAGAAGTATCTGCCGATTTTCTGAAGACATCGAGATGATATCCAAGAGTGATTGTTTGCCTGTTGCGATGTCCAGTACCTGTTCCAGGGAGAGGTGTAACTGATTGGCCGACTGGGTGACTCGACGTAGAGGTGGCTCGACGGTCGAAAGCAGGTTAATCACAGAGACTTCCGATGATCCGCCTCCGATCATGTTCTGGGCAATCTTGCACGCAAATTCGATCCGCGAGAAATGCTTGAGCGAACTTGTCAGTTCGTCGATCGAACGGATTGCGTTCGCACACGCCGATCTTGCACGGTTAACAGGCACCAATCCCCCAAGCATTTCATCGTCCTCCGCAGCCACCACCACTGCGGCGAGCGATTCCCTGATTCGCTTGCAAGTAACGAGTGAGTTCCGAATGGAATGTTCGTCGACCGCGGGATTACCTCCGTCGACAAAAACGTCTGTCAAGACAGTACCAAGTTCGCGTCGGAAGCGAATAATTTGCCGTTCAAGTCCGCGCGTGAGCCCAAATGCAATCAACTCTTTGTCGCGTCGCTCACCGGACGGCTGATTCGAACGGAACTCCCGGTTAATCAATTCAGCCAATCTGCAAGACGCGTCCCGCATGCATCGAAATCGTCTATCTTGGTCTTGTTGAAGCATTTGAGCCAGAAGTTGAGAAACTGATTCCGGAACATGTGGATTATGAACGTGTACTGGAACGGGGCGAAAGTCCGCTCCGGGCAACAATTCGGGTCGCGGAAGTATGCCTTCTGGATCTGGATATGGACGCCGACCTGCAAGCCACTCGTATACGGTCGCAGCCATCGAAAACTGATCGGACTTGTCGTTTGCGCCAAATTCCCATTGCTCGCTCGGCATATAGGCGCGCGTTCCAGGAGGTGGCCAGTCCTCTTTGGTGTTCGTGACGTGAGGTGCATCCCGCAGAATACTTAATCCGAAATCAACGATCTTCCAATCAAAGTCCTTTGTCCAAAGGATATTCCCCGGCTTCAAATCTCGGTGGAAACAATCCGTCTCATGGAGTGACACAAGTGCGAGAAACCATTTTTGAGCAGCCTCAAGAATGCGTAAAACTCCCGCTTTGGAGTTTGCTTGAACTGGCCGTTGACTCGCCAACGACTTACCGTCGACGAATTCCATCGTAAACCATGGAACGCTTGTATTCTTGAAAATACCGCTTTGGATGGTCTGGACGATTGACGGATGGCGAACGTTCGTGATCGTCGTGAACTCTCGAATGAATCGGAGTTGCTCTACAGCGTTTGGGACTTTAAACGGAACTTTGAACGCAACTTGAAGTTCCGACTGCGCGTCCAAACATTTCAGGACACATCCACATCCACCGAGACCCAGCACTGCAGTTGCCACGAACGTTCCGCTGCCAGGATCAGGTCGAAGGCTCAGCGCCTTGCCGCCATCCGTAAGAAATACCTGGGACTTCGTACATCCCATATCGCGTAGGATCGAACAGATGTCACGAAGGCCCGTCATGAATCTCTCCGCTTATGGCAAGTCGCTTTTCCCCATCAGGTAACGATCGCATTCCCGGGCGGCACCCCGCCCTTCATTGATTGCCCAGACGATCAGGCTTTGACCGCGACGGCAGTCGCCTGCCGCGAAGACTCCCGGTACGTTCGTGGCGAACTGGCCATGAGTCGCCTCGTAATTGGAACGTCCGTCGAGCTTCACGCCGAGCTGAGCGGCGACGGGTGACTCGGGACCCAGGAAGCCGAGGGCCAGGAAGACGAGGTCCGCGGGAATCTCGCGCTCCGTGCCTGGAATGACCTTGAACGGCGGAGCCGGTTCGGCCTTGGCAATCCGCAACGCCCGGACTTCGCCCTTGTCGTTCCCCAGGAATTCAACGGTCGTCGTGCTGAATAACCGGGGATCTTCACCGAAGACGGCGGCGACTTCCGCATGGCCGTAATCAACGCGGAAGATCTTGGGCCACTGAGGCCAGGGATTGTTGGCCGCACGCTGTTCGGGTGGTTCCGGGACGATTTCCAGGTTGACCAGGCTCTTGCAACCGTGACGCATCGACGTGCCGATGCAGTCGTTTCCGGTGTCACCACCGCCGATGACAACAACGTGCTTGTCCGCGGCGTTGATATACTTGCCGTCGGACAACTGCGAATCGAGCAGGCTCTTGGTATTCCCGTGCAGGAACTCCATGGCCATGTGAATCCCGGACAGAGATCGTCCGGGGATTGGCAGGTCGCGCGGTTTGGTTGCTCCGGTCGCCAGCACGATCGCATCGAACTGCTCACGCAGATCGATGCTGCTGATGTCACGACCGATTTCCGTGTTTGTCTTGAAGTTCACACCTTCGGCCGCCAGCAGATCGACTCGGCGCTGGACCAGATGCTTTTCGAGTTTCATGTTGGGGATGCCGTACATCAGCAATCCCCCGACCCGGTCCGCCCGCTCGAAGACGGTGACGGTGTGGCCGACGCTGTTCAGTTGCGCTGCGGCGGCCAGCCCGGCCGGTCCACTTCCGACGATCGCCACGCGTTTGCCGGTACGGGTCTTGGGGGGATTGGGCTGGACCCAGCCCTTGTCGAACCCATGATCGATGATCGAACACTCGATGTTCTTGATCGTGACCGGGGGATTGGTGATTCCCAGGACGCAGGAACCTTCGCAGGGTGCCGGACAGACCCGGCCCGTGAACTCCGGGAAGTTGTTCGTCTTGTGCAGGCGGTCCAGCGCTTCACGCCAGTTGCCCCGATAGACCAGGTCGTTCCATTCGGGAATCAGGTTGTTGACCGGACACCCGGCGGCCATGCCGGCCATCAAAGAACCGGTATGACAGAACGGTACTCCACAATCCATGCAGCGGGCGCCCTGTGTTTTCAGTTCGCCTTCGGACATGTGTTCGTGAAACTCGTTCCAGTCCAGGATGCGCAGCTTCGCATCCCGGTCATGGGGAACCTGACGCTGAAACTCTTTAAAACCGGTTGGCTTGCCCATTGCTCTCAAACTCAAAGGAAGATGATCTGTTGGTCACGGATTCGTACGGACTGGAACCTCAGTTATGCCTTCGCCAGTTCCTTCTTCTGTTCTGCCAGTGCCCGCTTGTAGTCGATCGGCATGACCTTGACGAACCGGGGCAGTTCATCGTCCCAGTTCTGCAGGATCGAAGCGGCGACAGTGGAACCGGTGTATTTGTGGTGCTTGGCAATCAGGCTCTTCAGTTCGGAAATGTCTTCGCTCTCGACCACCTTTTCCAACTCAACCATTTCCAGGTTGCAGTTGCCGAGAAGTTGATCGCGTGGGTCATGGACGAACGCCACTCCACCGGACATTCCGGCGGCAAAGTTGCGACCCGTGGGGCCCAGGATGACTGCCACGCCGCCGGTCATGTATTCCAGACCGTGGTCCCCAACCCCCTCCACGACGCATGACGCCCCTGAATTCCGGACGCAGAACCGTTCGGCCGCACGACCACGGAAGAACGCCTCGCCTTCCGTCGCCCCATACAGTGCAACATTGCCGATCAGGATGTTCTCTTCAGGAACAAACGTCGATTTGGCCGGCGGGAAGACGATGATCCGTCCACCGGACAAGCCCTTGCCGACATAGTCGTTGGCATCCCCTTCGACTTCGATTGTCACACCGTGAGCCAGCCAGGCTCCGAGGCTTTGACCGGCCGAACCGATGCACCGGATGTGAATCGTGTCGTCCGGCAATCCCTTCTCGCCCCATTTCTTGGAGACTTCATGGCTGAGGATCGTGCCGAGCGCCCGGTCGATGTTTTGCACCTCGATGTTCAGCCGGACAGGCTTGGCACTGTCGATCGCTTCACGGGCCTCGCGAATCAGTTCGTTGTCGAGCTGATATTCGATCCCGTGCTGCTGGGGGATGGTGCAGTAGGTATGGACGTTCGGATGCGGCTTGGTCGCGGGCTTCAGGATCTTGGACAGGTCCAGGTGCTTCAGCTTCCAGTGAGTGACACTGGTGTCGTATTCGAGAACGTCGCTGCGGCCGACCATTTCGTTGATCGTGCGGAACCCGAGAGAAGCCATAATCTCACGTGCTTCTTCAGCCACCATGAACAGGTAGTTGATGACATGCTCGGGCTGGCCGTTGAACATCTTCCGCAGTTGCGGATCCTGCGTGGCGATCCCGACCGGGCAGGTGTTCAGGTGACACTTGCGCATCATGATGCAACCGAGCACGATCAGCGGCGCGGTGGCGAACCCAAACTCTTCGGCACCCAGCAGACAGGCGATCACCACGTCGCGACCAGTCTTGAGCTGACCGTCCGTCTCCAGGCGAACCCGGCTGCGCAGGTCGTTCAGCACCAGCGTCTGATGCGTTTCGGCGATCCCCAGCTCCCACGGCATCCCGGCATGCTTGATGCTGGTCAATGGTGAAGCACCGGTCCCGCCGGAATCTCCCGAGATCAGGATCTTGTCGGCATGCCCCTTGGCGACACCCGCCGCGACTGTACCAACCCCGACCTCGGACACGAGCTTCACGCTGACACGTGCGGACGGATTCGAGTTCTTCAGGTCGAAGATCAACTGGGCCAGGTCTTCAATCGAATAGATGTCGTGGTGCGGAGGGGGACTGATCAAGCCCACGCCCGGCGTGGAATGCCGGGTGGCGGCAATGATCTTGTCGACCTTGTGGCCCGGCAATTCGCCGCCTTCACCCGGCTTGGCTCCCTGTGAGACCTTGATCTGCAGCTCGTCGGCGTTGGTCAGGTACCAACTGGTCACACCGAACCGTCCGGACGCCACCTGCTTGATCGCGGAACGCTTCGAGTCGCCGTTCGGCAGTGGTTGGAACCGCTTGTAGTCTTCCCCCCCTTCGCCGGTGTTGCTTTTACCGCCGATGCGGTTCATGGCAATCGCAAGCGATTCATGGGCTTCGGCCGAGATGGAGCCGTAACTCATCGCCCCGGTGCAGAATCGGCGTACGATGTCCGCAGCCGAATCGACTTCGTCCAGCGGAACCGGCGTCAAGTTCGCCTTGAATTTCAGCATCCCGCGCAGATGGCATTCCCGCGTGGTCTGTTCGTTGATCAGCTTGGAGAATTCGCGGTACGCCTGCTTGTCCCCCTGGCGTGCCGCTCGCTGAATGTTGGCGATGTTGTGGGGATTCCAGGCATGCTTTTCACCGGTGGACCGCCACGAAAACAGGCCGAAGTTGGGCAGGACTGGGAGCTTGTTCGATTCCCGGGTGGGGTATCCCAACTCATGCCGACGCAGCGCTTCTTCGCCCAGGATGTCGAAGCCGACGCCACTGATGCGACTGGCCGATCCGCGGAAGCATTTCTTGATGACTTCGTCGCTCAAGCCGACCGCTTCGAAGATCTGTGCGCCCTTGTAACTTTGCAGTGTCGAGATCCCCATCTTGGCCATCACCTTCAGGATCCCCTGCTTGGTGGCCTTGCGATAGGCGGCCGTGATCTGATCATGAGTCCAGTCGCCTGCCAGCTCACCATCGTCCTGCAACTGCCACAGGGCTTCGAAGGCCATGTACGGATTGACAGCATCGCAGCCGTAACCGGTCAGCAGGCAGAAGTGGTGAACTTCGCGGGCCTCGCCCGTTTCGACCACAATCCCGATGCGAGTGCGTTCCTCATTCCGAACCAGATGATGATGCACCGCGCCGGTCGCCAGCAGGGCGCTGACCGGCAGGCGGTTGGCACTGGCAAGTCGATCCGAGAGGATGATCAGGCTGTACCCGTCTTCGATTGCCTGGCTGGCTTCACCGCAGATCCGGTCCAGGGCCCACTTCAAACCCGCCGGACCCTGCGACTTCGGATAGGTGATGTCGATCGTCCTGGTCCTCCAGCCGCGATAATTCAAATGCTTGATCGCGGCCAGTTCCTCGTTGGTCAGGATCGGGTGCGGCACCACCAGACGGTGGCACTGCGCTTCGCTCGATTCGAGCAGGTTCCCCTCAGGGCCGATGTAACATTCCAGCGACATGATGACTTCTTCCCGCGTGCTGTCGATCGCGGGATTGGTCACCTGGGCGAACAATTGCTTGAAGTAGTCGTAGACCAGGCGTGGCTGATCGCTCATGCAGGCCAGCGCGGTGTCATCCCCCATGGATCCAATCGGGTCCTTCTTGGTCACGATCATCGGGACCAGCATGAACTGCAATGTTTCGGTGGTGTAACCGAACGACTGCATGTGCTGCAGCAACTCGCCGTCGACCATGCGTTCGGGCGCTTCGACCGGAGGCAGTTCGCTCAGCAGCAGGCGTTGATCGTGCAGCCACTGCCTGTACGGACGCCGATTGGCATAGTCCTTCTTGAGTTCTTCGTCGGGGATCAGGCGTCCCTGCTTGAAGTCGACCAGGAACATCTTGCCGGGCTGCAGGCGACCTTTGAGCTTGACGTTGGCAGGGTCGATGTCGAGCACACCGACTTCGCTGGCCATGATGACGCGGTCATCGTGAGTCACGTAGTAACGGCTGGGACGCAAGCCGTTGCGATCCAGGGTCGCTCCGATGACGGTGCCGTCGGTAAACGAGACCGAAGCGGGGCCATCCCACGGTTCCTGCAATGCGGAGTGATACTCGTAGAAGGCACGCTTGTCTTCCGGCATCGAATCGTGGTTCTGCCACGCTTCGGGGACCATCATCATGACGGCTTCCGGCAGGCTGCGGCCCGTCATCACCAGAGTTTCCAGAGCGTTGTCGAAGTTTCCCGAATCCGAACAGAACGGTTCGATCAGCGGAAACAGCTTCTTCAGGTCTTCGCCGAACAGGTCGCTCTTCATGACCCCCTGGCGGGCATACATCCAGTTTCCATTCCCGCGCACAGTGTTGATTTCGCCATTGTGAGCGATATACCGCTGCGGATGGGCTCGATCCCAACTGGGAAAGGTGTTGGTCGAAAACCGGCTGTGCACCATCGCCAGGTGCGAGGTATAGTCCGCGTCCTGCAAATCGGTGAAGAAGGGCATCACCTGCTCGGAAGTCAGCATCCCCTTGTAAATCAGCACCTTGGACGACAGTGAACAAATGTAAAACTGCAACGCCTGTGCCAGCTTGCCTTCGCGGATGGCATGGCTGGCCCGCTTGCGAATCAGGAACAACTGGCGTTCGAATTCGTCCTGATCCAGACCGGCCTTTGCAGCGACAAACAGTTGCTCGAACGCAGGCATGGCGGCGCGTGCGGACGGACCGATGTCGGCTCCATCGGCGTCATGCGGAACCAGTCGCCAGCCGATCAAGGTCTGTCCCTGTTCGGCTATCAGCTTGTTGACCGTCTCTTTGGCGATTTTACGCTGTTCGGGATCGGTCGGCAGGAACACGAGACCGACGCCATACTGGCCCGGGCCAGGGAGACTGGTGTTCAGATCCCGTTGGACAGCTTTCCCAAGGAACTCATGAGGAATCGCCGTCAGAATGCCGGCACCGTCCCCCGTATTCGTTTCACAGCCACAGGCTCCGCGGTGGGCCATGTGCTTGAGCATCCGCAGGGCGTCGTCAACGATTTGCCGTGACTTCTGCCCCTTGATGTGTGCGACGAACCCGACGCCGCACGAATCGTGCTCGTTGGCCGGATCGTACAGGCCCTGGGCCCTGGGGGTTCCATCGGAATGAAACAGTTCTGGGTGTCGTGTGAAGAGTGGTTCAGTCATTTTCCATCGTCTCTTTAAGCGGCCGCGATTGCTCGCTGCGCTGGTGTCCAGCAACGTCTGATCTTGGTGTTAATGGCGAGTCCCATTCGCTGGGATCGCTGTGACCGGTCGAGTCGTGCGCGACCGATTTGTCTGGTCTATCCCAGTCGGGAACGACCGGGAATGGGAGGGGATGTATTGCGCGAAGTCGCTCTCACTTGGGCACAGATGGCAGGGCTGTGGCATCCGTGGCCTGGGCGAGTGAGCCGGCGGCATCGTGCAAAGTGCCGGATTTGGAGAACGTCTCCGGGTCTTGATGCAACAGTTCCAGGAAGCGACTGATCGCTGTGGTGAACGGTTTTGTCCGTTTATACACGATGTCGAGGCGGCGGACCCACACGACATCTTCCAGTTCCAGAGCAATCAAAGTACCGATTTCCAATTCGCGACGGACAGTGGCGATCGGCAGCAGACCAATTCCAGATCCGACTTCCACGGCGCGTTTGATGTTTTCGATGTTGTCGAACGCATGCACCACATTGACCGACACTTTCGCCTGTTTCAGCCAGCGATCAATTTCCTGCCGCATTCGCAATTCGGACGTAAACCCAACCAAAGACTCACCATCCAGCTCGCTCACCCGCAGCGATTTCCGCCCGGCCAGACGATGTTGGGGAGCAACGACAACGACAATTGGCTGATCTTGCCAAGTTTCGCAAATCAGATCAGCACGCCGCGGCGCAAACGACATCAGGCCCAGGTCCACTTCCTCGTTCGCGACCCGTGCCAGAACTTCTTCCGGATGAAGGTATTGCAAATCCAGTGCGGCATCGGGATAAAGTCGCTCGAATTCCTTTACGTAGCAGTCCATTTGCAACAGCCCGACCGAGTAAATCGAGGCGACTCGGACGGGCCCGACGACTTTGTCCCGTCGTTGCAGAATCCGATCTTCGAGGCGGCGGTAGTCATCGAGCAACTCGCGACATCCGTCGTAATAGATTTTTCCTTCAGGGGTTAGCTCCAGCGGTCGGACCGCTCGATTGAGCAGTTCGCAGCCCAGTTGTTCTTCGAGCGCCTTCACGATTTCACTCGCGGCAGGTTGGGAAATACCGTGCGCTTTCGCGGCCTTGGAAAAACTTCCCAGGCTGGCAATTTCACAGAACAACTCAAGATCGCGGAGATTCATCGGATCGAAGATATCTGATTGGGAGATAGAGACCCAGGGACAGTATCGCAAAAATCGATGCGAGATGGTACTGGTTTAAGGACGAAAAAGTCAACGAAGTCCCTGTAAAAATGGTATCCAGTCAGGGGATTCCCTTGACCACTGTTGAAAGTCTGAATGAGTAGGTAATCTGAGCCGGGATCTGAGACGTCCGCTGCTCAGGGCCCGAACCTGCCCTCAGGCAGAGACGACCGCTCATCCTGCTTAGATGCACTTCATGACTTTACATTCCCAGCCTGCGTCGTTGCTGGCCGTTGATGTCGGCAACAGTCGCATCAAGTTCGGCCTGTTTCATCCCAGTCAGGACGGGGGAAATGTCCCCGCCTGGCCAGAGTGTGCCGAGTTCATGGCCGTTCCGGTAGAAGATCCGTTGCCACGCGGCGAATTGCTGCGCTGGATCGCCGTGGGGATCTCGGGGGTCGTCATTTCCGGATCGAACCCACCGGTCGTTCAGCGGTTATTGGAGAACTGGGATCTCGGTCCGTTTCAACCCATCGCGGTCCGGACGTGTGCCGCGATTCCCGTGGTGGCCAACGTCGACTTTCCGGAAAAAGTCGGATTAGATCGTTTGTTGAACGCCGTGGCGGTGAATGCCATCCGGCCACTGTCACGGGCGGCGATTGTCATCGACTCGGGAACCGCCACGACCGTGGATTATGTCTCAGCAGAAGGCGAGTTCTGTGGTGGCGCGATCCTGCCGGGGATGGAGTTGTCCGCCAAAGCATTGCACCAATATACGGCCCTGCTGCCGCTGTTGCCCGTTCAGGAACTGGCCCGCACGGCTCCGATCGCCCCGGGCCGGAACACCCGGGATGCGATTCGCAACGGTTTGTTCTGGGGTCAGGTGGGTGCGATTCGGGAACTGATCCGCCAGGTCTGCCTGCAGCGTGGACAGTCTGTCCCCGATTTCGAGGCCTCCACGGACAATCCGGAGACCCCGTGGCTGGTCCTGACCGGCGGTGGCGGGCCGGTCCTGGCACCGCAATTCCCCACGGCCCGCCGAATGGCATCGCTGGGAATGCATGGACTGGTCCTGACCGCATGGAAAACCTGCCGCCTTTCCATGGATGAAACCTAGTGCGAGATTGTGATTTCCTGATCGGTGCGGTATCTCGTCAGCTTCCCCGGATCCGTTTTCAGGAGACTGTCATGTGTTGCAGACTGGCTCGATGTCCGCAGTTGTTGTTCACCCTCACACTCCTCATCGGGAATTGCGAATCAGCACTCTGGGCTGCAGACGACAATGAGCCCGATTCCAAGTCGGCTGCGCTGTTGAAAACGTTTGCCGAGGAATTTGTGGCGATCTCCCCGGGCGAAGGGAAGTTTCCGAAGTCGTTTCAGATGGGATCGGACTCCGGGCCGGCCAATGAACGACCGGTTCACAAAGTGACGTTCGGATACAAGTTTGCCATCGCCAGGTACGAAGTCCCGCAGAATCTGTATGAGGCGGTGATGGGCAAGAACCCCAGTCGCTGGAAGGGTCCCCGAAATTCGGTCGAAATGATGACCTGGAAGGACGCAACCGAATTCTGCCAGAAGGTCACAGTCGCTCTGCGGAAACAAAAGCTGATCGCCGATGATGAAGAAATCCGGTTGCCGACCGAGGCCGAATGGGAATACTGTTGTCGAGCAGGTACGACAACCCGTTACAGTTTTGGCGATGACGCACAGATGGACGGCGACCAGGGGAACAAGGCCAGGCTGCTTGACATGTACGGCTGGCACACCGGCAACGCGGCCGGTAACGACCCACCGGTTGGAGCCCTGAAGCCCAACCCCTGGGGACTGTACGACATGCACGGTTACCTGTGGGAATTCACGGCCGATCACTGGTCCGACGATTACGACCATGCTCCGGAAGACGGCGCGGCAATGAGTGTCGAACCAAACGACGGTCACGTTCTGCGCAGCGGGTCATGGAAGGACAAGTTCGACAGACTGACCAGCACCGCTCGCCGGAAGATTGCCAATACCGATGCCGATGATGCGGTTGGATTCCGGTGCGTGAAGGGCCGCGTCAAATAACCGTTCGCTGCCCACTTCCCCGGAAATCCAAGAACAGTTCCAGGTGAGCCGGGTGCCGTCCCCGGTGGTCACTGTACGGCGCGCAACCGTTCACCCATCTGATCGACGATCTGAGGCGACGGCAACTTTTCGGTCTGCATGATCAGATGAACGAAATTGTCTGCCAGGATCTCATCGGGATGGATGATGTATTTCGTGTTCTTGCCAATTTGCGCGGCATACGAATCGCACTTCGCAGGGTCAATCAGAATCGGTTCGCACTTGTCCAACAGAGGTCTCCAGCGCCCCTCGGATTCCTCGATCTTCATCAGCCGGAACGTGAGGTATTTGAACAGCGGAGGCTTCTTGCCAACGTCATAGGTCGCCGACGAGGAGTACAAGATCGGAGCGGCGTGGAATTCGGTGTTGTCGTCCGTCACCTTGATCCGACAATCAATGAGCGGCGCGTCCGGGTTGGTCAGCTTGAGATCGGCCAGAGCGGGCGGCAGTGAAATCGGCTCGCACAGTTCAAATCCGACGATCCGGTACAGGTCCCGACGCAGTTCCGGCGCGTTGCGGGAGAGAACGTGAAACAATTCGTGGAGCACCAGCCGATCCAGGGCATCGGCCTTCAGTTTCTGAACCCGGTCCCTGGGCAGAAAGATGGCCATTCCCCGGGTATAAGCGGCGTTTGCCTCTTCCTTTCCAGACATCAAAACCAGCACGACCGTTTCTGGAAGTGGCAATCGAAACGGCACCAGCTTTGGTCGTAACCGTTGGATCGAATCCACCAGACTTTGCCGCTCGCCATCGTCCCAGGCAAGGACTTCCCCCTGGATGAATTCGATCAGCGCCTGTTCGGTAGCCTCACCATCGGTCTGCAACCGAACCTGGCGATCAAACCGGCTGAGCGACTTGAGGAAGGTGTCGCTCGCCGCCGCCAGCGCCTGACCGGTTTCCACCTCGGCCAGGTGCAGGTTTGTGGTCGACGTCAACGGTTCGTCAGCGCGGCTGCCACCACACGTGAGCACGATCACCGTTAAAACGACGGCGATCGGCGTGATCATAGGTTTCATAATCATTTTCAATTCGAGGACGTCGCACACGTCGAATTCCTTCGACAGGTATCACCAATCATTCGCGAACAATCACGGCATCGCACCAGTTCGCATAATCTGCGATGTCCGCACCAGCACCATAATCGACAATCAGCATCAACTTCGCGGCTCCTTGCAGCTTGATGGGGGGGACTTCAACAGGAGGAGAACGTCCGTTCAATTCCAGGCTTTCCCACTTTCGCTGGCCGTCCAGTTCAATTCCGAACCGGACGCTGCCCGCTCCACCAGCCGCGTCATCAATTCCCACGGTCACACGGAATTCACGATCTGTCGGTTGCAGATCATATGTCACCACGGAACGACTATGAACGCCCAGACCCGTGCTGTATTCCGTCCCGCGGATGGACAGGGGGCCGCCAAGGACATTGGCATTCCTGACCAGCGGCCACTGGTGTGACAAGTAGGGCACAAACGTCACCTGGGCCGGTTCTCGATCAGCCAGTGGAATCACATGACTCCCATAGACCCTGCAGGCCAGGCACTCGTCGGTGGGAATCTGGAAGATCAGCTTCGCAAGCGTCTGGCATTTCAATTCATGGTCGCTCAATTCGATACTGCGCAACGTCACCCGCGATCCGTCACGCAACGAAAGTGTCAGTCGCCGACCGGGGACTTTCGGTGGCGATGTCAACTCGGGGTTCATGCGGATCGCGCGGACACGGGATCGATCGAGCTTCAACGGACCCGCCGCGGTCTTGATTTGTACGAAAGCTCCATCCAACCGCTCAAATTCCCCCTGCACCCGGTCGCCGTTCGCCAGTAGAACCATGTCTTCACCGGCGGGAAGGTTCTGCAACTCGGCATACAGACGTTGCCGATCATCGCCGATGGCGGGAAGATCGAACACGATGGCGGCCACAGTTTCCAGGGGAAGCTTCAGAGCCGGACGCGAGGGGATCTTGTGCCAGATCGCGGTCAAAACATCATCCAGAATGCTCACCGAACGTAGTACCAGGCGATCTCCGTTGGCCAGGATCACCAGCGGGTCGCCACCAACCATGGGGACTGGCCGGTGACCGAACGATACGCTTAGAAGGTCCTCCACGGGCGTTCTGACGACAGATTCACCCTGGACAATGACCTGGTCGGCAGACCACTCACGCAGGATCGCATCTGTCGTCGTACGGCCAGTCACATCGACCACGGTCACGACGTCTGCGGCGAACGCGCAGGCGGATGACAGGCAGCCAAACCAGCACAACATCCGTCCGATCGAGATCCGCACGTCCGTCACCCTCTGATGGCCAATGAATACTCGATTCACCGCTGAAAGATCGGCAGGTAATTGTTGGGCATTTGCAGGATCAGGCAGGCCATGGCGGAGGCGTATTCGTTGTTAATCTGGTTGTCAGACCAGCTACCATCGAAATGCTGACGGGCCAGCAATTCATCTCGAATCGCGGGAAACCACTTTTGCCATCGATCGTCTCCTGCGTGCCACATTGCCTGAACGGCATAGTAGTGACCGTAAAAATAATGAGCGTCGTAGTGAAGTCGGTCACCACGGGGAGGGAACCGCTGCAGGTAGGACAGGCCACGTTCAATCTCGGAGCCTTCCGTCATTCCGGCGGAATACAAGGTCACAACACCAGCCGCCGAACGGGGAAAGTCACTTTGAGGACGGATCATCAGTTGGTACCGAAATCCACCGTCCACGTTCTGGCACTTCTTGACATATTCGACACACTGATCGACCGTGGTTTTCGGGACGGCAATCCCGCAGTTGCGGGCGGCGCGCAACGCCATCATCTGGCAGACGGTGACAGACACATCGGCATCCTTTCCGTCTGGATCATAGCGCCAGCCTCCTTCGCGATTTTGCGAATTGACAATCAGTTGAACGGCCCCCTTCAAGGTTTCGCGAACATCCTTGCGGGGACTCATCCCATACACTTCTGCCAGAAAGAGTGTCGCGAATCCATGCCCGTACATCGGACCATGCCCGGCGCTGTCTTCGCGAATGATGTATCCGGAGGGCTTGGCACAGGACAGGACGAAGTCGATCGACTTGTCGACCTTCTCACCGTAGACGCCGCGTCCAGGAGTACTGCCGGCGGACAGAAACGCCATCGCGGCCAGCGAGGTCACTGCCACATTTCGCCGGTATGCGGTGCCCGATCCGAACGACCCGTCGGCCCCCTGTCGCAGGGCCAGATAGGCCAATCCCCGATCGATGTTCTTTTGGTGCTCGGCCGAAATCATGTTCGCCGCGGTCGACTCTGCATTCCGCGGCTGGGCGGGCTGGGCGATCGCGGTCTGTGACACCAGACACAACACGGTCATCAGGCAGGTTGTGACCAGGCAATTCGCTTCAGTACGGAACCACGTTGTACCGGCGCGAAGTATCGTCCAGCAGTCCAGGTTGAGCAGCCATCCCCGGACGGACAATCCCGGAAGAACGCAGATTCTTGTATTCGAACGTCTTGTAATCCTGGGTCCGAGGCAACTGGAACGAGCCTGGGCGGCTGTGAGTATCAGGTCCCAGAGATTCGTCCGGGAACGGATCGTGTACCTTGTCATAGATCTCTGCCTCAACGCGCGGATCCCGGGGACGACATGAGAAAGAGCGGGCTTCCTGGCAACCCGAACTACTCGCCGCCGCAACCAAGATCAGTACCAGCCACCCGCGTTCCATCGCGTTGGTCATCCTTGAACTCCTGCATGCCGATTCGGATCGGCAGTTTCCGCCGGTTCGATTCTAGCCGGGATTGCGGGATTGGCATAGGCGGGAATTGCTCCTGGCTGCGGCGACTTCTATGATCTGCAACAAATGGCACCGACACCGTGAAATACAGGCGAAACGACCGATCATGGGATTCTTCGACAAGCTGAAGCTGGGACTGCAGCGAACCAAGCAGTTGCTGCAAACCGATATCCGTGACTTGTTTAAGTCAGGTGACATACTTGACGACAACAAGCTGGAACAGTTTGAAGCCCGCTTGATCCGGACCGATATCGGCGTTGCCGCCGCCGAGGCGATCATTGGCGAATTGCGGTCGAAGCACTTTGGCCGGACCGTCGTGCTCCATGAAATCTGGGCCACGATCAAAGACACGCTGCGAAATATCCTGCGCGGCACCGACGGTACGACCTGGGATTCGGAAAAGCCGCTGTCCCCATTGAGATTCGCCGAAACCAAACCGACGGTGATCCTGGTGACGGGCGTGAACGGAACCGGAAAGACCACTTCGATTGCCAAAATCACCAAGTTGTTGCGGTCGCAGGGACTGTCCGTCATGCTCGCTGCCGGTGACACCTTCCGAGCCGCCGCCGTGGAACAACTGACAATGTGGAGTCAGCGATTGGGCTGTCCGATCGTAACACGGCCCAGCGGCACGGATCCTGCCAGCGTCGCGTTTGCCGGTTGCGAAGAGGCGCTGAAGGCGGGGGTCGATGTCCTGGTGATCGATACCGCCGGCCGCCTTCATAATCAGGCGAACCTGATGAAAGAACTGGAAAAGATCCGCCGTGTGATCGACAAGAAGATCCCCGGTGCTCCCCACGAATGTCTGCTCGTCATCGATGCCACGACCGGCCAGAACGGCCTCAATCAAGCCGAGCATTTCTCCAAAGCGGCCCATTGCACCGGGATCGTCCTGGCCAAACTGGACGGAACCGCCAAGGGCGGGGTTACGGTCGCCATTCGTCAACGCATGGGAATTCCCGTCAAGTATGTCGGCGTGGGAGAACAGGTCGACGATCTGGAACTGTTCAACCCGGATAGCTTCGTGGATGCACTGTTTGACGAAGCCGGCTGAGAATCGCATTGCAACACAAAGACTTCGTTCGAATTCAACGAAACGCTTCGGCCGCCGGGTCCTGCGGTTTGGTCTTCACCGAATTGATGGAGCGGGATAAATTCCGCTCGTGAGGATGCCGGAAGCTGTGCTCGGGAGGGACCCCGCGATGCGAATTGCCATGTTTGAAGATTTGGCGGCTAAAGATTTTGCGCCGATCGCCCTGCTCCGCCCTGTCTTTGAATTGCTCTGCGGCCAGTTCGGGGCTCGCGAGCGCGCCCAGGAATTCCTTCCCGTCCACGATTGGACTGCGTTTGTACGCCCGGAATTGGCCGACGTCTATCGTGAAGAACATCCCGGTCGCGTTGTCAACGATGTCGACTGGCTGCGTGCCGATGCGACGTTGCTGTTGAACGGACGCTGGCTGGCCGATCCCAAATCACTCGAACAAATCGAATCCGATGCCGTCGGAGTCGTGGATGGGACGGTCGTTTATTTGACGCTGGACCCGCTCGAAGTCCCTCTGCTGACGGGTGAAAACTGGGATGATGTCCTGCCCGAGATCGCACGCAATCGCCGACGAGTTGTGGCCCCAGGTGTGCTGGCCCGCTATCCGTGGGATCTCGTCCATCAGAATGCGGATCAATTGCAACTGGACTTTGCCGCCCGCGAATTCGGGCTGTCACAGGCCGACGAACAGGGACCGCACGTTGCCATCCTGGGGCCGGCTCACAACGTCTTCATTGATCCGACTGCCAGCCTGGACCCGTTCGTGGTGATCGACGCCCGCAAGGGCCCCGTCTCGATTGATGCGGGGGCCGTCATCCAGGCCTTCACGCGGCTGGAAGGCCCGTGCCACGTGGGGGCGAAGTCCCAGTTGTTTCGGGCCAACGTCCGCGAAGGAACCACCATCGGTCCCGTCTGCCGGGTGGGTGGCGAAATCGAAGGTGCCATCCTGCACGGCTATGTCAACAAGTATCACGACGGCTTCCTGGGGCACAGCTATGTCTGCCCGTGGGTCAACCTGGGGGCCATGTCGACCAACAGTGACCTAAAGAATGATTACTCAACCGTCCGCGTCCCGCTCGCCGGTCATGGCATCGATTCGGAGTCGATCAAGGTCGGATGCTTCATTGGCGACCACACCAAGACGGCGATCGGTAGCTTGTTCAACACCGGTTCGTCGGTGGGAGTGATGTGCCTGATCCTGCCCGATGGAGAACTTCTCCCCAAGCATATCCCCTCGTTCTCGCGCATCTGGCACGGTGACTTGATCGATGGATTACCGCTGGAAAAGGGACTGGCCACCGCCCGCGCAGCGATGGAACGCCGCAATCAAACCCTGACCACGGCTCAGGAAACACTGCTGCGCAAGGTTCACGCGCAGTCACGCGCAGAACGCGAACATGCCATCGAACGCTTCGCTGAGAAAGCGTCTGCTGTCGCGTAGAAAGTTCGTGAGACCTCGTCGATTCGAGTCACATCGCTTCCGTCGCCGTATGAGCCTTAACGGCCTCCTGAATCAAACCCAGTGTTTCATCCAGTTCCGGACGAAACAGGTCGCCGATCAGCAGGTCCGTGATATCCCCCTTGCGGTGTGGATGCTGCGAAACGAACCGGCCAAAGCTAAGGCCCGAGTAGTACGCCAGAACCAGTTGTCGCATGCGTTCCATGCCGCGGAAATAGTCCGCTTCCCAGGTCGCAAGCTGCGAGCGCGAGGTATCTCCCCTGGCCAGCCCTGCGCAGATGGCATCGGCCGCCAGTTCCCCCGACTTCAAGGCCAGCAGAACACCCGACGAATAGAGGGGGTCCAGGAACCCGAGTGCATCGCCGACCAGGACCCAACCGTCACCGGCGACTTGTTGAGAGCGGTACGAGTATTCCTTGGCCGCGCGATAGATATCGGCCCGTTTGGCCGAACTGATCCGCTGTTTCACCGCCGGACACTTTTCAACTTCCTCGTGATAAATCTTTTCGAAGTCCCTGGTGTCGCGGTTTTTGAACAGGTATTCGTGCGATGCCACGATCCCCACGCTGACAATGTTGTCGTGGAGCGGGATGTACCAGAACCAGCCCGCCTTCCCCTGGACGGACAGGACGACAGTGGCTCCTTCGTCCTGGCCGATGTCGCGATGAGCTCCCTCCCAGTAAGTCCAGCAGGCGGCTTTCTTCAACAACGGATCCCATTCACGCAAACCCAGCTTCCCCATGATCATCGTGCTTTGACCGCTGGCGTCCACAATCACATCGGCGCGCTCAATTCGTTCGTTGCGTCCGTCGTCGTCCTGAACCCGGACTCCGACAGCCCGCTCTCCTTCAAACAGGACTTCAATGACACGCACGCCGGTCTGCACGTCCACGCCATGCTCGGCGGCGTTTTCCAACATCATCTGGTCGAACTCGCTGCGGCGGACCTGCCACGTCTGGGACGATTCGTGAGGTTTGTGATCGAGAAAGTAGAATGGCTCCGACAACCGGCCGCTGGAGCCGACAAACTGCACACTGTACTTCTTGATGTAGTGGCTGGACTTCATCTTCGGCAGCATGTTCAGTCGCTGCAGGACCCAGTACGTCTGCGGAATCAACGATTCGCCAATATGGAACCGGGGGAACTTTTCACGCTCGAACAATCGGACTCGATAGCCCTTCTGGGCGATCAGCGTTGCCGTGGTTGTTCCCGCGGGACCGCCACCGATGACGATGACGTTGGGTGGGGTGGATTCGATCATGGGGCTGTCTCCTGGTCCTGTCATGAATGGTTCTGGTTGCTGTTCAGTTCCGGCGGGGTGGAAATCCCCGATTTTGAATGATCAATCCGAGGACGGTTTGCGCCACAGGCTCTGCGGCTCTTCGTGAGGCTGCCGGACCGTTTGCAGCAGCTCCACCAGTTGTTTCAGGTCCCTGCTGGACAGGTGCCCCAACTGCCGCTTATGGCAGTCCTGGACAGCGTCTGCCAGTTTGTCCAGCAGCTTCAACCCGGCAGGCGTGATCCCGACTTCGACGACGCGTCGGTTCTCGGGCCGACGCTCGCGGTGAACAAGACTTCGCTCTTCCAGACGGTCCAGCATCCGCGTCATGTCCGGAGCCCGGGAGATCAGGCGAGTTCCCAAGGTCAGCGTCGGGACCGTGGCCGGATGCGAGGCTTCCAGCAGGCGCAATGCGTTGTACTGCTGAGCCGACAGGTCGAACTGCGAAAACAGCTCATCTTCAATCGCCTTCAGCCGGTCATACGTTCTCCACAGATTCAGATAGGCCTCTTGAAACAGCGAATCAAATCGCGGAGCACGAACATCACGTGGTTGGGAAGTCGTCATGAGGCTCAACAATATCGTTGCCGGAACAGGACGTCAAGACAATTGTCGTTTAAACAACTATCGGCTGGCGATGGCCACGACCTTAAGGCCAGCGTCTGGTTCCGAAGTCGGATTTCCATTCGCTGAATGCGTTGGCGGGCCGCCCCTACTTTTCTTCGGCAATGCAATACAAATGGCTGTTGCCGCGTAGAAACAATTCCCGTCCGACGATGGCTGCCGAGGCCGAAAAGATTTCGTCCAGATGATTCACCGCCAGGATCCTGGGGGCGTCATCATGGCTGACGACGGCCGTGTTGCCATCCAGATCGGTGACATAAACGCGGCCTCCACCAGCCACGGGCGACGCATAGATATTGCCGAGACCACCCAGCCGGATTGGACCGGGTCGGTCTTCGCCGGTCAGGGCGTCCACCCGTGTCAGGACTGCCTGGTAGTGTGTGAGAAAATAAAGGGCCTCGCCGTACAACAATGGCGAAGGAACATAGGGCGTCCCGCGGCTGCGAGTCCAGGCGACGTGACGCGAATTCGTGATGTCTCCGCGTGCTCCATCCAGTCGGATCGCCAGGAACGCCCGTTTCTCATAGCTGCTGCCGGCATACAACATACCGTCGGCCGACACTGGAGTGGCGACGATGTTCGACGACAGGCCGCCACACTCCCAGATCACTTTGCCCGTCGTCGGCTGGTAGGCTCGAATGCGGTTTGTCCCCGCCACAATCAACAGAGCCTGTCCTTCGTGCTCCACCAGAATCGGCGATGACCAGGATGTCTCTTCGTCTCGATTCACCTTCCAGGCGGGCGTTCCCGTATGCTTGTTGAAAGCAGCGACGAAACAGGGTCCGTCGTGGTCCCAATTGATAAAGACGTTGTCACCATTCAAGACCGGTGAGGCACTTTCGCCGTGTCCGTGCTTGGTCAGCATTTCCCCCAGTTGCCGCTGCCACTTCACATCGCCGTTCATGTCCAGGCAATACAATCCATGTGAGCCGAAGAAGGCATAGACATGCTGACCGTCTGTGACCACGGAATTTGAGGCCAGGCTGCCGGTATAGTGTCCCCCCTCATGCGGCAGTTTCTGATGCACCGTTTTCTGCCACAGGATCTTGCCAGTCCCGCGATCCACGGCCAGCACAACGAACCTGTGGCGATGTGTGACCGGGACCCCATCATGCGTCCCCGGCGCGGTGCTCTTTCGTGGTGGCAGGGGTTCGCCTTCGGGGATTGCTGTCGTCAGGAAGATGCGCTGACCCCAGATCACCGGTGTCGAATGTCCCTTCCCCGGTAATGCCGATTTCCAGCGAATATTCTTTGTTTCGCTCCATTGCACCGGTGGATTTGAATTCGGAGCAAACCCAGTCCCCAGAGGTCCTCGCCACTGCGGCCAATCCTGATCACCGCCCGCAATACAGTGACGGACATTCAACTCCAGCAATGCCAGAACGAAGAGAATCAATGGAAGTGGAAGTTGTCGCATGAAATCCTCAAATCAACCTGAAGCGTGTTGAGGCTCAACTCGTGCTCGGCATTGTACAGATTCGACGGTTTCATTTCTGGTTGAATTCTGTTGAAGCACTGACCGCACTACAATGAAATCCCCATTCACCGCAACTCATCCCGATCACTTCGGTACTGCCATGAGCGAAGCTGCTCCCATTCCCGAGCCCGTTCCCCGGCGTCACCGACTGTGGACGTTGATCGCCGTTGGTGTCGTCTTAGTGGCCGGGGCCGCGATCTGGATTCATTACCGCTACGCTCGGCCCGTTGGCTCCGGTCCGGCCGGTCCGAATGTTCCCCGCGCGCCATTTCAAACGACCTGGTCCGAACGCCCGGTGATTCTGCTGGGGCTCGGCGACAGTGTGACTCAGGGATTGGGTGCCAGCACCGGCGGCTACAACTATTTCAATCGACTGGCGAAGAACCCCACCGATGAATTCGCCGACATGCAGGGAGTTTGCCTGTCGACTGTCCTGCCGGGCCTGGAATTGCGGAACCTGGCCATCTCGGGAACGACCTCGATTGAATGTGTGGATTATCAGCTCCCCAAACTGAAACCGTACGCGGCAGAAGCGTATGGAATCGTCGTCATGACCACCGGCGGCAATGACGTCATTCACAACTACGGCAGAACTCCCCCGCGTGAAGGGGCCATGTATGGTGCCACCGTCGATCAGATTGAGGACTGGGTCAAGGCGTATGATGCCAGGTTGGAGGTCATCGCGGCCAAAGTCCGGACAACGTTTCCGGGTGGTTGCCACATGTTCATTGCCAACATCTATGACCCAACGGACGGTGATGGCGACATCACCAACGCCGGCCTTCCCGCCTGGCCGGATGGAGTCAAAGTCCTGCAGGCATACAACCAGGTCATTGCTGCGTTCGCCGCGCGGCACGCGGACGTGACCTTGATCGACATGCGTGGCGAATTCCTGGGCCATGGAATTCACTGCACGCAGTTCTGGCACCATGCCTATCGAGCGAACGATCCGTACTACTGGTATTGGGACAATCTCGAAGACCCCAACGACCGGGGATACGATGCGCTTCGCCGGCTGTTCTTGATCGAAATGGCCAAGGTGCTGCCGGGTGAGCTTTGAAAATCGTTGCGATACACAGATTGCAATTCAGATCGAAGAACGGAGGGTCCCCTCGCTTCAGAAAGAACCATTACCGGACCGGTGGCAGTCGTCCCCCCCGCTCGATGAACTCCTTCGACAATCCCGTGCCGCGGATCGGCAGGATAACGGCATCATTCATCATGCCGCTGTACGTCACTCCCTCACCCGCCCGCTTGCCGGGGACTGGGATGATCCGGATCGCCGCCGGCCGGCGGTTCAGGACCGCAAACGAGACCTGGTCAGAGATGATGGCCGCCAGCGTCGCCACGTCGGTGTCGCCGGGAACGGAGACCAGGTCCAGGCCCCCTGATCCGGCGTTGGCCGCCATGCACAACTGATCAAATGTCAACTCCTTCGATTTCGTCGCAGCCGCCAGCGAAGCGTCTTCCAACACCGACAGCATGATGCGTGAATAGCCGCCGGCGGAACAGGAGGCAAACGCGGAACCTGCTCGCAACGCGTTCAGGATCAGCGTCAGGGCGGTTGCCGTACCGGGTGCTCCGACCTGTTCGATTCCCAGCAACGACAACAGCGCGGCCACGCTGTCATCGGGACGACGGGTCGGGGCCAGTGAAACATCGACACTGCCAAAATCGGCACCCAGTCGCGTGGCGATTTCGCGTCCCACCAGTTCGGCCGTGCGTGTTGACTGGAACACGGCCGTTTGAATCTCGGCGGCCAATTCATGCAAGGGAGAATTTGGCTCGATCGCCAGTCGCTCGACGAGCGCATGCCGGATGATCGACGCCGCTCCGATCCCGACGTGAACCACCAGGTCACCCCAGCCGTCACCCAGGCAGGCACCGGTCAGGTGCGGGTGTCCCGTTGCATTGTTAGCCAGGATCACCAGTTTGGCGGCGGCATCCCCGTTCTTCTCGGCATCCGCCTGGGCCGTTTCCTTCAGAATCCGACCCAGCAGTGAAATGGCATCCATGTTAACACCGCTTTCGGTCGTGCCAACATGGACCGCGGCACGCACCCGCACTGTCTGTGACAGCGCGGTCGGCAGGCTGGCGATCAGTTCCCGCGCACTGGAACTCATTCCATGTTGAACATCCGCCGCATATCCCCCGATTCGATCGACGCGGACCTGGGCCGCCGCTCCTTCCATCGTCCGGGCGACGTTGACCATGTCACCCGAATCGAACCCCTGAGCCACCCGATCGATCGGGGTGACCACTATTCGCCGCTGCATGATCGGCACGCCCAGCAGCGACGAAACTTCACCACAGACATTGGTCAGTCGTTCGGCCCGGCCGATGATTCGCTGATACAAGGATTCACACAAGGCGTGCAGACTGTGGTTGTGACAGTCGGCCACGTTGATGCCCAGCGTGATGGTCCGAACATCCAGCGGCAACTGTCGCAGTTGCTGCAGTGCCGAAAAGAAACTGTCGTTGTGTGCCATGAGTCGCCAGTCAATCGAAAAGGACGCGGTACCGGATGTTTGTGGAACTGTTCCGCTCCAACAGCGCTGCTAACTGCCGTCAGTGCCGCGGGACGGCCAAGGCGACACAGTATTGAAGCCAACAGGTTCGGGATGAGCGAGTGCCGCGAGAACCCGGCGATGCTGCAGGGCAATGGTGATCCCGTCGGGTCGAAATTCCTTGTCCAGGTCGTTCCGTAACTTCAGCGCGTCGACACCGGGAGGAAAGGCCAGTTCCATGGAGGTCAGAAAGGTGTGATCCGATTCGTGCCGCATCCCCTGCAGGTCCATCAGGACGATGTCATCCTGAGCCAGCCGATGTGCGATAAACCGCAGGACTCCCGGGCGATCCTGACCGGACGCCGTCAGGACATAGCGCTGGCGCGGCGTAGGCTCCTCCGGGATCTCGAACACAGTCTCGTCATCGGGATCTTTCAAGGCCACTTCCGCACCGTAAGAGCGGCAGACGGCGCGGATATGATCGACGATCACTTCGGGATCTCGTTCTTCGGGAAATTCCGCAGCCAGGATCATGGTGAAGTAATCCTGAATGACGGCCTGGCTGACATCGAGCATGTTTCCTCGAAGTTCATCCAGCGCGTTGGTCAACGCGGCCAGAATCCCAACTCGATTCGCCGCCAACACGGTCATGATGTATCGCCTGGCCACGGCATCCCTTTCGATCAGTCGTTATGCGGGCTGTTCCCTTTGCGTAACGTACACGATGAGTGTGGGTGGTGAATAGTAACCTTCAGTGACGCCGGCAAAACTTCACGAAGCATCGTCCTCCGACAAGACGTTCGCGTACCGGGAAATATGATTCCCGACTGATTCCAAACGGCTCTTTGGAGTTGTCAAAGGATCCATGAGAGCCGAAGATTGATTCAATCAAGTCCTGCGTCCTCTCGCGTACCGCAGCGTGTGGTGAATTTAATGGTCTCCAATCGCTCACCATTTCGACCATTTCAGTGGGTGCGTGCCTGGTGGGCAAGCTGGCCGATTCTTGTACGTGGCACGGCCTTGCTGTTGCTGTTGTTCCTGGCGATCAATGGCATGGTTGCCCGCCGGCTGTGGCATGAATCGCAGGTCCGCGAGTCGATCAAAGCCAAGGGAAAACTGACGCTTGGGAAATCTCCGTTGCCGCCGCAGGTCGCTCAGCAATTGAATCGCGCCGTGAAAGCAGAGCAACTCAATCTTCTTTCGCCGCCGGAATCTCTCATCCTGCGCAAGCCGGTTGATTCGGATGTCGCTTCGCTGGCACAAATGCACACCCTGAAAACTCTGAGCATCGTGGAGGGGGAATTGTCGTCTGAGGGATTGCATCAGATTCGCAATCTCGATCTCGTGGAGTCCTTATATCTGGACAACGGCCAAATTGAGGAAACTGGACTGCAGGGACTTCCCTCATGCGGCAAACTGCAAAAACTAAAACTGATCGGCAAGCTCGTACCCGAAGCGTTGAAGCCGCTCGAGCGGTGCGAGGCCCTGACCGAATTGCATCTGGATGCCGGTTACTACGAACACACTCCCGACGAGTCTCTGCAGAAGCGTCTGACCGGTCATCACATGGCAATCCTGGCGCGGATTCCGAACCTGCGCACACTGGTCATCAGATCCAACGATTTCCCGGACATCGATCTGTCAAACCTTGAGTCGGCCCGCAACCTGGAAGCGTTGTATGTCGATTCCGTTTCCCTGAACGGCGACGCGCTGAACGCTCTGGGACGCATGGCCCGGTTGACTCACCTGACCCTGGAAGTCAGCCAATGTCGACCCCATGCACTGTGCAATCTGACCGGGTTTCCTCATTTGAAATCGCTGAACCTGCGTGGCGCGGCAGTGCACAGCGAACACCTGATCAACTTGAAGAATCTGCCGCATTTGGAATCCCTCTCGCTGGCGCGAACCGACCTGCGGGATTCCCTGACCCCGTTGTCACAAATGCCCACCCTGAAACACCTCACTCTCGACCTGGCCGAGTTACCGTCCGACGGCCTGCAGCAATTGGGGGTTCAACCCAAACTGGCTTCGATCTCGCTGGCGCTGACAGAATTACAGGGAACCCCTCAGGCCGAATTGCAGCGGTATTTCCCCAACCTGTCCCAGGAACCGCGTCTGAAGCAGGAACAGAGCGCCGAATTCCCAAAATGGGAAGTTTCACGCAACCGATTTGATTGGCCGGGCGAGGGTTTCTTTTAGAGGCTGTGGAACCCGGCGACCAGATCCCCGAAGCGAGACCAGTCGGCAGGGATGGGGGCGCGGAGTTCGATCCGATCGTAGCGGATTGGGTGAAACAGGGTTAACCTGCGAGCGTGCAGGGCGATTGGCGAGACGAGGCGGTCGTACATCGCGGTCTCGTCGGGTGACAATGTCGCACCGTATTGCAGGTCGCCGACGATGGGCCAGCCCCTGCTGGCGAGTTGGACTCGGATCTGGTGCATGCGGCCGGTTTGTAATTCGATTTCCACCAACGCTCGACCGGCGAAGTGGCCCAGGACCCGGTAATCCAGGCAAGCCTGTTTGGCCCCTTCGGTTTCGGGGGAGACGACGGTGACGTGCGCGGCGGCGGCGTCTTTCAGCAGCCAGTCGGTCAAACGACCGAACGACGGAGTCGGGACGTGTTCGGTCACGGCCAGATAGAATTTCTGGACGCTTCGTTCGCGAAACTGCTCGGCCAGGCGTGCCGCTGCCTTCGAGTTTTTGGCGAACACGACAACCCCGGAAACCGGGCGGTCCAATCGATGGGGTACGCCCAGGTAGACATTGCCCGGTTTCGAGTAGGTCTGCTTCAGATACTGTTTTACCGCCCCTTCCAGGGTTGGGTGGCCGTGTGGGACTCCCTGAGTCAGCAGCCCGGCTGGCTTGTTGACTGCGATCAACGGACCGTCTTCGAGAAGAATGTCAAGTTCCATGGCACCTGGGACCTACTTGGCGGTTTCCGCCAGGACGGCCGCGGTATTGATCCCCTTCTTCCATTGTCCGTAGGAGAAATCTTCGCGATAGCGACTGAAGCCTTCACCCGCACCGACGTTCGCCGGTCGGATGCCAGGACGTTTGACGAATAGCGCCAACTCAGACTTTTCCGACAGATCCCAGTCCTGGGGATTCATGGAGTGGGAAAACGAACCGTTCTTGCGGACGACGGCAAATGCCGCAATCAGCTTGGTCGCTCCCGTGTCCGTATCACCCCAGAACTTCGCGAACGACTTGATATCCGTCACGGTCGTTCCCTTCTTTCCTCCCGAGCCAATCCAGTTCGTCAAGTTGTAACAGTTCTCACTGCCCGTCCAACTGCGTCCTTTCTTGTCGGTGGCGGAGGGTAACAGGGACAGGGCAAGCGAATCACATTTGTAGATGTTCAGAATGCTTTCGATTCGCAGATCGCCGACCAGGTTCGGAGTCGCAATCGCCTCCGTTCCCTGCAGGACCGATTGATAGATTCTCAGGTCGATATCCGCCGGCTGTTTCGTCTGCGGATTGTTGATCAGGGTGACACAGCTGTTGGAATAAAGGACGCAGTTCTCAATCATCAGTTCCTGTTTTCCGGCTGCGACGACTTCGACCCCCGTACGGCCGCCGACAAGTATCGAGTTGCGCAGTATGACCCGGCCTTCGCCGTTCAGAGTCACCGAGACCATCCCTTTGCGGTTGGATTCCGAGATGGAGCAGTTCAACATCCGAAGCGTTCCTCCGGTCACCAGCACGGCCTTCCAGGCGACGTTCGGGGTTCCCGCCGGGCCGTCCATATGCAGTCGCAGTCCTTCCAGCGTGACGGTGCCGCCCGAGACCTTCAGAATCTGGTGGGATTCAGGATGCTTGTCCGGGCGGTAGCGCAGACCGTCTGCCGACATTCCCACCTGGTATTCGAAGACCGGTTCGTAGCCGAACCCCGCCTGGATCGTGATGTCCATGTTCAGGTCTTCGTGATTCGTCCTGAACGGGCCGTTGCCGTCAACGCGAATGGTATCGCCCGGCTTGGCCGCCTTGATGATGTCCTGGAACGCTTCTTCCCGGGGGACCTCCGGTCGATTCACAATCGAAAAGGCCTTTTCCGGCTGCCCCTGCAGCAGGCGGGAAATGTCGCTACCCAGATTGGCCTTGCGCAGGAACAACGCGGCGAAGCAGGAGTCTGCCAGCGCGCTTTCCGGTTTATCCGACGGCCAGGAACCGTCTTCCTTCTGCGTCTTGATCAACCCGCTGGCCCCCTGCTTGAACCAGTCGACGTCTCCTTCGAACTTTTCCTGGCCAAGCAGCACACCAATCCGCTCAAACGCCCAGACCGAGTAACGGGCCGTTCCTGGCCCGATCTGTTTGGCAAACGCACCGACCTTGGACAATCCCTTGGCGTATTTCGGATCGGACAGCAGTGTTTCCTTTTCGCCCTTGCTCGCGATGGCGGACCGCTCCTTCAATTGAGCTCGAATCTTTGTCGCGCGGGCGACGGTCAGACAGAACAATCCTGCCGGAGTCATCGCCTGCCCCGAGGCGGTTGGGACCTTGTCCTTGATGGTGTAGCCCCAGCCCCCATCGTCGTTCTGAGTGTTGACGAATCGAAGTCCCACATCGCGCATGGCGTCGTCAATCGGCACTCCGTAGCGTGACGCGATCCACAATCCCAGCACGGCAAATTGGGTATTACTGTTGTCACCCGGTCCGTCCTTGTGGTCTAGTCGCTTCAGATCCTGCAGGACGGAAGAATCGACGTTGGGGCACGTATAGCTCCAACCGCCGGAGGTCGTCTGACCGGCAAGCAATTTGGCACCCAGCGCCCGGATGGCCGGTCGATCCTGGCGATCACCGACCCGGGCCAGCAGCAGGATCCCCAGCGCAATATCGTAGGTCTCTTTCTTGTCAGTCACGTTCTTGCGAACGTATCGATATCCCTTGTCGACAGCACTGTCGTAAATGGCCGTTCCGTTCTCGATGAGTGCCATGGTACACAGGGAGGTGATCCCGACGTCGTGATTGGGGTATTCCCAACTTCCATCCGTCATCTGCTTGGACCGGATAAAGTCGAGCGCTTTCAATCGAGCCGCATTGACTTCGTCGTCGGTTTGAGCCAAGGCTGAGGGAATGTCCGCAACCAGACAGCCGAGGAGCATCAGGAGCCACGCACCGCGCGAACGCCACGTCATCGACATGAGAAAGCTCCGAGATAGAAGTGAAGAAGGTCTGGTGGGAGTTTACTGGTCCACGCCGTGCATCACAACGTTCGCTTCGAAACTGGCCATCACGATGGGTGTGCTCGTACTCATGCGGCAATGCCTGGCTCGACTCTTTCCTCCGCCCGACATCCCCGACCCCGACGAATCACCGAGGATCGCCCCATGGAATAGGGCACTGCTTCTTCCAAAGCGGCCAAGCGGTGGCACTCAACGCGGGTCACGATCTTTTGTCACGAAGTTCCCAAGGGGTAAGACGCAGTCGTCATATCCGTTACTCCAACGGAGTTTCGTCTTATAGCCCAGGGTTGCCGCGCCCGCGGCTACCCTGGGGTCTGAACGCATCATTATTTCTACCCTGAAAGGGTTCTGCCTCCAGGAGCCAATACCCATGTCACAGTCTCTCACAATGTCCTCGTCCAGATCGTGTTTTCCACGAAGATCGAATTCCATTTCTCAAAGACCATGTCTTCCGCGATGAGTTGCATGCGCGACTGGGAGGAACATCGAAACGCTTGAATTGTCCACCAATCATCGTCGGCGGCGTTGACGATCTCATTCACATGTTGACGGAACCCTTTCAGGGTACAGTTGAAGGACTTCGCGCGACCCAGGGTAGCCGCCAGGTGCGGCAACCCTGGGCTCTAAGGCGAAACTCCTGCGGAGTAAAAGACGTCTTTCTCCCAAACTCTTGCTAGTTTGATTCTGTCGTAAACCTGGCCCGAAAATCGTTACCCGAGTAGGGTGGCACTCAACGCGGGTAACAATCTTTTGTGGCAGAATGCGTGAGAATTCAGAGGTTTGTCACTCGATGTCCGATCTCTCACGAGATCGGCTACGAATGAGCGCGGGATTCCCGCCTTGCGGGAATGACGAACCCGGCGTGCCGCCCATCAGCCGGCGCGAGAGTGTCCATCGATCGCACCAAGACCCCGCATCAGGTCCGATTGCAGGTCTGCGGGGTCTTCCAGTCCGATGGACAAACGGACCAGGCCGTCGCCGATGCCGTATTCCGCCCGTTCGGCCGCCGTCATGAATTTGTGGGATGTCCCCGCGGGGTAGGAGACCGTTGTTCGTGCGTCGGCCAGGGTTGGGGAAAACGGAATCACATGAGCCAACGCACGGAACAGCGAATCGACCGCGGCGCGGCCTCCCGACAGATCAAACGACAACATGCCCCCGCAACCCCGCGGCAGCAATCGCAACGCCAGTGCATGATCCGGATGGTCTTCCAGTCCCGGATAGAACACCCGTGTCACCTGGGGCTGCGACTTCAAGAACCGTGCCACGGTCAAGGCGGTCTGAGACACCCGCTCCATCCGCAAGGGGAGCGTACGCAGACCGCGCGAGGCCAGCCAGCTTTCGAACGGGTTCGCATTCACCCCGTACAAACTCGACATGGCACGAATCTTTCGGATCAAGCCATACGGCCCGACCACGACCCCCGCCATCACATCGCCGTGTCCATTCAGATATTTGGAGACACTGTGCCAGACCAGAGTGGCACCGAGTGAAATGGGCCGGATCAAGCTGGGGGTTCCAAACGTACTGTCGACCAGCAGGGGAACACCGCCCAGCGCCGCGACAATTCCCGGCAGATCCGCCACTTCCAGCAGCGGATTGGAAATCGATTCGACGATGCACAGTTTCGTCTGCGGTGTGACGAGTTGTCCCACGGACGCGACGTCGGCGACATCGAAGTACGTGACCTTCAACCCGAACGACGCCACCAGGTGATTCAGCAGTTGTCCAGTCCGGCCATAGAGCACGCGTGCCGCCAGGACATGGTCACCCGATTGAACCGTCGCCATCAGGACCGCCGTCAGGGCCCCCATTCCCGAGGCGGTCACGACCCCGGCTTCGGCACCTTCCAGCCGCGCGACGTCGCTGGCGAACGCTTCGTGATTGGGATTTCCATCCCGTGTATAGATGTAGCCTTTTTCGCGGCCACTGGTGACGGCATCCAGTTGTTCCAGCGATTCAATGTCGAAGGCGGTCGTCAGGAAGACTGGTGGAGAACTGGTTCGAGTGGTGAATTCTTCAGTCCAGCCGCCGCGCGCGGCCAGTGTGGCTTCAGAGACGGGGGACTCGGGCGGGTTGTGTGGGGCCATGCTGTTACGCTCACGGGTGATCGAATTGGGGGGCGTGGTTTGATCTGGACTTTGCCGAAAGTTGGCACGTTTCGCAACGGGGAACGGGGGATACTTCTCCAGTTTTCCGGCCAATCGCAGCACGAAGTCCAATCTCCGACCAAAGGGACCCCGTGGAACGGTCAGGGCCATCGCCTTTTTCAACTTGGGGTGCCACGGTCTGACTGTCTTCAATAAGGCCGTGCGAGTGCTCAATCAGCACGGCCTTGTCGCGGACTCCAAGACCGTGGCACCCGATTCCCAATTTGAAAAAGGCGATCGCCCTGGTGGAACCGTGGTGTCGAGTGGTGCGAACTCTCCAAAACGGTTACTTTTCCTGAGCACCTTCTTACCGGATTCTCGACGACACTGATTTCAGACCTATGACCGACCACAATCCTGTCACTCCCATGAATTCGCCGGCGCAACTGCGCGGGGCATTGGAGATGCTGCGTCCGTTTCTGGCACTGGTTTTCGTCACGCTGCTGTTCTGCGGCGCGGACCAGATGAGAAACGGAGACAGAGCCACATTTGCCTCGGCACGCAGTCTGCGGACGGTCGCGGCCCAGACGGCAACCGTCGCCGTTGCCGCACTGGGAATGACGATGATCGTGATCGCCGGCGGGATTGACCTGTCCGTCGGCATGTCGATCGCCCTGTGTGCGACCGTCATGGCCTGGTGCCTGAAAGAAGATGTCGCTACGCGGATCGTGGGTCAACCACCTCTCAGCGTCGTCATGACACCACTGACAGCGGCCCGGTCTGAACTGGAACGTGTGAGCAAGAGGATCGAAGAAGTGACCGAAGCGGTTCAGAAACCGAGTGCCGAAAACGCTGCTGAAATCAAAACGCTCTATGAACGACAGACCCAATTGACCGCTGACATCGAAAAGTTATCGGGGCCCTATCGTCGAGCGGCAATCTGGACGTCATTCGTGGTCGTTTTGATCACCATCGCCTGCGGAGCCATGTGCGGTCTGGTCAATGGTGTGTTGATCAGCACGCTGCGACTGGTTCCGTTTATTGTGACACTGGGAACAATGCAGTTGTACCTGGGCCTTGCCAAGATCATCGCGTCGGAAACAACGGTCCGTCCAGATTCTGGCGCTCAGGTTCCCTACTGGTTCGGAGACCTGCTCAGCGTCCGGCCTCAGGCGCTGTGGCTGGGGATGCCGATCGGGATCTGGTTGGCACTCGTCCTGGCGGGAATGCTGGCCGCCGTTCTGCATTACACGGTGTTTGGCCGCTACGTCTTCGCCCTGGGATCGAACGAGGCGACCGCCCGGTTGTGCGGGATCAATGTCCCGTGGAACAAGATCGCCATTTACACACTCAGCGGTCTGTTCGTCGGAATCGCCGGCCTGTACCAGTTTTCACGATTGACCGTGGGCAACCCAACATCGGGTGCGGGGTTGGAATTAAAAGTGATCGCCTCGGTGGTCATTGGCGGCGGCAGTTTGAATGGCGGCCGCGGAACGGTCCTCGGAACCCTGACCGGAGCATTGATCATGTCGGTCATCACCAGCGGTTGCACGGCACTGGGACTGACGAATCCGATTCAAGACATGATCCTGGGAATCATCATCATCGTCGCCGTGAGCGTCGATCAGTTGCGTCAGCGGAAGGTGAGGGGATAGTCCTGCTTGGCCCACCAAATGGGGGCTGCCCCCTCCCGATGTGGTTGCAACTCATATCAGATACCTGTGGCCGAGGTCTGACCGCATTGGGTGGGCAAAGCAGGATCATGGAGCCGAAGTCCAAGATCAAAGCCAGTGGACTGGCGAAACAGATTCAGAACCCGATCTCGGAAGAAAGAGATCAGGCTGAAACCCGGAGAAAACGGGACCTGGGAGAAGTAAAGTTGATGAAGTAGCCTCGCGACGCGGGCCACCTCCGAAGGCGACAATCGAATGGATTGATCGTCGCCAGATGCGGCTGATATCGGCGCACTGTTGGCTGTGCTTCGCCACAACTGTTAAACTCTGAGCACACGTCTTCGCTCGGAGCCGCATCATGGTCGAGTGTCCGTCGCCGCAACGACTGTCCGCCTACTTTGAGGGGATGCTCCCTGTCGAAGACATCCAGGCCATCGAAGCTCATTTGCAGTCCTGCACCACTTGCGCGTCACACCTTCGCGAACAGTCCCAGCCGGTGATGGTCGCTTCGCGGATGGCAGGTGCCGACCAGCCCGACCCGGCGATGAACGTCGCTGACCCCATCGATTCATCCGCCGGTTTGCGACCATTGTCATCCGCCGCGGCGCTGGAAGAGACAAAGACATTTGCAGATGGCGGGAGTGAACCCGATCGCTCGGAAGGAGCAAAGACATCGACTCGGCAGGCCCGGCCGCCGTCGACGGGAGCGCTGCCTGAGATTCCCGGTTACACGATCGCGGGAGAAATTGGTCGCGGCGGCATGGGGGTCGTGCTCAAGGCGCGGCATACGGTGCTCAATCGTGAAGTCGCCATCAAAATGCCACTCGCCCATTACCTGGACGATCCGTCCGCCCGCATTCGCTTTCTGCGCGAGGCCCGGTCGGCGGCGATGCTCAGTCATCCCAACATTTGTCCAATCCACGATGTCGGCGAAGTGGGCGACAAACCGTATCTCGCGTTCAGCTACGTCCGCGGGAACTCGTTACGAGACTGGGCGAAGCAACAGCCGCCGACGGCGCGAAAGGCTGCGGAGATCGTGGCCCTGGTGGCTCGTGCCGTCGATCATGCACACGCTCACGGTGTCATCCACCGCGACATCAAGCCGGCGAACGTGATGATTGAGGCGACCACGTTGCGGCCCGTTTTGATGGACTTCGGACTCGCGAAAGAGCTGGCCGACCACAGCAGTGACCTGACACATACCGGCCAGGTGATGGGGACGCCCAGCTACATGGCTCCCGAACAGGCAGCCGGCCGAATGACGGAGATCGGCCCATTGTCCGACGTGTACTCGCTGGGCGTCGTCCTGTACGAACTGCTGACGGGTCAGCAACCGTTTCGCGGCAGTGTGGGTGAAGTCCTGCGCCAGGTCCAGACGGACGAACCTGTCGAGCCGCGTAAACTGGTGCCGCACATTCACCGCGATCTGGAAACGATCTGCCTGAAGGCGATGGCCAAAGAACCGGCCCGGCGATACGCAACCGCACTCGCCCTGGCAGAGGATCTCGAACGCTTTTGTGCCGGTGAAGCGATCCTCGCCCGACAGGAACCGATGGTGGTTCGGTTGTGGCGCAAGACACGTCGCCGCTGGTCGACCATCGCGGCGGCCACCATCGCCGTCACGGCCATTCTCTGCGCCGCCTACCTGGCGCAAAGCGCCAGCCGGACGCGCCAGGTCAACAGGGCCGTCCAGGAATTCGACGCGTTGCTGAAGGATACGGAATGGACTCCGGAACAGTTCAACCAGCTGGAAAGCCAGCTCGCCGGGTTGCAGCAACTGGCACCACAGGCAGCCAGTCGCGCCCGGGACCGCCTGTGGCAGTCCGTCGATGAGTCCGTGAAAGGGACACTTCGACGCGGTCGGCTGACCGTAGACGAAGTTGTCCGGCTGGAGGCGTTTCTGACACACATCGAGCCGCGCGCCACGGAACTCGCCACCAGCTTGCGGCGCGAGTTGACGGAACGACTGCGTCGCTGGAACAGCGAGCTCGAGTTGAAGGCTCCCTTCTCGGACCTGGCGACCGTGTTTGTTCCGGGCACAGTTGCAATCGAAGGCTCTGACCTGGCCCGCGGTCCAGTTCCTCGTCCGCCCGATGTCACAGGGAATACCCGGTCGAAGCCCGTTCCCGCCGACCTGCGCGTCAACACGCTGGTTCCCTGCCGGGGCAATGTTCAGTTGCACGCCGTGTTTTCGCCTTCGTGGCGGCAGGCGGATCGACTGGGCATCGTCCTCAATTCCAATCGAGCCGGCGGCTATCTGCTTCGATTGACGGTCGCACAGCGGCAATCCGCGGCCGAACAGTCAACTGCACCGGCCAGCGGCGTCAGCTTTGCGACCGCTGCCAGCGAGCACGGGACCGTAACGATCCAGGTACTTCGGAACGGTGTTCCCTTGCGAAAGCAAACCATCGATGCGGCCAGTCTGCCCACGGAATCGCTCACGCTGACGATGGGGCGCGAAGGGGAACGGGTCACCGCGCAGGTTGCGCAACTGCCACCGCTCAGTTTCGAAGACCTGTTCCCTTTGAACGATGCCAGCGACGGGGTCTTTGCCATCGAATGGCCGGAATCGGCCAGGCTGGAACGTCTGGAAGTGCTTCGCCAACTGTTGCCCAGCGCCAGCCGTCCACTGGAGCGCGGAGACGAGTTGTATTCGAAGGGAGAATACGTCGAAGCGCTGGCCGAATACCGGCAGGATGCACTCACAGCCAGTGAGGCCTCGGTCAATCAGGAAGCTCGTTTCAAGGAATCGATGACATTGGTCGCGCTGGGACAATCCACGGAAGCAATGTCCCTGTTCGAGCGACTGACAACCGAGCAGGGTTCGCGCTGGCCGCTGGCCGCCGCCTGCCACTTGTGGTCGCTTTACCTGCAGGAAGATCGTCTGACCGAGGCGGATGCGCTGTTTGAAACCCTGTCCTCGCGATTCCGCTTCGAGGAACTGGCGGCCTACCTGCCGGACGATCTGCGGTCCTCAATTCTCAGCAGCTACAGCCAGACCAGCAAGGGACTGGGGTTGCTGATGCATGACCCGACGCGCGTGCGGCACATGGAGCGGATGATTGCCGTGATGAAGTTCCTGGGTGAACCGCGGCCCACGGTCCTGGATAACGAACTGCAACTGATACGGGCGCTGCGACGGGAAGGTCGGACGGACGAGGCTCTTCTCGTCGCCCGACGGGACCTGCATGTCGACCCGGGGGAAGCCTCGACCTCGATCAACGCGATTTGCTCGGAGTACGGCTGGATGATGCGCGAGCTGGGACAGCCGCAAACCGGGTTGGAGACGCTGGATGTGAGATTGTATTCACGGTCGTCGGCAGAACCCCGCCCGGAGTGCCTTGATCTGCTGTTGGAACGAGCCCGGCTAAACGCCGCCCTGGAACGCTGGGAGACAGCCGAACGTGATCTGCAGGACTATTTGCGGCTGGTGCCCGAGGACCAGCGGGAATTCCACATTTCGTCGTCCGTCGTGCTCATGCTGGGCTTCCTGCGCGAGCGAACTGGCGACAGCGAAGGAGCCCGCGCTGCGTGGCAACTGATCCCGATCTCGAATGCGCAAATCGTGACTCCTCGTTACACCCAGTATAACAGCATGGCGGGTTTTGGCGGCATCGCCGTCATCCAAGCCTTGATCCTGGGATCACTCTCGGATTCCGTCAGCGATCGCGAGATTGATGTTCTGATGGCACGCGGCCTGTCGAGTCTCGGCAGTTCGCGTGCCTCGTTGCTGAAGACGGTCTATGTTCCACCCCCGTCGTTGATGCGCGAAATGTGGCGAACACCGCGCGGCCGCGACGTCGCCCGGCGCATTGCCTTCCAACAAGGATCGCTGACGGATTTCGTCTGCCTTCCGTTCGAGCTGCTCCTGTATGAAGTCCTTCGCGAGAATGCCTTCGGCTCCGTCGCCAGTTCCGAACAGGAAGAACTCATCTGGGATCTGGCGAACCAGTTGGCAGAAGGCACCGCGGCCGGTCGCATCAGCGAAGGCCAGCTTGCACAGTTCGCCCTGACCTGGAAGGGAACCACGAACTTCCTGGGATGGGCGGGACTCGCCCCCTCGTTGACGCCTCAAATGCGCGCGTCTTCCGCCTACGTGTTCGGCCATCGCTTCCGCCGTCTGAAACAGCCGGATGCCGCCCGACGGATGTTCCAGACGACCGCAACCGATGCCGCCCCCGATTCCACGGCCAGCCGACTGGCCCGCCAGGAACTCGACGCAGACCCGCCGCCGTAGTCTTCAGCGGGGAACGACGGGACGGTCGAGTTTGGTTGGACACGGACGACGCGGAAAACACGGACGGAGAAGGCGTCGAAGAACGAGAAGAATTGTTTGAATACCACAGCCGGAGATACGGCGGAAAAACAGAGACATCGTTTTCTTCTCACCTGGCTTTATCCGTGTTGCATCCGTGGCAGCCATTCAATCCTTCGGCCGATGCAGTCCGATTCCGTTTCGCGGGCTGGTTCGCATTCATGCGCGCGGTTAGACTTCATCGACTTCGCAAGTTGTGATTCTGCGGAGCAAGGAAAACGGGATCACGACCTGCTGGCCTAAGGCGAAGTCCGCGCGTCATGAACCGGTCTCTCGCTGGATTCGTTCCATTTCCGGAGTTGTCGGTCCGTGACTCAGCCAGTTGCCTCAGCCGACGAAGAATCCGGATCGCTCAGCGTCTGGGATGCCGTCAGCCTGATTATCGGGATTGTCATTGGCACCACCGTTTTCAAGATGTCGGGGACCATCTTTGCCAATGTCCCGGATCCGTGGACGGGACTCGGAATCTGGGTACTGTGCGGCGGCCTGTCGTTTGTGGGTGCACTCTGCTATGCCGAACTGGCAACGACATATCCCCGCCTGGGGGGCGAATACAATTATCTGACACGGGCGTTTGGACCGCTGACGGGCTTCCTGTTCGGCTGGTCGCAACTGGCGATCATCCAGACCGGCAGCATTGGCGCTCTGTCTTATGTGTTCGCAGAATACGCCGTGAAAGTCTTTCACGTCGATGACCGCTCGCAAGGCAACTTGGGAGGCGATTCGGCCGTTGTCTGGTTCGCCGTGGGTGCGGTGGTCGTCCTGACCGGTTTGAACTGTCTGGGGATCCGGTCCGGAAAGTGGACGCAGAACCTGCTCTCAACCGCCAAGGCCACGGGACTGTTGATGCTGATCATCGGTGGTCTGAGTGCCAGTGGATCGGTGCCCGTGGAAGAGATTCGTCCCGTGGAGGGGCCCGGTTGGCCCCTGGCGATGATCCTGGTGCTGTATGCCTACGGTGGCTGGAACGACGCCGCGTTTGTCGCCGCCGACGTGAAAGATCGACAGCGCAACATCCCGCGAGCCCTGTTGCTGGGGATCGGAGTGATTACGGCCTGCTACCTGCTGGTGAATGCCGCGTACCTGGCCACACTGGGTTTTGAGGGCCTGCGCGGCTCGCGGCAACCTGCCAGTGATGCCATGGCCAAGGTCTTCGGCACGTACGGAGAACGAGCGATCAGCGTCCTGGTGATGATCTCGGCCCTGGGCAGCGTGAACGGATTGATTTTCTCCGTGGCGCGATTGCATGCAACCGTGGGAGCCGACCACCGGGCATTTGGCTTGCTGGGCCGCTGGTCAAACTGGTCCAAAGCCCCTGTCTGGTCGTTGCTGGTCCAGGGTGCGGTCGCGGCAACGATGATTCTGGGTGTCGGCACGAAATCCGGTCGCGATTCACTCGATGGGTTGTTGAAGCTTGTCAAATCCGCTCCCGTCCCGTGGGATCGCTATTACGGCGGATTTGAAACTCTGTACGCGGCATCCGCCCCGATCTTCTGGCTGTTCTTCCTGACGACGGGCCTGGCCTACTTTGTCCTGCGCTGGAAAGATCGGGACATCGAACGCCCGTTCCGAGCCCCCCTGTTTCCGCTCTGTCCGCTGCTATTCAGCGGAATGTGCCTGTTCGGACTCTACTCCGCCACGACCTACGCTGCCCCGTTGCTCCCCCTGATCGCAGTTCCGTTTCTGTTCGGACTGCCGTTGTATGTTTTCAGTAACTGGCGGGGCCGGAAATCTTGAAGAAACGGGGCGTGAATGGCTTCCGCCCAATGGACCGACCCAAACCTGACCCCTTATTTCTCGAATGACGATGAAAAAGCTGCGTTCAGACTTTCCCCGAAGGGGATGGATCCCAAAGCACAGGGTGCGCCTCGCACCCTGTGTAGCTGGTCGATCTAAACCGTCTTTTCCCTGAAGGGGATACATCCCGGCTGTCGAATTGTAAGGATGTTGCTACGAAAGTGACCAGCATTTGTGTTGATGGCTTAAGTCTCAACCGCCGATTCGTGGTTCTGCGCAATATCACTCAGGTGGCCGCTTTCTCCGATGCATCCAGAGCAGCACGCTCGCTCGCATCCATGGATAAGTGAAGATTCCGAGAGCGATAAATGCTCTTACCCCGAGCTGGTTCAAAGATCATCATTGTCAGGCAGTTCATACCCCTTGCGGCGGGGGCGGTCCAGCAACTGGTTGGTGAGGGACGGGCGCTGGCAGGCTTGCCAGCCTCGGTCTCGCGATTCCGGCACCTGATAGCGGGGCGGATCCAGCGGGCCGCCGCTCACACGGATTTCCACCGGGCCGGTGGCGTCGGCACCCAGTGCCCATTGGACCTGGTCCAGGGCGTGAGCACCCCAATTGCCGATGCGGCCGACGCTGAAGTCGCGGATTTCCATCCACCCCGGTTTCCCTTCGCACTCGTACAGACTGGAGTGATACGGCCGCAACGGGGAAGGACCGCACCACCGGTCCCAATCCAATTCCGGTGGAATCGGTTCGGCGGGAAAGTCGCAGATCCAGGGGCTGGCCAGGTTGGACGTGATCACGCGGGTCACCTTGCCGATGCCTCCCTGGCGGACGAAGGCGCAGCCGTCGCGGTTGGGAATCGTCGAACGCTGCTGACTCCCCACCTGCACGATGCGACGATACTTGCGCGCCGCCTCCACCATTCGGCGACCTTCGACCACGGTCATGGCCATCGGCTTCTCGACATAGACATGCTTGCCCGCCTGGCACGCCGCGATCGCGATCAGGGCGTGCCAGTGATCAGGCGTGGCAATCATGACTGCTTCGACATCCTTTCGATCCAGGATCCGCCGATAGTCCTGAAAGACGTTGCGGCAGTTCACTCGCTCAGCCACTCGTTCAGCCCGGGTACGGTGAACGTCGCACGTGGCCACGATCTCGGCCCGCGGCGGCAGGCCTCCGGCGAGGTAGTTGTCGCCACGGCGACCGCAGCCGATCAGCGCGATCCCCACACGATCGTTGGCCGAGGGACGCTGTTCGTCCTCGGCGGTCAATACGGATTGAGGGATCAGTGTGCCCAACAGACTGGCTTGAAGCAGGCGGCGGCGATTGAGCGGCATGATGGGGATTCCAGGCAGGTGGATGACGGTATTGCGAACGAGAAAAAGTCGGTTGCAGGGACGCGGAGGAGACCTGCGGTCGGGCGTTTCGGCGAGGTCGGGAGACCTGCGCCGAACAGGCGTCGGGAAACCTGCGCCGAACAGGCGTCGGGAGACCCTCGCCGAGAGGGGGTTAGCGTGGCAGGAACCAGATGTAGCGGTAACGAACGGCAGCTCCATGTTCCTGCAAGTTGATCGGGCCTGGTTCGGAGCCTTCTTCCCACGGCGACGACGTGGTGGCATGGGGGACTTCCACGTCGTCGTGGATCAGCACCCCATTGTGTCGAACAGTCATGCGGGCTGACTTTGACTTCTTGCCATCCTGAATTTGGGCGGCCGTGAACTCGATGTCGTACGTTTGCCACTGCAGCGGCGGGTACGACATCATCACGTCAGCGGCTTTGATCGAAGGGATCCCGCCGCATTCGTGATTGTGCGGGTCAAAACCGATGGAATCCAGGATCTGGACTTCGTATCGGCTTTGCAAATACACGCCGCTATTACCGCGACTGGGAACTTCGGGGGCATACGGGACCTGAAACTCGACATGCAGTGTTCCGCTTTGAAATCGGGGCCTGGTCGTCGTCCCCGGGATTAACAGCTTGTCGTCGGTCATCCGGCCATTTTCAAACTGATCGACATTGGTCCCATCGAACAACACGATCGCTCCGTTTGGAGGCTTCATTCCCAAAGTTGGGCTGCGTCGAGTGACTCGCATCAACTTTCCGAGGACATTGTCCTGCTGAAAAGCTTGAATTGTCCACCGATCATCGTCGGCGGCGTAGACGATCACATTCACATGTTGGCTAGTCAATGTCTGGGACTGTGGATGCACCCATGAATTTGGCGGAACCCTTTCAGGGTAGAGTTGAATGACTTCGCGCGACCCAGGGTAGCCGCCAAGTGCGGCAACCCTGGGCTCTAAGACGAAACTCCTTCGGAGTAAAAGACGTCCCTCGCCCAGTGGCACATGTGAGGGGTTTGGTCGTACATCTAATTCGTAGATTGCTGCGGTTGAAATAGCGAAATCGGGTATGGTCCATATACGGACAGGGCCGGATCTTCGTGTCCGCGACGTTTCAGTTGGAACCGAGGAGCACGCGGCCCGCACCCTGGGCCAAGAGCAATTGCGCCACCTGCTGTCCCAGTGCCAACGCGTCATCCGCCTTTGCCGTGGCAGAGGCCATCCAGCGGTGGGAACCGTCCTGCGGCAGGATCACCGCGTCCAACTGCAGGGAGTCACCATGGAGGGAGGATGCAACTCCCAGCGGAGCATGGCAGCCCGCACGCAACGTACTGAGCAGGCTGCGTTCCGCGGTCGCGGCTGCCAGCGTGGGACTGTGTGTGATGGTCGCCAGGATCTGCCGGACTGAATCGTCGGACGCCCGGCATTCGACTCCCACCGCTCCCTGGCTCACCGCGGGAAACATCAGCGGCGGAGCCAGCAGGCACGAAATCCGTCCGCCAAGTCCCAGTCTCGTGAGCCCGGCGGCTGCCAGGACCAGGGCGTCGTAGCCCCCTTCGTCGAGTTTCCGCAATCGCGTTTCGACGTTACCGCGGACTTCGTCCAGGACCAGGTCGCTGCGCAGGAATCGCAATTGTGCCTGGCGACGCGGGCTGCCAGTCCCGATGCGCGCCCCCTGAGGCAGGGCCTGCAGTTCGGGCGTCAGCGGACTGCCCGTGGGAAGAACCAGGGCATCGGCCGTGGCACCCCGTTCCGGGGTCGCAGCCAGAACCAGTCCGGGGACCGGTTCGGTCGGCAGATCCTTCAGGCTGTGTACGGCGACATCCGCTCGACCATCCAGTACAGCACTCTGGACTTCGCGTGTGAAGACCCCAAGGCTCCCCAGGTCTCGCAGACGTTCGGTCTGATCGCGATCACCGGCGGTGGAGACGTGAACCAGCTCCACGGTGACTGTGGGAGCGGCACGGCGAATCAAATCGGCGATATGATTCGCCTGCCACAACGCCAGGTTACTGGCCCGGGTGGCGATCCGGATGGTCTGCGACGATGGCACCTTGAAACTGTCTCCCTGGTCATGCGGTTGGCATAACCTGCAAATGCTGTGATGGCAGCGCTCAACTTCCCTGGTGCATCGTCAGCATAGTTCTCCGAACTCTCACGAGTTCGGCCACCCCAATTCTGACAATGCACTAAACACGTGGCGGGCTGACGGCCACCACGGCCACGACGACACGACTGGCCCCCGCCCGCTTCAACTCACGTGCAGCCGCGTCTGCCGTCGCTCCGGTGGTCAGGATGTCGTCGACCAGCAGAACCGATTTTCCCCGCACTTCGGTCCCCACCACGCGAAATGCACTCTTTTGCTGCTGCCGGCGCTGAACCGGCGGACTCTTGGCCTGCTTTGGAGTCCAGCGGGCTTTGGCGAGAATACCGGTCGACAGCCCGACCTTCAACCGGGTCGAAATCCGACGGGCGATCGTTTCGGCCGCATAGTGCGGTCGCACCAGCCGTTTGATCCAGTGCTCCGGGATCGGTATCACCGCCTGAAACGGCTGCGCAAAGCTGATTTCCCGGGCATCCACCAGCAAATCGGCCAAAGTTTGACTCAGCAATCGGCCGGCCGGATTCTTCGCCATCAGGCAGGCAATTCGCAGGTCGTCCCGATACAACCCCAGCCGAATCACTTCGTCAAACGCATAATTCTCGCGGCGGCACAGGAGACAATGGTCCTCGTCAACCGTGAACGGACCCCGCGGCGCTCCACACCGCCGACAACTGTTGGCAGCCGGTTGAACCAGCCTGGTCAGGCAGGCGGAACAGAGCGATTCCACGTGAATGCGATCGCTGGCCGGTCGGGCGAGTTCGACGTGACACAGATGACACGACGGGGGATAGACGAACTCCAGCGCCGTCCGCTGGACATCGCTGAGGAGTTCAGCGAGGCGGAAAGGACTGCTCTGCGGCCGGAGACTGAAGATCGACATCCAGACAGGATACCGGTCGGAAACGGCGTTCCGCAATTGGCCAGCGTTGTACGGGATCGGGGTCATGTGGTTCAAAGTTCAATTTTCGCGAACTACGGACTTTGCCGTTTCAAGAATCCCACACCGCGAAAATTGAACTTTGAACCACATGACCCCCGAATCTTCACCGTGTCCTCCGTGACTCCGTGGTAAAGGTTCTTTTTCCGAGCAGCATCCACGGTTCCCTGAGCCTCAATAACCAGGCGGCGACGAAGAAGGAACCCGTGCCGGCGACCAGTGGAACCAACAGCTTCAGCCCGCGCAATTTCAGACCGTCGCCGGCCGCCGGCGACTGGATCAGACACAGGCAGACACCACTCATGATGGCCACCGCGATCAGCGACCGCAGTCCGGTCGATCCGATCTGCCGCCACAGCAGTTGCCCGATCTTTCGTTGCAGCAGCAGGCATGTGACACCGCATTGCAGCGCGGCGATCAAAGCAGTCGACAGCGCCAGGCCGCGTCCGCCCAGCGGCCAGATCAACGTCAGGTTCAGTGCCAGATTCACCAGCATGGCACACAGGCCGACGTACATCGGAGTCAGTCGGTCACCGATGGCATAAAAGGCGCGTTGCAGGATCAGCAGCCCGCAATAGGCCCAGACCCCCGCACCGTAGCAGACAATCATGTCCCCCGTGTGCACGGCCGCCGCGGCGTCGAATTTTCCGTACTGGAAGAACAACTTGGCCAGTGGATGAGCCACCAGCATCAATCCGGCACTCGCTGGTAACCCGATCGCCAGGACGAGACGAATTCCCAGGGACAGGTCGCTCCGCAGTTTCTCGGATTCACCGCGCTGTGCGTGCTGAGTGAACAACGGAAACAGGACGGTCCCGAGTGCCACGCCGAACACCCCCAGCGGAAACTGGTACAGTCGCTGTCCCAGGTAGAGCGTTGTGGCCGTTCCAGCCTCCAGCGGATACGCGGGGTTCCCCGGCAATGGCATCAGCGGCCCGGCCCCTTCGGGTTGAGCAAACCCCCAGGCGACGATGCTGTCCAGAACGGTATTCAACTGAGTGATCGACAGCCCCAGCACGACCGGGAACATGTCGCGCGCGACACGCCGCACCACAGGCAGAGCGATCCGCCAGTCGGACCGATATCCAAACCCGCAGCGCCAGACAAACGGCATCAGGAACGCCAGTTGAAGTCCACCCGCCAGAACCACCAGCACCGACGTCGCCTGGATCTGATGGATCGGATCCAGCCACCAGAACGGAATGACCCACCACAACGCGGCCAGCCAGATCACGTTCAAGACAACGGGCACCAGCGCGGGCCACACGAATTGACCCAGGGCGTTCAACACGGCTCCCAATTGCGCCGCCAGACAGATCAGGATCACGTACGGCAACAGCAGTGCCGTCAGACGACAGAGCAATCTGGATTCGGGACTGAGTGGAACCAGGGCAACCAGCAATGCCAGCCCGATCTCAACGAGGATCACCAGTCCGCACAGGACCATCCCGAGGACCAGGAAGACGGCCCACGTCACGCGCGTTGCGGATTCGCGGCCCCGTTCGTTCTGCTCTTCGAGGACCACCGGCAGGAATGCGGTGGTGAGCGCCCCTTCGCCGAGCAGGATTCGGGCCAGGTTGGGCAGTCGAAACGCGACGGTAAAGGTGTCCAGAACCGAACCGGCCCCGAACAGTTTGCCCATCGCCTGATCGCGCAGCAACCCAAAGATTCGGCTGACAACCGTACACAGACTGACCACACGCAGGTTGCGCGAAACGTTCTGCAGTGAGTCACTCACGATGGAGCCCGGTTACGCGACCGAAGCGTATCGCAATTCGTGGGGAATCGGCAGACGGGCGGCGTTGATGTCGATCAGCAGCAGGAATTCTTCGACGCGTTGAAATTGAATTTCGCTGTTTTCGATCGCCCACAGGATAATCTCAAGATTGTCGTGGATGTGGGTACCGTCCCCCTTCATCCGGGTCAAGATGGCGTCGAGCAGCCCCCGTTCCATCGAAATCCGGCGCAGAATCGCATAATCGAGGTCGTTGAACTCAGACCAGCAGCACTTGCCTTCGACATGCTCCAGGCGTCTCCAGCGGCAGAACCGCCACCAGAAACGTCGCAGCCAGTCTTCAACCGCCTTCTGACCAAGATCGCGTCGGGCTTTCTCGCTTTCGATCCACTTGTGACGCGCGATCTCTTCCCGGGCGTGTGGCAGAATGCTCTCGGCGAGCATCTGCAACAATGTAACACTTTTCATAGATTCATCCGCAGGCAGGTCTGACAAGGGGCGCACCTCGCATTCCGGACCGACATCATGGAAGATTGTTACCATCGGAGTATATTGATCTCCCACGGTTTCGCAATATCCAACTGGCTTCCCAGCCGGTCCACGACCAAAGTCACGCTCTTGCCGAGGACGCATGATGATTCGTTCATTTGTCTCGCTGACGGTGATACTCGCGTACCTGACAGGATTTAGCGTAGCTTCAGGCGCAGCGGATTCCAAATGGCCCAGCGTGGTTAAGGTCGAGCAACAACCGCTGGTCGCCGCCACGGAACGGACGATTCAAGCCCTGGATTTCGTCGGATCTCCCCTGAGTAATGACGATCGGAAGGGACTGGAACAGGCCTTCCAACTTCCCGATGCGGCCGATTGCACCGAGGCCATTCAAAAGATTCTGGACAAGTTGTGCGTTGCCGGAGTCAGCATTAATCCCGAAAGCCGCGTCTCGGTGGTCGAAGGCCCGGTCCGCAAGGAACTCGTTCAACAAGGCTGGCGAACCTTCCTGGTCAAGGTCGTGAACGAAGCCGGAGTGACCGCTCCCCTGGTTCCGGAAAGCCCCAACCTGCTTCCCGTTTATCAACGTGGAACGAAAGCCCGCGAAAAGCCGATGACCGACGACAAACTGGTGCAACCCGCGGACGTCCCAAACCGGTTTCTGGATGCCCAGATGTTTGACAAGCAACCTCTGAAGCCGGGCCTGTCTGGCCTGGAACTGGAATACCGCGTTCTGCAGTTGTACTGCCGCGATGTCGGCCGACGCGAAGCGCAACTCGGTTTTCACGTCGGTCAGGGAACTCAGGACCTGGGGTTCCGGAATTCCGTGCCGATCCTATTTACGAGCGTCCCCGCGGTCGAGGTCGTCCTGGGGATTCACGACTTTGATGGAACCCCGACCACCGCAGCCCTGACGATTCGCGACACGTTCAATCGCGTCTATCCGAACCCCGGTCGCCGTCTGGCTCCCGACTTCTTCTTTCACGACCAGATCTATCGCATGGATGGCGAATCGGTCCATTTGCCGCCGGGCGATTACACAGTGGTCCTGCAGCGCGGCCCGGAATATCACGTTGACACACACAAATTCACCGTCCGGACCGATGGAGTCAGTCAGCGGCTGGATCTGAAACTGCGTCGCTGGATTCACGCGGCCCAGCGCGACTGGTTCTCGGGCGATCACCACGTCCATGCCGCGGGTTGTGCCCATTATGACAGCCCGACCGAGGGAGTCACCCCGGGCGACATGATGCGTCACATCCTGGGCGAGGACCTGAACATCGGTTGTGTCCTCAGTTGGGGGCCCTGCTGGTACACTCAGAAACGTTACTTTGAAGGGAAGACTTCCGCTCTTTCCCGGCCGAATTACCTGATGCGGTACGACGTCGAAGTCTCTGGATTCCCCTCGTCACACGCCGGCCACCTGTGTCTCTTGAACCTGCTGGAAGACGATTATCCCGGCACCACGTTGCTGGAGGAATGGCCCAGTTGGACTCAACCGGTTTTGGAATGGGGCCAGAAGCAGGGGGGCGTGGTCGGATACAGCCACAGCGGTTGGGGATTGGCATTGCCGGACGTGATGCCGGACGGTTCCCGCAAGTTCCACGGTCAACCGTGGGGGGGAGCCCCCGCCAACTGGAACGGCAAGGCAGCCACCACCCTGCCCGACTATGCCATGCCCCGGTTCGACGGGATCGGTGCCAATGAGTTCATCGTCACCGCCACCAACGGATCGTGCGATTTCATCTCGGCTGTGGATACTCCCGCCATCTGGGAACTGAACATCTGGTACCACACACTGAACTGCGGCATGACAACACGCATCAGCGGCGAAACCGATTTCCCCTGCATCTACGGTGACAAGGTGGGCCTGGGCCGGATCTACGTGAAGTTGCCCAAAGACAAACCGTTGACCTACGAAGCCTGGATCCAGGGAGTCAAGGACGGTCGCAGTTACTGCGGCGATGGACTGAGCCACTTGTTTGACTTTGCCATCAACGGATTCGAAGTCGGTCAAACGAGCCCGAATCTCCGGCCCAGCCATCTGGCGTTGAAGCAACCGGGCAAGGTCCGGGTGACCTGTGACGCCGCCGCGTTGCTAGCCGAACAGCCCACTCCACAAACGGAAGCCATTCGAGGCAGGCGCTTGGACGAAAAACCGTACTGGCACCTGGAACGCAGCCGGGTCGGTGACACGCGCACGGTTCCCGTCGAAGTCATCGTCAACGGCAAGTCCGTGCAAACAAAGGTGATCCCCGCCGATGGATCGTTGCAGACGCTGGAATTCGACCTGGACCTGCCGCACTCCAGTTGGGTGGCACTGCGAATCCTCCCCTCCTGTCACACGAATCCGATTTTTGTGGAGGTGGACAGCAAGCCGATTCGAGCGAGTCGTAAGAGCGCAGAATGGTGTGCGGACGCGGTCGATGTCTGCTGGAAGTCCAAGGTGGGCCGCATCCGTGAAAGCGAACGAGTCGCCGCCAGGGCGGCCTATGATCAGGCACGGGAACGGTACACGAAGATCGCGGCGGAAAGCGTGAACGACTGACAACGCAACAACGGCTTCAAGGATTGGCCGAATCCTGTTTCAGCCAATTCGCCCGCAAGTTGACCAGTCCCAGCACGACGGATATCAAACCACCAAGTTCCACGCCCCAGATGGATCCGCCCACCCAGGCGAACGCCAGCATTGCCGAGAACTCATCGGGGACACCCATGAACGTGGCCTGATAAAACTGCGGACTCAGGGTCGCCAGTCCCAGTGCGGCGATGCCACCGAACAACCAGCACCCGAACGTGGCCGCGAGGATTTCCACCAGATGCCGAACCGCAAATCCATAAGAACTGGACGCGCGGGTGATGATTCCCGTCCCTGCCGTAAAGATGAGCGAGAAGCCGGCACCGAAGAGTAATCCCTCAAAGATCCCCTGGGCCACACTGGCTCGCCAGATGTCGTGGATTTCGTGCCACCGCATGACGATCACGAAATAGTAGGGGCTCACCCATCCATTCACGGCATTCGTCATCGCTCCCAGGACCGCGCCACCCAGGACTCCGGTCAGAAAAATGCCCGCCATCGTGATGGATCGTGTGGGCTGGTCCGAGTGGAGTGCTGTCGCTGCCATAATTCCTGATGCCAATTCTCAGACTTGATCGGGTTCCGGATGCTTCCAGGGGGCTCGATAGGGGCGGCGAAGCCGCAGGTTGGCTTCGTCATCGTGGGCAATCCGCTGCTTTTCCTGGTCCCACTTCAGCGACCGGCCCAGTTCCATGGACATGTTGGCCAGGATGCAACTGGCACTGGAAATGTGCCCCTGTTCCACGTCGGCGATCGGCAGGCCGCGCGACTCGCGGGCCTTCAGCAGATCCTGCATGTGGCGTCGGATCGCGGGGGCGACATGCTTTTCCAGATCCTTTTCGGTCTTGTCCTCGGGGTATTGCTCCAGTTCCATTTCGACATCGCGATGGACCGGTGCGCCACCGTTCGGGATGAAGTCGAAGCTGTTGACGCTGCACTTGAGAGTTCCCCGATCCCCGTAGAATGTCGCTCCCCAGGGGTATTGAGGATCGGGGGCCGAACCCCAGGTGCGATGCGTCCAGACGACCGGCAGGTTCCCGAACTGAAACGTCGCGGTTTGCGTATCACTGATGTTGGCCCTGCTCTGCTTGTCGACGTAGATCCCGCCGTCGGACGCCACATGATCCGGCCAGCCCAGGTCCAGCATCCAGCGGACCATGTCGAGCATATGGACGCACATGTCACCCACGATGCCGTTGCCGTATTCCATAAATGCCCGCCAGCGGCGGGGATGCACGAGCGAATTGTAGGGCCGCATCGGAGCGGGCCCTGTCCACATTTCATAATCGAGATTTGCTGGCGGAGCGGAATCGGCGCGGTTTTCACGAGCCCGCATGTGGTAATAGCAATAGATTTCCACCAGGCCGATCGTGCCCAGCTTGCCTTCCTTCAGAATCTTGTCGCGGGCCTCTGCCAGGTGCGGAGTACTGCGACGCTGGGTGCCAATCTGCACAACTCGTTTGTGTTTGCGGGCGGCGGCCAGGATCGCCTGGCCCTCGACCACGTCAACGCTGATCGGCTTTTGCAGATACAGGTCCGCCCCGGATTGAATCGCCGCGATGGCGGGCAGCGCGTGCCAGTGGTCGGGAGTGGCGATCAGCACCAATTCAGGCTGCGTCTGCTTCAGCAGTTCGCGATAATCGCCAAACGTTTCCGGTCGCTTCTGTGACTTCTGTCGCTGCGAAACTATGTCCGCAGCTTCCGAAAGCATCGTTTTGTCGACATCACACAGTCCAACGACGTCCACAGGCGCGACCTGGATCAACCGCAGCAGGTCCGCTTTGCCGTACCAGCCGCACCCAATGAGGGCCGTCCGCGGTGCGGCGGATTTCTCGGCCGCGAAGAGCCGCGGCCCCAACGCCGCCAGACTCAAACCAGTCATGCCCGATTGCAAGAACGTGCGACGATTCATGAGCTGCCTTTCCGAAAGGAGAGATTCGAGGTGTGTCTGTAGTGTACTCACGCTGACATGCACTCGGCGAGCCAACGGCCAGATCCCAGTGAGCGGCAAGGCGCTAGCCGCCGGTTCTTGTAGACATGGTTGCGAGTACACCCGCGGCTAGCGGCTTGCGGCTCACGGATGAACAGTGCCGGTGTTCCGAAGTACTGATGTTCTCTGACAACGTCAGAACCAGTCAGCCATCGTGGCTTTGGCAAAAACCTCACGGCCATGTCAAGGACTCCCTATCTGTTGCACTCGATTCCCAATTGAGGAGGGACATCGGCCATCCATATACATGACTGTCTGTGCCGGAAAAGTGAGGCGACGATGCCGATTCCGCTTGACGCGACTCCTACCCTGGTAGTAGAAATGTCTCCTACCACGGTAGGAGACTGTGCGGGATTCACGGAGGGAGTCGGCCGAAATGGCAAAACATCGACTGGCAGATCTGCAGTTGGCCATCATGCATGTCTTGTGGGATCGCGGTGAGGCGACCGTGTCCGACGTGCAGAAGGCGCTGGCACCGGGGCGGCCCCTGGCATATACCACCGTTGGCACCATGCTGTCCAAGATGGAAGCGAATGGTCAGGTGACGCACCGCGTTGACGGCCGGGTCAATGTGTACCGCGCGACATTGCCGCGCGAAACCGTCAGTCGCTCGATGGTCTCAGACCTCGCCCAGCGTCTCTGTGCGGGTGACATCACTCAACTGGTCTGCCACCTGCTCGATGAATGCGATGTTTCTCGAGACGAGCTGACGGCGTTGAAGAAGCTGATCCGTCAGAAGGAACAGGAGCTGAACGATGACAAGTAGCTGGCTATTGGCGCGCATCGTGGAACTGGCCGCGAATTACCTGGTGCAATCGACGCTGTTTCTGTCCGGCACATGGGGACTGATCCAGCTTCTGTCGCGGATTCAAGACCGACGTTTGTCTTCGGGGCAGCCGCCCCGCCCATGGAATCCCGTGCAGACGGAGCGGCTGTGGAAACTGGCTGCAGTGCTGGCATTGGTCACAGCCCCAATGAGTGTCTTCACCGGCTGGCCAGATCCACTTTGGGCCTGGACGTTGCGCGGAGAGTCGCCACAGGCGGCCGAGGTTGTGTCGAGCGACATTCCCCCTGCGCCGACTGTCGCCGCTGAACCATGGATTCCGATTGCCGCGACAACGATCCCGGCGGGCTCGACCGTCTTGGTCGATCCCGATGACATCGAATTCACCGAGGACACGATTCCCGCCTCAGGTTCTCAGCAAGCCATTCCCCCGGTGAATGCGGGCCGAAAGTGGTGGCCATCGCATACAAATCACCTGCGTTCCACGGAAGCGTCGCACGTCAGTGCTGAGATGCCTGCCGCTGCGGTTGTCGAAGCCGGTTCCGAGCCGGTTTTGGCTGGCAATGGCCTGCCACGACAGACGGTTCTTCCAGGTCTGGGACTGCTGCTACTCGCGTGGTGGACCCTGTCTGGATCACGACTCTTCCTCAAGCATCTGGCACTGCACACGCGTTTGCGACGCTGCGAACCAAGTGCAGGCCCGGCGCGAAACCAATTGAACCGACTCATTTCGCAGGGAGACTCGATTCGACTGTTGTCGGCAGGTCCAGCCATCGACACGGAGCCGTTCGCCTGTGGTCTTTGTCGCTGGACGATTGTCCTGCCTGCCGGGATCGAACAAGAACTGGCACCTGCGGAATTGCGGGCACTGCTGGCGCACGAGGTGGCTCATCTGGTCCGTCGCGATCCATGGTGGCTGCTGTTGTCTGAGATCTTGTGTACGTGCTTCGCGTTTCAGCCGCTGAATTTCCTGGCCCGGCGCCGGTGGCAGCAGGCTGCCGAATTGCTGTGCGACGACTGGGCCGTAGAACAGCAGGTCTCGACCACATCCCTGGCGAATTGTCTGACACGGATTGCGGAGTGGCGATTGAATCGACAGGCCACTTCGCTGGGACTGGCGGCCGGGGGCCAACAGGGTTCGCTGACACAGCGGATCGAATGGCTGCTGCGACCGGGCCGCACCGCTGAATCAAGGCGGAAACGGGGACGGATAGTCGCCACTCTGGTGACGTTTGCCGCCGGCCTGTTGATCGGCCTGTACGGGCCGCGACTCTCGTTCGTTCCCACAGCGGAAGCCGCGGACGAGACCGAGACAATTGCCGAGTGGGATGAGATCCAGCGCGAACTCGCCGAAGCTGCGAATGAGTTGGCGGTCATCGAATCGAAACTGGCCAACGATCCCGCAGCCATCGTGTTGGCCCGGAAACTTCGCCAACGGGCAGCCGCTTTGCAGGACAGAATTGATCGATAACGCACCCTCTATTTCAGCGGAACGAGGTTCGACATCGACCTTCGAAAGGAATCGACCATGTTGATGAAGATTGAAACTTTACGCCGGTCCTGGTTGGTGCTGTCCCTGCTGGCAGGGGCGTGCATCACGGGCCTCACGCCACTGAGGTCTCTGGCTCAGGAACAACCTGCCGAATCCGGCAGACAGGTCAGTGTGGAGATTGAGGTCTGGCAGTTGGATGGGCTTCCAAAAATGGATCTCGAGGAGATTCCCAGGAACGGCAATCTCGCCCGGCTTCAAGTTACATTGGCATTTCTGGAGTCTAAACAAAAGCGAAACACTCAGGCGACCAAGCTTGCTCCGCCCAAACACGTAACCCTAAAGACGGACGGTCAGGTTAATCGGCGGCTGCAATTCGCGGTGGATGCGCAGTCCACATGGTTATTTGAACTTCGACCGGCACCCATTGGCGAACATGAGATGACATTGGATTACGATCTGGTCCGGCGAGCAGGCGGGAAACAGGTCCAGGTTTCCGATAAACAGCAGGTCCAGTTTGGTAGTGTTGCTGCATGTTGTTTACGGGCAAGCGCTGAGAAAAACAACGACGAGACCGCGGCCGAATGGCTGGTCTTCCTGCGGCCCAGACTTCGAAATCCCGATGAGTCGGACGTTGTGATTCCCGTCGACATTGGCCGGGAGGCGACTCCAATCGGGGCCGCGTTTATTCCACGAGTGGGGATCTACCAATTGCAGGTGGCTGAAGGTTGGTCCGGATATTTATGGCCCGGCTCGAACGATGCCTCCCACCTGTTCTCACTGTCGGGATCGACAAATATCGGGAAAAGTGCGGACGCGCGTGCGTCCGACAACCATATCCCCCTGGAAAGATTTCGGGCCGAGCGTCCGGTCCTGGAAGTCGTTTACTCGGACGACGGATTCATTAACGTTGTGGCCCGTCGCCCGGGCTTCGCATCGCTGCGCTCACAGATCCAGGAGCCCGATGGTCAAACCGCCACCTGCGAATTGCAAATTGTCGTCGCAGCAGACACGACCGAGATCGACCAGGCGATTCGCACGGTCCTGCCGCGGGCCAACATCAAAACGGCGATGGTCAGGGACGCGCTCTTGTTAACGGGTACGATTGCCGACGCCGACGAACTGTCGTTGCTGGATGAAGTCGCCGGACAATTCGCGCCGAAGATCATCAATCGCGTGAAGGTTGCCGGAGAACGACTGCCCGTCGGCAAAACGCGTGATTTTCCCGTGGAACCCGCAGCGGCCTCCGCTCCGGCAGGTCCTCGCGATCTCGATCGAGCACCTCGGCAGATTTCTCCCGCAGCCGTTGAACCCTCTCGAGCCCGCCCCCGTCGGCGCGCCGCCGCCGAATTGAAGGCAATACACGATGAGGTCCGTGGGTTGCGGGACGATGTCCGCAAACTGAGTGAATTGCTCGAACGACGACTGGCGGCAGAATCAGCACCGAAACCCGTCGGCGATGACCGGATCCAGGTCGCGCTCAACACGATTGTGGCGGTTGAATTTCGGGACACTCCCTTGGATGAGGTCCTGCGCAAATTCAGCGAAATGATGGAAGTTAATCTGGTTCTCGACACACGCTCGCTGGAAGAAGTGGGACTGAAGCGGACGGCTCCCGTTTCCATGGTGATGTCGGGCGTATCTGCCCGCAGCGCGTTAAAGCTGATTCTGGAACCGCTGAACCTCACGTTTATGGAAGAGAACGAAGTCCTCATGATTGTCAGCCGACAACGATCGAAGGGTGAGCTGATCGTCAAAACGTACTCGGTCGAGCAATTGCAATCCATCTTCCGCAAGCGGCAGCCCGGGCAATCTCGGGCCGGTGCGCTCGAAGAGTTGCGGCAACTGATTGTGCAGTCCATTCAACCCGACACCTGGGACGAATTCGGCGGGCCCGCATCGATTCGAGTCCACGTCGAAACCGACAGCCTGGTGGTCCGACAAACGTCAGACGTCCATGTCGCCATCGTCGAATTGCTGGAGCAAATCCGCCGACTCAAACAACTGCCGAAATCGGCCGACAATTCCAGCGACACGCAACTGTTTGTGGTGACCTACGCGATCGCCGATCTGGTCGTCCCAATTCCTGGGGCCGAAGGTTTGAACGTGGCACGGACATCAGGCTGGTTGAATGTCTACGACCGTCTCATTACGGAAATCGCACCGCAGGACTGGAAGGACAACGGTGGGCGGTGTTCGATTGAGGTGCATGAACAAACGTTATCGCTGATCATCCGGGCGACTCGCTCCATTCACGAACAAGTGGAGAAACTGTTGGATGCCATTCGACGCGAACACGACGTCCAGGTCTGCATCGAACAGACCTTTCTGCCTCCATTGAGTGATTCGGTCCTGCAGCAGGCGGGGCTGAAACTGGAATTTGACCCGCGAACGAACATGGCGCAAATCGATGAGCGAACCGCGCGGCAATTGATTGCCGCCGTCCATCAATCAAATCAGGAAGTCCTGTTTGCCCCCAAGATCACCCTGTTCAACGGTCAAATCGGGCACCTGAAGTGGCAGGATCGGAAACTGTATGTCCGGGCACTGGTCGCTGACAATCGCGAGTCCGTGCGCCTGAATGTCGCCGTCAATCCGAACAACCCCGAAATCGCGATGACCAGGAATTCGCAGCGCTTGCCCGACGATGGTTACCTGCTGGTCGACATCACGGACCATCACGCTGCGCCCGACCCGCGCACAAAACCGGGCGGTCGGTCACTTGCCCTGCTACATCCGCGGATCGTTCAGCCCGAGGAGGTGCAAGAACCCAATTCTCCTTCAGGTGCGGTGAAACCGTAAGTTGGCATGCCGGCAATGATCCGTGATCGTCACGTCATCACTTCTGCCAGCGACACCAGTCGGCTCTTTTCCTGCAACGACGGATGCGAATACCCGCCGCCCTGGCTGGCGATGACATACTGCAACGGCCCGAACTCACCCGCGGACTTCATGCGCAGCGCGGTTTCGGTACCCCATTGGTGGCGGAACAGGCTGGAGGACATGATCGGGGCTTTGTGCTGGCGTGCGAACTCAAGCACCGGCTGTCAGGAGTTCGCGTCGCGGAAAACGATCGTGACGGTCGGCATTCATCGACATGATCGCTCCTGAATCCGGTTCAGGTCAGGATCTGCTGGATCACGTCACCCCGGCTGATTGGGATCGGCCGACCGAACGTATCCTGGATTTCCGCATGCGGGTCCAGGCCGAGGCAATGAAAGATCGTGGCGGTCAGATCCTGGGGCTGAACCCGGCCGGACGCTGGATAGGCTCCGATGGCATCCGACGCTCCGTAGACCACGCCTCCCTTGATGCCGCCACCGGCCAGTGCGACGGAATAGACGTGGCCCCAGTGATCGCGCCCGCCCGCTCCGTTGATCCGGGGACTGCGACCAAACTCGGCCATGCAAACCACCAGTGTATCGTCAAGCCGACCACGCTCGTGCAGGTCTTCGATCAAGGCCGCCATCGCCTGGTCGGCGGGCGGAGCCAGCACGTTCTTCAGTCGTTGCGATTCGCGGGCGTGGCTGTCCCAACAGGGGGCGTCCGAAGGTTCATCGGGGCCGCGGTACCAGTTGACTTGAACCAGCGAAACTCCGGCTTCGACCAGCCGCCGACCCAGCAGGACGCTCTGTCCAAACTGAGTGCGACCATAGCGGTCACGCGTCTCAGGGGACTCCAGGTCCAACTGAAACGCCTGCCGCGAATCACTGGAATTCAGCACGTTGAACGCCTGCTCTGTCAGCCGCCCATATCCATTGCGGATTCCTGTTCGATCGACAGTATCCAGGCGTTGATTGACCTGTTCCAGCAGTGAACGACGTCCCGCCAGACGATGGTCCGAGATTTCGGCATTCAAAGTCAGTTCGTCGATCCGGAAACCGGGATCGGCCGGCCTGCAATTCAACAGCCAGGGTTCGACGGGGCGTCCCAGGAACCCCGCGTCCTGCCCCGGCCAAACGCTGCCGTCGGTATTGAAGATCCGGTGCGGCAGTCGAATCGCCGCGGGCAGGCTCCCCCGATCTGGCACCAGTTTACGGACGATCGATCCCAGATTGGGATAGTCGTTGGGGAATCCGGGGTTGGCATTTTCCGAGTTCATCGGGGCATGCGGATGCCCCGTCAACATGTAGTAACCGCTGGACGAATGAGCGTTGTCGCCACTGGAGACGGCGCGCAGCACGGCTATGTGTTCCGCCAGCAGCGACGTCCGCGGCAGCAATTCGCAGAACTGCATCCCAGGCACGGTGGTACTGATCGGGGCAAATTCACCGCGCACTTCCTGGGGGGCCTGCGGCTTGGGATCCCACGTGGAATGCTGGGGCGGCCCACCCATCAGGAACAGGACGATGCAGGACTTGGCGCGCCTGGAACCGCCGGGCGGGGTTTCGGCGGCACGTGCGCGAGCCAGGAACGGCAGGCTGAGTCCAAATGTACTCAAGCCCCCCACTCGCAACATTTCGCGACGGCTGATCCCATCGCACAATCGTGATTTCTTTCCCAGGATGCTCAACATCGTTCGGTCCCTTTGCCGTTCAATCGCTGTCCGTATTGTGACGAAGAGGGAGATCTACATCAACATCGGTTAATGTAATGCTCAGGGCCATCGCCCTTTTCAAATTGGCGGGCGAGGGGTGCGTGGGATGCGAATTCGACCGGCTCGGCGCGTCGGAAATGCAATGCGTGTCGCACGTTCGCCCCCTACGGGGAAAGACAAAAATCGCGGTTCACTTCTTCACAGGGTGCGAAGCGCACCCTGTGCTTTGCGATGCATCCCCTTCGGGGAAAAGAAAGAGCTGTGAATCCGGCGCGCTCGCGCTACTAAGGTGCAATGCGAGTCGATTGCACGCGAGCCGACTATTTCAGAGTCGCACCTGGCTTGGCGGCGGTTTCTTCGCTTCGCTGGATTTTTGCCAGTTCCAGCAGGGTCTTGTGCCCGGATTCGACCGATTCCTGGCGAACGATGAACCCCTGCTTGTCGTACCAGACATCGACTTCTACATCCCCGTCCAGGTTATAATGCGACGCCTTGATCGGTGTGGATTCGACAGTGATTGTTTCCGGTTCCCGTTTTTCCAGGGTCGCGATCAATTGTCGACCCTTGTCCGAATCCAGCAGGCGGACCTTTTTGCCGACTCGCCTGGGATCAGGTTCACGCCAGTATGAGGCCGCCCAGATGTCACCGGGGGCCTGTTGCGATTCGCCATTCACTTCGTAATGCAGGGCCTGCTTGGTCGCGGATCCGTGGATGACGTACTTGTCGCCGTTGTAATCCGACTCATTGGCCAGTTGGATCAGTCGCCCATCTTTCCAGATTTCCTTGCCGGTCGAAGCATAGCGGTATCGGTAAACGACGAAGTTCAGGACAACTTCGGTTTCGCCCTGCATGATTTCCGAGCCATCGCTGCGCCGGGAAAACGTCATCGTTTGAGTTCCGCGTACGCGGCCGTCAACCGACACCTTGAATTCCCGTGTGTGCCTGGACACAACCTCGGGTTCCGCGGCCAGGCCGACGGCTGTAAAAATGGCGTAACAGGCCACCCAGGAACAGGATCGGACGATGGATGTCAGACGAACCGGCACAACTTGAGTTGGCATGGCGGAAGCTCGCAAGAGTCGACAACAGCGAGAATGACCATTGGAATGGCGGGACGATAGCTCAATGTGGAAAAACGGCCAAGATGGTTTTTGCAGGACGAGACCAGAGCAGGACCCAACCCAGGCCACAGAATCCGTTTACCGATTCGTGTTTTGAGGCCCACGCGGCCGTCCGTTCCTCCAGCCAGGGCCGCAGGCCCTGGAAAACTGAGGTGTAAGTCATCCTGAGGCCTGAAGGGCCGACCATTCCCGTACTCTTGATGGCCTTGGAATTACCGGCCCTTCAGGCCTCAGGATGGGCTCGGGGTGGCCGTAACCAGGGCCTGCAGCCCTGGTTGGACGAACGGACGGCCCCTTTGGGCCTGAAGACAATTGGACGGAATGCTTCCACCAAGACGTCAATCGCTCTCAGCTTTCAGCGGGCCATCCCACTGTTAAAAAGGCGATGGCTCTGCCGGAATCAGCGGAAATCGGCGTCGACCGTGACTTTGCTCAGTCGGTCTGATATCAAACCTGTTCGTGAAACGCCGTGGTGAAGTCTTGCCCAGTTCGACTGGCACCTTCACTGCTGGCCGTTTTTATGATGTTTATTCTCGGCAAGGTCTTCGCGGAATTATGGAAGCTGGCATCGTCGGTTTGCCCAATGTGGGTAAGAGCACCCTGTTTAACGCACTCACCATGTCCAAGGCGGCACAGAGTGCGAACTATCCCTTCTGTACGATTGAACCAAACGAAGGTGTCGTCAGCGTCCCCGACGGACGCCTGCAACGGATTACGAAGTACATCGTTCCCAAGAAAATCGTCCCCGCCGCGCTGAAACTGGTCGACATCGCCGGGATCGTCAAAGGGGCCAGCGAAGGCCAGGGACTGGGAAACAAATTCCTGACTCACATTCGCGAAGTCGATGCGATTCTGCAGGTTGTTCGCTGCTTCGAAGATCCGGACGTCATTCACGTCACGGGCAACGTGAATCCGGTTTCAGACATCGAAACAATTGAAATTGAACTGATGCTGGCCGACATCCAGACCCTGGAGAATTCACTCTCCAAGGCGGAACGGACCGCCAAGAGTGGTGACAAGGACGCCAGGCATCGGGCGGAAGTGATTCGCAAATGCCTGACGCACCTGGAGACCGAGCAACCGTTGCGGAAGATGGAATTCGAGGAAGCGGATGCCCGCGTGGTCCGCAGTTATGGTCTGATGACCGCCAAGCCAATTCTCTACGTTGCCAACGTCGACGAAGCCGACCTGGAAGGCAAGGGACCGCTGGTTCAGCAGGTCCGGGAATTCGCCGCCAAGGTGGGTGCCTCCGTTGTGCCAGTTTGCGCCAAGCTGGAATCCGAGATCGCTGAACTGGACGAAGCGGACCGCGCCGAGATGCTGGAAGGAGCCGGTCTGGCCGAACCTGCCCTGGCGGTGTTGGCGCGCGAAGCCTACCGCGTGCTGGGCCTGCAAAGCTATTTCACAGCCGGTGAAATGGAAGTCCGCGCCTGGACCATCCCGATCGGAGCCACCGCCCCGCAGGCGGCGGGCGTCATTCATACCGACTTCGAAAAGGGGTTCATCCGGGCCGAAATCTACAACCTGGAAGATCTGGAAACCTACAAGACGGAAAAAGAGATCCGCGCCGCAGGCAAGCTGCGCGTGGAGGGCAAGCAGTACGTCATGCAGGACGGCGACATCTGCCACTTCCTGTTCAACTAGCGGCAGGCCCAAGTGAGGAATCTAGTTTCCATGCGTCTTGCCTCGGTCCCTCGCTCGCGCGCTCGCGCGTCGGGCTAGTGTTCGGGGATTTCTGAAGTCTCACGACTTCAGCTACCCCAAAACGTGCTCTAGACGATTTCCCGAATGACATTCCCTTCGACGAAAGTCAGTCGTTCATCGCGGCCAAGGTGCGGGTAGGTCAACTGGTGCTGGTCCAGGCCCAACTGGTGCAGGATCGTGGCGTGGATGTCGCGGAAGTGGTACGGACGGTCGATGGCGCGCAACCCGATGGCGTCGGTGGCACCCACGACCTGACCGCCGCGAACGCCGCCGCCGGCCATCCACATGCTGAACCCCAGATTGTGGTGGTCGCGTCCTTTGCCGGATTCGGCTTCCGGTGACCTGCCGAATTCACCCCCCCACACGACCAGGGTACTATCCAGCAAGCCGCGTCGCTTCAGATCCTTCAACAGGCCCGCAACAGGCTGGTCGGTTTCCGACGCTTTGCGCAGATGGTTTTCCTCAATGTCGCCGTGAGCATCCCATTGCATGTTGCCGGGGCCGCCTCCCGAGACGACACAGACGAATCGTACCCCATTTTCAACCAGCTTGCGGGCCAGCAGGCACCGTCGGCCATAGTCGTGCGTCGGTTCCTGACCGACGCCATACAGGTCCAGCGTTTCCTGCGGTTCGTGCGACAAATCCAGGACGGCCGGCGCTTCGGATTGCATTCGAAACGCGACGTCATAGGCGTTGATGCGCGCATGGAATTCCGCATCGGCCGGATCCAGGGTAGCTTCGTTCAGGTCGCGAATGAACTGCAACGTCCGCCGCCGCTGGCCGGAGTCCACGTGTGCTGGCAGATCGAGATTCAGCACCGGTCTTCGGCCGGGACGAAACATGGTTGGCTGATAGATCGCGGGCAGGAAGCCATTCATGTACATCGGTTGGCCCGCTTCCAGCGCCCCCTTCGGATCGGGCATCACGACGTACGCCGGCAGCGACTGGCTTTCGGCACCCAGCCCGTACAGCATCCACGAGCCCATGCTGGGAAACCCTGGAACAGTCCGCCCGGAAAACAGTTCGTACTGCGCCGCCGAGTGAACCACCATATCCCCGTGGCACGACCGGAGGACTGCGATGTCGTCAATGCAACTGCCGATGTTGGGAAACAAGTCCGAAACTTCAATCCCGCTTTCGCCATATTTGCGGAACGTGCGCTGAGTCCCCAGCAGTCGGGCATCTCGCTGGATGAACTGATACTTCGCTTCCCCGAATTCTGCCGGCCGGACCTGGCCATTCAGCTTGTTCAGTAGCGGCTTCGGATCGAAAGTTTCGATGTGACTTGGTCCCCCCGCCATGAACAGAAATATGACGGACTTTGCCTTCGCGGGCAGGTGTGTGGACTTCACTGACAACGGACCCGGTGCCGCGCGCAGGTGTTCCTCGTGAAGCAGGGACGCGAGCGCCAGTCCGCCAAATCCACAGCACGCATCGCGGACGAATTCGCGCCGGGTCCGAGTCGGCAGATGATGGGGGCGGGGATCAGGGGACATAGAGAAACTCGTTCAAGTTAAACAGGGCCAGCGCGAATTCGGTGGGTGGCTCATCCCGTAGAAATTCGAGAGATTTCTGTCGCTCAATCGTTGTCGCGGGACGTCCCAGGGCACGTAAAAACGCCATGTTGACCACTCGCTCCAGATCCTGTCCGGCTTCCAGCTGCAATCGGTCTGAAAAGGATCGCGCCAGACCATTCGACACGGAACCATTCAGCAACTCCAGGGCCTGGGGTGCGTGAGTACTCGTATCACGACGTGCACAACTGCTCTGCAAGGTGGGGGCGTCCAGATTCTCCATAAACGGCAGTCGCAGGTTGCGCTTGGCCATCAGGTAGATCGAACGCCGATCGTGTTGACGAACGTCGGGCGTCACCTGCCACTGGGATGGCTTGTAAAGCAATTGGACCAATTCCTGGTCCACGGGGATGATGACACTGCGACCCCCGTCCTGCCGATTCAATCGTCCGGCGACTGCCAGCATCGCATCACGCAATTCATCGGCGGAAAGGCGTCGACGTGAGAAATGCGACAACAGGCGATTTTCCGGGTCCACGCGATTCGCCCTGGCATCTGTCGGTCGATTCGACTGCCGATACGTGCTGCTCAGCACTATGGCCCGATGCAGAGGCTTGGACTGCATCCCGTTTCTGAGAAACGATGCGGTGAGCCATTCCAGCAGTTCGGGATGGCGGGGACGATCCCCTTTCAGACCGAAGTCATTCGCCGTCTTGACCAGGCCCAGTCCGAAATGATTCTGCCACAGGCGATTGACGTAGACGCGTAGAGGCAGCGCCTGGTCCGGTCGAACCAGCCAGGCGGCCAGTTGACTGCGCGGTGCCGACGTTTCGGGTGGCAGTTCTGAATAGTCGTCAGGAACGAGCACGCTGGGAGGGCGCGGTCCGACCAGTTCCCCCTTGTTGTCCCAGACACCACGCCGCAGAACATGGATAGGCGTCCGTTTCGAAAAATCGTTGTGAGTTCCGGGAATCGTGGCCAGTGGTGCCGGTAGCTGATCTTCCAGTTGCTCGATCATCTCGGTCAGCCGAATCCGTTCTTCCCCGGTCAGTAGTCGTGCCCGCTTCTGCAATGCGGCCATCTGGTCTTTCAGTCGACGTGTTTCCGCCTCCCATTCCTGCTGAGCAGCGGCATCGGCCAGCAGGATGTTGTGTTCGTCCATCGCGGCCAGATAGGCCTGAAGCTGGTAGTAATCCTTCTGAGTGATCGGTTCCAGCTTGTGATTGTGACAGCGGGCACAGCCCACAGTCAGTCCCAGCAATGCTGCGCCCAGGATGTCTGTTCGCTCAGTCAGGACTTCGTTCCGGCTGAGTGCGATTTCGGGATTGCCGGCGTTGCGACGGACGGGGCCCAATCGATGGAAGATCGTGGCGGTCAGACATTCCGTATTGTCAGGCTCAAGCTCGTCTCCGGCCAATTGTTCAGTGATGAAGCGATCGAACGGCTTGTCGCGATTTAACGAACTGATCACGTAGTCGCGGTAGCGCCAGGCATCGGGCACGGTGCGATCGTATTCGTACCCTTCGGTCTCGGCAAAGCGGACGACGTCCAGCCAGTGTTGTGCCCAACGCTCGCCATATTGCCAACTGCCGAGCAGGCGATCCACGAGGCGTTCGCAGGCATCCGGGGACTCATCCCGGACGAAGTCATCGATCTCATCGGGTTCCGGGGGAAGTCCGGTCAGATCAAACGTAACCCGCCGAATCCATTCGTGGCGACTGGCAGGGGCCGCGTGCTGCAACGATTCCTGTTCCAATCGGGCGAGGACAAAGGCATCGACAGGTGAGTCTGGCCAGGAAGATTCGTGGACCGCGGGAGGAACCACAGGTTGCAGTGGTTGAAACGCCCAATGGCCGCGGGCGGCCTTGACGCCTGAGGGGTCTGATTCGGCTACCGCCTCAGATCCAGGAGCGGCAGCACCCTGTTCAATCCACTGGACAAAATCGGCCACTGTCGATTCCGCCACCTTCGCTTTCTTGGGGGGCATGGCCAGTCCCCCCTCGTGTCGCAGGGCTTGAATCAACAGGCTTTCGGCCACCTTGCCAGGCTTGACCGCTGGGCCTGATTCGCCACCCCGCAACATGCCTGATCGGGAATCCAGCAGCAGGCCTCCCTGAACCTTGTTGGTCCGCGAATGGCACCCATAGCATTCAGATTTCAGAACGGGCTCGATCTTCTCGCGAAAAAAGCGAATGTCCTCTGGTTCGGCGGAACGGACGATGGAGTTGCTCAACAGGACCGTCAATACCGTCGCAATGATCCGCAGTGCGAACGGCCGTCTTAAAGTCACGTGGAATTCGAACGCACGATTCATCACGTCTCCGTCCCAATGCCGTGGAGTCAGCGGGTGGATCAAAAGGCCGATTCACTTTACGATGTTTGGGGCACACGGGGAATCGAACTCGCAGGGCCATCGCAGTTTTTAAATGGGGGTGCCACGGTCTTGCCGTCTTCGGGAAGGCCGTGCGAGTGCTCAATCGGCACGGCCATGTCCAGGACCCCGTAACCGTGGCAAACGATTCCCAATTTGAAAACGGCGATGGCCTTGGGGCGTTCGAGGATGTGAAAAGGACTTTGATCGCGTCCTCACAGTGTTCTGGAGCATTCTCATGAGTCGATCGAACAGTGGCGGTGCTCGCAAACCGGCCTCGAAGTTTCCGCAGCTTCGCAAGCAAATGCAGAAAAACTCCATCACCAAGGGCCTGCAGAAGACCAGGGGTCACCAACCGAAACCCGGTGGAAAGAAACAACCATGAACGAAACCATGAATCGCCGCAAGGTTCTTCAAGCCGCCGCGTTCGCGGGGATCGGGCTGTCGCTGCAGCGATCGGGACTCGCTGCCGACGAGCCCAAGGCTGTCATCGATGAAGTGCGAGTGATCAGTTGGAAGCCACCACTCTATCATGGCTGGCCGACTCTGACGCGACGAAGGAATGGCGAATTGCTGGTGGTCTGGTCGGGCGGCCGGGAGGCTCACGTCTGCCCGTTCGGTCGGTTGGAAATGATGCGGTCCCAGGACAATGGGTTGAACTGGCGCTGGCCGCGGGTCCTGCTGGACGGTCCGATCGACGAACGCGATGCCGGTGTCCTGGAAACCGACAAGGGGACGTTGCTGGTCACGACATTTACCTCGCTGGCTTATCAGGCACTTCTGGAGAAGGCTGAGCAGATTCCCCCGGGCCAACCGGGAGCGTGGGAGGACCTGAAGCTGCGCGAATGGCATGCGGCTCATCTGCGAGTTTCGGCCGAACAGCGTCAGGCAGAAGTCGGCACCTGGATGATCCGCTCCACGGACGGCGGAGTCACCTGGTCCGTACGGTATCCGGTTCCCGTGAACAGCCCGCACGGTCCGATCCAACTGGCCGACGGACGTCAGCTTTATTGCGGCGTTGAACTGTGGACGACGGAACGGCGGGTGGGCGCGTGCCAGTCGACGGACGATGGTCAGACCTGGCAATGGCTGGCAACAATTCCCACGCGCGATGGTGACGACCATCGACAGTACCACGAGTTGCATGCCGTCGAAGCAACCGATGGGCGGCTGATCGCTCACATTCGCAATCACAACAAAACGAATGCTCAGGAAACCTTGCAGACGGAATCGAGCGATGGCGGCAAGACCTGGTCAGTCCCGCATTCGATCGGAGTCTGGGGATTTCCGTCACATCTGTTACGACTGAAAGACGGACGCTTGTTGATGAGTTACGGGCATCGTCGGCCACCACTGGGAAACCAGGTTCGATTGAGTGACGACGGGGGTCGAACCTGGAGTTCCCCCATCATCCTCAACTCGGACGCTGCTTCCGGCGACATGGGGTATCCGTCCACCGTCGAATGCGGCGACGGAACGCTGGTGACAGTCTGGTACGAACGGCTCAAAGATTCACCGAACGCACAGCTTCGACAGGCGCGGTGGCGGTTGGTGTGAATCGCGAAGCATGAACCTGGAACACTAGCCCGACGCGCGAGCGAGGGATTCGTCGATGGGTGTCCAACTCGATCATCCGTGGGGCGCTACTAATGTTCATCGTTCCCAAGCGGGAGCTTCGGAACGAGAAATCCATGGCGAATCGTTTGTCTCGTCAGTTCTGCTCAGGAGGGCGGGCGGCCAGTCGTTGGCGGATATAGGCGGCGCGGGCGACATTTCGTTCGGCCGACTCCAGCTTCTCATGCCGGATTTTCTGCAGGTGGGCAGGCTGAGTGTGAATGAACAGTTCATTAACCGTGGGGATTTCCAGATCGTCGATCAGGCCCAGGTTGATCCCCATCCGCACGCTCGACAGCAGATGCATTGTCTCTTCGGAACTGATGGTCTGCGCATTCCGCAGGATGCCGTAGGCTCGGGAAACCTGATCATGCAGCCCCCGTCGGTTTTCCTTGACCAGCGCCGTTCGCACGCGCCTCTCATACGAGAGGATATTGGGGACCACGTCCTGGATCGTCTTGATCAATTGCTGTTCGCTCTTGCCCAGCGTGACCTGGTTGGAAATCTGGTAGAAATCTCCCATCGCCTGGCTTCCTTCGCCATACAGCCCGCGCACGGCCAAGCCGATCTTCTGTAGCGCCTGGAAGACCTTTTGAATCTCCTTGGTGATGACCAGCGCCGGCAGGTGCAGCAGCACGCTGACGCGGATTCCTGTGCCGCAGTTTGTGGGGCACGCAGTCAGATAGCCCAGCCGCTCGCTGAAGGCGTAGGTCAGTTCCGATTCGATTGCGTCGTCGATGCGGTCGATTTCCGCCCAGCATTCGTCCAGTGCGAACCCGCTGTGCAGGACCTGCATCCGCAGGTGGTCTTCTTCATTGACCATCAGGCTGACGTTTTCTTCCTCGCTGATTCCCACGCCGCGTCGGCCGCGGTTTTCCGAGTGTTCACGGCTGATCAATTGACGTTCAACGAGCATCTGGCGATCGAGCTGTTCCAGATTACTGACGGGAATGTAGCTCAATCGACGCCCGGTGTTCAGGCGTTCGATCTGGGCATGCAGGATCTCTTCGACCTCGGCGCGGACGCTGTCGTCTGCCCGGTTGGGGAAGGGGAACTGAGCCAGGTTTCGAGCGAGTCGAATGCGGCTGGACATGACAATGTCGGATTCCGGCCCCGTGGCCCGCAACCATTCGCCGCTGGTATGTGTCAGGGACTCAATGTCCACGCCGATGTTCCCGTTGTTATCCCAAAAGCTGCTTGGGGAGGGCGGTTTTCAGACCGTCCCGCTGGTTGGGCTCCCGGGGGGGGAGTCTTGATTTCAACTTGTTTCGCCAGGGGAGTCCGCGCCCGGGGGCCTGGTTTCCACCTGTTTGATTTCATCCCGGATCCGGGCGGCATCTTCATACCGTTCTTCGTCGACGGCCGTCCTCAGCTCACTCCGCAACTTGATCAGCCGGAACTGCTGCTGGCTGGATTCGGGGGCCCGCTTGGGGATTTTTCCGCAATGTTTGGTTTCGCCGTGGATGTTCTCCAGCAGCGGCAACAACTCGTCTTCAAACGCAATATAATCGTGAGGGCACCCCAGTCGACCCTGGGCCCGGAATTCCTTGAACGTGATCCCGCAACTGGGACAGACACGTTGATCGAGTTCGTCGAGTTCCTCGGAGATCTCTGCTGAGGACTCGACACCTGGGGGGATTTCCTCCGGATTGGCATTGGAGGATTTGCTCAGATACTCCTTCGCACAGGATTCGCACAGGTGGAGCGCCTGAACTTCACCGTGTCGAAGTTCGGTGATGTGCAACACGGCGGATTTGGAGCAGCGACCGCACTTTTTCATGACACTGTGCCAATCGGTTCAGTGAGTCCCGATGTGTTTTTCGTGGAAGAGACCGAAGTGCGTTGAGACGCTGGAAGTATCTGCGGCGCTAAGGTCTCGGTCAAACTCGACCGGCCGAATTCTAGCCAGCACCCGGGGGGTGTCAAGGACCGCAGACAAAACTGAATTGCCAGCCCCGAACCTGCCCCCCGCCCGCGGTGTCCACCGGTCATCGCCGGTCCATGCGAATGTTGACCCTTCCGCTCAAGACCGATATCATCCGTGTTCAATGTCGATTCACCATTTGCGAAAGAGTGATTGCATGAACCGTTCCGTGCCGCGACTGGCTGGTCTGCTGCTAACCTGCTGAACAGCGAGGTCCGGGGAACGTCCAAACGCATCGAATGCACCAGTTCACCCCGAGGTCTCGCGACCTCGGGGTGTTTGTTTTTGGGGGCGAGAATCCGGGAATACCCCGTTCCTCGCCCGGCTCTACGTTCAAAACAGGGAACGAGTTCCGCGGGACTCGCCACAGGAATTCCAATGACCGACACCGTAACCATCTTCGACACCACGCTTCGCGATGGCGAACAGTCTCCGGGCTGCAGTATGACCATGCCGGAAAAGCTCAAGATTGCCGAAGCCCTGGTGGAACTGGGTGTGGACGTGATCGAAGCGGGATTCCCAATTGCATCCCCCGGAGATTTCGAGGCGGTCCGAGCGGTCGCTCAGAAATTTGGCGACCGGACGACGATTTGCGGTTTGGCCCGCTGTCGTCGCGAGGACATTGAACGGGTGGCGGAAGCGCTGCGGGGGATTTCCAAACCCCGGATCCACGTCTTTCTCGCCACCAGCCCGATCCACCGCGAATTCAAATTGAAAATGGCCGAGGCCGAAATCGTGAAGTCGACGGTCGAGCATGTGCAACTCGCCAGGTCGTTCTGCGACAACGTCGAATTCTCACCCGAGGACGCCGCCCGCACGGAACTCGACTTCCTCTGCGAAGTCGTCGAAAAGGCGATTTCCGCCGGGGCGACCACGGTCAACATTCCCGACACCGTCGGCTATGCGACTCCCAACCACTACTTCAAGGTCATTTCGTACCTGAAGCAACAGGTGTCCAATATCGGCCAGGCCGTGATCAGCACGCACTGTCACAACGACCTGGGGCTGGCCGTGGCCAACAGCCTGGCCGCCGTCGAAGCGGGAGCCCGGCAGGTCGAATGCACGATTAACGGCTTGGGTGAACGCGCCGGGAATGCGGCGCTCGAAGAAATCGTGATGGCGATCAAGACCCGCAAGGACTTCTACGGCGTCGAGACGCATATCAACACCCCCAGGTTGTGCGGAACCAGCCGGCTGGTTTCCAGCATCACGGGGATGCTGGTCCAGCGCAATAAGGCGATCGTCGGCCAGAATGCGTTCGCTCATGAAGCCGGGATTCATCAGCATGGCATGCTGCAAAACCGGTCCACGTACGAAATCATGCGGTCCGAGGATGTCGGATTCGTGGGCGAAAACATGGTGCTTGGCAAGCACAGCGGTCGGCATGCGTTCCGCGCCCGCGTGACGGAACTCGGTTACACGCTGGACGACGCCAAGTTGCAAAAGGTCTTCGATGACTTCATCGCGCTTGCGGACAAGAAGAAAAACGTCTACGACGCCGACATCGTCGCCTTGATCGACAAGCAGACGATCGTTTCCGTCGAACGCTGGAAACTGGTCCAGTTCCACATTGGCGCGGGAACTGGCACGATTCCTACTGCGACGGTCGAACTGCGTGACGACGCCAATCCTGAGGCTCCGGTTTCATTCCGCGATGCCGCCATTGGCGATGGCCCCGTCGATGCCGTCTGCAAAGCGATGGAACGAATCATCGGTGTCACGGCGGAATTGAAGGACTATCAGGTCCGCGCAGTATCCGGTGGCGAAGACGCCCAGGGTGAAGCCAGCGTCGAAATCGCCTTCGCGGGCCGTCGCTATCACGGCAAGGCGGTCAGCACTGACATCATCGAAGCCAGTGCCCTGGCCTATTTGAAGGCATTGAACAAAGCGGTCAGCGAAACCCCGAAGGCGTAATCCCATGCGGGAAATGTCAGTCCAATGGGCTGGCATTCGCCATGTCACCCGAAGCGTCAGCCCCCCGAGTTCGGCACATTCGTACTTGAACGACCCTCGCTCAATTGAGACTGGCATGCAAGACCGCCGCATGTTGTTTCCCATCGTCGGTGGACTGCTCCTCATCGGCATCTGCTACTGGAGAGTGACGACGAACAAACCGCAGGACTATGCCGATCAGGTGGCGGCGGCCGTCCTGATGCGGCCGGCGCCCGGATTCGAAGCACTGGATTCTGACAAGCATCTCATTCGACTGGGTGCCTTCCTGGGACGTCACAAGATCATCGTGCTGTTCTTCGATGGCGATGCGGGCATCGACAAGGATCCCAAGACAGCCGGTGCGGACAAGGATCCGAATCTGATGCGGTTGCGCGAACGTTTTCCCGAACTGCAGGCGCATGGCGTCAAGGTCGTGGCCGTCAGTCCGTGTACTCCCTATCGGCACAGAACCGCGATGGAGCGAGTTGGTCAATTCCCGTTTCCGCTGCTTTCGGACATCGATCCGATCTCACCGGAAGGAACCATGCGGATTCACCGGTTGTGGGGGCGGATCGATCCAGTCTCGGGCAAAGTCCGGACGGGCGTGTTCCTGATCGACCGCAAGGGGCTGGTTCAATTCAACGTGGATGGCCCGAAACCAATGCCCAATGTAGATGCGGCGGTCGATGCGGCTTTGAATTAGCCAACGTGGAAAGCGATCGTTCGCGCTCCCTTCAAAAAACCTGCCCGAAGGGACGAATTCACAAAGCTTGATGCTCGCATCCGGTCCCGTCAGCGACTACCATCGTCAGTTCGTTCCGACCGGATTCTCGGGCGGAGTCTCCCTTTTCCACGCTGATTTACACCGAACGAGTAACCGCATGACCGACTCGTCCGCCACTTCCGTCGCCACAGCGGAAGAATTCATTCCGCCGCATCCCGGTTCACAGGAAATGCCTCGTTGGGACGGGGGCGAATTGCCCGATGCTCCGGTGTTTCAGTGGCGGAATTGGACGGCATTTATCGGCCCCAGCATGGTGATGGCCGCAGCCGCCATCGGTGGGGGCGAATGGTTGACCGGGCCGCTGGTCACGGCCAAGTACGGCGGGGCTCTGCTGTGGTTGTCGACGCTGAGTATCCTGGGTCAGGTTGTCTATAACATTGAAATCAGCCGGTACACGCTGTATACGGGTGAGCCGATCTTTACGGGCAAGTTTCGCACTTTGCCCGGTCCGATGTTCTGGCTGGCGATCTATCTGGTCCTCGACTTCGGTTCGCTACTGCCCTACCTCGCGTCCAATGCGGCCATTCCCGCCGCCGCACTGTATCTGGGGCGACTGCCGAATTCATCGGCCGATGCATCGCTGTTGCAATGGCTCTCGTGCTTCCTGTTTATCATTCTGCTGCTGCCGCTGACGATCGGCGGCAAAATCTATAACTCGCTGAAAGCGATCATGACCTTCAAGCTGGTCGTGGTAATGGGCTTCCTGGTTTTTCTGGCGGTCTTCTACTCCAAGACCGACACCTGGACGGAAATCGCCTCTGGATTCGTCAAGTTTGGCAACGTGCCGGTGATTGCCGATGAAGACACGAATGGCAACGGCAAACAGGATGAAGGGGAAAAAAAGCACATTGCCAAGGTGGAAAACATCGCCAGCAGTTGGAGCCAGGGGCGACTGTTCCCTCGACTGGATCTGTCGATGATCGGGATCCTGGTCTCGATGATCGCCATTTCAGGGAATGGCGGGCTGACGAATACTCCGATCAGCAATTTCACGCGGGAACAGGGTTGGGGGATGGGGCGCCATGTCGGTGCCATTCCCAGCATCGTGGGCGGTCACGCGATTGAACTGTCCCACGTGGGGATGGTGTTCAAGGTCACGAAGGAATCCCTGCAGCGCTGGACCAGATGGGTCAAACATGTGGAGCGGGAGCAGTTCTGGCTGTGGATGCCGGCCTGTTTCCTGGGCCTGGCGCTCCCCAGCATGTTGTCGGTCCAGTTCCTGCCGCGTGGCACCGAATTGAAGGACAAGTACACGGCCGCGGCGATGACGGCGGACGGGGTTGGTCAAGCGGTCGGAGGCAAGGCTGAGATCATCGAGGGGACCGACGGCGCGCCGGCGACCGTGCGTCGCCCGTTGCTGAACAAGACTTTCTGGTGCATGACGCTGTTCTGCGGGTTTCTGGTCCTGGCAACGAGCATGGCCTCGACGGCCGATGGTGTGCTGCGGCGCTGGGTGGATGTCTGCTGGACGGCGTTACCGTTTTTAAGAAAGTGGGATACCAAGCACATTGGGAAGCTGTATTTCACGGTGTTGTGCATCTACGCGGCGCTGGGTTTGTTCATGCTGTGGTTCGTCAAGGGGGACGTGCTGCTGATCTTCTCGGGAATGATCTACAACTACGCGCTCGGATTTAGTAGCCTGCACGTGGCGGTGATCAATTCGGTGCTGTTGCCCCCGGAACTGCGGCCGACGATTCGTCGCCGGCTGATGCTGGTCATGGGAGGGCTGTTCTTCACGGCCGCTGCGGTCATTTCCACAGTCGTCGAAGTTCCCAAGCTGATCAGCGAAATCCAGAAACTGAATGCGTCCGCTGCGGCGGAAGTGAAACCGAATTGAATCGAACCCTCACGAAGCCCGTGGGACGGGATTCACGACTCCCGATCAAGGATGACCTGTGAACGACGTGTGGAGTCTGCTCGAACGGCTGATGATGGTTGTCGCGAATGGCGAGTTCCTGCCGCTGGTTCAAAGCTCGGGATCTCCATTCTTCTTCCTCGCCCAGCAGGCAGGCGCGGCTCAGGACAGTTTCAGCCTGTGGGAATTGTTGCGGTGGGGGTTCGACCTGCTGCTGCACCTGGACGACGAACTGAAAAAGATCGTCAACCAATACGGCGTCTGGGCCCATTTGATCCTGTTCGGAGTGATCTTCTGCGAGACTGGACTGGTGGTGACTCCGTTTCTGCCGGGCGATTCCCTGCTGTTCGCCGCCGGGGCGTTTGCGGCGGATCGGTCGTTGCGAATTGAATGGCTGATCCCGCTGCTGATCCTGGCCGCGATCATCGGCGACACGGTGAACTACTGGATGGGCCACTGGTTTGGCGAGCATGCGTTCAACGGGAAAATCCCGTTCTTAAAGCGGGCGCACCTGGATCGAACTCACAAGTTCTTCGAGAAGTACGGGGGCAAGACGATCATTCTGGCGCGGTTTGTCCCGATCATCCGGACGTTCGCCCCGTTCATCGCCGGCATGGGTTCGATGAACTTCCGTTTGTTCCTGGTGTACAACGTCGTCGGCGGCGTCGCCTGGGTCTTGATCTTCACACTGCTGGGATTCTGGTTCGGGAAGCTGGAATTCGTCGAAAAGAATTTTGAACTGGTGATGGTCGCAATCGTGGGGATTTCGCTGCTGCCCCCGGTCTGGGAGTATTTTCAACATCGGATGGCGCTTCGTCGGAGCAAGGCGGCACCCCCGGCGTAGTACCACGGGAAGCTGCGTTGCGCCCAATGGCACATACCCTGTGAGCCGCAAGCCGCGGGTGTGGAACTCCATGAATAATCCAGGCTAAACAGTTCAATGGTTTGGCGGCACTGGCGGTGTTGGAAGCGGAGCGATGGTTAGCCACTGTTCGGGATTGCGAGACCACTGTGCGGTGGCCCCCGACGCGTCCCGCACCGTAACTACCAGACCGAGATGTTTCTCCGCGTTCGCGTTTGGCAATGTCACGTTCTCTCGCAAGAACGGAGTACTCTGCGTCTTTTCGATTTTCGGAACATCCGCCGTGCCAAAGTCGAGCGAGTAATTCCAGGGCCCCTTGCCACCTTGGACAAGAATGGTGAGTGGCAGCTTATCGCCAGCGGTTGCTTTCAACGTTGGAGTGGTGACGTCCAGAATCGTCAACGGATCGGTGGTTGTCACGTTGGACCCGAAGTAAAAGCCCAGAATTGTTCCCACGATGCCGACCAGGGGTGTAAAGACTTGAATCGCCATCCCAAATCGATCTTTGGCTGTAACGGATTCATCCGTCGAAAGGAATACACCCAGCATCAGCGAAAACGCCATGCCAATCGTTCCGACAGCAGACACGGTTGAATTCGAAGGTGCGTCGGCACCTGGCCCCTCGCGCGTGTCGGGCTATTGCTTCCGAATGGCCCACAGGTGACCGAACGTTCGCATGTAGATCGTTCCGTTCGAGATCGCCGGGGATGAGGACTGATCTTCTCCCAGATCGTTTTCGGCCAGGATCTTGAATTCGCGGCCCGCCTGAATCACGTTCACTTTCCCGTCGCGGGCGGTCAGATAGAGCTTGCCGTCGGCGTAGACGGGCGAGGCCCGGTGCCGCTGGCGGTGTGTCGCTTGAGTATAGATTTCCTTGCCGGTCCTGGCTTCCAGCACCGTCAGGTTGCCGTTCTCCATGCACAGGTAGGCCAGATCTTCGACGACAATCGGAGTTGGTACGTCGGGGGTCTTCTTGTAAGTCCAGTAATGCTTGTCGGCGACATTGGTGATATCCCCATGTCCATCGGGTTTGATCGCCAGGATCGGATGTCCCTTGGCGGACGGAGCGATGATCAAACCGGGAACGGCCACGGGCGAAGCGACAAAACGCAGAGTCGGATCGTAACGCAGGGCAGGATCGTCGTTCCGGTTCAGGCCTCCACAACGCCAGACTTCGTGTCCATCCTTCAGATCATGGGCGACAATGAAATCAGCTCCATGAGTGAGCAACAGCCTGGTCTGATCGTCCTGATACAGCATGGCCGACGCATAGGAATGTTCGTTTTCGGAATGAGCGTTACTGGGGCGATCGACCTTCCAGATCTGCTTGCCGCTGGCACCGTCCAGGGCAATCACACACGCCTCGCGGGTGGTGGCATTTCCGTCACCATGGATCAATTGCAGGTACAGAACTCCGTTGTCCAGGACCGGCGTGGAACTCATGCCAAACTGAATCTGAAACTTGCCATACCGATCCTGCAGGTTGATTTTCCAGACTTTCTGGCCATCGACGGTGTAACAAGCCAGAGTTCCCTCACCCATGAAAGTCCAGACGTGCTTGCCGTCAGTGACGGGTGAAGGGGACGCCGAATTCCCTTCGTCACCGCGCGCCTTCATGTTGCCTGTTGCCACGACCTGCTGCCACAACTGCTTGCCGCTGGTATTGACCGCAATTAACAGCAGATCACCCTGGTCATTGACCGAGGTTAAGAAAATATGATCCCCCCAGACGACGGGTGTCGACCCGGCCGGACCGGGCAATGGCAGTTTCCAGGCGACGTTCTTCGTGGGGCTCCATTCGGTCGGCAGATTGACCTCGGTGCTGATCCCGTTTCCGGTCGGTCCACGCCAACCGGGCCAGTTGTCAGCCATGACTGGACCGCACAGGGACAACGCCAGAGCAACCAGCGCAGAACGACGCAGAACAAGCAACATGACAACGGTTCCTCGGAGGCGGGAGAATGCATCAGCAGAGGCTGCTCAGTGTGCCCGGAGTCACCCCGATCGTCAATTCACAAACTTGGAACACTCCCTCCAGTCGCGGCACTCCAGGTTGTTAGAGCTGACGCATCTTCTTGAGCAGGTCGGCGGCGATCGGATCGTTGATTTCCAGGCGGATCACCATTTCCAATTCTCTGGCCGCAGCTTTCGGGGCGCCGATGACCATGTAATGGTAGGCCTGCAGAAACCGGGCAGGTCCATCGTCAGGATGCTTTTTGGTGTAGGCCTCCAGTGCTCGCAGATGCCTGGTATAGGTGTCAGCATCAGGATACATCCCGTGGACTGTCGCCCAATTCCACCCGGTTCCTGCACCCATCACTTTATGAACCGCCAACGACGCCTCGTGGTATTCCTCCCGGGCGAACAAGATCAAACCGCGCAACTGGACCAGCGTCGTATTCCCGGGACATTGAATCAGCCCCTGATTCACTTGTTCCAGCGCGGTCTCATGGTCCCCGTTTTTGAAGGCCGCCACCGCGGCATTTGTGTTCGCCCGGCAGGGAGTTCCAGTGAGGGCCGCGTCCTGTCCGTGAACAGCACTGAACATGATTGTGGCCAAGAGAACCGCGCCCACGCAGTAGCAAACCGAGTTTCGACCCATGATGCACGAGTCCTCTGTGGATGTTGCCGGGCATGGACAAAGGGGGCTGCCTCCCAATTGGGTTTCTGCTGACATCAGATCCTGTGGCAGGGGTCTGACGCCATTGGGTGGGCAACGCCAATGTTGCAGACTGATTATCGACGTTCGTGACGACGAATGACAAGCAGATCTGCTCGCGAACAACCGAACTGAACTCAAGCTGAATTCGCGTGACGTTTGCCAGGGCAGCAAGTCGTTCGAATCGGTGCTAAACTGCAGCGGATTCCGGTCTGCTCTCAGCAAGGGTTACGTCATGAAGTCGATTCGAGTGGCCACGTGCCAGTTTTCAGTGGAAGGTCGCATTGAACACAATCGCCGCTGGGTGCTGAAACAGATTGAAGAAGCAGCCGGGGAGCAGGCAGATGTGGTTCATTTCTCCGAATGTGCCCTGTCCGGGTATGCGGGAGTCGACCTGCCGGGGATCGCGGACTTGAATTGGGACGAGTTGACCGTTGCCACGCGCGATGTGATGGCGGCGGCGAAGAAACAGAAGGTCTGGGTACTGCTCGGATCCACGCATCGACTGGACGACCAGCATAAGCCTCATAATTGTATTTATGTCATCAATCCGAAGGGACAGATTGCCGATCGGTACGACAAGCGATTCTGTACCGGCGAAGCGGGGAAGAAGCCGACCCTGGATTTGTGCCACTACACGCCGGGCGACCGGTTTGTCACGTTCAAAGTCAAGGGGATGACCTGCGGCGTGGCGATCTGTTACGACTACCGGTTTCCCGAACTATATCGGGGTTATCAGCAGTTGGGCGTCGAGGTCCTGTTTCAGTCGTTCCACAATGCCCGCAAAACAGTGGCGGTGGACCCCAAATATAACATCTGGAAGACCATCGTCCCGGCGACCATGCAGTGCCGGGCAGCAGAAAACCATTTCTGGGTCAGTGCCAACAACAGTACCACCAGACCGTCCTGCTGGGGCAGCTTCGCGGTACAACCGGATGGCGAAATCGTCGGCCGCCTGCCAGTCCATCAGGCTGGTGTCCTGCTGACCGAAATGAAGATGGACCCCGCCTGTTTTGATGCCCCGGCACCCTGGAGGCCTGCGGCTATGAGCGGCCAGTTGCACAGTGGTCAACTGCTGGATCATCCGCGGTCGCGAGATACGACCTCGATCTGATCATCACAATCCTCATTGACGCCAGAACAAGCCGATCGGGTCCAGCGTCGCCACCACAATTGCGTACAACAGGTCCACCACCACAGCGACCGCCAGATTCGAACGCAACACCTGGCGAAAGTTAAACTCGCCTTTCGGGTGGGTCAGCCAGCCTCCAATCCCACCCGCCGTCGCCAGAATGATATATCCACCCAGGATCCCATACACAAATACCATGAGAGAAATGCCATATGCGAACCTGGGGAATCGATACACGAAATCCCCAATCCCCCGGGTCGCGATCAATTCAGGTCCACTCACCCAGCCCACCATGATCATCGGGAATCCATAAACCGACGCGACCAGAATCGCCGCGGGCACTGCTCCCAGCACCGACATCAACACGCCGACGACGACACTGAACAGAACGCTGGATTTGCGGTGACTGGACTTTTCGGCCGCCATCAGGAGTTCGCCGGTCCGTACAGTTGTCGCAGATTGCATGATGAGCCCCTCGATCGATCGAATGTTGACATCGACAACATTACTGCGATGAGCGGATGGTGTCAACCTCGACCGGAGGGGCAGAGAGGGGCAACGAATCATGATTTTCTCCATGCAGGATTGATTCGATCGACATCAGGGACTGTCGGCGGCCGTGTTCGGCCATCAGGAATCGCGTGCCTGCATGTGGGATCGATTTGTCCCACTTGGATGCGTCGCCATTGGTCGCCATTGAGCTTGGTTACGATTTCCCTTCAAAAATGGGTAGGATTGGCCGCGTGAAACTCGAACCGGGCGGACGCCCGACGAACCGGGGGACTTGCGTCGCCGGCTCAGCATGGATTTCCTCGAACTTGAGCCGCTGATCGATGGACCCCACGCCAGATTCCCAAGCCTCGATTGACGGGACGAACGTCGCGCCCGAATCGATCGGAAACTCGCTGGCCATCGCCACTGATGAGTTCGAAGCGTTGCGGGCAATTGTCGAGGGAACCGCTCACAGTACTGGCGTGGAATTCTTTCGAACGCTGGTTCGTCACCTGGCCAACGCCGTCGGGGTGCGCTATGCATTTGTCGCTGAGTTTGCAGACGCCACGACGCAGACTCGGGCCCGCACCATCGCCTACTGGACGCGCGACCGGATTGCCGAGAATGTGGAATGGGATCTGGCCGGAACGCCCTGCGAAGACGTGGTGTGGGGCGGCTTGTGCCACCATCCCGTCGACGTCTGGCGGAAATTCCCCGAAGACACGCAGTTGATCGAGTGGAACATCGAAAGTTATCTGGGGGTTCCCCTGTCCGACGGCGACGGCAGAATCCTTGGTCACCTGGCCGTGTTTGACGATCGGCCCATGCCGGAAGAGCCGCGAAAGCTGCTGATTTTCCGCATCTTCGCCGGGCGTGCCGCTGCCGAATTGGCTCGGCTGCGCCTGGAGCAGGAACTGCGAGACAGCGAACAGCGATTCCGGGATCTGTACGAAGAAGCGCCGATTGCGTACGTCAAGGAAGACATGGAATCGCGTTTCATCAGTGCCAATCGAGCCGCGGTCCGGATCCTGGGGATCCGACCGGAAGAAGTTCCGGGGACGATTGGAAAATCGTTCATCCCCGAGACGCCGGATGCACAACGCCGGTTTCACGAGGCGTTCGCATCGGTTGGACGTGGTACCGACACCAGCGGCGTCACGATGGAGTTGCGTCGCAAAGACAACGGCAAGCCGATCTGGATTCAGTGGTGGTCGAAGCCCGAGCCTGGCGGCAAATATACGCGAACGATGTTTGTCGACATTACGGACCGCATCCTGGCGGAACAGGAACGAACCCGCCTGACTGCTCAAAACCTGTACCTGCAGGAAGAAATCAAGTCGGTTCACAACTTCGATGAGATCATCGGTCAAAGTCCCGCCGTCCTGGAAACGCTCGAAAAGGTGAATCGCGTCGCCAAGACGGACGCCACGGTGTTGATCACCGGCGAAACCGGTACCGGGAAGGAACTGATCGCCCGCGCGATCCATTCGATCAGTCGGCGTCGTGACAAGCCGTTGATCAAACTGAATTGCGCCGCCCTGCCCAGCAGCCTGGTGGAATCCGAACTGTTCGGCCACGAAAAGGGGGCGTTTTCCGGAGCCATCACCCAGCGGATCGGACGCTTCGAACTGGCGAACGGCGGCACGATCTTCCTGGACGAAATCGGCGAGGTCCCGATGGAAGTGCAGGTCAAACTGTTGCGAGTCCTGCAGGAACGGGAATTTGAACGTGTGGGTGGCACCGAGTCGATCAAGGTCGATGTGCGAGTCATCTCTGCCACCAACCGCGATTTGCAGAAGGCCATCACCGAAGGGAAATTCCGTGAGGACCTGTATTACCGACTGAATGTTTTCCCGGTGTCCCTGCCACCGTTGCGAAGCCGCGCCGGCGACATCCCGTTGCTGGTTCAATTCCTGGTGGGGAAGTTTTCCGCCCGTGTCGGGATTCGCATCGATTCGATCGGTCACGAAACGATGGAGCGACTGTGCAGCTATACCTGGCCGGGCAACGTCCGGGAACTGGAAAACGTCCTGGAACGGGCGATCATCCTGTCGACGGGGCCCACGTTGGAGATCGATCCCAAGGTGTTTTCGGCCGTGCTCGAGGAAGACCCACCCGAAACTCTCACCGGCGTCCAGCGATCGAGTGAGTCGTCAGCAGGCTCCAGCGACTCCCGCCAGCGTGACGGCGAGTTGGAAAGCCTGTCGTCGAATGAACGGAACCACATTCTGGCAGTTCTTGCGGAAACGAATTGGGTGATTGATGGTCCTCGCGGAGCCGCTCGAATCCTGGAGATGCATCCAAACACGTTGCGCAGCCGGATGAAAAAACTTGGGATTGTGAGGAGCAGTCAGTGATTTCCCCATTCAACCGTCTGCTGATTGAGGCTGATCGTCGGATGAGAAGACTCGCCTGACGTGGGATGGCTGGTCCATCGATCTGCGGCTATGATCGGCGCTGGCGGGATGTCGCGTCGATGTCTCACTCTGGTCGTCGAATCAACAGGCGAAGGATCCGTTGCTGCATGGACGAAGCTGCGTTGCATGACCTGCTCTCGGGACGACGACGTGACGTCGGAGCCAGGCTGCTGCGAGGCGCTTTGTCCGTGGCATCCGGTGGATATTCCGCCGTCATGGCGTTGCGTAATCTGGCGTATGACCAACGATGGCTGACGATTTACCACGCGACGGTTCCGGTCATCAGTCTGGGGAATCTCACGACGGGCGGAACGGGCAAGACTCCGATCGCCGCGTGGCTGGCGAACTGGCTGCTGATTCACGGCTGCCGACCCGGGCTGCTCAGTCGGGGATATCGGGCGCTGGCCGATACACAGGCCGGATCGGAAACGCCCGGAAACGACGAGAAACGGGTGCTGGACCGGTTGTGTCCGGGTGTACCGCATCTGCAGCAGCGCGACCGGGTCAGCTCGGCCCGTCGCCTGGTGGATGAATCTGATTGCAATGTGCTGATCCTGGACGACGGTTTCCAACATCGACGCCTGCATCGAGATCTGGATCTGGTCCTGGTGGACGCGTTGCAACCCTGGGGATTTGGTCGAGTCCTTCCTCGGGGATTACTGCGTGAGTCGCGCAGTGGGCTGAGGCGTGCCAGCCTGGTGATCATGACCCGCGCCGATCAGTGTCCGGAATCTGACAGGCAGTGTCTGCGGAATGAACTGGGACTGCACGCAAAGAACGGCGACTGCGTCGAGGTTGCCTTCCGGCCCCACCGTCTGACCGGACTGGATGGAAGCCAACGGACTCTGGAATCTGTGGCAGGAAAAAATGCCGGTGCGTTTTGCGGAATTGGCAACCCGGATGGATTCCGTCGGACTCTGTCGTCGCTGCAGGTCGCCGCCGATTTGCGAGTCTTTCCCGATCATCATCATTATACTGCGGATGATTTGACGGAACTGGCGACCATGGCACGGAAGAACTCCAGCGAGATCGTGCTGACGACGCTCAAAGATCTGGTCAAGATTTCCTCCGCCGTCTGGACCGGTCCTCCCTTGTTTGCCGTTGAGATTGGTGTTCAGTTCTTACAGGGCGAAGAGCTATTGATCAGCCGCCTGCGGGGAATTGTTGACGCGAGTCGAAAACAGAAAGGTTGACCCATGCCGATTGATGTCTCTCGAAGAACGGCCACGCAGACGATCCTGGCGGGTGCGGGGGCTCTGGCTGCGGGGTTACTGACGGCTCCATTTGCCGGTGCCGAATCCAACGTTTCACACCAGGTGACTGGCATCCCCAATCCCGACATGGCACCGTTCGATACCCTGATGATCGAGTTTCTGACGAAGCACAACTTGCCAGGCGCCGCCCTGGCCGTCACGCGCGATTCGCGATTGGTTTATGCCCGTGGATTTGGCGACGCTGACACCCAGACAAAACGACCGGTCCAGCCGGATTCGTTGTTTCGACTGGCCAGTATCTCGAAACCGATCACGGCGGTCGCCGTGATGCAGCAGGTGGAGCAGTCCGGATTCCACCTGGACGACCGTGTCTTCGACATTCTGCCCGCCGAAGACTGGTTGCCTGAGAAGCACGATCCCCGCTTGAGAACAATTACGGTCCGGCAACTGTTGCAGCATACCGCCGGTTGGGATCGTGAGAAGTCCTTCGATCCAATCGGTCGGGTGCAGGACGTTGCTCGCGTGGTCAACAAGCCACTGCCGGCGAACCCTGCCGACGTGATCCGCTACACGTTAACGCTGCCATTGGATTTTGATCCGGGAACCCGGTATGCATACTACAATGTCGATTTCCTGCTGCTCGGCCGATTAATCGAACACGTAACGAAACAGCCGTACGAAGCCTACGTCAAGCAGCACGTGCTCAGTCCCATCGGGATCACACGGATGCATCTGGGTCGCGCCTGGAAGGACGATCTCGATCAGGACGAAGTCCGGTATTACGATTCCGAGCACCGCGAAAACGTCGCCATCAATGGTTCCAGATTGGGGGACAAAGTCCCACAGGTTTATGGTGCCGAGAACATCGAGGCGTATGAGGCCCACGGCGGCTGGGTCGGTTCGGCGATCGACCTGGTGCGATTCGCATCCGCATTCGATGATCCCGGCAAATCGAAGGTGCTGAAGCCCGCATCAATCACGGCCATGTGGTCCCGGCCTGAGGGAGCGGCCGGGCACGAAGCCGACGGGAAACCCAAAGACTCGTATTATGGCTGCGGGTGGATGGTACGGTCGGTCGGGGAGGGCGTGATCAACACGTTTCACTCTGGATTGATCGCCGGGACATCCACGCTGCTGGTCCGTCGACACGACCGACTCAACTGGGCCGTCCTGTTCAATACCGATGCGAATGCCAGGGGGGAGCGGCCGTCGAAGTTGATCGACCCACTGGTCCATCAGGCCGCTGATGCCGTCAAGAAATGGCCCGACAATGAAGTCACGCTGTGACAACAATGCGGCATTGTCTGCCAAAATGGGGTCTGACCCTGGTCTGTCCCCATTTGGCAGACGATGCTCCTAACTCGGATTATTCACCATGGATGGCACGGATTTCACTGATCGTGAATACCAGAACAAAAGTTACTGCGCAAGCATAGAATCAGGATTCTCAGCTCACTGTTTAACATGAATTGCCGATGGCACTCGGCTGATCTTGATTTATCCGTGTTTATCTGTGTTTCATCCGTGGCCGTCAGTGAATTATTCGGGCTAACGAACTTGCCCCACATTTACTGCCAGATTCTGGCAGAATCATGTGGGGCAAGCAATTCGTTGGGGTCGACCTTCAAGCCGAATCCGGCTCTGGCTTAGCCCAGTTCCGCCATGCGCTTGCAGATGGCCTCGGCCATTTCGCGGGTTCCGACGGCCGTCGGATCATTGCGATCGACCTTCATGTCGTAAGTGACGTACTTTCCTTCTTCGATAATGCTGGCGACCGCCCGTTCCAGCTTGGCAGCGGCAGCGGCTTCACCCATATGCTCCAGCATCAGCTTGCCGGACAGAATCAACGCGGTCGGATTGACCTTGTTCTGACCCTTGTACTTCGGGGCGGACCCATGGGTCGCTTCGAAGATGGCGGAATCAGGGCCGATGTTCGCCCCGGGTGCCACTCCCAGGCCCCCCACCAGGCCCGCGCACAGATCGCTCAGGATGTCGCCGTACAGGTTGCCCATCACCAGCACATCGTAGTTTTCGGGCTTTTGCACCAGTTGCATGCACATGTTGTCGACCAGCCGTTCGATGTACATGACTCCGGCGGCATTCGGGACCTTGCCAGCCAGGGTTGGATCGGCCTTGACCCCTTCCGCCAGCTTGGCGTCTTCGAACTTGGCACCGAAGGCGGTCGCGACGGCGCGGGTTTCGTCGTACCATAATCCATCAGTGAACTTCATGATGTTGGCTTTGGAAATCGACGTGACCGACTTGCGGCCAAACTTCACCGCATAGTCGAAGGCATAGCGACTGATATTCCGCGTCCCTTCGATCGAGATCGGCTTGATGCTGACCCCGGTCGTGTTGGCACCGCTCTTGATCTTCTTGCCGGTGGAGGCAGCGTTGATGAAGCCGATCAATTCCGCAGTCTTGGGCTCGCCAGCCTGGAATTCCACACCGGCATACAGGTCTTCGGTATTCTCGCGGACAATGACCAGGTCCACGCGAGTTTTGTCGAAGTACGAGCGGACACCCTTGTACGTTTTGCACGGGCGGACGCAGGCGTACAACCCCAGTTCCTGACGCAACGCGACGTTGACCGAGCGGAACCCCTTGCCGATCGGCGTCGTGATGGGCGCTTTCAGGGCGATGGTGTTGGCGCGGATCGAAGCGAACACGGAATCGGGAATCTTGCCCTGAGCTTCAATGACCTCAATCCCACATTCCTGCACATCCCAGTTGACCTTCACGCCGGTGGCATCAATACACTTGCGGGTGGCTTCAGCGAGTTCGGGTCCAGTACCATCGCCAGGGATCAGAGTGACATTGTACGGCATGATTGGTTCGATCTTTCTGCGGAATACAGTGGGGAGTGGCCGTGAGCCACCCACATCAAGGGGCCAGATTGTGGCATGTAAATGCAGACGCTAACACGAGTTGACGCATCCTTGCAAGTCTGCGCAACCTCACAATTCGGAGAGACTGTGGGGATTACCAAGATCTCACTGCCACAGACAAACGACAACGTCGTCCGAAGCCGGTGCCAACGGCTCTCGCTTTATGATTCGACTCTATTCTGGCAACGATACTGGCTCATGGTTCCCGATTTCCTCGGCGTTGATCTTCACCCTGAGCGCAATTGGCAAAATCGACAACAATTGCTGAATGCCGATCCGTTTCGGACAGAAACTCCATTTCAGATCCGACTTTGATCTCAAATTCCAACCGGGTGGCGGGTATCGCAGCGTGCCTGCTTGCGTCGCGACCAACTTCCTGCTCCAATCTCCCCCCCGGTCGCTGCGACAACCTGCATTGTTCACAGCTTCGGCGGAACCATGTTGCTGACGCTATTCCCCTGGGAATAAACAATTGCGTTCATCGCAAGGTGGCGACAGGATTTGACCATTCGCTGATTGCTTTCCCCCAGACGGCATTCATCTGGCTGGCAAGCAGGCTTCGAGTGCGTAGCTCAGTCGGTAGAGCAACGGACTTTTAATCATGCCCAACGTGGCGATGATTTGCCGAAAATCTCCCATTCTCAGGGGTTTTCTGCGATTTGCCTTACACCTCAACAACCGAAATCTACCTCGTTTTTCGGGTCTTGCAGGTGTCATGACACCCGTTCAGATTTCTTGGCCTTGGGCTCTGCTCGCGAACTCAGCGATTAATCGAACACTTCGGTTGCAGTCTCAATTGCGTCCTTTGGCACAACAAGTCCCAATCGATTCAAGGCTCCGCGATGGACCCAATGTTTGAGCGCAGGGCATGGGATTGGCATTCGTCCCATAGGTTCACCTTTTTGATTCCTAAGAATCAACTCAGCGCCCAATGTTCCGATCTCGCGATCATCCACTGCAACACCCATTGCTGCCCAACCGTTCTTGACCGAAGATCTGGTAGTGGCCATCACCGGTCGAGAGCTCAAGAGTTCCCGGGTCTGTCGATCCTCTTGGAACATCGCTTCGAATGTGAACCAGCCGAAGTGAACCCGAGTCTCAAGGAGGGTGGCTGCGGTCGGAATCTCGGTGAGCTCTTGTATCTCAAGTTGATTGGACCGATGGTATTCCGTTCCGCTCAGGGCCACAGATTGATGAACGTCTTGCAGGAAGCTACGACAAAAGGTAAATGTCAGGCGCGGTGAGTTGCACAAGCGGGCGTTTCGATCGAAGAATTCGTCAGTCAAGAATCTTCGAAACATGCGCTGGACCATTCCGTCGACTTCCCCATCGTTATATCCAACGCCGGCGATTTCGAGCTCATCATTGCGATGCTGAAGTCCTTCAACCAAGTTCATTTTGATCGGCGAAGTTACGCCTAAGAACAAAAACTTGGCTTCCTTGCCAAACCTCGCTTCCCCGAGCGCGTGACGAAGCGATTGGGCTGCCTGAGTTCCGATCGCGACGTAGTAGTCGGACGGTGCAGTATCGACGAGGTTTTTCGCATTACGATCCAAAGTCGATATGTATTCATTCCACGTTTGCAACGCGTTTGAACCTATTCTTTCCTCGAATTCCGGATGATGAACCAGCGAATCCCTGAGACGCTGCTTAAACGAATCAGCGATAGCTCTCACGTAGGAAAAATCTCCCCCGTGGAGAATGGCGACACGAAGTGGAGAAGAAGACTGACTGTGCAGAGATGCTTCTAACGCGGGAATCGACCGCCCAACAGAAGTTCTCAATGCAGGATCACTCCAGAAGTACGAGGTCAGGTGATCTTGAATATCCCGCAAGCGACGTTCGTCATCGGAAATATCTTTCCCATCAATGTGGATCGAAACATCATGCCGTGAAACCAGGTCTTCGTTTAACCATACCAGCCGTCGTCCGCTCATTTCACTTTTGTGAATGCACTTTGAGATGAGATGAGTCTTGACACCATCGAAGCCAAACCAAGCTTCGTGCCATGCTAACTGCCCGGCCTTCTCTAATGTCGCATGTAGCGACGATGCAGCAGTACCGTTTCCTCCTTCTAACTCGACTCGGTGTCTGCCACTTTGGTCAAATTTAGACAGCCTGCCGCGAAGTAGCAAAAGAACAATGGCCGCGCTTCCCGCGGTAAGCCGCGGCGATTGCGGTGCTAAGCAATCTACCTTTGTTCGGTTTGTACCTTTCGTCCAAAGATCATCATGACGGAATTCAACTCGAACAAGGCGAGGGCGTTGAGGATCAGTGAATTCCAACTTAAGTGACGCCATTTTCGGCCTAGCTGGAGTGCCAGAACTGCTTATTGGGAAAGAATCTACCAAGTGTAACCCGAAGCGAGCCGGAAACAAACCGGAAGCGGACCGATTCGAGCCGAACTCGGATGGCAGATCCGGAAGCAGTACCGAAGAGAAATCCCATTGATTCGGCGCAATCGATACTTACGATTTCGCTGCCGCTCTCCTGCCGTGCTTACCTAGCCCGCCTAAATGGAGAGGCAACTTTCGGAAAAGTGGGGATTTCAGAATGACGCGAATCGTGAAGTCTGTGCCGTTGTTACAACCGGGCTTTGACGGCCAAGGCGACTTTTTGTCTCCCGGGGATTTAGCCGATTTGGAAAGCCGAATCAACTCGCACTTCATTCCGTTCCGTTGTGGCCATTCATCGGCAACGCCGCCCATCGGCTATTTCCGAAACGCAAGTATTGGACTCAGTGAACAGGGAACGCAGTCTGTCTTTGCAGATCTGGTTTGCCACGAATCCCATGACGTACTACCAATTGGATTTACGCTGCAGCGTTCACGCCGCAGCGCCACTGCACATTTGAAGTATCCGCTTTCTGACGTGCGGTTCGTGATTTCGTCAAATGCTTCGACTGCGATGGCTGAGGAAATCGCAGCGGACTTGAACTGTTGGGCACCATGCCAGCACGCACGCGAGTTGCTGAAAGCTGGTGAGGCAATCGATCTATTTACGATCACAGTGGCTGGGGTCACCGGCATTTTGGCTGGAGGTGCGTTGGCGGGATTCGCGAAGAAATTGGGTGAGAAGGCGGGCGATGAAGCCGCCGATGCGATCAAGCGCGCGTGGAAGCGCGTGAGCGACTACTGGAAATCAGACTCTCGAATTGATCCGGCGAATGGCGCTTCGGCGGCACGTGAATTCGTGATTCGCATGGAAGCGGCCGACACACCGGTCATCATCGAATTCGTCATTTCAGATAGGTGCGATGCGGATGAACTCACAGCTGCCGTCATTCGATTAGAGCGGCTGTTGCCGGTGCCCACTTGCATTTTACCTGATCAGATTCGAGACAAAGCAGTGTGTCTGACTTTCGAATGGGAGTCCAACCACCCCGGGCCAGGCTGGTTTGTTTCGCATGTCGTTACGAAAGATGGCCATCTGTATACGGATAAGCGCATTAAGCTCGCTGACGAGTCCATGTCTGCGCATGACATTCTGGTGAGCATCGGTGCCACGATTTCCTAAATCCCCCTTCGGCAAAACTTCACTTGAGGAGCTTGTGATGAGAATGAGACGATTGTTACTGGTCGCAGTGTGTGCGTTTAGCATGTTGACGATGGATCCCAGTCGTTGGGCTATCGGATTGGATGAAAAACTCAATACTCACCATATTGCCGCGACAGGTTGTCCGGTGCGTGTGGTCGATGTCATTGCTAGCAGTTCAATCGGAGCTCGCTTGGTGATGGAGAACTTGACAGCACAAAGTGTCAAAGTGCGTGTGTTGCGCGGCACCGTTCTCGACGGAGGAAATGCAGTACAACGGATGATGGTGGCCGAACTGAATCCGCCCGGCAATTTCAGCGGCACAGGTCGTGTCTACGCTGCTGAAATGTCGCAGCGTTTCACCACGTCGAAGAAGGAATACGTTGTCGATTTTGGCCCGTATGAACGGAAGTCCGTATTGGTAAATGCTCTCTGCATCGATTTGGACCGCCCTGTTATTGGCCCACGGGGTTTGTCAGGGGCCCCGCGGGTCTACCTTTTGAATTCTCCTGCGATGGATAAGTTGTTCGCAGAAGTTGATCGTTTGAACGCAGGTTACCAGCAGCTCGACCCCGAGAAGGATTACGACGACGTTCCGGAGGTCGATCTTGATGAAACCAGCGGAAAACTGATGCTTAGTCCCGAGGTCTACAATATCGCGGTATGGAAGTTGAGGGGGGCAACCAACCTCGACCTGCTTCGAGAATTGTGGCTTGTCCCGAGAATCTACCTGGATACGGCTGACCGTATCCTGAAGGCCGCTGCACGTAATTGATCATACGGTTTCGAGTATGATCTTAAGGCGGCTCCCAACTTTCGGTTGGGAGCCGGTTCAATTTGCTCACGCAATTCGAGTAGTAGTGATGGTGCAACTGGCGGGACTGAGTTCTCCATCAGCCGGCGTTTGCTGTTCAGCAACTGATTCACGAGTTCCGGCATCTGCAGGCGGGTGTTTCGGTGATGGCGTTGATCGATCGCGCACCGCACATCGGGTGAACTGCAAAAGAAAAAGTCACTCTTCACTGACGCACGAAGAGTGACTCAGATGTGACCTGCGATTGAAATCCTCAGCCCTGAACGCCTGGTTTGCCCGTTTCGTCCGTGGTAGATGGAGTTGGTACTTCTCCAATCACTTCGGGAAACACTTCGCCAAGTGTCAAACACACCTTACGAACGAATTGCTTGTCGAATAGGACAAAAGCCTTTTGGTGTTCCGATGGCAATTCATCGAATGTCCGAACATCCTGCCAAAACGCAGGCGGTTTCGGGCCATCCCAGGCCTTGTTATCCTCTGCCATGATTACTCACTCCACTGACCCGTGATTTCAAACATTGTTTGATCGCGACCATCACGATCAAAAAGTGAAGAATCACCACCCGACAAAAGGATGGTGATTCCACATCAAAAACGCTAGCTCCTCTGGTCCCGGAGCTGACGAGCATTTCTAATCATACGTTTTCGAACGTCAAGAAATGTCCGATCGCTGATCTGAAACATTTCGGCGACGTCCGCCACGGATGGTTGCACTGCTGGATACTCTCGAAACCAGAAGAAGTATCGTCGAAGAGCCTGCTGGTAATCAAGATTCTTCTCCAGCAGGATCGCTTCTTCAATACATTCGAATAGGTCGCCGTTCGCTAACCCGCAATCGGCTTGCGGGGTTTCCGACACGGCTTCTTCAGTCTGCAGTTCCTTGGGATTGCGTCGGCCCTTCCGGACATTTATTCCCTCGAAATGAGCGGTTCCAAAGATCGCTCGTTCCATCGTCGACTGATCCGTAATTGAACCTGCGACGATCTTGTCGATGACTTTCGCATACGTTCTTTGTACTCCTTCCGAAGTTTCATCGGGCTTAAGGAATACTCCGAACTGCCTGGCGCCATGATAGACCGCGGCGAACACTCGCTTGAGATTGGCTCGCTCGTTCGTTTCGGTCCATTCATTCAACTGGTCCACCACATATCGGACCCGACCAGCAGGGTCCTGTTCATGTTCACCCATTACCCCCTCCCGAACGGTCGATTAGCAACATCATTCGGGATGGTGCGATGTCGGTCGGCGAGTTGGCTAACATGGCCGCTCGATCGGCGGCAGACATCTGCTTTTTATCGGAAACAATTCGACAACAACAATACTCGTACATCGCTCGAGACTCCTTTGAAAAAGAGTGGAGAAAGAAACGAAAAACAATCCAACTCGAAGCGACAATGCTGCCGAGTTGGGAAAACGGCGATGGCCGTGCGAGGAATTGCGGTACTGCCAGTCGCCTGCGAGCGGTACAGGCGACTGAATTTGTTGTTCTGATTGTTCCCAGTGCGAAGATGTCTCAGTTCCACGTCACTGCTACGCGAGTCCGACGCCTTCGAACTCGTAGACTCTGCAGCATTCGTGAGTTGAAAAAACGGCGCTGTCCAGGGAAGTCCCCTTCGATGTTCCGCCGGTCGATGTGCCGTTTCCACCGGTCCCGCCGTGGCCTCCACCTGTGCCACCTGTTCCACCCGTGTCACCGCCAATGGTGCCTCCATCGGTGCCCAGGAAGCAGTTCATGCGTTGTAGCAGTTCGCCCATCACACTGAAGAGGCCGAACAGAACGTTGTTCAGAAACAGTCCGCGAAGCGCCGTCGATTGTGCCATGATGTCATCCTTTTCCCTGAGCTCATTGCGTTTCCGCGATCGCGTTGATCGCTGTTACCATGAGTTCCGCGGGTGATGGGAATCGGCAAAAAAATCACAGGCAAGTTGGAAATTGGCAGGATGTCTGGGCAGGGAAAAATAACCTCACATCAAATTACCCAAGGACGACGAAAAACATTCGTCTGAAATCTGTGGCCAAAGAATCAGGTTGTAAAAACCTGATTCCATCGTCGCCTCGCGATACATTGCCAATGCCTTCAATTCGCGATGCGCCAATTCAGCGAGCAAAGAGGCCCTGAAACTGAGTGTCAGTCGCAGATGGGACTGGGAGTTGAGTCTGGAGGGTCTGCGCGGTTCCGCGAACTTTGATCACACGTCGCTCACACACCATGCCCGACCTGACTGGACGCGCGGCGCAGGAGGCTTCCGCGTAAGCGCACGGTGAACCGCAG
>JAFEBS010000069.1 GCA_018242525.1 Planctomycetota bacterium | reverse complement strand
CAGGGCGATCGCCTTTTTCAAATTGGGGTGCCACGGTCTTACCGTCTTCGGGAAGGCCGTGCGAATGCTCCACCGGCACGGCCATGTCGAGGACGCCATAACCGCCATAACCGTGGCACCCGATTCCCAATCCAAAAAAGGCGATGGCCCTGCTGGCGACCAAATGGAACGGGTTTGGCCGGCACGAAACTCTACCGGGTGTGAGCCGGATGCCGTCAGGCCCCGGATTCTTTGGACAACGCGGCAAAACAGGCTGGGTCCATGAAAAAAACGGCGAAGTCCGTCAGGACTTCGCCGTTCATGATTCAATTCCAAACCTGATCCTCGGGACCAACCCGCTGGATCAAGCGGTGGTTGCAGCAGGCTCTTCAGCGGGCTTTTCCGTCACTTGCAAACCTGGAACGGAGATTCCGGTGACCCGCACGCGGGTGTATTTCTGACGATGGCCGGTGTGTCGCCTGGACGCGTTACGACGGTGGAACGTCTGGATTTCCAGCTTAATTCCCTTGTATTCCGCGACCACGACTTCGGCAGTGACCGTCGCACCGTCGATGACGGGCCGACCAAGCACGCTCTCTCCGCCGCCGTTCGCGATCAACACCTTGTCGAAGGTCAGCGTTTCACCGTCCTTGACTTCGCTACGAAAATCAACAGCCAGGACATCTCCCTGACGGACCTTGTACTGACGGCTACCATCTTCAATTACAGCGAACATGCGAACTCTACCTCAATCGGTCGAAAAACGACTACCGGTGAAACATCGACGATGCGACCGGGGGGAAAACGGACCATGATCCGCAAAACTGCAGAATTGCAAAAGATACTCGATCAGCCCTTCGATTTCGAGCCTGGCGCCGGCAGAATCTTGACCTCGTTGCCAAGATCACTGGTGCAATGGAACTGCAGGTGTTCCGGACCGACTCCCGTCATTGCATTGACGTTGATCGAGACACTGTAAACTTCTTCCAAGTGCGTGATATCACGACGCTTACGATTATTCAAGAACGCCGCAACCCGCTCGTGGACGTCTACGGTGACTCGTGACACGTCGTCCCGGTTCGCGTTGGTCATCAGCAACCGCATGACGTCGATCGCCATACTTTCCGCCGTCTTAACCTGACCGGTTCCCGAACAGCAGGGACAGTCTTCGTACACACTGCGGCGCAGCGAGGGACGAATTCGCTGCCGAGTCATCTCGATCAGGCCAAAGGGGCTGATCCGCAGGATTTTGGTTCGGGCACGGTCACGGCGGACTGCATCATGCAAAGCCCGCTCAACCCCGCGTCGATGACGCTCTTCCCGCATGTCAATGAAGTCATTGACGATGACCCCACCCAGGTCCCGCAACCGGATCTGACGGCTGATTTCGGCCGCCGCCCGCAGGTTGACCTGATAGGCGTTTTCTTCGGCATCGTCGTCCATGCGAAAGTTCCCGCTGTTGACGTCGATGGCGACCAGGGCTTCCGTCTGGTCGATCACGATCGATCCGCCACCCTTGAGCGGAACGTGACGACTCTGGATCCGGGTGATTTCCTGTTCGATGTCGTACTGATGGAACAGAGGTTCGCGTCCGTCGTACAGTTTGACCGAATCGACGTGTCGCGGCAGAACGATGTTCATGAACTCGCGTGCCCGCTCGAAGGCGCGCGGTTCGTCAATCCAGATCGAATCGATTTCGGCACTGTAAATGTCCCGAATCGTCCGGATGATCATGTCGCTTTCTTCGTAGATGTCGACGGGAGCCGGAAACTTCTTGATCCGTCCGACAATCACCGTCCACAATCGCAGCAAGTAGTTCAAGTCCCGCTGCAGGTCCGCCTGGGACCGGTCGACCCCGGCCGTGCGAATGATGAAGCCCAGGCCTTCCGGCGGATTCAGATCGCGCAGGATCCGCTTCAACCGTCGGCGGGCATCTTCGTCTGCTATCTTGCGGCTGACGCCGACCCGCTGCAGGCCCGGCATCAGCACCAGATACCGGCCTGGAATACTGATGTAGGTGGACAGGGTCGGCCCCTTGGAACCAATCCCGCCCTTGATGACCTGGACCAGGACTTCGCTGCCACGCGTGAAGATTTCCTGGATGGGGGGCTTGCCACGGGCGCTCCGTTCATTGAACCGGCCGCGCGCCTTTTCGCGACCACGCCGCGGATCAGGCGCGTCGTCAGCATCGCCGCCATCGTCATCATCATCGTCTGCGGCGTCGCCATCGCCGTTGACCAGGTGCTTGTAGTACTGGAATTCCACGTCACTGACGTGCAGGAATCCATTTCGTCCCACACCGAAGTCGATGAAAGCCGCCTGAATGCTTGGCTCAATGTTAACCACGCGGCCCTTATAGATGTTGCCGACGTAGTTTTCGAGGCTGTTACGTTCGACGTACAGTTCCTCGAGGACCCCATCCTCCACGATGGCAATCCGACTTTCCTCTGGTTGGAGGACGTTGATCAGCATTTCCTTCTTCATTGCTCACCCTTATTTGAGGGCGAGTGCGAGGATCACCGGAGGATCGCCGGGCGGATGTCGACTGAAGAACGCGCCAACCGTTACGTGGCAGGCCATTCAGCACAGGGAAACCAGGCTTCACGGGTCGAACCGTGCCCATTCCCGAATCAACAAACGCTCGACAAACTGTTCGCGACAAACCAATGTGCCAGACTCCCTGGCGGGTGACTTTGACATCTCCCCGCATAGCCCGGGAACAGGTCTTTGAACCGACAAGCGGGGCGCACTTTGAACTGAGGTTGAAACCCGGAGGATCATCTTGCGCGGCGCGCTGCTGAAGATCCTGATCCCGGTTCCCCGTCAAAGCTGATTGAGAACACCCCCGAAGATGGCTGCCGTCGCTGGCGGACAATGACCGGGTCATTGCATCCGATTCAGCATCCAGCGACAGATCTGTCACCGGGACGGGAGACGGGCATTGCTTGTTCGGCAGATCTGCTGCGGACGGCGCACGACGCTCCCCAGAGGTGGTCGGAAACCGAACCCACCGGGAAGTACATCGGGATCGGACGAAGCTCACACTGAACTCTGAGCGTCCGACGTCGCCTGGCACACAAAATCGCACTCGACTATGACTCACTAAAAACGGTTGTTTTTCACCGACTGCGAAGGGTCACGACCACATCGCACTGACACTTACATTTCAACACCAGGTCGGTCCGTCTCAGACCCGCCGTAGCGGATCTTGAAAATAACCGACTTCGTGAATACGGCCTGAATTCAGAGTCCCACTGCCGGATCGAAGTTCAATCCAACTGCATCGACTCGGGACAGAGCTTCTTCAATTCCCCCCACAGATAATTCTCGACATCGCGAGCCACCTCAAGGCTGCTGGCCCGTTCGGCAATTCCGACAGCACGCTCGATCGTCAGATTCCGGATCACTTCCTTCAGTTCGGGAATCGCGTGCGGCGTCACGCTGAACTGACGGATTCCCAACCCCACCAGCAGGGGAATGAACATCGGGTCAGAACTCATTTGCCCGCAAACGGATACCGAAATGTTGTTGCGCTGAGCCGCCTCCACCACCATCCGAATCAACCGCACAATCGATGGATCGCCCGAACGGTACAGTCCAGAAACGGCCTGATCCGCCCGATCGACCGCCAGAGTGTACTGAATCAGGTCATTCGTCCCAAGCGAGAAAAAATCGACTTCGCGCGCAAACTCCTCTGCCATAATTGCTGCCGCGGGAACTTCAACCATCATCCCGACAGCAACATCACGTCGGAATTCGACCCCCTGCTCTTCCAGATCCTCCACGACGTCGCTAAGCACCATCTTGGCCTGGCGAAACTCCAGCAGCGTCGAAATGAGCGGAAACATGATCCGCAAATCGCCCAGGACGGCAGCCCTCAAGGCGGCCCGCAACTGCGTCTTGAACAGCTCCAAGTGCTGAAGGCTCAGCCGGATACTACGAACACTCAGCGCCGGATTGACACTCTCCGGGTACGCAGCACGCAATGCACCAGGCATCTTGTCTGACCCCAGATCCAGCGTTCGAATGACGACGGGCTCACCCGGAAATGCCTTCAAAACCTGGCAATACGCCCGATAGTGATCGTCCTCGGTGGGCTCGCGATTCGATTCCAGATACAGAAATTCCGTTCGGTACAAACCGATCCCGCACGCCCCCTTTTCCCGGCTTGGCTCGGCTTCATTCGGAAACTCAATGTTTCCCATCAATTTGATTGCGACACGGTCACTTGTCTCGCAGGGGAATTCGCGTAGCGACTTCAGCCGCTGCTCGTGACTGCGAAACCGAGCTTCGGAATCGCGGTACTTGGCCAGTGTGTCGTCGTCGGGCTCAATGATGACAACGCCATGACTGCCATCGATGATGATCGTCTGTGCCCCGGAAACGTCGTCCAGGAACTTGCCGATCCCCACCACGGCCGGGATTTCCAGTGCGCCCGCCAGAATCGCCGTATGGCTGGTGTGGCCGCCAACTTCCGTCGCAAACCCCAGCACGAATTTACGATCCAGATTGGCGGTTTCGCTCGGGGTCAAATTGTTCGCCAGCACCAGCACGGGTGCCGTCAGATTTGACAACTCTTCGCGTCGTTCACCGAGCAAATGACGCAGCAGTCGCTTTTCCAGGTCGTAGATATCGACGGATCGCTCCGCCAGGTATTGGCCACCGAGATCTCTGAGCCGCTTGGCATACTGTCGCAGGATCTGGCTGGCGGCGAATTCGGGCGAGTTCTGCTGCCGGATCCGCTCCTCAATCTGTGCGACCAGTTGCTGGTCCCGAGCCAACAGCAGGTGCGCGGAAAAAATGGCCGCGTACTGGTCGCCCAGCCGCTCCCGCGCCAACTGCTCGTTCACGGTGATTTCGTCACACGTCGCGTCCAGCGCCGCCCGAAATCGACTCAATTCAATTTCGATGACGTTGGTGGCAATCAACTGCTGCGGAATCCGAAAATTCTCGGTTCCGAAGACCATGGCGGGTCCGATGGCGACCCCCGGTGAAACAGCGATTCCGCGTTTGATCAGCATGCGGCAGCGTTCGTGTTGATGACAGCAGGAAGGAGAGAAGAACCGCCGGACAGGACAGCGAAATCCACCAGATCTGTACCGGCAACGTGACTCAAGCCGGACCGATTCCTTCGAATTCAGAACCGATCAACTTCACCAACTGCTCCACGGCTTCGTTGGCATCGTCGCCGGTCGCATCGATATCCAGCTCCATCCCCGGCTCAGCCCCCAACGTCAGCAGGTGCAGCAGGCTTTTCGCATCAACTCGATTGGTTCCACGGGTCACGAACACCTGGCTCCGGAACGACTGTGCGGTCCGCGCAATCAACTCCAACGGGCGCATGTGCAATCCCCGTGAGTTGCGAACTGTCACCGTCGCGCGTTGCATGGATGCCGTCACCATTTCGTCGTACCAATCTGCCGATTTCGATTGTCCATACTTCAGATTTCGTTGTTATCCGCTTCCTTCAGCAGATCCCAGACCGCGTCGCGTGTCTTGGACTGTCGCAGGAACTTGCAGAAATTATCGTTGCGCAGGTGCCGCGAAATGTTTTCCAACCCGCGCAGGTGATCGCCGGGGCGATCGGGTGGCGACACCAGCAGGAACATGATGTAGACCGGTTCGCCATCCAGACTGGCGAAGTCGACACCATTGGAAGACAGGGCAATGGCCGCGATCAGTTTGTCCACCGACGGATGCTTGGTGTGTGGAACGGCCACGCCACGACCGATACCAGTCGAGCCCAGTTCCTCTCGCTTCAGAATTGCAGCCACGATGCCGGCTTCATCGGCAGCGCTGATGCTGCCGGCTTCGCGGAGACCTGTGACCATGGAACGAATCGCGTCTTCCTTCGAACCGACCTGAAGATCGGGAATGATGGACGCCGACACTACGAAGTCGCACAACTTCATGAAGAACCTCTCTTTGCCCGCGCCAGTCACCTGAGAGCGCGGTCCCTGATTTCAAGAATTAAACGTTGTCGCCGCTCACAATCATGCCGGCGCCAGCATGGATTGTCCTTGTCTCAATGCTTTTCCATACCGATCCGACTCAGTCTTCGTCGGCCGATTTCAAAGGCAGTTCACTCAATCCGGGACCACGCTTGTGGTCCTGGATCTTTTCCTTGTACTTTCGCAATTGCTGTTCCATCTTGTGCAGCGCCAGGTCAAACGCCGTCGTGGCTTCGCTGTCTGTTTCCGCCGCCACCAGGTCGTGGCGATGCTCGGCATCCACCAGGATTTCGACCTTGGATTGTCCGTTTGAGAAGTCAATCGTGATGGAAATCGAAGTCACTCGATCAAAATACGTCAACAGCTTTTCAGCCTTCTTCGACATGTATTCCTGAGCGCTGGAACTAATGCTTCCGTGTCGGCATGTGATCGCAACTTGCACCGAAACCTTCTCCCTTCCAAAACGTTATATCCGGCCATCGCAGATGTCGAACATCGTATCCCGGCCCAAGATCGCTGATTGTATGCTGCCAGACAGCATCGTCAATCGGCCGATCCGATAGTCCAAACCTGAATCATCGCGAAAAGGAAGGTTGTGTTTCTCCAGACCGTCCCCCCCACAGCAACCATCATCCGATCCTGCGGCCCTAAAGTCTATCATTCCCCAGTCCGGATGAAAACGTTACGAGAAAGGTAGATCCGGAAAACCGCTGGTCGGATCAAAACCTGCCACGCCAATCGCGGTGATCGAACATTTTCCCGATCTCAGCCGGGCCATTTCCGCAAATAAGCTGGCACAATCGGCAAAACCTGAATCCGTTCCAAAAGCCAATGATCTTTGGGCACGACAGAGGCGAGGGTCTAAATCGCGTTGCATGATCCTGGGACACCAGCCCGACGCGCGAGCGAGGGATTCGTTGATGCGTGTCCCAATTGTCGTGCCTACCCACAGAGAAATCAAAATCACGGCCTGATCGCTGTCTCCGGTCGCGCGAGAAGTTCGCGACTCAGACGGATCAGTGAAAATCGACGGCCACAGCCCCCGGCTTGGCGGTCGAATCGAGCACCAGATCCTGGTCCGTCCGCGGCAGCGCCGTGGAGACCTTCGCGGGATGACCGGCCACTTCGATCCTGGCAGGATCGGCTTTCTGGCTGCCACCAAACAAACCCAGGAATCGCGACCTGGATTCGCCTTCCGATCGCACCGATCGGAATTGAGGGCCATCAGACTTCCGTTTTCGCTCTTTCAATTCCAGACCGAACCAGGGCATTTTGGAGATGCTGTCAACGGACATGGACTTGCTCCCCACGACACAGCCGCAGACCGCCAGGGACAAATACATCGCCATGGAACTGGCGCAGATCCTCATCCAACGTCGACCCATGAACGCTGCCATCTCGCTTCCTCGTCTGGTTCTCACACCGTACTCCACTTTCACCCCAGCCCGTCGGTTCAGTCGCCTCATAGCAGCATTTCCGATTCCGGTGAAGATCAGAATTCAGGAGTCAGGCTTTTTGTTTTTTTTCATCGCACTCCCTTTCGCCGATGAATTACACTTGCACACTCAAGACATTCACGGAATACTCATGCCGCGATAAGCTCACATACATGGCCCATCATATGCCACACTTCGGAAAAACACCTCGGACCGCACACCAACTTTCACGTGCACATTCTGTCGCAGTTTGTCTCATCCTGACTCTACATGCTTTTTGCGTCCGGGTGAAAGAGTATCAATTCGTTTGCACGATGCTCTCAGGGAGGTCGCTTCCACATAGTGGCAATCGATTCAACGACAGCTGAATCGGGGAAGTGCCACTTCCAGAACAGTACGTTCTTGGGTTCGATACTCAAGCGCGCGATTTCGAGTCTTTCGATACTCCATGCTTTCTGCGGGGGGAATGGAAGAACGGAGGATTGTGGTATTACTACCTTTATGGACTCCTGGTAAAAGTTCCAATCGGCATGATGGCACTTCTGGTGTGGATCAGCATTCTGAAGCTGCGCGGATTCCTTCCCCGGATGCGCATTAACGATGAACTCGTGCTTTTGACACCTGCAGTCGTGATCCTGCTGATTGCCAATTCGCGAACCGAAATCATTACCTGCTGGCAGACGATGACCCTCGTCCCGAAGGTCCCCCGTGTGACCTCGTCACCAAGGACCCGAATTCCTATCAACCCAAATGCATTTCACCGTACGCGGGTGCAACTGACGAATGCTCACAAGAAGGGTGCACATCGACGACATGCAGTACGAGCGGCCGATGGTGGGACAATACCGATTACCCGACCTACACGTCCGCTGGCACCACTTACGACTACACCTACAAAGATGACACTGGCAAAACATGCCAGCACAAGGTCCAGTGCATTACGGGAGCTGTGGATGCCACCAAATCGTGTTCTGCCGGGTACGTCGATTCCAGTTTTGAATACCCCGACGACATTTTAATTGAATATCCCGGCTACTGTTACGCTCCAGCCGTCAATGTGACTCCCACAGGTTGTAAAACGTGCTCCTCCGGCGCTGTCCTTCCTGGTGGAGACTGGGTCGCAACAATCAAGAAGTCCATTCTTTGCCCGAACAAGCCACCGAAGGATCCGGTTTAAGCACTGGATCTTCGAACAGTACGGTGCGCGTTGCGCACCGTACTTCTTGCAGTTTTACTCCAGAAAGTCACCTATGAACGAGAACTCACAACACTTGGGATTTCGATACCTGTGCTGTGTCACGGCTGCAATTGTGTCAACGGCCTCCGTTGCGAGCGAGGGGGATGTGACGCTCATCGAGAAGATCCGCTCTCAGCTCTCCGAAAACGAGGCCCTCTTGAAAACATGGAGCGGGAGTGCCACGATTCATGATACGGCAAAGATCGAGGATTTGGAGCAGCACACAGATTTTCATTTGAGGTTCGGCTGGGATCGAAGCAGCGATCGATGGTTTTTCGTTTTGAAGTGCGTGCGTCATGATTTCCCTGGTCTCAATTCAGATCAGCCAGGCAATCTCGTCGACACCGAAGCCGGATTCGTGTTCCGGGACGGTCGCTATTCTCGATATACCGCATCCGCGGCGGCGGCGGATGGAACCAGAACGCAAGCCGTTGTTCACGATGCCAGCCTCAAGTCGAAACCGGGCTGGTTTTCCGTGTTCTTCGATCCGCACATGGTCTACCAATTGCGAAGTGATCCCGCCGAGAAGCGATTGACGAACACGTTGAACGCCTGGAACGCGTCTTGGAATGGTTCGACCGTCACGCGGGACGGTGACATCGTGAAACTGGCCGAGATCAACAAGGCAATTCCGGAAGCAAAAGCGGAATATGCATTCGATCTGAACTGCGGAGGTCACTTGACCAAACTGAATTGTTCAGATTCAACAACATCCGAATCGTGGACTGCAGATTGGGAACAGGTTGGCGGGGCATGGGTTCCGTTGAAGATCGTGTTATCGAATCAAAGTCCATCCAACATCAACACCCGCACAATTGCGTTTGAACACAATGTCGTCAACGAGCCCATGGGTGACGACCGGTTTCAGATTGAGACGATCGGTGTACAACCAGGGGCGATTGTCACTGACAAAATCTCCAATACGACAAGCATTTATCGAGAGGACGAGATCGCCCCCCCCCTAATCCAACGGACACCCAAAAAGCACAGGGCCAGCGCAAGAAATCATGGATGCCAATCGTCCTCTCCGTGAATGGTGCTGTACTGGCATTGTTGATAGGGATCGGATTGATTCGGTACAGGTCTCAAAAACGCAAAGGAGACGATTGACCGTGCAAAACACGTTCATCCGAATGGCGGATCGCAGTCTTTTCGTGACGATGACCGTTCTGGTCATCGCCTGCCACTGCGGATGCGGGAGTGAAACCGGCCCCCGGCGCAATCGTTGAAAAAATGGAGTGTGAATTCTGCTAAACCCCATCCTCAGAAGCCTATGACCATGTGACAGAAAGCTCTCTGCTGGCCGTTCGCGATCAACCGTTATCGACCATCCTGTTTGGAATGATGCTCAAGAATTCCCATTATTGCGGCGAGGCATCGTGGAACCTGGTGCAGGAACTTGCGTAAGGAGCACGCGGATCTGACCCCACTGGTCAGCGAAACGAATTCCTTGACCGGGCACAATCGCTGCGCAAAGAGCGCCACGATGGGTAACGCAGATTGAGCCGGGTGCCGTCAGACGCCGGACGGCACCCGGCTCACCTGATTTACGATTGGACTATCACCGATCCTTCGCCGCTTCCAGTGCCAGTTGACTGACGCCGTTTTCAAACAGGTGCTGGTATCCGGCAGCATTCATCGCCGCCCGCTCACTGCGGTTCAGCCAGCACAGGAAGCCGATCAATCCGCCCACCACCGCTCCGATGGCACACAGCATGAACAGAATGCTGTACATGTACGCGCGGGGCTTCGGATCATCGCTTTCCACGGCGAACTTACACATGGGACAGGCCCAGACTTGCGACGCACTGACGCTCATCCAGGCCAGCACTGCGACAGACACTCGTAGACCGCGATTCAACATGGGAACCTCACACGCCAGCAGTCGGCCAGTGATACAACAGTCCGTATATGATAACGCCTGTCACGGAAACATAAACCCAAATCGGGAACGTGATCCGCGCCAGCCGCCGGTGAGCGACCCAGTTCTGTCGCCAGGCACGCAGTAACGTGATCAGCGCCATCACCGCCACCGGCACGGCCAACATGACGTGACTGATCAGAATCGTAAAGTAGATCGGCCGGATGATCCCCGTTCCGCCAAATTTCTTGCCACTTTGCCCCGTGTAATGATGCAGGGCATAATGATACACCAGATAACAGACCAGGAAGATGACGGACGTGGTGAACGCCGCAACCATGGCCCGCGCGTGTCCCCGGCGGCGGCCCCGTTTGATCAGGACGTAACCTGTCAGCAGCAAAACCGTGGCCAGGGCATTCAGCGAAGCATTGATGGCCGGCAAACCGGCAACCCAATCAGGCATAATCCAACTCGATCCGGGTAAACGAACAAATCATCATTCGGACTTTGGCGGTTCGGTGGCAGGTCTCAACGGCTTGGCCATTTTTTCCAATTCGCGCCGCAGTGCTGCCATCGCGGGGCCCTTGGTCGCATCAAATTTGCCGCGAACCACCCCGTTCTCATCCACCAGCATGACGTTGTTCGAGTGAATGAACTCAAACCCCTGCTCACGCTTGTCGCCCAGCACTTCCTTGACCGGCATCTTGAAGCTACCTTGAATCAGCTTGTAGATGTCCCGCTGGTCTCCCCCCAGGAACGACCATCGGCTGAAGTCCGCACCACGACTCTTGCCATATTCCTTCAGAACCTCGGGAGTGTCCCGCACTGGATCCACGGTGATCGTCACCAGTCGAAAATCGTGGTTCTTCAACCGATCCTGCATCTCACGCATTGAATTCGTGACCGTCGGACATGTCAGGGCACAATGCGTAAAGACGAAGCAACAGATCCACGGCTTCCCCAGCAGGTCGGCTTTGGTGACAGTCTTTCCTTCCGTATCGATGAACGCGAAGTCGGCAATCCCGTCCTCATCCCACGGAGCATTCGGATTCGCGTCGGGCGAGACGATCTGAGTCGAACCATCCTTGCCCGTGGTAAGGGTAATCTGTCGGGGCGGCGGATCTTCGGGTTCGAGATTCGCCGCCGGATCATTTCCCGTACGCGGCTTCGCCGTGAAGATCACCCCGGCCACGATCAGCACAAACACCCAGAGCAGGCTTCCCGCCCAAAACGCCTTCGATTGAAAAAAGGACCGGCTCGAGTTCGGTTCCTGTTGCACGTCTTGACTCACCACCCACCCCCGATCTTCTTCCGAGGGGACATCCGTCCTCCGGTTCTCTTGATCATCTGTACTTTGTTTTGCTCACCGCGCATTGTGCGCTGATCGACGACTGGTCATCCAGACTGCCAGACCAACGTAACATACGGCCGCTCCCGTCGTCACTGTCAGACACAACCACCACGACGGCAACGACTCGACCGCAGCGGGATTGGTCGTCATGATTCTACGCAGTCCGGCAACCCCGTACGTCAAGGGATTCAACCGGATCACCCACGACAGCCACCCCGATTCTCCCGCCGGAAAGAATGAACCCGACAGCAGCCACATCGGCATCAGGAAGACACTCATCAGGGCGTGAAATCCATGCGTGGAATCCATCGGCCAGGCAATCAGATATCCCAGTGCGGTCAGGGAAAACCCAACCAGCGCCAGGAACCCGATCAACGCCGGCGCATTCTGCCAGGTCAATCCGGAATGCAATTCGGGGGATAAGCCAATCCACGTCAGCGCGGGCCCGACCGTCAGGAAGACCAGTGCCTGGAACACCGCCAGGATCGTGCCGCCAATGACCTTGCCCAGCACCAGGCTGACTCGCGGAATCGGTGCCACCAGCACACCCTGCAGGAACCCTTCACGCCGATCTTCAATGATCGAGATCGTCGAGTAGATAGCGGTGAACATCAGGATCATCGCGGCCACACCCGGGAAAAAGTACTCCTGGTAAGACATCTCCGCCGGACCGCGGAACGATCCATGCAGGCCCGCGCCGAACAACACCCAGAAGATGATTGGCTGACCCAGCGCCCCCACAATTCGCGTCCGCTGGCGAAAGAACCGGGTCAATTCGCGCAGCGCCAGCGTGTACACCGGCAGCCATAAACCCGGCACCGCAGGTGGCTGCCGACGCGTGCTTGCCTGAGGGACCCTGGCGATTTCCATGGCGGTTGTCATCGAGCCTCCTCCGAAACTTCGTCCCAGAAGCGGTGACCTGTTTGTGCGATAAAGACATCTTCCAATGTCGGCTTGGACAACACCACCGACTGAATGGCGTCGGGAAACGCGGCCACCAGATCACGCAGGAATTCGTGCCCTGCGGCATGTTCGATCCGCAGTTCACGGTCGACGACCCTGGGGACCAGCCCAAAGTGTTCCGTCACCTGTCTCGCCAGTTGCTCGGGATCTGGACAACTCACCTTCAGGCAGTCGCCTCCCACTGTCTGGCGCAGTGCTGCGGGAGTTCCCAACGTCACCAGGCAGCCTCGATCCAGGATGGCCAGCCGACCACAATGCTCAGCTTCATCCATCAGGTGGGTCGTCACCAGGATCGTGACCTGCTGTTCGTGGCTCAGGCGTTCCAGATACTGCCACAGATCGTGTCGGGCTCCCGGATCCAGCCCTGTGCTTGGTTCATCCAGCAAGAGCAACTCCGGCGAGTGCAACAGGCTCTTGGCAATCTCGACCCGTCGCTTCAAACCGCCGGACAGGGTATCCACGCGCTGTCGCACCAGTGCCTGCAGCCGAAACTGTTCCACCAGGCAATCAATTCGGTCGGTCGCGACGCGTCCGGACAGTCCGTACAGGTGAGCCTGATGCCGCAGGTTTTCACCGACGGTCAGCTTGCCATCGACACTGGGGGATTGAAAGGTGACCCCGATCTGCGATCGAACGGCGGCCGGCTGAGTGGCCACGTCGCATCCCAGAACCGTGATACTGCCGGTCTGCAGCGGTAACAGGGTCGCCATCAATCGAAACAGCGTGCTCTTGCCGCCTCCATTGGGCCCCAGCAGTCCGAAGATTTCTCCCTGGTGAACGGAAAAGCGAACGCCGCCCAGCGCCTGGCGATCGCCATAGCGGTGTTCGACGTCGCAGACCTGCACCGCGGTATCGCGAAGCTCGGCTGTTGAGTCGTTTCCACCGTCCACTTGAGTCACCATATCGGCCTCACGGGCCCTGGAAAACGGAAACCCGGCGTCAAGCCGGGCTTCCTGTTTCACATCGGCAGTTTCTTCAAGGGAAGTCCCCACGTCAGTGGGTCTTCTCCGGTTCGGCAGGATGAGCTTCTGCAGGATGAGCGTCATGCCCACCAGGATTTCCGTGTCCACCATGACCGCCGCCCGCGGCCTGCTGAGCTTCAAATTCGCGAATCTGCGGAGCGGTCTGCGTGTAGTAGTGCATGCCAACATCGGGGGCGAGTGCGAATGGAATCGTAAACGCCAGGATCAGTGTGGGAGTCAACAACAGATACTTCCACGCCCGCTCGAATTTCAGGTGCATGAAGATCAGCATGACGCACAGCGCCTTGCAGACGGCCACCGCGAGCACAATCCCTGCCAACATGGCACGGTTCGGCAGATGAATCAGATCTGCAGCAATCGAAATCCCCGTGAAGCAACACAGCACAAGGAAGATTGAAAAGTACAATTTGCCGTGCGAGTGAAACTCTTCATCGCCGCCGTGTTCGTGATCTGACATTGCCTTAACTCCTCAAGGGGCCACCGTCTTCGATGCCCCTGTCCGTCTCTCGATTCAAAGTCGCGTTCAGTCACTGACTATCAGATCGTGACTATCAGATGATGTAAATCAGCGGGAACAGGAAGATCCAGACCAGATCGACAAAGTGCCAGTACAGGCCGATGTTTTCGACGAAATAGGCGTCGGCCAGGCACAGCTTGCTGCCCTTCTTCAACACCAGCCCGAACATCAACAATCCGACAATCACGTGGATCGCGTGGAACCCCGTCATCAGGAAGTAGTTCGAAGCAAACAGGTTCCCGTACAGGATCGGATGCGACTCCTGCAGCGACGAAACCAGCGGCGCCAACTTCGGATCGGCGTGCATCTGCACGACCTTTGCATTCACTTCGTGCAGCGTGACCGGACCGATCTTCCCGTCCTGATCCAGGTATTCTTTCAGGTCCTTCAAATTCCCGTTGTCGAACTCCACCTTGTTCGCCGTTTTCCAATCGTCGTACTTCTTCTTCCAGTCGTCGCTGGATTCATCCATGGTTCGGTACTGATCAAACGCGACCAGCGGGAACGACATCGACCAGTTGTTCCGGACGTGTTCCTTCATGTTCACGTATTCGTTCACCATCTGCTGCAGCGGTTCGTACTCAGCCAGCTTGGCCTTTTCCTTTTCGGTCAGGTCCGCCTTCGATTTCCACTCGGCAATCTTGGTGTCCAGTTCGGACTTCTGATCTTCGCGTTTGGTCAGCTTCGTATCGGCCAGCGCGGTGTCCAGGCGACTCTGGACGATCTCGCCAAACTTGCGGACGACCTTGTCCATCGCCTGCTTGTCGCTTTCAGGAATATGCCCCGGCAGAATGTCGTGTGCGAACTTTCCAGAATACTCATATCCCTTGATCCCCAGGAACAGGAACCCGAGCAGCAGAGTCCACAGCATGAATTGCCACGCCTTGGCAAACTTCTGACCCAGGATCGCATCGTGTGCCACCACCACGAAGTAACTGGAAAGAATCAGCACAAACGTGTTGATCCCGCCGGCCATGATGGAAATGTGTGTGACATGCACGTCCGTCGGCCAACCGGGCGAACCCATCTTCAGCACGATGAACGTGCCAATGAAGGCCGTAAAGAACATGATTTCCGTGCCGAGAAACAGCCACATCCCGAGCTTCGAGTTCGGAATCGGAATGCCCATCTTCAGGGGCGTCTTGGGATGATGAGTCGTCATGTCGATCGTGTCCGCCGTCAATGAACTTTTATGTCCGTGACCAATTTCAAGCTGTCAACAAATCCAAATCAAACCACTCGCAGCCATTCCAGCAACCGCAGGTGATCCCACGTCAGGGCCAGCAGCAACAACGGAAGATAAACGAGAGATGTTAAAAGCACGCCTCGAGCACTGGCGCGAGTTTCGTTCCAGGCAAACCAGATTGACGCGGCCAGATAGGCCAGGCCCAGCATCAATGCCGCGCACGAATACACCACACCCGCCGCTCCGAAATACGTCGGTAACAGGCTGACCGGAATCAAACCGAGCGCATAACCGACCGCCAGCAAACCGGTCACATGCGGCATCGAACGACCGGCCGGCAACATTCGCAGTCCGGCATTGCAGTAGTCGTCCCGATGCATCCAGGCGATCGCCAGGAAGTGAGGGAACTGCCACAGGAACAACACCCCGAACAGCGAAAACGCCATCCCGTCGAGTCCCCCCCCCGCAGCCAGCCATCCCAGTACGGGCGGCAGCGCACCAGGCACGGCCCCGACCGCCGTACACAGCGACGTCACACGCTTCAATGGAGTGTAAACACCCGCATACAGGACAAATGTCAATGCGGTCATCGCCGCAGTCATTGCGTTCACGGTCAGCAACAGGTAGCCGGATCCAATCAGCGCACTGGCGAAGCCAAACAACAGGACTTCGGTCGGTGCCAGACGTTGCGCGGGCAACGGTCGATTGCGAGTCCGGCGCATCCGCCCATCGGTCTCGCGTTCAATCCATTGATTGACGGCCGAAGCACCCACGGCCACCAGTGTCACGCCCAGCCACGTATTCAGCAGCGGCCAGACAGAGGCTGCACCTTCCAGAGCCAGCAGGTACCCGACGGACACGGTCATCAGCACCATCAGCGAAATACGCAACTTGGCGATTTCGAGATAGTCGGCAACGCGCGTCCCTGTCAATCCAGGGGAACGAAGCGCCACAACCGGAGCGGGACAATTGGGGGTCGAAATCGCACTCATGTCGCAACCCCCACCATCGACTTCTCGATCGTTCGCGACTGCGACACGCCGGGCAACGCAGGAGCCTGAACCGCGGTCGCACAGACGACGTTCACCACAGCGGTCATCAACGTCAGCATTCCGACCACCTTGTGCAGCGAGCAGATGGCGATGTGCGAAAATGAATTCGGCTCAGCCACGACACCCCACGCGGGAACTCCGAAACGCACGTACCAAGTCACCAAACCAAGCAACGCCTGCGATGCGACCAGCACCAACATCTGGTTGGAACCCCGGATCAGCAACGCGGAACCACTTCGACGGGCGACGACTGCAAACAGCGGAGTGAGCGCGACTGGCACCAGGGCAAACCAGGGATGCGAAATCCACGCCCAACTTTGCCCGAGGTGTCGCAGGACTCCCCCCAGGAAATACTGAATCATGACCGACACCATCAGCAACCCGCCAACCAGCAGAGCGGCGCGACCTGCGGGCCTGTCAACGATGGGAACACGAGCCTCCCAGCGCTGACCGGTCGTCAGCACAAACACGCACATGAGGCTGAAGACACCCGCCGCGAAATCACCATGAATTAACGCCACCGTCTGTTCGTCCATCAAGACGCGGGCACCGCCCAACATTCCCTGGACAAACACGGAGCCGAAGATGCCCAAGGCCAGCAGTCGCGGAATCCGGCGAGAATCTACCATCCAGGTCGTGACGGCCAGCGCAATACTCAACAGTCCAATCGTCAAGCCGGACAAACGGTGCCCGTGCTCGACGAACTGATCCCGTGCAGAACTAAGCCATGGATAGGCGAGCATGTTATAGCCGTCCGAGGATGGCCAGTCACTGAACACCATACCTGCCTTCAATGTCGTCACGACAGCCCCGGTGGTCACCGGCAACAGCAACGTCAACGCTGCTGTCAACCAGGCAAACCGATGCAACCAGCGACTAGCAGGCGTGACATTCATTCCACACAACAAACCCGGTTGAGACCTTCAGCGGGCACCCGGCCCGCACTCGAAACTTGGAACGGCAAAAATCGGAGACCTTAAACTCAATCAGTGACCTGTATTCGTCCCGCGTTGAGCCAGCGGAATGTATTCGGTCTGCATCAGGAAATCCTTGTCCTTCACCACGGGCGAACTGTACTCGTAAGGACCGTGATAAACGACGGGCGGGATGTCAAAGTTACCATGCCCCGGAGGCGATGGTGCCGTCCATTCCAGGCCATTCGCATTCCAGGGATTCCGTCCGCACTTCTCACCGAAGAAGATGCTGTAGACAAAGTTCCCCAGCAGCAGGAACTGGGCGATCCCCATCAGAAAAGCCGCGGCCGTCATCACCTGATTTAACGGCAGCAGGTGGCTGAGATACTCGAAATGATAGGGATCCGCATACCGGCGCGGCATGCCGGCGACACCCAGCATGTGCATCGGGAAGAATGTCACATTGAAACCGATGAACGTCAGCACAAAGTGCAGCTTGGCAACAGTGTCGTTCATCATCCGGCCCCACATCTTGGGAAACCAGAACTGGATGCCCGCGAACACGCCAAACAGCGTTGATCCGAACAGCACGTAGTGGAAGTGGGCCACGATGAAGTAGGTGTCATGGATGTAAATATCGACGGGCACCGCCGCCATAAAAATCCCGCTCAGCCCGCCGATGATGAACATCGAAACGAACGCGACACAGTTCAGCATGACTCCGTTAAACTGCAGGCGGCCACCCCAGATGGTGCCGATCCAGTTGAACGTCTTGATGGCGGACGGCAGCGCGATCATGATCGTGCTGACCATGAACGTCATCCCCAGGCCGGGATTCATCCCGCTGATAAACATGTGGTGCCCCCAGACGATGAATCCGAGACCGGCGATCGCGGCCATCGAATACACCATCGGCTTGTAGCCGAAGATCGGCTTGCGGCACATGCACGAGAGCATGTCCGACACCATGCCCATCGCCGGAAGCAGCATGATGTACACGGCGGGATGCGAATAGAACCAGAACAGGTGCTGCCACAGCAGCGTCTGACCGCCACCGACCGTTGGTGCCGCGTTGTTGACGACGATCCCCGAGGGGATGAAGAAGCACGTTCCCAGCAACCGGTCCGCCACCAGCATGAAGCCGGCCGCAGTCAGCACGGGCAGCGCGAAGGACTGCAGAATCGCAGTGATGAACATCGACCAGATCGTCAGCGGCATCCGGAACAGGGTCATCCCCGGTGCCCGCATGTTGATGATCGTGGTCATGTAGTTGATCGACCCCATCATCGAGGAAACCCCGATGAACGTGACGGCGACCAGCCACCACGTCTGAGCCATCGCCGCACCGGGAGCCGCATCTTGGACAGCCGACAGCAGTGGGTATGACGTCCACCCCTGCGCCGATCCCGCATTCATGCCCGATACTCCCGTGATCCATTCAGGTCCCAGCCCCAACGCGAAGGCGAAGAACAGGATGGCGGGCCACATGAACCAGTAGCTGAGCATGTTCAGCGTGGGGAACGCCATGTCATCCGCGCCGATCATCAGCGGGATCAGGAAGTTCCCGAAGGCACCGGCCAGCACGGGAATGATCACCAGGAAAATCATCACGGTCGCATGCATCGTGAACAGCATGGTGTAGAACTCGGGCGAGATCTGCCCGCCCTCGCTCGCGAAGTTCGCGCTGCCCAGAATCGGCATGTATTCCCAGGGGCGAGCCAGCTGCCAGCGAACCCCCAACGCCAGCGCCCCGCCGACCATCAGCATCAGCAGCGTCGTAAACAGGAATTGAATCCCGATAATCTTGTGGTCTGTTGAGAAGACATACTTCTGAATGAAGCTCAACTCGTGATGACCATGTCCATGGTCATCACCAGCGTGACCGGCATGATCGAGTGTGGGATGTAGAGTACTCATTTTTCTGATCTGCCTCTCGGCTGTGTTCCGCAGCACCGTGGTGCCACGCCCTGATCGGGATTCCTTCAATCTTCGCCCAGCCCTGCCCGCGACGAACTACGCGTCCTATTCTGCTTCAGCTGCCTTCTTAAACCCATCTTCGAATTGTTCGGCGGCGATCCGCGCCTTCCACGCATCGAAGTCTTCATCCGATTCGGCAAAGACCCGGGCCTTCATCTTGTAGTGCCCCCAGCCACATAGTTCTGCACAGACCATCTCATACATCCGGGGGTCTGTTACCGTGAACCAGACCGGGATGGTGTTCCCGGGAACTGCATCCTGCTTGACTCGCAATTCCGGCACGAAGAACGAATGTTGCACATCCTCGGTCTTCAAGCTGATGGAAACAGAGCGGCCGGTCGGCACATGGAGTTCGTTTACGGTATACACGTCATCCGGTTGAGGATCGGCCTTCAGGACCTTGCCGCGGGCCGGGTACCGGATTCGCCATTCAAACTGCCGGGCCGTCACTTCGGCGATCGGCTCCGTCGACTTCGGCGACGACTTGATCATGCGATACTGAGCCCACACTTCCATCTGATACAGGGCGATGAATAGCAGAATCCCCGAAGGGACGATCGTCCAGATAACTTCCAGAGTGTGACTGCCGTGCGAAAACAGCGCCTTTTCTTCGGGCTTGATGGTGGCTCCGCGCCACAAGACGTATCCGAGTGCAACCTGTGTCCCGATGAAAGTGACCGAGACAATGACCAGGATCAGGTGGAACAGGTCATCGATTTCGCGGCCCAGTTTCGAGTGTGCAACGCCATCCCCCGGAAACCACCATCCCATCGAAGGTGACACCCAGCTGATGCCAACAGCAATCACCGCAGTCAGAAAGAAGAAAGCTGCCCAAAATCTACCCACGGCACTCGCCTTCACTGAAACTTGAAAACCACCATCTACGATGGCCACCGAATCGTTCACCGTAATCGCATCCGGTTGTGACCGGCTTCATTCGACTTATTTGCTTTCCGCGACATGTTCAGCCGGCTTCGCAGGCGCTGGTGCCGACTGATACTGCAGGCTCATCACGAAGTTCACCACATCCCAGATTTCTTCATCCTTCAGGGCCGTTCGCCCGAAGCCGGGCATCGGTGTCCCCTTGATTCCGGCATAAATGCGGCGGAACACGTCCAACGGCCGACGACCGCCACGATATTGGCCCAATGTGAGATTCCGCGGCATCAGCGGGTGCCCCCAGGCATCGTGCAGCCCTCGTCGCTCATAAACCTCGTCGGAACCAGGCTTCTTCCAGAAGTCCTCCGTCGCTGCTCCATCGCCCCGACCCTGAATCCCATGACAGGTGTAGCACTTTCCCTTGTCGGACAGATACATCCGACGTCCGCGTTCGCGCGAGGCCGCATCGTCAGGAACCCGTGGGACTGATGGCAGGATCAGGCTTTCCGGGTCCTCACCATGCGTCCAGCCCTGGGCCAGAAAATTCGCCGTGTCGTCGATCACACCAGGAAACTCAGTCTTTTCATAACCATCGGTTTCGTTCGTGAACTTTGCGACTGCTTCTTTCTTCAAGTCGCCTGCCGACCGGGGCTTCTCTGGCTTTTCGTCCGCCTTGGCCGCCTTGAATTCGGCCAGCGCCTTTTCGGCCGACTCTTCGATCGCCTTTTGCGAAAAATCGCCAGACAAGTCGTCATCCAGCCGCTTCTCAAATTCGCCACGCATCGACAACCAGCGAACATACTCGACAACCGACTCGGTCTCCTTGCCACCCAGCCAGAGAAAGGACGGCATGTAAGTCCCGGGAATGCCGTACTTGACCACGCGCGTCAAATCGTCGCGCGTGGGCTTTTCGGGTGTCAGAGTCGAAGTGAACTTAAACACTCCCGACCGATAATCGCGGGGCAGCGGATTCAGATACTTGGCGGTTGGACCAGCCCCATCGCCGGCAACACCATGACAGTGCATGCAATTCTTCATGTACACCATGCGGCCGGTCTTCAATGTCTGGCCAAATCCGATGACAAGCTTGTCTCCAGCCGCCGGAGCAGGTTCTGCGGCTCCCGACCACGTCAACGTTTTCGTCTTTGCGTCAAAGCTGCCCACGGAATCCACACTGGTCGATTCGGCGGCGCGAGCACCTGAGATCCACAAGAGCGGAGCGCCGGCTGTGACGCCCGCAGCATCCCCTTCCCACTTCGCTGTAATCCCCTTGCCATCTGCCAGGACTTCGCCAACCGCTCCATGCACGCCCCCATAATTCACGGGCAACCGCTGCCAGGCGACCAACTCATGCGGAGTGCCGAACCCATCGTCCAACGCCTTCTTCACCGCCTTTTGGGCGGGTGAAAGCAATTCCTCGGTGGTGTCGCGGACGCTGAATTGCGCCTGTGGACCCTGGCCGCAACCGACGGTCAGCAGCACGGCGAATCCAACAGCCATCCAGCAGAAACTCCGCAGCGTTGCGGAAACTGCCCATCGTCGATGAGTTCTCAAACAAGACATCATGGTTACCGTCTGTGCGAAGCCACTTGTATGCATCAAATCGGCCGCGAAGCTATTCCCGTCACCGTCACTTGCCCAGTTTGGAAGCGGCGACTGTAAATGTAAAGTCGTTGTCACCCGGCTTGATCGTGACACTCCAGCCCTTGTCCAGGAACTTCCCCTCATGCCAGACTTTGAACTCGTGTTTTCCGGCTGGCAAATCCTTGATTTCAAATGTTCCGTCCGCCTTGGAAACCGCTGCAAACGAGTGATCCAGCGGCAGGTGATACGCTTCCATCCACGAGTGGATGTCGCAACCAACCTTCACCGGTTCCTTCTCGGTCTGGTCGTACTTCAGAGGCACCCCCACTCGATCGTTGGGAGGAACAACACTGTTGAACTGATTGTTCTTCTTGGGGTATGTGTGGGTGTTATGAGCCGCCGCATCATCATTCAAGATGTTCACCGTCTGCATGGTGCGGACCACCATGGCGTGAGGAAGGAAGATGCATGTCTTCTGGTCGAACGTGACCGTTCCAGGCATCTCCGCGGACTTCGCTCCCTTGGGTGCCTTTTCCAGGTAAACGAACACATTCATCAATCGACCGTCATTCACGATCGCTTTTTCGTTCGGAATCGCCTCGGCACCGCAGACCTCGACATCTTTGGCTGCGGCCCCCTTCGCGAACAGCGGCGGCAATGCCGCGAAACTGCCTTCCACGACAACCTTGCCCGTCAGATTTCCGATTCCACCGGCCTCGGCCGGTGTCGCTTCGGTCGACGTCGCCGTGGACTCCGTATCAGCGACCGCAGTCGCGTCAGCGCGATACTTCACAGTCGGAACGGTGTTGGCACCACTACTCAACTCGCCGCAACCACTGATTCCGATCACAGCCAGAGCCAACAGGACGGCTCCAACACCAGACAGGTTGTTCCTGATTTTCATTTAGTCCTGACCTCCAGCACCGGCAGCGGGCTTCGGTTGACTGGCAACCTTTCCTTCGCGTTCCATCAATTTGTAGTAGTTCACCAGAGCATCACGCAACGACACCGTCTGCCACAAGCCATTTCCACCGAACAGTTCCGGGAACTGATCCGGCTTCCCCTTCTGGAACGGAGCGGGCATTGAAGTGTACGGCGTAATCCAGGTTGGATGCGACAACCACAGCAGCATCCAATCCGGCTTCAAGCGTTCGGCGGCCATCTCCAGATTCGGGCCCCGAATATCCTTCGCCGGATCGCTGACCACCACCTGCCGCCCCCCCACAGAGTGGCACTTAATGCACAGCGGAGCGTTCAATAACTGCCAGGACTCCTGCAGGTAATCCTGCTTTTTGTCCGGGTAAGCGGTGTGGAATTCACGATCCTTCGAATTCAGATAACCAGGCTCCTTCTCTGCAATCAGCTGATACGGGAATTCGGCTCCATCCGCCGCCGCGAAGTAATTCGCCAGCGACTGCGCCTCAGAGTCACTCATGTTAAACTTTGGCATCCGCAACACGGTCGTATGCCGCAATCGCCCGGGATTTCGCAGGAAGTTAAACAGCCACGGTGTCTGCACCTTGGTCCCCTGCTTGTAGAGCGGGGGCGGCGACATCTGCCACGCCAGATTCTGCTGGTCGACGACCTTGTTGGTCAACAGACGCTTGACCAGCCATTCGGCATAGGCACCACCGCGTGCCGGATCAATTCCATCCAGACTCAGCGCGGGGAACGAGAAGCGAGTCGTCGGGAAGAATTCCTTTCCGCCCACGTCCAGGTGATCCCACGTTTCAACCGTGTACTCCTGATCCTCGGGCGAATCATCCGGGTCAGGAGCCGAAGTCACCATTCCGTGGAACTGGATGATCGGCAGATCCTTGAGCCCGTCCGCAGTTTTGATCGACTTGGTGTGACCCGTCAGTCCCTTCTGCGCGGGACGCAACTTGCGCAGCAGTGCTACGGCCTCCGGGTATTCCGCGTCCGCATCGGACGCAGTCAAACCATCGAGTTCCGTTGCATACCGGAACTTCGGCAGTTCCAGCATGTGGCAACCAGTGCAGTTGTACCGCTGCAGCAGTTTTTCACCCTTGATGACCGCCCCCTTGGCACCACCCGGGTTATACATGTAGGCGGGCGCGGGCGGTTCGACGACCAATCCCACGATGAAGGTCGCAATCGCGTCGATATCATCTTCCGTGAACGGAAACTCCGGCATCCGCAGTCGGTCGTCGTACGCTTTGGTTTCGATCATCTTGTAGTCATAGCTGCGTGGCTGACGCAGCTTCTGCCACAGAAAGCCCGGTCGGCCATGGTGCATCAGGCTTTCATAGTAGAACGCCGCCGACAGTTCGCGTTCCTCCGTCTTCTTCGACTTGAATTCATGCCGCTCGGCCTGACCAATCCCGTCATCGACGCGGTCGTGCATCGACGTGTCCGCCTTCACGTCGACCGGATGATCCAGCAGTTGTCCATCACGCCAGACCGACACGGAAACTGTTGAGCCGACAACAGTCCGCTCCAACTGCCCCTCATAGTCGTCTACTCCCTTGATTTCGACGCCATCCAGAGCGACCAGAATGTCATCGTACTTGAACGGTCCACGTCCGGCTTTGGCGACCCGGACACCCAGTTCATTGTCACGTTTCAACCGCTCCGCCGTTTCCTTGTCGACGCCCTGCACCCGCACTCCCAAGCCAGCCTGACCATGATGGTGCAGGTATTCCTGAATGTGCTCAAACGCCAGTCGCGAGCGGTCCTTCTTGCCCCAATCCTGCAGCGCAGTGCCGATCGGACGGGCGCTCTCGAAGTTGGGGATGTCATGGCAGCCATAGCACCCGTAACGGGTGATTGACTTGCGTCCCAGGTAATTCATCTTGCGGTTGCGGAACTCATTGGCATCCAGTTCCTTCTCGCTGGCCAGTTCAATCTCGTCACCCTTGATCTTGTCAGCTGCGATCGGGTACTTCCCGGTGTCCATCACCGCTTCGACCTGGCTCTTTGTCAGCACCTTCATCAGAAAGTAACCGACCAGTTCGTTTAAGACTTCATCAGACACTTCGGGAGCCTTGAACTGCTGCGTCGGCTTGAAGTCGGCAGGCGCCCCTTCGAGCTTCAACAGGAACGCGGCAATATCCGCTGCCGGGTCGACCAGTTTGTCTCCAGAGCCTTCGGCCTCCAGGAACAGATGCGGCATCTTCGTGCGGGGATGATGCCGTTCCGGTTCACGAATCCACGTGTACAGCCAGTCGAAGCCCTGTTGTCCAGCCTTCAACTTCGCGTGAACTTTCGAGAGTTCAGGACCAAACGACGCATCCAACCCGGCAACATCGTGGTGCGTATGGCAGACCACGCAACCCTTGGTGGCGAAGAATTCACGTCCGCGCTCCGCATCGGGCTTGTAGCCGGCAGGCGGAACCAGGGTTTCCAGCTTCTCGGATTTGCTCAGCAGGTAATGCGAAATCGCCGCGATTTCAACGGGGTTGTATTTCCCGGCAATGTCGTCCATCTGGTTGTCCAGCAGGAAAAACTGCGGCATCCGCGTCGTTGGCCGGAACCGCTTTGGCTCTTCCGTCCAGTGGGACACAAACCCGGCGTCTGCCTTCGCACCCAAATGACGCAGTGACGGCCCAACTTTCCGCTCGGTGCCGGCAACCTGATTGGGATCCTTGGCGATTTCCGCGGCCTCCTCCGCAGTATTGGGCTCCAACCTCAAGTCCGGACCGACGATCTTATTGCCATCGTAGCCCGAGATCTCATGGCAGCCGAAGCAGCCATAGGTCTGGATCAGATTATGCCCGCGGACCACCTTGGGCGCGGTCGGACCAAATTTTTCGTTGGTTCCCAGTTCAATCACATTGATGTGGCACTTGATACACGAGGATTCCTGGAAACGCGTGGGATTCATCGGCCGTTCCCAGAAGTGATTGTCAAACCACTTGTGCTCCTTTTCCCATGCCTCCATCTCGACCGGGTTATCAGGAGTGTGTGACGCGTTCTGGAATGAGGTCCCAGACCCCTGGCCTTCGTGGCAGACAGTGCACCCGAACTTGGGCAGCGGATGAGGACTGAGCGCACTCAGGTACAGATCCAGCTTCGGATGCGACGCGTATGGATGCTCGAATTTCCCGTCCTTCGGGCTGCCGTGTGGAAACGCACCGGCAATCGAAGTGGTGACCGTATCGTCCACAACATCGATCAGTGAGTGACAAGTCCGGCAGCGATCAAACCGCGCCACATTCGCCATCCCACCCAATGTGATCTGCAGATCAGGAAGCCAGTCCTGGACTGGCTTCTCGTACGAGTTAAACCCTTCGACGATGGGCACCATCATCAGGCGCCGCTTCCAAGACGAAAACCAAGTATCTGGTTCAATTTTGTTCAGCGCGGCATGCATCAAACCGATCGCGGTGTTTTCCGCCTTCAGTTCCTTCTCCGCAGCGTCCCGGCGACCCGTGATCGTGGACAACTTCGCCTTCTCTTCGATCGTCTGCAGCTTGAGTTCCGAGAACTCACTCTCCATGGCGGCAACACGGTCTTCAGCGCCGTCGTACGCGGTCATCAATTCCTTCAGGGCGGCCCCGTGCTTGTCGTCGCGAATCCCCAGGTTGTAATTCGCGCGAGCCACGTCGCGCACGGCACGCTGCAGCTTCAAGGCCCGCAGGTGGTTTGATTCTGAGTCGGCCGCCTTCTGAACATCCTGCTTTGCCTGAGTTTCCTCGGCGGCGACGCTTTTCAATTGATCGGTCAGCGCTGCGATCCGCTTTTCGATCTCGGCCACCTTGTGAACATGTTCCGGGGCGGATTTCATCGACTCTTCGCGAGCCTTCAATCTTGCTCCCTGGAACTTGAACGCCTGGCGCTGATACGTGCGCCACTCATCATTGTAATCAGCCCACATCATCCACACCGTGACCAGCAGTAGCAGCAGTGCGCTACCACAAAAGACACGATGCATCAGATTGGGACTGCGAAGATATTCTTCATTCGCCGGCATAGTACCGAACCATCCTTCGGAACACTTCTGGAAACCGCAACCGCTGCAGAGTCACTCAACCCTTGTTGACCCTGGCCTGCAAACACGCACGAAAGAGCCTGCTCTTTCGCCAACAACTCGCCTGTCAAATATTAAAAAACCATTCCGGGATAGCGACAATGTACTTCAGTCGCACAGCCCAGCGCAACACCATTTTGATTGGCAGTGACATCATGAACAGCATCAGGTTCGCGAGAACCATGTATCGCAGAAAGCCCATGCGGCTGAAAAACTTGCGGAACACTGTTGCAGCCATCAGCGGAGGCAGCGCAAACAGGTAGGCCGCGACCAGCACCAGACCCAGCCACTCGCGCAGCAGGATCATCCCGATTTGCGTCAACTGATCCGATCCTGCCGGCGCCACGGGCAACTGCCGATCCATGATCGACAACCAGAACCATTCGGAAACATTGACGTTGTTCAGCAACTCCAGCTTGTGAACATCCCAGTACTCGTACGGACTGAAGAAATTCCAGTTGGGCCCCCGCAAAAACGTCCCCAACACGATCATCGCCACCCACAGCGGCAGAAAGCCAAACAGGAACGTGCTGATCGCGAACTTTCGCTCGTTGAATGTGTAGTAGCCATTACCAAGCTTGTTGAAGTCGATATAGGGAATTGCCATCAGTCCCACCAGGATGACACTGGGCAACACCACACCCGCCATCCAGGGATCGAAGTACACCAGCATTTCCTGCAACCCAAGAAAATACCAAGGGGCCTTGGATGGATTCGGCGTTTTTGCTGCGGAGGCGGGCTCTTCCAGCGGAGCCTGCAACACAATCCCCCAGGCAATCAGAATGGCCGTCAGCACCACCATGCAGATCAATTCCGTGTACACCAGATCAGGCCAGGTCAAAACCTTCTCGTTGTTTTCCTGCTCCACCAGAGGACGCCCTTCGGCACGCCGCTTGTCGTTCTCGACCGACTTGCGGAAATACAGCCAGGTGAAGAAGCCGACGATATAAAGCATCGCCACGATCGGCACGTTGTCCGGCTTGCCAACGATCTGACGGAAGTCGTAATCGGTCACGCTGAGCGTCACGAACAGCAGCGCGAAGTTCAGCAGCAGCCAACCCGCGGTCATTGTCGTCCAGACCTTGCGGAACACAATCATGGCGATGAACAGCGATGTCGAAAACACGAAGAACGCCACCGGATTCGACCCGGCATTAATCGGCTCCTTCAGGATTTCCGGCATTTTCAACGGGAACGTTTGCGGATTGCCCGAACCCGTCAAGTGAGCAATCCCCACCATCAACAGCATCGCGCAATAAATCGCCCACAAGGCTGCAAACGGAACTTCCTGCCCTTTGCCCAGCAATCCGCCCAGGCTGAGCCGGAAATTGCCATCCACGGCATAACTGCGGCGGACCCAGGCACAGTTCAGGACAAACAACAGCAAATAGACCCAACCCAGCCCGTAGATTACGGCCGACGTCAAATCCGGGTTATGTTGCAGATGGGATTCCATAACTCTTCCGTCACCCACTGAACGAACAAAGCGAATAGAGCGAACTCAACCGAAACAGTTTTGCGAAATCACAACGGCTGACTGATGCCGCCGTCCTTGCGGACGCGCCAGAAGTGAATCGCAATCAACAGCGACACCACCAGGGGAATCGCCACACAGTGCAAAATGTAGAACCGATTCAGCGTTGCTTCGCTGACGAAGCGCCCACCAAGCAGCAGAAAGCGGGCATCGCTGCCACTGGTGATCAGATCAAAGCCACCAATATTCAAGAGCTGCGCCCCGGGGCCTTCGTACCCCAGAAACGGCGTTGCACGAGCCATATTGGAGCCGACGGTGATCGCCCAGATCGCCAATTGATCCCAAGGCAACAGATAGCCGGTGAATGACAGCAGCAGCGTCAGCACCAGCAGCAACACCCCGATGACCCAGTTGAATTCGCGTGGAGGCTTGTAACTTCCAGTCAGGAACACGCGATACATGTGCAACCAGACCGTGATCACCATGGCGTGTGCCCCCCACCGATGAACCTCACGCATAATCCCCAGCGTCGTCACATCCCGCAGAGCAAGAATGTCATTGAAGGCAAACTGCAGGGTGGGGCGGTAGTAGAACATCAACAGCACGCCGGTGATCGTTTCCACCAGGAACAGGAAGAAGGTAATGCCGCCCATACACCAGGTGTACGACAGCGCAATCCCCTGCTGCTTGATCGAGACTGGATGCAGGTGCAGGAAAAAGTTCGTCAGCATCACGACGATGCGGTTACGGCGATCAACGGGAGCCGGATGCCGAAAGATACTCTTCCAAATCTGCGAGCCGCGAATGTAATCGCCGACAGACATCGAATCGCCCTTATCCCGTCAACCACGCACAACAACCAGCACCCGGGCCACAACGACCCGACACTCTTGAGCAACTCAGGACACCGCAACGAACGAGGCGGGATCAGTCCACTGCCCCATTTCTTCCTGGAACTTCATGCTTTTATCCACTTCCAGCATTCCTTCGGCGATCTTCAAACCCATCCGCTCCAGCGGACGGGGAGCGGGCCCTTCAAAGTTCACACCCGTGATGTAAAACCCGGAACCGTGGCAGGGACACTTGAACTTCTGTTCACCATCCAGCCAGCTGGGAGTACAACCGAGGTGCGTGCAAACCGAAGCCAATGCGAAAATCAGGTTCTGACCTTCATATTGATCGGTATGCACAATCCAGACGCCGTACTGATCTTTCCACTTGTTGGAGACCGTATTCAGCGGGTAGTCCGACAGCGGACCAACCTTGAACTTGGATGGAGGCTCCACCAGCACATTGGGCATCATGAAGCGTGCCGTATGCAGCGTCCACAGCCCGCCCACTTCCGCCAGCGACGCAAACGCCGCCATGAACGGAGTCATCAACAGGGACCAGACCAGCATCCCCGCCAGGAACAGCAACACACTGCCCGTCAGTGCAGAGCCAATGAAGCAACCGAGGCTGGTGCAGGCCACGACCAGCAACACCGCCAGACTTCGTCGCTGCGGTGAAGGCGCCTTCTTGGATGTCGCCGAAGCAGGCTTGGCGGGCATCGCGGGCGCAGCCACCGCAGACTTGGCAGCACCAGCGGCGGGAGCCGCGGCAGCAGGTGCCGCACCCACCTTCCCCTCGCGAACGGCTTTTAACATGTCCTGCACGGATGGCCGCGGCCCTGCGGAAGCAGCCGGCGAGGCCGGCTTGGCGGGAGTGGTGGCAGGTGCAGCTTCAGCAGCCGCAGGCGTTGCGGCAGCACCACCCGCACCCTTGGCCCGAATCGCGGCCAGAATATCTTTTGTGGAACCGGGCTTGGCCGCCGGAGCCGCTGGCTTCGGTGCTGCGGCGGGCGCCACTGGCGCTTCCGCCGCCGGTACCGGTGCAGCGGACTCAGGCGCTGGAGCCGCCGGCGCAGGAGTCTCTGACGACGCGGCTGCCGCGGCTTTTTGAGCTCGGATCTTTGCCAGAATATCTGCTGTGGAAGGCTTCTTCTCGTCCATCTCGGCTCACTTCCCGCGCGGAATGGCAGCGGTTCGACGGTGTCGACACTATTTGCCCGCCCCTGGAACGGACGGATTCTGTCAACATCCCCGCAGGCTGACAACCAATGAACCTGAAACGTCGCACAATTTCTCAGAAGCAAGAAATGAAAATCCGTGTCAAGCCACGAGAAACGAGGACAATTCTCAGCTACGCTACTCGCGCATGGATCGTCGAGTTATCACCACGTATCGACGACTGGCCACCCCGGATCATCACGTGCCTCAACAACGACTGCTGAATGAACTTGAGCGATTGATTCGTCGCGATCCCGCCCGGCGCGGCCTGATCGCGACGGAAGAGCAGCGAGGACCATTGTGTCCGGGCCATCTTAGCCAGGCAGCCGCCCATTTGGCCGAGTTCGGCCAACGGGTCCTGATCGTCACCGGGTTTTACATCCCCACCGCCACTCCACCTGCAGCCGAAACCGATGGCCCACCGGGGGCTGCGTTACTCGCCGCCGCTTTGTCGAAGCTCGGCACGGACGTAAAAATCGCGACCGATGCGTACTGCCAGAACGCGGTCAAAGTCGCCGCGACCTACATGGGTCTGCCTGAAGAAGTTGTTATCTGCCCTGGCGCGACCGTTCTTGACATCGAGCAATGGTTCCACAGCAACGCGACGGACACGATCCGCCCCGCATTGACACATCTGATCGCCATCGAACGTGTCGGACCATCGCATACCCGTGATTCAATCCTGTCATCGCACCCGCGGCTCGGGTCTCCCGACACCGTCGAAGACCACGGTCACCCGCCCGCCCCGCAAGACCAGCGGGATCTGGCAGAATTTGACCGTCTTGTCTCCAGATCAACCTGGAACCGGTGCTACAACATGCGCGGCCACTGCCTGGACGAATTCACGGCTCCACTGCATCGACTCTTCGAACTGGCCGATCAGGAGGACTCGATTGCCACGATCGGGATTGGCGATGGTGGCAACGAGATCGGCATGGGAAGCATCCGCTGGCGCGAGATCCAAGAACGCCTGAACTCGCCCACCGTGGCCCACATCCCGTGTCGCATTTCAACCGACTGGACAATCGTTGCGGGAGTCAGCAACTGGGGAGGCATGGCACTCGCCGCCGCAACTCTGATGTTCCGCAACGAACTCGACATCCTGAAACCGTGGACGGCACAGCACCAACTCCGAATGCTGGAACAGATGGTCGAACGGGGCCCCGCCGTTGATGGGATCACGCGACTACCTCAAGCCACTGTCGATGGCCTGCCGTTCCTCACCTACATCCAGCCCTGGGAGGGTATACGGCGAGTTGTCGGATTCAGCGAATAAGACTCGCCGTAAGCGGCCGACGGACTGAAGGGGCAGCACCGTAGTGCCGGGGGGCAGATGAGAAATCGGCTTCCATGCCGAAGAATCATCCCTGATTATTAAATGACCGCCGCAGGGCGACAGTCACAACGTCACGTTTCAGCCGCACTCGTCCAAGCCGTTGGACAATCATCACAGAGAGAAACCAGGAAATGAGTTCTACTGCGAAGGCGATTGACTGGTGCGACACATTAGCGGTCCATCTGCGGAACCGCAAACGAGTAGCCAGGATTTTTGGCGAACAAATCCGAATCCCGTGCTGACTCAATGGAAACCAATTCGAGGCCTCATCAACAGCTTGGGGAGACCGACCACCAGAGCAACAGAGTCTGGTAGTTCGCGAAGCTTTGCCCAACGAATGGGGTCTGACCCCCTCCCAATGTGGTTTCTATTCAAACCAGATACTTTTGGTCGGGGTCTGACCCCATTCGTTGGGCAAAGCTGATTTGCGAAGGTCCTGGCCGACGAATGCGTTTTCTTTCATCGACAACCCATTCGTGAGCTCGCGCAGCGCTGTGGCGTTACTCGGAAACTCTCGCCAAAGAACTTTTGCGAAGCTTCTCACGGGCGCGTGTCAGGATCGGTCCGATGGAGTTTTCGGGAACGCCCAATCCCGTCGCGATCTCATGGTACGTACGACCTTCCAGGTGGAACATGCGCACGACCGCCGCTTCGTTGTCAGCGAGACCGTCGAGCATGCGCTGCACCAGGTCCCGGTTTTCGATTCGAGTGGATCCGTCGGCATCACCGACATGCGCCCGTTCCAGAGCCGCACCATGCGTCTTGACGTGCCCCATTTCTTCGGCCATTCGTCGACGAATCATTTCATGCACGACGATTCGACGGCAGATCACAGTCAGATAGGTGCTGAGAGACGATTCACCGCGAAAACGCCGCAGGATCTCAGAATTGTTGGCCAGCAGTGCCAGAAAAACATCCGCCGACAAGTCATCCATGTCATGCGGTGTCAATCGAATGCTGCGGGCATGAGCCGAGTGCTGGATCACATGTGAGAAGAGCCCGGCAAAGCGATCTACAAATTCCTTCCACGCCCCCGGCTCACGGTCCAGGCAACGAGCCAACAGGCTGCGATCGACTTCCATAAGACCCACGATGACACCTGACTTTAGCGTAACAAGACTCAAGAATCACGAAAATCCTGCCAGCCAGCGTGAACGGAGCTTCCTCCATTCCCGCAACTCTATACCCGAATGACCGCTTCGGCAAGACGATAAGTTGGGGAGTCGCAACTGAGAGTGATTCGGCGGACTGGACAACTCGATTCCCGTGAGCGAGAATCCCCTTCGTGGATTCTTGACGCCCCCTCAAGCCGGGCCTAAGATTTCGCCGATTTGTGGAATCAAGATGAAGCTTGTCTGCGTCTCGGACACTTGGCTTCGTTAACTCGGTGGCCTTCGTCACCTGCCAGAAACTCCTCTTCTTACATTTTAGGAAAGTGAGCCTCACATGACGCATGTGGTCGCCGAGCCCTGCTTCAACTGCAAATACACCGACTGCGTGACGGTTTGCCCCGTCGAATGCTTTTACGAAGGGGAAGCGATGCTGTTCATCCACCCTGAAGAATGCATCGACTGCGAAGCGTGCGTGCCCGAATGTCCGCCCGCCGCGATCTTCCACGAAGACAATCTTCCGGCCGAATGGGCCGATTACAAGGTTTTGAACGCCGAAATGTCCCCCAATTGCCCGGTCATTACCGAGCGCAAGGACCCAATGGGCCCGCCGATCGAAAAGTAACTCTCGGCATCACCGGAATAATCACCCCCTGCTCCGCTTGGAGCGGGGGCTTCTTCTTCACCGGCAATTCCAGCAAACTTACGGAACCAGACCGGGTCGTGGTGCGTCCGCAGGCGGTGGCATTGGAATCGGAGCCACGGGAATCGCGGTACTCAGATCCTGTGATTGAAACAGATTCCAACCAGTGTCGGTCACCTTGAATTTGTAGAGACCGGGTTGGAGCGAGTACCGAATATTTCCCGCGGAGCCGCCCGAACCAAACTCGACCGTCCAGACTCGATCAAACTGGATCACCTGTGAATACCCAGGTTGAATCGAATAGGCCGTTCCGTTGAGTGTGTACTTCACTTCGCCCCCGGAGTCTGCGGGATTGAAGATCTTAATCGCGCCGCCATTTGAATTTGGCGTTCCAACCGCGACGTTGGACTGGAGCGAATAGGGAACGACGTTCTGAGGAACGCTGGCACTGAAGTAACCGCCTGTGTTTCCATATCCCGGACCCACAGGGTTCACATAGACCTGAGGCACCGGTTGCTGGTACAAGGATTGACCATACTGGTTGTGATAGACACCGACCGCACCGGTGTGACGCCCGTACGCATCGATATGATGCCCCGCATGGTCGATCATGTGCCCCGCCGCGTCGTGATGATGATGGCGCATTCGCTGCGCGGCCGCTTCACCCGTTGCCAGCGCCGACACGATGACCATCGTGATACATCCCAAAGTCGTCCGTAACCAAGCTATTCTCATCGCGACATCATCTCCATTCCATTTGAGGTGATCTTGAGCCGGGGTCAATTCTCTGTGTTTTGAACGTCAGCCCGCGTTTCAGGGACCATCAATACCGGGGAATTGCGGGATCGATCGATTGCGACCACTCGTCGATTCCACCCGACATATTGCTTGCCTTGGCAAAACCCTGCTGCCGCAGCCAGTTGGTCACACGCAGACTTCTTCCGCCATGATGGCAGTGAACGATGATTTCGCTGTCCTTATGCGATTCCAGTTCACTGACGCGATTCGTCAGCTCACTCATCGGAATCAGCACCGTTCCGGCGATTTTCGCGGTCGCATACTCACCGGGTTCTCGACAATCCAGGAACAGGAAGACTTCACCCGCGTCCAGCTTCCGTTTCACGGCCTGGCAATCCACTTCCAAAGGCACTGTCACAACGATCCCTTTCCCTTCGGCAGGGGCGACGTGTCCCCGCCTGTGTTTGAGACTCGCCAGTTCCCGTGAGCTGACGCGACATGACATTACGTCCGACACCGTCTTTCAGTCAACCACTTTCATCCGCTGCCCCAGTTCGCGCAAGATCTCGATGTCACTGGATGGTCGAGTGGCGGCATGGGGATGCGTACGGTCGCAACCAATCCAGCCCCGCAATTTCAAGAACTGCGCACACGAGTGCTTGTACGCCGCCGAGGGTGATCGAAACGCGAAATATCCCAGGTACTGCAATTGATCATTCAGTTCATAAAACCGCGGATCCCCGGATTCCCAGTAGGTATCGCGGATGGCAAACAGGTCCGGCGCAAAGCTGCTCAGTCCCAGCAGGTAGTCGCTGCCATACATGATCATGTCGATGGCAAAATCATTTCCGGTAAAGACGGTGAAGTCGGGGCGGTTGGCGTCGCGTAATAGCAGCCGCTCCCATTCCGGTTCCCGATGAAACGAGGAGTGTTTCGCGCCGATGCACTGGGGAATCGCCATAATTCCCGCATACGTGGCCAGGTCGTAAATCGCCCCAAACGGTGCCAGATCGGTCGTCAGCTCAAATCCGATGAATCGGTCGCACACGGTCGCCAGCCGTTCGTAACTGCGAACGATCTCCGGCCCCGCCTGTCGAGTCAGACCGTACGACTGAAAGATCGCCGGCGTTCCTCCGTATGACTGAATCGCCTGCAGGCGTTCCGCATACATCTCGAACCGGAACAAGTCCCCTGCCCGATCCGCGACAAACGCACCTGCGACAAACGCCCCCCCGCTGACGACAGAACGAGTTCGCTTCAGCACTTCATCCTGGATCTCGTGATCGATCAGATTCACATACCCGGTGTCCATGTTGACCGCCGGTGTCAGTCCCGCGCCGGCAGTGCGGGCCACATGCGATTCGAACGCGGGCCAGTCGACATCGCCGATTTCAGTGAACGGCAGCAACACTGCCGAAATGCCGGCCACCCGACGGCGAGGCTGAATCATGGTGAGCGGGTTGATCGTCACTGCAAAAACCCTCGAGTGGCCAGAATCGACATCTCGATCTGTTCGAGGAGGATTTTACCCGACATCGCAATGGCTGGCGACCAACTGGATCAGTTCGAGAAAAAGTGGTCTGGCACTGGTCTGACACTTTGGGAGGACCGTCGATTTTCTTGACAATCGTATGCCCGTTGAGGATCAGCCCCCGTTGAACACGGACTGCTATCGCACCGTCACCCAATCCGACGGTTGTGCAAGGGACAGTTGGCCAGTCTCAAGATGGACGAGAATCTGAAATCGTTCGCCAAACTCACGGCGCTTTTCTCCAGTCCAGTTCCTCCAGGCGAAGTATTGCCCCTGGGAATTGGTCCGATTGTCGCCATCTTTCGGTGTCTCGCACACAACCTCCCGCATCCGATTTTCTCCGACACTCGACAGCAATTCGGAGTGCGTGATGACCTTTGTCGTATCGGGTACCTGATTTCCAAAGTATCGGAATGATTCGCCACTCCAAGGATCAATCACCGTCTGCACCGGCAACCCGCTGCCGGGCAACAGATCGGTCAATCTTTCAGGCCAGGATCCATGCTCGCGTTTCCAGATCAGCAATCTCAGGGCGAGCAGTGATTCACGGACATAAGTCGCCCGCTGAAAGATCGACAAGCGAAGTTCCTGGTCCACGGACTTCACCCGGGGCAGAACCAGTGGAGTGGTCTCTCGCCATGAGGCACTGTTGGTCATGAGAGTTCGCCACAAATCATAGAAACGAGGCGTGTCGATGCCGGGTTGATTGATGACCTGCTCAACCATTTGAAACAGGGAATCGGAAGCAACCAATTCCTGTTCCAGCAATCTGTGTGCACGCACACGCTCCCACGGCAAAAAACGCTGCCCCTCTGCCAGCGGCAACCGGGCATTCCAGGAGACTTTTTCACGCAGCGTTCCGTGTTTGTCCATCCAGTGCTCGACCCCCTGATCGATCAAAGACTCCAGTTGCTGACTGTCCTGCAGGTATTGAGCCACCAGCGTTTCGCGACCGGTTGGATACTGTTTCAGAGCATCGCGGATCTGCTCCAGACCCTGACCAAGTGTGGCGGTCGTCTGATCCGGATGATTTGCCCAGGCAAGGATCTGATCCAGCATGTGCAATTGATCGATGTCGGCGTGTTGGCGCGCGGCCATATCTTTTTGTGCCCGCAAACTGGCAAGCCGCAGGCCGGCACAGAAGTACTGTAGAGCTTCGGCCAGATGCCCCTCATCCGCACTCACTTGCGCTGCGTCGCGGAACACACGCTGCAACATTCCCTGGCAGTCTGGCTCCAGCCCAACACACGCCTCCCCTCGTTTCTGGATCGCGTTCATGATCACTGACAGTCGGGGCTTGTTGGTCAGCCAGAATTGCTCGCGTGCGATCCGTTCCCGCTCCGGGCGTTCAGCCTCGAACGCAATTCGAGCCGGATCATCTGAATTCCCCGCAACGACTTTGCGCGGGAGGAATTCGGAGAGGTACATGGTGTTGTTGGCGGCCTCAATCAGTTCGGCGCGGCTCGCCTGGCTGTAGACCTTCAGCAACTGGGACTGGTCAATCACCTGTTGCCGCAATCCGGCCACGTCCCATCGTGCCGTCACCGGAACCTGCTGCCCGTCGACTGCCAACAGCGGAAGAATGACTTGCCCCTCCGCGTTGCGTAGTTGCTGCAGCACCGCCACACCGCCGTTGGACATGGACTCAACGGTGGGAATCTCTGTCGCGCGCCTGACACCGACCGCGACAATCAACATCGCCGGAACAACGGCGAATTTCACCAATCGCATCGGGCGCAGGGATGGCCATCGTTCCAGCAGCCAATTCGGCACCAACCACCAGGACATGACGAACAGCCAAATCACGACTCCCCCCACGGACCACCACAGTGGAATCTGCAACACCATCATCAGGAACAGCCATGCCACAGTGACCTGGATCAACAGTCCCGAACAGGCAATGGCCAGGATGACACGCCGAAACAGGACTGATGACAACTGTCCGCATCCGTAGACCAGAAGAAACAGCCAGAGCGCAGTCTCGCTGCCACGCGTCATCTCTAACAGGAGCGAGTACTGGGAAGAGTATCCCGGTACGGGATTGAAGTAATCCACGATCAGGACCGACCCACATATGGCAAATGGCAATATGAACGCGCGCGGCAGCCAGACGGCGTGCTTCGCCAGCCAGATGAACCCCGGTGAGACTCCCCGTCCCGCCAGAAACCGTTGGGCCTGCCCCTCGCCTTCGTGGCGAAAGCCGAGAATTCCCATGGCCAGCGGGCAAACCGCAAACAAGGACAGCATGTTGTGTGTGATCCCGACCATGCGATGTGTCACACGCAGTGCGGTCAAGGTGACTGCCAGCAGGCAACCAACGCACATCATCCACCAGAAGATCGAGTCACGATGTCGCTCCTGCCAGATCAGGCGCTGCCACTCGCGCTGGTGCGCCGACTCAAATTCCGTTCGGCGCGGAATTCGTGACGAGACAGTCGCTGCCCCACGCAGTCGATTCCAACGATCCACCACAGGCGAGGCGAGACTGGTGAGCGATTGCGTGTCAAAATAGCGCCCCCCGCACCACCGCCAGCCAATCCAGCCAGTTGCGATCGCAGTCACCAGGTACAACGCCGACAGCACGATCCATACGATCCATGGGTCGCCGCGCGAGAAACAGATGAGCACCACGTAAAGCGGGAGAAAACAGGTGGCGATCCACAGGACTCCCATGGTCGGAACGGCCGTCACCACCCGGCGGCTCAGCAGGGACGCGAGACTTCCCCACACGATCGCAGTCGTGCAGACGAGGATCAGTCCTTGCAGGAAATTGAATAATCCCGCATCTGGCTCGGCGTCATCGGACCTGGGCAATTCTCCCACAAGCATTACCGCGGTCACGGAGAGGGAAACCGACAGTGCGATCGTCGCCAGAACCACGAATCCCCACTTCGCAATCAGGGTTCGCAGCGGGGGAACGGCCAGGTTCTGCAGCCAGTCGCTGGTTCGCTCCTCACGCTCGCCCGCAAACAGGATTGCCGTGGAACCGATGATGAAGAAGAGGGGCATCATCCCGGCCATCGACCAGATGATCGCTCCCAGAAACCGGGGATCGCTCGCGAGGACTCTGCAGATCACCTGTGGCAGCAATCCCAACAGAAAAATGGCGATCCACAGACTCCGCTGGACCCGGAATTCCTTCCACACCAGTCGGCTGATGGGAGCCATGAATTGCAATGTTGCATTCATCGAACACCTCGATATTTCTGTCCCCTGGACGCGGGACTTACCGTACCGTTTTTTTGACGTAGGGAAGCAACAGACTCAGCCGTCCATCGACCATTTCCAACTGCAGGCGGTCATCGTCACGCTGCTCGAACCTGTGGCCCCGCCAATCGCGGGGTGCGATCCGTGCTCCCCCGTTCACACTGCGAATTCCCTGCTGTGAATCGTCCACGAAAACAAATCGCAACTGGCTCGGTCCCACGCTGCCCAGCAACGAATTGCGTCCCAACTCAACATCATCGTCCCGATTGCCCCGATAACGAAACAACTCACCGCTCCAGGGATCGACCAGCGTCATGGCGGGCAGCCGATCCTTGGCATCTGCGTTCAGCAGTTCGCTCAATTGGTCCGGCCAGCGTGCGTGTTCCCGTTTCCACTCCAGTAGCGACAAGGCCAGAAGGGACTCGCGAACCAGAGTTTCCCGCTCGACCATGGAATACTTCACCGACCGAAACGCGTTGCGTTCCGGTAACAATGGTGTCGATTGCCAAAACTGCTCATCCGCCTTCCACATCGAAGTCGACATGAACTCGTCGATGGATCGGGCGGCATCAACACCAGGCTGATTCAGCCAGACTGTCGACCGCATTTCCGCCTGGATCTGATGCAGCAGGGCTTGCTCGAGCATTCTGTGGGCACGAACCTGTTCCCAGGGCAACAGCCGACATCCATCCGCCAGATTCTGCCGCCAATATCCCAGGATTCCCTCTGCCGTGACGGGAGGCAAGTTTCCGTGACGGATCGATTCCGCCAGTTGAGTGCTTTCTTCGCGATATTCAGCAATCAACGCCGCGTGAACCGTCGGAAACGATTTCAACTCGATCGCCAATGCACGACGTGCCTCCCTCAGTGATGATGACGTCTGATCGGGATGATTCGCCCATTCCAGGATGTTCTGCAGGATCCATTGCTGATCAGTCTTCGCTTCCCACCACGTCTGTACGCCAACCCTGGTCCCCCAGAATCGCGCCAGGCGCAGACCAGCCATGTGGAACTGGAACGCCTCGGGCAATCGTCCCTCTTCTGTCCGCAACCGGGCCGCTTCCGCCAGCAAAGTTTGAACCGGAGCAACGCCGAGCGGGATCGAGTTCGCTGGCTCCTGCCAACGCCGCGGGGATGACACAGACTCTTGCCGGACGAATTCCAGAATGTTCGCCAGCCGCCGCTCGTTCTCTGCCCAGAACCGGTTGCGGGCTGCAGCCACGATTTCCTGTGTCAACGGCTCTTCAATACGATCACGTGCGTCATTAAAGATGAATTCCCGGACGGTATTGAATCCCCCCAGTGACCGTTGCAGAGGCTCATGGACGTCCGGTGCCTCCGGCCACGACTGGCGGTCGATTTCTTGTTTCAGCCCGTCAGCGATTGATTGGCGACGATCCAGGGCGGCACGTGACTCCAGAATCGCGAATTCCCACGGGCACGACACCGCGAACAGCGCGTGTGACTGTGGCCCAAATCCCGCGATTTCCACCGCGCGCCAGGTTCCAACACTACCAATCAGCGCCATCGGAGGCAGCACCAGGAACATCACCAGGCGACTCGTGATCCCCGGCGACTGACGCTCCGTCAGCCAGTACGGCGAGTACCAGAACGTGAGACCCCATATCCAGACGACAGGTCCGCCCACCGACCACCACCGAGGTACATCGATGGTCACCATGGCCGCGAGCCACGCTGCAAACAGAACATTCAACAAGACTCCAACGACCAGTGCCATTGCCGTCTTCCGCAGCAACATCGCCGACAACTGCCCCGCCGCGAACCCGAGCGGGATCAACCACAGGACATCGATCACCAGTCCGCATTCAACCACGGTCTTCACCGTCGCCAGAACAGACAGTCCCGTCGTCCAGATGGAATCGGCCGGGCGGCTCCAGAGATCGAAAGTGGCACGGCTGGAACTGATCAATTCTGTCGCCGGCACAAGGACCACCAGCGCGGCGGGAATGAGGAACGACCGGGGGACCCAGACGAACTGCTTTGCGAACCAGACCCCCGCGGGCGACAGCCCGCGATTCGCCAGGAAGCGCAACGGCTGCCCTTCACCCTCGTATCGAAATGCCAGGATCCCCAGCAACAGCGGTGCCGTGGCGATCAGGCACAGGCATTCCAGTTGAAGTCCCGTCGCGGTCAGAAGGATTGCGGCCAGTCCCCCGCCGCCCAGCAGCATCCGGTGGTACGATTCACGATGCCGTTCCTGCCAGACCAACCGCTGCCACGTCCGCTGCCAACCGTACGGGTTCTCGATTTGCAGGATCAACTTCGTCCGCGACGATCGCTGACCAATGTGATGCATCAGGCCTGCGGCCAGCCGTTCGATCGTCCGGCCATCAATGTACATACCCTGGCACCAGCGCCATCCCAACCAGATGTCGATCGCGCCCGTCGCAACGATCAAGGGAACCAGGACAACAAGCAGGCTGGATCGTTGCGACAGTGAGGGCAGAATCCGCAGGATCGCCAGCGTCGGTAACAGCATCAACACGATCCAGCAGGCCGCCATCGCCGGTATCGATGTCACGACGCGTCGCGTGATCAAGGAACCCAGGCTGCCCCAGAGCAGCACGCCTGCTCCCAGGGCCCAAGTACTGACGAGCGTGGCCAGGATTGCAGTGGTTCCCGTCAACACCATGGCCGAGATCGACAGGACGAACACCAATGCCTGGCTGGCCACAATCACCGACCCCCACTTCGCCGCCAGCAACCAGGCCGGCGGAGCGGCCAACTGGTGCAACCATTCACTGGTCCGGGCTTCGCGTTCTCCGGCAAACACGATGGCGATCGCACCAACGGTAAACAGCCACGGCCCCAACCCGGCCAGGAACCAGATGTCGAGATCGACGATTCCATCGTCTCTCAACACGACCCGGGCCATGATTTGAGCGATCAGCATGACGCCGCCAACAACCAGCCACAGGCTCCGCTGCGCGCGGTATTCCTTCCACAACATGCGTCCCAGGAAGAGGGGAAATTGAGAGGATGGCATCAAAGACCTCGCGAACTTCAAGTCGACCGACGCGGCACGGCACGGCACGGCACGGCACGGCAATTTCGACGCAATACCCGGCAGCCCGTGGAATAACAGGGCTGCTAGGACTTCTGGCCCGCGCTGGAAACCTCCGACGCAGCGAGGGGACCAAATTGAAACTGTTCGGCCGTGGAGGTCATGCAGGCCACGAAAATCTCTTCTAGTGATGGCTGCCGGATTTCGACCGACGCATGATTGGATTCGGCCGACAGACCCATTCGTCCCGCATCGTCCAAGTCTCGGATCAACATGCGCCAGGTTCGATCGTGGCGTTTCGCCCCCATCAGCAACGAGCTCTGCGGCAGTTCGGGGGGAGCGGTCTCGATGTCGCACATGGTGACAATCACTTCGCAAACTCGACTTTTCAGGACATCGAGCGGTTCGCACAGGATCAGGCGGCCACCACGCAGAATCGCCACGACATCCGCCACCCGTTCGACCTCGGCAATCTGGTGGCTGGACAGCAGGACTGTGCGGCCCATCGCGGCGACATCCACCATGCTTTCCAGGAACTCACGCCGCACCAGCGGGTCCAGTCCCGATGTCGGTTCGTCCAGCACGAGCAATTCCGGGTTATGGGAAAGCGCCAGCGCCAGGGACACCTTTCCCTGCATCCCCTTGGACAATGACTTGATCGGCTTGTCCGGCAACGAAAACTGCTGGGCCAGATCTTCATAACGCTTCTGAAAGCCCAGCGGATAAAACCCCGCAGCAAACCAGCCAATCTCACGCACCGTCATCCATTCGTACAGTGCGGGGCGATCGGGCATGTAGCCGATCCGGCGGCGAATCTCGGCCCCGTGGACCTGGCTGTCCAACCCCAGGACTTGCGACGATCCGGCTTCGGGGGCCAGTAATCCCAGCAGAATCCGCAAGAGTGTCGTCTTGCCAGCACCGTTTTCGCCCAGCAGGGCGATCACCTGACCACGCTCTGCAGAAAAGGAAACGTTGTCCAGAACGGTTTGGTTGCCGAACCGCATCCTGATCCCGTTGAATTCAAACACGTTGACCATCTTCTATCCTCTCTGATTGGGTGGACCGGTTGAATCAGGATCCGAGAATCAACTCGACTTCTGCGACAGACTTTGTTTTTGAACCACTCCGTTGTTTCCGACGGACTTCCAGACATCGCGAACGAGGGTGAAGAATTCGTCTTCGTTCAGGCCACTTTGCAACGCTTCGGTCACCATGGCGGTCATCCGTTCTTCCAGCAGGCGCTGTCGGGCCTTGCGACAACGCTCCACGGCCTGTCGGGCCACGCGCAATCCTTCACCACGCATCGCTTCCAGAACGGAATCGTTCTGCAGATCGCGATAGGCCTTGGCCACGGTATTCGGATTGACCGCCAGCAGCAGTGCCAGTTCCCGGACCGACGGCACCATCTCACCGGCGCGCAAGGCACCGTTGGCAACCGCGTATTTCACCTGGCGGGCGATCTGGTCGTAGATCGCCACACCGTTATCCGGATCGACTCGAAAGAACATCGCACGCCTCCTGTACTAGCTAGATAGTACAGTAGCTCGATGGAATCGCGGAGTCAAGAGGGTGTTTTCAGAATTCTTGGAACCCAGTCAACTGCCGACGCGCAGCCACCACTTGATAAATACGGCGACCGACGAGAAGTACGCCGTGAACGATCCGATGGCACACAGCGGATCAAGCCACCGGCGAAATCGCGACGGCCGCAGATGTTCCCAGGCTGCCAGCGCCACAAATGGAAATGCCGGCAGCAGTCCCGACAGGTAGCCCCATTCGATCGACAGTCCCAGTCGGCGGCACAGATGGAAATACAGCCCGCTGACCGCGAAAAAGGTCACACCAGCCAGACGTGAGATCCATCGGGCTCCGTTCCGATTCGGCTGACGCTCGGCCCAGACCGTGGACAACAACGTCAGTTGCAGCGCCGCCCACAACACCATCGGCCACAGGAACACGTACTCACTTTGCCACCGATTCAAGAGTGGACTGCCGATCGCCCCCACCACAACAATCGTCAACCAGAAGACTGTCTTTTCCAGAAACGATGGGTTTGAAGCCCAGGCTTTAACGGTCGGTCGTCGGAAGCACTGCAGCACCATTGCCGTCGATGCAGCCAGCGCGCTGGCCAACAAGATCCCCGCCACACTCCACAGGTACCACACGCCGAATTCCGTCCATTCTGGCGTCGTGGCCGGAAACTCGCGTTCTCCCCCCAACAGGGGTGTCGGATCAAACGAACGACCTCGAGGGATTTCCGCCACCGTCTGCACGGGGCGCGTTGCCTTCAGTGGCGGACGGCCGATGTAAACACAGGCCGCCTGAGTTTGCGTTCGCAAATACAACCGACCTTGATCGAGCGCCGCCGGGGACCAGCAGATTTCGTCACGAAACACCTGGGTCCGTGCCAGTTCTTCATACTGGTCCGTTCCCGCTCGCGCCAGAATCAGTTCGCCGCTGTCGTTGAACAGAATCAACTTTCCATCGGCGACGATGGCACTGGCCTGTCCGACCTTGTCGGTCGACCACAGGATCTTGCCGGTTTCAAAATCGAGGCATCGATATTCGCCGCGCGAGGGGCGGTTGACCCGAGACTGTGCGTCCCGCAGATCAAACCCGTAGATTCGCCCCTCGTAAAGCACACTCGAAGCGACATCGTTGGAAAACTTGGGAGTCTCCCAGACACGGGCCGGCTTGCCGCCGTCGGTGTTTGGATCCAGTCGCACGCACTTCGCCCCGCCCCGAAACGGTCCAGCGATCATCAACAGCGGTTCCCGGTACAGGGGGGCCGCCGAGTGCTCGTCATATCCCTCGGAGAATTCATCCTCCCACAGCAGCGTCCCGGATTTCAGGTCGAATGCCGCCACGGAATTCTCCAGCAGCGCAATCACCTGCGGTTGGCCGTTCAACGTAATCGGCAAGGGTGACGCATAACTGGCAGAAGAATCCCCTCCCTTCCAGACAACGGATCCATCCTGAGCATTCAATGCCACGACACTGGCTCCCAGGCCACCGACCGGGAGAATGACCTTGTCATCGATCACCACTGGTGAGCACGAGTACCCGAAATCCGTCCCGCGTCCGCGAAACTCCTTCGTCGGATTGGTCGACCAGATCGAAGTACCATTGGTTGCGTTCAAGCAGCCAATCGTCCCGTCCGGAGCGGCGAAGTAGATCCGCCCGGCATGCCAGGTCGGCGTCGAACGCGGTCCCGGATACAACCCGCCACCGTCATAGGGCCAGCCATATCGAGTCGACCAGACCGTCTTCCCGGTCTGGGCATCCAGGCAGACGACCGCCTGCTCATACAGCGTCTGCATCAGCGTAAAAACATGCGGTCCGACTGCAATAAAACTGGAATACCCCTGCCCCAGTTCCCGAGTCCAAACGACCGCGGGCCCCTCCGCCGGCCACTGATCCAGCAATTCGGTCTCGAGCGAAATCGAATCAAACGTCGGCCCCCGCCACTGCGGCCACCCCGGCGTCGCATCCGGTTGTGCCCCGAAAGCCGTCCCCCGCAACAGCGCCATCACTGCGACCAGGAAGAGACCTCCTGTCCTGCAGACGGCATAGCCAAAGTGATTGTCGAACATCTCGATTCCGGTTGAGCGGCAGACCTCACGCAGTGCTCAGTATGCGTCGTGAATGGAAATCTCACCACTCAGAAACTCGGCGGGGGCGGACGTCCGTGATTCACGGGCCCCACGGCGATGGGAAAGCCCGGAAAGATCAGGGTCTGGCACTTCGGGATTTCGGAATTGGCTGAAGTGCGGCACGGTTGTGAACTAGAACCCTGGTTTAGCCAATTCCGAAATTCCGAAGTGCCTGCCCCTGAAGGTCAAGTGTGATCGTCATGTGGAGTCGACTTGTTTGTTGACTGCTTGCGGTTGGGGCGGCGAAGCGCCCACCACAGCCACCCATTGAACGGAGCGCCGTCCGTTCCTGCGAGTCCCCTTCGTTGAATTCGCTGGCCTTCGAGCCGGCCGCACTGGTGATCAGCAATTGTATGACAGATTCTCACAGAGGCATGTAGTCCGGACCCCTTGGTCCGGACGAGTCGAATGACGAGATCAAAAACGGATGCGTCAGCGTATCGTGTACGAATGAAGGACGTGTACGAATGAAGGACGAACTCGTCCGGACCAAGGGGTCCGGACTACGGTGAC
>JAFEBS010000068.1 GCA_018242525.1 Planctomycetota bacterium | reverse complement strand
GATGTGGTTCACCGTGCGCTTACCGTCGCAGTCGGAAGCCGAGTCTGGGGGCGGGGCTTCGCCGATCGCCAGCTGGTCTCCGGACCTAAAGAAAGGGCCTCCCGCTGCATGCCGGGAGGCCCAAGATATCGAAGGGAAGCGGCTGGCTACCGGAGGACCTCCTTCGCCAGCCTCTTGACCTTGGCTTTGGCCTTGTCCCAGTCCTCCTTGGCGTCATAGCTGAGCTTCATCCACTTATCTCTCGACTTCTGAAGATTCTCAATCGTTTCGTCGCCGCTGCCGATTTCGCGTGCTCGGTCCATCAGCTTGTCGATCTCGGCAATCTGCTTCAGTGTCTTCAGATACTTCTCGTGAGCAATCTCAGCCAGTTCCTTCGCAGCCGGCAGTGATTCTGCCGCACCTGGCTTGGCGGCGGGTTCGGCAGCAGGCGGTGGAGCCGCTGGCTTTTGAGATCCGCAGCCTGTGAGTGCAATGGCTGCCAGGAAGAACGGAACGATCAGAACGCGGACGATCGGCATTGGCTTGTCTCCAGGGTTGAAAGGAAAATCCGAAGCCGGAAATCCAATCAGGCTGGAGAATTCGCCGCAAATTTTGCGGAGGGGAATAGGTCACTCGGCGATCATCATTGGGGTGAGCGCCATGATTGTGTCGATTGCGTTCGTATTCGGCGGATGCAGATGATTGGTGCGGATCTTCTGCACGTTGAGATAGCCGCTCGGTTCCTGCTCCCATTCGCCATCCTGGCGGCGGAACAAATAGAACCTGCCACCATCCGCCAGAAGGATCTTTTGGCAGGCATCGAGTTTGTGAGCGACCGTGTACTGGATTGCCTGGGCCAGCACGTTCTGCAGACCATGGCCCATGATCTTGGCCTCACACACGAGGCGGCAGCGGCCAGAATCCGTGGGCGTTCCGCTGAAGAGTGCCAAGTCGATCTTATGCCATTCAATCGCGATGAGTTGTTCGGACCAGCCCAATGCCGAGAGCAATGGCAGAATGATGTGAGCAACGACTTCATGCTCGGTGGGGCGATTGCCTGAGAATCCTGACGACTCGTACCAGGAGATCAGCCGCCGCTGCTTTTCCAACGCGGCACGCAACCGATGCACAGCGTCGAAGCCGAGACCACGGGCAAAGAGAGCCTCCGCTACTTCATCCATCGTGAGCGGCATGGGAGGCGGTGGAGGCAAAACTCGGAGCGGTCGCTCGCTACATCGCTGAAATAAATGCCGAATCGGCCCGAGAATCGCTTGGTCTTCGACGGCCGTGAACGCGGGGATGCTTTTTCGAGTTCCGAACAGTGGTTCCTCGGCCTGAATTGCTGCAACCTCTTCCGCAAGCTGGTGTTGCCACATCACACGACACGAGTGTTCCAGACTCCATCCATGAACATCATCGAACGCAGGGTGATGCAAATAACCTTCTTGATGAACGAGGCCTATTGCCTCGACCCGGTAACCAGATCGCATCAGCACGATATCCCCGGCCTTCACGTCCATGGCGAAACGGCGGATCTGGCCGAACCTGCTAGCGCTCTCGACCGCTGATTGATAGCGGGCTTCATCAAATGGTCCCAATCGCCCCGGCCCGCAGAGCATGACGTCATGCTTTACGAAGAGGCTGGAATACTTGCGGCCTGATTCACCGCTTGCGATTTGCCAGACGTTGGGCATCGGCACCACCAAAGAGCCATCCGTTCTCGGATTATCCCAAGAGGGGATATTCCAGAACAGGATAGTACTGTCCCGTCATGAAGAAGGACAGGCTACCGAAGTCGCTATATTCGCCGACGTACGCTCGGTTCCTCGTGGAACTGCGCAACACGCGACTCGATGCCGGTCTAACGCAGATTGATGCCGCAGAACGACTTGGGCGTCCCCAATCCTTCGTGTCCAAGTGCGAATCGGGAGAGCGGCGAGTTGACGTGGCCGAATTCTTGGCTTTTTGCCAAGCATTTGAGGTCGATCCATGCGAAGTCATTCGGAAGCTTCTTAAGCCCAAGGCAGAAGAAAAGCGAAAGAGTCGAAAGCCACTCGACAGCAACTGACGAAGTGGGATTGCGTTCAGGAGAGCCAGTATCTCATGGCAACAGAATCAGCAGTTTCAAAAGGGTCGAAGTTCTGCAGGTACTGCGGAGGACCGACTACAACGAGGGGCAGTTTCACTTGGTGTGAAAACAACCCGTCTGAGCGATGTGAACTACTCCGGAGGGCGGATCGCCGATTCTGCGAACACTGCGGCCATGCTGACCCTGGCGAAGGAATCTGCCCAAACTGCCGCATGCCTGCAAAATCACCCTGAGATCAGATCAATCGCCTCGAAATTAGTATTGACGAATTCGAAGCGGTCAGGCATTCACACGTCCAGAACGAAATCAGATCTTGTGATGGGGGCGAAAATGGACGGCTTCTGGATCGACATTTTTCAACGGCTCGCAAAGGACGGGATCGTCTCGCTTGTGCGAGCTGGAACTAAGCGAAGACACACGGAAGAACCTCGGCCAATTGACATTGCCGAGAGTCGTCTTCGCAGATTGCTGACCGACTATCAGATTACCGAGACTCAGTTGCCGCGTATTGTTCCCGAAGACTGGAAATGGACGCTCGGAGAACTGCCTGATGCAGCGGCCATTCTGAAGAAACTCACGGGGAAGCGATTGGAGTGGTTTGCAAGTCTGTTCGGCGTCCGCACAGATTGGCTTGAAGGCACGTTTGACGAAACCGGACACACGCCTTGCGAGAAGGTTTACGATCGCATCTGGCTTTACAAAGACATTGGCCGCGTTCAACACCACCTGGAGCGCATGAAGTGGTCAGCGAATTGGCCCCAAATGACTGTCTTTGCCGATGACCTCTTTAAGGATGAACTCACTGGCAGTTCCCAACTCGCCGTCGTGTTCACCTACACTGCTCCTGAGTCGGATCTTATTCGAATCCGCCGTCACATTGTTTGCGGTGACGAATGGTCGTGGTCGTATTCTCCGACGCGAATTCAACTCAAGGCTCTCGCCCGCTGGTTCTGGATGACCTACAGTCAGGTCGTTCCGCTCGTGCCTTTGAAATCCGAATTGCTGAAAGCGGTTGTACACGGCGAAGCGTTGGTAGAATCGCACGTGCCCTACAACACAACCTGTTACGACATGTTTGAACTGTTTGGACTTTCACACTCGGAAGCTTCAGCGGCAAAGGACACTGAGGAGTTTCCAGCGGTGGAAAGCTGTTTTGATCGCTACTTTGGGACGACGTTGAATCGATGAATTAAAGTTGCGATGAATCTATAGGCGATTCTCTCCCGTCCTGTAGTGAGTGCTCATCGCTCGGTACAAAACGCCAAAATCCGAATACCGAGGGTTATTCTGGTCACACTGAAGCGTGGCGTAATGAGCGCTTGCGAGCTGAGGCGGATTCCCGAGGATGCCCACGGCTGACATCGTCAACATCAATCCGTCGATGGGCAATTCCGCAGGATAATCACGTGCCCTGGCAGCAATTAGGTTGGTCATCATTTCCGAAGTAGCGCGTTCCATGATCTGAAGTGGTGACTTCTCGTTCTGCCGAAAATCCAAATAATTCACCATCCCATCGCAAACCAGTTGTTCTAAACCGATTGCCACAAGTCCCTCGTATCCGTGGCGGGTGATTTGGCGGTATCCCTTTGAAACGTGATCGTGAATCTGCTTCCAACTTGATGGATACTTACATGCGACACCAAGGGGCCCTGACAGTCCATTTCCAGAGATAACGACGTCCGGCTCCGCCAGGTCCACTTCAAACCCGCACTCTTTCCAAAGGGCCGCCAGTTCCAACTCATAGAAATAATCTTTGGATGCTTCAGGTCTGAAGTCCTGAGTAAGCGACCCACCAAGAACCTGAGTGAGACGGCTTTTCAGGTTAGCTTGCCCCCTGAGTACACGTACTGCGTCGGTCAATCTGCTGACGACGATTTGGGAGTGATAGAACTCCTTGAATCTCTCATCCCACTTAGCACGAAGTTCCGGTTCTGCGAGCGCCGTCCGGTCTCCTAAGAATTCGCGTGCAGTTTCAAAGTCCTTTTTGATCAATGAATCGGCTTCGAACTTAACTCCGAGGCGGGACAAGGTCTCGTCGAACTGGTCGAGGTTTCCCTCTAGTTTTTCATACCCCACAGCATGCCCTTTCCAAACCGTCGCGATTGAAGATGGACACGCAAGCAACAATAAGGTTCAACCAGCCCTCAAAGTTCGATTTAGGAACGTTGTCCATCTGTCGCTCCAAAATTGAAGGGTCAACCGGAAACAGCTTCGCAAGCATTCGTCGGTCAGCCTGGTGTGTCGCGCCAGTCAACGTTTGGTTCATCGCCGCCAGACCGTGAAACAAAGACGTGGTGCACTCTCTCTGGAGGGATACTCCAAGCTCTCCCGGATGAACGGCCCTCTTGCTCAAATAAATCCTTACCGATCGGTGTCGTTGCGCCATCTGGCTCGATCACGATTCTGATTAGGTGCCGCTCGTTGCCACGGACCGCAATAACGGGTCGAACTTGCGGCGCATCAAGAGTTGCCAGTTGCACACCATCATCATCGATCGCAAATCCCCGAAGCGTCAGTTTGCTACAGATCAAAACGGTTGGGTCGAATGACATGATCAGTCCTCGGGCGAATTGGCTGGAATTCTCGCATCCTATCGACCATCGACAGCGATAGCGATGCATTGCCGCGGACAATGCGAACAGAATTGGTTTCAAGACAGTTCTTTTACAGCCTAAATCAATAGGGATAGACCGGCTGCAATCGTGCGTCGGTCCCTTCTGCTAATCATCATCTGACGATGGCGCGTCGGGCAGTTGTTTGAACAGTCCCTTCCATTCGGAATACAGACCGGCGACAGCCATTTCGTTTAAGCAGCCGAATCCAATTTCCTTTTGGAGAATCTTCAGGCAAGCCAGAAACGACGCAGTCGAGAAATACAGCGACCGCGAAACCTCAACGGCAGTCGAAAAGTGTCGCGGGATGGCATCGTCGCCAGACAGATCAAGATGCGATAGTCCCTCGGTGGCATGAACCATGTTTGATTGGATGTGATAAATTGTCATGTACCAGGTTGTGAAGGGATCACCCAATGCAAAACACAACTCCTTCACATTCAAGCCGGAGTAGGATTTTCCGTGTTTCTGAATTGCGTACCATCGCCTTTTCATCATTTTGTGCAGTGGGGGAAAGTCATTGGGGACGCCCCTCTCGGTGAAGGCATTGGCTAGGTGCTCGAACTTTCGAGCCAACTTGATCCGCTTCCGAGATGGTTTGATCTTGTTCGCGTTCCTTTGTTCATTCGCCAGCCTCTTCAAGTCGACTGCTTTCCGCTCGTTGTCAAAGTAGACTCTGAAGCAATACATGGCCGCTCGTATTTCGCGGCGCGGGCAGCCACTCACGGCCTCACTTCGCTTAGTTGTGACGACGTACTTCTTGCGGCCGTCGGAATCTCGGGCTGCCTTGCCGTGCTTGTCGACTTCGACTTTTGGAAACAGCGGTATTCGCGGACGTAAAAGGAACTGCATGGCCAGCGAGGTTTCGAACAAACTTCTAGCGAGGATGTTGGCAGTGAGAGAATCAGCACGTTTGCAAGCATCGACCAGGGAGCGGAACAGTCTGCATGCCTGGATGTCGAGCGCCATGGAGAGGCTCAAGACCCGGTAATCCATCAACGACTGCGAAAGCCAGTAGTCTTTGCCATGTGTCAGCCAATGGAAATAGGCTCGCCTTGCAAGATCGAAGAACGGCTCAAGGGCCATTTGCACATCCGCGGCAACCGTTTCTTCATCAGGATGCTTCAGCATGTCTGTGACCTACGCTTTTGCATGGCCAAGGTTGTCCTACAAATACGGGGTTGCTGCCCGTCCTGGCACAGCCTGACACAATTCGTGTCGCGGAGGAGTCTGTCCGTGGCAAGCCCAGGCACAATTAGGCGGGAGAGGGCAAATCAGGACAAGTCCCGTTGTACATTCCGTTGTACATTCCGTTGTACAGTGGCGCTGCGGCGAATACCCCCTATGCGCCAAAGGCCTGAAAAGAAGGGGTTTTGAGAGCCGCCGGTCAGACTCGAACTGACGACCTACGCTTTACGAAAGCGAAAAAGCCATTCCACCGGCGTCCACCAGTTTCCGTAAGCGACTTTATTGCAAACACCTTGCGTCCGAACGTGTCCGCAGGCGTCTGCGGGTTTCCATGGCGATTGTCAGTCAATTGTCAGTCAAAAACGCTGTATGTGAATCTGGTGTCGATTGCCGGTCACGCCCCAGTGAGTACGCGCACTATTCAGTAATCCTGGATTCCTGCGCGAAGTGAAATGAGGAAGAATGATCAGTTTATCGATCCTACTCACGGATCCGCCCAATGCGGCGGCAGAGTTCATTGTAATTCGTGAGCTGAGTAAGCGAATATCCTGCGTGCCATTGCATATCAAGCTGTTTGGCTTCGAGGAGATTCTCCAATCCATCAACAAGCTGCTCACGAGTTGTTACACCGAGAATCTTCGCCAGAGGGGCGATTCCTGCGTCGGTTGCGGCTTTTGAAAATAGCTCAAGCGAACCGTCGAGTGACGAGTATGGCAGGCAACGTGGATACCAGCGTGGGCCACCGTTCGGAAAATGCTTTCGGATGAACAGCAAAAAATCCGCTTGGATTATCTCGGAAAATCCAATCGGACCGCACGGGGCGCGAGATTTAATCAGTTCGCCAGTCATGCTAATCCAATTCTGCTTTAGCCTTGCCTTCCGGAATTCTTCTATGCTTCTCGCATAGTTATTGAACACGTCTGCGCCGTCGACTCCGAATTCGCCACGTCCGTGAAAATTCGGAATATGATACTGGTGCGAGATTAGTGCGGCCGCAGTGTCATACCGTTTTGCACGAATGCAGCCGGCAACCGTGTAAAGAAACAATTCGTACGCGATGATGCAGAAATTGTCGAATTCGGACTCGCTCCACCGAGTTACTGATTGTGGTCGGAATTGAAAAGAAGCAAGCCGCTCAAGGAAAGAAATCAAAGAATCGTCGGTCGCGATCGTTGGGACGTATTTCTGCATAAAGAAATGGCACGCAACAAATTCATCACGATAAGGACGAAATCCCTCAATCGAGGCGACGACCATATCATCAAATGTGGAGTGGTTTTCATTCGTCATGGAAATCCGAAAACCGTTCATTGATTCAAGAAACAGATCGTAGAATTCATCTAGCACAGCGGGAACGAACGATTTCTGCTTTTCCACGCAGTCCTTCAGGCGAAGAAATGTACTCGTTGTTCGGACAGTAGTCGGCGACTCGTTGGAAAGATGTGACGGCCGCCTTCCAATCTGCGGTCGCCTTTTGGCCGGTGCGTCATGAATGTCCCTGAGCAAGTTGTCGTACGATTCCTCGAATTGCGTGTCGTCAGAAAAATCAAAGTACATCCGTGCTTTAAAAATTACTGGCAAGCATGGCGAGCCATCATTATCTAGTTCCCTGACGAGCGCAATGAACTTTTCTTGTCTTGTCTTCTCGTAGATCTCCGGGGAGATAATCTGTGATTCAGTGCCGACTCCGCCCTCACGACCATCGGCTTTAGCCGCGTATTTGGCATCACAGATGGCCAGAACTTTCTTTACCTCTGGATCCGAGACCATCTGCTCCATAAACACATACAGGTCGTGCCCTTGCTTTAGATCCCACTGATCGAAGATGACGTCTACGCCATCATTCATCAAGCGAGTGGCAAGCTGCTCGACCCACGCGACGTGAGCGTCATCAGTCCAACTGTAGGAAATAAAAACTTTTGGCGGAATCTCTTCAACCATGGCATCCTCCTGAAAAGTCACAAGCCGTAGATCCTGCGGGCGCATTTTCAGCGACATTGAAGCATTCAGCCAATTGTGACATCATAATACCCTAGCCGCAACGCTTAGGCGCGCTGGTGCAAGCCTACTCAGTTCGGCGGGCAGTCACCACACCCCAGGCATACGGCCATGGTCCGCTTGTGAGGCTGCTGCCACTCGTAGGCGGCGCATTCCCCGTGCTTCCCGCACGCGAACGTCGGCAGGGCTCCGCGGAGTGCCACGCAGCCGATTTCACATTGCACCGTCTGCAGGAACGGGCCCCGGTGCGGACAATCGAATCCGACATCCGCCCGATCGGGAAAGAATTCTCGCACAGTCTGGCGCAAGGTCTCGAAGAATTCGGCGTCGGTCAGGGCCGGTTTTCCGTTGGCGTGCGGGTCGACTGTGAAGTGCTTTTTGATCTCGGTCAGGGCGGGGGCTCCGGTGTCCAGGTGTGTGATCAGGTGACCGCGCAGACGCTCGGTCGGGTGGAGTCCCGGCGGAGATGATCCGGCGGGATTGCCGAACCGGTGGCACCAGCGAAGCCAGGGGAGGCAGTAGCATTTGCCACCGTTGCGGCGGATTCGCTGGTGGATGTGGAATTCCTCGGGGCCGAATCCGCGGAGCAGTTTGTGGAATCCCGGCCAAGCGGACTTGTTGCAGGCGAACAACCCGCAGCCCTGCATGGGGATCTCGAACGGCTCGCCCGAGGCCAGGCCCTGCGCGTCGTGAGCCCATTGGCCGTACATCAGGCTGCCCCAGTATGGGGCGAAGTGGGTTCCGACAACATCATCGTAGCCGCCGTCCCCGATGCACGGTCCCTGGTACAGATCCTTGCTGTCCGGACGCGCGGCAAACCAGTCGATCAACCGCCGCAGGGATCCGGTCGGCAGGATCACATGGCAGTCGAGCACCAGGACCGCGGGGGCGGTCGCCAGATCGAAGATCCGGCCCTTGGCGGCGGCCGTGCCCTGAACCGCGGTGAAATGTTCGTACTTTCCTCCAGCGCGGGCACACAGACCTTTGCACTTCGCGCTGTGGCTGCGCTCCCCGCCGTTGGGATCTCCCTGGGGATCATTGTCCACCACGACGAATTCGATTTCGTTCAGGCATTCGGGGTGGTTCAGCCGGATTGATTGGATTGTGGCCCAGACCCCCGGCCAGTCTCGGAAGGTGGCCATGCCGATGGTAAGTTTGGGGCGTTCTTGGTTGTTGGTGCTTGGTTCTTGGTCGGAAAGCTTCGCTCTGGTCAGGCTGGTGTAGTCGCGCCGCCAGTGGGGTTGAAGTCTGTAGACTCCCGGCTCACCCATGGTCGCGTTGCGTTCGTAGGCGGCGTCGATCTTTGATTGATCACCCCAGCCACTGATATGGTCCGCGCCGGTGTTCCAACGGTAGATGAATTGGCTGTTCTGCGGTCGGCCGTCCCCAAATACAACCTGACCGCGTTCGACAAGCGCGGTTCGCATCGCCACATCTTCGGGGCCGTTCATCGGTGGATGCTTGCCGACATCTTGCCAGACGGATCGACGATAGAATCCGGCCTGATGGGCCATTCGATCGGTTTCGTGCGTCAGATCCCCACCGGTGAGCACCCACCAGGCACCCGGGTTGAAGTACTCGGAATCACCGAGGCGGGAGATTCCCATTGTCATACTGCCGGGCAGGTGCAGATCGTCATCGTCCCAGGTGCAAATCACTTCGCCGTCTGAGGCCTCGATCCCGGCGTCCAGCTTGGCCGATAGTGTTTCGCAGTGAGTTGGCAGATTGAGCACCTTGACCTGTGGATGATCGAATTCGACCGTCATTCCCGGCGTGTCGTTGACGATCACCAGTTGCTTGTGTGGCCAGGTCTGCCGCAGGAATGCTTCGACGGCTTCGTTGAGTAACGGCAGGCGGCGTGGCAGATCGTAGGTGCGACAGATTCCCGCGACCATTGACCCGGACGGTTTGACGATGACACCCACCCACAGACCGTTCCACCATTGGGCGATGTCTCCGTTGCCGTTGGCGGGCAGGATCTGCTGGAACACGATGTCGGCCCCGCATTCGGCCAGGGCGGATCGGGTGGCCTCGACCACTCCCGGAAAGTTCGTGTCGTCGACGAGCAGAATTGATTCCATCGCGAGACAGGGGAATAGCCGGATGATGGCTTGGCGGGTTTTCTCTGCGTCGTGATCGCCATCGTAAAAGCAGACATCGACGTCGGTCGGCAGCCGCAGGCTGTCGACTGTGAACAGCGACTCCGTGATCACGTTGACCCGTCCCGGAGCGAATCGATCGACATTGGCCCGCAATGAGGCTTCCACCGTACCATCGTCGAACTGAGAAAAGTTGTCGATCGCTGTCAGCCTGGTGGCCGTCCCGGCCGCCGCCACCAGCGTGGATCCTCGCCAGGATCCTACCTCGAGATAGTTCTCTGCCTGCAGGTTGCAGAGCAGATGCCGCACTTTGGGGCTGCTCATTCCCTCGACCGCCAGGTGATCGGCGGTCAGGGCTGATTCGCCATTCTCAGCGCTGGCGATTGCGGTTGTGAGTCGATCGATCAGCGCGGCCCCGGGCAATCGGCTGAAGGCCGGGCAGCCTGCACAGGTCAGGAACGGGGATTGATCGTGGTTTTTCAGACCGATGTCAGAGATTGTGCAGTGGCGTTGAAAGTGGCCACAGTCGCGAATCTCGAAGGGCGTGCCGTCCTGGAGTTCGCTGGAAGCGACGACTCGGCCCAGATGTCTGCATTGCATAATTTGTTCCGTGGTGGATCAGGCGGCGGTACAGGGTGTTGATGCGGGCTGTCCGTCGTACAAGCCGGTGAATGTCGGGTAGGAACTCGCACAGGTCACGCACGTTTCGGAACAGTCGTTCCCGACGAGGGCCCAGGTGGCACCGGATGCGCTCCAGATCCAACGGCAATTGCCCGTACATGGTGCTGGCGTGGTGGTACTGGTTGTCGTCGTGGTCCCCGTCGTGGTGCTCCCCGTCGTCGTGGAAGCAGTGGTCGTACTGTCCGTGGTTGTTGACCCGGTGGTTGTGCTGGCAGTCGTCGTTGAATCGGTGGTTGTGGACCCCGTCGTGGTGGAGTCGGTGGTTGTACTATCCGTGGTTGTGGACGCGGTCGTGGTTGAATCGGTCGTCGTACTCGCTGTCGTCGTACTGTCGGTGGTTGTACTGTCCGTTGTCGTGGAATCAGTCGTGGAATCGGTGGTGGTACTGTCGGTGGTGGTCGATGTGGTCGACGTCGGGGTGCAGTCGAAGCACTGGCCGGTCACGACAGTTGGCCATCCGTCGGATTTGGTCGATCGCCGAGCGGTGACCGGCCGACAGGAGTCGTCGACATAGACCGGTGCCAGGTACGTGGCGGACCCCACAAAGCACCGATGGGTCAGCGCAAAATCAATCTCGAATGTGGCCCCGTTGTATGCGGCCTGGATCGTGCCACCGCCCTCATCGCCGTTGATCGCAAAATAGCTTTGGATCCAGCGGTATTGAGCGGCATCCCACTTGATTTCGGCATGGACGGCCAGAGTTGCACCGCATTCTGCCGTGGTGGTCGATGTCGTGGACGTCGTGGTATCGGTCGTTGTGGACGTGGATGTGGTTGTCGTTGTCGTGGTGGTTGCCGCACAACTGACCGATGTCAATGTGATCGTGAGCGGCATGGTTTGACAGCGAACGTCAACGGCGTTCAGTGGGATTGTGATCGGCGATGCGCACGGTGATGCCACGACGTCCGACCAGTAACTTGCTGCGATCAGTCCGCCACTCAGAATGCCACCATAATAACTCAGGTGATAGCGACTCGATTCGGGGTAAAACACCAGGATCCACTGCTGTTGCAGGTCCGTGATGGGCGAGTACCAGATGCAACGGCCGCTTGTCGACTTTGTCAGTACAAAATCACCGTTTGGACCAGATCCAGAGCAGGCGGATCCGCTCCCACCGGCCACCGTCATCGACCAACAGTTGCAGGACTCACAGGGCAAGGGCGTGGTGGAGCTGGTGGACGAAGTGCTGGAAGTGCTGGACGTTGGCCCCGGGATTTCGACCGAAAAGTCAAAACTCATGCACAGTTTTTCGGTGGGCGGATTGCCACCGATCACCACTCCCGACGATTGCGGGGCGTCCATCTGCGTGAGGCGATGCAGGTCGACGGCGTGCGACTGCAGCATCCGTTCGACTTCCTTGCGCCAGGCCAGCTTCTCTTCGGGAAATGTGGTTCGGAGCATGTCAGGTACTCGCCACTGTGCGGCCGGTTTCGGGGTCGACGTAATCAAAGCCGCTGGTGATCTGCAGGCCTGCCAGTTCCTGATAGGTTTCGCCGCGCCAGTTGGTCATGGTTCTCCAGAGGTTGTGGACCTCTTCGTACGCGACCTGCTCCAGGGCGTGGATGTGCAGGCGTTGCTTGATCTGGCTGATGTCTTCGCCGAACAGTTCCGCTCGATCGCTGCTGAATGTCAGGGTGGTGGTCTGCTCGGTGAAGTCGTATTCCACGTCCGTGACGTAGGCATGGATCGCTTCCCAGCCCGTGGTCAACGTGCCACCGTTGCCATCGTTCGCCGAGAAGCAGACTCGGCGGTTGAGCCGACACCAGGAATAGTCCAGACCGTCGAGCACGCAACCACCGACCCAGACAATGTCCTGGGACTTGGTCAACTGGGCGGTGGCCAACTCGGTCATCTGGGCGATGCGGCTCGCGCTGGTGACCGGCGTGCCGTATTCGACGCCGATGGCCAGTTGTTCGTCGTACACCTTGCGTTCCAGCTTTAATCCAGCCAGGTCGAATGCCGTGCCGGTGAATCCGCTCGCGGGGACTCGGACCGACAATGGAGCGACGCGCGGAGCCCAGACGAGTTTGGCCGCATTAGGCGGGAAGTAGTGCTGGCCGTTGGCCTGGGCGGACTGGCCGTACTGTTGTTCCACGGTCACGTAGGGCAGCGTATCGGGAAACGTGGCCATGCCGTGCAGGTAGTCCAGCCAGGCCCCGGCCGCTCCCACCCAGTTGTTGCCTCCGTCCCAACTGAGCAGGAACTGGGGCTCGTGCGTGTTGTCCCAGATAAACTCCGAGGTCCGGAGTGAATACCAGTCGGGCAGCAGCCGGGCCCCGCGGCGTTGCGTGGCGTCGACGATCTGCCAGCCCCGGTAGGTGACAATCGATTCCAGGCCGACCAGTTCCAACTGAATGGGATCTCCGACCGGGGCGAGTGTGTTCGTCCAGCCGTCCGGGATGACGCTGGCGTCGTACCAGAGGAATTCTTCCGTTGTGGACGTTTCCGGGCCGTAGATTTTGATGGCCGTGTAACAACGGTCGAGACTCGGCGTCAATTCGAGCGACAGGACCGGGAAATCGATCGTGGGATCATTCAGCCTCAACGTGACTTCCGGGGCGGCGGTGATGTCCCGGAATCGCCACAGGCGGCTACCCGGTTCCCATTGCAGCTTCACCCGCGGATCGTACCGTTGCAGGCGTTCGACCGCGTTGCGGACCGATTCGGATTCCCAGACGATCTTTTCGGCCGAAATGAACGACATCGCGGTCATGTCGCTGCCGTCAAACGGTTGCTCTGCGCCCGTCATCAGCGTTCCCGGGCAGCAGTTTCGCCACCAGAGCGCCTGCTGGCACAGACTGAGAATCCCGGCCACGATGCTGCCGACCGTCAGATTCTGGGCCACGTTCGCGGCGTAGTCCTCGTCACCCTCGTCGATCGCGTTGACCACCAGCCGGGGGACGGCTCCGACACCGTCGGACGGTGGCACCTGCAAGTCGGGATCCGCGTTGGCGGTCCCGGCCTGGTAGGCGGCGGACATCACGGTCACTTCCAGCCCCACGCGATAGGTCGGATCGTAACAGACCACGTTGACCTTGTTGGCGTCGCCACCGGGGCCGATTTGCTCGACGAATCCCTCGAACAACGGGGCATCGGCAGATTGCGGGGTCGTGCCGTCGTCCAGCGTGGCCCCGTCAGACCACAGACGGACGAATGCCAACCGTTCAATCGGGATCGTGTGCTCGGCCGCGGTGACCGAAAACGACAATTGGGCAGGGTGGCTGTATCCGAATGCCAGCTTGCCGCCGGACGCACCCAGAGCGGCCAGATCCACGTCTGAATAGTCACCGAATACGGTAAGTTGCTTTTGCAGGTTCATGGTTAAAGGCGAGGTTCTTGGTTCTTAGTGCGTTACAGGGCGTTGGCTTGGGCCTTTTGGCGTTGGAGTTGTTGCTGGGAGTTGCTCCGCAGTGAGGCCGCGTCCTTGACCATCTGGTCGACCTGACGTTGCAGGGCATCCGTCCGGGCTTGTTCAGTCGCTGTGGTCTGGATCAGTTCCTGCATGGCCTTGACCGACGTATCCGACAACTTGCCGGAGGCCTGCAGGGCTCCCAGTTGCTTGTTGGCTGCCTGGGCTTGCGCCTGGGCCAACTGGGCGGGATCGGTCTTACCCTTGTTGAAGTCGCGGGCCGCCTGCCTGCCTGCTTCGTCCTGGGCCTGCTGCAACAGGCGGTCATACTTTTTGCGGGCTTCGCCCCCGGAATCGAACTGGGCTTCGCGGAACAACCCCTGATTGTCGGCCGCGGCCTTCTGACGGGCGGCTTCGCGGGCCTGATCCTGCAGGGTCTTGCGGACGTCGTTCGGGTTGGCCAGCTTCAGCAGGTCCTGACCCTTCACACCGGCTTTTTCCAAAGCTTCGCCGCGCAGGGCTTTCAGCTGCTGCTGTTTGGCCTGTTCAATTTCGATGGTCTTTTGGGCGGCCTGCTGCGCGGCTTGGACTTCGGCCTGCTTGCGGCGGGCTTCGTCCATCAAGGCGAGTTGTCGCAGGGTCTCCCGGGAGCGGAGCAAAGCATCTTCGGCGTCCTGCTCCTGGCGGGCTTCCTGTTCGCGCTGCTGGCGGATCTTGTCGAGCTCCTTTTCCGATTCGTCAGCGATGCGGCGCATGGTGTCGATCTGCTGACGCTCGCGCGACTGCAGCAACTGACGCTCCCAATCCTCGAAGGCCTTGATGCCCTCCTGACGCTTGGCGATTTCCTGGGCTTCGATGGCCGTTCGCTGCTGCTGCAGGGCGTTGATCTCGGCCACCAGTCCCTTGGTCAGTTCCGCGGCTTTCTGTTCGTCGACACCAGCTTGTGCGACCTGGGCGGCTTTCTCCCGGACCTTGCGGATTTCGGCTTCGATCCCTTCGATGGTCTTGATCGATCCGATTTCGTTCTGTCGCAGACGATTGGCTTCCTGGCCAGCCAGGATCTGGTTCGCCTGTCGGATCGCTTCGAAACCGGGGGCTTCTTTCTCCCGTTGCTTTTCGAGTCGGGCGGTGGCCTCTTCGAGTTCCCGCGTTCCCTTCACGGTGTCGCGCAGAATGTTGATGTTGATCACGAGTTGATCGGCGTACCGGGTGGCGCTGGCGTCGATCTCCTGCCAGATCGCGGGCAACGGGTTCAACTGGGCCACGAATTGCTTGGCATTGTCGGCCAGGATCACGAACGGTTCTTTCAGGTCGCTGGCGAGCCCTCCGGCGGCTGCCCGGATCCGGTCCATGTTGGTCGTGACGTTCCCGAGTTCGTCGGCACGCTTGCCGGTCCGTTCCATAACGGCTTCCCAGGCAGAGAACCCGGCGGTCACTCCTGCCAGCACCGTTCCCGCGCCAGCCAGGCCACGCACAATTCCGCTGATCGCTGTGCCAGAACTGGCCTGAATCGCCCCCCAGCGCGCCGCATGGAATGCCAGGCGTTCCGAGAGTTCATTCATCGTCGACTGATAGGCCTGCTGGATGGCAGCGACCTTCGCGACCTGGATGTAATGGTCGGAATAAATGGCCGTCAGTCGCAATCCCTGTTCGACGACCTTTGCCATGGCGACACCGACCGTCGTCAACCCTGCCCGGTGCTCATGGATGACCGTAATCTGCCGTTCCTGCTCAGCCGACAACTCGGCCGACGATTCGGTCAGGCTGGTCGTGGCCTCGTCGACCTTCGCCAGTTCGTCGGTCAATTGCTTGAGCCCGGCGCTGGCTTTGTCATCGAGGTTGATTGAGATAACTGCCATCGCTCACTCTGGCGGCCTGTTGGCCAGTTGCTGAATCAGTCGTTCAATGTGGCGCTCGCGTTCGTCGTGGATGGTGATCAACGATTCCACGACGTCATTCGGCCAGTCCCTCAACTCGCTTGGTCGGATGCCGATTGACTTGGCGAGTCGCTTGAGGCGTCGGAGGTGGCAGTAGAGTCGGACGGTGTCGGAGTCTCCGGTGGTGAGGGTGCCGTCTCTCCAGAATCGGGCGGCGGCAGCTTGACTGACGGAAGATCCAAAGGGCGGAACACCTCGTTGGCGATGCTGACCAGTTGCGGGACAACTTCCGGCGCGGCGTCCATCAACGCGGTCAAACGCTGAAACGTGAACGGAATCGACTGGTCTTTGTCGTTCGTCACGTCCCGCCAATCCACAATCGCGTCGCGGATCCGGCCGAGGCGGAAGTTGGCCCAGGCGTCCGGATCGGAGTTCCGGGAGTAGGCGTTCAGTTCGCGGCCTTCGTCGGTGAACCGCTGGTGGAAACTGGGCTTATCGATCACCAACACGGTGAACGTCTGGCCATCGGCCATGGTGATCGTCTGCGGCTTGGGTTGACTGGTTGAGACTTGGGGAAATCGCATGGGCTTCCTTTTCAGGTGGGATTTGACAGTTGATCAAGCTTGCGCTGGGCAATGGACTCCGCCGATGCCAACCACGGCGCCGGGATCGTGCGCGGGTACAACGGGCGTCGACCGGCAAAGTAGTTCGCGGCGGGATCGACGTTGACCAGCCGAACCGAATCCTCTCCGACCCGATATCGGAAACTGCCTGCCAGACGTCCGGTCAGGACTCCCAGTTGACTGGGATCGACATTCGCCAGCAGGCCGCGCCGTTGCAGGGCCTTGCGTTTCGCCAGTGTGTCGGGGTCCATCGCTGGCCAGGTGACACCGTTCGACGACCCCGTGCGACTCAATTGACCGAAATGTTCATTCTGTCGCGCGAGCAACATGCCACCGATCGATCGCAGCATGGACTGCTTCGCCGCCGGCAAACCGCTGGAAATGCGGTTCACCGTGGCAATGTCGTCAGCGAAGGATGCGGTGGCGGTAAAGGGCATATTGAACCGATCAGACTTCTGTCCAGGCCATCGTCGAACTGAGGTCAGACGTATCGGGCTTGAGCACATCGAACGTCAACGGTTCGTTGTAGATGCCGTTCTGTTCGGCTTCCGCGGCATCGATCAGGCTCAACCGGGGCAGCGTCAGCGTCAGCACTGTCCAGTCTGTGCCACCGGTCCCGGTGCCGTTGTGCAGTCCCTTCAGGACCAGGCTCGCGGCGACTTCGTACATGTCGAGCGCCCGCACGGCATCTTCCCAGGCGTGGCCCTGCTTGGGCGGCGTCACACTGAACGTTTCGACCCACTGCGATTTCGGCAGCGACTGAGGGGATCGACTGTCCCAATACTGCGGTTGGAGTCCCCGTTGAACCTGCCATTGGAATGACCCGATTGGCGTCACGTTGCTGTCCAGCGTGAAGGTCAGATCCTCAAACAGGAATTCCACCAGCTTGTTGCGGTTATCGGGCAACGTGTCCGCCGTCGCGAAATTGGCTGTGGATTCGCCGATCAGATCCAGGGTCAGACTGATTCCGTTGTCGGCCGATCCGGCCAGCGTGGCGCTGTTCACCCGCAGACCCAGATGGCGGGAGTTCGCGGTATCCGGTCCCTCGGCCCATTCGAGGATCTTCGACCGTGGGAACGTGGCTTCCTGGTCGAGATAGCCCCATTCCATCAACCATTGGGCCAGGCTGGTCGTCAGTCCGGTGGGATGCCATCCGTATAGCGGCGTCACAAGGCTGCCCGCGGGATGGCCGGACACGTTGCGGCCGTACTTCCGTTGGAACAGTCCCACGCGTTGCTGGGAGTTTCGGCGCTTGGGCGTGAACTTGACCCCGCAACTGGTGACAGGGACGTGAATCCTGGTCGGAGTCCCGGGCATCGTCGCCCAAGTGGACTCGTCGATCAGGACGGCATAACTCTTTTCACTACTGATCACAGCGATATCGGCGGCCATGGTTCACTCCATTTCAGGCGTTCGGATCCAGGTTTGTGGTGAGCGTGAGGGCGATTTGGCCCTTCCAGGCGTGCAGGCGCTGGGCTCGACCCAGTGCAACCAGCTCGAGGCTGACGGGGCTGTTCTTCGACGGTGGTCGGCCGACGGCTCGCCGGATGTATGACACGGTCGGCGTTTCGACCGGGGCAGACTTGTAAATGGCCTGCATCAACTGAATCAGTCTCCACTCCGCGACCGCTTCCCAGTTCGCTGGCAGCCAGAAGGTCACAAACAGCTGCTGACTCCACTGCTGCTGAATGTTCGTCCACCATTGAGTTGACGTCGGGCCCCAGGTCACTGCAATCGCGGGCAGGTCACCGACATCGGGATCGTGTAACGACAACTCTTCGACATCGACCGCGTCCCGATACTTGCGAGTCCATGCCGCGGGAATCGGGTCATCCGCAGCGAAGGGAGTCCAATTGTCGATCGCATCCCAGACCGCGTTTCGCGTGGCGGTCAGGATCGGAGAATCGGTCACCGTCGGAGCTTCCACGGTCGCAATCGTCCGCAGGATGTCCATGTCCAGCGTCAGGCGATGGTTAAACATCCCCTGCAGGCAATTGACCTGGTCGAACGGATTCGGGGTGAGCAGTTGTTCCACGCGGGCCGAAACAGCATCCGTCCGGAAGGAAATCAGCAGGTCTCGCATCTGCTCGGCCACCAGGTGGCAGACATCAAGGTTCGTTTGCTGAGTTCCGGTGTGGCGATAGGCCAGATTGACGTCGATCAGGGCTTGGTCGAGCACCAGCGACGACGTGCGTCCCAGTTCGGCTACCCCTTTGAATGCAATCTGCACTTGCATCGGCAGTGGCGTATCCCCGGGATCGTCTGGGTTATTTGGGTCTGCCGCATGAAATTGGTACGGCGCCGGTGGCAGGGGATCCGCCGCGGAATCTGCGATGACCACGGTCAGCGGCAGCGCAAAGGTCGCGGCCTCAATGGCGGTCTTGAGTTCACTCTTGACGGTGGTTACTGCGGCGTCTGCCATTGGTCATCCCGGCAGCGAATGCACCCGCCAAACGAGCGGCGGGCGATCGAGTTGATTGAAATTTGCGTACACGGGCGTCTTGTCGTCGGGATGCCCCACCCAGTACCGCACGTACTGCAGTCCGGTGACGTTGATGCAATCGCCCTTGAGCGGGTATTCGGTGATGCCCGGGATCACCACCCCGTCACCATTGCCCATGGTCCAGTCACCCACGGCAATCAACCAATCGTCGATGGTGATCTCGTTGTATGAACCATCGGTCCCCACCAACTTCGCCGTGCTCTTCGCGGGCACGGCGATCAGTCGGCAGGATGCACCGCTGTCGCGGCAGATTTCCACCGCGACGCCATGTCGGGCTTTCAGGCGTGCGAAGTGTTGCAGCGTTGCGGTCATGGTGATCAGCCCTGGACATCCAGCAGGATCTCGGTGTCGAAGATGTTCACGATCGTGCCGACGGTCCCGCCGGTGTCATTCGTCACCACGTTGACCTCGATGTCCAGGACATCACCAGCCACCAGGCCGGTCGGAGTGACCGAGAAATCCGCGTTGGCGGCAGCCGTCGTCACGTCCTGGGCGTTGGTCGCGCAGAGATCGGCACCAATCCCCGCGGCCTTGTCTACCTTGTAGACCGACATGTCGATCGTGGTCGACACCGTGGCCGCGCCGACCGTCTCCTGGGCTTTGACGCGGACGGTGATGTTGCCGCCGCCCACGTATTCAACCGGCAGAGCAAACTGACGTCGCATCTTGTTGGTCTTCGATGCACCGCTGGCTGCTTCACCGGCGATCTTGGGGCTGTTCGTCCCGAAGGTCCCGACCGTCAGGCCAAACGCTCCGGACGGCGTTCCAGCAGTCGCGCCCAGCGCGGCCCCGGTACCGGTCACCTTCCAGGAATCGAGCCCCAGCACATACGGCTTGCCAGTCTCTTCGACCAGACCAGACCGTGCCATCGAAAAACCATTTGCGGCTTGGGCCTTGAGCCCTTGGAGCAGACCGTAGAGATTCATTGCGTCCCTTTGCAGGTAAATGATCAGGAAAACCCCGGTCACGAATGACCGGGGCTGAAAACCTTCCGGCTCGTCACAATCACGCGACGAGTGGTTCCGTCTTCGAGAGCTGATTCGTGACGATGATCGGAACACCCTCGAACTCCGTCGGCAGCGGAACCGGCGCACCGGTCGGACTGAACGACGTACGGCTCTGCTGCAGTTGACGGCGGCTCTGCGGATTCATGGCGATGTGCGTCGGCAACTTGCCAGCGAACAATTCGATGGCCTGGGCCAGCAGGTCGTCCGTCAAACCCTTGTCGGCTTGGGTGGTCAGATTGACGATGCGCACAACGTCATAGATCCCGCCGTACTGCAACCCGTACCAACCGCTGATGGGTGTGTAGTAGGCCGGGTACGACTTGCCGCTGTTGTCAGTGAGACGCTGGACGACTGTATCGCCAATCTCGATTTGGCCATCTTTGCCGGTGACCATTGTGACCCCGGATTCGTCTCCGACGGACCGGAGCAACCATACCGACGATGCACCATTGACCGTGGTACCTTGGGCGTCGACTACGTGGTCAGTATCAGCCAACGCGTCCACCGTCTCAGCCTGACTGAGTCCGACGAAGCCGGAAGCGTCGTAACTGGTCCCGTAGAAGATCTCCTTCTCGATGCCCTTGAACGATTCCCGCAAGGCCTTGACACCTTCGAGGGCGACGAATGCCGGAGCGCCACCTTTGCCATAGGCGTCAGCCAACGCCTTATCCACGGCGAATGACGCATCCATGATTTCGAGCGATACATCCACCTTGACCGAAGCACTGGCGCTGTTGAATCGCCCGGCATTGACCGCCCGGAAACCCACCACTGGTGCAGCGGTCTCCTTGAGGTACGAATGATTCGTGCCATTGGAGGCCGTGGTACTTGCCAGTGCCGCCAGCAACGGAGCCTCCTGGAGCAAGTCACTGACATTGATGTCAGCCAGGTTCATGTCGTTGAGTTTGACCAAGTCCGCAAGCGTAGTAAAAAGGTCAGCCATCTTGGAATCCCTTTCTGAGGATTCCTCATTGCGATTTTGCGTGGAATCGAATCAGCTTCGTTGCGGGTGTCGGGGGAAGGCGGCCGCCTGAACCCCCGCCCCGCAATGAGGCTCCATGGAAAATCAGTTGCTGGTCGGGATCCGGAACAGCGAAGCGAACCCGGTCCCCTTCTGGCCTTCCGTGCCGGTTGGAGGCGCGCTGGCGGAAAGTGGACGTTCGCCCTGATTGGCGATCGCCGCCAATCGTTCCTGGGCGGATTTCAGTTGTGACTGCAGACTGGCAATCTGCTGATCCTTCGCCGCCAACTGCGAGCGGAAGTGCTGCTGCTGGGCGTCCGAGAACTTGACGCGACCGAAAAACCACTTGTTCCCGTTTTCAGCACCGAAGGCATCGACGTACCGCTTGTGGGCGGCGGCGTATTCGACCGGCGTCTGCTGAACGTCACTGATCGGCGCGGGCTCCGCGTCGTCAGGCACAAACACGGCTCCGCAATCCGGGCAGGTCACTGCTCCGGCCGGCGGCATGTCCCCGGTTCCATCCAGCGGCGCGGCGGGCTTGTTTGGGTCCGGGTTGACCGGCGGCGCGGTCGGATCGACGGGCGGATTCTGGGGATCGCCAGCGGCGAGCTTTCCTCGTTTGAGCAACTTCGACATGTTGGTCCCTTTCGTGGGAAGTTGGAAACCGCGCTGGGCGGCATAACGCTGAAGAAACAGTCGGGCGCGTTCGGGATCGACGCCGAATGCGATGGTCGTCGGTTTCTTGGCCGACAGACCGAGTGCGAAATCCAGGAACTCGGTTGCCGAGTCGATCGTGGACAGGTCCCGATGGAACAACCCGTTGGGATTCGCGGCGGGGTCGTCAACGACATCCACGGCCAGGAATTCCAGCAGGCGGCAGTGTGGTAAGTTGTCGGTGTTCAACGGATCGGGCGACTGAAACCCTTCGATCGTTTCGTACGTTTCCCAGTCGTCCTCATGAATCACGATCTGGCCGCCGTGGGCGAGCATGAAATCCTGTTCGGCTTGTTCGTCGGAAATGAACATGATCGACGTGCCGAAGTGGAGCGGATCCTCATCGGCGCGGTCCATCACGTACCCGGCCAGGTCACCGTCAGGGCTCTTGTGAGCACTGGCGTAGAAATGCAGGTCGGTCAGGACCTGGTCACCTTGCAACCGGCCACCGATCGCCAGCCCCAACCCTTTGGCCAGTCCGTCAGCCGACAAGCCGGGATGCGTGAATCGGCACTTGCTGCCATCGGTCGCTGCAGCCAGTGCGGCAGCCACCTGACCAAGAAACACGTCGTCAATCCAGAAGTCATGCCCCAGGGCTTCGCCGCGTGTGATCGCCGACACCGCTGGAATGATCCCGGCACCGAACTGTCCGCCGGTCCGATCGATCTTCCCAGACCGCGCACCACCAGTGGCCACAATGCCTGATTGCAGGCGTGTCCGCGATGGTTGCGTGTGAAGTTTCAATGTGCGGGTCATACGGTCAGATCTCCGGCAACGGGAAGTTCCGAGAGCGGGCTGAATCCCTGTTGCTGCTGGTCCTGCTGCTGCTGTTGACCGGTCAGGAACGCGGCCATCGCGGGGGCCAGTGCGGGATCCAGCGTGATTCCGTGATCGGTCAGGAACTGCTGTTGTTCCTTCAGGCGGAGCATGTCCTCAAACCAGTCGCGACCGGTGGCCTCGAGATAAACGTCCTCGTAATTGGCCAGGCCGCCGCGGATCGACATCAAAGCCGCGGTCACTTCTTGGACTGGGTTCCACCATGGGAGTCCGGCAGCACGCCACGCGAACGGCAGCCGTCCCAGCGTCGTACTGGTGACACCCGGCGGCAATGTCAGCGTTCCGTCGGCGATCCAGCACCGCGCCAGCCAGCGCGCGAGCGGATTCAAAATGTTCGTTCGCAGGTTTTCGCGTTTCGATTTGCAGGACTCGATGTACAGAATGAACTGCGCCCGCTGACCGAAAAAGTTGGTGAGCGTCTCATCGAAAAAGCAGAGCGGGATGTCCAGCGACTTGAGTGCGAATCCGATGCAGCCATTGAAGAACGCGACCGTATTCCCGGCCGGCGTCTGGCTCGACAGAAACTCGACTTCGTCGTCTTTGTCCAATTCCATCTTGATCGGACCATGGCCGAAACCGACCTTGTACTTGCCCCGGCCCCAATCCGTGTATTCGCCCACGGCATCATCGGACGTGGTCTTGAAGATCATCGCCATCGCGGCGCGGGCTTTTTCGGTCGCTTTGGCAATCCCCGTCCATTCGTATGCGTCAATGAAGTCGTTGATGCCGGCGGTGATCAGCCCGATTCCCCGGGTTTGGTCCGCTCGCTCGGCCGGGTAGTACGCATGGAACATGCAATGTTCGGCGGGAATCTCGCGCTGGAGTTCGTAACCCGAACCATTGGGCCCCCGGGCGTGGACCTGGTACGCGACGGCAGCCCCGGCATCGTCCTGAATGACGCCATGCACGACTCGACCGAGCGGCCTTAACAGCGCGCTGCGGATGCGGTCAGATTCGATCTGCTGGAGTCGCTGGCCCGCGACCTTGACCAGCAGGTGGTCGCCGTCGAGTACTGCCCGGGCTTCCGTCATCCGCAGGATGCGGGCGAACGTGTGGCGGGCGGTGACATCGCACAGCCGGGGCTCGTTCATCCACTCGTTCATCCGCGCCTGAAACTCGTAATCGAACGGCGTCTTTGTCTGACTCGTGAATGAGAACCGGGAAACGAAATCCAGGTGCTTGCCGACGGCCCAACGGGCGATCGAGAAATTGCGCATCTGGTCCCGGGACTGGGCCTGCAGCTGCCGACGGTGGGCTGACAGCAGTTCCCGGTCTTCAGACCGAAGATTCGGCGACGCCATCCGCCGCTTGCCAGATTGCGTGACGGCATCGTAGCTGCCCCAGCCGAACTGGCGGCGCGTCGCAATGTTCCAGGCGTCGAGCGAGCTGGCCATCAGAACAGCCCCCCGACATCGATCGTGGCGACGCGTGGTTTCCGGGGCGTGCGCTCCAGCAACTCGTCCCGGCGGCGGTTGAGCACGCCAAGCTGTTGGCGAACCAAGCCGATATCAACCGTCTCGGTGGTCCCGTCGATGTTCGACGTGGTCACCCCGGACAGCAAGATTGCCTCCAGCTCCGCGATTTTCGCGGTGAGGTCGGGCAGGCTCCAGAGTTCGATGGGGTCGGTCATGGTGGTCTTATCGCAAAAAACGCGATGACCACTCAAAGGCGGATATTTGATTCAAGAATAAAAAATGCGATGGCGTAGATCCGGAGTGATGACCGCGCGTACGACGGCAGGAGCGGCCACATTTCCAGCAGAGCGGACAGATCAGAATCACCTTCGAATTGCAGCGCCGATGATTGAGATTGTCAGATGCCATTCCAGTCGCTACAACCCGCATTGTCGGCAGTGGGCAGCTTTGGCTGCCGTCGCGCTGTCGATATGCATTGTGAGCCGACCCCTTGCGATCGGTCGCCGCAATTCGTAGCCTAGTCTAATGTGCGGGGCGCGGACGTCGCGGCCCATTTTCAGGCATAACGCAAAGGCGACGCAATGATTACTGCAATGGACGTCGCGCGGTACTTTCTCACGCTGAATGACGATGAGGCAGGCGACAATCTTACGAATCTGAAGATTCAAAAACTGCTGTATTATGCGCAAGGGGTCCATCTCGCTTTGACTGACTCCCCTCTGTTTAACGAGCAGATTGAAGCGTGGCAACACGGACCCGTCGTCCCCGAAGTGTATCATCAATTCAAAACGCATGGATCAAACGCTGTCACGCTTGATGTGGAAATTGACTTCTCGAAGTTTACGGACGAAACGCGAGAGATACTCGACGAGGTGTACAATGTTTATGGGCAGTTTTCAGCATGGAAACTCCGAAACATGACGCATGAGGAAAGTCCTTGGGCTGAGACTTCGCAGGGAAGTGCTATTTCCAGACGGAAACTTTCGGAGTTCTTTAAAACGCGGATTATTGATGATGGGGAAGAAACGACTTAGAAACCAACCAGCCTCTGGCGGAAAGCATATTACGCAACCCCAAGACAGCAGCTCAGGATCAAGCCAGAATCTGAAGCCGCTTTTTTCGTTTGAACACCTCCGACACGGCTATTGCATTTCGGACTGCGATAATGATGAAAAGGCGGCTCTGGCCAACAAGCTGCGGGAGATGAGTCAACTGACTTGGGCGCAAATTCGGTCCGCCCCGCGACATGGTCAAGGCTGTGAGATAATTGACCGAAGCAGCATTAGGGACGGTATCCCGTCACATATTACCGAAGATGTCCCGATTCTGGCATTGCGTTTTTGCGGGATGAAACCAATGGTGGGCTATCGCGAGGATCGCACTTTCGCTGTTGTATGGCTCGATTGCAAGTTCTCCCTCTATGACCATTCTTGACAAAAAGCGGCTTGCCATCAGGTGGTCTCGGTTTGTTGGTACTTATCTTTCCGCCATTGGCCGCACTGTCGGCATTGGCAGCGCCGCCATGTGGTTACCACCGTGACGTCGGAACCGGGCTGACGCAGAACATCGGGGCTCCCCTGGTACGGGGTGCGGTCTGTTGATCCGCACTTGAGACATCTGGTGAGTTCCGCTGGCACGATGTCGTACTCCCGGTTTTCGGCATTTGCCGGTCGGCCTGGGCCTTTGGGTTCGGTGGCTGTTTCGTCGATCTTTTTGCGGTAATTCGCCATCTGCATGCTCCATCGTCAAAGGTACGTTGCTTCGATCGGTCCTTGGCGGGCTGGTCGTCTCGGTCGTTTTGTCGTCTCAAGTCCGCGCAGTGTTGCCCCGGCCTTGGCCGCTAGGACGTGAGCCCCCACGAGGCAGTCCCACAGGTGGTTCTCTTTCTGCCCGGGGCGCATCGACCACTCTTCCACCTTGCGCGTCTTGACGGCGACCTCGACCCCATATTCGGCCAGGATGTGCTCTGCCAACTGAACGTGTTCACTGGGCTTGCCGAAAAACGTCAGACTCCCGGCGTCCCCCGCGGCCGTGCGAAGTCGACGCGTCACGAAGGTCTTCCACCAGTTGGTATCGTACGACAAAACACGCAACTCTCCGCTGCCCCGGGTGGTGGCCATCAACCAGTGATATTCGCGGGAAATCTCCTCGCCCTCACGCTTGGGAAATTCCTCCCACGGTACTGATTTCGCGCCGACATATCGGCCCTTGGTCGGGATGCATTTGGCTCGGCGGACAGCACCGTAAACGATCGTGCTGTTGTCTGACGAATCCGCGGCCACGAATGTCGGCATTAACTGAACGTGATCCTCCTCGCGGATCCACGGAGTTTCTTTGAGTCGCGGGATCAGATCGTCCAGGCCTGCCTGCAACGCGGCTTCCATATTGCCCGGGTAGAGATCACGCAGTCGAATCTTGACGCCGCCGTAGGCCAGCGATCCGCTGTGCTGCTCCGGGAAGATGCCGTAATCCAGCACATGTGTCTTGAAGCCCTCGCCAGATGCGAGTGCCAACCAGAAGAGCGCATCGTCCTGGACGTCCGTAAAGACCGTGACCGAATTGGCCCACAGCGGAACTGTACGCCGGGGAAGTCCTGTGGCCTTGGAAATGATTGCGCTCAACTGCAATGCGTCATCGCTCGCGCCGACACGCTTCGGTGCCTGCTGGCACTCCGAATCGAACACGTCCTCACCCTGCTCCAACATCACGTTGTAGGCGTGCTGAATCGCCGATACCTCGGACTGGTCCGCCGAAAAGCAGGTATGCCAGGTGGCCTCTGCTCCCTCATCCATTTCGTCGCGATTGGCCAGGTAGAACTCAAGCGCACGTTGCCGGGCTGCGGCCTGGGCGGCATCGCCACCCTCACGGTCCCATGTCATCAAAAGGCTGCCGTACTGCTCGGTCCAAAGTTCCTCGTTTGTCGCGCGAGTGAGCAACATCGGAATCCGGCGTCCTTGCCAGCCCGGGGAGATCTTAGGGTCGAGCAATTGGACCATCACACCGCCATCGGTGATCGTCGTACCGTTGACGATGAGCGCGAGCTTTTTCCGCTGTCCCGCCAGGGGGATGATGGCCTTGCGGATCGTCTTGAGCCGCTTCCCGATTTCGGCGGGCGAGTCTGCGGAACGATCGGTCTCGGGATCATCGATGATGGCGAAATCCGGGCGCTGCTGGGTGCCGTCCGGTCGCTTGTGCTTAAGCCCGCGCGCGGCCGACAGCAACCCTTGGGCGGAAATGATGCCACCGCTGCAACGCGTGTAACCTCGGTCGTCGATCGGGATCCCAAGGTCGCTGGCCTGCTCGGTCGACAACCGAATCGACGGCAGAACGATGTGCTCCCCGTCACAGGCGATGTGGGTCAACTGGCCCTCGAACTCCTGGGATTTGCAGCGTTGGTGTCGCCCCTCCAGATGCCGGAATGCCACGCACGCTTCGGGAAAATCCTCGAATAGCAAGTCGTTTTCACAAACGTCCATCCTTATCGAATCCAAGATCTCTTCGGCCGCCGCAGAGTCGGCACCGAACAGAACCCCGAACCGTCGGTGACCGTAGAGGATCGCCCACTGCGCCGCGCCCTCGGCGATCGAGGTCTTTGCGGCTTCGCGGAAAATCGCATTGGCGTACCATCCTCCTCGCAGAATACAGCTCTCGAGGGAATCGATCACGGCGTAGTGAGAAACGCTGAACGGACCGAGTCCCGTGGACTGAGGGTAGTATACCGCCAAAAATAAACCCAAATCGCGCTGGCACAAATGCCGCCGCCGCGGATGAACGACGGCGTGGAGCGAACCAATGTCCGCCGCACGCTTGGCTGCAGCGCGGCTGTGCTGCCGGGTGCGCTCGCGTTTTCTCTCGAAATACTCTTTGGTTGGCATCCCAACTCGCATCAAAAATGGGGTGGGTCAGTCACTCACAATTCCGAACTGCGTAGCATGCGGTGTCGTAACCACATGCCAAAAAAGAACCTACAACGATTCTCTGTGAGTCATGAATCGACGTAAGTCCTTACGGTCGGTCGACAGGGACGAACCGCGCGAGGTGGCGACCGCGGGCCCAATGCCGCAACTTGCGCAGTGCTTTGTTTTCGATCTGCCGAATTCGCGCGGCCGAAACACCGAAGATCCTGCCGCACTCCGCACGCGTGTACTCGAGCCCATCGCCGATGCCGAAGCGAAGCTCCAGCGTTGTTCGCTCGCGGTATGTCATTGTCCGCAGAAGATTTGCGACGATCTGCTCCAGGTCCCGGCCATCAAGCCGATCGTCAACGGCAGCCTGCGATCGAATGACGTCATGAATCGTCGGTCTCGTCTCCCGTGTCAGCATCGTCCGTCCCTCCTGCTGCGCTCGTGCCCTGGTGTCGTCTCATCCGAACTCGGGATAATGCCTGGTTCGCGTGGTTGTGACAGCCCGACGCACCTCAAGCCAAACGCCCGCAGCAAACACTTGAGCGCTCCCCGCAAACGGATGATGGCTGGAGTGTCCCGCCCTGGGACTGACTCAATGGTGATTGTGAATCGCTCGCGGGTCATGCTGGCCTCCGAACTGTCGGACTATCCCAGTCGTCAGTAACACTCCGACTACCGACGCCCCCTTTCAGGGGGGCGTCTGTCGGAGTGAGTATCTGACAGTCCGACGCTCCGACAGTTTCCGCAGTTTGTCGGAGTTGTCGGAGTTGTCGGAGTGTTTCAATTCCGGCGTTCGTAATCTTGAATCCTGGCCAACTCCCACGGGATTTTTTGACCTGGCAACCAGTGATCAAATTGTCCCGCAGCAGGCTCGACTGGATCGGGGCAAACGTCCGGGTATTCATTCCGGCATCTGCTGCAATCCGGCTTTCCGATTCCCCGTCCGGCTTCACCTCATAGGCTTCGAGCACCTTGAGACGAGTTGCGTGTTCTTTGGAAAACGGACTCGCGTCGACGTCATCAGCCGGTTCTGAGGATTTCTTTTTCGAGTTCGGCTTTCGGATGTCTGCCGGGTCCAGGTCCTCTGCTAACGTCCATGCGGGGAAATTCCACCTTGCACAAAACGGTTGCAATGGCTTCCAAGATCGGACTTTAGCATCGATCACCACTGCGTTATCCTCTTGGTGCGATCTCATTACGAGGTGACAATCAGCCGCGCGGGATTGTGATCCTGCGCCGGAACCGACATCTGTGACCGCTTTGCCGGACTGGTCGCCCTTGGACGAATGATGGACGCAGACGAAAGCGCTGCCGATCCGTGCCGCAAGGTTGTCCAGGAGGTTGTACAGTGCCATCACATCGGCGTTGCTGTTTTCGTCGGTGCCAACCGGTTGGAATCGATACCACGCATCCAAAATGATCAACGAGAACTCACCCGGCCGAAGTGTTGACAGACCGGCCGACAATGCTTTCAGGTCGATCAATTCGCCGCGGAGATTGATCACCACGAGATTCTCCGCCCAGTCTGCAGGTTGGAGTCCCAAGGATTCGGCCACCAACGGCAGGCGATGTGCCAACGTCTCAGCATGCAATTCGTTGTCGACGTACAACACCTTGCCGCGAGTCGTCCAGAACTTGCCGAGCCACTTCCGGGGACCACACGCAACACAGAATGCCAGTAGCAGCATCAACCAAGACTTACCGAATTTGCTCGCGGCGATGATGTTCATGGTTTCGCCGAGCCGGAGCAGGCCCTCAACGATTGCCGGACGCAACGATGGGAAACTACGAACCAGATCGCCAGCCGTCCGCATCAACAGACCAGTTGATGCGGCCCCTTGCTCCGGTGTCCCTGCGGCCAGTCGGTCCAGTTCCGCGACGATGTCAGATGGTTCCGCGGCTTCGCCGAAGGAATCGAGCCATTGAACCGCGTCACCCTTCGGTGGGAGATTCGGGAGCGTGACAATCTTTACGCGGCAACCAATCGCAATCAGTTGCTGCGACAATGCCTCGGCATACTTCCGGCCCGGATCATCATTGTCCGGCAGGATAATTACCTGCTTGCCCGCCAGAATCGACCAGTCTGTTTTGTCGCCAGCCTGGGCCCCTCCCATGGATGTGGTTGCGTGGAGTCCCAGTTGTTGGAGCGTATCTGCAACCCCTTCGCCCTCAGTCACGTAAACGACAGTTGCCGGATCGACCGTGTCCGCATGGTACGGAAACCGATTTTCCGGCGCTTTGACGCCCCATCCGCCAGCGAACTTGCCAACCGGCCGAAACGTCTTGGGCTCGAACCGGCAGACGGTCGCATAATGGTTGCCCATCGGATCCAGATAATCGAACGTCGCGACCAGTGAGCCGGCGTTGATACTGGCGATGGCATCGGACGCAGTTGTGTACAGATTCGCTGGGGGCTTTTCCTGGGGGGGATTCTGTTTGGCTGGGAAAACCGATTGCCCGCGAGAATGCCCGTTGGTATAGCTGGTGATCGTACCCATCCGCAGGTATTCAGCCACGGACTGCAGCGTCTGGGGAAAGGTCCAGCCATTCCGCCACGCAATTGCCGCCAAACCATCGCCGTTGCCCTTGTGGAAACATTGGTTGCAGAACACCGCCCCGGTTTCGTTGAAGTCATCCAACACCCGGAATCGGTCGGACCCTCCGCAGACTGGACAGGGACCATGCTGTCCGGTCAGGTGGCTGGACTCAAACCCGAATTGCTCCAGAATCGCGCCCCAGCGACCAACCGCTGCCCGTTTCAGGTCGATCAGATCGGTCATCTGGCACCCCGCTTTCGTTGCTTGCGTCCAGCGGTGGCCACGCTGATGAAATCGCGGACCGTGCCATCGGCCTGCAGGATGAAACGCCAGCCGCATCGGTCGCACTGGTGACGATCACCATGCTCCAGGTGAGTGGATTCACTGCGGCAGGCAGGACAGGCAGATCCGGCGCGTGAGAACAGATCCAGGGTTCGGACAATATCGGAAAAACAGCGAGTGGCGAGATTGCATGACGGGTCGTCACGCCCGGGATCACGTCCCATGAGCATCCTCCATGATATCGACCTGGGGCCGAAGTTTGTTCCCGCGCGGCGGGCGATCTCGTCTCTCGCCTTGCAAGATCGCCCCGCCGCAGCCGACGACCCGCTGCGGCACGCTTTCGCAGCGGGGACACAGTCAACTCTTTCGCGGCCGCCGAACCCGGCCGGACCGAAGACAGTCATCAATTGCGCGCCGGGAAATGGTCCATGGGCCACCGTCTTTCATTCGCACGGCACGCAGGTGGCCTTGGCGAATTAGCCGATGCACCGACGACGCGCCCGCGACCCCGAGAATTGGCGCCGCCGATTCCGGAGTGAACTGCTCGTCGCTTTCGTCGCTGTCAGCCCTGTCATCGCTAGCACATTTTGGCCGGGCCGCGGCTGGATCATGGATCTCCGCGGCAGATTCAGGCTGGGCCATTTTCCGGCCCTCGGAATCAAACGATTCCTGCCACGCAACGAGATCAGAATCGGAGATCCGACGGGCTGATCCAATCTTCTTTGAACGTAATCGCCCTGCCGCCATTTCCAAATATAAGAAGCTCCGGCCGATGCCTGTGATTCGGCTGACCTCCGTCAAAGTGTTCCAGTGCTCTGGCTTCGCGATGTCCTTCTGCTCCGTCATGTCCCCTCCGTGCGTCGCGTGTTGTGTTCATAACGCCATGATAGTTTCCGTGGACGTCCGGAGCCTTAAAACACACTCCAGATGGTTGATCAACTGGAAATTCTCAGTTCGCGCATTTTTCGAGGTCGAATTCAGAAAATAAATCCGCGACAACTGCGCATAGCCCACATAGCCCTCACAGATTGCCAGATCGGTGATTGCGTCAGTCGGGGCTGCTGCTGCGGCAGCGAGATTAGGATCGAAACTGAGCTGCCCCAGCGATATGCTGGGATTGTTTCGTTTACAGGAGTTGGCGAATTGTCAGCGTCTTCAATTCTCTAAGTGAAAACGAGATCCACAATGATTATCAAGCCATGCATGGCGGACAGTATTGGTAAGTATGTGCTCGCAACAGGTTGGACTGCTCGGCCAAATCGATCAATTACCGGCAACCTTGATCAGAGCGAGCCGTTCGTAGCGCCGACGCACATCTGGACGGAGCACGGCTGGAGATGGCAGGCTATCGGCGCAGTTGAGTTCGATTCGACGGAGAGTGCAACTGCCTACCTTGAGATGCATCGACAGGAAATGGAAGCCTCCCCCAGGCCATGATCGTGCGGTCGTGTTTCGTCGGCGCGGCGCCATTCACTGACGCGTCCGTGTGTGGCCCGGCGGTTCATCGTTCGTTTGCGTGGTCGCGGGATCCGCACATTCCTTGACCGAGGACGCATCGGCAGCCGATCCGCCGTCCTTTTGCTTTCGACGTTCTTCCTCTTCCATTCGAATGACTGCCCGAATAAGTGCCGCGCCGCCTCGAATGATGTGAATTGGTCGCGTCATTGCGAACTCCGTGTTTGGCGTTGTGAACGGCTCAAATGTCCTGTCCTGGCGTCGGACGTTCATGTGGTTCGGGTGTTCGGATGGCATTTTCGTAGATCTCTTGAATCACGCGAACCACCGGATCGCCAGTCACGCCAGCCAATAAGTATTCCTCACCAGCGATCGTAAATCGATAAATCCGAATTGATTTTGGATCCTCCGCACCTTGCTTCAGTGAGACAACATAGCCCGATCGGTCGTTCGGATCGTGTCCCTTAACCGCGTACTGAACTTCAATCTTGCTGATGTGATCAACATTCAGCAGCAGTTCCTTCATTTCTTTTTCGCGGATGATTCTGATGAATTTGGCCATGGTGCTTCCGGGAAGTGAATGTTGACAACGGATCAAAACCCATATTTGCGATGCGACGGTGAATTGACCAGTTATTCAATTGCGAATCCTGCGTTGTGTTCCCCGGTGAGTTGACAACAGTCGGGCGTGTCGACAATGATGCGGTCACTCAAAAGCCCGCCAGCGGTCTCCAATGCTGGCAAGTGTACAGCGAAAACTCAAAACCTCAGCGAAAGCGAAAGTCCGTCCCTGCCCAACTGTGACAGGATGCCGCGCCCATTGGGTTCGGCTGAAACCGTGAGGACTGCGGGCGGCTCGCTGCTGCCTTGAGGCAGTTGCGTAGGGACGGGCTTACTTTTCTCCCCACCGGGGAAAAAGAAAGGATTCACATGCAGTCCACAGCCCCTCTGTCTGCGCCCACGCTTCAGGTCTGGTTCGTCGGAGACGCCACGTATCTCACTGAGCGCGAAGCCTTCAGGGCCGCCGGCACGCTCGCCCGAGTCTCTGGCGAGGACATCGACGTAACGACGGCGACCGTGGCACCTACCGCGGTTTTTGCGAGACGGTTCTCAGGTGATGCTCCACGGGCCCAGCGAGACGACGTAGTCCCCAACCCACTCGCGGCCGGGATTCGCGAGGATCTTGAGCCGTTGCTAATCTCGATCGAGGAGCACACCGGCGGTCTCGAGATCGATGTCGACGTCGATTGCGGGATCCAGGACGATGCCCCAGGGCAGTATCGGCCGTCCACGAATGATGAATTGCGCCACGCCAAGTTCGAATTGTCGATGTCACTTCACGTCGACCTGACCGATGACCTGGTCGAGCAGTTGACCGATTGGCTCAAGGATGCGGCCGGCCTGCTGGATGTCGCCCGGGTGAATCTCCGCACGGTGACTGACGATCGGGACCGCGACGCACTGCGCGAGTTGCTGGGCGAATCCGCGATTGATGACCGCAGGTGACATTTGTAGCTTCAATCGCCAAATGCCCCCGTTGGCAGATGCTGGCGGGGTTTCCTGCAACCAGAAGGGATGAGAATGCAAAACTACGACATCAGCCCGGAGAATCTCCTAAGCAATGCCTATGACAGCCAAAGTAGGCTCTGCGAAATGGACAATGGCAATGCTTGGGAAGCCTTTTTGACGTCTGCAGATCGTCGATTCGCCGATCATTTCGCAAACTGCGATGATGGGCAATTCATGGTCTTTGAACTTGGAAGGTTTCTTGATCTCGCGGCGCGATTGGCACAACGCGGAGACACTCGATTTGCTGGTGAAATCGATACCTTGAGACCGGTTTACGAAAAGTGGAATCGTGTCTGGTATCTGAGAAGCGTCTCAGAAAATGATCAGACGCAAGCACGAGACGAGGAGCGAATGGAAGACGAGTGAGTTATCATCCCTGTCGGCGATGCGTGAGGGACCCCGTCGGCACTCGCTGGCGGGGTTGTTTTATCGAATATTACAAACCATCCTATTTAATGCTTGACCCTAACGGACGAACATATATCATTGAACCTGTTCGGTGAGTCACTCAAAGATAGGAGCACGCAAATGGAACGCGGACACGAAATCAACGGGGGAAGATTTGTCGGGAAGTCCAAACGGTCGAGTGAATGGGTCTGGTACCCGGGCTCGGACCTGAGCTTCGAGGAGATGTGCGACCTGTTCGACAAGTCATGGAAGTGAACGCAACCAACCGGGCGGGGGACAGCAAACCCCGCCCCCGTCTTTTGGAGTCGACCATGGGGATTGTGAGAAAGCGCACGAAGCTGACAGAGGACGTCCAGCGGATCCGCGACCTGGATTCGATGCTACGTGGCGATGGTGTCAACGTGCCCGCGCAGGCGGCGGAGTGGGGAATCGCGACCCGGACGATTCACCGTTACTTGGATGCACTGCGGGACCTGGTCGGGCCGACCGAAGCCACCCGCGGCGACGATCTGCACTTTCGGCAGCGGTACCTTGGCAAGGCACCACAACTTTTCGCGAAGGTCTGATCAATGGCGAAGAAGAAATCCACCACAGGTGATTCTGGCGATCCGAAGCCGAGACCACGGGGCCGACGTGGCAAGGGCGAAGGCTCAGTGTGGCAGCGGCCAGATGGTCGCTGGGAAGCCCGGATCGATGTCGGTTGCGATGCCACTGGGAAACGCATCATCCGATCAGTCTACGGTCGGCTGAAGCAAGATGTCACGAAGAAATTGACGGACCTTGCCAAACTGAAGAACGACGGGGGTCTGACCGCAACCGGCAAGCTGACTGTCGGGGATTTCCTCGACCGATGGCATGAGAATGCACGGAGCAGCGTGGCACCGAACACCCACAACCGCTACGAATCCCTGTTGCGACTGCACATCAAACCACACTGCGGGCGGATCAAGCTGTCGGCTATCAATCAGACCCACATCGTCGGACTGATGGCAAATCTGGAGCGTTCCGGGGCCGGTGAAGAAACCCGGCGGTATTGTCTGCAGGTTCTCCGCACCGCGTTCAACGTGGCGGTGGACTGGGATTTGATCGGCCGGAACCCCTGCAACAAAGTGAAGCCGCCGAAGGTTTCAAAGCGCAAGATCCTGCCATTGGAACCGCCGCAGATCAAATCGCTGATCACCGCGGCGAATGGTCACCGGTTGAAGGCAGTTTTCGTGGTCGCCATCACAACGGGGCTACGCCAGGGCGAAATCTTTGCCTTGCACTGGGACGATGTTGACCTGACGTCGGGAACGATCGCTGTGCGGTTCTCCCTGGAGGAGTCCAAGGGGCAACTTCGCCTCAAGGAACCAAAGAGCGACTCCGGGCGACGAATGGTACGAATCCCCCTGGTCACCGTGGACGCTCTGCAGGTCCATAAGGACGAACAGGCTGCGGAAGGGCTCGAAGACTGCCCAACCGTGTTTTGCGACCACGATGGGGGCTTCCTGCGAAAGTCCAATTTCGAGCGCCGAGCGTGGAAGCCGATCCGGAAGGCGGCGGGGATCCCTGACACGGTCACTTTCCACGACCTGCGCCACACGGCGGCATCCCTGCTCATTAAAGCGGGCTCGCACCCGAAGGTCATTCAGGAGCTGCTGGGCCACTCGACCATCAAGCTTTCGATGGACAAGTACGGGCACCTGATGCGAGGCATGCAGGACGAGGCTGCCGGTCACTTCGACACGATCTCTGAACTCCGAATTCAGAATAGTCAGTCAATTGTCAGTCAAAACCCGGATTCCAACGAAAAAACCGGTTCAGCAATCATCGTAACTGATGATACCGAACCGGTTTAAGATAAGCCGCCGGTCAGACTCGAACTGACGACCTACGCTTTACGAAAGCGTCGCTCTACCAACTGAGCTACGGCGGCGGTGGGACCAATTCCACATCCCCGAAAAGGCGATGCGGCGGCTGTGCGGGGAGGATGATAGCAAAAACGGCCCGGCCGACAAGGCTGAGCGATTCTCCAAGTGCCCCGTCCTTCCGTTTCCCTGAAATCAACCGGAAACCGCCTTCCGGCAAGGTGTTGCGGTAGACGGATACCGGCGGATCGACGCACTTGCGTGGTCCGGGTCACTGACGGGCAGAATCGCGGCGGGATGCTACCGCACCAGCCGTGATTTTGTCCCGGCGGGTTTGGGAGTGCTCTTGCTGGCGGACGCGGTACTTCTCGAGCGGCGCTGCTTGGGTTTGTGGGATTTCAAGAGTGCGGGCAATTCTTCCGCGGCCACCACCCAGCCGCGACAGAGATTCGCTCCGCACAGGCATTTGATGGCGCCGTCGGCACTCCATTGGTAATCGATCGTCAATTCGGTCCCTTCGTGGATCTCCGTCAGGGCTTCCAGATAGACCTCGGACGGGGCCGGAGTTCCGTCTTCGTAGACGACTTCCCGCAGATGCAGCGCGGCGTTCGGTTCGCAGCGGTGGTTCAGGTACCGGAACGGGGTTCTCGGTTCCAGTGACAGGTTGTTTCCCAGATCAATGCAATAGGCGCTGGCGTAATCGGGGTCGTTGATGACCTTGCCGACGACCAGGCCGATGTCGGTTCCTTCAGGGATTCGCTTCCTCGCAAACACGCCTTTACCGTACGGAACCTTACCGACAATCACCCAGGGATTCGCAGTCGACATCATGTCTCCAGTGTGCACCGATCTGTCAGTTCGCAGCGAGCGCCAACGTCATGTCTTAACAGCCTGTGGCAAAAGGTGTCTGACCCTTTGGAGGGCACTGAATACACCTTGAAAATCCCGTGCCCGGAGAGGGTCAGACACCTTTTGCCACAGGCTGTCAGGGGCAACACAATAGCGAGGCGGCTCAGCGAGTCAACTGTCGAACGAGTCACGGGAGCCCGATCATCGGGAACAGGAAGGTTTTCGATCCGTTGCAGCCCGTCATTTGTCGCCGAGATAACCCTGGCTTTTCATCCATTCGGCGCAACGCTGAGGCCACTGGTTGATCGGTTTGCCGTCTTTCCGCATGCCGAATCCGTGGCCCCCCTGCGCGCAAATGTGAAGTTCGGCCGACAGATCACGCTTCTTGTATTCCAGGTACAGCAGGGCCGCTTCGATCGGGTTCGACTTGTCGTCGTGAGCGACGAGAAAAAACACCGGCGGAGCATCGGCTGGAATCCTGAATCCCGGACGAAACTTCGATTTGTCGTTTGGGTCGAGGAATCCGCCCCCGTAGATGAAGACCAGGAAGTCCGGCCCGCGTGGATCGTCCAGCCCGGGCTGCTGCGGATAGGTTCGGGCGCCGCGATCCCAGGCCACGTGACCGGCCAAGTTCGCTCCGGCCGAGAAGCCGAGCAGGCCAACTCGGCTGGGGTTGAGGTTCCATTCGGCAGCATGCCTTCTCACCAGCCCCAGGGCTCGTTCGGCGTCTTGAACAGGAAGTTCAAACATTTCGGACTCGTCGCGCGTCGGCGTGCGGTACTTCAGCAGCACGGCCGTAACCCCCAGCGACGTGAGCCATTCGCAGACTTGAGTCCCCTCGTGAGCGTATGACAAGAACATGAAGCCGCCGCCCGGTGCCACGATCACCGAAGTTCCGTTGGGCTTGTCCGGACGAAACACCGTGATCGTTGGATCACTGACATCCGAAATGCGATTGGGGCCAACCCCGCCGTACGATTCAATCAGCTTTTTCGTCGCTTCGGACTTCGGCACCATCGCCGTGGGTGGTCCGTCCGGCCACAGTTTCAGCGTCAGCGGCTCGTGGGCGGTACCCACGTCGGCCAGGGCACAACACAGGATCAACAGGCTCAAGAAACAGGTCTTCATATCCGTCCAATCCTTCCGACGCATCTGATCGGTTCCGCAGGAATGCTGTCCGGGGGGAACCCTATCGTACATCGCCTCGTCGTCTGTCGCATCTGTGGGCGGCAAACCGTGACCACCCTGGGCCATCGCCCTTTTTTAAATTGGGGGGCCACGGTCTGATCGTGCGGCTTTCCCAGTAGCCGATCTCGTGAGCGATCGGACGTCGAGTGACAAACAGCCGAAGTCTCACGACTTCGGCTACAAAGTTCGTTACAGGCCAGGCGGTCTGCCGGGTTGACCAGCGCCAGGTGCAGGGTCATCATTCGGATTCCTGCGTCATTGGCACTGATCACCCTGGGAACAACTTCATGAGACTTCGTCGTCAATTTGTGGCCTTCGCCGTTCTGATCTGTCTGGCTGCCTCAGGGGTTCGGGCCGACGCACCCCGGGTCGCGGCGGTGTTGCAACCGTACGTGGACAGTCACTCGCTGGCGGGAGCCGTCACGCTCGTGGCCTCACGGGACAAGGTTCTCAGCCTGGAGGCCGTCGGGTTCGAGGATCTCGCCGCCAAGAAGCCGATGACGACAGATTCCATGTTCTGGATCGCCTCGATGTCCAAGCCGATCACCGCCGCCGCGTTGATGATCCTGGTCGATGAGGGGAAGGTGAATGTCGAGGATCCGGTCGAAAAATATCTGCCGGAATTTCGCGGTCAGATGGTGGCGGTTTATCAGGACGACACGACCCGACTGTTGAAACGTCCCAGGCATCCGATCACCGTGAAGAATGTTCTGAGCCACACCAGCGGTTTGCCATTCGCTTCTGCTGTGGAGCACCCCACGCTGGATCGCCTGCCGTTGCGGGAGGCGGTGTTGAGCTATGCCCTGACGCCGCTGATCTTCGAACCGGATACCAAGTACCAGTACAGCAATGCCGGAATCAACACTGCCGGGCGGATCATCGAAGTCGTCAGCGGAATGCCCTACGAACGATTCCTGGAAGAACGCCTGTTCCAACCGCTGGGGATGAAAGACACCACGTTCTGGCCGAATGACGAGCAGGTGTCGCGTCTCGCCAAATCCTACCGGCCCAATGCCGCGAAGAATGACCTGGAGGAGTTCAAAATCAGTCAATTGCAGTATCCGCTGCAGGATCGCACTCACCGCTATCCCATGCCCGCGGGCGGTTACTTTGGTACTGCCAGGGACATGGGCCGTTTCTGCCAGATGCTGCTGAATGGCGGAACCCTGGAGGGACGTCGATACCTGTCCGAGGCCGCGGTCAAGCAGATGACGAGCAAGCAGACGGGCGATGCCTTGAAGGACGGCTACGGATTTGGCTTTTCCACCAATGGCACGACGTTCGGCCACGGCGGGGCTCACGCCACGAACATGACCGTCGATCCTCAAAGTGGATTGGTGACGGTCTGGATGATCCAGCATGCAGGCTACGCCGGAAACGGCGGGGAAGCCCAGGGGACTTTTAACAAGGCTGCAAAAGCGGCGTTTGGGAGCCAATAGACCGGGCTGCCCGTGGAAAAAGATGTCTGACCCTCTCCGGGCAATGCCCTCCAAAGGGGCAGACACCTTTTCCACGGGGTGTTTAGTCCGGTCACCTGACTTCAAAAGTTTCCTGTGGAAAGGATCGCTCTATTGTGCCCACTCGAATTACCCGCATACGCCAGAGCAGAGCGAGATCAAGTTGCTGGACCTGGAGTCGATGCAACTTTCAACATTCAAGTCCTTTGGCAATTACGGCGGCAGTCTGACCTGGGCGGTTCGTCACAACGACGACTGGTGGTGCAACTTCGCCCGGTACGGTGACAACAACAGCGGGACGTTCCTGGCGAAGTTCGATGCCGTATGGCAGGAACAGGGACGCTGGACCTATCCACCGGCCGTCATTCACAAACTGGGCAAATTCAGCCTGTCCGGCGGGATTTGGCATGACGGGAATCTGCTGGTGACTGGTCATGATGATCAAATCCTCTTTCGATTGCGTCTGCCCATGTCGGGGACGGTACTGGACCTGGTCGACACAGAAGCGGTTCCGTTTACCGGTCAGGGGTTCGCGACCGCCCCCCAGACCGGCGGACTGGTCGGCATCAACCGAGCGAAGAAGGAAGTGGTGTTTGCCATCCAGAAATAGGTGGCAAGAACTGTGCGGTCGCGTGCGAATCCAACAGCGATCTGGAGAACGGTTTCAACATGATCTGCTCGACTCGTTTTTGGGGAATCGCAATCCTGGCTGGCATGGTTGCCCGGTCAGCCGACGCTGGTGATGTCGAGAATGTGCGGCACGTGGCGGTGTTCCATGAACCCGGTCGATTCGGGGGCTGGCCCGCGAATCATGGGATCTGGAGTTGGGGCAACGAAATCCTGGTGGGATTCAGTCGCGGCTATTACAAGGATCTGGGCCCGGATCGGCATGCCATTGATCGTGACAAGCCGGAAGAGCACCTGCTGGCCCGCAGTCTCGACGGCGGTTTGACATGGAGCATTGAAGACCCTTCCCGCCAGGGAGCCTTGATTCCACGCGGCAAGTCGCTGCACGGGAAACCTCCCGTCGGACGGCAGGAAGCGGATTGGACGGACTGTCCGGGTGACATCGAATTCACTCATCCCGACTTTGCGTTGACGTTGCGAATGACCGACACGAATGTCGGACCGTCGTGTTTCTACTATTCCTACGATCGCGGCCATTCCTGGAAGGGACCGTTCCGGTTCCCCGATTTGGGGACTCCCGGAATCGCTGCCCGTACGGATTACCTTGTCGAAGGCCCCAGATCGTGTCTCGTGTTCCTGACCGCTGCGAAGTCCAACGGGAAGGAGGGACGACCGCTCTGCGCCCGGACCACCGACGGAGGCAAAACGTGGAACGTGCACGGATGGATTGCCCCGGAGCAGCCCGGCTATGCGATCATGCCCGCGACTGTACGACTATCGGACTCAGGCCTCTTCAGTGCCATCCGCCATCGTGACGGCACCGGCAGTTGGATCGACGGCTATCGGTCCATGGACAACGGGCAATCCTGGAGCTTCGTGAATCGTCCAGTCCCGGATACCGGTGAAGGAAACCCCGCCAGCCTGATCCGACTGAAGGATGGACGCCTGTGCCTGATTTGGGGTCAGCGCAAACTTCCGTTTTCCATCCACGCCAAACTGAGCTCCGATCAGGGATCGACATGGAGCCGGGACTATCTCCTGCGGACGGACGGAAAAAGCCGCGACATCGGCTATCCCCGCAGCATCCAGCGTCCCGATGGTACGGTGGTCGTCGTCTATTACTTCTGCGAAGATCATTCCCGGGAACGCGACATCATTGCCACTCTCTGGTCTCCACCTGCCCGCTAAATCCCCCGCCTGCAGGCAAGCCGGCCCGTAGCCTTCAGGCTCCGCGTGAAGAAAGCGGATAGTTGGATCATCAGTCATCGGCGATGCGGTTCAGAATGAAGCGTGCGCTGGAGAGAATCTCGGATCACCATTCCTACCGATGTCACACCCGGCTTTCTTCACGCGGAGCGTGAAGGCTACTTGAAAGCGAACGTGCGCAGAGCGACCTTTTCCCTGACTTTTTATTCCATCGGAAATGCCCATCGTGCTGAATCTGGCGGGTTGGTTGTTGTTTGTCGTCTGGGCCGTCGCTGCCGGTCTGCCATCCCTCTGGTTCCTCGGGCGCTCGCTGCGCCGACAGAGTGACCGTGTGGCGGAACCCATCGAGTGGCCGTTCCTGTCCGTGGTGGTTCCCGCCCGGGACGAAGGCCACAAGATTGAAGCGGGACTGCGGTCTCTGCTCGCGGCCGATTACCCGGCGTTTGAAATCATTGCGCTGGACGATCGGTCGCGCGATGACACTGGGGTCATCATGGATCGTTTGGCCGACGAGGTGAATTCCAACACCGACGAGTCCGTTCGCGGTCCGGAGTTGAAGGTCGTTCACATCCGGGAGTTGCCCGAGGGGTGGCTGGGGAAGAACCATGCGTTGCATGTGGGCAGCCAGCAGGCACGCGGCGAATGGATTCTGTTCACGGATGGCGATGTGGTCTATCACCCCGAAACGTTGAAGCGGTCCTTGAAATATGCCGTCGCCCGCAATCTGGATCATCTGCCACTGTTTCCAAACATTGAAGCCGCGGGATTGTTTGAAGCGGCGTTTGTGGCCTGCTTCGCCTTGATCTTCGCAGCGGGAACTCAACCTGGACTGGTTCCCACCCGCTTCCCGTGGTTCTATCTCGGCGTGGGAGCCTTCAATCTGGTTCGCCGATCCGCCCTGGAGCGAGCCGGTGGGTTCGACCTGATTCGTCTCGACATTCTCGACGATGTCAAGCTCGGCAAACTGCTCAAGCGAACCGGATCCCGCAGCGAAGTTCTACGTGCCGGTGAGGGACTCAATATCCGCTGGCAACAATCGGCCTGGGCCTGCATTACGGGTCTGGAAAAGAACGCCTTCGCGTCCGCCGGTTACTCGATCCTGCACTTGCTGTTCGTCACCAGCGTCACGGCCGCGGTCTTCCTGGGACCACTCGCCGGGACGCTTTTCGCGGGCGGGGCCCGATTGGGGTTCGTCGCCGCGCTGGTTCTGTCACACCTGCTTTTCGGCGTCAACTCGCGTCTGTTCGGGCATTCCTTCTGGGTCTTTCCGCTGCTGATCCCCGCAGGCATGGCGTTCCTGTTCGCCTTCTTGAGATCCACCTGGATCACGCTTCGGCAAGGGGGAGTTCGCTGGCGAGACACGTTTTACCCACTCGATGTGCTGCGAAAGAACGTCTATCGGTAGTGCCAGGCAAAGCATGATTTGGTCAGTTGCTCCCGCGTGACTGCGTGATGCCCCAGAGAGGGTGGCCACACATTTGCCAGCCACCCCAAGCAACCTCGACGCCAAATTGCAACCCACTCAACACCTGTCTTTTATCCAATCTACTCCCGTTGATTGATCGTCAGGGTCAACTCTGCTTAGCTGGTCCTCCCCGAGACCGACCACGGTGGTCTGTCTGCGGGGAATTCCACCGGGTCCGCCTGGGTCGGCATCAGACGCGGCAGGAATGATTCGAGTTCTCCAAGGAGTTTGATTGAATGGTTAGAACGGTGATTGCGATGTCGGTAGTTCTGTTGGCAGGACTGCCCGCATGGGCGGAGCACGAACCGGTCGATGCTCTGCTCCCCAGCAACGGCCCCATCGAGACTGTCAGTGCTGAAAAGGTGGTCACGGAGGAAGTGGAGGGTCCCCATGACTGGCTGATCAAGCACGAAACCATCCTGAAGCTGGTCGAACTGACGAACCAGCACCGAGCCAGGATGGGAGTTGGTCCGGTCGTCCTTGATACGCAGATGTGCCTCGACGCACAGCGACACGCGGTCTGGATGTCGGACTTTGGCGGCTTCCAGCACAGTGGATTGCCGTACATGGAGATTATCTATCAGAGTGTGCTGTCTCCCGAACATGCGATCCAGGGTTGGATTGCGTCCCCCCCGCACCATGGCATCATGCTGAGCGGACAACGGGTTGGGTTCGGGTATATGATTCGGAACGGCTACCCGTACTGGGTGGGCGTGTTCCGCTGACTGGTTCCCCGGGTGGACCGGGCGAAACCGAAATCCTGCGGCTGGGCGGGCGTCACGACGTTGTCGTGATGCCCGTTTTCGTTCTTTGAGGCCGAACAGCAAAACAACGGACTCAGGAGGCATGTTCGAACTGCCGCGTCAGTCTATCTCAGGTGACGAAGCGAAAAAGCACGGCGATAAACCTGATCGCCGTGTTTCCCGTTTTTTAAAACCGTCATCCGGGGCTTACTGCTTCGATGGCTGCCACTGAACCTGCTGCACGTTGTTTAACGGCTTTGGGGGGGTGGAAACCGTGGACAAAGCTGGCGGCGACAGAGCGGGTTGAGCCATCGTCGGGACGGACGACTGGGCCGGACCAGAAATCACAACTCCCGGCAGGCGTTGGAATTCCTCGACGGAAACGTGCTGAATCGAGCCCGGTTGTTGCAAACTTGTGGAATCTGTGGACCCGGGGGCGGGAGTCGGTTCACTGGACCGTGGTGGCACGGGAGCGACCTGAGTGGGAATCGGTGCCGGCGCGTCGTTTGGCATTGATGTCGGGGACGACGGAACATAGGTCGCTCCGTGAGACTGACCGCAGGCACAGGTCGACCCTCCGGCGGATGGCATTCCCATGTCGGGCGAGCTCAGACCGCAGTTTGTTCCACCACAGACCGAACAGGCCGACGAACAATCGTCGCACCAACTGTAGTTGTGGCAACTCATTCGACAGCAAGCCAGTTTGCTCTTCAGCCAACCGGTCAGGCAGCCGCCACCACAGGTGCCACAAGGGTTGCAAGGGTTTGACGAGACACACTGACTGTGACAACAACCGACAGTTGTCATCATCAGCAAACCGGCCAAAACCATCAGTCGTTGCAGTTTCATGGGAAGCCTTTCCCTAAACACTCGATCCGTGAGACACCTGAGACGAAATCTCTTGCCTCTTCGTATCGACCGGTACAATCCGCAAACTTTACGGATTCTGCCTGTTTTTCTAAAAAAGCAGGCTGCAGCGGCCTGGAATGGCTGCGTAACTTGCGATGAGTTTGCGGCTTACGTTTTTTTCCTGGTTTTTTGGATTTCGGATTCTTCTGAATTCCGCCAGGACTCCCGCCAAATCGGGGTCGACTCCGAAACGCGATTGCGTAAAAAAGGTGACGGATTTTCCGGAATTGCGTGAACCTTTGACCGCGACATGGCGTCTTAGTGATACGTGCGGATTTCGTAAATCAATCCGCCGCATTCGCGGGGCGAACGCCGCGGAACACTCAAACTTGTGGATTCTTTTTCCGAAACAGAACTGTCAACGTCGTTTCCCGGAAACTGCGGTCGCCGCAGGAGGTACCCCGATGCAAGCAATTAATGGCATTCAGAACGCGATGATCAACACCAACGCCGGCGCTCAGGGCGGCATGGTCGTGGATGCAGCGTGTGCCCATCGGACGTATTTCCGTGAAGAGCACCCGGTTTCAATGCGTCCCAATTCTGGGGTATTTCGTTCCCTGTCCAAACCCGGGTCCGCAATCGACCTAAAACCGCGATTGCAACTGGAGACCACGGGATTGGGCAGTGGGGACGACCCCCAGACCACCCGGTCCGGCAGAACATGGCGACTCGACAATCGCCACCTGCCAGAAGCCGCGTGGGCCATGCTGGTCCTCAATCGCTCGTTATGCGGTTAGGTCTGGCGTTTTGAGGGATCGCTCTCTCGTCGAAGTGTGGTGGTCATTGCCGAACGGCTCCGTCGGTCACAGTGTGTGATCGTCAGCGGCCTGCCTGCAATCCGCCAATCGATGCTCGGCCAAGTCGGAACCCGTGATGTGTTGCCATGCGCACCTCATCCGTTTCCCGGCCTGATCTGAACATCGTTCGACGTCACGGAAAATCACATCGCATCCACGTCATGAAGACGTCGGCATGCTTTTTGGGGAAACGACAATTATGGACACGGATGAATTCTTGCCATTGGTTTTGCGGGCTCAGGCGGGTGATCGGGATGCTTTTGGTCAGTTGGCGGTGATGTTCGAGCCGACCGTCTACGCGGTGGCGTTGCGCCGGTTGCGAAACCAGGCGGAAGCCGCGGAACTGACGCAGGATGTCCTGATCCAGGCCCTGCGAAAGCTTCCCCAATTGCGAGAGCCGGATCGATTTCCAGGCTGGTTGCGACGGATCACGGTGCGGTTGGCAATCAACCGGACGGTGCGACGTCCTCCCGCGTCGACTCAGGATCCGGATATCCTGGGGAACATTGATTGCGAACGACATTCTCCGTTGGATGCCGTGCTGTCCGTGGAGCAGGCTGCCCATGTCTGGGGAGGCTTGAAGCGGCTTCGAGAACTCGATCGATCCACGCTGGTCGCTTTTTACTTTGACGGCCAGTCGCTGGTCGAAATGAGTGATCGATTCCGCAGCCCGGTCGGCACGATCAAGCGGCGATTGCACACGGCGCGAATCCGCTTGCGGGAAGAGCTCGCTCACCTGCAACTGGTGTAAACGGCGGCCGCGATCCCGATTGGGAAACTTGAGACCACGGACCATCCTGGGATGGTCCGTGGTTTTTCATTTGTATTTAGCGTTCGATTCCCGCCGTCACGGGAGTGCTCGGGGGATAACATCAAATGGTGTCAGCTTCCCCAATGGCACTTACTTCGTGAGCCGCACGGCGCCAGCATCCTGTGGCAAAAGGTGTCTGACCCTCTCCGGGCACGCGATTTTCAAGGTGAATTCAGTGCCCTCCAAAGGCTCAGACACCTTTTGCCACAGGATGCTGGCCGCGGGTACTTCGGTTACGAGTGAAAATGCACCCGCGGCTAGCGCCGTGCGGCTCACAATGCTGGTCACCGTCAATCCTGCGACTACAATCTCGGCAGAGGAATCCGAGACGAGTATGTCCAACCCCGCCAATTCGACCCCCGCCGCTCCGCCGAGTGGTGTCTCCGACTGCCAATGGATCGTGTTTGATGCTGTCGGGACCTTGATTGATCCGAGACCCAGCGTCGCGGTGGCGTACCACGCGGTGGGATCACGGTATGGTTCGCGACTCGATGTTCTGGAAGTCGGGCGGCGTTTCCGGTCAGCATTTCGACGCAGCGAACAGGACGGATTTCCCGGTGGCCCGACCGAACGGTGGGTCACCAGCGATGCCATCGAAGAAGCACGCTGGCGGTGGATTGTGGGTGACGTTTTTCCGGACATCACCGACCCGGAAGGTTGCTTTCAGGAATTGTGGGATCACTTCGCTCAACCGTCGTCTTGGTGCTGTTTTGCCGACATCGGCGATTCGTTGAACCAACTGGTCGCAAGCGGCTACCGGTTGGCAATTGCTTCGAACTTTGATCGTCGGCTGCATTCGGTCTGCGCCGCAATTCCGCAGCTCAGTGGAATCGAACTGCGCATCGTCTCTGCGACGGTGGGTGTGAGGAAGCCTGCCCGCAGGTTTTACTCGGCCGTCGCCCAGGCCTGTGGAAGCGAACCTCAGCAGATCCTGATGATCGGGGACAACCCCGAGCACGACGTGGTGGCCCCACGCGCCGCGGGATTTCGAGCACTCCACCTGGATCGGGGGGCGGGCGATGTCGCGGCGGACAGAGTGCGATCGCTTCAGGAAATCGTGACACGGATGGGTGCCAGATAACTCGCCGGATTCTGCGAATCGATCCGAGGGAACCACGACTGCCCCGGATAGGGTATCGGCCGGCGGGGTGATGTTGACCCGAACCGCGGGCGAAGTGTGGAACCGGCCGGAAGCCACCCACCATCAGCAGCGTACAAGACAATCATCCCGCTCTCCCGCACAGGAGAGCGGGAGATTGTTCGATGCGTTACCAACCGAGCGACATGTTGGTCTCGACGGCGCGCTGAGCTTCGTGCAGGTCAGATCCGGTGTCCTGCATGTACAGGCGAATCGCATGCAACTTGTCGCCGCGAGCGCGACTGAGGCAGTCGCGGGCCTTGTCACACGGCTTGACGGCGCCTTCGATGCCCAGCATTCGCTTGGAGATCACCCAGACATCACGTGGACGCTTGGCCACTCGCTTCACTTCCTCTTCAGGATAGTTTTCACGAGTAATCGCTTCGGCGGCAGCCTGACTGTCCGCCCAGGCGATCATGATGTGTGCGTTCGTCTCAATTTCGTAAAGTGCCATGCTTCACCTCGGTTTCCACAAAAGGACGGGACTGAACCGGGAACTGCGACGGGTAAACTCCAGACCGCGGCCAGTATACCCAGGCGATTGACGGCGCGTCCACAACTGCGCGCCGAAGAAGTGTTCTTATTCCCCGTCCACATTCGATTCGTGAATGGCTTCGGTCAGTTTCTTCAGGATCCGGGCCAGGTGCTGGCGGTCGGCTGCCGAAAGAGATTCGTAAATGGCATTCACCGCCGCATGATTGGCCAGGGCGCTTTCTTTACAAACCAAAAGCCCTTCCGGAGTCAGGCGGATCATGGTAATCCGACGGTCGTGCGGATGCGGTTCGCGGACCAGCAACCCTTCCCCTTCCAGTCCGTCGACCAGCTTGGTCACGCTGCGGGGGGTCACCGACAGATAACCGCTCAGGTCTGCCATCTTGCAGCTTCCCTGGCATTGCAGGGTCAGCAGGAGTCGGGCGCGGGCGGGTGTTGTTCCGGCACGACTCATTTCCGCGTAGATTTTGCGGGTGTAAGCCTTGCCGAATTCAGCCATCAAAGGGGCAAGATCTTCGGGTTTTACCATCGGTGAACCGTCGCGCCGGAAAGTCATTGACGAATACTGTACCTGTCCATAATATACCGGTACTTAACAGGGTCGAGGGGATTCTGGCCCGGACAAAGTGCCCGGATTGAATTACGATCACCAACAACGATACGCCGATTGATCGCAGTCCGACAGCGTCGGACACTCTGCGGCATCGCATCGGGAGTGTTTCATGAGTGACGAAACAATGCAAGTGCAGTCTGAAACACAACCTGCAGTCGCGCCGAACCGCGTGAGACTCTGGCCGGCGCTGGTCCTGGTGGCACTGCTGTGGCTGGTGCGCCTGGTGGTGATGGTCACAGAGTTCTCACCGGGGAAATTCTTCTTTGGCCTGGTGGTGACACCGTTTGCCGTTGTTGGCGGCTTGCTGCTGTGGACGCTGTTGGGAAGTCGACTTCCCCGCTCGGATCGATTTCTGCTCGTCGGCGCATTTGTGGTGATGGTCGGATTTGTGATGGCCGTGGCCGGAGCGGACTTTCCGATGATGGCGTTGGTTCTGTACGCGGCACCCGCCATCAGCACCGTCTGGGTCGGTTGGTTGCTGGTCACGTCGTCACTGCGCTGGCCGATTCGCCGCGCGGGTGTCCTGGCGGCGTTCGTTGTGGCGGGAGCGGTCTGTTCCCAATTGCGCGTGGAAGGGATGGATGGGGCGTTTGAGCCGAAATTCAGCTGGCGTTGGAACCCAACCGCGGAACAGCAACTGCTGTCGGAATTGAAAGCCCGTTCCGCGGCGCCAACCGCCCTGCCAGTCGAGATTCCGGTGACGCCATTACAACCCGGGGACTGGCCTGAATTTCGCGGACCGCTGCGTGACGGGCGACTGGCGGGAGTACAGATCCAGACAAATTGGACGGAATCACCACCGCAAGAATTGTGGCGCCACCGGATCGGTCCAGGTTGGTCGTCGTTTGCCGTGATTGGCAATCAGGTCTTCACACAGGAGCAGCGTGGTGATGATGAGTACGTGGTTTGTTATGACGGCCAGACGGGTGGCGAACTGTGGACTCATCACGATCCCGAGCGGTTCATGGAGGTCGTGGCCGGGGCGGGGCCTCGAGCCACACCCACATTCCACGAAGGCCGGTTGTATGCCATGGGGGCCAGTGGAAAGCTGAACTGCTTGAATGCGGCCACTGGCCAGAAAATCTGGACCCGCGATCTGGTGGCGGACACCACCGCCAAGATTCCCGTCTGGGGATTTTCCAGTTCGCCCCTCGTCTCCGGCGGAATCGTGTCCGTGTTTGCCGGCGGGCCCCAGGGAAAAACTCTGGCAGGCTACAACGCCGACACCGGCGATCTGGCCTGGACGGCTGGGGTGGCCAATCCGAAATCTCCCGAAGAGGGCGAGTTGAGTTATTGTTCGCCTCAACTGGCAACCATTCACGGAATCGAACAGTTTCTGCTGACCACGTCTGCCGGGCTGTTTTCATTCGATCCGGCGACGGGAAAGACGCTGTGGAGTCATGACTGGCCGTCCCAGGGGGTCGCTCGAGTCTGTCAACCGGCCCGAATCGGTGATGCGGACCTGCTGATTGGAACAGGGATGGGAGTCGGTTCCCGCCGAATCACTGTGGCGCATGACGCCGGCAAATGGACGACGGAAATTGGCTGGACATCCAAAGACATCAAACCGTACTTCAACGACCTGGTCCTCGCGGACGGTCACTTGTACGGCTTCGACGGGAACATTTTTGTCTGCGTCAGCCTGCAGGATGGAACTCGCAGCTGGCGGGCGCGCGGATACGGAAATGGTCAGGTCCTGCTGCTGGCAGACCAGGCGCTTTTGTTAATCCTTTCCGAACAGGGGGACGTTGCGCTCGTGCGCGCTCAGCCTCAATCTCACGAGGAACTCGGACGCTTCAAGGCGATCGAGGGAAAGACCTGGAACCATCCCGTGGTCGCTCATGGAAAGCTGTACGTTCGCAACGCGGAAGAAATCGCCTGCTTCAAGTTGGAAGGGGTAGACGCACTGAAGGAAACAGGCGACGGAGTCGATCAAACCACGGTCAAGCCGACAGACTCGCCGTAGTCCGCGTCCGGCAGAAACTGCACATTAAGTGCAGAGATCCAATGAGTGAATGGAGTCCGAACGTGAGATTGCGGTGCTGGAGCGTCGAGTCGGTCGTTGCGGTACGCGGCGGCGATCAAGTTGCCGCTGTTTCCGGCTGCTGCAGGATTGGCATCGCGTTTGCCGTCGCCCTCGGAGTCCTCACGACTCTGGCCGATCTCAGCGTGGCTCAAGAGGTCGTTCCGACTCCGCTGTTCTTCACGACCCGCTTCGTGGATTCCGAACAACCATTCATCGGTCCTCCCGTCGCCAATTCCGCGAATCGCTGGCCAGCCATGTGGACCCTTCCGCAGTCGGGGGAGTTCTGCCAGCCGATGGTGTGCCAGATGTCGCTGCCGTCTCGTGCCTGCCCGCCGGACAATTACCCATGTGCCGGGCCGATGATTTCCACGCCGCCGCCGCTGGGGCCATATCCAAACGTGGTTCGCGATCCGTCTGATCCCGCAGAACTGTTTAATCCTTCACAAAGTCAGGGCAAGACCGGGACGGCGCTGGATTCGTTGCCATCGTTCCGCGGGATCAAGGGAATCAAGAATCTTCCCGGTGGTGTGGGCACGCTGCTGATGGCAAATCCACATGTCGGGGCGACCTGGTACCCCAGCCAGTCGACCGATCAGTCCGGGACTTCACTGGGAATTGATCGATACTATTTTCAGGCTGGCATTCCCATTTATCACAATGAAACCGATACGCTCGTGTTCACGTCGCACCTGGACGAAATGAACATTCACACCAATGCCATCCTGCCCACCTCGTCACAGCCGTTTCCGAAGCAGTTGATGAATGTCGCCCTGGGCGCCAATTACTTCCGCCAGTTTGCCAATGGCAATGTCGGAGGAATTGTGCTTGACGTCGGTTCGGCCAGCGATGTCCCGTTTCACAGCAGTTCAGAAATCCTGGCGTCCGGAACCGCCTTCCTGCTGATGCCCCAGGATGATCACAGCGCCTGGTTTGTCGGAGTGAACGCATCGACGAACAGCCAGGTGCTGTACGGCCTGCCGATTCCGGGCGGTGGATATTTCTACCATCCCTCTGAAGACTTTCAGGCGATCATCGGCTTTCCGTTTTCGGTGATCAGCTGGAAACCCTCGCGCGACTGGCAACTGCAATACGTCTACGCCTTCCTGACGACGATGCATGCACGTGCCGTTTACCAGCCGACGAACGACTGGCAATTGTATGCCGGGTTTGACTGGACCAATGAGAACTGGCGACGTGTCGACCGGCCGCAGAGCCAGGATCACTTCTTCTATTACGAGAAGCGGCTGGCGGCAGGGTGGCTGTGGTGGTTCGCCCCCAACGTCGGTTTCGAAATCTCTGGCGGCTGGGCCTTTGACCGGTACTTCACCGAAGTCGACGGATTCCGACTGGTCGGCAACAACACGGTTCGCATCGGCAGCGGCCCGTTCTTGACCGCACAGTTTGATGTGCGATTCTAGTGAATTCGCACCTTTCCTGCGTCGTCAATCGCGTACGCTTCCACCTCGAAGGGGTTGTCGAGATACGCGTTGTAGCCCCGTAATCCCAGCCAGACGCTACAGGCCAGATAGGCGGGTATGAAGAACGGGCCCCAGCGTTCATATTGGCGGACATGAACTCGTTCATGACGTCGAGTCCGGTCCAGCAGTGCTTCATTCTGGCCGGCCACGACATGCCCCAGCGTGATCGCCGCAATCGGTCCCCTCATCCAGCGATTGCCTCGCAGCAGGATCGTGGAAACCCAGCCACCGTGAACTTCCAGGGCACCGTCGACGACCCGTGCTCGTCCGCCGGTGGCCAGAGCCAGCGCGACCACGCTTAGTCCGACAGTTGAAGCAGGCAACACCCACAAATAGACGAATGGTCGCAACAATCGCATTCTGACCTCAGTCTTGCTAATGGTTGGACACCGGTTCAGGACTTGCGCTTCGGGCGTTGATGGCAGACATGGTTCACGGTGTTTTGTGCATCAGGCATCAGCATGGAGGACCGGGAATGGCCCGGCGAGCACGAATCAGTTTAGACGAAGTCTCGGACTATTTCAGCGCGTTGGAATGAGAAGGCCGCTTCAGGTCAAGAGTTGTTCTTCTCGGCATAATCCGCAGATCCCACACCCCGGCAGGTCGTGTTGCCGCTTTGCAACCAGCGATGCAATTGGACAACACGCCAATCGCGACCTAAGTTTGCAGTGCGGAGTGTGGATTTCCACGGGGACCGCGCCAGAATGAGGCCGTAGGACGGGAAATCATGGCGACAGATATTTTTGACTCCAGCGCCAGCGGGGCGTTCGATCGCAGTTCGCTGCCGCCGGAGACAGGTGCGCTGACTGAATCGGCGATTCCGCCGATTCCACCAGCACACAGTGGAACGCTGCTGCTGCCGCTTTGCCTGCCGTCGATTGCCTTTGGAATGGTCGCCGTCGTAGTGGGGACCTGGATGTTCCATGCTCCCAGTGCTTCGCTGCTCACGTTTGCCGGATGCCTGACAGGCCTGCTGACCACGATCGCCTTGTTTCGAAGACAGGAGGCTGCCGCCATCGCCGTCCTGAACCGCCCCGAGATGCGCGGAGTCAACCTGGATGTCACCGGTGTCTTCCGTTCGCTGCTGGGTGAACTCATCCACAAAACGGAACTCCATGAAAAGCAGTGTCACGACCTGACCGAGCAACGGGCTCGACTGGAAGCGCGTGCCCATCTGCTGAAGAACCAGGTCCGACGACTGGCCCACACGCTCGACCAGGTGGAACAACCCGTCTTCCTGCTGGATGGTGGAAATACGCTGATCTTCCGCAACAGCCGGGCAAATTCGCTGCTCAACGCCGTCACGGGAACGGACCAGATGCCCGCAGCCGCCGCCTGGGAACAACTGGGCAGCGTCAAAGCGCTGGTGGACGCGGTTCGCAACCGGTCGGCGGCTGCCGACAAGCGAACTGACGAACTGGAACTGAAATGTCAAGGAGAGTTGATCACCTACCGTGCTGAAGCCGCCAATCTGTATGACGACGAGGGCCGGGTGGCCGGGGTCAGCGTGGTCCTGCAGGACATTCGTGAACAAGTGCAGGAAACCGCCAAGCAGGCACAGTTCGTCTCGTCCGTCAGTCATGAATTGAAGACGCCGCTGTCGAGCATTCGCGCCTACACCGAACTGCTGATGGATGACGATGTCGATGATCCGGCCGAGCGACTGGAATTGTTGAAGTTCATTGATGAACAGGTCGACCGCCTGACACGACTGGTCAACAACCTGTTGAATTTCTCTCGCGTGGAAAGCGGCGTCATTAAGGTTCAGCGTGAAGACACCGACGTCAATCGGATTGCCCGCAAGTCGATGGAAGTCGTGGCCTCGGCCGCCCGTCAAAAGAACATCACATTCGTCGATGAACTGAGCGATCTGTACCTGCCCGCGCATCTGGACCTGGATCTGTTTGGCCAGGCACTGATCAATCTGGTGTCGAACGCAGTCAAATACACTCCCGACGGCGGCGAGGTCCGGATTCGGACCCGCATGCAGGACACGGAAGCCGTCATCGAGGTGCAGGACAACGGGATGGGGATCCCCGCCGACGCCATGCCACGGCTGTTCGAGCGGTTCTATCGTGTTCCCCAGAATTCGAAGGCGGCCGCCGGCACCGGACTGGGGCTGGCCCTGGTCAAATACATCGTCACCAACATTCATGACGGTTCAATTTCGGTCACATCGCAAGTCGATCGCGGCAGCACATTTTCCATCCGAATTCCGCTCGGCCATCGTGACCGTGGCAGCCGAAACCCGTCGTCTCAGAAATCCACCAGATAACTGCTTCCATTCCATACAACCACGTTCGATCAGCTTTCCAGCACAAGTCACCTTCGCCAGGAGCCCCGCCATGTCACCACGAATCATTGTCTGCGACGACGAACCACACATCGTTCGTGCAATTTCCTTGAAATTTGCCCGTGCCGGATTTGACGTCCATGGCGCTGCCGATGCCGAATCGTGCTGGGAACTGCTGAAAAAGCACCCTCCGGCACTGTTGATCACGGACTACACAATGCCTGGTCAGAATGGTGCCCAACTCGTCCGTAGGATTCGAGAAGACCAGGCGCTGGCAGAACTGCCCGTGATCCTGCTGACCGCTCGCGGTTTCGAATTGGTCGAGCAATCCGGGGAACTGGACGACCTGAATCTGTCCGCCATGGTGACCAAGCCGTTCAGTCCGCGCGAACTGGTCGCCAAGGTTTACGAAATCCTGGGCTATGAAGCGGAACCGTCCACCGCCACTTTTCGCGACAGCTTCACTTCGGTCTGATGACACATGCAGATTACCACGGAAACCTTTGGCGATGTCGTCGTCGTTCACACTCCGGACGACCTGATGGAAGAACAATCGCGTCTGTTGACGGAGGCGATTGAAGGGCACCTGCGCAAGGGAAGTTCGGCGATTGTGCTGCAGATGGACCGTACGGACGGATACGACAGCGTGGGACTGACCGCGCTGCTCGATTTACAGGATCAGGCCCGCCAGGCTGGTGGTTCCGTAAAAATCAGCGGACTGGCCGACCCGGGTCGAAAGATCTTCGAATTGACCCGACTGGACCAGCGTTTCGACCTGTTTGATTCGGTCATTGATGCCGTTGCGAGTTTCCGCTGATGTCGATCGCCACACCCACGCCGACCCGTTCGCCGCTGCAGTCGCGTCCACGACTGGGGGATCTGCTGGTGCGCCGCGGCTTTCTGTCCGCCGAACGGCTGCAGGAAGCCTTGCGGCTGCAGAAGGAAGGAGAGCAGACGAAGCTGCTTGGCGAATTGCTGGTCGATCGCGAATTCTGCAGCGAAGAACAGGTCCTGGAATGCCTGGCCGTTGAATTCCAGTTGCCGTTCGTTCGCCTGGAAGCCCGGCTGTTTGATCCGAAAGTCGTGGAGCTTCTGCCGCGCGACTTCATCGAAAAGCATGTCGTCCTGCCGTTGTTCAAAGTTCGCGACACTTTGACCGTGGCCGTCGCGGAACCCTCGGACGTCTTCCTGCTGGATCGGCTGAAGTCCGTCGCACGCTGCGAGATTCAGCTGGCAATCGCTTCCGCCCGTGACATCCGCCGGACGCTGCAGACCTACTTGCCCGATTCGCAGGTGTTCGTCATCGACGACATCATCGACGATGTGCAGGGCGACGCCGTCGAACTGATCGAAGAGTCCATCGACGACATCGTCAGCGTCACCGAACTGGCTGGCCAGAGTCCGATCATCCGGCTGGTCAACTACATCATATATACCGCTGTCAAGGAGGGGGCCAGCGACATTCACATCGAGCCGACCGAACGGCAGATTCGTGTCCGTTTCCGCGTGGACGGCACATTGCACAAGGCCCTGGAACTGCCCGGACACATCGCCCCGGCCGTGGCGTCGCGCATCAAGATCATGGCGTCTCTGGACATCAGCGAACGACGGTTGCCGCAGGATGGCCGCATCCACGTAATGATGGAAGGGCGGTCCATCGATTTGCGTGTCAGCACGCTGCCGCTGACGCACGGCGAAAAAACCGTGATTCGAATCCTGGACAACCGCAACATTCCACTGACCCTGGCACAGCTTGGATTCAGCACCGAAAACCTGGAACGATTCCAGCACAATATCAACCGTCCGAACGGCATCGTGCTGGTGACCGGTCCCACCGGCAGCGGGAAGAGTACCACCCTGTACGCCGCGCTCAATACGGTCAGCACCATCGAAAAGAACATCTGCACGGTCGAAGATCCCGTGGAGTTCCAGTTGCAGTTGATCAACCAGTTTCAGGTGAACGAAAGGGTCGGACTGACGTTCGCCAGCGTCCTGCGCAGCCTGTTGCGACAGGATCCGGATATCCTGATGGTCGGCGAAATTCGCGATGCCGAAACCGCCCGCATTGCCATTCAGTCGGCCCTGACCGGACATCTGGTGTTCAGTACGCTGCACACGAATGATGCCTGCAGTGCAGTCACGCGTCTGGTCAACATGGGTGTGGAAGGCTACCTCATCGGCGCATCGCTCAACGCCGTCCTGGCCCAGCGCTTGTGCCGCCGAATCTGCGCCAAGTGCAAACAGGCCTACGAGCCGTCCAAGGCAACCAGGCTACTGGTCCAGCAGATGGGTCTGGACGTGCAGGAACTGTATCGCGGTGCCGGGTGTGCCCGCTGCAGGAACACCGGCTTTGCAGGGCGGATTGCCATCCATGAATTGCTGGTTGTGGACGATAACCTGCGGGAAAAAATCAATGTCAGCGCCACCCTGCAGTCCGTCACAGAACACGCGCGCCGGAGCGGAATGATCCCGTTGCGGTATGACGGCCTGCGAAAGGCGAAAGAGGGACTGACGACCATCGAAGAAGTCCTGCAGGCCAGTGATGAAGGTTGGGTTCCAACCAGCATCGCGCCACGTTCTTGATGACGATCGGAAGTGGAATCATGCAGTTTGAATACCTGGCTCGAGATCTCTCCGGCAAGATGCAGAGCGGCGTAATCTCCGCAGACAATACCGCTGAAGCCGCGCGCAAACTGCGTCAGGACGGACTGTTCACCCTGACCATTAATGAAGCTCGAGTCGTCGCGTCGACCACCGGCAGTTCGTTGTTTGCCCGCCGCATCTCCCGCAGTGATATCGTCTATTTGTCCAGTCAACTGGCCGTGATGGTGGATGCGGGAATCCCCGTGGCATCCGCGCTGGCCGGCCTGGCAAAGCAGTCCGAGAATCCCAGCCTGCGGACGATTCTCGAGAAGATTCAGCAGGATGTCGAAGGGGGTGTCGATTTCTCGGTCGCCCTGGCCAAGTATCCCCGGTACTTCGACGGTGTCTACGTGAACCTGGTCAAGGCGGGGGAAGTCAGCGGACTTCTGGGAGCCCTGCTGGAACGAATCGCCACTCAGATGCGCAGTGACCTGGAACAACGTCAAAAGGTGCGCGGGGCCCTGATGTACCCGGGCGTCATGATGGCGATGTGCATGGCGGCCTGTGCGTTCCTGTTGACGTTTGTCCTTCCCAAGATTTCTCCGATGTTTGTGGCCCGTGGGATCGAATTGCCGACCCCCACCATCGTCATGATGACCGCCTCGCACATCCTCACGCACTATTGGTGGGCCTGCCTGCTGGGAGCGGTTGGATTGGGGTCATTCTGGTGGTATGCCCGCCAGAAATGGTGGGGAAAAATGGCGTTTGACTGGGTCATCCTGCAATTGCCGGTGCTGGGCCCCCTGATGCGCAAGTCGATCCTGGCCCGCACCACGCGGACGTTTGCCGCCATGCTGAACGCCGGGGTGCCGGTTCTGGACGGAATTCAATTGTGTGCCGCCGTTTCTGAAAACATCTTCTATGAACGAGCCTGGAAGGATCTGGCAGACAAGGTCACCACCGGTTGCCAGATTCACGAAGTGCTGGAATCCAACCCGTTGTTTCCCAAGACACTGGTGCAGATGATCGGATCCGGCGAACAGACGGGGAAACTGGGAATGGTGCTGGGCCGGGTCGGTAATTACTACGACTCAGAAGTCAACATTGCCATCAAATCGGCCACGTCACTGCTCGAGCCAATCATGGTGGCGGGTATGGGAGTGATCGTTGGCGGCCTGGCGCTGGCAATGCTGCTGCCGATTTTCAAACTCAGCTCGCACGTTGGTTAGCAGCCCGCGCACTGGCGTGTGATTCGATGCAAAATGGAGGTTTTCATTCGCTCTCTGTCGCTCAAAGCGGTAGAAATAGGCTGTCGTCCAGATCCACTGACGACCCAACGAGACCAGGCCGTCACACTTGAAAGGCTCCGCGCATGAATTCCACGTTGATTCGCCCCACCCTGTTGGGACTCGCTGGCGCGCTGATGATGACAATCGTTCCCGCCTGGGGACAGGATGCCGAACCGGTGACGAAAGCGACGATTGATGGCACCGGCCTGGGATGGCGCGAACTGGGTGAGGCTGATTTCGTCAACGTAAATACAGCCCCGGATACATGGACCTGGAAGGATGGACTTGTTCACTGCACTGGGAAGCCGGTTGGCGTCACCCGTTCCCAGAAGCCGATTACCAATTTCGAGCTTGTCGCGACCTGGAGGCATTTGAAGGCGGGCGGAAACTCCGGCATTTTCGTCTGGGCCACGGAAGAAGCCCTGACCGACTTGAAGCCGAACTCGCTGCCGCCCGGCGGCATCGAAGTCCAGGTCCTCGATCACGGTTACGCAGAGCAGTACGAGAAGTCGAACGGCAAGAAGCCCGACTGGTTCACCACCAATGGCGATGTCTTTCCCGTCGGCAAATCCACGATGACCCCGTTTCCTCCCGTGGCCCCCAACGGATCGCGCAGCTTCCCGAGGAAAAATCTGAGCAAGGGGGTGGGCGAATGGAATCATTACTACGTACGAGCGATCAACGCCGAGGTCCGACTGTGGGTAAACGGAGAAGAAGTCTCGGGCGGGACCAAGTGTGAACCAAGCACCGGTTACCTGTGCCTGGAATCCGAAGGGGCTCCCGTAGAATTCAAAAACCTGCGAATTCGTGAACTGCCGTGATTGGTGATTCAGAAGCTGCACCCGTAGTCGTGAGACTTCGGACGTCGGTCGCCAACGCCCTCGAATTCAGTCGCGACCGGGTTTCCACTCGTTGAGGATTTCGTTCAGCGGATGAGGTCGTAAAAATTCACGGCGGTCACTTCCGACCTCCGAAGTCTCACGACTTCGGCTACAGAAGCCGCACCCGTAGCCGAAGTCGTGAGACTTCGGATGTCGGTCGCCAACGCCCTCGAATGCAGTCGCAACCCGGCTCCCCACTCGTTGAGGATTTCGTACAGCGGATGAGGTCGTAAAAATTCACGGCTGTCACCTCCGACGTCCGAAGTCTCACGACTTCGGCGACAGAAGCTGCACCCGTAGCCGAAGTCGTGAGACTTCGGATGTCGGTCGCCAGCGCCCTCGAATTCAGTCGCGACCCGGCTCCCCACTCGTTGAGGATTTCGTACAGCGGATGAGGTCGTAAAAATTCACGGCGGTCACCTCCGACGTCCGAAGTCTCACGACTTCGGCTACAAAAGCCGCACCCGTAGCCGAAGTCGTGAGACTTCGGAGGTCGGGCGCCAACGCCCTCGAATGCAGTCGCAACCGGGTTTCCACTCGTTGAGAATTTCGTACAGCGGATGAGGTCGTAAAAATTCACGGCTGTCACCTCCGACGTCCGAAGTCTCACGACTTCGGCTACAGAAGCTGCACCCGTAGCCGAAGTCGTGAGACTTCGGAGGTCGGTTGCCAATGCCCTCGAATGCAGTCGCGACCGGGTTTCCACTCGTTGAGGATTACGTTCAGCGGATGAGGTCGTAAAAATTCACGGCGGTCACCACCAACCTCCGAAGTCTCACGACTTCGGCTACGGCGTCTGGCTCGAGCGCCTTCCAGTTGACGCCGGGTGATCGCGCCTGACATCCTGTCTCTCTCAGTCGTATAGGTTTCCGAGGAACCTTTTTCGTTGCCGGAGCGTCGAACCCCGCAGTCGGACAGTCGACTTGTGGCAGGCGGGTGGGTGGACCCGTCATTCATTCATGTCAACCGCCAGATTTAATAACTGATTGTGACTGGAGTTACAGATGCGTCGCCTGTTGCCGGTGGGAGCGTTCCTGCTGACCGTTGCGTCGATCGGTCTAGCTGGCGAAATTCAGTTTCTCGAAGATTTCTCGCTCGCCCCGGACCGGTCGGCGGTCCTGAAACAACTGATTCCCGGGACCGAGGACTACTACTACTTCCATGCCCTGCATTATCTGAACACCGAACAGTTCGAGAAGGCCCGGGAACTATTTGCCCCGTGGCACCAGCGTCACGGCCAGTCCGGTCGATTGACCGAGATCCAGACGCGCCTGGCCCTGCTCTCCTATGGCACGAACCCGGAGCAGTCCCTCGCTTACTTGCGTCAGAAACTCGGCTTGCATTATCCCCACCAGCGGGAACAACTGGGGGTCGAACCCAACCTGCCGATTGCCCTGGATCCCCAGTGGATTTCGCGGGAACAGTTCATCCGGCGGGCGGATGGCCAGTCGATCGACAACCTGGACGGCTACGAAGATTCGGCCCTGGACTGGGTCGCCGCGGCGGCGATGAACCCCAACCGTCGCCGGAACTTTTTGTCGCGTGTCCAGCGTCCGGATGACGGCACGCTCGTGAAGTTGATCGCCGAAGACCTGGCGCATCCCAACTCGGGGGGCTTCGGGTCGCTGCCCATCCACCGCCAGTTGCTGCTGACGCAACTGGAAGACTTGCTCAAGCTGAACGGCGGCCTGCTGAACCAGCAGCCGTTTGTCACGACGTACCTGACCAAGCTGCAACCGGGGGCGGACGAGGACTGGCGGCATGACCGCCAGTTGCTGGCGGCCTACCTGGACCGCCTGACCACCTTCGCCCACCGCCTGGCCCCGGTCCATAACTCGCTGAAGGCTCATGTCCTGTACCACCGCCTGGTGCTGGGCCAGGTCCAGGGG
>JAFEBS010000067.1 GCA_018242525.1 Planctomycetota bacterium | reverse complement strand
CCGTTTTCGGGGTGTGGCACTAGCCGCGGGTGCATTCTCACTCGTACCCGAAGAACCCGCGGCTAGACGATGGACTCTGAATGCAGCACGACTTCAACGGGGACTACATACCGGTGGTACTCCAGCATCGTAATATCTTCTGGGCCGCGAATGCGATACTTGATTCCACGCCAGATGACAGAGCGTGTGAAGATCGAAGTCAGCATCGACATCAGGAACAAAAGTTCGACACCAATGTAGCCTACCGGCCCCGGCAATGGGGTTCTTTTGATGTCTTCGCCACGATTCCTCGCAACTGCACTTATTGCTCGATCAAGGCGGATTGCTTCAAGACAAGTAGCAAACAGAATGACCGGATGAAGACAGGCCAGAATCGCAGCATTTGTGATCTCCTGCTGTACTACGCACATCACGAGCAGGATGTCATGGGTGATTCGCAGGATTGACGCGCACAGGATCGTTGCAACCAGCCTCGGCCAGTCCGCCTGATATAGGCGGAAGATCAACTTCTGACGACTAACGAATCGGATACACGACCTGACAGAGATGCTTTCGGTGTTCACAATCGTCATTTGAGGAACGTACTCAAGCTTGTATCTGGTTCGCCGGAGGTAGTTGATGGTCGGAGCGTCGTCACACAACATTCGAGACCATTCGTCAGTTAGTCCCGAATCAAGAATGCTGCGACGAATCATCATCGAGCCACCCCATGGAATGTTCGACTTGCAGATCATTGGCGCGGCGATGATGTTCCAGAAGCACCGCAGGCGACTTCCAAAGTGTTGATCATTCGGAGCAAACCATCGAATACCCGATGTGGCCCCCACCGCAGGATCTGCGAATGGACCAACCAAGCTGCGCAACCAGTTGACCGGAACAATGGAGTCCGAATCAACCATTGCGACGACTTCTACTTCCTGAGGCAAGTCGCCAATCGCCTGGATGAGTGAACTGTTCTTGAGACCACAGGTTGGCAGGTGTTCATGCAGAACCGAAGCGTTCAGACAGTCCTCGCCAAATTCCTCACGGACTGTCCGGATCGCGTCCCAGGCAGGATCCGATTCCGAATCGACGATCAGGTGAATCGAAAACTCCGGGTAGTCCTGACGAACGAGATTCCGCAGGCATTGATTCAGAAACGGATCGTGTCCCCGCAGCGATAGGATGATCGCGACGTTAGGAAATGGGATGTCCGGTGACCATTCGCGAACTGGTCGGGAATATAGATTGAACAATCCTCGAATCAGTCTGGCCTGCCAAATCGCAAAACAAATGGTTCCAACGAAGATCACCGCGATAAGAGCCGACATCATAGGGGAAGCTCCGAACGGAAATGATCTGGAGTCATTTTAGACAAAAATAACTCCGTAAGAAACGCGCTACAATACTGTGATCGTCTTCCTATTCGACTCTCGCTCCTTGAATGCCAGTTCGGCGAAGAGTTCATCAATTCGCTGAAGCGAATCGGGCTCGATGTCAGCAATTTTTAAAACGAGCATGAGTAGGCCTTCGAGTGTCTCATGCGTCAGGTGAGCTCCGACACGAGGTTTCGACTCCCACAACTGGGCCTCGTAACCCCGTAGTCGCGTGAGTTTCAAGTATTCCAATCGCATCGCAATTCCTTTTGCTGCGGGATGCTGAACCAGAATTGCCGCGCAGTGCATCAGTCACCGGCTGGCGACGGATCAGACTTTCGCCAAAGTGCTGCTCCTACTTCTTGCGGTGGCCGTCACCGTCGCCAAACAAGTAGACATTCACTATCGAATTATTATTTCTGTCATGTGTGATGTTGTTTTAAGGCCAAGTATTGTTACACAATCCTTCCCCCCGGCCAGCGCCTGGAGTTGGTCTTCGGCGCTGGTAGTATCATTTTGTTCGAGCCACAAGTAATTGAGGCTGACGCCGCTCGATAACAGTTCGTCGGCGATGTCTGTCGGATTGCTGGCTTGAGGGGTCCCAAGGTAGTTCGACACATTGCCACGGGCGTAGGCTATGTAAAGCCCGTCGTGCCAGCGATTGCTGGCTGATAGCCGATCTTTGATTCCGGCATCATCCAACTGACGGGCGATATCTCGGAACTGTTTCATGCAGGTCGATTGCGGATGAAAGATTGCCACGCACGCAATGCTGTACAGATCGACTGCCGCGAATCCCATCACCACCAGGATTGCTGTCGCCGCCAGTCTCCACTCTCCTCGAACCGATTTAGCGACATCAAGAATTCCGAACAATTTGGACTCGTGTGCGACAACGCTGATGAAGCCCGCCGCTGACAGGCAGAGCAACGGGGCGGCGACGGGGACTATGTACCGGGTCTCAAGGTTCACCATCAAGTATCCCGAGCAATAGACGGCGGTCGTGAGCAACCCCCACCAGGCGATTTGTAGTCGGTGATGTTGCGACGCGGTCTGCTTGTGTCGGAACCACAAGCAGAAGGCCAGACCCGACAGTGCAAGCCATCCTGGAATCAGCCCAATACAATTCGTCAAGTTGTGCAGTATCACACGGCACTGGTGGCGGAGATTTTCGAAGCTGGAAAAAGGAGACCACTCTTCGGCGATGACTGGTTCGAGAATGTAATCTCGGGTCAAAGGTGGGTGCCAGAGTGGATCCTGACCAAAACTTCTGGGGCCGACGTTGGCGTGATTCGCTCGTCCGGCATTCGTGAAGGTCAGGCGGTCGTATTTATGAGATAGAATCGCGATCCAGGGACCAGCGACAATTCCCAAGCCGACAATCAGCGAAACAAACGATGTTAGTTGCAGCATCCGTTGTGGAGGCGATTCAAGTCGTCGATGGAACGCCAGATTGCTGGCGGTCATCATCACGAGTTGCGCCAGCCCAAATGGGAGCATATACGCTTTGGACAGATAGGCCATTCCCAAAAAGATTCCAGCGAGGAACGACCATCGCATGTGCGTCGCAGTTCGTTCCTCCAAAACTATGACAAAATACCAGAAGATCACTGCACTGGCGAGCAGGTCCGGATTCAGCAGATATGTTGCGAACCAAATTGCCTGCACGGTGGCACAGGTCATCAGTGCGTGAATCAGCAGACGATTGAACACGGTCTCTGGGGAAAAAAACTTCACGGCCAGGCGATGAACGGCACCGATGTAGAACAACCCGCTGATCAACAGGATGATGCGACCAGCAATCAGGTCTTGAATGCCGATCGTCAACAGCGGCACCATCAACCATGAAAAGAGTGGCGACCACGACCCAGTTACGGAATTCGCAGGCGAACCTATGACTCGGTGTGCGACTGTTGAATAGGCGACGAAATCGGCGTTGACGTAGTCGGCTTGGCGAACTGAAATCAACGCGGCGCTGCCAGCAAAAACTGCCAGCGACACGCACAATCCCGCGGATATTTTCACAAATTGCGTCCGGTGAAGTTGAGGAAACAGTCGAGAGCGAGAGCGAATGTACTCACGATCCCGGATACCATGGCTAAAGCTCGGCCACGTAAACCTGAAGACAAACTGAAGCGATGGCAGAATAGTTCTCAATGATGGAACAGATCTATCCCAGTTTCGTCACTTCTGTCCATAAATTCAGCAAGGCGGCCAGTGGGAATCGCTTGCCCCGTCCTCCGCGAGTCGATGAAGTTGGTGGGCTGTATCATGCCCTGAACCGGGGGAACTCACGCGCCGAGATTCGACAAACGAGCCGAATACGAGGCGTTTGAGGCCATCATCGAAGTTGACTCTTGCCAAGCAGGCCATGCGAATCTGCAGCGATTGCTTGATGCCAAACCACTGGCATTTTGTCCTCTGGCCGGAACACGGCGATCAACTGGCCATGTTCATGCAGCGTTTGACGGTGACCCACGCGACGCGCTCGCAAAAGCACCGGCGTCGCGTGGGAGAAGGCCATGTCTATCAGGGACGATTCAAATCGTTTCCAGTCGGGTGCCACTCGTCGCATGCGTACCAGCCACGTTTACCACGGGCTGCCATGCTCGACCGTTAGTCAAGACTGTCCCCTCATCGCCACTGGTTGGACGGTCAACGTCACGATGTTAAGATCGCGGACCTGCCAGTCACTGAATGTGCTGAACGAACTCCTGTTTCCTCGAGCGGACACGCCATGCCAAGGTTACTCGCCCGCCTTGCGATGTTTCTGATGCTTGTTTGTGGCGTGTGGCCTGCCACCGCCGCCGATCCTGTGCTGGAGATCGGTTCGCGGCGCGAGCTGTTCGTGGACAGCCACTTGATCGAATCGCTCAAGGACGCGCGGCGGTCCTTGCATCATCCGACGCCGCGCGAGTTGGCCATCGTCCATGATGCTCCCTGGGAAGGGGCGGGAAGCGGATATCATTCGGTCATGCACGACGGTGAGCGGTATCGGCTGTATTACCGAGGTACGGTGCTGGGTGTCGAGAATGGGCGGCTCAAGACGGGCCGCGAAGTCTACTGCTACGCCGAGAGTCGCGACGGCATCACGTTCACGAAGCCGGAGCTTGGACTGCATGACATCAACGGCTCAAAGCAGAACAATGTCATCTGGACCGGAGTCGGCACTCACAATTTCGCTCCGTTCCTCGATACGCGCGCCGACTGCCCGAAGGAGTCGCGATTCAAGGCGCTCGGCGGGGTGGCGAGTCAAGGCGGGCTGTTCGCCTTTCATTCTGCCGATGGTATTCACTGGTCGCTGATGCGTGATCAACCGGTCGTCACCGACGGTGCGTTCGATTCGCAGAACCTCGCCTTCTGGGACGCAACTGCGGGCGTCTACCGGGCTTACTTCCGCACATTCACCGGCGGCATCACGACCGGCAATGTCTGGAAGCCCGAAGGCTTTCGAGCGATTCGCACGGCGACGTCGCACGACTTCCTGAAGTGGGAACACGAAACCGACCTGACTTACAAAGACTCGCCAGCCGAACACCTCTACACCAACCAGATCGCGCCGTATTTCCGGGCACCGCACCTGTTGATCGGCTTCCCGACAAGGTACATCGAACGAGGTTGGTCCGACTCGATGCGGGCCTTGCCCGAGCTGGCGCTGCGCGAACAACGAGCGGCGGCGCATCTGCGATACGGCACCGCGTTGACCGAGGGCCTGCTGATGGCCAGCCGCAACGGAGTCCATTTCGAGCGCTGGAATGAAGCCTTCCTGCGACCCGGCCCCGAGCGACCGGGGACCTGGCTGTACGGGCATCAATTCATCGCCTGGCACGCCGTCGAAACTGCGTCGTCATTGCCGGGAGCTCCACCGGAAATGTCGCTGTACGCGCTCGAAGGATCGTGGCACGGCAAAGGGAACTCGTTGCGACGCTATACGCTGAGACTCGATGGCTTCGTTTCCATCAATGCTCCACTGAGTGGCGGGGAATTCGTCACGCCGCCGCTGACCTTCACTGGTGACAAACTAACCTTGAATTTCGCGACCAGCGCCGCGGGCGACATTCGCGTCGAACTGCAAGATCTCGCCAGGCAGCCGTATCCCGGGTTCTCTCTGGAAGACTGCCCTCCGCTCTTTGGAGACACCCTCAACCGTCCCGTCACTTGGAAAAGTGGCGGCAATCTGAGTCACCTCATTGGACAGCCCGTCCGCCTGCGCTTCGTCCTTCGCGATGCCGATCTCTACGCCCTACGATTCGTCTCTCCGTAGCAGCTCGTAGAAAAAATGGCTGACCCCGTGGCTGCCCCTTTTGGAGGGCAATCACCGTCAAGGTGGCGCGCAAGTACCAGGAATTCGGGACTGGCGTAAAACCATCCATGTGGCGAATCCGTGACACCTCCGGCGGTCGGAATTCATGACCTCGTCCGCGGGAAGCCAGTTGAACTCATTCCCGGTGAGCAACCGTCCGCCTTTCAGGCCACGACATTTCGAGCTAAACCACAGCCATTCTTCGCGACTCGAATTCAATGTCTGCCATACAACGGAAATCTGTTTTTTTAATCACCACGTTGAACCCCCGTTCGGGCGCGACATTTGCGTATCGATATCAGCACAGCTCAATCTCGGAGAGCAAGACGAGTTGCTCCGTGGGAAGAGCATAGATGCGATCAATACGTGACGGATGAGATGTTGACGAACAACCAGAGTGCCGGGTGTCTTCAGATCGAGTGACGAGCATGCAGATCTTTCGGGCGATGAACCGTCGCCCGGCAGGCCGGCCTTGGCCCAGCTTCGACGCATTCGGATCTCTCTCCCTGCTGGACACCGACGCTGGCGACCGCGCGTCCCACTTGGTCATATCGAAAGCGTTAGTAGCTTCGCGTTGCGTTTGTCCGGTCTGCGGTCGCGTCAATCCGACACAAAGGAAAAACTAGTGGCCCCTACACAACCGGATATCCCCTCGTCAGAAGAAGTCATGAGGCAGAAAGTCGTTTTAGAAACGGCGTCTGACGGTGAGTCAGAGCGAGGCCGAGTGAGGGCTGAAGTTGCGGGCGAGATTGCCAGTAAGGACGTAGAGACAGCCAAATCGGTGTCACCGGGCTCTCTGCTGGTGAAGTTTGGTCGCTTCATACTTTTCGTGGTGCTGGTGCTGTTCAGCAGCATCATGTGCCTGGGTGTGGGAGTGGCAATTCTGGAATGCATCGGCAGCTATTACGACGAAGATCATCGGCTTGGTGAATTCCTTTTCACGGCGCTTTTCGAAGGTTTTCTGGGCTGGGGAGCCCTATGGCTCGCCTTGCGACTTAGTCCATGGGCAAAACCCGGTCGCAAGACATGGCGCTGGGTTCGCATCGTGCTTGCTACGGGCGTTGTAATTCTGATCGCCATGTCGCTGATAGTGGTTCTGGTCGCGTCGATTTGGCTTTTGGGGCCTCTGCGTCATGGAAATACGGAAGTTCCTCCCGCGTCGGATATCTCGGGAACGTGGAATCTGGATCTGAAAGAATCGTCCCCTGATTTTGGCCCTGCCGCAATCGAATCGGGCACGCTTGAGTTTCTTGCCGGAGGCCTGGCAAAACGGACACTCCGCTTGAAACAGTTTGGCGAAGTGACTGAATACGTCTCGTACCTGGACGATTGGAAACTTGTCAGATCGGACAAATTGCGTTTCAAGCTCAGGAAGAATCAGGAACGCTACGAGCTTTCCATCTCACTGACCGGGGATCAACTCAGTTTCACTGACTGGGAAACGTTCGGAGTCGAAACATGGCATCGAATACTCACCATGCCGCAAGAGTGAGATTGGCACCCACAACGGCTCGGACGGAGGCATGCCCGGCACGCCCCGATGTCAGATCTGCCAGGACTACTATTTGACCGGCCCTCAATGCCTGCACTCGGCGATGTGGAGAACTGCGACATGCCGACATTTACTCTTCGATCCAACAGATTCAGTCTACGGGCGCTAGTGCTGGCATTTGTGATCACTGGGCCTGTCTTCGCGGAATCGCCGGAAGAAGTATTTCGGGGAACGGCCACCGAATTTCGCCTGGACCTGCTCGCCCCGGTGGATCAATTCCAATTGCAGGTCGACGAATGGAAGGGGGCCGTGCAGCTGTTGAACCAAGCATATGACTACATCATGACGACGAAAGGGGCGCCGCGCGAGATCGCGGCAAGGAACTACAATCGAGACCGCTCCATCGCGGTCGCGCACGCAGCCAACGCCGAAACGACAATACGATCGCTGAACCCAATGCTGGACCGGGCACGCGACTATCTGGCTGACCCGCGCACCTCACGCTATCGAACTCTGCCGGAATACCGATTGCTGCGCGATGTTCTTGAGCGAGGCTATGCGGCGATCAAAGAGACCCGGCAGATTCCGGACACAGACCCGCTGCCCGACCCTCTGCCGGCACCTGTCTTCATGGCGGGTGTCGCCAGTGTCTGGTATCCCGACGAACTGGATGACGACGTTACATACACCATGGAGGTCGAGGTCCAGAGCAACTGTAAGTACCGCGAAATGCAGTTGTCGGTCGAGGCGCGGGTTGTGAAAGGCAAGATCGAGTTCGATAAGTCGGAGCCCCTGGTCAAACAGGTGAACCTGTCGCCAGACGCCCCCTCGGCGAAGCTCACCTGGAAGTTCCAGAATAAAGGGGACGGCGACGTGAGGATCGGCGCCGTGGTCACAAAGGCGACGCCGATTGGACAGAGCGCGACACAGCAGGTCCCCGATCCGCTGGCGAAGGTGTATGCCAATCGGATCCTATCCACTGGCCGCGCAGTGTGGGAAGCGGGCGGATCCCAGTCGCTATTCATTGAACGGCTTCCGAACCCGCTGGATGAGGATCGAATCGCCCGGCAGAGAGATCTGCTGAAGCCACTCGATGTCAATGAATTCCTGAAGCTGGACGAAGACCAGGCCATGAAGTCGCTTCGGGACCGCCTCGATGCTGCGGTCGAAGAGGCGTCCAGGCAGGCTCGGGAGGAAGTCGGCACGGCAATTCGCGGACTGCGTGAGTACGGCCTGCTGGGAGCCCATGAAGATGTTCTGATCCGCCAGCGGAAGGATCCGTACACGGCGGCAGCAGTCGATTCCGCTGTGAAGCTGGCCGCCGACCACGAGATTCAACGGATTCACGAAGCGCGAGCCGAATCGTTGAAACATTCGGCCGCCTGGTACGCGGGGCGGGCCGAACTTGCCGACCTCAAGAAAAACGTCGAGACGGTTATTGCGCGGGGGGAAGAGGAATACCAAACGGAACGGATGGCGGCGCAACAGCGGGCGTTCCAAGAAGTACAGTCGATTTATGGGGATCTGGGCCGGCGCGGACTCACCCACGATATTCATTCGCTCGCTGACTGGGACGAGCGGGAACGGACTGACCCAGTCTTTCGGCACGCGAACGAACAGTCCCACAGAATTGCGGACCGGCTGGCGATGGAGGTGCGAGACAGTCGCAACCGCTCCTATGCGAAAATGCTCGACGAATTGCGCCAACTTCTGGCAACGCGCGACCAACGTCAACCGCCGAAGTGACATTCGCCCAAGCAGTCGCCCCGACTGGAAGGAGCCTCGACACATGACCATGAATCAACTGATTGCCGGCCTGTGCCTGTTCACGATTGCAATCGGGTCGGACACAGTTCTGGCACAGGAAAAGTCTGCGCCTTCATCCAAGTCTGATCCCGCGACCGCCACGATCAGCGCGGCGTCTGACACGGCGCTCGATCAGCTCAATTCCGACCAGGCGCAGCTTGGGGAACTGGTCACCAAGGCCGGTCGGTCCTCCAGGAAAACCGAGCCTGGGCAATCGGTCACTGACCAGCCGTCCAGAACCGTTCCGCCGACGAAGCCCACCCCGGTGGTGTCTCCTCCTGTCAGCCCTTCGCAGCCAACCAGGACGGATGCTCCCGTCTCGGCCACCGTGATCGCGCCTGAAGATCTGGAGCGTCTCAAGTTTGCCAACCAGTACATGGAAATGGCGCGCAAGAACTTTGAAGAGGCCAAGCGCGCGCCCAATTCCGCAGCGGCTCAAGTGGCATTCCGAGACGGTATCCAGAAGGCGCAGCAGGGCCAGGATCTGTTACGTCGCGTTCAGTCTTCAGTTTCTCGCACATCGGGCGACGCAGAGTCGGTGACAACTCCTCCGACCGCAGTCCCGACGCCGCAAACGATACAGGGTCCGTCGCGCCACGGACCATTGAGTTACGGCATTTCTGGTGCCGCTTATCAGGCGCAGCAGATCAACGAGCAGAATATCAGCTTCGACAATCCGAATCTGACCGGTACCACGAATGCGGTGAAACTTGATCCAAAGACTCCCCTGATCACAACCAGCAAGGGGAGATCCGTGAACGTCGACGTCGTCATTCAAACAATGCAGCAGTTACCGAACGCGCCGTCGGGGACGAAATTTTTTCAGAATGTTCCTGTTCCGGGCGTCGCGGTTCCCGTGCCTGACCCCAGTCGCGCGGTCCCTGCTCCCCCGCCCGCTCATGTCGTCAAGGTGGACCCTAAGGGGCTTCAGGCGCTGAACGATCCACGCAACAAGGCGGAAGTGAAACGGATTGGAGGGGTGTCGCTGGAAGTCACTCTGGATTTGCTCTCATACCTGGGCGTTGCGGAGTTTCGCCAGCGGGGACCGGTCAGCGTCGTGGAATCGCCGGTCCTGCTTTCGCTGAAGCGACTGCATGCGGCCGCGCATCCGTATGCCGATTCCATCCCACACTGGAATTCAATGCCAGAGGATCTTCGCTACCCCGGTTCGGTGGAACGAATTCATGGATTCGTGCTCGACGACCGCAACGAGGACGTGATTCTCATCTGCGCCGACGCGCGTGACCCGTCGCGCCGGCTGGATCTGGATTGCTTGATTCTGGGCCTGCGCACTGCATGGCGCGACGGCATCGTACCTTCCGTCTCGCTGGACCCTCCAAGTGACCGGAAAGCCGGCCCGAATTATTCGCGCGTCGAAGGGATTCCGATTGATACCACATTCGCCCGGATCATGCTGGAGGCCGACTATGCGATGAAGCGGATCGTGTTCGGCGAACTGGATGTCGGTGTACCGGAGATTCGGCAAATCCTTCGAGACCAGGCCGAGAAGGAAATCCTTCGAAAAGAAGCCGAGAAGGACCAATACTTGAATGGTACGAGTCGCTACTGGTTGTCACCCGTTCCAGTGGGCCCAGGTCAAGTACATCTATCTCCGACGTATCGTACGTTGCTGTTTGATTCGAGCGTCCGCTGCATGACTGAAGCACAGTCGGCACCGGGAAAATGGTCCGGTCAACCGGACCCGGATGAAGAGAAGATCGCGCAGTTATTTACCGACGCTTACGACAAGCTGGAACAGTCTGCCCAGATCGTTCCGCGCGGGATTTACCTGCGACTGCACGCCCTGGTTGACGTGGTGACGATGGGAAAGGTGCTGCGGGACATGCGGATTCGGAGCAGTGCGCTGAGTGACTTCGTTCAACTTCCCGTTCGCGAAACGGTGGGCGTGGAGGCGACTCCGCGCAGCTATGCCGTTATCCAAGTCGTGGTTCGGCCGCCAACCGAGTTGGATCCAAGGGGATATGGCATCGCCGGCGGAGCGGTGCTCAATTCGCGAGTCGGCCGTCGGTCGCTGGACATGTATCAGGATTTGACGACGTTGACTCTGGAGCATGCAGCAGACGACTTCAGCACGAGGTCCGGATTTGCGTCGCGCCTTAATTTCACGTTTGCGGTGCCGCGCACCATCGATTCCTCGGGATCTCGCATCGATCTGTTGATGATGAAAGGGGATCGGGCCGAGGAAGACCTGGACTTTGAGACAGCCCGCGACTGTTTTGAACAGGTCACGCGCGAAGATTCCTACTATCCCGAAGGGTGGGCCAGACTGGCCTTGGCCCAAGTGATACTGGGGCAATATGAGTTGGCTCGAACCGCGATCAGAAAAGCAGTCGATCTCGAACCAGACGACATGGACCTGCTTCTTCAGGAGGCCTACGTCATTTCTGAGGCTGTCGCGGGGAATGCCAAAGACGTGAGTCAGACGCTGGCCAGGCAGTACGATGATGCGGCCATGCGATACGTCTGCACACGAATGACGAATATCGCCTGGTCGAACCTAGATCAGGGTATGGAGGCCGAGGACGTGCGCCAGCTGCTTGATCTGGCACTGGAACTCTGGCCGGGAAACTGCGTGGCGTGGTATGTCCGTTCCCGCACATGGAAGGATCCCAACAGCTTGAATGCGATCGATGATCTCCACAAGGGAATTGACGTTGCACGCAAAGCTGTCGAGTCGGGAAATGCCGAACAGGTCCAATTCCTTCCCTTGATGCTGTCTGAAGATATCGTGGCGAGGCTTGTTCGCGCGCGATTGATGGATCAGTCCAATGTGCCGGCAATCCTGGACGAACTGGATGACATTGAACTGGCTGCGGAAGAGAGTCGGCTGTTTGATGATCAACTGGTTCTTCCTGTCGCATGGATTCCGCAGATCAAGGCCATCCGGGCCAGCCTTTTGCTAAAGCGAGGCGACGCCGACGACTTTACTCGCGCGGAACAGGAGGTGCAACAGGCGCTTCAGATGGCCGATCAGGCGATCAAAGACTATCCCCAGCATCCGGACCCGCGCTTGGGCAGAGCTGTCGCCATGATCATTCACGGAACATTCCTGGCACGACAGCCGCTGGCGGATCGGAAAAAGCTGGAACAACTCACGCGCACCATCCGCGATGATCTCAATCGGGCAATCGAATTGGATTCGACATTCGGCGCCGCGTATGTATGGCGGGCCTTCTTTGAGGCCGGCTTCGGAAACCGCGAGAAAGCCTTGGAAGATGTGCGGATACTTGAAAAGCTCGCGCCGAGCCTGGGAAAGCCTCTTCGAGAACTGATGGATCGGATGTTTGTGGCAGCCCCGGTTGTGACGACAAATCCGTCGGCGACCGGAAACACGACACCCCCCAAGAAACCGGCCGGGGACAGCGCGGAGCGCCGCAAGACGGTTGCATTGCTCGATGTTTTGAAGAAGGGATTGCGAGACTACCGAAGCGAGCATAACGGGATTCCCGCGGCCGGAGTTGGAAACCTCGCCCGCGAACTGGGCCCAAAAGGACTGGGTGTTGTCACATTCTCGAAGGATCAACTGGACGCCAAGGGTCAAATCCTTGACGGCTGGAAGCACCCGATTGTGTATGAGCGAAAGGACAGCGGGTTTCGCGTCTACTCGACCGGCCCTGACGGTATCGACGACAAGGGGGCCGGGGATGATATCGAGCTTCCTGACAAGTGAACCCACAACGAAAGCACGATTCATGCGTCACGGCACGAAATGGGCAATTGCGTCCGTCGGGGTGGCGCTGCTTGCGATCGCGTCTCGGATTCGCGTGTCAGCGAGTTGATGCACTCTGCACTCCGCAGAGTCGTACGATTCGAGCCTGGAGTGAATTCGTCCAAATGGCAGATACTCGACACTCCGTCTCCTCTGACATGGTCGGTCCGGTCGAGACCACCCTGCGGCGTCATCTCCAGGGTCGATCGTCCGCTAACCCGTTTCTGCATTCACGAATCGACAGATTGCGAGCCTCCGAAAAGACGAGTGCGAAGTCACATTCGACCGTGATGGAGATGAACTGGCGTCCGGCACGATGTTTGCGGGCCGCAAGGAGTGGAGGTGTCTTCTTCGAGTTTGAACCCACGAGGCTGGTTGACTGCGCAGGTCCAGGTAGACGTCTCTGGGGTTCTGCTCGACGATGAGACAAAGCCGGTCCAATGGCCTCAAGTCGCGAGTTGGGGACGTCGTTGCTGTTCAGATGGACATGGGTGGTCAAGCCGGTGAGGAGCGAAACAATGAAATGGGAATTCAGTGGTGCCAGTGCTGTTTTGCTGCTGGCCGCCACGCTCACCTTTGCAGACGAGCGCAGCCAGGGCGAAACGTCCGTCACGATTCTGGCGAGGACGAATCTCAACCTTCCCACTGATTCGGGTGTCGTACCGAATACAAGTTTGATCCGTGATCGGGCCGCATTGGACCGGGCGATGGGAGAAGAGGTCGCACAAAGAATCGATAATCTTCTGGGACAGCCGCGCATTGATTTCGCTCGGTACATGGTCGTGTGTGTCTCGGGAGGAAACCAGCGCACCTCGGGGTATTGGGTGGACGTCAGCAACGTCAGTCGTCGACGCGTCGCCGATAAACTTCAGACCATAATCCGGTGGTCTCTGCACGAGCCCAAGAGCTTCGTCCTGCAGGTCTTGACGACACCTGCTGAGTTGTTGCTTGTTGAGCGGACGGATGGCGATCCAGTATTCGAACGGGTCATCCAACCGCAGGACTCGGATGCCCGTGCCAACGGAGGAGCGACTGACGCTGAGGGCTGGAAGAAGCTGCTGAACTCGTACCAGGCGCTTGGACTGCCACTGCCTCCGGCTGATGCTCCGCTGGTGGCGATATTGTATGAAATGGTCGTTGCCGACGTACGTGACCTGACAATCCCACTTCACCGACCGCAGTATCTGCTGGGCTTCCTTGTTCCGGGTGTTCAAGATGATGCGAAGGCACGACTGCAGATCGGAACGGAGTCTATCGAACTCGATCCGGCTCAGGTGCAGACGCTGATCCGCATTGATCCCGCCAAGGACTTGCCCGGCGAGATGATGATGCAGAACACGTGGGCCGACTTTCACATCAATGCAGGCCTGCCAACGGCGATTCAATGCTATCAACGCGGCTGGATTCCGTTGGCCGAGCGGCTGTTGGCGATGCAGGCGAAGGTCTCCGGCGGATTCGGCCATCCGGAATCGGTGTTTTACCAGCCGGCGGGACTGCGCCCTCAACTAGAGCTGAAGTTCGTGGCCTGGGCAGACTGCGGCAATCGGCTCGCGTCGCCTGCATCCGATCGCCAGGCGGTTCTCAAACGGCTGCAGCAACTGAGCCTCGATGAACCGAACTTGCAAACACCCGAATGCTGGGGGTTGATCCAGGCGCTGTCGGCAACGATCCAGCCCAGCCAGGCCACAATGGGAAGTGCCGAGCGGCTGATCGATGATCTGGTCGAAATACGCGACGGAAAATGGGAGGGCATGTTCCTGCTCGGACTGCCCAGCCAATTGTCTTCGCTGGCCAGGCAGGGCTGGGATACAGTCCCTCAGTTACTGAAACACTTGGATGATCGTCGGCTGACACGAGGTCTCAGCCATCCGCAGCAGGGCGGGGCGACCCGACTGATCTCGATAGGCGAAGTCGTGGGAGCACTGCTGCAGCAACTGGCCGGTGACGGAGGGGCGACTTGGACATGGGATCAACGCCAACAATTTCTAGACCGTGAACAGGTGGTCGCGTGGTGGACCGAGACTCAAAAAGTGAGCGAAGAGGAATACCTTGTACGGTCTGCAGTACCACGCTTGCCCCAGGCCACGGAAACGTACACCGCGATCGTCCAGAGATTGTTGTATAAGTACCCGCAGCGGTTGCCCGATGTCTATCGATTGCTGCTGGCCGAGCGACCCGACGTGAAGAGTTGGGAACTTCTCCAGGCGATTGCCGCCGCCGATCTGCCATGGCGTGACAAGCTCGACCTCTTCATTCAAGGTGCGGTGCAGCCTCGCGTTGCACGCCAGGCGGAAGCGCTCGATGCCATGTCGGCACTTGACGAACGTGTTTTCGAAGGCTTCCTCATCAAGAGCTTGACTTCGCTTCCAGGCACAACGCCAGGACGCTACGTCGATTGCGAACAGGTTTCCCTCGCGCAATTGTGCTGGAAGACCAACAGTCTGAATGCCTGGCACCCCTTGCGTGACGCCGCGAAAAAGACTGACGTTGGTGTGCGCATGCAGATCATCGACCATATTGGAGACAACTCGGATCTCTCCTATGTTCGCAAGATGCGGGTGGCGGAATTCCTGCTCGCTTTCCTTGACGACGCGACGGTGCGTGACGTCACATCGGCTTCCCACAAGTACGCCAGTTGTGCTGCGGAGGCGTGGCCGCAGATCGAAGTTCGGAATTGGTCCGCCTATCAACTCGCCAAACGATTCAATATGGACGTGTCCAGCTTCGCTCCCGGACAATCCGTCACTTCCGAGGACTGGGGACGTCTACGTGACGACGTCGCGAAAGCATGTGAGGCCCGACGGATTTCAGCAGATGATCCGAGTTCCGACGAAAAACTCCATGCGAAACAAGCTCTGGAGGCGCTGGGTGGAATCCTGATGGAGTCGGACAGACGTGACGAACGACGATTGACCGAGGTCAACCTGGCACATTGCGAGATCAGCGACGCCGACTTGCGCCACGTCCGCTTTCTTGAGGATGTTCAGGTGCTGGATCTAACAGGCACCCCAGTGAGCGACGCAGGCCTCAAAGAACTCACCAAATGCATCGCACTGCGTGTCCTCTTTCTGCCCGACACGAAGATCACCAATGCGGGACTGGCTCACCTTGCCGGGCTCAAGGGGCTGCGCCGGTTAGTTCTGTCGCATACGGCAGTAACCGATCCGGGTGTGGAGAAGCTGGCAGGATTGATCCATCTGGAACAACTCGACCTGACCGATACAGAAGTCTCTGATGCGGGGCTCGTCTGGGTTCCAAAACTTCTCAGCCTGGAAGATCTGTCTCTCAAAGGAACGGCGGTGACCGATGCCGGCCTCACCCACCTGGCATCGGTTCAGCGTCTGGCAAACCTTGATCTGGCGGGGACGGGCGTGACAGATGCCGGGGTACCGGCGCTGGGCAACTGCCAGAAGCTTGAGGCTCTGACATTGAGTCTGACGAAGGTGACCGATGCAGGGCTGCCGTCACTCTCGAAGTTGTCCAAGCTGCAGAGACTCTACCTGTTCGGACTGCCCATCACGGACCAGGGAGCGGCGGTCATCAGCCGGCTCAATGGTCTAACAACGCTGAGCCTGACGAGCCGGAAAATCACCGACGAAGGCGTCAAGTCCCTGAGCCGGCTTAAAGATCTCGAGATCCTGTACCTGCCCCAAACGTCTGTGACGGATCGAGGCGTCCAGGAACTGGTGGTCCTGAAAAAACTTGCACGACTGGACTTGAGTGGCACGGCGACCACCGATCAAGCCGTCGACAGTCTTAAATCCATGCTCAAGCTGGAACGCCTGATCCTGTCCGACACGAAGGTCACTGCTGCAGCGAAACAGGAGCTTCTGCGTGCCCGTCCAGGGCTGAAGATCCTGGAATAGGTTTGGTGACTGTTGAAGAACGAATCTTTGGCGGAAACTCGAAAATCATGACAATCACTCGATTGATGTTGTTCAGCTTCTTCTGGGCGTTCCCGGCATGTGCCGTGATCGGTCAGACGATCTTTCCCGAGAAGCCAATGTCAATTGTCGCGGAATCGGCGCCACATCTACTGGATGCTGAGCAGACGCGGCAGAAGATCGGTGCCTCTCGATCGCTGCTGCGAGACGGAAAACTGTGGGATGCTGCCACCCTGCTTGCAAATAGAGAGGAAGCAGTCAACCTGAATGGTAATCTCGAACCGGGACTGATCCATCTGACGCGCGCCCTGCTGGAATTCCATGCGGGAAACTTGCGAGCCGCCGAACGCGAAGCTGTTGCAGCAAACGAATTTTCCGTCCAGGGGGACGCTCTGCTTCTTCGCTCTCTGATCTATGCGAAAGCCTGTGTGTGGTCTGTCAGCCAGCAATTGCTTGAGCAGGCAAAAAGCTGGGATCCGCTTCATACTGCTCACGACCGGCAACCCGCACTGATCCCATTTCTTCAGGAGCTACTGACGGCTCATTCCGGGCCGGAGGTCTCGCAGTCACTTGACGATCAAGCGCCATGGGAATGGTTGCGCGGCAAACATGCTGGATTCCGTTACATGTTCGATCGACAGGCAACGGCCGCGGATCGAACCGTCGTGATCGTCTACCAGTTCGATAGCACTCTCGATTTCAGAGCAGCCGTTTCACTGGAGCCGCATGATGCGCCCGGGCAGTCCCGAACCTGGTCCATGTTTCTGTGTGACCTCGAAGGCCCGCCTCTGCGGGTGGCCGCGCGGCTCAAAACCCGGCCCACAGATCAGGAGTTCCTCACCCTCGTACAATCCTTTAATCCGGTATTCGGAAATGAAACACCGAACGGCCGCTACACGCTCCTGCGAGCCGAACTGGAAGCACTGGCCGCATATCAACAGGGAATCCTGCCCTTGGCGGCGCGCTGGGCCGATTACGCTCAGACGCGCGCTGTTCAGGATCAAGTCATCACGCCCTTGCAGGAACAGCGATCGGCGGCATGGACCTTGCGCGACACGAGCGAATTTGGTCCCTGGCAACCCTACGGCCACCGTATGTCCGGCTATGTCAATGATGACTTCGCTCATATAGGTCCGGTCGAGGTTGCTCGCGCACAGGCACTGAAAGAGCAAAACATCTCGCCCCCGGAGATTGGCGAACTTATGAAGGGCCCCATTGAACACTATCACTTTGTCGTTGGTTCGCGGAAGCCAAACCTGTATTGCGGCAGCTTCGCGGTGGCCAGTGACGACGTTGAACCGGGTGAACGTGTGTACTTTCTGAAGCGAATTGTTCAAGGCCGGGCCAGCGTCGTGGAAACGTATGCGTCGCTTCCCACCTTTGAAAGCGTGGCCACTGAAATCCGAAAGTTCCTGCAGGAAGCCCCGGTGGATCCCATGACCCCGTCCAGCGAGGGAACTTTGCGCATCGAAGATCGGCTCGAATCATCGGACGAGGTCGACGCCAGGTTTCAGAAGGGATTCCGCAAGGAGTACCGAGTCACACTCGCGGGGGGGACTCCATATCTCATCGACGTGACGAGCCCGGATTTCGATGCCGCGGTGAGAATTGAAGATCAGCAAGGCAAGAAATTCCATGAGATCGAACAGAAGATGTTCATGGAGTACCTCGACCGGCTCCTGGGCAAGGAGGGAATACGAACTGGCAAATACAACTCTCGTGTTCTGTTCGAGGCGCCTCGCGATGGCATCTATCGGATCATTGCCACGACATTTGAAAAGGACAAGGAGGGGTCGTTCGCCTTGACTGTCCAGCAACAACAGCGATCGCGTTAAGGGGAATCCTCATGGTCGTTCCACATCGTTTCGAAGCTGCCCTGATTCCGCTGATTGTCCTTGTGCTGGCGGGCGCTGCTGTCGTCGTTGTCCCCGCCGCTCAGAATTCGGTCGGTCAAACCGATTCGTCCGCGAGCGGCTTTCAGTATGTGACGACCAGCGCAGTGCGAGCCCGGGACGAGGCTGCGGAAACAGCGAAGGCGACGAAGAAAGAACAGGACGACGCGATCCAAGACCGCGCTGCTCGAAAAAAAGAGCTCGATGCAGCCTTGGCATCGGGACTGATGGGACCAAAGGTCACGCCGGACGAGCTGAATCAGCGGCGAGAGCGATATGATGCCGCAACCCGCATCCTGACGGAGAAAACTCTGGCAGCCACCGAGGCTCAGAACGAGTTAAGACGGCGTGAAAGAGATGTGCAATAACTGGCACCCGAACCAGGCACACCGCCAGCCTCCGTGCCGATGGTTAATCCCCTGGTTTCAATGAAGCCTCATCTGGGACCCACGTACGTTCATGTCGCGGAATTGAATCAGATCCTGTCTGATACCCGGCGTTTGCCTCCACCCCTGTTTGGCGATCCCAAGTTCGCCGCCGAGCCAATCGAAGTTCAGCTCAAGAAGATACAGAACAAGTACGAACCAGGCCCTGCCTCTCGCATCCCCGATGTTGCAAAGTACCCCAAAGCCCCCCCGGAGATCGTTGATGCGGGGCCGGTAACAGTCGGCGGAACTCAATGGTCTGAATTTCGTTTTCAGCCCGGAGGAAGCCTGACCGCTCCTGGGTGGAATTGGACCCCCTTAGGAGCGGGAAGTTGGACCCAGACTGGCAACAAGATTGCTATGCATTGGAAGACGAAGAGCGTCTATCACGGTACTTATTTTTTCCCCGAGCATTGGGCCGAGTATACGGTGAACGCGCAAATCTCCGGAGACACGATGACTGGAACGATGATAAGGACGATCCACACGACCCGTCACGGGCAGGCACCAGAAACCACCTCTCAAACTCTTCCCTTTTCAGCGAAACGCAAAGATTAGCACGCGGAACTCACAATGAACTCTCACCTCATGCTCAAGATTACGATTGCGACAACCCTGGGGCTTACCGTCTGGGCAATCACGACCAAGTCCGCCGCGGAAAATCAGACGCCGACGGAGAAAATCGTCATCGATGCCTCTAAGCCACATCTGGAAAAACTCAAGCAGTTGACGCCCGAGGTCCAGTCGCAAGCGAGATCCGTTCGCAGCGCGATCGAACTCATGCACTTCCAATACGATGCCATCATGGCGATTGGACCCGGAGCCAAACGCGAAGAACTGGTCGCACTCTATGAACACGATATGCCGAAGGTCGTCGCTCAACTCGCCAATCTCACGACGTCGCTGGATAGCCTGGAGCCAGCGACAGAAGATGCCAGGAAGTTCCTGGACACTTACGAGGACTTCCGTTCGCTGGAGGCGTGGAAGCTTCTGGAACAACGGGCACTTGTTGCCATGACCGCGGTCATTAATGCCCGCAAGATCACACGGCCGCCAAAGCTTCCCAATCCACTTCCCGAAGAAAAGACGCCGGATGTCACGATCACGAAGCAAGAAGCACCGGGCACGACCAGGGTCAATAAAAGTAATGAGCTCCTGGTCACTGTCCACAACAATCGAAAGTACACTTCAGCCACCGCCACCATCGAAGCCGGTTTTGGCAGCGGACCCGGCAAGTTTCTGGAATCCCCCAGGCAGCAAGTCAAACTGACTCCCAATGAGACTCGGATCCTGATCTTCAAATACACGGCCACCGATGAAGGAGAGGTAAGAATCGGTGCGCGAGTATTGCCGTGACTGTCTCTACCGACGGATGTCGGGTGAGTTGGATATGCCGCAATCGTCTCCGCATCAGCCGCGAAGAACGAAGTGGGGGTAAAACCTTCCATGTAACGGGCGGACTTGGAAAAGCGGATTGCGTGTAACTGGCCGCTGAATACTCCGCGGTAGAAGTGACGCGATCCTTTTGGGATTTCGACGTCGTGCGGCCGATTTCACTTCGCGAAAACCAGGAGTGAGAGAACCAGTCCCACGATGACGAAAATTACCCCGAACATGACCAGGATGATGATCCCCAGAAGTGAGACGTGCCGATCGAGCGTACACTGGCTTGGTTTTTCCGGGTCATAGTAGACCGTGACAGATGATCCTTCGGCGTATTGACCGGCAAGCTGCTTCGCTTTGTCCAGGCTTGTGGATTGAGGGGTGCCGCCAAACTTGATGCGGTTGCCTCGGATGGTTTCACCTGCGACTTCGAATTCGTATTCCACGACTGGCACATACCGGGTGATCGACTGGGATGTGTCATCGGAACTCTCCATGGATCTGATCGAACAGCTGAGTATCCTGGCTGTTGCCTGTGGCCAACTCTGGCTCGCGGCGGCCAGCGTGTGAGTTCGCCAGGCATACCAGATTGCAAACAGCCCGCCGAGCACAAATCCGACGGCAATAAAAACCACCCACGTCGGCAGGCCATCGTCCTGCATCAGGATCTCGTCCGCGAGTCTTTTGGACGATTCTTCGACCTTCGCAACTGGGGCAGGATGTTCATCGTGAGCACTATTATCGACAGTGTGATCGGTGGTCGTCGAATTCGCGTCGGAAGGTGGCGTCACTGCTGGAGCCGACCCTGCTTTCGAATTGGATTTCGAGGCCTGTGCTTGTTTCGATTCGAGCGCTTGCAGGGATTGAGTCGCGGAATAGACGACGTCGCCATCGGAATCGTTCAACAGGGCCTGCAGCTTGGGGATCGCCCTTTCGTCACCGGTCCGGCCAAGGGCATCGGCGGCGGCACTGCGGACTGCCGATTCGGAATCCTGCAACGCGGCAATGAGCAATTCCACACGCTGTGCCTCGGCCCGTTCACCCAAAGCCCAGGCGGCCTGCCTCCGCACTCCCGTTTCCGAGTCCTTCAGCAGACTCGTTATCGCTTCGAAGTCCTTCGTCCCCGTCTTGTACGCCAGGATGCCCGCGGCTTCCAGACGAACGCTGGGGTCCGGATCTGTCGCGGCTTCCACAATCCGATCAATCTGACGATCGCCGTCGAGCGAGTTGAGCGCCCAGACGGCACGCGCGCGAATCTGGGGATCCGGATTCTTTGCGGCGGCAATCAGCGGATCCATGGACTCGCCGAGGATCTGCTGCAATGAAGTCCTGATGACTCCCGCGAGCACTCCTTCCGTTTCTGGGACACGCTTCCAGAGGTGCGCCGTCAGCAGCGGCAGCACCCCCTGCTGGTCCTTCAGGTTTCCAAGTCCCTCCGTGGCTCGACCCACCATCCCGATTTCTTTGTCGTCGAGGAGTGCGACGAGCAGTGGCAGGGCGCGCGAATCGCCACAAAGTCCAATCGCCGCGGCAATTTCCTGACGCTCATCGCCCATGCTCGTCGTCAGCATTGGCATCAGCGCATCAAAGGCTTCGGGGCCACCGAGAGCGGCGACCGACCAGATCGCCTCGACCCGCGTTTCCGCCCGCTCGTCCTTCAGAAACGGTATCAGGGACGGAAAAGTCCGGCGCTCACGGATCTTGCCCAACGCGAGCACTGCGGATTTGCGGACGTCTGCATCCTCGTCCTTCAATCGCGCCAGTAACGGGTCCACGGCCCGCGGATCCGCCTGTGTCCCCAGCGCCAGTGCCGCCTGACTGCGCAGCAACGGGTTCGTGTCGTCCAGAGCCGCCAGCAACGGTTCGACGGCTTTCGGATTCTTGATGCGAGTGAACGCATTGGCGGCATATGGCCGGACTTCCGGCACGTCCTTCTGCAACACGGCGATCAGCGGCTCCACTGCTCCTTCGTCCTGACAATCCGGCAACAGGACTGCCGCACTGGAGCGAGCAAACACATTCCCCTTCTCAAGAACGGCGATCAGCGGCTTGAGTGGTTTCAATGCTGGTACGGACTCGTTTTGAGTTAACCCCTTGTACGCGCTGCGAGCGACCTGATCATCGTCATCCGTCATGGCCGCGATCAACGGCTCCATGCGAGCGGGATCGGTCATGTTGGAAAACACAAGAACGACTCGCCCTCGCACTTCCGAATTGGCGCCGGACATCAGTTTTTGCAGGGACGGAATGGCGGCCGCCCCCAGCTTCGAAAGATTATACGCCGCCATGAACCGCACCGCGTCGTTGTCGTCTTCTAACGCGGCAACAACCGCCTGTCGGGCACGTTCGCTCCCTTCCGCCGCCAACTTATTAATCGCCTCGGCGCGAACCTTGGAAGATTCGTTTCTGGCATCCCGGAGCAGCGTTTCCAGTTTCACGCTCGCCGATGCCGGTGATGCCTCATCGGCAACCCCCTGCCGAATCGAGCCGTACAGCATGAGCGAGACGGCGATGGCAGCCACAAGCATCCGATAGGCCGGATGAACAGCATTCATGGATCAACTTCCATTATCGCGAGTGTCAGTTCGTATGTGCGAATCGTACGTGACGATCCCCCGAGCGTGCAACCGGGAATCGCGTTCCCCTCTGGAGCCAGGCACTCTCGAACGGAGAGCTCTAGAGTTCTGGCCAAGGAGAGAGAATGCCGAAGCGGCAAAGAGATCGCGACAATCGGTCAGACGCATCTTTACCTTGGCGCCGGGGGGAGTCGAACCCACTGGATGCGGCTTTGCAGGCCGTCGCCACGCCGTGTGACTTCAGCGTCATCAAATCAGTGTCCCTGCCAGGAGTCGAACCTGGTCTACGACCTTCGCAGAGTCGCGTGCGTCCACCACACTCCAAGGACATTTAGGAAAACACCCCACCGAGGAATCGAACCTCGCCCGACTGCTTCGAAGGCAGTCATGCGTCCTCCACACCCGCAGGGCATGAACCAGTATCCCGACCTGGAATCGAACCAGGGGCCTGGACCTTCGGAGAGTCCAATGCAATCCGCCGGCCGAACGTGACCGCGTTCGTGGGAACTCGGTCATACTCCGACATGCAGAAACCACTACATCACGAACACCATGCATTCCCCTGCCCCAAGATCGAACAGGGCCTCGTTAGGACCGAGGCGTGATCTCCGTTTCACCATCCGAGAGCGGAAGGAGCGGGAGTTGAACCCGCAAGGCACTCAACATGCTCGACCGGCTTCCAACCGGTTCCCGTCGCCATTCGGGTGGCCCTTCCGTTGATTCTTCAATGCCTCGACCAGGACTCGAACCCAGAACATCCCGTTAGAAGCGGGACGTGATCTCCATTTCACCACCGAGGCTTACCAAAGCAGTGTGCTCCCGGAACACCTACAGACCGTCGTTATCGAATGATCCCGGATGGAGTTGAACCGGGCACCGAGCCACGCTGCTTCAATCAGAGTGGCTTGGTCCGCCAGCATGTCGGGCTGGTGTCGTGTCGTTGGACCACGGGATCATTTTGAAAGTGGACTCATCGGGAATCGCACCCCCTGTGTTTCGTTTCCTCCTGACAGGGCTCGGTTTGCAGGACCGATGTCTTCCTGTTGGACCATGAGCCCGAGTTGCCTGTCGTCGCCAAGCGGAAGCCGTGGGACTCGAACCCACAAGCGGGCTGCACCCGCCGCCTGTTTTCAAGACAGGTTCCTCATCCGGCCGGATGACTTCCGTGGTCAAGTTGCGGGAGTTGGAATCGAACCGGGCACCGAGCCCTTGGCTTGGTCCCTCCGGGTTCAGAGCCCAGCATCGCTACCAGCAGCGACAATCCCGCAATGGATGTCCGTCGAAGGACACAACTCTCATGGCAAAGTTCGCGAACTGCGGGGGCAGGAATCGAACCTGCGGACTCGTGGTTCAAAGCCACGAATTTCTACCAGCAGAAACTACCCCGCAATGGGAAGAGGGACGGGTGGGACTCGAACCCACGCGCGGGTGCTTAACAAACACCGCCACGCAGTGGCTTTCTATCCGCCTGCGGCGGTCTGCCGCTGAGCTACCGACCCATTCGAGAGTGCCCTGCGGGAGTCGAACCCGCCTGTTCAGCTTGGAAGGCTGACACCTCTGCCGATCGGCCAAGGGCACATGTTTCTGTTCGAGGCGGAAGCCGTGGGACTCGAACCCACACATCCGCCCTGGTGAGACGGTACGCTGCCGCTACGTCATAGGTGCAGTTAGTCCTGGTCGAATTGTCAAAGAGCCTTTCCATCGCGCTCAACGCGCGACGGGCATCCATTCGCGCACACTTCGTGATCGCGAATGAAAAGGCACCGGGTGGGACTCGAACCCACGTTGCCGCATTACGGGTGCGGTGTCTTGGCCGCTAAACGACCAGTGCGTGTCATTCGAATGGGACCAGACGGACTTGAACCGTCACCTGCTCGGGTAAGAACCGAGTGTGCTGCCGCTAACACCTTGATCCCGTGTGGTTCGCAATGGGGCCGGAGGGATTCGAACCCCCGCCGGGCAGATTAAAAGTCTGCTGTGCTGCCGTTACACCACGACCCCGTGTGAGGACGTGGCGACGTTTGTCTGTCAGGTCGAGTTCCATGATGATCTCCTTCAATCGCTCGGAACGGAGTTGAACCGGCTCTCCCGCCGTATCAGAACGATGTGCTTCCGTTACACCACCAAGCGCAGTCGGGATGGCCGAACTCGAACCGGCAGCGCCGGCTCGAAACGACGATTCCGTGGTCCCAGGCCACGTGAGGTGCCGCTCCCTTTCATCCCGTTTCTCAGTCAGAACGGTTGGATTTGAACCAACGATCTCCTGGCCCCCAGCCAGGCGCGATACCAGGCTTCGCTATGCTCTGCCGTCATCGATTGACCCGTGTGGGATTCGAACCCAACCTGGCCAGCTTGAAAGACTGGCAACCTCACCAGAAGTCGAACGGACCGTGTCTGTGTGGACGTACCTTCTCTGTGTTCCGGCGAACCGGATTGTTTTGGAGGTGGGCTGGAAGGCGCTCGAATCCTTCTCTCCTGGTCTTCAGCCAGGCGCTAAACCGTCTCAGCTACCAGCCCAGCTGTACTCGTTGTTCGCGTGCAGCGCAACGAAAAAGCCCGGAGTCCTTTGCGTGACACCGGGCTTTGGAAAGCTTGCGGAAGGCCTGAGGCCGATGTCACGTGCGCAGGGGATACGGACCGCATTCGAGCGAACACAGTCCGCTACGCAAACCTGTACTCCTCGAATTGCCAGCAAATGGTCGCTGGAAATCGGGACGCACGGGTTGCGCTGCGAGCAGATTCGCCCCGGTATTTGACCAACCGGCGGCGAACTCTCTCGTATCGCGCTGACTGCAATCGGACATCAGCCGTGAAAGCATCATGATCCGCAAGACCTGTTCGTTCTTCCTGAAACTCGACAGCAACGATGAACGCCATCGCTGTTACCCTATAGATGCGAGAACGCTGTCGAATGTTCGCGGAAATTTGAAATGTTGGCCGTTTTTTCCAGAAACGCTTGGAAACAATGCGGACAAGACTCAAATCGCCACGCCGCCCGGAACGCGACCCGCCACTTTCAGCGCATCGGCCTTCACGTAAACGATCTGGTGTTCGCGGTGCCATTCGCTGGGGAAGAGGTTCTTCGGGCGGTTGGCCTGGAACCGGACGGGGCAGTCGATGAAGCGGTTCTGGGCGGCGCGAGTGTAGAGATCGACTTCCTCAGAGCGCGGAGAGCAGCCTGTCCAGCAGATCCTGAACACCAACGGATTCAGCGGATGTGCGTAAATAGTCAACGTCAGCGGCATCGCCGAGCAGTTTCATTAGACGCGTCACGTCATCCCATTGACGTTCTGACGTCTCGTTGGTCTTCCGATACCACTCCAGCTTGCTGATGATGGAGTCCTCGGGGGTTGCGATATGAATCTCCAGCACATGACTGTCACCAAGATTCTCCATCGTGGCACGATTCATCGCGGTCATGTCAAACGGCCTTTGGCGGCTGATGAACACATCGACCTTGAAGGACGTGGGAAGATGAATCAGGTTGAAGCACGACTTCCGCCGAATTGCTTCCCGGACGGCGACCTCGCTGACATAAAAGTCTTTGTCGAAGCACCGCAGAAACTCTGATACAACCGAGTCGGTCATGTCCGCGACAAGATTCACATCCATCGTGGATCGGGAAGCCCCGTGAAACGAACTGGCCACGCTGCAGCAGACGTAGTGACGAATGCCAAATCTGGTGAGGGCGGCGGAAACGGGCGAAAGTGCCGCGACAAGATCGTCGTAGTCACTCACGGCCTGACTCCCTTTGCCAATCACGAACTTCGTCCGCCAGTGCCTTGCCGTAGGTGAGTTCGATGAACCGTAGCCGGACATCGTCTTCCGAGTATTCCGGATGACGCCTGCGAATCGCGTCAAACGCCATACGTCGCACCTGACCCGACCAGGCGCATGCCCGGCGCAATCGCTCGTGGGGAGTCATCTGACGCAGACACTCCAACTGGACCGCGAGGGCCTCGTCAGACGTGTCGGAATGGTCAGAAGGCATCATCATCGGAAATGCTCGGATCAACTCGGGCTCTCGGCGTCTCAGTTCAACAGGACCGAGAGTTCGAGAGGTCCACCCCGGCGTTCGTCGTCGCAAATCCTTTTGTGACAATGCTAATTACGCCAAACGCCCGGAACCCGAAATTCGGGTTCCGGGCGTTAACTGATGGGTCTCTGCGTTCGCGGATAAGCCAAAAGGCTCCCCGTGCACAACCCTTTACGAACCATTCTCTTTGGTTTCCCTGCCGGAAGTCGTTGATTTACAGTGATTTGCAAATTCCCGTCTGGTTCGGAGGCTGGTGTGAATCAACGCTCTCCGAAAAAGTGCAGATGAGAATTTAACAGCAATGAGAATCCAAAGCGAGTGCCGACGCGGCAAAGCGATCGCACAGAATGTGGACGGCGCTTCGACACAACTGGCATGAACTTGGGGCGACGATCGTGATACACGACCGGGACACGAAATTCGCGGCATCTTTCGATGAAGCCCTCAAAGCCGCCGATGTAAAGGTGCAGAAAGGAGCATACCGCTCACCGAACACAAACGCCTTCGTGGAGCGATTCATCCAGACGCTGCAGCAGGAGTGCCTGGACTACTTCATGGTCTTCGGCGAGAAACACATGAACCACCTGGTGTCAGAGATGGTCGTGCACTACCACGAGGAGCGGCCGCACCAGGCCAACGAGAATGCGCCGCTCCTTCCGGCACCGGTGCGAACCTCGAAGAAGAAGCCCAAGTGGATCGGTACGGCGCCATCGAATGTCCTGAGGATCTCAGACATCAAGTGTCGGCAGCGATTGGGCGGGCTGTTGAAGCACTACGAACGCAAGGCCGCCTGACGAATTCCCCTTCGAACGCAACGCCATATGGGCGTCGGCGCATCCTTTGCGCCGATTGCTTCGCCTGGCTCGGCCGAACACCCCGAAATGCCGCCTTTTTGCCTTCGGCCTGGGGTCAACGAATCGCTAATCCGAGACCGGCATCCGACCACAAACGTCCGATCTCATTTTTGCACAGGGCGCTCACTTTGTCGTCATTGTGCCTAAGCCCATTCGTTGACCGTATAGACTTTACGTATCGTACTCTCCAGCCCACCAATTTGTTGCAGGATCATTTTTAAGTTATTCCATTCGGTGGCGAATTCTTCGCGAACATCTTCAGAATAACAATAGCGATCGACATGTGATCGGACCAGATGTTCGAGCCGCTTACCCAGTCTGTTTCGGGCGTGCCGATAGTAATTGTCGACGGAAGTCACAGGGATCTGTAGTGCCCTGGCAATTTCGGCTGCGGAGAGATCTTCACAGAGCTTTCCGTAGAGGATACGGAAATAATCACCGCGATCGGACATGTTGTACTCCTGAAGCAGGTCATCGGCTGCCGCCTTTACCAAGCTTTCCGCCCACGCGACACCAAATGCATCGATGTGCTCTCGGCCATTCTCGGAGTCCATATGTCCTACGGACTGGTAGCGATCCAGTTGACCGGAATGGTCTTTAATGATTCGGTCGCGCCCAGAATCCGTCCTTGTCCGATTGGCAAGGACGTTTCTGACAACTGAGCAGATCAAGGTGCGCAGTTTCGCAGTTCGAGAATCCGACCAGCGTTGGAGCAAGTGAGCCCGCAGGATTGCTTCGAACACTTCCGACGCCACATCTTCGGCGTCATCGACAGAAAGATGGCCGGTATTCCGGGCAAACCGGCAAACGGCTCCCCAGTAGTCGCGTAGAAAACTTTGCCAATCTTCGCTGTTACCACCCTGCGACAGGCGATGAATCAGCGTGTGACGAGTCATTGGAAAGGTCATGCGATTCGTCCCATTTCGAATCTCGTCATGAGCTGCGAAAGCTCGGATGAGTCATCGGACAGTACGACAATTGCAAATGCGGGGCAATTCCGTCAAGGGACAGATTTCGGAGGACTTTTTCAGAATCCATAGGTTTTTTTACGAAACGTCGGTCATCACTACATTAATAGTGGCAAGACCGCACGAAGCCCTGTTCTTTTTCCTAACGATTGGAGCGGAGATGTTTTTTCCTCTCTCCATCAAACTGCATGATGGTCGCCAATTCCAGGTAATCCCCTTCGCCAACAGCCTGCTGGTGGCTGTGAATGTATTGGTTTTTTGCTTTGGATGGCACCCGTACATCAGTCGAGGCGCCAATCCAATCGGAATCCTGACCTATGCGTTCGGCCACACGGACATCGGCCACTTGGCGTTCAATTTGCTGACGCTACTGGTGTTTGGGTCCGCACTCAACCGCCGTATTGGAAATAAATGGTATTTGGCGACGTATCTAGGAAGTGCGATTGCGCTGGGTCTGTTCGCCTGGCTGTTTTTGCCGGGGCCGTTGATCGGAGCATCGGGAGCAGTTTTCGCTGTCATTGCCATGACATTGATGTTGTTGCCTCTCGCATTCGTTGAAGTCTTCTATTTCGCTCTGTTTCCAGTGACGATCCCGATCGGAATCATCAATACCCCAACTCAGTGGATGTACTGGTTCATTCGCTGGGACACGTTTGAACTCCGAGCCTGGTGGTGCCTGGTCCTGGTCCCGTTATTGGAATTGTGGGGGCTTTTGTCACACGGATGGAACTGGACTAATTTGGGACACATGCTCGGTTTTTTCTGCGGAGTTTTCTGCGTTCTGATATTGCCGACACAAATCAGCATGAATCGTGCCCGTTACGCATGATGTCTTTCGTTTGTAATGATTCTAATCTCAATTGACGATGCCTCGTCAAGAAATCGAAAGGAAGCGGCCCATGGGACTTTTTCAGAGAATCGGTGACATCATCTCGGCAAACTTGAATGAGATGACGGAAGGTCTGGAAGAACCCGAGATGATGCTAAAGCAGGCAATTCGCGAGATGGAACAATCGATCGCCGAGGCCACCCGCGAAACTGCCAAGGTTCTAGCTAATGAGAAGTTGATGGCCAAAGAATTGTCGACCAACGAGCAACAGGCTTTGGACTGGCGTCGAAAAGCTGAAACGGCCGTCGACGATGGCGACGATGGCTTGGCCAGAAGGGCTTTGAGGCGAAAACAGGAGCACGAGAAACTTGTGACGGCACTTCGTGATCAGCTAACGACGGCTCAAGACGCCAGCCGCACTCTGAAGTGCCAATTGGATGGCATGCAAGCGAAAATGGCTGAGGCTAAGCGTAACCTTGCAACATTGTCGGCACGAAAGCGCGCCGCAGATTTCAAGAAAAGAATAAACTCGGCTCCCAGTACCTTGGATGCATCCGGGGCTAACGATGCGTTTGCCAAATTCGAACGAATGAGGGAAAAAGTTGAACGAGCGGAAGCAGAAGCGGATGCCTTGGCGGAACTGCGAGGGAAGACAGCTCTCGCAGAAACGGAACTGGATGGATCCGGAGACAGTAGTGACGACTTAGACGCTGCACTGGAAGCATTGAAAAGACGACAAGGCAAATAGCACATCACGTGTCAACTTACTACCTTGATGATTGTAGGATTGCCGGAATGGCGGGAACATGAATGACGGTTCCTCAAAATCAAGGACTTCAGCCACGCTGGACTCCCTAGTTGATCTGGGACCTGCCAGGTCGGTGGCGTTCATGCGCCGGCTGGCTCAAATCGTGGCCGAGCTTCACGCGGCTGGTTTGTTCCATGGGAACCTGATTGCAGATGGAATCTCGCTGGATGAATCAGGCCAACCAACTGCATTCGATCTGCCCAGTGTCCGCCAGTATAAGCGCGAGCATCGAACCTGGTTGCCGGTGGAACTTGTTTCGCTGCTTCCTATTGAACTGCCGACGGACATCTTGTCCGCAAAAGCTGCGCTGGGGGCCAGACAATTGATCTTGAACCCGCGCGAAATCGATCTGCAACAACTTGGAAAGCTGCTGTGTCGCCTGATTTCTGGCGATTCTGCCGAAGCCTATTTGCGCAGCCCCAAAGTGAAAGGCCGCGTATCTCCCGAGTGGCAATCTTTGATCGATCAATGCTTGGGCTGCAATGGGCATCGTCGCCCGGCCAGTGCGCAGGGCTTCGTAGAACTGTTCATGAGATTCGAATCAACACAATCGGACTCAGACGTCGTAGTGGGTGCCGACACTGATCCAAACGTCGCAGAGATACTGTCCGTTGGGCCGAGATCCGTCCTGAAGGTGCAGACCACTCGCACAGACCGAGATGGAGCCGGTCTTCCCTTCACTCGACTGGGTCATTACGAGGTCATCGACCGGATCGGCCATGGGGGAATGGGCGATGTCTATCGGGGTTACGAGCGAGCACTGGACCGGACGGTTGCGTTGAAGGTGCTGCCGGCAGAATTATCGAAAGAGCCTGAGTTTGTTCATCGCTTCTCTGCAGAAGCCGCGGCGGCAGCTCGCGTCGTTCATCCTAATGTCATCCAGATCCACTTCATTGGCGAGGACTCTGGGCACCACTTTTTCGCAATGCAGTACGTGGATGGCGAATCTCTGGCAGCCATCTTGGCCCGTCGCGGAAAGCTGAATGTGACCGAGACCTTGCAGGTTTTGGAACAGGTCTTGGCGGGCCTGGCAGCAGCCCACCGGCAAGGTCTGATACATCGGGATATCAAACCCGGAAACATTCTGCTGGATCGCTTGCACCAGCGGGCGCTGCTGGCCGATTTCGGCCTGGTCAAGTCCCTGTCCGCGATGGAAGGACAAACAGCGACCGGCGTGATTATGGGAAGTGTGGATTACATTGCTCCCGAGCAGGGACGCGGCCAGTGGGTCGATCACCGTTCTGATTTGTATTCGCTCGGTGTACTGGCCTATCAGATGCTGAGCGGGCGACTGCCATTCGCGGGCGAAAGTCCGACAGCGGTCATATATCAGCACGTGTACGAAGTCGTACCGCCTTTGGACGAGGATATCCCGCGTTCCCTGGCCGCCGTCATCGCCAAGCTCATGGCCAAATCGCGCGGACAGCGACACGCCAGTGCCGATGAAGTACTCGCCGACTTGCAAGCGTTCCGTTCGGGCGCGCCGTTACCTTCAGCAGCGGATGTGGAGCTGGCTGCCGACAAGCAAGCGTTCATGAAGCCTGAGCCGGCATCTGATCCAACAGTATCCTCTCGAATCGTCCGCGCACCGTTGTTCGCCGATGATGTGTGGCTGGCGGAAGCGCCGATTACCGACCCACCATCGACGTGGCTTAGTCGTCTTCAGAACTGGTGGAGCGATTGTATCCTAGCACGAACGCCAGAGTGGGTTGCTCAACTTCAGTCGACCCAGCATCAGATGGATGGTGCGGTGCTGGAATACGAACGCCGCCGCAATCAGTTGCGTTGCGTAGTGTACGAAGGGGAACAGGTGCTGGCGACCATAAGGTCAGCCCTGGCAATCAAGTCGGATGACGCCGATCTTCAACGGGCGCTGGCGGATCAGGACGAGCAACTGGGCGAAATACGGCTTCGGCTGTCGAAGGTCGAGATTTCGCTCAGGCATTTGTGTTCTCAGCGAGATCTGCTGCAAGCGCGCTTAAAAGCTGCATATGCAAAGACCCGCGTCGGCGGAATACGGTCGCACCGTGTCCCAATTCGGCAGGTTCAAATCATCGTCGCGAGTCTTGCTGTCATTGCCATTGTGGGTCTCTTGAAGTTGGCTGATTATCTGCCGGTAAGTACACGCATTCAGACACTGGATAAGATCAACTTTCCAGTTGTGGAAACACTTCCTGATCGCGCTCGATACGAAGAGCTGTTCATTGTCCCGCCAACAAGTTTCGGCGTGCCATTTGAAGGGATCAACAAAAACGTCATCGACCTGGAGGTTGGACCAGGTGGTAAACTGATTGCCGCAGTCACCGGCGACAAAGACGTTTTCCTTTGGGATGTGGAAACGGGCAAGCGACTTTCCGGACCAGCACGTGAACTGAGTCGAGTCAACGCTGTCGCCCTGAACTCAGACGATTCGCTCCTGGCAACGGGAGAGAGTTCAAGCCCGGACAATTCCACAATCAAGATCTGGGATACCAGGTTAGGCGAACTGGTCGGTCAGGTTGCTGGTGAAACCAAGTATGTAACGGACTTGGAATTCCAACCAGGCGGATCCTTGCTCGCAGCATGTTTCTTGTCGGCCGGTATTGGCCAGGTCGACGTTTGGGATTACGTTGCTCAGTCCATGCATTGGGAACTTCATCTGCCCGAAACAAGTATCAGCGATATCGAATTCAGTCCTGATGGGAAGCTGCTTGTCGTGCAGAATTACAATCATCAATTGATCGTGGCCAACTTGGCTGATCAAACAATTAGGGTGTTGCCGACGTCACAGGAGCGAATTTCGCAGTTCGCCTTTTTGGGAGATGCGTCTCGGGGTGTCGTGCGCGAACGGGATGATTCGATATCGATCATCAACGTTGCCAACGGCGAACAGATTTCCAAGCTTGAATCCGGGCTTCAGGGGATGCGCTCAATGACCGTAACTCACGATGGTCGCTGGATTGCGATGACGAATGGCCATTGGATTTCTGTAGTCGACGCCTTGTCCGGAACACCTCGTGCAGTCATCCCAGGTCATCAAACAAGTCATCTTGGTTTTTCTCAATCGGGCGACAGGCTGATTTCGGCGGGAGGAGCCCCATTCTTGACTCAAAGCCTGACAAGGTTTGCACCGATGGTGGCCCGCGGCCCGGTGAAAACTGTCGTCTACTCGCCAGTTCTTGCAATCGCAACACGCAAGCCATTGGCCGTGTTGAATTCGCCCGGGAATATAAGCGTCTGGAATTACGATCAGCAATCCGCCCCCCTGTCAATCAAGGTCAATCATCTGTCCGATCCAGCAAATTCCACAGCCGCGATCACTCCTGACGGGCACCGTGTTGCCATTTGCGATCCTGCGGGAGTTGTTACCGTCGCCGATCTCCTGTCTGGCAAACAAATCCTTCAAACACACGTACCGATGACTGAGCTCCCTCCCCAAAAGTCATTTCTGGAGCATTCCGACGATTCGTCCACGATTTGGCTGGGGACTTGCAGCGGGATCTGGAGAATTGAACCGGGTAAAAGAAGCCCTGAGCAATGGATGGAGTTTTCCGCGGATACCGAAGCCAAATCGCTTTCAGCTGGTGGCCGTTACGCGGTTACCCTCAAGAATCAATCCTGGATTCAGATTTGGGATGTATCAAAGCGCTCGTTGATTATTGAGGAACAAATCAGCGATTCGAAACCATTCGTTTTTGCGTTTTCGAGAGATATGCAATGGTTAGTGGCAGCTGACGAGAGCCAGAATCTATTTCGGTGGAACCTGGCGCGCAAAGGGAAATCCGAAAGTTTTCATATTGGCAAAATCGACAATCTGGCTTTCCTGCCAAATGCCCAGATTCTCGTAGCGACCAGCGGGCCAAAGGTCATAATCATTGATGTAGAGCATCAAGAATCCATTGCCGAATTCCGGTTGCCGAACGATCGGCCTTTGAAGGATCGGATTGACCAGATGTCGAGAATCTGGACTTCGCATGACGGACACTTCCTGATCACCAGCGATCCTCAATCGGATCGCATCCTACTCTGGGACTTCTGGCCACAACACCGCCTTGAAGGAAACCGTTGACATGGTCACTAACTCTCCCTCGTCAATTCCTTCTCCACAGCCTTACCCGAATAGGGCGTCAAAGAGCAGACGCCCTATGATTTACATCCTGGTATTCGCAGGCGGGTTTCTCCTTTGGGAATATCGCTTCATTTACTCTCAGCAAAAATCGCTGGAAGTAATCAACGCAGAATTGTCTCGTCGGCGGGCATTAAACGAGCCACTTAATCGAGACGAAGTTCCCAAATTGCTTTGGGGACGACCTGCCAAGGTTTCGCAAGAAGGGGAGTACCAGCACGTCGACTATTTCACTTGGAATGGCTTTCTGAATGCGTCTCACATCCGAGTGATTTGTAGCCTGGAAGACGAAGTACTGTCGGCCGCCAACGACTTGATGGGGCCTGCTGCCGACAAGCCTCTACCGCCAAACAATGCTCCTGTTAATCCTGCTGTCCCAGAAAGCGAAGACACTGACGGTCAGTTCATTCAACCTAAGTACGATTATTCGCAGCGTGTCCAGGAAGTCCTGAATCATTCCGCTCAACTTCTAAAAAAAGTGAAGTGGGGATGGTATTCAGAGGAATTTGAAAGATCGCTCGCCTCAGTCTTTGACGAACTTCCTGAGATTTCACCCAGTCGCCTGGAAAAGCCCGTCAAATGGAACGCGTTCCAATTTCCGCGCGAACGGCAGCAATTATTCGCATTTCGAATACGAATGCCAACTCTGATGACGCCACCGATCTTTGCGATTACTTCGCAGAACCTCGGAGAGTCCGGGATTTTTCCCCTAGGCCAATTCGGCAACAACCGTCTGCCTTGGATATACCAATCTTCCTGGGACATCGAACACGGGGGCGATATCCCAGGGTTATCGGTGCCGCCGGACCAGGATGTTTACTTTCGCTCGTTTTTGACATTAG
>JAFEBS010000066.1 GCA_018242525.1 Planctomycetota bacterium | reverse complement strand
TCCCCCCCTCTCCGCTCGACTGACTGCCCATGAGCCATAACCATGTTGGCTCATGGGTTTTTGCATTTCTGAGTCTTCCTCAGAACTCCCAATTTGTGGCGCTGTTTGTGGCGTTTTGTGGAGGGAGGGTTCTCTGAGGAAGATTGTAAAGTGGCGAAGCAGCGTCGCGCGGAAACAAGTTCAACCCGATCGAAATCGGGGTCCCGTGCAGATCAATTTCGAGTTGGCAACGTCCAAGGGTACCTGCGTGGGAGCGTCTGGTATCTGTGTTACCACGAACAGGGGCGGCCGCGTGTGGGACCGGACAAAGACGTGGCCCGACAGATGGCGGTGCAGATCAATGGTCAACTCGAAATTGGAGCACCAAGTTCCCTTTCATTTGAGCCCATTTCGCTGACCGAACCTCGCGAGAAATGGCTGGCTCGTCACGAACACGTCTTGAGATCTTCCATCCAGACGATTCGACGGTATCGAACGGCGACAGAGCACCTGATTCGCTATGGACAGGACGTGCGCCCGATCAAAGTCGTCTCCAACTTTCACGCCAGCCATGCGGAAGACTTCGTGCGTTATCTGAGAACAATTCGCGTCGCACCAAATGGTCACCCGAATTCGGCCAAGCGTCCGTTGCTTGATAAGGGGATTCAGTACATCTTGGAGACTTGCCGAACATTGTTTGCGTTTGCCATGAAACGACGCCATCTGTGTCGGGCAAGAACAAGCCGGCGACGAAGGGCCGCCCAGTCTGGGCAAATCTCCATCAAGTCTCGCGTGCCATCAAGTCTCTGTGGCGTATTTCCGTTGGAAAGCGCAATTCAAGAATTGAGAAGTCGTCGTCCAAAGGCTGGTTGCCGTGAAGTTGATGGGTCTTCCGATGCAGGCGATCGATCGCCGATTCGCCTTCCGACAGCGGAGCAGCCATCAGGGTCAGGAATTCCTTGAAGTCCCACATGCACCCGTCGGTCTTGAGGATCTCGAAGACGCCATCGCTGTAAACGTAAATTCGAGCTCCGGGTTCGATGGCGCAGACTGTGGCTGTAAACGGCATTCCTTCAATAATCCCGCAAATCGGCCCGTTCGACTCCAACTGCTGGCAATCTGTGGGAGCTTCATCCGACCCAGACAGCAGTAGTACCGGCGGGTGGCCGGCGCCGGCGTAATTCAACTCGCGCCGGCCGGTGTGGTATACGCCATACCAGATGGTAAACATCATCTGGTCGTGATTGTCCATCAGGAAAGCATCGTTTAATTGAGACAATACCGATCCGGAATCACGAAAGTCACACCCGGGTAAACTCTGCGACCGAAGCACGTTTAAAATGGTTATCGAATCTGTTCCACTTTACCCAAGCTTCGATCGTCGTCTCTGACAAATCTCCAAACGCATCAGGAGGCAGTTCAACATATCCTCCCGGACGGGTCAGTTTCAGTGTATGCCGAATCTCTGCTGGCAGCGAAACTTTTGATTGCGCATCGGCTTGCACGGTGGTCAGTAGACAGATCACGCTGGGCGCCATGGCAACGATGCGAAACAGAAACCAGATTCGTGAATTGCTGCCTGCGCCTGTGACCGTTTGACCGGAGGCCTCGACGGCCCAGTGTCGATCACACGTTCTCGGCGTCATGAAATCCTCCAGCTCCCTGGTTGCAGCCTGCAGCCAGTTTGTCTCAAGGGATTTGAAGCGGACTTTGATGTTCTGGTGAGAATTGGGAAAAATTGCGCCGTGATGTGGTTACGGCTGCCAGAATCTGTCGAACATCCGGAGTATTTGGAAAGGAGTGTACCGACAGTGACTACCGAGGACCACTCTTCCATTTGGTTTTCACATGTGCGGACAATCAACTTGAATCTGCAGATATCCCCAGCCAAAACGGTGATGTGGACATCGCCGGACATACATGGTGGATGAGACCGGTGATACGAAGCTATCAGCGTAGGTCTGACTGCGCTTCCAAGCGACGACAAGAAACACCGAAACGATCAGCAGTACGCACCCCGCCTTATGCCGCCAGCCGTAGAAGAACTCCGACAAATCGGCGATTCTGATCGGTCGTTCGCTGGAGGAAAGCTGCGTTGTATCGGGTCTTGGAAACAGAAGTCCATTCTGAAAGACCCCGGCTGATCAGCCTGCCGGAACTGTTGATTTTCCACTCGCTCCGACGTTGATTTGTGGATCGAAAATGTTGATTTTCATGATTGGCGGCTAGACGCCAGTCTGCAAATGCCCTTGTTTTTCAGGCAGTTTCTGCAATCCATGACATCGCAAATCAAGCCCCCCCGCCTCCAAATTGCCACCGATTCACATCCGGTGGCAATCAACGCCTAATCCCCTGCTCCTGCAAGGGGTTGGGCATTTTTCCTTTTGATGTCGTTGAGACAGCCGGTGACACCACATGACGTAAGTACGCTCCAGTACCATTCCTGAAACGCGCTGGTCGGGGCGGAAGTTGGGGATCGATCGAGGCAGGTTCGGACGAGGCGCGTCCGAGGATTCGCTGAGCGAAGTTGAAGATCGGCGATGCCAGGTATCAGCGAGGACGGGAGCTTTGGCCGTTCGAACTCCAGTGTCTCCCGGCGGTCGTATCCAATCACCTTGCGCGGGCCGTGACCGCTGACTATTTGTGACCTGGATAGTGTTCCAGGAATCGCGCCAGCAGATGAAAATCGCTGCCGGGGATGATGTGGCGGACTTCGGTGACCAGATCGGACTGGCGGACCAGTTGCTCGAACGGGACGTACTTCAACTGCATCTGGCCTTCGACCGAGACCATCACGCCGCTGAGGCCCTGTTCGGCCAGAGCCCGGTAAGCTCCAACACCCAACTGGCTTCCCAGGATCACGTCGATGGCCAACGGTCGGGCACAGCGGGTTTCGTAGCCCAACTGCAGCGGAGTGAACTTCTTGTCCTTCCCCGTGATCTGCTGGTAACTGGTGGACACCCACTTGGCGACCTTGCGATACAGGTCGACTTCCGACACCTTGATGTGACCGTGATCATCACGCTTGATGCCGACCAGGTACTTGGAGGGCAGCAACTCGGCCAGGCCCTCCGCCAGGACGATCACTCCGAAGCCGCGACCGTGGTTTTCGCGGACAAGGATCGTATTGACCAGCCGGTTGACGAACAGTTCATGGTCCATGATCTCGTGTTCGACGATCCGTTCGCCAGGGTTGCGGATGTCGTCATAACCCATGAACGCTCCCGCGTCGTCGACCACGGTTTTTTCGATCCGGCGTTCCTGGGGCGGGATGTCCTCGACACTCAAGACCAGGCTTGCTTCACCCGCGATGGCAGCCCCATAGGCCAACCAGCCGGCGCTGCGGCCCATCGCTTCAACGATGAAGTATGCGGCGTTTGCTTCCGCGTCTGCCAGCAGGTTGCGGATCTCCGTCGCCATCACGTCAACAGCGGTAAAGTATCCGAAGGTGAAGTCGATCCCGAAGTAGTCGTTATCGATCGTCTTCGGCAGGTGGACCACGGGAATCCGCGGCAGATCCTCGGGCAGGTAGTTCTGGAACAACTGGAACTTGTTGGCGGTCTTCAGCGTGTCATCGCCACCGATGGAAATCAGGGCTTCAACGCCGATCGAGATCAATGCGTCGTACGACGCTCGCAACCGTTTGGTGCGTTCGGGGTCGCTGAGATGCGACGGGTGTGACACGGACTTGCCGGGGTTGGCACGGGCGGTCCCCATCAGGATCCCGCCGGTGTTGCGGGTTCGCTTCAAAGTCTTTTCATTCAGCATGATATAGTCGACGTCGGCAACCAGCGGATTCCCGGGTTCGTACTTTTCCAGACGAGAATAGCCGTGGCGGACGCCGACGACCTCGGTGCCGCGACGCAGGAAGCTGGCGGCGGCGGTCGAGATCACCGCATTGGCAGCGGGGGCCGGCCCCCCGGAAAACAGGATGGCCACCTTTTTGAACTGACGTTTCGGTGAGGTCGAATAGAGCTGTGTCATGGGCTTGATCTCTGCAATTCGAGTGTAACGATCCTGCGGACAAAGTCGGCGGGACGGGATTGTCGGGCGAAGAATGACAGGCGGAAACCGATCCTGCGGGACCGCTTATTTCGCCAGCAGTTGCTGTTCGATGAATGTTGTATCCATCCGGCCTTCGACGAAGGCCGAATTGTTCAGGATGCGTTTCAGCAGTGGAATCGTGGTCTTGATCCCTTCCACAATGAATTCATCCAGGCAGCGTTTCATGCAGGCGATCGCTTCCACGCGGGTCGGCTTGTGGACGATCAACTTGCCAATCATCGAATCGTAATAGGGGCCGACGACGTATCCCTCGTGAACGTGTGAATCCCAGCGAACTCCGTGGCCACCGGGGACGCGCAGCTTTGTAATCCGGCCGGGCGATCCGCGGAAATCGTTGTCCGGGTCCTCGGCGTTGATGCGGACTTCGATGGCGTGCCCGTTGCACGGGATGCCCTTCTGCTTCCACGGCAACGGCTCGCCTGCCGCAACGCGGATCTGCTGCTGAATCAGGTCCACTCCCGTCACCATCTCAGTCACGGGATGTTCGACCTGGATCCGGGCGTTCACTTCGATGAAGTAGAACTGATTGTCCTTGTCGACGATGAATTCGACCGTGCCAGCATTGGTATAGCTGGCGGACTTGATCAACCGAACGGCGGCCTTGCAGATATCTTCCCGCACGGCCTGTGGCAGGTTCGGGGCCGGGGACTCTTCGATCAGTTTCTGATGTCGGCGCTGGCTGGAGCAGTCACGTTCCCACAAATGAACCACCTCGCCATGCAGGTCGGCGATGATTTGCACTTCGACGTGACGGGGGTTCTCGATGTACTTTTCCAGATACACACCCGCGTTGTTGAACGCTTTCTCGGCTTCAACTGCGGCCTGTTTTAAGCCGGCTTTCAGCGAGATGTCGTTGCGGGCGACTCGCATCCCCTTGCCGCCACCGCCGGCTGTCGCCTTGATCAGAACCGGATATCCGATCCTGGCAGCGATTTCCAGGGCCGCTTCTTCGCTTTCGATCAGCCCGTCACTGCCGGGGACCAGGTTCACCTTGGCGGCCTTGGCGATTTCCTTCGCCGTCACCTTGTCGCCAAGTTTCCCCATGGCTTCGGACGAGGGGCCAATAAAGTCGATCTTGCAACTGCGGCAGACTTCGGCAAAGTGTTCGTTCTCGGACAGGAATCCGTAGCCGGGGTGAATCGCCTGGACGTTGCCAATTTCAGCCGCGCTGATGATGTTCTTGATCAACAGGTAGCTGCCGGCGGCCTGGGCCGGCCCGACGCAGATCGATTCGCTGGCCAGCTTCAGGTAATCGGAACCGCGATCCGCCTCGCTGCAGACGGCCACCGTTTCAATTCCCATTTCGCGACAGGCGCGGAGAATGCGGAGGGCAATCTCACCTCGATTGGCGACCAGAATGCGTTGAAACATGCTCAGGAACAATCCGTGAATTTGAGGCTAAGTCACCAGCCTGCCGCTATGGGAGGCCGCCACCGGGTCAAACGAGCATCAGGGCCTTACGCGGAACAGCGGCTGGCCGAATTCCACGGCGTCGCCACTCTTCACCAGGATCGCGGCGATCGTTCCGTTCACTTCCGCCGGGATCTGGTTGAACACCTTCATCGCTTCGATCAGACAGACGATGGTCTCGCCAGTCACCACCGAACCAACTGAGACGAAGGCCGGTTCACCCGGAGACGGGGCGGCGTAGAAAGTCCCGACGGTGGGACTTTTGATATCGATCAATCCAGCTTCGGCTGACGACGCGGCGGACCCTGCCGGCACTGCTGGTGCTGCGGATGCCGGTGCCACCGGCGCGGCCATCTGGATCGGTGCCGGTGCGTACTGCTGGGGAACAGCGTGCAGCACCTCGCGGGGACCGCGCCGCAACCGCCATTGCTCGTCACCACGACGCAAATGAACATCCGTCAGGCCATGCGATTCCATCATCTCGACGAGTTGCTTGAGCTTGTCGAGATCGAACGGCGCGTCGCCAGGAGGTACTTGATCTGCCATGCGCATCCCTTATCGCGAACTGGTCTGAGCCCGCAGGCCCGACGATACGTATTTGTCTGACTAAAACCTGATGATTCTCAACCGGCCGAAGTCGGTGCATCCCGAGGGACCGAGGACAGCACTTCATAGCCGTCATTGGTCACCAGGATATCGTCTTCGATTCGGACTCCACCAACGCCCGGCAGATAGATCCCCGGCTCAACAGTGATGATCATTCCCGGTTTCAGGACTTCTGTCGAGATCGGGCTGAAGCGGGGCAGCTCGTGGATGTCCAAGCCAATTCCGTGTCCCAAACCATGACCGAAGTACTGTCCGTATCCGGCTTGCTCGATCACCGTCCGAGCGGCGGCATCCACGTCCTGACACCGCGCTCCCGGCCGGATCGCGGCGATCCCGGCCTGCTGAGCTTTCAACACAACTCCGTATACGTGGTGTAGTTTCGGCGGGAGCTTACTTGTGACCAACATCCTCGTCAAGTCACTGTGATATCCCCGGCTGCTGACCGCACCCCAGTCCACCAGGGCAAAACCCGATTCGTCGAACCGACGCAGCCCGGGCCGGTAATGCGGAAGTGCCGCCCGATCTCCCACCGCGATAATCGGCTCAAAAGCCGCCTTCAGCGCACCGAATCGCCGCATCCCGTGTTCCAGGTCGTGAGCGGCCTGGCGCTCCGTCATGTTCAGCAGCAGCATCGACTTCATCAGCTCAAAACCACGCTCGGCCTGCCTCACCGCCAGCCGGATTTCTGCAATCTCGCCCTCATCCTTGATTGTCCGAAGTTCTTCCACCAATCCGGGTTGCGAGACGACTTCGACCGGCTTCAGCTTCTCGACGAGCAGATCACGGACACTGACAACCAGCGAAGTGCTTTCAATACCGAGAACTTTCAACGAAAACTTGGGCAACAATTGAGCCAGGAAATCGGGCATCAACAGGCGCGCTGTTCGGATTTCCGCAGGGATGTCGGGGCATTCATCCTGCAGTTGTGTCTGAAACCGGCTGTCACTAAACAGTTGCAGTTGATCAGGGCCGATCAGCAGGTACGAATCGTCGCCCGTGAAACCCGTCAAATAGCTCACATTCTTGGGATTCGTGATCAGCATGGCACTAATGCCGGTGCGTCTGATCGACTGAATCAGGTCGGAACGACGAGTGACATGGCGATCGGTCGACATGGAAATACGAACCATCCAGAAAACGTGATGTGAATACCTTTTAAGCGTTGGTACGCTCTCCGAATTATTGATTCTGCTCCGGTTCGCGAGCAGCAGCAGGCGTTGCAGTCGCCGATGGGTGAGCTCCCAGAAACGTTCCGAACCGCCCGAATCGTCCACTGTTCAAGAGCACCAGGTACGCGGGCACCAGGATGGGTCTGACGACAAACGTATCGAGCAGAACGCCGAACGCCAGAGCGAAACCCAGTTGACACATTCCGCGAAGTGAACCTGCGGCCAGCGACAAAAAGGTCCCGGCCATGATAATACCGCAACTGGAGATAATCCGGCCGGTCTTCTGCAACGCATGAATGACCCCGTCGACGGGACCAAACAGCTTCTGCTCTTCTTCGATCCGGGTCATCAGGAAGATGTTGTAGTCTTCTCCGACCGCGATCAGGATCGTGAACAGGAACATGGGAACTTTCCAATCCAGTCCTGCAAAGTCGGCGGTAAAGGCCCAGTAGGCGGAATAGGTGGCTCCCAGTGCGACCAGGTAACTGAAGAGGACGGTGATGATCAGATAAAAGCAGATCGACGGTCGCCGCAGCAGCACCACCAGGATCAGGAATACGCTGGTCACAACCAGAATGTCGATCCGAATCTGATCGCCGTCAGTCACCGACTTCAGGTCGCGAATGCTGGCGGTGGAACCGGTCATCAGGATGCGGGTGCCTTCCGCCCCATTTTTCTTGAGCAGTTCCTGGATCTCGTGCTGGATGTGCGACAGATGAGTCATACTATCGCGTGAAAAGGGGTCCAGCGTCGCGGTCAGTTCCATCCGGGTCACGTGATTGGCAACGGATTCCTGATTGCTGACGTAGTGCTGGATGATCAGATCCCGCGTCCGCTTGCGGCGGACGGTCGTCAGATCCTGAATGATGTCGTCCAGCGATTCCTCAAACACGCCCGCGAAGTGAGGCAGATCTTCTGCAGGAATCTCGTACCGCGATAATTTGCCGTTGGCGTCCGCGTCAAGCTTCGCAAACGTTGCTTTGAGATCCTCACCCGTGGAGTGCTGGCTGAACTCTTCAAAGGTGATTTCCTGTTTGTCGACCGGTCCGCCATAGGGATGTGAAACACTCCGGATATCGGCCAACTGCAGGTCGTCGCGGCGTACATACAGCGATTCGGTCAGCTTTCGAATCAGCTCCAATCCGCCAGGGGCGTCGGGCGTCCCGTCATCGGAAAAGTCGATCTTGTCGTTCTGCAGCAGAACGGTGATCGGACCGGTCGCCCCGGCGGGGAAGTGCTCCTGGACGGCACGGGTCCCCATCACGCTGGGTGATCCCGCAGGCAAGTCCGACAACAGGCCGTAGCTGAGATGCGTATAAAACACGACCCCGACGATGGCAAATGGCAGCATCAATCCGATGCTGGCCAGCCAGATTGTCATGGGGCGGGTGATCAGATGACGCCCCACCGTATCCCAGATGTTCTGCAGCCAGCGAATATCCCCCAGACGCGAAGCGAGCGTGGCGGTGGGCAGCCATCCTCCGGACGTCGTGACCCGTTCAGTTCGCATCTGCGGATAGAACGCCCAGCGACCCGCCAGACGCAGCAAGGCTGGTGTGAAGGTCAGCGAGGCGACGAGGACGATGATCAGGCCGAATGAAATCGCAAAGCCGGCCTGGCGGAACTTTCCGAATTCGGCAAACATCATCATGCCGATTCCGCAGATGACGGTTCCCGCGCTGGCCGCAATGGCCGCACCAACCTTTGAGACCGAGTTTGTCACTCCTTCGTTGAAGGAGACGCCTTCATCGAGTTCTTCCTTGTACCGGGCGATCAGAAACAGGCAGTAGTCGACCCCGGCACCGTACAGCAGCACGGTCACGTATGACTCCACACCCGTAAAAAGCGTGACCCAGTGCCGTTCGGCCATCAATTGCAGCAGTTTCATCGTCACATTGACAGAAACAAACACCGTCATCAATGGGATCAGGGCCAGCAGCGGGGCGCGATAAATGGCAATCAGCAGGATCACCACCAGAACCACTGTCAGTTGTTCGGTCGCCTTGGCACTGTTTTTGGCGGCCAACTGCATGTCCCGGCCGACCGTGGCTTCTCCACTCAGGGACAAGTCCAGGCCGGGGGGAATGTGCGTGCGGAACTCCGGATCGACAAACAAATCCTCGATCGCCTTGACCACGATCTGATTGTGGGAATCAAGGAAGTCCGTGGTCAGTTCCACCAGGACCAGTGTCGCCTTTCCCTCTTTCGTCCCATCGCGGCTGCGCAGCAGTCGGCCCATGGTTTTGTCACGGTACGTGCGAACCGCCGAGATTGAGGATGTTTTTCTCGCTGCGGGGTCATTCCCCGGGTGAGTTTCTTCGCCGGGCGGGGCTTCCGTCGCTTCGGCCAGTCCGCCCTGCTGTTCGGCGATGCGCAACAGTCGTTCACGAAGCTCGAACTTCTGTTCCGGGTCGGCATCATCGATTCCGTCGTCGATCCATTCCAGATCGCGTTCCTGCAAACCCTCCTCCTGATCGGGACGGCGGACGACGATCACGATGCGGCTGGGCACCAGTTTCGCAGGAAACGCCTGTTTAAAAAGTCGTTCGGCGATGTGACTGGGGCTCGATGTCGGCAGGAACGCAAATTCCTCGGTCTGGACGACCTGATCGAGCGGCGGAGCCAGCATGGAGGTCGCAATCAAAACGGCAATCCACGCCACGAGCACACCGGGCCAGACTCGGATAATCAAGTCGCCGTGCTTTGCAAACATCCAGCGGTCAACCTTCCTGCTGTCCCATCATGGAGCCATTCGATGAGAGATCTTCGATATGTCGGACAGGATCTGGCCTTGATCACGGGGAACGGCGCAGTTCCGTGGAAAACAGCGAGGACACTCAGTGCCCTGCGGGAACTGTCTGCCCATGGCTTTCCTGCGCGTGACCGTGACCGTGGTCTTCACCGTGAGCGTCATGTCCGTGACCGTGATCTTCGTCCGGAACATCTTCGGGGAATTGGGCCAGCGTTCCGCACGCTCCAGACAGTTGCACCGAACCACACAGGAACATGATCGTCAGCAAGGCAGTCACGTAGACCGTCTTGCCGACAAAATTCGTGACATTCAACCCAAACAGATGATGCGATCCGTCCGCGGGTGGGGCCACCACCCCCCAGACCAGGATCATCATCAAACCCAGGAAGACGATAGCAATCCACCCTCCTTGAATAATGACCCCGCGCAACTTGACCCAGTTCACAGCCAGCAGCCAGAACGTTACCCAGGCAATCAGTGGTGTCCACGGCAACACCAACCCCAGCAACGTGACGAGGACATTCCAACCGGCTGTTAGAAGTTCTTGGAGATGATTGACCAGTTCCAGCATCTTGTTTCTCTTTCCATTCCCTCACCGCCCGGATCGTCTGCAAACGGTCCGGAAACGTGAACTCCGTCACGCTCAGTGAATCCCTGTGAAGTCGGAATCGTTAAAAACTACAAAGCTACCGAAACCGTTGGCTGGCAGCGTGATGACGAGCGCAAAAGAGATAACACAATCCCGGCCTCGAAACCAGCGATCGGATCGTGCGAGTCCTGAACCAACGTCGCATCAGTATCCTTGGATCAATCGCAGTTTCATGACGGATGCATGGGGCAGATGGGAAGCATGGAAAGAATGTCACTTACATTCAGGCAAGGTTCGACGCGTCAACTCGTATTGGTGAAGCCCGGTGGAAATGGTAAATTCCAGTCCCTTCTTCCGTCGTAGTTTGCTGGCACGTTTGATGAATCCACGTCAATTCCATCAGGAGCGAAGACGTTGCGCTGCAACTCGCGTGCGGATGGGAGCCTTGCCATTCCTGGCATGCATCGCGCTGATCGGGTGTTCGGCGATGCGGCGGCAGATCACCGAACGACGTGAAGCGTGTGATTCGCTGTGCAAGCAAGCCAAGGCCGCCCAGAGTGAAGGGGCTCCAGATCGCGCGGACCTGTTATTAAATGAAGCCGTTCGGCAACGCCCCGACGATCTGGAGACGCGACGTCATCTGGCCGACGCGATGTGGGATTGCGGTCGTCAGCAGGATGCGATTTCCGAATATCGCGAGTTGGTGGAGTCGCATTCACGCGACCCCCGATTGCCGAAACGACTGGCCGAAATGCTATGGCGCGCCGGCCAGAAGGACGAGGCCGCTCAGATGGCGGACAAGGCGTTACGACTGAATCCCACGAGCACCGAGGCGCTGTTGGTCAAGGCCCGAACGGAAGCCGCGCGGCGTGAACTGGATGCGTCTGTCGCCACCTATATCCGACTGACCCGGGCGGCACCGGATTTGATCGAAGCCAAGCTGGAACTGGCCGAAGTTCACGTGGAACGGGGCTATTCGAACCAGGCCTGCACTGTTCTGCGCGACGTCCTTGGAAATCAACAACTGACAGATGCTTTGCGCGCCGATGCTGAATGGAAACTCGGTTTGGCGTATGCCTCGGCTGACCGCTGGTCGGAAGCCGCAGCTCACCTGGAAAGCTCGATCACCAAACGAGCGGCCACGGGGGCGGATTGGCAAATGCTCTTCGTGGCAAAGTCGCTGGCAGGTCAGGACACAAACGACATCGGGGCTCGGGCCGTCCTCACTGCGGGGCAGCAATCTTCCGAACTGGATTCATCGGCGTGGACTAACTTGCGAGATCGCCTGGTGGTTCGTGGAACCTTGATCGGCAACGGCAGCGTCGCCCAGGGGAATGTCGTTCGCGCCGATTTTTCAAAGAGTGCCCAAGTAGATCCACCCCTCAAACGGTAACTTCCTGGCGACATTGGAATAAAACGCGGCGCCAATCCAGTGAACACTGGCAATCTGGCTGGGCTGGTGAGGACACCACATCTTGAAAAACTTCGGGAATTCACAGATTCCACTCGCCATTTTCCAGAGGATGGCTAGAGTGAAGTGGTGCCCGACAGGAGTGGGGCGTTGATGGTTCGTTTCCTTCCAAGGATGATTACCATGAGCCAGCCTTTGACTTCTCCTGAATTACCGCTGCCGCCCCACGAAGTGGAACGAGCCGTCATGCAGCGGCTGCAGTCGCACCCAACCCTCCACTTCAGCCGACTGAGTGTCCATCAATGTAGCCGCGATTCAGTCTGCATCGAGGGAATCTTGGACTCGAATGAGCAGGACATCGACCTGAGTGATGTCGTCCGCGGCATTCACGGCATCAATGTCGTTGTGAATCATGTGCTGTCGGTGTCTCGGCCAGTCCCCAAAAAGGGTTAAACCCGGCGACATTCGGGACTCCGATGGGTACGGAACAAGCCCGGCGAGAGTCCTCGCCGGGCCTGTTCCGTGATCGGCATAATTGCGCGAGCTATTTCTTCGCTGGAGTATCGGACTTGGCTGCTTCCAGGGCTCGTTGATATTGGCGCAGGCGTTTCTTCACGGTGGGGTCATCTTCAAGCTGTGTCCCGGGAAGCAATTCGACGACACGCTCCTGGGTTGCAACCGCCTTTTCCAGCAGTCCATTGTCGAAATAGGCCTTGGCCAGGGTGTCGGCGATGGATGGATCCTGATTCTTGGTCAGGTTGTCCGCCTTCAGTGAAACCTTCAGGGCGAACTTCAGCAGCTTGGCGTCAGGTTTGGTTTCGCGATCCGGCGAGACCAGCATCCAGGCGATGTTGTTCAGGGCCTCGGGGTCTTCGCCAATTTCTTCGGAATCGAGCAACTGTCCGCCCAGTGTCAGCGCCTGGTCAACGCTCTTCTTGTCGCTGGCGAAGACTTGAAACTTCAACATCGTAAACTGCAGAGCCCGGTCCGGAAGTTCCTTCGTGGCGGCATCCAAAACCTTCAACAGTTCGCGATTGTCACCGTTTTCCTCGGCGTCGCCAAACAATTTGCGCAACTGGACGAGGTACTCTTCAAACCTTTTGGCCTCCTTCGCCTTGCGGATTTCTGCGACCAGATCCCATTTTCCGCGAGTGATCAAGTCCAGGGGTTCCGCCAGCTCGCCCGGATGGCCGATCCAGGCCACGAGGCCATCACCGTTGACGACAAACGAGCAGGGAATCCCCTTGCGATTGGCCGCTTCCATCCAGTTCTTGACGGTCGCTCCTTCGCTGGCATCGTCATCGGGGACCAGGTCGAGGGCAACTCGATAGTTCATCTTTTCGCCCATCTTCTCCACGAATTCCGAGACTTCATCGGGATCTTCTTCCAGGACCGCCACGCCAATGATGGTGACCTCCTTGTGTTCCTTCTGAAGCTCGGTCAGATGCGGAATCGTCGCGCGGCACGGACCGCACCAGGTGGCCCACAATTCGACGACATAGATCTTTCCCTTCTCGAAGCCTGTGACAGGTTCACCTTTGATGAACTTCTTCACCTGCAGCCTGGGAGCCTTGGACCCGATGATCAGATCCTGCGATTGGCTCCAGCCGGACTGTATTGTCACCGCCACCATCACCGCAGTGATCAGGAATCTGTTCATCAACGTTATCCAGCCTTTCCGTGAAGTTTTATCGCGTGCGCTTACCTGCTACCTGCTCATCGTTTGATTCTGACGGGAACATCGAGATTCCATGCTGTTGGGAGTCAGCCGTATCCCACATTCCCAATTGTCCGATTTGCCGGGGTATTGTCGGGGAAGCACCCCTGCTGACGCTTCGGATCGCTCCACCTGGCAACAAGGGTAACTGGAGAAGCAAAGTCGAACAAGGCGAGCTGCGTCAGATCGCAAACCGGCAACTTTCGCCGATTCCCGCGGGAATCCTGAATCGGTTCGGATTTCTGACCCGCCCGCACCGGGTTAAACTCAAGTTTTGAGCGTGGCACTCACTGGTTTCGGGCAAACCCGTCTTGCGGCAGTTGGACTCGTTCACTATCTTCCCGCCTCAATTCCCCCCCACATCCAAAAGACACAAATCGAACGGGCCGCAGACAACTGTCTGGTCGCGCCCCTGTGGATCATCCACGAGCCAGGAGTTGCGGCACCATGCGCAAGTTTGTACTCAATCCTCGACGATTTCTCGCGACCATTCGCTGGATGGGATGCCTGGGCTTGCTTTCAATGCTTTCCGGGTGCTGCTGTACCAGTGGCTGGATGAATAACAACTGGGGGATGTGCCAATACCAGAAGGGGAACTACTCGCAGGCGCGGGGAGATTTCCAGCGTGCGGTCATCAATTCCCCCCGGAACCCGGACTACCGCCACAACCTGGCGATGGCAATGCAGAAGCAGGGTGACACTGTCGGTGCGGAACAGGTGTTCCGACACAATCTTTCTGTCGATCCGATGCATCAGCCCACGTACCACGCTCTGTCCCAGATGCTGATCTCGCAGCAGCGAACCGCGGAGGCGGAACACCTGTTGACGGGTTGGCGCGAGTCTCAGCCGTATGTCCCCGAGGCCTACATCGAGCAGGCCTGGTTCCAGCGTGAAACAGGTAATCGCGTCGCCGCGGAACAGACCCTGCGTCAAGCACTGCAGGTGAAGCCCAATCACCCGACCGCACTGGCACAACTGGGGCAACTTTATCACGAATCCGGCCAGGTCGATCAGGCCAGTTCCTACTATCAGCGATCGCTGATTTCCAAGTGGAATCAGCCGGAAGTTCAATCACGCATGGCGACACTGACGGATTCTGGAGCTCGCCGCAGCCTGCGACGGTCCGCCATGCTGCAGAACGACGCGGGGGTTTCCATGCTGGCGATGAACGCGCAGCCAGTTGGCGGCCAGCCGATGTTGGCCCAGTATGGTGCTGTTTCCATGGTGGATTCCGTGGCCGTGAACGATCCGACCGGCCGATCACGAAGGGTGCGACGGCACAATCATGGTTCGGCCGAGCAGATGACGGCCTATCCTGTGCCGAACTTCGTGGACGGGGACGCCGGTCTGATGGCCGCTGGTGTGTCGGCGGCCCCAACGGCGATGACGATGTCGCCGACCGTCATGCCGGAAATGGCGGCGCAGACCACGATTGCGGATCCCACAGTGGCGTCATTTCCCACACCAATTCCTCAGGCCGATCCAGCACACGCCACGGAAATGACGGCGAGCCTGCCGGTTGTGGAACCGTATTAGGGACTGCACGCAGCAGGTTGATGCGGTGGCTCTGAAATCACCGCCAGAAGTCCCCGGCCATCATGCCTTCAGTAGTTGCAGGGCTTCTTCGCGAGTTTCGACCAGCGGCCAGAGGTGGTCGAATTTGGCAATCTGCAGGATTTCCCGGCCAACTTCGGAAGCGTTGCACAGAACCAGCTTGCCGTTCTGCGGGCTCAATTCATTCCAGAGTGTCCGGATCGCCTCCAGCATGCTGGATCCAAAATAGGCGACCTGCCCCAGATCGACGATGACTCCCGCGAATTCGCCCGATCGCAATCGTTCGCGGACGGAATCCAGTTCGCGCGTGATGCTGTCGTCGGCCAGGCTGCTGACGACGCCAAGCAATTCGACAATCAACACACGATCCACGGTGGAGACTCGAAACACTTTGCCGGAATTCATCATTCGGACCCTTATGAGCGAACCGTCGACGTTTTGCGACGCTTGATCATCGTGACTTCATTACCCGTCGCGTTGTATTTGATTTCGTCCATGAACGTCTGCATCAGCAGTAAACCGCGTCCGCAGGGACGTTCGATATTGGTGGGGTCGGTCGGATCGGGCAGTTCAGACCGATTGAACCCCGGTCCTTCATCTCGTATACAAAACTCGGCGGAATCCAGGCTGTACCGTGCGGTGACATGAATTCGCCGTTGCGAGTACGGTGGCAGCGACATTCGCTCACGTGCCAGATCGTAGTATTCCTTGTGGTCGACTTCGCGCAGTGCCGAATTGACCTCCAGGTTTCCATGCAGACACGCATTCGTCAGAGCCTCCTGCAAGGCTACACCCGTTCGGACACGTTCACCTTCGTCACAAACACCCATTCCCGCTGCACCATCTTTGAGGTATTGAACCAGCGATGCGATCAGTTCATGGTCGTTTTCAATCGTGAATTGAACCTGCTGCTCCGTCATCCGACGCATCAACCGGATTCGTCCCCGATCCTCCCGCGCTGCTGAATAGACTTGGAGGACAGTCTCCAAAAGTTCCGTATGAAGTTGGCGTTTGGGGACATAACTGGCCGCGCCAGCACGCAATGCCTGCAAAGCCAGCTCCTCACTGCCCCGGGCGGTCATTAAAACGACGGGAACGAGGGGGTAGGCTCGGCGGATCACAGCCACCAGTTCCATGCCGTTTAATTCGGGCATGTCCATGTCGGTGACGATCAAATCCGGTACATGCAGCTCAATTTTGATGATAGCATCGCTGCCGTCGACCGCATATTCGACATCAAAGTCGCCGTTCTCAGTCAGTAAACCACCCGCGAGGAGTCGGTCGGTTGCGGAGTCGTCGACAACGAGAATTGTCGGCATGACATTCCTCCCGGTTGAGTTTCAGACCTGTTTTGCGGGCCAGACCCGCCATGCTATCAAATCGTGTCATTCGACGCGGCCAACTGCAAGCCGCGTTCCATTTCCTGAAAGACCGGCCGAACCTGAGCAATCACTTGCGTCACCAGGGCGGCATCGATCCCCGCCAGGTTGTCTTTCGCGCTCAGTTCCAGCCGTTCGACATCATCTGCCCGGGCGACTCCAAACGTTCGTAACGCACTTTTCAGTGTGTGAGCCGCTCGCTGAAATCGCTTTTGATCGGCGGCGGCAAACGAGTTCTGCATTGTTTCCAGCAATTGTGGCCCCTCGGACAGGAATGCCTCAATCACGTGCCCCAATAGTTTCTGGTCGCCATTTACGGCTCGCCCGGCGACCTGCCAATCCACCATCTCCGGCGGAATTTCGTCACGCTTGCTGTCGGCCATCGACATTTCCACTTCCCCCAAAGAGACCTCTTCAATTTGCCGGAAGAGTTGTTCGGCGCGAATCGGCTTCATCAGGTAGCCGTCCATGCCCGCTTCCAGACACAATTCGCGGTCCCCCTTCATGGCGTGCGCCGTCATGGCGATGATCGGCAAATGCACACCCGTGCGACTTTCCCGAGCCCGGATCTGCCGGGTGGCATCCAGTCCATCCAGTTCGGGCATCTGCACATCCATCAGGATCAAATCAAACTGTTGCGATCCCGATTTTTCCACCGCCTCTTTGCCGTTGTTCGCCACGGTCACCTGATGTCCCCAGCGTTCCAGCAGTCCAATGGCCAGCTTCTGATTAATCAGGCTGTCCTCGGCGAGCAGGATCGATTTTGAACGGGAGGCCGTGCGAGCGGGTGCCAGCACGGCGCTGGCCGGGACTGTCAATGCAGTGTTGGTGCCCACCGCCTGAACAATCGCGTCCAGCAACTCAGATTGTTTGACCGGCTTGATGAGACAGGCGGAGATGCCGAGTTCCTGACAGCGCGATTGATCATCGGATTTGTCAGCCGACGTCAACATCATGATCAGCGACCCGCACAACTCGTTACGTTTCTGAATATGTGCCGCCAGGTCAAATCCATCCTGACCGGGCATGTTGGAGTCTGTCAGGATCAGGGCGTAGGGCCGTCCCGACGAGAACGAGCGTTCCAGTTCTGTCACCGCTTCGGCAACCGACGGCAGGGCAGTCGGCCGCATGCCCCAGTTGCACAGGATTTCGGAGAGAATTCTTCGGCTGGTGGCATTGTCATCCACCACCAGCACCCGCAGACCATCGAGGACCGGAGGATGGATCTCGGAAACACTGGGCAACAGTTCCGCGCTGGCAGAACCAAAGCGGGCCGTGAAGTGGAACTCGCTTCCCCGGCCTACTTCGCTTTCAACCCAGATGTTGCCATCCATCAGATCCACCAGTCGCGACACGATCGCCAGTCCGAGTCCTGTCCCTCCATATCGACGCGTCGTGGACGTATCCGCCTGTTCAAACGCCTCAAAAATGGTGTCCAGTTTCTCCTGCGGGATCCCTACGCCGGTGTCCGCCACGCGGAAGTGCATCATCGGGCCGGACTCTTCCATCCGTTCGATCGCCACATCCAGAACAACCTCGCCCTCCTCGGTAAACTTGATGGCATTCCCAATCAGGTTGATCACCATCTGTCGCAGACGGTGTGGATCGCCTTCCACGGCGAAAGGGACATCCGGAGCAATATGGCAGACCAGTTCCAGTCGCTTGCGATGCGCCCGCAGCGACAGTGATTTCAACGTATCGCCAAGCAACTCGCGGATGTTGAACGGAGTTCGTTCCAGACTCAGCTTGCCCGCTTCGATCTTGGAGAAATCGAGGATGTCATTGATGACCGCCAGCAGTGATTCGCCCGATTCGCGGACCATCGCCAGGTACTCGCGCTGGGCCAGGCTGAGTTCGGTATCCAGGACCAGTTCGGTCATGCCAATGATTGCGTTCATCGGCGTGCGGATTTCATGACTCATGTTGGCCAGGAAATCACTCTTCGCCCGATTGGCGGCTTCCGCAGCCTCCTTGGCTTTCAGGATGTCGGCTTCCGTCCTCTTCTTCTCTGTGACGTCCGAAAAAATCGCCTGGATGCCGACCAGGTTTCCCGTGGCATCGTAGACGGGTGTCTTGACCACGTGGGTATAGCGACGTTCACCCGAAGGCGTCTGAAACTCTTCAGTCACTTCCAGGTCCCGCTCCGCCTCAATCACCCGTCGGTCGTCGCTGCGGTATTTTTCCGCCAGTTCCCTGGGAAAAAAGTCGTAATCTGTACGACCGACGATTTCATCGGGGGTCCGCCGCAGCGCTTCGCACAGCAACCGATTGGCAAATGTGAACCGGCCTTGCATGTCCTTCCGCAACATTGCCAGCGGTAGTGTTTCGACCAGTGACTGATAGAACGCCTCGGACTCCATCAGCGCCACTTCGACCTTGCGCCGCTGCGACAATTCCTCTTCGTATTGTTGCTGCAGCCGGGAGATGTCATCACAGGCGGATTCCAGCGCCTCCACCAGATCCTGCTGCCGATAAATCCGCTCCTGTGGAACGCCGTCTCCGGAAATCGTGACCTGATGAGGATTGAACGCGCCGCTGTCGGTTCCAGCCAACATCGCTCGAATCTTCTCGACGATTTCACCAGCCGGCCGGATTCTGGAGACGATTCCGGAAACACCGGCAGTCAGGCAGCCGAGAATTCCGGTGGCATTGACGGGATCGATCAGGGTCAGCACCGGGACCGCGAGGGCTGCGTCCGCTTGACGTGGTAAATCATCCAGCAACTGCAGATCGCTGTCACCCAGCACCAGCAGGTCGAGGCCGCCGGTCTGCAGCTGTCTGCGTACTTCTGCGTGGTTCGTGCACGGGATCGTGTCGATTCCCGCTTCATCCAGGATGAACATCAGTGCATCCCGGCGCGCCGCGTCTCGTTCCACCAGCAAAAGCCTCGGCATCCCCGATTCCTCATACCGAGGTGCGACTTGATGAGTCAGCACCAGGTCACAAAATCAATTGTTCCGTGTGTCACGAACCAGCGGCATATCCTACTTGCCCGATTGGCATTCTGTCGCGACGGTCTCTGATCCGCCAGTCCAGACAAGCGGGACCGAATCGTCAGGTTTCCCTTCGAGGTCGAAATTCGCCTGGAACTCCAGAATTCGCGATTTTACGACATCCGCCGACATGAGAGCGGGGAAGTCGTCGATGCGTTCCGTATTCGTTCTTCTATTGGACGGTTGCCAGGGTCGCGGAACGGTGTTTAGTTGTCCTCCCAGCGACTACAATGGCGTTCGCCCGCAAGCCGACTCCGGGCCACGACGGACTGATTCAAACCAGTGGTAGCTTTGCGAATGACCTCAGAATCGACACCCCCCACTAAAGCCCATGGGCTGCCCATGCACGAGACCGCCATCGCATCCATCGATGGTGGGCTGCGGTATCGTGGGTATTCCATCGAGGAACTTGTCGAGCATTCGAATTTTCCTGAGGTGGCATTTCTGGTAGTGCGGGGGGACCTGCCATCCAACGAGCAACTGGCGGATCTGCAGGCGATCCTTACCGAAGCGGCCGTTGTTGAGTCGGATTTGATCGCCTGGATCGAGCGGATTCCACTGAATGCCGCGGCGATTGACGTCCTGCGGACTGCGGTCAGTCTGCTGGCCCTGTCCGAATGTCACGACGATGACTCCAGCCCCGGCGCCGCCTGGGACATCGTACAGCGACTGCTGGCGCAATTGCCTGTCCTGGTTGCCGCCCGTTATCGCCTGGCCCGCGGAAGTGCAATCCTGGAATCCCGAAACGACCTCAGTTATGCCGGGAATCTGCTGTGGCTGCTCACGGGAACTGAGCCGTCGCCCACCGCCGAACGCGCCTGCGACGCTCTGCTGATCCTGACCGCCGAGCATGAGTTTGCTCCCTCCACCTGCGCGGCACGTGTTGTGGCATCAACTCGCGCTGATTTTCATTCCGCGGTGATCGCCGGAATGTGCGCCATCAAGGGGGCCTGGCATGGCGGACCCGGACGACAGATTATCGACATCCTGGAAGCGGTCGGCCAGCCTGAAGCCGCCCGGACGATTGTCCGGGCGGTCCTGGAGCAGTACGAACGGATTCCGGGTTTCTGGCACCGAGTGTATCGAACCAGCGATCCGCGCGCCGAATTACTGGCCCCCTTCTGTCGCAAGGTGGCTGAGGAGACCGGACGCGACAACATCGAAGCGGTCGCAATTGCGATTGAAGCGGCTGTCTGGGACGAACAGCAGATTCTGCCCAGTCTTGACTGGCCTGCGGCCCGGTTGCTGCACTACCTTGATCTGGACGCCGATCTGTTCGTGCCGATTTTCATGATCAGCAGAATCGTCAGTTGGGCGGCCCATTACATAGAACAACAACAATCCCCCCAGCCCATCCGACCGCGGGGAAGTTATTCCGGAATCCCGAATCGAACCTTCGAGAATCTGACTGAACGCGGATAACCATCCCTCCGAATCTAGACAACTGATCCCATGCATGCCCTACAACGATGTATCGCCCCGCTGTGCCGCGCCACTTATGACGTCAGCGACGTCCTGACCAGTTGCCCCGACTGTGGCAGTCTGCTGGATATTGACTATGACTGGGACCGTCTGCCAGTTCCGTCGTCGATGCGGGAGTTCGAGGCCCGCTGGAGCAATCGCCGTAATCCGCTCGATTTGAGTGGCGTGTGGCGATTTCGAGATCTGCTGCCTTTTGCCCGCGACGAAGACATCGTCACCATTGGCGAAGGCCAGACGATCCTGCAGCAAAGCATTGCCGTCGGTGGCTACGTGGGAATGAATCCTGGGGCCCTGTATCTGCAATATGAAGGCTTGAACCCTTCCGGCAGTTTCAAAGACAATGGGATGACGGCTGCTTCAACTCATGCCCGCATGGTTGGCGCCAAAATGGCGGCCTGTGCGTCGACCGGCAACACCAGTGCATCTCTGGCAATCTATGCCAGCACGACCCAGGTTTTTAAAGTCGTGGTTTTCGTCGGCAGTGGCAAGATTGCCTATGGAAAACTGTCGCAAGCCCTGGACTACAACGCCCGGACGCTGCAGGTCCTGGGTGACTTCGACGATGCCCTGCAACGGGTTCGGGAAGTTTCCGGCGAACGTGGAATCTACCTGTGCAACAGCGTGAACCCGTTCCGGCTGGAAGGTCAGAAAACAATCATGTATCGAGTTCTGGAGGGGCTGAACTGGCAGGTGCCGGACTGGATCGTGGTTCCGGGAGGAAACCTGGGCAATTCGTCGGCATTCGGTAAAGCATTCGCCGAACTGAAATCGCTCGGGCTGATCGATCGGATTCCGCGTCTGGCCGTCATTAATGCTGCCGGTGCCAACACGCTGTATCAACTTTACGAGGAACGGGACGTACGTTGGGACGGCGGGATGTCGGACGACGACACGATCAACACCTTTTTTGCGGAGATGGACGCCAGTCAGCACAAGGCATCGACCCTGGCGAGCGCCATTGAAATCAACCGGCCCGTCAATCTGAAGAAGTGCCTGCGAGCACTGGAAACGTGTGATGGAGTCGTTCGCCAGGTGACCGACCAGGAGATCCTGGATGCGAAGGCACAGGTGGGGGCCGGTGGATTCGGTTGCGAACCCGCCAGCGCTGCCAGTGTCGCCGGAGCCCGCCTGCTGCGCCGCGAAGGAATCATCGCCCCCAGCGACCGTGTCGTCTGTATCCTCACCGGCCATCAATTGAAGGACCCGGACGCCACCGTGGCGTACCATGCCGGCGATCGAGCATTGTTCGATGCGAAGCTGGGGACTCGTGGCGTTGAACACGCAACGTTTGCGAACAGCCCGGTGGTGGTCGACAACAATCTGCAGAAAATCATCGAAGTGCTGGAACGTCGATGATCAGGCGGATTCCGCCAGTTCCGTTTCCTGGGACGGTTCGGATTCTCCCAGCAGCGCACGACGCCCCTGCTGGGTCAGTTGATACTGGACCCCGACATCCCTTCCGCCGACGTCAAACTTTAACATTCCAAAGGCAATCAGCTTGCCATGAATGGAAGAGAGCTGCTCGGGGTCAATGCCCGGCACCGCAGTTTGGCGTGCAATCCAGCCACTGGCATCCGGTGTCTGTTCCTGGGCTTGCTGCTGCAAGTCATAATAGACCTGCAACGTGGCCCGCCACTGGGGATTCCGGCGCAGTTGGATGATATCGAGTTCGTCCATCGTGCTTGAGATATCGGCCCGAACGGGCCAAATCACTGACTGCACACGGCGCGCGTCGCGCCATCGCTTCGCATGGCACGGACTCGCCGACCGAATCGGCAGGAGTTTTCAGACAAACCGGCAAAGTCACTGGTGGACGACGTGTCCCGTAGATGTGCAGCACCACTCCGACCATGGGGAGTCGGACGATGTGGGTTCGTTCAAGTTTGCCGCTCTGGAAAACTCTGCGGCCCTTCTATTTTGAACTCATCTCGAACGGGATCTCCTGACTGCCCGGCTTCACCTCCTTGACGACCAGGACCCCTTCCGTGAAATTTGGTGGGATTTTCTGCCCTTCGGGAGTGATCAGATCCAGCCAGACCCGGCACTTGCCAACAGCAACTCCCTGGGTCTGATTGATGTAGATCATCTTGTAGTGACCTTCCGCATCGGTGATTCCGTACGACGTTCTGGCGCGATCTTTCTTGCTATCTGCCATGGTTGCATCCATGGGAGCAAAATAGACAGTGGCACCTTGCAACGGTTGGCCATCCAGCGTTACGGTTCCTGTGACATATCCCAACTTGGGGAGCTTCAACTTGGTGGAAATCATACTATCGAACATGATGTACATCCCGTAACACAGGATGATGATCCCCACCACCCCGGCTCCCCCTTTCAGGCCCAGTTCGCGGAATAGCCCGACGAAATCGAAGCCCTCGGGCTTTTCCTCAACATGTGGATCGCCAGCATGAGCCCGACTTTCCTCCATCGCCCTCATCATCATGTCCTTGGCATGGGATGAAGCGCTAATGCTATCTGAGGATCCACCCGGTGTTGGAGCCTTGCCCGTTGATGGGCGACTCGGCCGACTTTCCGCTGCAGGAGTACGGGGTCGATCGGCATCAGGGTCCGACAGATTTCCAAAACTGGGGGCAGGTCGCCGGGGACCATCGCCGCCGCCCATCAGAAAGTCTGCTGGATCGAAATCGTCACCGCCGGACTTTTTGGATTTGGAGACCGATTTTCCCGGGGATTTGTCAGCCGATTTTTCGGTCCTGGCGGGCGGCTTCTCCGCAACCTTGGGCTTTTCCGCCTTTTCTGTCGACGGGTCTTGTTTCCGGGGAGCCATAACCAGCACCTCACCGGAATCCTCTGAGTCCAGATCGTCAGAACTCCCGTCGATAGATGCGTGCTCGATCGTGTCGACGGGTTGCTCCGACGAATCTGATTTCAATGAGGGACCGTCGTCGTCTTTGGCGACAGCCTTCGGCGTCTCAGCCGTTTCCGCGACCTCGTGTTCCCCGGAAAGCGGATCAAACTCATCGAGCGATTCATTCGAAAGGGAATCATCTGACAGGGATTCGTTCGACAGGGATTCATCTGATGAGGGAGCTGTCGGGGCGGTAGCAGAAACCTTTTCGGCAGCGTGCGACGGCTGTTCGGACTTCAATGCTGGCTTTTCGGCCGGCCGGTCGGACTTGGCGGACTTCCCACCCGCATCTGATCCCGCGCGCTTCGCCGACGGCGCCGCCAGGACTTCCACCGAATCATCCGAGGCCTGATCCTCAGGATCGGGGACAACGAATTCGGTCTTACACTTGGGGCACTTGGCATCCGTCCCCGCCAAATCGTCCTTGATCTTCAACAACGAACCGCAACCAGCACAGGTAAAGCGAATGGTCATGCTGTTCAGCCTTCGCATTTCCTCACGGCATTCGCTGCGCGGACCGACGCAGATCGAATGGCTGATGGAGGATTTGGTGTCCGCAAGACGTTTGGTCAGGTCCGGCGGACGGTCCGCTCAGGACCATCCTTCCGAACCTGCTGTTTGCCAAGACAAGTTGCAATCAGTTGGGAAGATTGACGGGGCTGCCCTGCGCCATGTTCCCCAGATTGACCCAGGTCCTCAGGTCGATGTTGAAGCTGATGGTCCGGACGCTGCCATCGGCAAATGTACATTGCAGGCTCTGGTCGTGCATACTGTCGGCTTCGTCGTACCACAGGCCGGTGTGTGGCGCAATCCGGCAACTGAATAGTGTTGCCGGACCACCCCAGGCCCAGCCATCGTAACTCTGCTGTTGAATTGGAGCGATCTGGGTGGACAGCCGGCGTTCAGCAACCATGATGACGTTGGACGTGCCGTCGGTCACATCGCGGGTCTGGACATAGCTGTTCACACCAAACATCCCGATATTCTGCTGGTACTGCGTATAGGCCGAAAGATTCGTAACGGTATTCACGGTGGACAAGAGTTGGGCGGGCAGCAGCGCATAAGTCTGGCGATCCCCCACGACGCCGCCGTCGTGGAAGGTGATCCCGGATCCGCTACAGGCGGCATAGTCATTTCCGCCTTTCATATAGTTCTGGTTGACGCGAATCGTGGCCGAGTATTTGCCGTCGGCATCCATCTTGCTTCGGCGGCTGGGGCAATAGAATGGCGGCAGGTCAGTGACTGGTGGATAGATCAATTGGAAATCCGCCGTCTGAACCGGCAGAAAACCATTGGTGGCTACGTTATCGGTGAAGGCCCAGAAGTTATACAACGTTGCCTGATCGATCATCGGCAGAATATGAACCATCCAACTGGTCCCTTGATAGCCGAGGTTGTTCATTCCACGAGCGGTCAATTGAGTGGTCGCTTCAATCGGCGAGGCGTAGCGGCCGATGGAGTCCGAGCTGAAGGCGGTCGCCAGATTATTGATCTGTCCCGGCGGAAAGCCTTTGTGGACATCGTGGTAATTGTGCAATGCCAACCCAAGCTGCTTCAGATTGTTCTGGCATTGGGAGCGTCGAGCCGCTTCCCGGGCCTTCTGAACGGCTGGCAACAGCAGCGCGATCAACATGGCAATGATGGCAATGACCACCAGCAATTCAATCAGTGTAAAGCCCTTGCGACACGATCGAACCGCCATGACAGTCTCCTTGGGAATCAGGGATCAGGAAAAAGATTTCGACGCACCGGCGCAACTTCGCTGGCTCGTGAAAAATCTTACCACGAGCCTGGCCAGGAGTCTGCAAAAATCCTTCCGGACTTATGCGATGGGAACCCTGTCCGCTTCAACGAGTTGCGATCATCGTCCGACTTTTGATGTCTGTCAAGCCGTATCAGGATTGGGCATGGAGTCGTAATGACTTACGATTTCGTGATCAGTGCATTTGAGAGCAGGACTGCGTATCCTTTCCAAGCCATTCTGAATCTCAGTTCGTGCCTGACCACCAATTCGAAACCGATCGACGTCCTCGCGAGTACTGCTGGCGAATCCTGCTTTTTTAAGGTGAATCCCATGCATCGCGTCTGCTTTCGATTCCTGGCGATTGCTGTCATTGGACTTTTCCTGCGAACCGCAGCTCACGGTCAGCAAATCGACAGCGCCAACCTGGCACTGCAATTAAAGCCGTTGCTGAACCTGATCAGTGGTCAGGAAAAAGCGTTCGGAATGACGGCCTCGATTCAAGCGAAGATCGCAGGAACGGTCGTTCCGATCGAAGTCAGGCTGGTCCGCTTTGATGATTCCGCCTTCGACCTGGACCTGACTCATCCCCAATACAGTGTCAGTATTCGCCGCCGCCGCGAGGAAACAGCATTCGCGTTGCCACACCATAAAACGGTGTTCTTCGGCAGCGGCCAGACCGATCCTCAAGACCATCTGGCACCGCTCGGAATCGTGGGCCGGATTGTCAGTCCATCGTCCATGGCATCCGTTTATTCGGCGCTGCTGACAAACAGTGACGCCAACGTCGTTTCGCTCGCACTGAACCAGCTGGTGAAACCGAGATTCGACGGCGCCAGCGGAAAGTGGATGGTGGGCAGGGATGTTTCATTCAAGCTGGGGGATCGCCAGCAACCGCTGGATCTGGATCTGCACGGCAACACGGTCGTCGTGAAATCCATCCCGATTGGCGAACCGCTGCCAGCCGGCATGTGGCCCGGTTTCAAACAGATGACGATTGAACGTGCCGAATTGGAGCGACAGTTGACTCGGGGAGTCCGCCGGGCGACCGAAGTCCTGGCACCGGCTCCCGTCTTGACCTCGCCCGCCGAAGACGGACGGCGGGTCGATCATGGGGAATTGCGGTGGATCGACGGTCATCGCGTGGTCCTGCTGGAAGGGACACCCGAACAGATTGGCAAAGCTCATGGCGAATTGCTGCACGACGAAGCGATCCGTTGTGTGGATTCCGTGCTGTACTCGTTCGGGACGGCGCAAACCATCCAGACGGGGCGTTGGTTTCGACATGACCTGGAAAACGCCTATTTCCGCCTGATGAAATTCATTCCTGAGGATCACAAGCGGGAAACGCGAGCTCTGGCACTCAGCTTGAACCTGGATCCCAAGCTGGCGGAAGTGGTGAACGTCTTTCCCGAGATGTTTCACTGTTCGGGGTTCGCGGTATTTGGCAGTGCGACAGAAGGAGGCAAGCTGTATCACGGCCGGGTGCTGGATTACATGACCACGATCGGCCTGCAGGATGCCGCGACGACCTTTATCGTGGCACCCGCGGGTAAGATATCCTTCGCCAACGTCGGGTATGGCGGTTTCATCGGCAGTGTCAGCGGCATGAACACCAAGGCAATTTCGCTCGGAGAAATGGGCGGGCGGGGCGAGGGAAAATGGGACGGCGTCCCCATGGCCACGTTGATGCGCCGGGCGCTGGAAGAATGTTCCACCCTGGATGAAGTCATCGACCTGTGGAAGAACAACCCGCGCACCTGCGAATACTATTACGTCTTCGCGGATGGCAAGACCAACCGCGCCGTTGGCGTGGCTGCTCTGCCCGAGTCCATTCAGTTCGTTCAGCCGGGTGAGGCACATCCGCTCCTGGGTGACGGCATCAAGGATGCCGTGGTACTGTCGGCCGGGACGCGACTGGAAGAACTGCGTCGGCGGGTCCAGTCCCTGCACGGCAAGATCGACGCCACGGCCGCCCAGGGCCTGATGTGTCGACCGGTGGCCATGCAGTCCAATCTGCACAACGTGCTGTTCGTCCCGGCCGATGGAGTACTCTATGTCGCCAACGCGGATCATTCACACCCAGCGGCAGATCGCCCCTACGTGAAACTCAATTTGAACGAACTGCTGCAATCGATGAAAGCAGTGGCGTCGACCGGAAAGTGATCCTGATTCCCTTTCATCGGATCGATCCTGTTTCCTTGTGTGCTGTCAATCCACGACGGCACGTCGAACATGCTCAAGTTCCAGTGCCATTTCGGTCGCTGTTGATGTATGATGGTGGCTTCGAGTTACAGTGCGCCGGCCCAGCGGCACAATTCGGCCGCTGTCGCCGTAACACATGATGCGCCATGACGTTCAGCTTGTCGACCAGGAATTAGAGCCCGTGAGACCACATCCTCATCCAGTCGGCCTGTCCCGCCGTGAAGTCTTGCAGGCCGGTTATTCCGGGCTGCTGGGTGTCGGCTTGCCTGCCATATTGGGACGGAGTCTTCACGCGGCACCAGCGGTTCCCGTCGCCACCAGTTCACCGAAGTCCGCCAAATCGCTGGTGATCGTTTTCCTGACCGGAGCAGCCAGTCATCACGATACGTTCGATTTGAAACCAGATGCGCCGGCCGAAATCCGTGGCGAATTCCAACCGATTGCCACATCGATCCCCGGTTATTCGATCTGTGAACATCTGCCGCTGCTGGCCGCCCGAGCTCACAAATACGCTGTCATCCGGACGCTCTCCCACGAAGACAACAATCACCTGATGTCGACGCATCATGTGCTGACGGGTGAAAAGCAGCCCGGAGGCTTTTTCGACAAGGTGGCCTCGCGTGATGACTGGCCCTGTTATTCCGGAGGGCTGGCCTTCCTGCGTAAACGCGACGATGGTCTGCCCAGCGGCGTCAACCTGCCCACGTTTCTGCGAGAAGGGCCGCTCACATGGCCCGGTCAACATGCCGGGTTCCTGGGCCCCAATTCCGATCCCTGGCAGATTACCGGTGATCCCAACAAGCCGGATTTCCGCGTTGATGCGCTGACATTGGCCCAGGGGATCGACGTCGTCCACCTGGGACGCCGGCAGATGCTGCTGCAGGAGGTCAACCGTCAGCAGGCTCAGTTTGACGAAGTGGCCCAATCCTTGAGACTGCAGAAGGACCAGCAACTGGCCTTCAACATGCTGACTTCAAGTCGGTTGTCGCAGGCGTTTGAACTGCATCGTGAACCCGATGGAGTTCGTGATCGATATGGGCGGACGACGGACGGACAATCGCTGTTGATCGCGCGTCGATTGATCGAAGCGGGAGTCCCCATCGTCCAGGTCAACATTGGCCGGGTCCAGAACTGGGACAACCACGGTGACATTTTCCCGACGCTGAAGAATCGCCTGCTGCCCCCGCTGGACAAGGGCGTTTCCGCATTGCTGGACGACTTCGATTCGCGAGGATTACTTGAAAACACGATGGTCATGATGCTGGGCGAATTTGGACGAACCCCGAAGATCAACGCTGGCAAGGGCCGCGATCACTGGGGCCCCTGCTTCTTCGGCCTGTTCGCCGGTGCCGGAGTCCAACCCGGTCAGGTCATTGGCCGGTCGGATGTCACCGGCGCCTATCCGGCGACCCGCGGCTTTTCACCAAACGACGTCGGTGCAACGGTCTACCACGTGCTGGGTCTGCCGGCCGAAGTCGAAGTCACGGATCGGTTGGGTCGGCGAGTCCGCCTGAACAAGGGTGATGTGATTGAGTCCCTGTTCAACGGCACCAGCGTTTAGCAGCCCGCGGCAAAAGTAGCCCTGTCGCTCCGAGACAGGACGCGTGATCGCGGACAGACCCCGCGAGTCAATCCTCACGGATTTACATTCAGCGCGTTTTTACCAATCGCGCTCCCTGTCTCGGAGCGACAGGGCTACCTTGAGCGGAAAATGGTGTCTGAACCGGGGCAGACACCTTCGCGTTCGGAAATGTGCCCGCTACTAACCCGAGACCCGTTCCAGGTGCCAGTCTTTGAGCGCCAGATCGGCCTTCAATTGATCATAGTCCCGTTGGCGGGCTTCGACCTCAGCTGCTGTGGATGAGTTGCGCCGGATCGCTCGCAGGAGCACGTTTTTGGGCGTGTGCTCCATGTCGATGAATTCCAGCATTTGAGTCCGATATCCGTGCGCGTCCAGGAATCGGGCTCTCAGGGCGTCGGTTGCCATCGCCGCGAATCGCTCACGAAAGATTCCGTATTGAGTGATTCCGGGCAGGACCCTGGCCTCGAGTGTTTCATTCAATTCGTGCTGGCAACAGGGGACGGCCAGGATCGCTTCGCACTGCCAGCGGATCGCGCCCGCGATCGCATCATCGGTGGCGGTATCGCAGGCATGCAACGAGACTGCCAGGTGGACATGCTCACTCGGCTGGAACGATTCGATCCGACCGACTTCGAAGTGAAGTCCCACGCTACCGAGAATCCTGGCGATTCGACTGCAATCAGCGATGACCTCCTGTTTCACGTCCAACCCGACAATTGAAACGTCGCGGCGATGAATGCGGGTCAACAGGTGATGCAGGGCAAACGTCAGATAGCTTTTGCCGCAGCCAAAGTCGACGATGTTCAACGTTCCCTCGGCCGGTAAATTCGGCAGCAGATCTTCGACGAATTCCAGATACCGGTTGATTTGCCGGAACTTGTGATACATCGCCGATCGAACTTGACCATTGGGGAGCATGACTCCGATTTCGATCAGGAACGGACACGGGACACCGGCCGGGATCAGGTATTGCTTTTCGCGATTATGGTTGAGATCCGCCGCAGCCTTCAGGGTGGGCTTCGACTTCTTGAATCGAACCTGCCCGCTGCGATGCTGCTTGAACGACAGGTCTTCGACGGTGGTGAACAGGTGCGCGTCGGCAAATGTAATACAGAAAACCGCGGCGACGCGCTGCTGTAATTCGGCAGCGGTCAGATTCTCATGGTGTTCCTGGGACCCTGTGCGTGACGTCCACTGGTACTTCGTCTCATCACGCAGCAGAACGGGGCGGATCGTGACCTTGGGGCCCCCTCCCTTCGTGGCGGGAATCGGCTGGCTGAGCGTCAGTCGCAGAAATGTGTCATCGCGGAGAGAGGCCGAAAGTGATTCGATCAGGGAACTCATCTGGCAGGAAGTCCAATCCGGTGGGCGCTGGGATTCGTGAAAGACAATTTGTACGATGCCGCCGTTGCAACGGAAAGTCACGCCGGTCCGAGGAATTCGGCAAAGTCCGTCTCCGTCCAGGCGGAACAAGTTTGTCCTGAAAACCGATTTCTGAAATCGCCCATGCCTGCTGAACCCCCTTTTTCATTTGCCGTTCGTCCCGCGACCGTCCAGGATGTGGACGCGCTCCACCAGTTCATCGAGCCATTTGTGGCTGCGGGGCGTCTGCTGCCCCGGACCATCGACGAACTGGCAGATTTGACAGAACACGGTTTCCTGGCCGTATCAGCGGGGCAAATTGTGGGGTTTGCGGCCTTGGAGATCTATTCCACCAAACTGGCGGAACTTCGCAGCCTGGCTGTCTCTTCCGATTGTCAGAGACATGGAGTTGGCAAAGCGCTGGTGCAGGCCTGTGTCGAGCTGGCCCGGCAGAAGCGGGTGTTTGAAGTGATGGCGATCACGTCGTCGGATGAATTCTTCCAGCGGTGCGGCTTCGACTTCACGCTGCCGGGCGAAAAGAAGGCCGTGTTTCTACAGACGCGCGAGTCGTACTAAGCACGTCCCCAGAAATCCAGAAACCGTACCCGGCTCACCTGATTTAAAGGTGTTTTCCCATTTGAGGGCAGTTGTACTAAGCATCCGACTCCTTTCCGGACTCGACCATCGTGCATGGCAGCCCGCCGGCAGCATGAGGCCCGTACGTGTTTTGACGTTGTTTACGAACTCCAATTGCCAGCGCCTCGCATCAGTGGCAACCCTGCGGGCTGACCGGTAGCATTATGGGCTGACTCTGTGCGTGTCGGCGATTTTGCCAGGGACGCCGGAAGCGGTGTTCAGCATCACGGCGAAAGATGGCGTATGTCGAGCAAACGAATTCTGCTGCTGGCCGGGGACTTTGTCGAAGACTACGAAGTCATGGTTCCATTCCAGGCGCTGCAGGTGATGGGATATGCCGTCGATGCCGTCTGCCCCGGCAAGCGGGCCGGCGACCAGATTCGCACCGCGATCCATGACTTTGAGGGAGATCATAACCTGATTACGGCGCCCGCCTGGCCCGCTCATCCTGCCTGGTTGCGGATGTTCGTAAAAGCCGTTGGATAACGACCTTCCCCGCTAAGACCGCCCGCCCGATCCTTCCGCTGATCTCCCAGACCCGCCTGAAAATCTGAACTGCGAGAATCCGATGTCTGCTTCCCGCTGGTTGCTGCTTGGCGCGATTTTTGGAGGCCTGTCCGTCGGCCTGGGGGCCTTTGCTGCCCACGGCATCGACAAGGTATTTGTCGAGAAATACGCGGGCCTGACCCGCGTTGTCGCGGGTGAGACGATCCCATTGTCCAAGAAGTTCTTGAACGACTTCAAAACCGCCGCCGAATACCAGATGTACCACAGTCTGGCTCTGCTGGTGGTGGGATTACTGGCCCAGCGTCGATTGACTTCGTGTTTGACCATTGCCGGCGTCTCGTTCACGCTGGGAATCGTGCTGTTCTCAGGCAGTCTCTACATTCTGACGTTGACGGGCGTTACGAAGTGGGGCATGGTCACGCCGCTCGGAGGCGTTGCCTTCCTGGTCGGCTGGTGTGCACTGGCCACCCATGCGGCACTGGGCCCCGACCGTCACGCGACTTCTCCCACCGAGACTCCCCGCTGAAACTCCTTTCGTAAACCCTGCTGATCGAACTCAAGGAAAACCCCAATGTTTGTTTTTGATGCTCATCTGGACATGGCCTGGAACGCGACCGAATGGGTCCGCGATCTGATGCTTCCCGCCGCGAAGATTCGTGAGTTTGAACAGCACTTCGACAAGATCATTCCCGGCCCGTGTACGGTGTCGTGGCCGGAACTTCAGCGGGGTCGGGTCGGCCTGATTATCGCCACGCTGTTGCCGCGTCACCACCGCAAGGACAAGCCGCTGACGTTTCCACAGTCCCGCGAAGCGTGCTACGCGATGGCACGCGGACAACTTTCCTACTACCAGGCCATGGTGGCCCGGGGCGTCCTGCGCGAGATTGCGGACAAACGCGTTCTGGAACAGCATCTGGCCGAGTGGCTGGCGCTGCCGCCGGGTGAACCGCCGATGGGGCAACCGCCGCTGGGCTACATCCTGAGCATGGAAGGGAGCACGCCGATCCTGTACCCGGAGCAGATTGAAGACTGGTACCAGGCGGGCCTGCGTCTGCTGGGACCAGCGCATTATGGTCCGGGACCCTACTGCTTCGGCACCGGCAGCGAGGGGGGATTCAACGAGGACGGGAAGGAAATGCTCCGCGAAATGGAACGCGTCGGCATGTTGCTGGATGTGACGCATCTGGCCGACAAATCGTTCTGGGACGCGATGGAGGTCTACCACGGTCCCTGTATTGCCAGCCATCACAACTGCCGTTCCCTCGTCCCGGCCGATCGACAACTGACCGACGAGCAGATCAAGGAACTGATCAGTCGCGGCTCGGTCATCGGAGCCGCATTCGACAACTGGATGATCCGTCCCGGTTGGACGATCGGAGTCTCGGATCCTTCCACCGTGCAGATGTCGCACATCGTGGATCACATCGACCACATCTGCCAACTGGCGGGCAACGCCAACCATTGCGGGATTGGCTCGGACCTGGACGGTGGCTTTGGCAAGGAACAATCCCCGTCAGATCTGGATACCATCGCCGATCTGGGCCGCATGGGCGAACTGCTGACACAACGTGGCTATTCGGCGGCGGACGTGGAGCGAATCCTGTGGAAGAACTTTGTGGAATTCTTCCAACGCGCCTGGAAGTAATATTCCAACCGGCCGAACTTTCGATTTGAACTGCCTGTCCCGCGCCGTTGGTGACGTCTGTAAGAAGGACTGGCCCGATCAGGCTGAACGGCGTGTTCGCGTTGTCGCCAACCCGAACCGCGGCGTCCGACGCCGTGTCCCCACGGATCGCTGATTGGCGATCGGTTCGGACTCGGCTGGAATCCGCCTGCCAGGACCGCTGGTTGACGCTCGTTCCAGCAGTCCGTATAAACCGATGGCTTCGCCCCGAAGTTAGTGGCGTGCCGAAACTTTGGTCTGTTTGAGGATTGCCTGAAGCCATGCTTTCGATTCGTCTCCCGGACGGTTCCATTGTTGAACATCCCGATCACGCGACCGCCCTGGATGTCGCTCAAGCCATCAGCCCGCGCCTGGCAGCAGCGGCGGTCGGTGCCGTCGTTGGCGGGACGGTGGTCGATTTGATGCGACCGCTGGCTGAGGCGACCGAAGACCGCCCGATTGCAGTGCAGTTGCTAACGGAAAAGGATGGGCAGTCGCTGGGAATCCTGCGGCACTCCTGTGCCCACATCATGGCCCGGGCGGTGATGCGCCTGTGGCCCGGGGTGGAACTGGCGTTTGGCCCCACCACTGGCCACGGCTTTTACTATGACATTTCGTGTTCGCACAAAATCAGCGAAGATGATTTTCCCCGGATCGAAGCCGAGATGCAGAAAATCGTGGATGCGGCCGAGCCGTTCGAGCGATTCATCTGCGACAGGGACGAAGCCCTGAAACTGGTCGACGGGATGTCGCAAAAACTAAAAGTCGAACATATCAATACCGGCCTGGCCACTCACCCGACAGTCAGCTTCTACCGGCAGGGAGAATTCGTCGATCTGTGCCGCGGGCCCCATGTGCCTGACGCGAAGCGGGTCAAGGCGTTCAAGCTGCTGTCGATCGCTGGAGCGTATTGGAAAGGCGACGCCAGTGGCAAACAGTTGCAGCGGCTGTACGGCACCGCCTGGTTCTCACAGAAGGATCTGGACGCTTATTTGGACCAGGTCAACGAGGCCAAGCGCCGCGATCACCGCGTCCTGGGCAAGCAATTGAACCTGTTCACCATCAGTCCCGAAGTGGGGCAGGGGTTGTGCCTATGGCTGCCGAAGGGGGCCACCATCCGGTCAATCCTGGAAGACTTTATCAAGAAGGAACTGCTGGCGCGCGGGTATCAGCCCGTCTATTCCCCGCACATCGGTCGCGTCGAAATGTACGAGACCAGCGGACATTTTCCGTATTACCGCGACTCGCAGTTTGCACCTCTTTTTGGCCACGATGGCGGCCAACTGGTCGACTTCTGGATTCGGAAACTGCAGGCGAACGACCTGTCGGAAGTGCAGGAATCGCATCTTCTGGCCAGTGCCAAATTGACTGGTGCCGACCTGTCCGAATTCCCGTCAAATGGTTCAACAGAGCAGAAGGTCGAATTCCTGCGGGTCTGGGAAAAGCAGCAGGAGCGTTACCTGCTGAAGCCAATGAACTGCCCGCACCACGTCCAGATCTACAAGGCTCAACAACGCAGTTACCGCGACCTGCCGGTCCGGCTGGCAGAATTCGGCACTGTTTATCGCCACGAGCAATCCGGCGAATTGAACGGGATGCTGCGAGTCCGCGGCCTGACCCAGGACGACGCACACCTGTTTGTCACTCCGGACCAGGTGCTGGACGAATTCAAGCAGACCATCGAACTGGTCAAATTCGTCCTGGGTGCAGTTGGCCTGAATGATTATCGCGTACAATTGTCCTGTCGCGACTCCAAGAACAAAGAAAAATATGTCGGGTCCGACGAGGGCTGGGAAAACGCCCAGAATTCGCTGCGCAAGGTGCTGCAGGACATGCAGATGACCTTCATCGAATGCGAAGGGGAGGCGGCGTTCTACGGCCCGAAGACAGACTTTATGGTCCGGGACTGCATCGGTCGCGAATGGCAATTGGGAACCGTGCAGCTCGATTTCAACCTGCCCGAGCGATTCGAGCTGGAGTATGTCGGTGCTGACAATCAGACTCATCGGCCCGTGATGATTCACCGGGCTCCATTCGGTTCGATGGAGCGCTTTACCGGCATGTTGATCGAACATTTTGCCGGGGCATTCCCATTGTGGCTGGCTCCCGAACAGGTCCGAGTGATGTCGATCAGCGACAAGTTCGAGGACTACGCCCGACAGGTCGAAGCGAAGTTCCGGGCCGCAGGTTTCCGCGTGGGTACCGATTTGCGAGGGACCAAGATCAACGCGAAGGTCCGGGATGCCCAGGTTGAATTAATTCCGTACATGCTGGTCGTCGGCGGCAAAGATCAGGAAAACGGGACCGTCAGCGTCCGGGATCGCATTGACGGCGATCTGGGAGCAATGCCCATCGCCGACGCCATCGCCAAACTGCAGCAGGAAGTGACCGAACGCCGGATTCGTCAGGTCAGCGAGAAGAAGTTCCAGCAATTCGACGAAGCGGGCGGTGAAGCCAACGAATACTGATGTTCCCGCAGATGCCACGGAAAAGCCTGGCCGGGGGTTCAAAATGTGTCGTTCGGCGTCAAATGCAATTGCATTGGCTGCCGGAAATCGAATACACCAGACGTGTTGGGGATGAAATCGACTCAAGCACATCGATGGAGCGCATGTGACATGGAGGCGGGGCGTCGCAAGGAAGCGTGGCTGATCGCAGGGCTGTTGGCCTTCTACCTGGTCCTGGCGGCGGTCTTGCCGGCTGCGGATGACGAGGTGTACTACTGGAGTTGGGCGCGCCCGCTGCAGTTCAGCTACTACGATCATCCCCCCATGACCGCGTACCTGATTCGTCTCTCCACGAACATTTTTGGCGACAGCATTTTCGGGTTTCGGGTGCCGGCGTGTCTGGCCACGCTGTTCGTCGCCATTGTAATTGGTCATTTGTCCCGTCCCCGGTCACTGCTTCCCGGGGTCCTGTTGACGCCCTTGTTTACCCTCGGGGCGGTGCTGATCACTCCCGATGCTCCGCTGCTGTGTGCCTGGGCCGCTTATGTCTGGTGGCTGGTCGAAGTTCATCGCCGGTTGACCCCTGTCACCGGGGAGAGCCCTGACAATGCGGATGGCACGATACCCTGGTGGCTTTGGTCACTTGGCGGAGTGATCCTCGGTTGCGGGGTGCTGGGGAAATACACGATGGCGCTGGCCGTTCCCGCAGGCTTCGTCAGTTTTCTGCTGGTCTGGCGACTGTGGCGTAAATGGCTCGCCGGGTACATCCTGCACGGTGTGGTCTCGTTCGTGGTGGCGTCACCGATCCTGATTCACAACATCCAGCACGATTTTGTGCCGTTACTATTCCAATGGCGGCATTCCATGGGGGATTCGCGACCGGGATTGAAGCCGTTCGGTGAATTCGTCGGCGTGCAGTTGCTGTTGTTCGGGACATTGCCGTTCTTCCTGTATCCCTGGGTGGTGTGGAACTTCCGTCGGCTGTGCGAGAATCCCCGGCTGCGGGCATGTGCTTGCCTGTACGCGTTGCCGATGACGTTTTTCCTGTACAAGGCGACCCAGGCGCCGCTGCAGGGGAACTGGGCGCTGGTGATGTTCGTCGCCTTCTGGCCGCTGGCGGCGGTCTGGTACGAATCGGTTCGGCAATCCAAGTCCTGGCGTTGGGCCACTGCCGCAGCGTTCGTTCTGCCGGCCGCGTGTGTTTTCGTGCTGGCGGTCCATGTCGTGTCGCCGCTCCCCTTCATTCCGGCGGACGTGGACCGGGTCACTCGTCAGTACGCGTTGAATGACGCCACTCGAAAGATTGCGGAGACGATTCGTCAACGGGGCGAGACGTTGCCGGTGTTTACACCGACCTACCAGATCACGGCCTGGCTGCGCTTCCAATCACTGGACGGTCGACAGATCGACCAGATTTCGCGCCCCAGCCATTTTACTCAGCATCCAGAAAGCCTGACGGATGTGAACCGCGCGTATGTTGTCGCAGCCCATCCGCTACCGGAAAAGTTTGCGGATGGGTTTGGCGAACCGGAACTGATCGGAGATTTTCCGGTGGTCGTCCGTGGCGAACCAGTCCGCGACTATAAGCTGTACCTGTACACCAGGCCTGTTGCCGCGAGGGGACAGAAAGCGAATGTCGCGTTAGTGACTCACTCGGAATTGTCCGCGGAACCTGCCAGACTCGCTCCCGATCAGGCTGAGCCAATCCAACCATCCACACCGTCGAAACCTGAAAAACTGATGCAGATTGAGTTTTTGGAGATCAACACAGAAAGCTCGACCGTATCGGCAATCCCTGACAGCGCCTACGCATCCGCACGTGATTTTGATGCGCAGCGAGACGATCTGAAGAAGTCAGGCGCGTTGAAAGTGTTGGGAAGCGGAACGTTGCTGTTGTTGCCAAACCAAACGGTACGCTACTTTAGCGGCAGCGAATTCCCTGTTCCATTACCAGCAGCCGTCGGGTTGATCACGACAGAAATGCGGCAAGTTGGCTTTGAAGTCAATGTCACTCCCGATGAGCAGCCCGATGGACAGATACAAGTCCGATTGATGGCCTCGTATAGCGAACGAGACATGAACAATGCCGTAACGATCAACGGAACGGTCGTACCCGGCATCTCGAGACGGAAAATGCAGTCCACCGTGACAATGTCCGTTGGCGAACCCGCATTGACCGTCGTCTACAATCAGCCAGAAAAGCAGAAGCAGTTTCTGGTTCGATATGAGCTGATGGAGGCTCCCTAGCCCAGAATCAAGACCAGCCTCAGTCCTGTTCAGGATGGCTCGTTTCGTGATTCACATCAGCTTCGGCTTCGGCGGGTGGATTACAGTCCTCCGGTTCATCGCTCGCGTTGAACTCGTGGTCGAGATTGTCGGATTTGAACGCGAAACCAAACTGCAGAAAGCTGTTTAAAAAGCCTTCAACGATGCCGGCGAGAATGCTCATCGCCTGTCTCCCACAAAAGCACACAAACGCCAGCCTATCGCCGGGAACGTTCGCTTGTCATCTCCAATTGGAATTGTGGGTCCAACTTATCTATCCCTCGCTCGCGCGCCGGGCTGGTGAGCGAAGCCGCCACGGGACTTCCAGGCCGTGGCGATCCATGATCAGCGGGTCAGACAGAATTCGTTCCGTGTTTCCGTCGGCCTGCACCTTACCGGACTCCAGTACCAGGACTCGACTGCACAGATCCAGCACGAAGTCCAGATCGTGTGTCGCAACGATCAGTGTTCCGGAAAATGCCTTCAGGATCTGGAGCAACTGGCGACGGGCTCGCGGGTCGAGATTGCTGGTTGGTTCGTCGAGGACCAGGATTGATGGCTGACACGCAAGGATTCCCGCCAGGCAGACGCGTTTACGTTCGCCTGTGCTCAATTCGGACGGGTTGCGGGCCGAACAGTCGGCCATCCCGACGGCCGCCAGACCGCTTTCCACACGGGCGATGACTTCCGCGCGATCCAACCCCAGGTTCAGCGGGCCGAAGGCCACATCATCGCGGACCGTTGGGCAGAAAAGCTGGTCGTCGGGATCCTGAAACAGGAAACCGACCTGTCGACGCACCTCATGCAGTCGCTTTCGAGTGACGGCCTGCCCCTGGACAAACACCTGAGCGTCATCGTCTGCCGAAATAGACGGTGCCGGTAACAAGCCGTTCAGATGCATGAGCAGCGTGGATTTGCCCGCACCGCTGGGGCCGACAATCGCCAGCCGCTCGCTGCCTGCGATGGCGCATTGGATCGAATCCAACGCCAGTCGACCGTTTGGATATCGAAAGGAGAGTTGGCGAAGTTCAATCGCGGCCTGCTCGGGAGTCGCCATTCAGAAAAACGTCACTTTCCAATTCAACCATCGCCGTCCAGGAATCGGACCGAGCCATCCCAGCCTCGGGCCAGCATCGCGCGATGCGTTCGTTCGGCACGTTCCATCGCTCGCAACAACAACAGTCCGATCATCTGGGAATTGATCGACCAGCTTCGCCACCAGGGACCACCCCCAAAATCGCGCGCGGCGCGGGCATTGCGGAGTCGGCGCAGTTCATCCCACAGGATGAACGTGTAACGGTACATGAAGCCCAGCATGGCCACCAGCACCAGTGGACAGCGCCAGCGTCGCAGGGTTGTCAGCAATTCTCGAAACGGCAGCACATGGATCAACCACAGTCCCGCCATAAACGAGACCGTGCATCGCAGCCAGAGTGAAATCATCCAGTTCCACGCGGCGTGATCCGAATGCGTCACGGGAACAGAAAGGCCAAAAACCAGCAACAGGGGCAGAAACAGCCCCAATCGTCGGAACAGATACCGCATCGTCACCCCGGCCAGGCTCAGGCCAACAAACACCAGTGCCAGCAACAACCCCTGCGCTGGCCAGTGTTCCAGCGGGATCAACCCCGCGATCAAGATGGTGATGATCGTCAGCGACAGACGGATTCCGGCTGGCAGTGCATGACAGATCGACTGGGGGCTGGCTCCAGAGTCACTAACGACCATGACCACCGTCCACTACAACCACCGGGGCCGCGTGACGACGAGTGACTCCGGCCAGCCCAATCGCACCGGCGAAGACGACCAGCGTCCCCAGGATCCCGGCCACCGACACAGACAAACCCGGCCACCAGGCAACTTCCGGAGCTGGAACGGCATAGTCTTCCAGGACAAGCGGCGGACGTTCGGTTTCCAGCGTGGCAAAACCAAGTTGCTCGGATACCGCGTCCAGGCCGTCCGGGAATTCCGATTTGAATGGTGACAGGATGGCCGCAATTGCCAGGGCGGCCACCAGGCCAGTGGCGGCGAATCCTCCGACAGTTCTGATGGGCCCCGCGGGCTGCGGAGTCGGAATCAGATCCGGGCGTCGCGCCAGAACAAATGCCAAAACCGCCCCCGTGATCAACGCTTCACCCACGCCGATGAACGCGTGGTAAAGCACCATCAGACTCAACACTCCCCGGGAATCGAATCCGGCGGAATGTGAAGAACAGAGAAACTCGATACAAAACAAAGTCGCCGCTGCCAGGACTGACAACCACGCAGAGATTACCGCCGCCGACACCGTCGCCGCAGCGCCGTTTCCCAGCAATCGACGGACCGTGGCATACACCGCGTAGCCACCCCAGGCACCAACTACCCCCATGTTCAAGATGTTCGCACCCAGCGACAGCAACCCGCCATCGCTGAACAGCAGTGCCTGGACGATCAGGACCATGGCAATGGCCAGGCAGCCGGCCCAGGGGCCCAGCATGACCGCCGCCAGAACACCGCCCAGCAGATGTCCGGAAACGGGCAGGCCCAGTAGGGGGAAATTCACCATTTGTCCGGCGAACACCAGCGCTGCCAGCATTCCGGTCAATGGAACCGCCCGATCCTCCAGATCCAACCGCAGTCGCCGGAGCGAATAGCCAATGGCTCCCAGGCTGATGGCACCTGCCACAAGACAGACTTCTGGTCCCAGAATGCCGTCACGAATATGCATAAAGAAAAGCAACCTCGGTTCAAAGATAGCGGTGCGGCTGGTGAGCCCTTTTCGACCCGTCAGTCTGGCGGTGGCGGGGACAGTTCGCAAGCGAATTGCCCGCCAAACTCGGACAGGTTCTGATGTTTCACACTCGTCATCCCGCTCTTCAGATCGTATTCTCTCGGTTGCCGTCTGAGGATCGACATCAACAGGAGATCGCATCGTGAAGTTCTGTCTGGCTGGATTGTTCGTACTGGCTCCACTGCTGGCATTGGCGGATGACCCGAAATGGGAGCGGATCAAACTGGATGGCACTTTTCGTGCTGAAGGAGTGGCCGCGGGGGATTTTAACAAGGATGGCAAGATGGACGTCGCGGCCGGTGACGTCTGGTATGCCGCTCCCGACTGGACCATGCACCAGATCCGCCAGCCGCTGAATCAGGCGGGCAAGCCGACCGACGCGTATGACGGCACCAAGGGATATTCCAACTGCTTTGCCAGTTTCACTCACGACATCAATGGCGATGGTTGGGACGACCTGATCGTCGTGGGCTACCCGGGAGATCCCTTTTACTGGTATGAAAACCCGCAGAACAAGGCCGGACACTGGAAGCAATATGAAATCTGGCACAGTGCCTGCAATGAAACTGTGCTGTTTACAGATCTGACCGGCGATGGAAAGCCCGAACTGATCCTGGGCTCTCAGCCCGAGCGGCAGATCGGCTATCTGACACTTCCGTCGATGGATAAATGCCACGAAAAATGGGCGTTCACTGCCATCAGTGAAGCGGGCGAACCGAATGAGAACGGGACCTTCAAATACTACCATGGCCTGGGGACAGGCGATGTCAACGGCGACGGTCGTCTCGACGTGATCATCCCTCACGGTTGGTGGGAAGGGCCCGCGAAGATTTCCAACGGCCTGTGGGCATTTCACCCGTTGCCACTCGCCAAGGACAACAAGGGAGCCCCCGTACCCGCATCCAACATCTACACGATTGACCTGGATCTGGACGGCGACAATGACATCATCCTGAGTTCCGCACATGCGTTTGGCATCTGGTGGTTCGAGAATCCAGGCCCGAAGTCAACCGAGCCGTTCAAGTATCACCTGATCGACGAATCCTTTTCGCAGACTCATGCCCTGGCTCTGGTGGACCTGCTGGGGAACGGGACTCCAACGCTGGTGACCGGCAAACGCTACTTCGCCCACCAGGGCAACGACCCCGGCGGACGCGATCCGGTCGTCATGTACTCGATCGAGATTGACCGCAAGGCCGGTCAGCCCCCGAAGTTCGTCAAACGCGAAATCGAGGCTGGCAAGGACACCGGAGTCGGCACGCAATTTCAAATGATCGATTTCAACAAGGACGGCACGCTGGACATCGTGCTGTCCAACAAGAAGGGTGTCAACGTCCTCGTACGCAAACCGTGATGACCTGTCGCGCGGATGCGATGCAGCACTGCGGCTCAGTTGCTTGGCCTGGTCTCCTAACCTCGCCAAGTTGAGTCGCAGGAAGCTTCGCAATCGTTAACGGAGCCGGGCTCACCGCCCGATGGCCATAGTACGCCTCTCCACGGCACCACCTGATTCAAAAGATCGAAGTCGCCGACGCAGGTGTCCTCCACAACCGTTTTCCGAGTAGAACATGATGCGAAATCTTCGAAGTCTGGTCGCAGTCCTGGCACTCACGGCCGCCGCACAAGCTGCCGACACACCGGAGAAATCGATGGACCAGGCATTCCAACGGTTGGCGGAATCGTATCTCGACGAATCTCCATCATTGTCACCCAGCGGAGCCACAACGCTGGGTGATCACCGGTTCGATCACAAGCTGGATGAGGTGAGTGCCGCGGCCCGGCAGATTCAACGCGACTTCTGTCAGCGTTACCTGGGTGAATTGAAACGGATCGATCGCAATCAACTGTCTCGCGAAAATCAGGTCGACTACCAATTGGTCGAACACAGCCTGAAGTCTGATCTGTGGTCGATCGATACGCTGCAGGAATGGGCCTGGAATCCGATTGCATACACGCAATTGGCGGGGGGAGCGATCTACGGGCTGATGGCCCGCGAGTTCGCTCCCGTGGATCAACGGCTGATCAGCGTGACGGCACGCATGGAACAGTATCCACGGCTGTATTCGCAAATCCGCGAAACGTTGAACCCGGCCCGGGTTCCTGCTGTTCACGCCGAAACCGCCATCAAGCAGAATCGCGGTGTGCTGAGCATTATTGACAACCTGGTAAAACCGCATCTGGAATCGCTGTCGGAATCGGAACGAGCCAGGTTGCTGAAGGCGATCGCCGTCACGACCGGTGAAGTGGAAAAGCACCAGAAATGGCTGGAGACGGAATTGCTGCCCAAGGCGGGTGGAGATGCCCGCCTGGGCCCCCGGTTGTTTGATGAAAAGCTGGCCTATACACTGGGAACCAGTTTGACGCGGGCCGATATCCGGGCTCGGGCCGAATTTGAACTGCAGCGGGTCCGTACCGAAATGTACTCCATCGCCCGTGGATTGCAGCCAGATGCGAATCTGCCGGATTCCCCGACGCCCGATCAGCAGCAGCAGGTGATCGCGGCCGCCCTGGAAAAGGCCTATGCACAGGCACCTGCGCGGGACGGAGTTGTTCCGGCCGCTCAAGCCTCGCTCAAGCTGACCACCGATTTTGTCCGCAGTCGCGATCTGGTCACGATCCCGCCGGATCCTCTGGATATCATCGTGATGCCGGAATTCCAAAGGGGTGTTTCGGTGGCCTATTGCGATTCCCCGGGCCCCCTGGAGGTCGGGCAGAAAACGTTCTATGCGGTCGCACCACTCCCTGCCGACTGGACGGAAGCTCAATGTGCCTCGTTCTTACGCGAATACAATCTGCGGTCGATCCATAACCTGACCGTGCATGAAGCGATGCCGGGCCACTTCCTGCAACTGGCACACGCCAACCGCAGTCCGAACCGACTGCGTTCGTTGCTCTCGTCCGGCGTCTTCGTCGAAGGATGGGCAGTGTACACCGAGCAAATGATGTCTGAAGAGGGATTCCTGGACCGCGATCCACTGATGCGACTGATCACTTTGAAGTGGTACCTGCGCGTCGTCGCGAATTCGATTCTCGATCAGTCGTTTCACGTCGACGGGATGCGTCGTGAGGAAGCGATGCACCTGATGACGCATGACACTTTCCAGGAGGAACGGGAAGCGGCCGGAAAATGGATTCGAGCCCAGGTCACGGCCACGCAGTTGTCCACGTATTTCGTGGGCTACCAGGAGCATCGTGACTTGCGCACCGCGGCCCAGACGGCCTGGGGAGATTCCTTCAGGCTGAAACGCTACCACGATGGTGCGATCTCGTTCGGTTCGCCACCGGTGAAGTTTGTGAAAGCGTTGCTGCTGAACCAGCCGATCCCGGGAAATGATCGCTGAACCGTACGCAGAATCAGGAAATCCCGCAGGGCTCAATTGGCAAGCGGTTGGACCTTGTCCAACGCATAGATCGGCTTTCCCCGGGAATCGACCTGATTGGCGTCGATCCCGCCGAAGACGACGACAATGTCACCATTGCGACACCTGGAAAGGTCGCGGTGGTTTCCCAGGGTCAGGCTGCCGCCGTTTCGGTCACGTGGATCCGGCGTGGCCGCGTAGACAATCTGCCAGGTCCGTTCCTGGGGATCAAAGTCCACGACGCCACGCAGCCATTCGGGGTTGGCGTGAGTCGTGTCCCTGCCGTAGGGATTTCGTTCCTTGGGGGGAGATTCATACTTGACCTGCTCGATCGCCCCGGTTGGCATTTCTGCGGCGCTGGAAATCTTTCTGGGCGGAGCGAACGGGTCGTCCTCTTCAGCGGTGTTCGCTGGTTGGACTGGCGTACTGTCTTGCTCCGGAACCTGCTCCAACTGAGGTTGAAGCTGGAAGTCACGTCGAATGCTGGAACTGGACGTCGGCGTCAGATCGGGTTTTGACGCCGATGGATCCTGCTTGAGATCGTCTTGAGGATCGGGCACAGTCCCACGACCGCCGGCAGGCGGAGTCGAGTTGAACGGTGCGGCATCCCCGTTGTTATTATCGAATTTGATCCCGCCTGAGCCATTGTCATACGTTGACGGTGGCTGTGTCGTCGGGGCACCGAGTGGCGTTGGACTCCCCATACCGGGTTGCCCGTTCGGCACATACGTTGGACCCGGCGTCGTATTGTAGACCGGGCCGCCGGGGAACTGCGGATACGTTCCCACGGGAGCGTTTCCGTAATACGGAGACTGGTACCCGTAGGGGGACTGGCATCCGGCCACAGAACCGACGGCAGCGGCCAACACGAGATGTTTGAGGGCGGATTGCATGCGGCCAATCCTCAAAGAGCAGATTCCAACAAAACAACGCCGTCGCACGGCCCCCCGGACGTCGGACGGTCGGGATGTAATGGATGTCCGGATCCGTGTCCAGACGACTTCGGCAGAATCCGCCGCCGCAAGGCGAACTCGATCTGATCTTTCCAGATTTCCTGAACTCAGTAGAAACCGCCACCGTACATCGGGGCACCATAGCCAAACCCGCCGTAATTCAAGACGCCGTAACCCAATCCGCCAATCCCGTAGGGCCCCATTCCAAAGGCTCCATAGGTGTAGGGCCCGTTGGTCCGGTACATCATCATCTGGTTATTGAGGATGTTCTGGTAAACCAGATTCTGAGTCATATGCCCCTGCAGAATCCGGCGATCGTATTCGCGCTTCAAGTAATCTCGATAGGCTTCCGCTTGCTGCAGGTTTAACTTTGCCTGATCCATCGCCTGCTGTTGAACCGGATCCGTTGAAACACTCTTATCGGCGACGGGAAGCTGCGGGGCGGCAGCAGGGGCGGGTTTTGCCATCCGCTCCTTGTACGCCGTGACGAGAGTCGTCAATTGCGCTGTGTTCATCGTGTCGAGCAATCGACGCGCTTCGCTTGACTTCTGTTCATCGAATCCAGAATCGATCACCAGTCGGGCCAGCAGCCAATTCCGCATGCTCTCGGCGCTGTCTGTGGCCACCGCGGCGGGAACCTCCGCCGCCGGAGCAGGCGGCACACCGATTTCCACTTGGCCCATCAATACCAGGCTCAAATAAAAGGCGTACATCGCAAATCTCCTGTCGAGGTTGTCTGTACTGTGCGGGGCAATTCAAATTGTAAGAGTCTGGCTGTCCGCAGCCAAGGAAAATCGATGTCGCGGGACAAGTCCGTAGTGCCTGACCCCGGCGATGAAGAGCTTGTTATTTGGAAGGAGGCAAATGCACATCCACCTTCCCGTGCATTGTGTACAGGCGAAATCGTTTGCCGTCGTGAATCAGCAGCCCACTCGACTTGTTTTCTCCGATGGGTCGCAGCGGGTTTCCCGCATACTTCGTCCAGTGGATCAGATCCGTGGATGTGGCCAGACCTGTTGCCCACAGGCTGGGCTGGCTGGGATCGGCGGGTTTCCTGGACCCGTGAAAGACCGCATAGTAGCGATCGTCGTGTTTGATGACTTGATTCATTGCGATCAAGTCGTGATCAAATTCGTCTGGACCGGGAACCATCACCGGCTCGTCCTGAACATTGGTGAACACTTTCAAATCGCGCGAGCGGGCCAGCCAGATTCCCTTGTCGCCGCGTTCGTAGAACAGATTCCAGACTCCATCTTCGAGCCAGGCCGTCGGAGTTCCATAGGGTCCGTCAGGAATCGGCTCGCCACTTTTCAGACGGACATCCAATCGGCCGACTCGAGTCCACGCGATCCCATCACGCGAAGTGAGCATTTGAGCTCGATCCTGTTCCCCCTCGGCAAACATGTACAGGGTCCCGTTGTGCGGGATCACGCAGACATCTTCAATCCAGTGTTCTTTGCATAGGGGGTTTCTTGGATGGCGATTCCAGATCATTCCATCGGTCGAAGTGGCGTATCCCAGCATTTTCTGGCCGGGGCGGGTTCCGTCGTAACCGGTGTACCACATCCGCCAGTGGTCGCCCTCGCGCAGGATCCAGCCTCGTTCCCGGATCTTGACATCCCAATGTCCCTCACCGGCCCCGGTAAAGACTGGATTCACCGCTACCGGCTCAAAATGGGTCAGTACACGTGGAAACGGTTCACCGGCGTGAACCCTGTCGCGAAGCGCCACGACGGCAAACAGCAGGCAGACACAAATTCGCAGGATCGGCATGGGGTGTTCCTTGGGGATGGATGACTATAATCAGTGCAGCCCCCGTCGGCACGCGTGCGGCCGATTCCGCAGTGAAGTGTCCGACGCTGCCGACAACTTCCACGACAGAATGATTCCTGCCCCATGACTGAGCCCGCTCTGGAACCCCGTGAAAAGGTGAAGTCGTTTCCGACGTCGCCTGGCGTGTATCTGATGAAAGATGACCGGGGCCGGGTCATCTATGTCGGCAAGGCCGTGAATTTGCGGAATCGGGCGTCCAGTTATTTTACGAAGCAGGCAGCCGAGGACTTTCGGACGTCGGCACTGGTCCCCGAGATCAAAGATATCGATTTCATCACGGTCGACAGCGAAGTTGATGCCCTGCTGCTGGAGGCGCGGCTGATCAAGGACATTCAGCCTCCGTTTAACAAGGAATTGAAGGACGACAAGACGTTTCCGTACCTGGAAATCTTCATTCGGGAAGAGTTTCCTCGCGTTGAATTCACCCGCAAGCCCCGGCCCCGTGGCACGAAATTGTATGGGCCCTTTACGAACGCCAAAAAGTTGCGAGGTGCCATCGCGGTCCTGCAGCAGGTCTTTCGATTCCGGACCTGCTCGCTGAACATCAAGCAGGAGGAAGAACGGTGGCGCTGGTTCCGTCCCTGCCTGCTGGCAAGCATTCATCAATGCACGGCTCCGTGCAATCTGCGGATCAGCCGTGATGACTACCGGCGTGATATCCGCAAGTTGCGGTTGTTCCTGGAAGGGAAGAAGAAGCGGTTGTTTCGCGAGCTGCGCGATGAAATGGTGGTGGCGGCCGGCGAACGGAAATACGAGAAGGCGGCCCGCTTCCGCGACCAGATCAAGGCGCTCGAAAACCTGAACCTGTGCGGCGACCTGAAACAGCATGCCCAGCCCGAAGTTTTTCAGATCAATCCTCGCCGCGGTCTACTGGGCCTGAAAAAAGTCTTCGACCTGCCGCAACTGCCGCGGCGAATCGAGGGAATGGACATCGCGCACCTGCAGGGAGGCGAAACGGTCGCCAGTTGCGTGCAGTTTATCGACGGCTTGCCGTTCAAGCATGGCTACAAGCGATTCAAGATTCGCACTGTGGAAGGCGTCGACGACTTCGCATCGATGCGTGAAGTGGTCAGCCGCCACTTTCGCCGGTTGCAGCAGGAGGGCGAAGCCTTCCCGGATATCCTGTTGATCGATGGCGGCAAGGGACAACTCGGGGCCGCGATGGCAGCGTTGGACAGTATTGGCGTCACGGCACCGTTCGTCTGTTCGCTGGCGAAGCGCGAGGAAGAGATTTTTCTACCAGGTCAGTCCGAGCCAAGACTGCTCAGCAAACATTCGTTTGCCTTGCGACTGTTGCAGTATGTCCGGGACGAATCGCACCGGTTTGCCCAGTCGTATCATCATCTGCTAAGGAAGAAGTCGACGTTCGATGGCGAGTCGTGATTGGTCGCAAATCTGAACAACGCCGGTGGTGTGACAGAGCCTGTTCCATCGGCCCGTTCTCTGCCTGACCCTTCTCTCCGTCCATCTGATTCTCTGGAAGCCGCGAAAGTCGAAATAAACCATGTCCAAAGTTCTAAGACACGACTACTCACAATTGATTAGAATCTGGAAGAAGCGTGTTCGCCGGCACCGAAATTATGGATCGAGAATCGTAAATGCGAATGGGCCATCGATTTTTCAAGCTGTTGATGCAATTCGCATTGTGCCTGCCCATCAACGCGGCGTCTGTGTTCGCGGAAGATCCACCGTCGGCGGTGATCGCTGCCTGGGTGAAGGGGTTGATGAAAGAGGGGCGTCTGACCGTCGAGTTTTATGATCGGAACAAGCCACCACATCCGTATCCCGGTTGGACGGAATTCGATTTTCGATTGGAATACCGGTATGACTACCTGATTGAATTGCCCAGGAAAAAGGGGGATCGGCGGGTGGTGCTGCAGCCGCAGTTCACCAAGATCGAAGTTCCGATCAAACATCGGATGCAGTTGCCCAATTACCTCGATTCGGAATTGTGGTACGACGCTCCACTGGCACGGCATGAACTCGAACATGTCTGTGTGGGGATGCATCCTCGACTGGCAATGCTGGGCAGTCATCTGGTCAAGAGAATTGTCCGAATTGAAACAAACCTCGATCCGCCAGACGAAGCCAACGCCGACTGGATTTCGAAAAAGGTCGACGCGGCCATTGTTCCCCGGCGCGACGCGATCAAGACGCTGATCCAGGACATCAATCGAAAAATTGATGAACTGACTGACCATGGGGATGAAGCTCTGCCGGATCGGAATGAGTTTCTGTCGACACTGTTTCTGAAAGAGAATCTGGACGAAATGAAGTTTCCGTATCTGTCCGAGGTGCTCGATCTGATCAGCACCCGTGAGTACCAGCGTGCTCAACTGGTCATTCGCGACGATGGCCTGCCGCCACGTGTGCCTCCGAAATAGATCGCGTGTCGCTCCCTTCCATCATCCTCTGAATTGGTGTGATTCCGTTATGAGTGCTTATGATCCGCGGAAGTGGACCAGCCATCTGTTGGATATTGAAGGCTCCCTGGTTCGCGAGATCCTGGGCCGGGTTATTCTGAGTGCCGGTTGGGCGGCCGTCGTGGTGCTCCTGTATGAATTGGGCCCGGAATTCTTCCATCGGATGGCAATCGCCGAAAGTGCACACGCGTTGATTGGCCCCGCTCTGGCACTGCTGCTGGTGTTTCGCACCAACTCGTCGTACGACCGGTTCTGGGAGGGACGCAAGCAATGGGGCGCGATCGTCAATGAAAGCCGCAACCTGGCTCGACAAGCCGAGGCCTGGTTTCAGGCGGATCGGCAGTTTGCCAGCCGGTTCACTCGCTGGGCCATCGCGTTCTCGTATGGGACGATGAACCACCTGCGTTCCGAACAATCCATCGGACCGGCCGGTCAGACCCTGCCGGACGAGGAAGTCGAGTCGATTCACCGATCTGGACACGTCCCGCTGGCTGTGGCACGGAAACTGACCGCCCTGATGTACGAAGCCCGCCAGAAAGGCATGATTGACGCAATCCAACTGCAGTCGATGGACCAGAACGTGCAGCAACTGGTGGACTATTGCGGTGCCTGCGAACGGATCCGGAACACCCCGGCCCCGTTTGGATACGTCGTCCATTTGCGACGGGCCTTGATCATCTACTGTTTGACGCTGCCCCTGGCACTCATTCAACGATTTGGATGGGAAACAATTCCCGTCACGCTGATAATTTCGTATGTGATGTTCGGGATTGAGGAAATCGGAGTGGAGATCGAAAACCCGTTCGAATTGACGATTAACGATCTGCAACTGGAAGCATTGTGCAAGACGATTGACGCCAACTTAAACGGGATCTTGAACAGCAATTCGTGACGTCATCCTCGACCTTTGCGTCTCAGGCGGCGATCCAGAAACGCGCCCAGTCCCTTGTCGTACGGTTCGTCGGTTCGCAGCTTCAGATAGTCGACGCCAGCGTTGCCACATTGCCGGGTCAACTCATCGGTGAACTGGCGATATTTGTCGAGATACTGCTTTCGCAGCCGATAGGGATCCGCGAGGATATTGTGGCCGGCGCGTTCGAGGTTGCGGAATTGAGTCGGATGCTTGAACGTGAATTCCTCTTCCTCGGGGGCCACCACCTGGAACAACACCACCTCGTGGCGGGCAGATCGGAACAGTTTTAAAGCTGCGGCCAGGGGTTCGATCCGGTCAAAGCAGTCACTGATCAGGAAAATCAGGCTGCGCCGTTTGATCGTGGGCAGAATCTGCGAGAAGACCGTGGACAGTTCGGTTTCTTTTCCAGGCCGCCGAGCTTCCAGCAAGTTGACGATTTGTTGAAACGTCTGACGGTTGGTGGATGGTTCCCAGCGGTCGGCAATTTTCGTATCGAACGTGATCAGGCCACAGGCATCGCGTTGGGCCAGTAACAGATAAGCGAGTGCCGCCGCGAGTTGTCGGGCGTAGTCGAATTTGGAAATCGTCGCTCCGTGGTACGCCATGCTTCCCGAACTGTCGACGATCAGGTACGACCGCAGATTGGTCTCTTCTTCGTACTCCTTGATGTAGTAGTGGCCGGTCTTTCCAAAGGCGCGCCAGTCGATGTGCTTGATTTCGTCGCCGGGGTAGTACTGCCGGTGCTCGACGAATTCGACGGACGAGCCTTTGAACGGGCTTTTGTGCTGGCCGATCATGTACCCTTCGACCAGCATCTTCGCAACGACCTCCAGCCCGCCAAACTTGGCCAGAGCAGTCGGGTCCATTGGTGTCTTGGTGGGGCGGGCCATGTGGTTGACAAACGACGAGGAACGGTCAATCAATCGAACGAGCACTGATTTCTCGAAGTCGCTGCTTTGTCTCGTTCATCTCAAACGTGGTCGTCCTTTCGAATCAGGTCTGGACCATCCCCCAGCACCTTTTCGTACTTCCCCTGAGACGTCTTCTGATACTTGGTGAATCCCTGGCGTTCCAGATTCTTGTTGCTGATATCCCCCTTGATCCGTTCGGCCGGGGGGCGGGGGACGCTGGCGGCGGAAATCAATCGTTCGACCGGTTCGCCTGTCTGCGGGTGTTTCGTTAACGGCTTTTCGCCCAGGCGTTGCAGAACCTCAAATATCTCACCGTGTGATCCGTCTGGATGCACCACGGCGTACTCGTAAATCGGCATCTTGGAATTCCTCGACAATTCGCGTTCATCGCCATTCGACGACGGGATTTTTTCCCGGAAGTGATTGTACCGCGTGCCGCAATGAGAACCCACCGAGGATTCTGTTCACGTCGTCTGAAATTGCCCGTACCTGAAATGGGAGTGCTTCGCAGCGCAACCGGATGATATTGGCGGATCGATACTTGTGATCAGATTCAAGGGTTCGCCCGCGCGGATCGTCTCGTCAATCCGCAGATTGTTGCCGAAGCGGGAACTTCCGGGGCGTGGTCTGCGTCGAAACCCCCAATTGGGTCCGAAATCGAACGGGGAACGCTATACTGGCGGTACTGGGTCGGGACGGCCCGCACATCTTTGACGCAAGGAATGGTATCACATCATGCGGAAGCATACTGTAGTTCTGGCAACCCTGTTCTCCGTGGTCGTGGCATCGTGGTGGCTGGTTGCCGAAGAAGCGGGCAAGCCTGCCAATCGCGCGGAACTGAAAAAGCAGTTTGATGCGGGCAACTTCAAAGTGGCTTACGATGGTTATCGCAGTCTGGCTCTGGACTCGAAAACCGACCCCGCTCAAGTGGCGACAGATCTCGCTCAAGCGGTGATGTCGCTGCGAAACCTGGGCCGAGTCGACGAGTTTGACGAACTGGTCGAAGAGAGCGTCAAGCAGCATGACAAGAACTGGCGGCTGTTGCGCGGGGCCGCACAACAATACCGTTCGATCGAGCAATGGGGCTTCATTGTTGCCGGGAAGTTTCATCGAGGTTCCCACCGCGGTGGCGGAAAATACGTGGCGTCGGCACCGCGCGACCGCGTTCGGTCTCTGCAACTGTTGCAGCAGGCGCTGCCCCTGGCCAGCCAGGATCCCAACAAAGGGGATGTCGCGCGATTCTTTCTGGAATTTGCCAGCACCCTGCAAAGCGTGGAAGCGTGGCGGCTGCAGTCGTTGACCGACCTGTCGACGCTGCCGGATTACGAAGAAGGAAATCAGTTCTGGGGTCGCGGTCGCTGGGGTGGCGGTGGTGACAGCAAGGGAGCCCCAGTGGATGCGGATGGCCAGCCTGTCTTTCATCACGTTCCCAAGTCCTGGGAGGCGGCTGAGACGGACGGAGAACGCTGGCGATGGATGCTGCTGCAGGCCGTGGAATTCGATCACGCTCTGCGGAATGAGGCCGACTTCACGTTCGCGCAATTCCTGCACAACCAGTTTGGAGTGCAGACGATGGCCTGGCTGCGTGGAGGAAGCGGCCGCGACGACGACAAGGACGACAGCGGCCCCTATGCAGTGCATACGCTGGGCGATGACGAAACCATCGCCAAACTGGCCACCGGCGTCCGTCGCTTGAAACTGCCGGACGAATTCAATGCCCTGAAGGTTTTTCAACAGATCTTCCTGCGGGGCAACGACCAGTTCGCGAAATCGTCCGGTGATATGGTCGCTCAAACTTACGAGGACCGCCGCCAGTATGTGAAGGCAGCAGCGGCGTGGAAGGAAGCGCTCGGCAAGTTCGGCGACGAAAACCACCGCCAGGCACGACTTGATCAGATCGTGAAGAATTGGGGCCGGTTTGAGAATCTGCAGGTCATGCCGGCGGGCAACGGAGCCACAATTGATCTGCGGTTCCGCAATGGCACGCAGGTTTCGCTGGAAGCCCACTCCATCAAGATCGACAAGCTGCTGGACGATGTGAAGGCGTATTTGAAGTCCGCACCGGGTCCGGTCGACTGGCAACGGACAAACATTCAGGATCTCGGCCACGCGCTGGTGGTCCAGAATCAGGCTCAATATCTGGGTGAAAAAGTTGCCACCTGGTCACTGGATCTGAAACCGAAACCTGATCACTTCGACAGCCTGGTCAAAATCGCGACCCCACTCCAGAAGGCGGGTGCCTACCTGGTAACGGGGACGATGAAAGATGGCAACGTCAGCCGGGTGATTGTCTGGCTGGCAGATACCGCCCTGGTTCGCAAACCCCTCGACAGCCAATCCCTGTATTTTGTGGCAGACGCTGTGACGGGTCAGCCAATTCCCAAGGCCAATGTCGAATTTTTCGGCTGGCGTCAGGTACAGGTGGCCCCCGGAAAACCGCAATGGAAGATTTCCACGACCAACTTCGCGGAGTTCACGGACGCCGATGGTCAGTTGATGCTCCCTTCCACCAAAGTCGGGAACGACTACCAGTGGTTGATTATGGCGCGGACCCCGGAAGGGCGTCTGGCCTACACCGGATTCACCCACGCGTGGTGGGGCCAGCGTCATGATCAGGACTATCACGCGACTCGAGTCTTCGCGATCACCGATCGCCCGGTTTATCGTCCCGATCAGACGGTCAAATTCAAGTTCTGGATCGAAAAGTCCCAGTACGATCAACCGGACACGACCGCCTTCGGCGAGCAGGACTTTACGGTCCAGATCAACAACCCGCAGGGGGAAAAGATCTTCGAGAAAGTGTTCAAAACCGATAAGTTCGGCGGCATCGAAGGGGAGTTCCCCGTGGCCAAGGGGGCAATGCTGGGAAGTTATGCCTTGCTGGTGATGGCTCCGTTTAACCAGGGGGGCAGCTTCCGGGTTGAAGAATACAAGAAGCCCGAATTCGAGGTCACGGTGGACGCTCCGACAGAGCCAGTGGCGCTCGGTGAAAATGTCCCCGCGACCATCCGGGCGAAGTACTATTTCGGGGCACCGGTCACCAAGGCCAAAGTGAAGTACAAGGTGTTGAGAACTCCTCACAACAGCACCTGGTATCCGACCGCGCGCTGGGACTGGTTCTACGGCAGGGGCTATTGGTGGTTCGCCTCGGACTACACCTGGTATCCCGGTTGGAATCGCTGGGGCTGTGCCCGTCCGATCGGCTGGTGGATCGGTCGCAACAACGCGCCGCCGGAAGTCGTCGCCGAACAGGAAGTGGACATTGGTCCCGATGGGACTGTGCAGGTCGAAATCGATACGAATCCGGCGAAGCAGGTGCATGGCGACGAGGATCATTCGTATTCGATCACGGCAGAAGTCGTGGACGAATCTCGCCGGACCATTGTCGGAACAGGGAATGTGCTTGTCAGTCGATCGCCTTTCCGAGTCTTTGCCTGGGTGGATCGTGGTCACTACAAGGTGGGCGACACTGTGGAAGCCCGTTTTGATGCGCATACGCTCGACAACAGGCCGGTCACCGGCAAGGGTGAAGTGACTCTGTTCAAGATCACCTATGACGATCAGCAGCAACCGGTCGAAGAAGCCGTTCAAACGTGGAAACTGGATACCGATGCCACCGGGCACGCCCTTCAGCAGATGGCCGCCAGCAAAGCGGGACAGTATCGCGTTGCGTACAAAGTGACGGACGGTAAAGATCACACGATGGAAGGGGGATATGTCTTCGTCGTTCGCGGCGATGGATTTGACGGCCGCGAATTCCGGTTTAACGATCTGGAGTTGGTGACCGACAAGCGGGAATACGCCCCAGGCGAAAAAGTTCGCTTGATGATCACGACGAACAAGCCGGACGGATGTGTCCTGCTGTTCCTGCGTCCTTCCAATGGCATTTACCTGCCGCCGAAGTTGATCCGGCTGAAGGGGAAGAATACGGTCGAAGAAGTGGCTGTGATCCAAAAGGACATGCCCAACTTCTATATCGAGGCCTGTACGATCGCCGATGGAAAATACCATCAGGAAACACGTGAAGTTGTCGTCCCGCCCGAAAAGCGCGTGATCAACGTGCAGGTCCTGCCATCACAGACCGAATACAAGCCGGGTGCGGATGCCAAAGTGCAGGTCAAGTTGACGGACTCGACAGGCGAGCCATTTGTTGGCTCGACCGTGATGACGGTTTACGACAAGAGCGTCGAATACATTTCGGGCGGCTCCAACGTCGCGGAAATCAAGGAGTTTTTCTGGAAGTGGCGTCGCCAGCATTATCCGCAACGGGATTGCACGCTGGACCGGATGTTCCACAACCTGCTGAAGAATGGCGAAACTGGCATGGGAGATCTCGGTGCGTTTGGCGGAATGCTCGAGATGGAGTCTGCTGGTGCGCGGCCTCAGGCCCGCAGGCTGAATAGCATGGCCCTGGGACGTGGGTTTGGTGGTGGCGGTGGTGCGCCCGGAGCACCCATGGCCGCATTCGCGGCAGACGCCGCCAAGTCCGAATTCAGGTCGGATCGAGCGGCCGCTGCTTCGGACGGCGAAGCGGCTGCGGGCGAGACCGCCACACCCGCGGTGCGATCCAACTTTGCCGACACCGCGTTCTGGGCGGCGGCGATTACAACCGATCCGACGGGACAGGCCGAAGTCAGCTTCAAGATGCCGGAAAGCCTGACGGGCTGGAAGGTGCGGACCTGGGCGATGGGACTGGGGACCAGAGTCGGCCAGGGAGAAGCGGAAGTGACCACCAAAAAGAATCTGCTGGTCCGCCTGCAGGCGCCGCGTTTCTTCGTCGAAAAGGACGAAGTCGTCATTTCGGCCAACGTCCACAACTACTTCAAGGAAACCAAGTCCGCACTGGTGTCCCTGGAACTGGAAGGGGACACATTGGCCGTGGCCAGCCGGAATCGTGAGCAAAAAATCATGATCTCTGCCGATGGGGAACAGCGAGTGGACTGGCGCGTCAAGGTGACGGGTCAGGGTACGACCACGATTACGGTCAAAGCCTTGTCGGATGAAGAGTCTGACGCCATGCAGATGACGTTCCCGGTCTACGTACATGGAATGCTGAAGACCGAATCCTTCAGCGGCGCGATCCGGTCGGCAGATGCCACCGGCCGTGTGAAGTTCACTGTTCCCGCCGAGCGACGGCAGAACGACTCGAAACTGGAAGCCCGCTATTCGCCCACTCTGGCGGGAGCAATGGTGGATGCGCTCCCCTACATGGTCGATTACCCGTATGGTTGCACGGAACAGACACTGAATCGGTTTCTGCCAACCGTGATTACTCAGAAAGTGCTGCTGAATATGCAGCTCAACCTGAAGGAGATCCAGTCGAAGCGAACGAACCTGAACGCTCAGGAAATCGGCGACGACGTCGAACGGGCGAAACGCTGGAAGCGATTCGATCGCAACCCGGTGTTTGACGAAGCCGAAGTCCAATTGATGGTCAAAGAGGGCCTGGAACGTCTGACTGCCATGCAGTGTTCCGATGGCGGCTGGGGCTGGTTCAGCGGTACCGGCGAACATTCCTGGCCGCACACAACGGCCGTGGTTGTGCATGGTCTGCAAGTGGCCAGAGAGAATGACGTCGCGATTGTCCCCGGTGTGCTGGAACGGGGGATCGAATGGCTGAAGCGATACCAGGAAGAACAGGTCCAGTGGCTCAAGAACTGGGGCAAGAAGGAGCTTCGCCAGAAGAAACATGCCGATGCTCTGGACGCGCTGGTGTATATGATCCTGGTGGATGCCGACATCGCCAACGGCGAAATGAACGAGTTCCTGTATCGGGACCGGGTGCAGCTTCCCGTCTACGCCAAGGCGCTGTTCGGCCTGGCCCTGCACAAGCTGCAGCAGGCCGACAAATTGAAAATGATCCTGGAAAACATCGAACAGTTCGTGATTCAGGACGACGAGAACCAGACGGCGTATCTGAAGTTGCCACACGACGGCTGGTGGTACTGGTACGGCAGCGACATCGAAGCGAACGCATACTATCTGAAGCTGTTGTCCAAAACGAATCCCCAGGACATCCGGGCGTCGCGGCTGGTGAAATACATCTTGAACAACCGCAAGCATGCGACCTACTGGAGCAGCACACGTGATACGGCCCTGTGCATCGAAGCCCTCGCCGATTACATGAAAGCCAGCGGTGAAGACAAACCCAACCTGACGATCGAAGTCTGGCTGGACGGCAAGAAACAGAAGGAGGTCAAGGTCGATCCCTCGAACCTGTTCACGTTTGATAACAAATTCGTTCTGGAAGGTGACGCCGTCACCACGGGTGAGCACACGCTGGAACTGCGCAAACAGGGAACGGGGCCACTGTACTTCAATGTTTACCAGACCAACTTCACCCTGGAAGAGTTCATCACCAAAGCCGGGTTGGAAGTGAAAGTCCAGCGCAAGTACTACAAGCTGACGAAGTCAGACAAGCAGGTCGACGTCGCCGGATCACGCGGCCAGGCGGTGAAGCAGAAGGTTGAGAAATACGACCGGACGGAACTGGCCAGTCCGAGCACATTGAAGAGTGGCGATCTGGTCGAAATCGAACTCGAAATCGACAGCAAGAACGACTACGAGTACCTGCTGTTCGAGGACATGAAGGCCGCCGGGTTTGAGCCGGTGGAAGTGCGCAGCGGCTACAACGGCAACGATATGGGTGCCTTCGTTGAATTCCGCGACGAACGCGTGGCGTTCTTCGTGCGTCAATTGATGCGTGGCAAGCACAGTATCAGCTATCGCCTGCGTGCTGAAATCCCGGGCACTTTCAGCGCTCTCCCCACGCGAGCCAGCGCCATGTACGCCCCCGAATTGAAGGCAAACAGCGATGAAATGAAGGTGGGAATTACAGACTAAACCGGGTCAGTGAACGGGAACGGGGACGTCGCCGTTCACACTCTGCCAGCACCGTTATTCAGCGTCGTCGGACGCGGACTTCGTCAGGAATCTACCGCCGCTCATAAACATGCCATTGTCACAGGGGACGCACCATTCGATGGCGACGCGATAACTGTATTCGCGGGATTCGCTGGCCATTTTGACGGTGACTTCACCCGGTGAGACGCTTCCGCGGTGCAGCAGACCGATGCCGAAACGGCTGATTTCCCGCGTCATCGCCGCGACGGCGTTGCCGCGTTGTGTCATCACTTCGGCGGGGACCGTCAATTCGATTCGTTCGTTGTTGCGCAGGTTGGTTCCGTCGACTTTTTCGATGCTTTCCAGGACGGCACGCAGGTCGTGCAGACTGGGGCGGCTCCAGGGATCGGGCGTCTTCATGATGGCTCCGGCAGTGGAAATGTGGCCCGCGGGAATGGGCCGCTCTCCGGAGAATGTACGTCATATTTCCTGGTCAGGCCGACTGTCCAAACGGCTTTCTCCAAAATGAAGTCGTTCGCTGCGGCAATTACGTCGCGCCGCGACGGTACCAGATGCCGGCGAAGACGGCACAGACGGCGAAACCCGCAATTCCGTACAGCCAGCCACCGCTGGTTGGGCGACGTGTCTCGGACGCCAGAGGCGGTGCCGCCTCTGGGACGGATTGTCCGGACCGATCTCGTGCCGGAGCGATCGGCTTGACTTCGTCGAATTCGGCCGGAGGCGGGGTGGCGTCTTCCTCGATCCTGGCGGGAGGGATCGACGTGGCATCCAGCGACCGCTCTTCGAATCTCGCCTCGAAATCCGGTGCCTGCTGTTCCACTTCTGGTTCTGTAGCTACGTGCGGCTGCAATTCGTCCTCCGGTTCCTCCCGTCGTCCGCCACGCGGGTATGCAACGTAGGCGATCGGGGACGACAGGTCGCGGGGTTGTCGTTCGACCCGTTCGTCGCTCTGTTCCGGGTCGCGATTCAGCGTCAGGCTGCGATTGGCCTGGACAACCGCCCCGTCGGAATTCTCCAGGGATGCGGACGATGGTTCGGCTTCGATCCCCATCTGAACCGGCAATGAAACGGCCGAAGGCTGCGTTGATGGAACAGTATTCGGTTCGGTGCCGCCGGGCTTGCGATCACGTCGAAAGACATTGAGTCCATAGCTCCAGTCCCGCTTCTGGCGTGCCACAGCATCGGCCTCCGGCGGCTTGGTCGACTGGGAATCCTTGGAGGCAGATCCCACGACCGTCTTGGGGGCCGCAGGGGGCACGGGTTCCGGGCGTTGAGTGGCGGTGGCGGTGGAAAGTGCGGCTTCTTTCGCCTGTTCGACTTCTCGCATCTGATCATCAATTCGCTGTACGAGATCGATCGGGCGTTCTTCGTCCGGCAAATAATCCAGCCGGGCGGAATCTCCCAGGTCGTGCGCGATCTTGGCAGTGTGACGCGCTTCGCGAAGCTGACCCAAGTCGAACAATCGACGGGATTTCTCCAGCATCGATTCCACTCGGACGCGAACTTCATGAGCTCCACTGGACAGGCGTGGAGCCGTCCTGGCTCGTTCGACATCTTCATGCAGAGCGGCTTTCAAGCGTTCAATCGGATCTGCAGACGATTGCGAATCCGCTGAATTTGACTTGGCCAGGCCGGATTCATAACCCGCCAGATCAATGTCGGCTGGTTCCTGACCCGATGGTGTGGCTTCTGCCAGGGTGGCGGAATTCGGGGCCACCTCGACTGCGGCCGGTTTCACGGTTTCAGCGGTTGAATCCTTCGCGCGTCGAACGGGTGGCGGATCAGAAACCGCAGGATCCGTCTTTGGCGGGACGGCGGCAACATTCGCCGTGACCGAGAGTGTGTCTGTTCTTGGCTCGGTTGAAAGCTCCCCCTTCGAGGATGGCCGGCCTGTCATGGTTTGTTGAGGCGTGTGTTTGCAACCGATGAGCAGGGACTGCACCACAAGTCCGGCGAGCAGCAGTGCCTCGGATCGTCGAGTTCGGCGCGTTGAACGATAGCTGAGAACCACAGTAACGGCCGCGAGTAAGAAATGTTCCCTGAACGCGCGACGGTAGCGCGCACCTGCCGTTGGTATCGGCTGCGCTGACGTTGCGGCTGAAACCAGATTTCCTCAAGAATCGCAATTTGGACTGTACCGGCAGTTACTGCCGAAGATCCGGCCGCGGATACGGAACTGGACTCGAGCAGATCTGTCCCCGCCGGCGCGGGGGAATTGACTTTGTGAGCCGCAAGGCGCTAGCCGCGGGTGCATTTTCACTCGGATTCGAAGAACCCGCGGCTAGCGCCGTGCGGCTCACAAAGTAAGTGCCATTTGGCCAGCGCCTTGCCGCTCACGAAATCAGCGATCAAAGGCAGTAGCTGGCGCTTCGGGTACACGTCGCTTATGGGATGAAGAGGGCCTCCGCGGATCCGTAGGTGGTTGATCTGGGTGTTGGAAGCTCCTGGCTGGTTGTGGCATCATCGATGGTCGGAGCCGGTTCCTCGGGGATCGAGTTTGGTGGCGGCGCAGGTGTCGACTCCGTCGGACCGGTCGGGATCGACAGTTCGGGACCGGGTGGAGTGGCTCCCGGCGTAAGCATCTGGGGATACATCCCCTGGCTCAGCCACTGCGATCGAGTCTGCGGGGTGTCCGCGAACGGTTCGCCGCGTCGCGATTCTTGTTCTTCTGCGTCGGCGTAGGCCTTATCCGGCCAGGCACCTTCGTTCATGTAGACTTCGTTGTAATCGAGCAGAGTTCCCTTTTCGAGTTGAACGTTCTTGACCGCCAACTGGTATTCGACCAGAGACCGGAAATAGGCTGTTTCCCCTTCGGCCAGACGTCGTTGCGCTTCCAGCAGCAGATGCAATGTCGCGGTATCGCCCTCGGTTTCATAGGTCGCTTCGATGGCAGCGACCTGTTCAGCGGCAGCCATGCGGCGATTCAAGTTTGTCTCGACCAGTGCAAAAGCCCGCTCCACTTCGGAGATGGAGTTACTGAGGTCATAAACGACCGAACGTTCCTGTTCGTGCAGCAGGGATCGTTCTCGCGCCAGTTGCAGTTCCGAGTGACGAATGGCGGCATAGGCTTTGCGGAATCCAATCGGGAACGACAATTCCACGCCAGCCTGCCATTCCTGAAACTGTCCACTGGTCAGGTCACTCATGGCGTTATTGAACGGGCCGGAACCTCCCATCGGGAACAAATCGTTGCCGAACCCTCGCCAGCGATAGCGCCCCGTCACGTCCAGCCGGGGCAGAAGGAAGTTCTTGTTGGCTTCCAGTTCGACTTCGCGTTTCTTGATTTGCCACTTTTGGCGACGTAGTTCTTCACGTCGGGTCAGGGCTTCGAGCAGGCAGGATTCCCAGTTGTACGCCAAGCGGGCTTTGATCGGTTCGTCGGCGGGCCGAATCAGGCGACCGTCGCTAATGGGTAGTCCTGTGAGTAATCGCAAGCGGCGTTCCACGACGTAGACTCCGCCAGAACCGCGAAACGTCCCGCCCGTACTGCCATTGTTGGTTCGGGTTCCGTCCACCAGTTTGCCGTGCAACGCGTTCTGTGCTTCTTCCTCGAACCGGAAGTACTGTTCGCGCGCCTGCGCTTCCTTTTGAGCTTCGCCACCGCTTTTTCCTTGTTCGTTCAGCGCATGAATGCGTCGCCAGGTTTTCAGAGTCGCATCGCGGGCACGAACTTTGGCGGCGACATCCCGATAGGCGAAGTACAGGTCCCAATAGGCGTTTTCCACGTCGCTGACAAAGTTGCGAACCCCCACTTCAAACTCCGCCAGGGCGGTATCGGAATTGATGCGGGCGATGACGACGCCATTGATGGCACCCGGTTGAGCCCCCGGTCCGGCGGCACGATTGAAGTCCACTCCACTCCCCTGCAGCAGGGGATGCTTGGCTTCGATATCATACCAGGTTGTCCAGGCACTGGGGAACTGGTTCCCCGGAGCATTGTTGCGGTCGTATTGGGTATAATTCTTGATAGCGTACTGGGTTCCAGTCGCCGCCGTCTTGCTCAGTTGAGTCTGCGACGTGCCGAAATTCTGCTTCAAAAGTCGTGTGCCGCCACCAAAGAAGACGTTGTTCAAAGCTCGGTCATTGTTCTCATAATTCACGTTCGTCGTGAACGCGGCATCAAAGGCACTCAGCGCGGCCTCGATACCGACGCGAGGATCCGTTTCAATTGTTGATGGATCGAATTTCGATTTGGACACATCCGGCGTCCTGAGCAGCGTCCCCCCCAGATCACGAAGGACGGGAGAATTCGCCAACGCCAGATGAATCGTCTCTTCCAATGTCAGGTCCAGATAGTCCTGGGTCTCGGGTTTGACCAGCGATGTTGGTGCCGGAGTTGCCGCCAGCAAGTCGTCTGATGGGCCGTGATCCGGAATCTCGATCTGCTTTGCCAGATCCATGTAGTGGCCGGTATCGATCCCGGCTGGCGGCGTGTTCGCATGGCGTAGACATCCACCCGCGACCAATGTGGTCAACGCGCAGAGTCCAAATGCCATCGTAAGACGTCGCATCGTCAGCTGATCTCCGAATCCGGGACTTCATCACGCTGCCGACTCGGCGCAACAGCAGTGTCACCGCACACCGGCTTCTCATCTGAATTGATCGGCAGTTTGCCAATCCGTCAAAAACGGATTTCTCGGCAAATTCGTTCTTTTCGGAAAAGTCCACGTGATCGAATCTTGCGACCACGACCCGGCCACCCCAGTCACCCCACAGTCACCACTTTATCGATGGCGGTCGATTTTTCAGGCGTGCTGAATCTAGATGGCGCTCTGGAGGCATTGCTACTGTCATCGAACTGTATTGGAAGTTGAGTCCATTTGGGTCGCGTCGTGGGTATACTGGCGGGACTGGACTTGGATCGACGACATCCCCCGGTCTGAAGTTTAAACGTCACATGCCTGCTCCTACCGGTTTCAACGCTGTATCGCCTTCTGCCGACAGCTTGCGTCAGCAGTTGGAACGCAGTATCGATGAGTTGGCAGAGTTGTCTCGGGGCAACTTGGAGCCGGGCCAGTTTTTCGGGCAGGTGTTGCGTCGTGCGCTTCATCCGGGCGGGGCACGCCAGGTCATCCTGTGGCGGCCTTCCCTGGAGGGACCGTGGGAACCAGCCGGCGAATTACCCCCGACTGCGGAAGTCGACTCTGATCGCACTGTTGACCGCCAGGATCTGCTGAATGACGTCGCCAACGACAGTCAGCCGCGAATCCTGCGTCTTCCGCCGGACGTGGCAAGCGGCGACGCCGGTGGATCACAGGTCTTGAGTCCGTTGCGGCACGCGGGTGCAACGGTTGGCATTCTGGAGACAGTCCATCCACTTTCTGACGGGGGACCGTCTGCGGCGATTTACCAGTACTTTGCGGCACTCAGCGAGATCGCTGCCGATTTTCTTTCGCAGCAGGAATTGCAGCAACTCCGGCATGCCAAAACGGTCTGGCTGCAATGGGATCAGTACCAGCAGCGGTTGGCTCAGTCGCCGGACCTGTCGACCGTTTGTGCAACGGTGGCGAACGATGGCAGGCTTGTGATTGGTTGCGATCGGATCTCGGTCCTGGTGAATTGCGGCGGCCATTTTCGAGTCACCGCCATCAGCGGCGTGGAACGGCCGGATCCCCGTTCGGGGGTGGTTCGATCGTTGGAAATGCTGGCTCGGCAATTGGCTGGTTTGGGCCACACATACTGGGCCGCAATTGCCGCTGACGGGACCAATGAACCTGAAAGTCAAAAAACCATTGAGCGGTATTGCCAGGAATCCGGTGTGACGAACCTGGGTGTTGTCCCGATGATGTCAACGACGCAGACACAGCCCGACGCGATGATTGTCTTCGAGAGTTTCAGCCTCGATGAACGCTGGCCGGAACGACAGGGACGAGCGGAGTCTCTGGTCGCTCGCTCTGCCTTTCACCTGCGCGCCGCGAAAGAACGAAGCGAGATTCCGTGGCTGGAAACATGGCAACGGTTCCGGCGCAGCCGGTGGATTCTGCAGCGACCGGGCGTGAAGATTGCTGCCGTCGTCCTGGCGGCGCTGGTCAGCGCCCTGGTGGTCATTCCCGCCGAATTAACCATCGGCGGGCAGGGTGAATTGTGGCCCAGCACCCGACGCGAGGTATTTGCCAGTACCTCGGGAATTGTGGATCAGATCCTGGTTGTCCATGGTGACGAAGTGCGGGAACAGCAACCGTTGATCGTGCTGCGTGATCCGGATCTGGAGTTGGAGGTTCCCAGGGTGACCGGTGAAATTGCGACGATGACGGAACGGTTGCGGGCGGTTCAAATCGCCCGACTGACCGGCGCGGTCACCGCCGATACGATGTCCCGCGCCAGGCAATTGACCGCGGAAGAAGAAGAATTGAAGGAACGCTTAAAGACCCTGGAGCGACAGCTCGCCCTGGTGGAGGATCGGCGACAGAAACTGACGCTGCGCAGCCCGATTGCTGGTCGAGTCTTGACGTGGGACGTTATCCAGCACCTGACTGCCCGGCCTGTCGAGCGAGGCCAGTCACTGCTGACAATTGGTGAAACAGACGGCTCCTGGATTCTGGAGGTCCGAGTGGCCGACAAGGATGCTGGCCATATGTTGCGGGGCCGAAAACGATCCAGTCCAGGTCTGCCAGTCGATTTCCAGTTGCCTTCCGAACCAGGACGAACCTATCGGGGATCGATTCGCGATGTTGCACTGGCCTCGGAGTCGGATGATCGTTCGACCGGACATGTGCGGGTTGTTGTGGAATTTGATCGGACTCAGGTAGAACAACTGCGCCCGGGCGCGACCGCCGTACCGCGAATTCATTGCGGTCGGCAGTCGCTTGGATATGTCTGGCTGCACGATTTCATTGATGCTGTTCGATTGCGGTTATTGTTCTGGTGACAGTTGGTTTGTCCCAAGGGCCATGTCATGGTGGAATCACAAAGCACACGACTTCGCCGAACCCGGGCATCCCGGCAGGGGATCGCAGGTTCGATTCTTCTGCTGGGACTGCTGTTGTCGCCCGGTGTGTACGGAGAGGAATTCAAGGTCCCGTCGGCCTTGCTGACGCTCATTGAACAAGCAGACATTTCCGCCCGTGAGGCCGGGCCGTTGATTCATCGTGAGATTTCCGAGGGGGTGACGGTTGACGCAGAAACAGTGCTCGGCACGATCGATGATGACGAGGCCGTGCTGGTCCTGGATCGCGCGCGCACTGAGCTGAAGATCGCTGAATCGCTGGTGACGAATGACGTGAAAGTGCGATTCGCCCGGAAATCGCACGAGGCCGCAGTCGCAGAGTTGAAGCGGTCGCAGGAGTCTGTCGAGAAGTTCCCGAAGAGTGTCTCGCAAACCGAACTTGACCGCCTGCAACTGCTGGTGGACAAGGCCATGCTGGAAATTGAGCAGGCCACGGTCGACCAGGCCCAGGCGGTCCTGTCGCAGTCCCTGAAACAAAACGATCTGAACCGTGCCACGCTACAACTGGAGCGTCGCCGGATCAAAGCTCCGTTTCCCGGCATGGTCGTCCAATGGAAACGGCAGCGTGGGGAATGGGTGGAACCGGGAACCCCGGTCGTGCGCATGATCCGATTGAATCGACTGCGAGCCGAGGCGTTTGTCTCCGCCACCCAATTGCCCCTGGATCTGGTCGGCAGAAGTGCCACCGTCATCGTCGATCTGCCGGGAAAGCCAAATTCAAAGTTTGAAGGGCGGTTGACCTTTGTCGATCCGGAAATTGACCCGGTCAATGCTCAGGTACGAATCTGGGTGGAAGTAAACAACAGCAACATGATCCTGCGACCCGGTCAGACTGTCTCCCTGACGATTCATGACGCCAGGTCTGCTGACTGACGGGTTGCGGAGCCACCACTTGACACTGGCCACCATGAAATGTCGGTCGAAAGCAACAGTTCGAACCAGCGAATTCCGTGGCGGCGGCGTGCCGACTTGCGGATTGCGCCCCTGGAGTTCTCCGGACGCCGTTCATGGGGCGTCAAGGATCCGGTCACGCTTGCGTATTTTGAGTTGCGTGACGAAGAGTACTTTGTCCTTCAAGCTCTCGACGGCGGCGCCACGGTCGATCAAGTGTGCGGGCAGTTTCATCAGCAATTTCGACCGAGAATACTTTCGCCGACGGAATTGCTGCAATTCATCGGTCAACTGATTTCACAGGGGCTGCTTGTGGCAGACGGCCCCGGATATGGTCGGATGCTGGTGATACGCGACCAGCAGGCGCAGGCGCGCCGGTGGTGGGCCCGATTCAGCAATCTGCTTTGCCTTCGGTTTCGTGGAATTGATCCCGACCGAATGCTCGAAGAGATGCTGTCGTGGCTGGGTTGGCTGTTCTCACCGGCAATGATGGTCTGCAGCATCCTCCTGATTGTTCTGGCACTGACGTTGGTGGTGACACAGTTTGACAGGGTCCTGGAGCGTCTTCCTGATGCGCAAGCGATGTTGAGTCCCGTGAACCTGATCTGGCTGCCAGTCCTGCTGGCCGCGGTAAAGGTGCTTCACGAACTGGGGCACGGGCTGACCTGCAAGCGGTTTGGCGGCGAATGTCACGAGTTGGGGGCGATGTTGCTGGTGTTCACGCCGACGTTGTATTGCAACGTCTCCGACATGTGGATGGTACGCGACAAGTGGCAGAGGATCGCCGTCAGCGCGGCGGGAATGTGGGTCGAGGCGGTGATCGCTTCCACGTGTACTCTACTCTGGTGGTTCAGTGCCCCGGGACTGTTTCATTCCCTCTGTCTGAACCTGATGTTCATATGCGGAGTCAGCACCATTGTCTTCAATGGAAATCCACTGCTCAGATACGACGGCTATTTCGTACTTGCCGACTGGCTGGAGATTCCAAATCTGCAGCAGCAGTCGGCCGCCACCGTCCGCGGGTGGCTTGCCTGGTGGTTTTGCGGATTCGGAGATCGCGGCGACAAAGGTCAGCCGTTTTCGCGCACGGGGCTGCTGCTTGGCTATGGGTTCGCATCAATGATCTACCGGACGATGCTGACCTTCCTGATTCTGTGGTCACTGCATCTGTGGTTGGCACCACTCGGAATGGCGGTGATTGTTCAGTTGCTGGCGGTTCCGCTGATCGGAATGACCATCTTGAGTCCATTGTCGGCGGCCGTGCGTTTTTTTCGCTCGGCTGAGAACCGAAGTCGGATCAATTGGCCCCGATTTCAGTTCCGGGCTGGACTGGCGGCTTTGATCCTGATGTTCGTCGTGTTTGTTCCGTTGCCCAGTCGTGTAACGGCAGGCGCGTTGCTTGATCTGGGAGATGCCCAGCGAATCTACGCGACCATGGGTGGAACCCTCGAAAGCGCCGTGAAGGTTGGCGACCGGGTCGAAGCGGGTCAAGTTGTCGCGCGTCTGGTGGAGCCAAACATTGAATCCGAACTGATCCGGTTGGAGGGCGAATACCATCATCACAAACTGCGTCTGGAACAGTTGAACCGTCGCCGGGTCCTTGAACCTGAAATTGCGCCGTTGATTCCGGCCGTCGCCGAGGCTGCACGCGACTTTCAACTTCAACTGAAACACCTTCGCGAACAGGCATCAAGTCTGGTGCTGCGGGCTCCCTGCGACGGAGTCGTCCTGCCGGCCAACTGGCAGTCTGGCTCGGGAATTCATGGGGCACTTCCGGACTGGTCGGGTTCTCCGCTGGATCCGAGGAATCGCGGTTGCCTGGTAAAGACCGGGACGACCATCTGCCTGGTGGGGGCGACCGAAAGCCGGGTGGCGATCGTCCTGGTGAATCAGGACGACATGAATCTTGTTCGTGTGGGCCAGTCCGTGGGGATCATCTGGCGCGAACTGGCCGGAGAATTGATGTCCGGGCGAATCGTCGAATTGTCGGCACTCGATCTGGAACTTCTGCCGCGTGATGCCGTTCGGAGATTGAATCTACCCGCACGGTCGAACGCTGACGGAAGTCTGATGCCGGTCGGCACATGGTACCAGGCTCGGGTTCAGTTGGACGGGGCGGATGCACCATTAATCCGGGGAGCGGTCGGCGACGCAAGCATCGTCATCGATGCCCAGTCACTCAGTGCCAGGCTGTATCGCTGGCTGGCGCGAACGTTCCCGCTGTGACCGTGACTGCAGAAGCGATCCTGTCACGGAAAGATATACAGCATCCCAACGGTGGCACCCGCCTGATAGATCGCTCCCTTCAGGCTGAGCGGAATCCAGTGGTGCCGGTAGCAGACAGGACTGCCGGGACGATCGACACCCAGGGTGTAAATCGGTTCACACGGTTCGTCGACTCCGATCAGGTAGGGGATGAGCGGAACTCGACCGAAGAAGTGGGCACCGGAAACGATCGGTTGCAGACACTGACTGACGTGAGGGTTCGCGGCGTAGCAGCAACCGGGCGGGGAGTAGCCCAATCGTTCCAGATTCGGCTCTTCGAAGAGCAGCGGCAGGTGCCGGGTAGCCGGCGCCTCCCATTCGTAGTACGAGAGAATCCACGGCCGACTGTCACCCATCGCGGACACGAATGAACCGTGTTGGGACAACACACCAGCGGCCTGGTTGAGACGTGCGGATTCAGATTCCAGCAGACGTTCGGCATCGGGCAGGTTGGTGGCAATTGAGGCTTTCAGTTGACCGAGCGGCTTGTCCTGCCAAAGTTCCGCGGTTCGATTTCGTGGGGCGACTTCGGCAGGCGAGATTCCGGGCACCGGAGATTCAGTGTACCCCGGAGTGGGAGGAACGGGATCGGGTGACGGTGGTACTTGTGCAGCCGTAATTCCACTCGACAGGGCCAGGGCAGCACCAAGGAATGCCATTCTTAGTTGGATTGCATTGTCACGAATGAAACGGATCATCAGCCTGCCTCCTGTCCGGTCCGCGCGCTCTGGACGTCACGGATTTCAGTCCTATCGGTCTTTCGGACAGTCACTTTCCCTGCAATCAAGTTTTCAGGCAGAATCGCGGCAAGCCGGATGATCGTCAAAGTCTGCCCGATTTGTGTGACCGTCAAGCCCGACAAGTCTCAAGTACGATGTGTAAAATAGGTCGACTGGAGAAACCGTGCGGGAAACCGCAAGAACTGAGTTCAGGTCGCATAGCTGGCACGGCAGGTGCGAGAAGCGCCCGGTCGAGTGCCGGGCCTGTTACGGATTCATCACACGAATTCAAGGAAGAAATCCACTGTAGGAAAGTAAACTCTCGACAGCCGTCAAGACGTAACCGTAGACTTGTCCAGCATGTTGGGCGACGAAGTGGTGAGAGAGGTGACTGTTTATCTGCGAATTCATCCGGACCGCTTCCCTTTTGGGACATGGTGTCACGGGCACTGAGCTGGGTGATGTTGCTGTAGTGACATGTCGCAAGTCGCGTAGAAATATCCGTTTTGGCGAAGTTTGTTAAAGATTCGGCGGGTACGGTTCCAGACGGAACCAGGCTTTCCGATGCGGGCAAGTTCTCGACAGCAAACTTCAGTTTTCGATGGACAGCAATATTCGAGTGCCTGATTGAGTCCGGGGGACGCCTCGGCAGTGATCAGGCTGAAACAAGGTCGGGCCCCATGCAGATATCGAAGTGGCTTTGGAACTGGCTGGAATCTCGCCGCCACCGCCATCCCCCTCAGACTCCGCTTGATCACGCAGCCAGGCTGACCTTACGCAAGCTGGAAGAGCGGCAAGTGTTGTCTGTGAGCGCCGTTTTTAGCGCTGGAGTCCTGTCCGTCGGCATCGACAACAGCGTGGCGAGCGATCCTGGTCATATCGACAGTACGAATAACGTCACGCTCAGCGTGGATGCTTCGGGTGATGTCCTGGTCAATGGTCACACGATCGACAATGGGGCAGGGGGAAACCTGCTGGCGCACGGCGTCACCTCGATCAAGATTTCCGACTTCAACACCACGGCCAACAGCATTGATTTGAGCGGCGTCAACGCCACGGACTTCGACGTGCTGACTTCGCTTTCCGTCGATGCAGGCGGGGAGTCGGACGTTGTCACATTCGATTCCATTGCGGGACTGAACGACATCACCCTGCTGAACGTTGAGACAATCCACATCGGAACGGATGTCATCAGCACGGTGAATCCGGACACGGTCTACGTCGACGACAGTTGGGCAGGCGCGACTGTCGGCACGCTGATTGTGGATGCCAATTCCTGGGCGGCTGGAAACCAGTACGCGATTTACGGCACCACCGGTTTCAGCTCGATCCAAGAGGGGATCGACGCGGTGGCAGAAGGCGGAACGGTTGACGTTGCCGCCGGAACCTATGCTGAAGCGGTGACGATCGACAAGAGCCTGACGCTCGAAGGTGAATCCACCGATGCCGCGGATGTCCTCATCGATTATGCCGGGGGCAACGTTGTCACCATCGCCAGTACTGCATCCGATGTCTCGATCCTCAATCTGACTGCCGAAAATGGCACGAATGGATTTGACGCGAGCGGGATCACATTGGCACTGTCATTCCAGAATGTTCACGCCCTGAACAATTCGGGCGATGGATTCCACGTGCAGTCGATTCAATCGGTCAGTTTCACCGACGTCGAGGCGACAGGAAACGGCGGTGCCGGCCTGGATATCGCCACGGTTCTTACGGATCTGACTCTCTTCAACGTCAATGCCAGCGGAAACCTCGGTGACGGCGTGTCCATTACGGAAGTCTATGGCGTCACATCTTTGACCGATGTTTCCGCTAACCACAACGCCTTTCACGGTGTGTCACTCATTAACCTGATCGGCGTGGGCTCTGTTTCCGGAGGCGAAGCGCAAAACAATGGTCTCGATGGGTTGCATGTCGGATTCGTTGACACCTTGACGGTTGACGGCGGGATTTACTCCTTCAACGCAGGCAATGGTCTGGGTATCAGCAGTGCCACGTCAGTGACTCTTTCGGATGTGACGGCCGAGTCCAATCAAACCAGTGGTGCCGATGTGGCAGATACCACTTCGTTCGAGGTCGTCCGCGGGTCCTATTCGACCAACGTCGACAATGGGATCTTCGTATTCACCGCGGGCTCTGTATCGCTGACGGACGTGGATGCCTCCAACAACCAGGCTGGTGGAGTGTGGGTGAACGACGGTGGTGCATCGATCGTCGTGAGCGGAGGGACATTTAACGACAATCTGGCCACACATGGATTGACCCTGTTCACGACCGATCCCTCCGGAACGGTCATGATCAGTAATGGCGTCATCGCGGATGGGAATGCCGCCTATGGAATCGTCGTGGGCGATGCCAGCGTGGTGACGATTACCGATGTGGAAACGTCCTTCAATGCCTTCAGCGGAATCATCGTGGTCAGTTCTGGCGATGTTTCACTGACAAATGTCACGGCCGATTCGAATGTTCTGGACGGAGTCGTCATTTCCAGCGCCGGGAGCGTCGTCATCTCCGGTGGGTCGTTCACGAATAGTGTTGGCGATTCCGGTCTGGATGGATTCGGAATCCTGATCACCGACGTATCGGGCAACGTTTCCATGACAGACGTGACTGCCGACGCCAATGCTCTGGGAGGATTGAATGTCCTGGATGCGGCCAGCGTGAATGTGTCCGGCGGAACGTTTACCAACAGTACAGGCTACCTGGGAACCGGAGGTGTGGGAATCACCCTGAGCGGGATCCTGGGGACGGCGACATTGACCGATGTCACTTCCCAAGGAAACTTTGGTGACGGATTGCAGGTGCTGCCCGATACCCTGAACTCGTATCCCGGCGCCGATTTGCTGACGATTAACGGCGGAAACTTTACGGGCAATGGCGGTGAAGCGATTCATGCCGAGGCCAATACGATCGACCTCGAATCGAATGTGGTGTTCGACAATACAGTTTCATTGATTGGTTCGACGGCATTTTCTATGGAAGCCGGGGCATCCCTGACAGGCAGCCAGGTTTCCGTCACAAGCGACAGCGTCAGCATCGATGCGGCCGCGACCATCAGCGCGACGACTGTGACCATCCAGCAGTTCTCTGACATCGAAATCGATCTCGGGGCCACATCGGATACTCCGGGGGGGCCACTCGCGTTGAGTAATGTCGAACTGAATCAGATTACCGCGACAACCCTGATCATCGGTAATGTGAATTCCGGGTCGATCACCGTCAGCAGCGGCGTTACCCCTTCACACGTCGGCACACTCCACCTGATCACCGGGGATGCCGTGCTCGACGAAAACTCGACGGGTGCGGACATCACTGTCGGCAGCCTGGCGATCGAATCCGTGCACGGTATTGCAGCAGGAACAACTCTCGAAACAGTCGTTAGCCAACTGGCGTTTTACAATTCCACGTCCGGTGACGTCGCGATCGACAATACAGGCAGTCTGACAATCAGCGCGATCGGAAGCGTGCTGACCTCCGGCAACGCTGCGGGCGCCATCACGATATCAACGCACAGTCCGATCACGTTTGCCGCCAATATGACCAGCGTGGGGACGATCGCTGCCACGACGGCCGACAACTCGCCCGGAAACGTCGACAATATCACCGTAGACGCCGGGGTCACCCTAGAATCCACATCAGGTGATGTTGTCTTTCAAGCTGGCGACCGCATCGTCATCAATGACACGTCCGCCGTGATCGCCGATATCGGAAATGTCTCATTGACCTCTGGCTTTGGTGACGTGGACGGCGACGGATCCCAGACTTTGGACGGTTCTGTCATCGCGGGCGGTACCGTCACGATCGACTTGTCGTCCGTGACCGGAATGGCGACGGAGGGTTCGGCCGGTTCAATTTCAGCCCCCAATCTGCAACTGTTGAGCTCGAATGGCGGCTCGTTCGTCCTGACGAGTGCGGCGAACAATGTTACGACTCTGACCGCCGACGTCGACGGTGCCATTCAATACCAGGATGCGGACGATGTCACGCTGGGGAGTGTTGCCACCGGAATCACGACCACTAATGACAGCGTGACGATTGAATCCGGAGGCGCAATCAACGTCGCCAATTCAATTGATGTCGGTGGAGGCACACTACGGATGAGCGCAGCGGGCAGCGTGACCGAATCCGCTGGCAAGACGATTTCGGCCGCCGCCGTGGGAGTAACGACATCAACCGGAGACATTACACTCGATCAGAACAATGTCGTGGGAATATTCGCCGCCAGCAATGCGGCGGTCGGTGGAAGCGTGACATTCGTAGATACTGTTGCGCTCTCCATCGGAACTGTCAGTGCGGATGGAAGTCTGTTCGTCGGTGCTGTTGGAATCAGCACCACGACCGGCGGCAACATCCAGGTTGAAGACTCGGCCACAATTACTGTCGATCAGTCGGTCAACGCCGCGACGACGGGGACCGTGGACCTGACAGCGACCGGTCCTGCGAGTGACGTCGTTTTGAATGCCGACGTCATCAGCGGTTCCGGCTTGTTGAGTCTGCTTGCAGATCAGAATGTGACATTGAACGCAGGTAACCTGACGACTGGTACTGATGTTACTGTCACTGCGGGCAGGGCGATCAATGAATCAGGAGCGGGACTGATCACGGGCAATCTGCTGACGACTTCGTCAGGCACCGGAACGGTTCTGAATAACGCCAACCTGGTGACCAGCTTTAACGCCACCAACACCGGGACGGGTGCCATCACTTTCGCGGATCAAACGGCCGTACTTGCGGTGACCGGGATCAGCCAGACCGGCACGGGGACCGTTTCCGTCGACAACCTCGGTGGTCAGGTCAACCTGACGGCCACCGTGTCTGCAGGCGTCAATGACGTCAATCTGACTGCTTCGACCAACATCATTCAAGCCAATTTAGCAATCATCACCGCTGGCCTGCTAACCACGTCATCCTTGACAGGAACGAATCTGAGCACCGCGACCAACTTGGTGACCAGCTTCAACGCCACCAACACCGTCAGCGGCGACATCCGTCTGCTCAACAGTGGCGCATTGAACGTCACTGGAATCAACGAGACTGGCGGCAATATCTTCATCAGCAATTCCGGCGCGCTCAGCACTTCCGGAGTCATTCAGGACTTTACCGATGGAACGTCGATCACGTTGACTGCCGACGGAGGCGATCTGACGATCGGGGCCGCCGTCACCGGGACATTGGCTGACACGATCAGCCTGGTCACGACGACGTCTGGTGCCGTGGTAATCAACGGGACGGTGAGCACTGGATCAGGCGAGATCGACGCCACCTCCGCGGGCGGAATCTCTCAATCCGGTTCGTTCAGTACCGCAGGACTCCTCAAGACAGTCTCGCTTGGCGGCACGTTACTGACCGGGACGAATACCATTGGCAGCTTTACCGCCAGCAACACCGCCGGTGGCGACGTCAATCTGGTGAACACCGGGGCGCTGGACGTGACGGGGATCAGTGAAACCGGCGGCAACGTATCCGTCCAGAATGCGGGGACGCTGACGGTCTCGGGGAGTGGAATCAACGCGTCAGGGGCGGGGTCTGTCGATTTGACCGCAACGGGTGGCTCAAGCGAAATCAATGTGAATTCTGACGTGATCAGCGGAGCCGGGACATTGAGCCTGAATGCAGGCCAGGACCTGACGCTGAACGCAGGAAATCTGACAACGGGTGGCGCGATCGACTTGACGGCGGGAAACGCGATCATCGAATTGGGAGCGGGATTGATCTCCAGTGGCTTGTTAACAGCGATTTCATCGACAGGCACGGTGCTGAATAACACGAACCAGGTCACAAGTTTTCATGGTTCCAACAGCGGGACGGGAGACATCAGCCTGAAAACGAATGCCACGACTCTCGCAGTCACAGGAGTCAGCCAAACCGGCACAGGTTCAGTCTCGATCAATAACACCGGTGGCAGGATCAGCCTGACAGGATCGATCTCGGCAAGTGTCAACAACGTGGTTCTCATCTCGTCAACGGATATTGTCCAAACCAGCGGGGCCGTGATCACGGGTGGACTGCTGTCGACATCGTCCGCGACGGGAACGGACCTGGGAACCGCAATCAACGCCGTCTCCAGTTTTCAGGCTACAAACAGCACCAGCGGTAACATCAACCTGGTAAATACCGGCGTCTTGACAATCAACGGAATCAGCGAAACGGGCGGCGACGTCTCACTGACAAATTCCGGCAACCTCACAATCGGTGCTGGAAATGATGCCAACGCCACTGGCATCACACTGACCACCGGCGGTAACCTGACATTGAATGTGACCGGTGCTGTCACCCAGGCCGCGTCAGATCTGATTATCGCCGGTGGGCTGCAACTCCTTGGCAGCGGGAATGTCGTCCTCGACAATGCCAACAACGTCGGTACCGTGGCCGCCCGTGTGATCGGGACCATTGACTATGCCGATGTCGATGAACTGACTGTCGGAATCGTGGGGGCTACCAGCGGGATTACGACGGGCAATGGAGTGACTGCAGGCGGCACCGTCACAATCACGGCTGGCGGAGAACTGACGGTCGATCAGGGAATCGACACTTCCATCGGTTCGGACGGTTTGATCGCCGTGTCCAACGCGGTTCTGAACGCTGCTCTAACTGCAGGAGCTGGAAGCATCACGTTGAATGGTGGCGGTCAGGATCTGATCATCAATGTGGATCAAACCAGCAACACGACGATCAACTATCAAGCCCAGCGCGACATCATTATCAGGGCGACAATCACGGCTGCGGGAGCAACCAGCGATATTCTGCTGACCGCCGACAGCAACGGGGATCACGAGGGCGGGATCTGGATCGATGAATCTGGCGGCAACGATGCAATGCTGCATGCGGGAAACGATGTCACCCTGCACGGGTCGGACTTGTCTACCACAGTTGGCTCTGTGGACAGCATCCGTATCGACAGCGACGGGATGAATGTTCAAGTCCTTGCCGGACATGATATCAACTTGATTGCCAATGCCGCCGCGCCGACGGGTGCTGACATCGTGATTGAAGGAATTCAGACGGCAATCTCCGGTTCGATCACAGTGGATTCTGCGGGCTCCATCCAATTGCTCGGGAATCAGGTCGCCGGTGCGGACGTCCTGTTCCAGGATGCAGTCATGCTGAATGGAGATGTGACTCTAAACGCCGGTGGCAATGTGTCGTTCCTTGACTCGTTGGATGGCACTCACGCACTGCTGATCAATGCGTCGGGCGCAACGAGCTTTGACGGATTAACGGGAAGTAATGCAACTCTATTGAGTTTGACGACTGACGCGGCCGGGACGACGGACCTGAATGGCGGTACGATCAACGCGACCACCGTGAACTTCCAGGACGACGTGATCCTGTCCGCGGACACCATCATCACCGGGACCACAGCCACGTTCGGAAAATCGGCGAACGCGGATGCCACGGCAAATAACCGGACGCTGCTGGTGAACGGGACTTCCACCGTGTTCCAGGGAACGATCGGCGACACCGGCGTATTGGCCAGCCTGACGACCGACGCCGCGGGGACCACCGACCTGAATGGCGGCACGATCAACGCCGCCACCGTGAGTTTCCAGGACGACGTGATCCTGTCGGCAGACACCGTCATCACTGGGACGACGGCGACGTTCGCGCAGACGGTGAACGCGGATGCCACGGCGAACACCCGGACGCTGCTGGTCAACGGGACTTCGACGGTGTTCCAGGGAGCGATCGGGAACACGGGCGTATTGGCCAGTCTGACGACCGACGCCGCTGGGACGACGGACCTGAACGGCGGGACGATCAACGCGACCACCGTGAACTTTCAGGACGATGTGATCTTGTCCGCGGACACCGTGATCACCGGCAGCACGGCCACCTTCGCACAGTCCGTGAATGCGGACGCCACGGCGAACAATCGAGCGCTGCTGGTGAACGGGACTTCGACCGTGTTCCAGGGAGCAATCGGGAATACGGGTGTGCTGGCCAGCCTGACCACCGATGCCGCCGGAACGACGGACCTGAACGGTGGCATGATCGACGCCATAACGGTCGACTTCCAGGATGATGTGATCTTGTCCACGGACACGGTGATCACCGGCAGCACAGCCACCTTTGCTCAGTCGCTGAATGCCGACGCCACCGCGAACAATCGAACACTGCTGGTGAACGGGACCTCGACGCTGTTCCAGGGAGCGATCGGGAACACCGGCGTACTGGCCAGTCTGACGACCGACGCGGCGGGGACCACGGACCTGAACGGCGGGACGATCAACGCGACCACCGTGAACTTTCAGGACGATGTGATCCTGTCCGCGGATACTGTGATCACTGGCAGCACAGCCACCTTTGCTCAGTCGCTGAATGCCGACGCCACCGCGAACAATCGAATACTGCTGGTCAACGGGACCTCGACCGTGTTCCAGGGAGCGATCGGCGACACGGGCGTGCTGGCCAGCCTGACCACCGATGCCGCGGGGACGACGAGCCTGAATGGCGGGACGATCAACGCCACCACCGTGAACTTCCAGGACGACGTGATCCTGTCCGCGGATACCATCATCACCGGTATTACGGCCACGTTTGCGAAGACGCTGAACGCCGATGCCGCGGCGAATAGCCGGACGCTGCTGGTGAACGGGACATCCACGGTGTTCCAGGGAGCGATCGGGAACACCGGCGTGTTGGCCAGCCTGACGACGGATGCGGCCGGGACCACGGACCTGAACGGTGGCACGATCGACGCCACAACGGTCGATTTCCACGACGATGTGATCCTGTCCGCGGACACGGTGATTGCCGGCACTACAGCCACCTTCGCGCAGACGGTGAACGCCGACGCCACGGGGAACAACCGAACGCTGCTGGTCAACGGGACTTCCACCGTGTTCCAGGGAACAATCGGCAACACCGGTGTGTTGGCCAGCCTGACGACGGATGCGGCCGGGACCACGGACCTGAACGGTGGCACGATCGACGCCACAACGGTCGATTTCCAGGACGATGTGATCCTGTCCGCGGACACGGTGATCACCGGCACTACAGCCACCTTCGCAAAGACGGTGAACGCCGACGCCACGGGGAACAATCGAACGCTGCTGGTCAACGGGACCTCGACCGTGTTCCAGGGAGCGATCGGGAACACGGGCGTGCTGGCCAGCCTGACCACCGATGCGACGGGGACCACCGACCTGAACGGCGGGACGATCAACGCCACCACCGTGAACTTCCAGGACGA
>JAFEBS010000065.1 GCA_018242525.1 Planctomycetota bacterium | reverse complement strand
ATGTGGTTCACCGTGCGCTTACGGCTCTGCGACAACAATTCTCGATGGCTTGCTGCGTCAGATCGGGCTATTTCCGTACCTCGATCCAGAGTCCCTCCCGATCCGAGATCTTCTTGCTTACGAAGCCCATCGACCTCTTCAGATGGACGAGCGGATCGTATTCCATAGGGCACAAGCCCATGTTTACCGTTTGTTGATGGAGGGCAAGAACGTCGCTCTGAGTGCACCTACCAGCTTTGGCAAGAGTCTCATCATCGACGCCATGATTGCCAGCGAGAGGTTCAACCAAATCGTCATCGTGGTTCCGACACTGGCACTGATTGACGAGACTCGGCGACGGCTGACCGGGAAATTCCGCGTCAAGTACAAGGTCATCACGCACTCTACGCAAAAGACAGGCGATCGGAACATCTTCGTCCTGACCCAAGAGCGGGTGCTTGAAAGGAACGATTGGACAGGGATTGACTTCTTCGTCATCGACGAGTTTTACAAACTTGCTCCACGGGGAGAGGTGGATGATCGCTGCACAATCTTGAATCAAGCCTTATACATGCTCGCCAAGAGCGGTGCTCAGTTCTACATGCTTGGCCCAAACATTCGCGGGATCACCGAGCAGAACCACCTTCGTGTCGAGATCAGCTTTGTCAACGAACCGCACTTCCACACTGTTGCGACCGAGGTTCACCGCTTCCCCGCCACCGAGGACGAGCTGGCGTCACTCATCACCGTCTGCAAGCAACTGGACTCTCCTACGATCGTCTTTTGCAGGTCGCCCAGCAGGGCTTCGGAAGTAGCCCGACAGATGGTGGCCGCTGGTTTGGGAACCTCCTCTACACGGACCAGTGAGGCCGCAAAATGGGTATCCGATGCTTTCGACAGCGAATGGCACTTTGCACAGGCGCTTGAGCGAGGTATTGGCATTCATCACGGTCGCATTCCGAGGGCATTGGCTCAATTTGTTGTCCGTTGTTTCAACGATGGCGACATTCGCTTTCTCGTCTGCACTTCGACCTTGATTGAGGGAGTCAACACGCGGGCACGGAATATCATCGTTCTCGACAACACGATCAACAAGGAACAGATTGATCTCTTCACTTTCAACAACATCAAAGGACGTTCAGGGCGGATGTGGCAGTATTTCGTGGGGCATGTCTTTGTGTTTCATGCCGATCCACTGACGGAGTTGCCATTTGTGGATGTTCCCGCCCTGTCTCAATCGGATGGAGCGTCTGACTCCCTGCTCGTTCAGATGGAAGAAGGCGATCTGACAGACCAGTCCAAAGACAAGCTGGCGAAGTATCAGCAGCAGACTGTTCTGGATATCGGTGTGATCCGGGCCAACAAGGCACTAGATCCAGTTCTTCAGCTGCAAATCGCAACGCGTCTCACCGGTGAAAGCGCAACATATCTCGGCCAGTTGGCATGGACTGGAATGCCGAAGTATCCCCAGTTGAAGCAGATTTGCGAGTTGATCTTTGCGGAATGTGGCGGTGCGAAGCTCGGAAGCGGTTCTGCAAGAACTGCTGGGCAGCTCACTGCGATGATTCGAAACCTTTACAACAGTCCGACCATTCGAGATCTGATTGCGAATCAAAAGAAGTTCTCAGCTACCACCGATGAAGCGGTTACGACTGTTCTCGATTTCCTGCGTCTCTGGGTCAGATTTCATTTCCCACGTCTATTGCGCGGGATAAGCCGCATTCAACAGGACGTTCTCCAACGGATGGGCCGACCGTATGGGAATTATGATTTCTTTGCCGCACGGGTTGAGAATCTGTTTCTCGATCCCTCAATTCTGGCGATGGACGAATACGGAATCCCGCTTGAAGTTGCTAGAAAGCTCTCCGCGATATTCTCAACCGATGGGGATTTGGACGTGGCGCTCGACCGGTTGCGTGGGATCGATGTGGGGACGCTCCGTTTGTCTGCCTTTGAGAGTGAATTGGTGCGTGACGCACAAGAACATGTGTAATAACGTCTCCATCAGCTGATGGTCCATGTCGAAAGTCGCCTCAAGCATGGTGAGCATCTTTTCGCTGTCGAAGTCAGGCCCGCTGAAAGACGATCAACTTCGAGGTTTTCACGTCTGGTGGATGGAAATCCGCAAGAAGGATGCCGACCTGTTCAAGGCACGCGTTGGAAGCGCTCGGCGGGAGGAGGATATTCAGGCGTTCCTTCAGCAGAATCCGATGCTCCTAATTCAACATTTGGGTGGTGGGCATGGCAGAAACGCCATACTTTGGCTCAGCCGGTCCAGCTTGGCCACCAGCAGCACTACTCCTGCACGTCGGGCATTTTCCATCGCGCCATGGAGATCGTGTCACAGCAATTGTGCTCGTTCCGGATCACTTCCTCCCTCCGACTCCATGAGTTCGGCGAACCGTTCCCAACTCAGACGGCGTTTCTTGACGCTGTTGCTGGCGGGACGATGTTGCCCTTGCTGACAGCTGATCAGCAACGAGCCCAGCTTGCTGCCATCCGAGCGAATGTCAAACACCACATCCTTGGCCAGTACAAGCTTCTGGGGGATTTCGAACGAAACTTCATGGGTGGCTATCGGAATTCCATGAGAATGGAAATCAGATCACAGATCCGTCGCAACGCGACAGGCGAGATTCAACAATCTGCGGTTGCTGGTGGCATCTGTATCGCTGATTTGTTCAACTGCTGAGACAGACAACGGCAATAGTCGCATAGCATGAAATGTCGATCATCAATGACGCCCGAGCAACTCAAGCAACGGATTCGCCAGATTGTCGTCTGGAAGCGTGGCGAGCAACGAGCGCCGCACAAACCGCTCCTGCTGCTTTATGCTCTCGGACGATCTGTCACTGCGAGCCAGCGTCTGATTCCGTTCGTCGAAGTTGATCGCGATTTGAGATTGCTTCTGCGTGAGTTCGGCCCTGAACGGAAATCCTGCCACACGGAGTACCCATTCTGGAGGCTGCAGAATGACGGCATCTGGGAATTGACGAACATCGAATACGTCGAAACGCGAGTTGGTCACACCGATGGCAAGAAATCCGAATTGATCAAATATGGCGTCGACGGTGGCTTCACAGAGGAAGTGTTTGAGGTCCTTCAAACTCATCCGAGTATAGTCTCGGAGATTGCGATTGAAATCCTGTCGCAACATTTTCCAACCACCGTCTTCGGTGACATCCTCGACTCTGTCGGCCTCGACATTCAATTTGAACAAGTCCTGCGGCGAAAGCGTGACCCTGCGTTCCGCGAGCGAATTCTAATTGCCTATGAATATCGCTGTGCCGTTTGCGGATACGATCTGCGAATGGGTGCTCAACTTGTGGCTCTCGAAGCTGCCCACATCAAATGGCACGTCGCTGGCGGACCGGATGTGGAAGCAAATGGATTGGCCCTTTGCAGCATGCATCACAAACTGTTTGACCTTGGTGCATTCACGGTCAATGACAACCTGTATCTGGGGGTGTCGCAAAAGGCAAATGGGACGACCGGGCTGAGTGAATGGCTGATGATGTTTCACGGCCGACAATTGAGAAAATCACAATCGGAAATGTGGCGACCCTCGATTGAGTTCCTTGACTGGCATCGTGCTGAGGTGTTTCACGGTCCAATGCGTGAATTGATCAATCAACCGTAATGCTGCAACGTGTATGTCAACGCGGCTCAGCGACAACAATCTGGTAACTCAACAGTTCCGATTGCACTAGCATCGCGGGGTTGGTTATTGGGCGACCGACGAGCAGATTTGATTTACACGTCACACACCTGCGCCGAATGACGCAGGGCGGCGATGGGGTCCTGCCAGGTGGGGATGAATTCCTGGGCGACGAAGCCTGTGTAACCGGTTTCCAGGATCGCGCGCATGATGGGTGGGTAGTTGATTTCCTGAGTGTCGTCGATTTCCCCCCGGCCGGGATTGCCGGCTGTGTGGTAGTGGCCGATCACGTCCTTGTACTGCCGGATCCGGCGGATGATGTCGCCGTTCATGATCGATACGTGGTAGATGTCGAACAGCAGCTTCAAATGGTCTGATCCCACGCGCTTGATCAGGTCCACGCAAAAATCGACATTGTCGCCGAAGTAGCCGGGATGGCCCTTCATCGGATGGGAATTGTCGCGCGAATTGAGGTGTTCCAGGCAGAGGGTGATCCCCTGTTTCTCGGCGTGAGGCAGGACTTTCTTCCAGACTTCGACGCAGTCGTCGGCTGCTTTCTGTTCGTCCATGCCTTCAAATCGCATGCCGGTAAACGTGATGACTCGCTGAGAACCGACCGATTTGGCGACATCGATCGCCTCGGTCAGCTTGGTAATCACTTCGTCTTTGTATTTTGGGTTGCAGGGACCCTGGCCAAATCCGTGACTGCTGACCAGTGAGATTTCGAGGCCGATCTCTTTCGCCGCCTTGTAGGCTTCGCGAGGAATCCCCTCAATGGCCACCAGCCCGATCTTTTTGCTGTGCCGTGCCAGGGTTTCCGGCTTCATCGGGTTGAAACACCAGCCCATCACCGATTGGCGGATCCGTCCTTGCTTGACTCGAAAGAGCGGGTCCGCCGATTCGCGCGGAAGCTGCGCCCGGGCGTTTGGGGCCAGGGCCAGTCCCAGAGCGGTGCCGGCCACTCCCTGGAGCAACTGACGGCGTGAAACGAATGGAGTGGTGCTGTTCATGATGAAGTTCCTTCACAGTGGCGTTCGTAATTACGTGAACTCGCGGCCTGTGGCGTTTCTGCCAGCAGCCTCAATTGACCGCAGGCGGCATCGATGTCGGCCCCTTTGCGTTTTCGCACGGTGGCGGGGATGCCGAACGATTCCAGGACGGCGACGAATTCGCTGGTTCGCGGGGCCGACGGTTCGACGAACGGCAGTTCGGTCACGCCGTTCATCGGGATCAGGTTGACATGCGCAATCCGCGATTGAAGTTCTTTGGCCAGGATCCGGGCGTGTTGGGGATCGTCGTTCACTCCTGAGAGCAGCACATATTCGTAGGTGACTCGACGACCGGTGATTTCGAAGTAGTCATCGGCCGCACGCAGGATTGCGGCCATGCCGATCTTGTCGTTGACCGGGACCAGCTTGTCACGAATGACGTCGTTGGGAGCGTGCAGCGAGACGGCCAGATTGTATTGCTTGCCGGACTTGGCCAGTTCGCGGATCTTGTCCGGCAGGCCGACCGTGGAAATGGTGATCCGCCGGGCTCCCAGGCCCAGGCCTCCCTTTTCGTTCAGGCTGTCCAGAGCCGGGACGAGTGCCTTCAGGTTGGCGAGTGGTTCGCCGATCCCCATGACAACCACGTTGGTGATCTGTTCTCCCTTGGCGAGCAACCGGTCCAGTCGCAGGACCTGTTCCAGGATTTCGCCCGTGGTCAGATTGCGTTTCAGGCCCAGCATGCCGCTGGCACAGAAGACGCACCCCATGGCGCAGCCGACCTGAGTCGAAATGCAGATCGTCCGCCGGTCGGTTTCCCGCATCAGGACACATTCAATGAATTGACCATCCTGCAGTTGCAGCAGCAGCTTCTCCGTCCGATCACTGCCGATCAGGTGCTTGTCGACCCGGGCCGGGAACAGGCTGAATTCGTCGGCCATCGCCTGGCGCAGGGTGGCCGGCAGGTCGTGCATGTCGGCAAAGTTGTTGACGCGACGGCCGAACACCCAGCGGCGGATTTGTTCGGCCCGGTACTTGGGGAATCCGTGTGCTTCACACCAGTCGGCCAATTGCCGGGAGTCGAATTCATACAAGCGGGGCTTGGGATCGGCGTCGGGAAGAACGACAAGTTCGGTCATGGACAAAAGTTCATCAATGGTCGCGGAGCGGACTGAATTTCCAGTGGTGTAGGGTATCCGAACCGGAAGCCGGTCGCGAGACCGGACGGTGACTTCGTGGCCGACGTCGAGCTCACACGAATGATTCATGGACGGCCACGGATGAAACACGAATACTGCCTTTAGCTTGTCAGTCGTTGCTTCCACCGACGCGGGGTCGGTGGAGAGCCAGACGGAATGGATCGTCGCTGCTTTTAGCTTGTCAGTCGTGGCTTCCACCGACGCGGGGTCGGTGGAGAGCCAGACGGAAAGGATCGTCGCTGCCTTTAGCTTGTCAGTCGCGGCTTCCACCGACACGGGGTCGGTGGAGAGCCAGACGGAAAGGATCGTCGCTGCTTTTAGCTTGTCAGTCGTGGCTTCCACCGACGCGGGGTCGGTGGAGAGCCAGAAGGAAGGATCGTCGCTGCCTTTAGCTTGTCAGTCGTTGCTTCCACCGACACGGGGTCGGTGGAGAGCTGGAAGGAGCGTCGGCAACGGGGGTGTCGTGAATTGTCGCGGACAGAACAGTGCCGGTTGATTCGACTCATCTTGAGCGAAATCGCCATTTGAAATACCGTCCCGCCGGGCCGCCGAATCGTGACCGACGCTGCCAGCGTCGGTCTGAGCAGGTTTCCGTATTAAAAACGGTTCCGACGCTGGCAGCGTCGGCCACGTTTCAGGGCGACTCATGCAATTGGTTTCCAGGTTTTCGCGTCGACATTGGCTGGCCATGACGGTCGTCATCCTGCCTCAAGCGGGGTGCGGGACGATTTTCTGGCCGGAGCGGAAGGGGCAGCCGCCGGGGCCGCTGGATCCCAAGGTTGTGTTTCTGGACGCCATTGGACTGCTGCTGTTCTTCATCCCGGGCGTGATTGCGTTTGCCGTCGACTTTAACAACGGCACGATCTATCTCCCTCCAGGTGAACATGTCGATACGGGCCGGAGCCGTTGGAGAAAAGTTCGCATGGCCCGACGAAAGCCGATCCGTGAAGAAATCGAAGCGGTCGTGCAGGCACAAACGGGAAAAGTCATACGGTTGCAACCCGGTGCGTACCAGGTTGGCAAATTGAAGTCGGCGGCAGAACTGGACGATGTGAACCTGGACGAGGTCGAACTGGCGATGATGTGTGAGGCGGGCGAAGTCAGCTTTCGCTGCCAGTCGGAGGAATGATTTGCAGGGCACCTCGTTCGTTCCCGCGGATCGTGAAAGGAAATCGAAAATCATGCGACGAATTCAACTGACCGGGTCCGTTCTGGGATTGCTGTTCGTCTGCGGTTGTGGTGCCGCCACCGGACCCGCGCCCGAGGCTCGCTCGTCAACATCCACTCAGCCCGGTTTGGGAAGTCCGGCCGCGATGGCATCAGCCAATCCAGAGTTGGAGGAAGTCCCCGTTCAGTCGGAACCAGAGGTCGCAGATTCCCTGCCGGGTGCCGAGGCGTTTGCCGAACTGGTGAAGGCCGCGGAATCGAACGATGCGGCCGGATGGGCCACGTCCGAAGCGAAGTTGCAGGAGTTCGGAGTTCAGGCAACGGCGGCGCTGGCGGCGCGATTGTCGGACGAAAGTACTGTCGCACGCGAACTGGCGGCGATGTTTCTGGCTCAGATTGGACCCGATGCGTCGTCGGCCGCGGAGGGCCTGTTGAAATTGCTGAGCGACGAATCGACGTTCGCCCGCGTCAATGCCGCGGCGGCCCTGTCCACATTTGATGGGTATTCGGAGCAGGTCGCTCCCGTGTTGACGGAATTGCTGTCGGATCCCGATGAAAACGTGCGTCTGACGGCAGCGACATCACTGCGCAATGTGGGGCCGATTGCGGCCAGTTCCGTGCGAGCCCTGTCGCAATCATTGCGCGATCCGAATCCCCAAGTCCGCGCGGCCGCCGCGACAACGCTGGGTGAACTCGGTCCCAGTGCGGTCAGCAGCCTGCCCGCGCTGCGGTCTCTGAAATCCGACGATGATGAGGCTGTGGTGGCCGCGGCCGCTCAGGCGATTCGACAACTGAATGCCAACCGCGACAAGACAGCGGTGGCCACTCCGGCCAGTGCGACGGAATGACGTGGCGTGGTTGATCGGTTCCAACAGAGCGATTGCCTTTTTCACATCGGGGTGCCACAGTCTTACCGTCTTCGGGAAGGCCGTGCGACGGCTCAATCGGCACGGCCATGTCGAGAAGGCTCCATAACCATGGCACCCCGATTCCCAATTTGAAAACGGCGATGGCCCTGCCGGGTTCGCCGCGATCGACTTCACGGACCCTGTCACCGGTGATTACCATGCCGATCCTGGTATCTTGAGGGAGATCGACATGACCGCTGGTGATTTGACCTCGCTGGAATATCTGCCCCGGTTGCCGAGTGACAGGTCGGTGGGGATTGGGTGCATTGGTGCCGGCTTTATCATGGCGGACTGCCATCTGGTGGCGTATCGACAGGCCGGATTTCGTCCGGTGGCGATTGCCTCGCGGGACCTGGATCGTGCTCAAGCCGTAGCTCAACGGCATCAGATTGCCAGGGCGTATGCCGACTACCGCGAATTGTTGCGCGACCCCGAGGTGGCTGTCGTTGATATTGCCGTTCCGCCCGACGTGCAGTTGCAGGTCATTCGCGACATCGTCGGTCACGCCGATCACATTCGCGGCGTGCTGGCTCAAAAGCCGCTGGGGATGAACTATGCGGAAGCCTGCCAGATCGTCCGCCTGTGTCGTGACGCGGGAATCACGCTGGCCGTCAATCAGAACATGCGTTACGACCAGTCCGTACGGGCCTGCAAATCGCTGTTACAGCGAGGGGACCTGGGCGAACCGGTTCTGGCCACGATCGACATGCGGGCGATTCCTCACTGGATGCCGTGGCAGGAACGTCTGGGATGGGTCACGCTGCGGATCATGAGTATTCATCATCTGGACACTCTGCGGTTCTGGTTTGGCGATCCGGTGCGGGTCTTCGCCAGTGTCCGGCCTGATCCGCGGACTCGGTTCACTCATCACGACGGCATCTGCCTGTATATCCTGGAATATGCCAGCGGCCTGCGGGCCATGGGCTGCGATGACGTGTGGGCCGGCCCCGCGCAGGAGGGAGCGGCGGCCGATCTGGGCATTCGCTATCGCATTGAAGGGACGACCGGGATGGCCCGGGGGACGATCGGCTGGCCCAGTTATCCCGAGCGGACTCCCAGTACCCTGGATTTTACGACGACAGCCTCGCCACAATGGCATCAGCCCCGTTGGCAGGAAGTCTGGTTTCCAGATGCGTTCGTCGGACCAATGGCGCAGTTGTTGTGCGCCCTGGAAGATCGGTCCGTCCCCGAGATCAGTGGTGACGACAATCTGCAGACGATGGCACTGGTGGACGCCTGCTATCGGTCGGCGACGGAGCATCGGGCGATCGAACTGGCCGAAATCCTGGAAAGCAACCACTCTTGAACACGGATCTTTGTTCGCTGTGCGCCGCCTTGCTGATCGTCCCGGCGGCGATCCTGGGGTGGATGAACATCGCGGATCGAATTCGAATCCGTCGCGTCCGGTTGCAGTATCGCAGCTTGAGCAGTGAGTCCCGTCAGCAGATGCTGCGTTGCATTGACGAGGCTGGCCGGGCGGGATCGAACTGCACGGTACTGGTTGCGGCCGAAGTCGCGTCCCCAACCAGCAACGCCGCAGTTATCGAATCGCACTACGGGGGGATGCCATATGCAGAAGCGGGAGACGTCTGGCCGACGGTGGCGGAGGACAAAACCGAACCGGCGGACTTCCTGATTCAAGTCCGGCTGGATGACACTTTTCCATCCCCATGGTCCGGGCGACTGATTGTCATCTTCAGTCGACGGGAGATCGATCAAACGGTTCGGTGCTACGCGACGCCCGCGTGCGAGCGATGGACGGCGCTGGCGAATGGGCCGACACCTCAGCGTGAATGGTTGTTGAACAAGGTCCTGATCCCCAAACAGCCAGGGTTGGAAGAAGTCGGGATGACCAGATCTCGTCATGGCCGGGATGGATACCTGGACTATGACCCGGTGGTCCTGGTGGACACCCTTCCGCAGTTGAACACCGAGTTACTGGCACACACCAAGCGCCCGGCAGATCTGCTCGCCGCCGTTCTGGCACCGAATCATTGTGGCTACGGCTTCGAGTTGTCGCATCTGGTGCAACTCGGTGGCGATCCCGTCTGGCTGCATGCCGACCTGGAGGGACTGGACTGCGAACACTGTCATCGGCCGATGCGGTTCCTGTTTCAGTTCGGCGATTTGAATGGCGGATCGGTGTTCGATGATGGCGGCGTCTGCTATGTTTTCGGCTGCGACAACCACCCCGATCAACCCCGCGGCATCGTGCAAGTCCCGTAACCCGGTTCGGCGCGGATGACTGTTCGGCGCAGGTCAATCTGTTCGGCGCTGGTCTCCCGACCTCTGTTCGGCGCTGGTCTCCCGACCTCGCCGAAACGCCCGACCGTCGGTCTCCGAACGGAAAACAGGCATTCATTCGGACTTCTCTGACTGACCTGCTCGAATCGCGAGATGGTATTGAAGCCACCCCAGTATCCCGCATACCGCCGTCCCGCAGATGAGGCAACTCCAGACGAAGACGCGGATTTGCGAAAAGTCGTCGACCGGTCCAAGTACGCTCCCGATTACCAACGGAGCCGCTATGCGCCCCAGTGCCATCAAGATTACGAATACAAGAATCGCCTGCTGGAGTGCTCGCCTTTGGATTGAATTCATAATCTACGATTTCGCGGGATTTGAAACGAACCCACCCCAGTTACCAAAAGGATTTTAGATCGTGCGCGGGCCAAGTCGATTCCAGATCGCGCGACCAGAATGACTTCGCCCTATTGCTGAGACTGTCACCCGGATGCGTTCTTCAAATCAAGTTGTCATGACATCGGCGGTGGCGGCGGCGGGACCGCTCGCTGGAACAGGGGAGCCCAATCGGGAATCAGTTCTGCGGCCATCCAGCCCGTCAATTGCGGAGCCCACAGCAGTGTCTTGCCCGTAATGCGACCGGCCTGAATTCCCTGCTGGACCTGTTCGGGCGAGTAGGGGCCCTGGGTCTGGCCGTTGACGGCGACGTGCCAGGCCGGGAGTGGCGGCGGAGCAGGGGGGGCACCCATCGGCGGGCCGCCAAATCCGACTCCGGGAGTCGACATCATCCGGCCCGCCATGGCGACCCCCATTCCCAGTCCGAGTCCTTCGCCTCCTCCTCCATGAGTGGCCGATTCGCGCATCGCTTCACCCATCGAGTATTGCTGGAACTTGTTCATGTCGCCGATGACACCCATGCTGGTGCGCGTGTCGAGTGCCTTTTCGACCGCTTCGGGCAGCGAGATGTTGACGATGATCAACTGGGGGATTTCCAGGCCGTATTCGTCATCAATCCGTTCGGCGACGTACTTTCGCAGTTCCTCGCTGAATTCGCGGTAGTGGGCCGCCAGATCCAGTGCGGCGACCTGTTTTTCGGCCAGCATGTCCGAGAAGGCCGACGTGATAATCGACCGCAGCAATTCGGTGACTTCGTCTGCTTCGACCAGGCCGTCGGCACCGACCAGTTCTGTCAGCAGGGCCCTGGGGTCGATGGCCTTCAGGGCATAGGTCCCGAACGCTCGCAACCGGATCGGACCGAACTCGGGGTCGCGGAGCATGATCGGGTTGGGCGTGCCCCACTTCAAATCGGTGATCTGTCGCGTGCTGACAAAGTACACTTCGGATTTGAACGGGCTGTTAAAGCCAAACTTCCAGCCGGCCAGAGTGCTCAGGATCGGCAGATTCTGAGTATTCAGGGTGTGCGTGCCAGGTTCGAAGACATCGGCCATCTTGCCGTTCAGAACGAAGACGGCAAGTTGGCCGGGGCGGACAATTAGTTGCGCCCCCTGCTTGATCTCGTTCTGGTAGCGGGGGAACCGCCAGACCAGGATGTTTTTGGGATCATCGACCCACTCGATGATATCGACGAGTTCGCCGCGCAGTTTGTCGAACAATCCCATGATGCTGACTTTCGTTGGACGGGGATTTGGTTTCGGAAGTGAACCGGATTCTATCCACTCAGGGCTCAACGTCTCAAGGAGTCCGCCGGATCACTCGAAATTCCCGGATCGCGGCCGACGCTGCCAGCGCGCTCCAACCCCGGCCACACCGTCGGCTGCCATGAAGTCTCCTGGAATGATCGGCCCTTCAGGCCTCGATCCGGTTTTCATCGCGTTTTTCCAGCGCCTGGCGGCCCTGGCTGGATGAATGTCCGGCCCTGTGGGCCTGAGGACAATTTGATGAAATGCACCCTGACGACACGCGGATGGAAAACTCCCGCCAGGATGAGGTTCAACATGAACTCTGGCAGCGTCGGCCACGATCAGAACCTCCGACGCTGGCAGCGTCGGGTACGATCCGAAAATCTTGTGAAAGAAAATCCAATTTTGGGAGTACCACTCCTGTCAGGTTGGCGGGAAAAGCGGAGGATGACAGGCCGGCGCTTCAGGTTGCCGTAAATTCCGTTGAATCCGCAGTCGAAGTTTGACCGTCTAATTGGCGACAATTAAAATGCTGTGAGGAAGACGGTTTTGCGGTTCGCCGATCGCACTGTCGGCGGCGTCGATTCCGTATTCATATCAGCCAGGGCCACGTTCGAAGGGTGTCCTGCAGAAACGGATGCATATGTTTGGCACGTTGATCCCGGCTGGGGGGGGTGATCCAATCCCTCTCCGCAAAAACCAGTTGATCGTCGGACGTCGGCCCAGTTGCGATATTCAACTGGATTTCCCCAATGTTTCGTCGAAGCATTGCGAGATGTCGTTCGTGAACGGCTACTGGCGGCTGCGTGATTTGAACAGCAGTAACGGTGTGAAGGTCAACGGAGTCCGAATCGAAGAGGACAAGTTTGTCCAGCCGGGGGATTCCATTTCGTTCGGCAAGCACCGGTTTGAAATCGAATACACTCCGGACCCGAACGCTCCTCCGCCCGAAGAGGTGGATCCGTTCTCAATCAGTCTGCTGGAAAAGGCGGGGTTGGGGGGCGAAGATTCGCGACCTCGCCGTCCGAATCGGCCGACCAAGATTGAGGTACCCAAGAAGCCGCCGACCGAAATGGACGACGACGATCGGGCGCTGGAGTGGATGTCGGACGGGTGATTTTCGGTTCGGGTTGAAGTTCTCAGATCGCCGCGTGGGACACTGACGGGTGATCGTGGCCTTGTCGCCTGGGATGTCCTTGGGCATGATAAATCACGTGGCGGGTTCAAGGGCAGTTCCTTCATCTGACCTTGTTATTGCCTGACTTCAATCCATGGGACAGGGAATGTTATGAAGAAACTCGGCGTCTACCTCGCGATTTTCGGGCTTGGATCGATCCTGCTGAACCTGATTGGCAGGGAATTCATCATCATGATGTGGATCGACCTGTGGGGGCCCGAGGTGGGTTGGTTAATCCGCATCGGCATGATAGTGGCGGGTGGTGCCATCATGATCCTGGCTCCGGCCGAAGCAGCCGCGTCCAGTTCCACCAGTTCCGAAGACGCTGCCGCAAGCGACGGGTGAGTCGTTGAACAACGGTCGGGTTGGCCACGCTGGCTACTCTTCCTTGACCATCCCCAATCGAATCAACTTGTCGCGACATTCATCGCGTTCGCGACAACGGTTCAAGTCGCGCCAGGTGTCGTCCTGGACGGCCATAAAGTCCTCGACGCTGTAGGGAGGTGCGGCTCCCGCGGCAGAGGCCCGCTCGAGCAGTCGGCGGATGACTCCCTGTTCCAGGCGGCTCAGGGATGACCCGCCCATGCGATAGTCTTCGAACGCTTCCCAGACCACGGGGAACAGCGGGCGGACGATCTCGCGGCCGATGGTGGTGGCGTACAGCCGGATCTCTTCCTGAGCATGTGGGTCCATCCGCAGGGCCAGGAAGTGGAGCAGGTTGTGGATGTCGACCTTCCAATAGGCTTCGGTATAGGTGGCCAGCGGCAGATCCTTGCGAGCCTGTTCGCGTGCCACTCCGGCAGCCAGGCGTGCCTCGTAAATTCGGCGCGTTTCGTCGTGCAGGTGCTGTTCGTCGGCGGTCAGTTGAGTTCCGATATCAATCGGCAACGCCGCGCCGCTCCCCTGCCGATTCTGATCCGCCTGCGAACGCCAGGCATCCGGCGGAGTGCTTTGCGCGGAATCGATGGCGACCGAATAACGCGTGCTGTATTCGTTGACGTTGGCCATCCGATGCCGGATCCACTGCCGCCAGCAATCCATCGGAACTCGAACCAGGATCTTGATTTCCGCCATTTCGAACGGCGTCGTATGCCGATGACGCAGCAGATAACGAATCAAAGTACGATCATCCGAGACCTTTTTCGTGCCCTCACCGTAACTGACGCGAGCGGCCTGAACGATCGAGGAATCATCCCCCATCACATCCACCAGGCAGACGAAACCATCGTCCAGAACTGGAAACTTCTTCCAGCGAAGCTCATCGACAATCACGGAATTTGAGGGCATGAACGGCGATCCTGCAGCAATTAGTCGGTTCGAATTCGGGTTGTCAAACATCATCCGCAGTGTGAGCGCGGGCAAACGCGCATCTGGATGTGAACGATCGGTGAAGCAAGCGGACGAAGTTAACCGCGCTCCGCCGCCAAGTCCACTGCGACGCGCCAGTTGTCTTGAAAGTGAGTGAGACTAAGCCCCCCGACAATCAAACTGGAGACACCAGGATGACCGAGGACGAATCGGATCGATTCAGCGGCGGGGAAGGTTCCGGATCCCAATCCCTTTTTGACGAAGATGGTAATTCCACGGCGGGCGGCTTCTGAGATCACATCGGCGTGCGTCTGATCGCGCAGATTGTACTCGACCATCAACGCATCCGCCCATTCCATCGCAAGTTGCGCTCCCTCAATGGTTTTTCCTGAAAGCCCGATGGCCCGGATCATTCCCTGGTCACGAAGCTCGCAAAGAACGGGAACGACGTCTGTTTCGGTCAGGATCCGGCGGTCGTCGCCGTGCGAATGAATGAAGACCAGATCCAGATGGTCCGTCTGAAGTCGCTGCAGGCTGCGGTGCAGGCTGCTGCGGGTCGCGGCGGCGGAATAGTCGTACGTCGATTGGCCAGCGTCGAATGTTTCGCCCACTTTGGTGGACAGCAAAAAATCGCTGCGGCGGTGTGCGATCGCTCGCCCGATGCGTTCTTCGCTGAGCCCATAGGCGGGGGCCGTGTCGATCACGTTGCAGCCCAGATCGAGCACGCCGTTGAGCAGGTCCGAGACCTCGGCATCGGAAGGGAGGTTGTAGCCTGCAGGGTATTTGATCCCTTCATTGCGGCCGATTTTGAAGGATCCGAAACCGAGGCGCGAGATGTTGGGAAACCGCGTTGCCGGATCACGCGGGGTGATCCCGGTCATTGCAGTTTCCCTCGGGCGACGATCGGCCAGATCGCATCCAACCGGTCGTCGCGGAAGCAGAGGAATTCGTTGTGCAGGGGAACGGTGAAGTCCGCATAGCCGACAATCAGTTCGACCTGGTCGCCAATTTTCAGGTTTCGCGATTCGGGTCCCAGTTCCAGCACGATGTGTTCGGCGCTGTGCATGATCACCCGGGCATCGGGGAACTGCTTGACCAGCGGCACATGCATTTCACCATTGATGGCTTTGCGGCCGGCGTCTAGAACAGCGCGGTCCAGTGTCGGGCGCGACACGATCGTTGTCAGGACCGTCAGGGCAGGTTGATACCCGGAAACGCCAGGCATTCGCGTATAGAACGGATCGCCAAAAATCCCGCCGCCGGACTGCAGTTCCGTGATTCCCGGGGCTTCGGCGGCATAGCTGAGTGAACCTGTTCCGCCAGCGCTGACGATGTCGCAGCACAGTCCCGCCTGCAGGAACTGGTCACGCGACTGGTGGAGAATTTCGAGCGATTCTCGAATTGTGCGGGCCTTGGCATCCGCCTCCATCAGGGGCATGGCATGTCCCTCGTAGCCCATCACTCCGGCCAGTTTCAGGCCGGGCATCTGGTCAATCGCCCGGGCCAGTTCCAGGGCATCCCGGCCGGGAGTGACTCCGGTGCGATTCATGCCGATGTTGACATCGACTAGGGCACGGCAGGTGACCCCCTGTTGGACGCAGGCCGCAGCCAGGGGTTCGGCTTGAGCGTAGTGATCGAGGGTGACGATGACGTCGGCGGATTTGCAGAGATTGGTAATCCGTTCGACGCGGGCGGGGCCGACGGGCAGGTGGGCAATCAGGATGTCACGGATCCCGGCTTCGGCGAAGATTTCTGCTTCTGAAACTTTGGCGCAGGTGACACCGATGGCCCCGGCCTGGATTTGTCGCCGGGCGACCTCGGGGCTTTTGTGGCACTTTGAATGTGGTCGCCATGACTTGTGGCAGGCGGCGATGGACTGGGCCATGTGGTTCAGATTGGATTCGAACCGGTCGAGATCCAGGCACAGATTGGGGGTTTCCTGCCGTCGCCCGAACGCTTCCCATCCCAAGTGCTTCATGGTGGTCAACTCGTTGATAAAGGTTTGTGTTGAGGAATGAAGTCCGTCGGGCAGGGCGCAAAAAACAGGTGGGGCAGACAACAGGCTGTTGTCCACCCCACCAGTGATTATCAATCCGGACATTCCGCGGCAACGGAACGACGAACTATTCTTTCTTTTCTTCAGCCGGTGCGTCCTTCTTCTCTTCAGCTGGAGCAGCTTCTTCCTTCTTTTCTTCGGCGGGAGCGGCTTCTTCCTTCTTCTCGTCAGCAGGCGCGGCTTCTTCCTTCTTTTCTTCGGTCTTCGCGGGCTCAGCTGCCGCCGGAGCATGAGCGGTTGGAGCTCCTGGCGGAGTGGACGGGGCGACTGGCTTGGCTGGTGGTGTTCCGGCGTCTCCGCAACCGATTGCTGCCAGGCACAGAGCCAAACATGCGAACTTCTTCATTTCAGAACCTTCCTCGTAGCATTTCCCAAAAAAACCGGCAGAACATCTGCCACGTACAGACTGGACCCATCGCCCCGCCTGATTATTCCCGCAAAAATCCAAAAACGCGTTCGGGACACAACACACTTTGTCGTGGCGGGTTATGGCAACGCAAGGGTTGGCAACCATTTCGTCTGCAGTTCTTCGCCGGAGATGGTCGAAAAGATCCGGGTTGACCGGATCCACCGGTTCTGCGGCCGGAGTCGGGGCTCGAACCCGATTGGGACCAAATCTGATGTCGAGCGGTTGACATTCTCTCCGTGGACACTACCATGGTCTTTCCGCGACTGACCACTGGTCGAGCCGCGGACAGCTCTTTGACAATC
>JAFEBS010000064.1 GCA_018242525.1 Planctomycetota bacterium | reverse complement strand
CCCTTCGCTTTGCCATGCAGCGATGCCTGCAGTTTCCCAACGCTCAAGGGAGGTGTCAGACTCATCGTCAATCTCCGGTTGTCACTCCGTCTTTCGCTGACCTTGAACTGAGGCCCCTTCCCTCCGCCGGAGTTACCCGGTTTCGTCACTACTACGAGCCTCTCCGCCATCTCCATCCGCCCAGTCCAATCCTCACGGATCTCTGGTTGAGACCTGGGAGGCCCCACGAATGGAGACTTCTTGTGTTGCTTGGTTTCTCTCTACGTAAGTGCCACCGTCCAACACCCCGGCAAGACCGTGGGGCTTTGTCATTCGCCGTTCCCACGACTGCGGCCTTCCCCTTCGGAGTAGATCGTCAACGCCGCCGACAATTCAAGCTTTTCGATGTTCCTCCGATTGGGCATGCAACTGATCGCGGAAGATCTGGTTCTTGAGAAATGGAATTCGATCTATCGTCGAACACACGATCTGGACGAGGACATTGGCGAGAGGCTGTGGCATGAGTACTCGCTTCTGGAGGCACAACCCTTTCAGGGTAAAGAACGACGATGCGTTCAGACCCCAGGGTAGCCGCGGGGCGCGGCAACCCTGGGCTATAAGATGAAACTCCTGCGGAGTAAAAGACGTCCTTGACCAAAACTCGTGCGAGATTGATTCCGTCTGAAATCACTGGCCCGAAAACTGTTACCCGCGTTGAGTGCCACGGCGCCGTTGGCGATAGGAACGCAGTAACTTCGTCCGCAGACCAGATCTGTAAGTCAGCAGCGTCTTGGCCATGGATTGCAGGGCGCGAATGCCTGACGCGTTGGCTCGACGACACCAGTCCTCGAGGAACCGCTCGGCGGCGAGGATGGACTCCTGGGTAGTGACCAGCATCTGTGTTGATGGAAATCAACTGTCCTTCCGTGAGAATCAGGTAGGCGGCGAGCCGGTAGACCCAATTTTAAATCTCGGCAACGGAAGTTGCCGCTAAAGATGCGTCCTGATTCTCGCGAGTCGACGCTTGCCAATCACCTATTTGTGCCCTTGCAATGCGTTCGGCTCGTTGAACGAAAACCTCATGCATCTGCATTGGACTCCAATGTCCAAAATGCGAGTCATAAAGCCGTAGTCCGCCACTTGGCGACACAATCGCGCCGTCGTCCACCACCCAGCCCTTTGACTGAAGCGCGACCATGAATGCCTTCTTCTGAGATTCGCTGAATGGCACGTTATCGCCCCTTGAAACGAACGACCCCAGCATATCGCCGGGGTCGTTCGGTTTCGATCCCAATCTCACGCCGCCGCAGCGGCGGTCAACAGTTGCTCCAGCGTCCATTATTCGCTGGCGATTCCAGCTTTGACCGCTGGAGTTGTCTTCAGGGTCGCCGATGCTACCAGCGCCGCCCCGCCGGAGTTCACCCCAATGAACGGAGTGGCAGAACGGAACTTTGGTTGATGACGCACGCCCTGATCTGTCTGTACGGTGGGAATTCGTCGAGGAACTGATCATTGTGGGGTCAGTCCGGCTTTGCCCACCAAATGGGGTCAGACCCCTGCCACAGCACTCGACTTGAGTAGAAACTCCATGGGGAGGGGGTCAGACCCCATTTGGTGGGCAATGCCGGTCAGTTCGAATTCCTTACCGAGCCCATCATGCAAGACCTGACCGCACAAATCCTGGATTTCTTCGCGCAGCCGGGGGTCAAATCGATCCGGCCGAAGGAGTTGTCGTACGAACTGGGACTCGGAAAACGCGACTTTGCCGCCTTGAAAGCGACGCTGGAGCAGTTGCTGGAATCGGGCTCGCTGTCGATCGGCAAGAACAAGCTGTTGCGCCTGAAGGGGAATGTCGGCCTGCTGGTCGGGACCATCAAGCGGACCAGCAGCGGCAGTGGCTATTTTCGTCCGAGCGATCCCACGGTGCTCGATGTCGATGAGTCGCTCTATATTGCCCCCGAAGATTTGAAGGATGCCTTCACGGGGGACCAGGTCCAGGTTCAACTGCTGAAGCGACGGATGCGTGGCAAGCGGTGTGGACGCGTGATCGAAGTCCTGCAGCGTGCCTCGACGACATTTGTGGGGAATTACTTCGAGAAACGGAATCACGGCTTCGTGCGAATCGAAGGAGGGCAGTTTGAGTCTGCCATCTCGGTCGGTGATCCCGGTGCCAAGGGAGCCCGGCCGGACGATCAGGTCGTCGTTGAAATCCTGCGGTTTCCCGGTCCGACCGATGCCGGAGAAGCGGTCATCACCCGGGTCCTGGGCCCGCGCGGGACGCCCGGAGTTGATCTGCTGACGATCATTCACGAATTCGGGCTGCCGGATCAATTCCCCGAAGGAGTGCTCGCCGAAGCGCGATTGCAGGCTCAGCAGTTTGCCGGCGAAGTGGCCGATGACCGGGCGAGTCCCGCAGGGGACGGTTCGGGAGAGGCTCAGACACCCGTGGCCACTCCGATCCTCCTGCGTGATCGCGTGGATCTGACGCAGGACACCATCATCACGATCGATCCGATTGACGCCCGTGACTTTGACGACGCGATTTCGTTGACGCGCGAGCCGGATGGCAACTGGCGCCTGGGAGTTCATATTGCCGACGTGGCCCATTTTGTGAGGCCGGGGACATTGCTGGACAAGGAGGCTCGTCATCGTGGGACGAGCGTTTACCTGCCGGACAAAGTCCTGCCGATGTTGCCCGAAGTGATCTCCAATGCACTGGCCAGTCTGCAGCAGGGACGTGTGCGCTTTACCAAATCCGCATTCATCACGTTCAGCCCCGAGGGAACTCCGCTGCATTCGGAATTTGCCAATTCGGCGATCCGGGTGACTCAGCGTTTTGCGTACGAGCAGGTGATGCCGCTGCTGAACGCGTCAGTGTCGAACGATAAAGCATCCGACGACGTCGAGACGGATTCAGCGCCCCTGCTGGACGTGACACAGCCGGTCCTGGAATTGCTGCAGCGGATGCAGGCGTTGGCCCGGATCTTGCGGAAGCGGCGGTTTGCGCGGGGGGCTCTCGATCTGGACTTGCCCGAGGTCAAGATCGACATGGAGGCCGACGGGAAGGTGACCGGGGCACATATCGTGTCGCACGACGAGAGTCATCAGATCATTGAAGAATTCATGCTGGCGGCCAATATCGCGGTCGCGACCAAGCTGGCCGATTGCGGTCTGGATTTCCTGCGTCGAACACACGCTCCGCCGGACGAACGCAAGCTGACGGCACTCAGCGAATTCGTGGGGTCGCTCGGTCACAAGATCCGGGCGATGCCCGGCCGCGGCGACCTGCAAAAGCTGCTCAAGGAAGTTCACGGCACTGCCCACGAGTACTCGGTCAGTTACGCGGTGCTGCGGAGTACCAAGCGGGCGGAATACAGTCCGGATCCTGATGTCGGCCACTATGCCTTGTCGGAAGCAAACTATTGTCACTTCACCAGCCCGATTCGACGGTATCCCGATCTGACGGTCCACCGATTGCTGGATGAGGTCATTCGAGCCGGGCAGGAGGGACACGTTCGCAAGAAGAAGCGTAAGCCGGAAAAGCCCGGGAGGCATGGTGATTCGTCGGAGTCGTCACTGCCGGCGGACCTGGTCTCGCTTGGCAAATGGTGTTCACAGACGGAACGCCGGGCGGACGACGCCGAAAAGGAATTGATCAAGCTGAAGATGCTGGAATACCTGGCGGATCGAATCGGCGAGGAGATGGATGCCACGATTACCGGAGTCGAAAAGTTTGGGATCTTCTGCCAGGGGATTCAATTGCCCGCGGAAGGGCTGGTTCACATCAGCCTGCTGCCGGATGATCAATACGACTATGATGACCGGTCTCACACACTGGTCGGCCGCCGTCGTGGCCGAGTGTTTCGACTGGGAGGGACGGTCCGGGTGGTGGTAAAGGAAGTCGATCTGGTGAATCGAAACCTGGAACTGGCACTGGTCGCCGACGGCAAGAAATCGGATGAACCGAAGCCGGACAGGCGGGATTTCGCACCCGACCGCCCCCGCAAGGGGCCAAAGAAGCACGGCAAAGAGGGAAAGCGTCGGAAGCGGTGACGTGCCGGTTCACAAACTGCAAACCACGATTCCAAGAGTGGTCGAAATGGTGTCGGCAGATTACAGTTTCCGACCGAACAGTTGCTGACATTGTGTGTCTTTCCTGTCATTCCTCAAATCGAATCTTGAACTGACCAGGCTCTAGAAAGTCAGAATGTCCAGTTGGAGTCGTCGGATTTCGTTCCAGGTCGACGTGGCCGGGATTATTCAGATCATGGGGACGTCGCTGTACAGCCGCAGCGACACCCCGATTCGTGAATTGCTGCAGAATGCTCACGACGCCATCCAGCGTCGCCGGTTGAACGATTTATCGTACAAGGGGCAGATCCAGATCCGGACGGATGCCCAGCGGCATACTCTGGAAGTCAGTGACGACGGAATCGGGTTGACGGCCGACGAGGCGGAGAAATACCTGGGGACGCTGGGGATCGGCATTACGGGGTTGCTCAAGGGGCGGCATCCGTCATCCGTCGGTGCCGCTGCTGCTGCTGGCGAGATGCTGATCGGTCAATTCGGAATTGGGCTGTTCAGCGCGTTCCTGCTGGCGGATCGGATCATCGTCGAGAGTCGCAAGGTGGGCGGACACGAAGGAATTCGCTGGACGGCCGGGGAAGGGACCGAGATTGATTTGCAATCGTGCGACCGGACGGAACCGGGAACGACGATTCGCCTGGAACTGAAGTCCGACTTTCACAAGCTGGCAGACTCGCCCGCAATGATCGAAGCGGCGGTGAAGGAGTTCGCCGACTATCTGCCGGTGCCAATCTACGTCAACGAAAGCCCGCAACGCGCCAACGTGATCAATGCCGCCTGGTTTGATCCCACGCCCGATCCCGAGTCGGTGGAACTGGCGTTGCACGAGAAATTCAACGAGTCGCCGCTGGACATCATTCCGATCCGGATCGAGAAGCCTGTTTCGATCGCCGGGGCATTGTATGTCACACCGCAGCGGACCCCCGGATTCGCGGGCGAACCGGTTGTCACCACGACGATCAAGCGGATGGTCATTTCCCGGGATACGCAGGGGCTGCTGCCGCAGTGGGCGTCGTTTCTGCGCGGGGTCCTGGAACTGAATGACTGTTCGCCGACCGCCAGCCGCGAAGACCTGGTCCGGGACGCGAAGTTTGAGGCGGCGCGACAGCAGTTGGAACGGTTGCTGTTCGAGCATTTCGAGCGGCTGGCGAAGGAGAATCCCGCCCAACTGGAAGCGGTGATGTCATGGCACCGGTATTCACTGGCGGGAGCGGCCTTGTCAGACCGGCGTCTGCGGGATCTGCTGCGTCAGACGTACCGCTTCACGACGTCGGCGGGTCCGTTGACGTGTGACGAAATCCTGGCTCGCAGCACCGCGGATCCCTTGTTCGAAACCGATTCCGACCGTGTCCTGTGGTACAACACGGACCGACGACAGGAACGCTGGGTTAATTCGCTGTTCGCGCAAAACGACGTCCCGTGCGTGCAGACTTTGCGCAGTTTTGAGGAATCCCTGCTGGCTGCGATGACGGGCGACGTCGCAAGCGCCAGGGGAGAATCGATCGACCTGCGGATCGCCAGCCCGAGTGCAGATGGGTTCGCGGCACAGATCCTGGGTGTGAAGGAGATGGAAGACGCATCCGCCGAGTGGCAGGACTTTCTATCATCCACGGGTGCGCGCGTGATGGTGGCCACGTTCCGGACGTCGCAGCCGGTGATGGCCTTTCTGAATGACCGCCACGAGTTGCAACGGACGTATGAGGAACTGAAGCGGCAGGGGACCGTACCGGCGGGATTTCAGCGGTTGATTGATTCGCACTTTTCCACGGACGAACCGTCGCGGAACGAAGTGCTGTTGAACCGCAATCATCGGCTGGTGCGGCGGACCCTGGAACAGCGGCCGGGAACGCCGCTGGCCAGTGTCCTGCGATTGCTGGTGATTTCGGCACTCAATTCCGCGGGGGCGGCCGTTCCGCGTGAAGCCCAGTCGCAGCAGTCGGACGATCTGGACTGGATTGCCGAAGCGTTGTGGGGCCAGAAGAAATAGCCGATCCGATGGGCCGAAGTGGTCTGAATGCAGAACAATTTCATGCCGGGGACTCATGGGAGCCAATCATCATGTCGGACGCGGAATACGAAGATGCCGAAGAGAAGTTGCAGGAGCTGAATCAGGAGATCACGGACCTGGGGGAGCAGTGCCTGTATCGCACCATGATGCGCGTGGCTCACGAAGCCCGGCGGCTGGCGCGCGTGGAACAACTGCTGATCCCCTATCTGACGGCCAGTTTTCATGTGATGAACGATTCGCGGAACATCCTGCAGCCTGTGGCGGGGCGAGAGGTTTCCATCGAGTTGATCACGCTGCTGGAAAGCGAAGAGCGGGCGCGACAATTCCAGCCGAACCTGCCCGAGGACGAGTACGAACGGACCAAGTGGTGGCTGACCGCCTGCTCGTACGACAATCTGGCCGTCCACACGTCCGCAGTCCACGGATACAACTCTGACGGGATGCATCAGTGTATTTCCGACGGCATCCAGGTGTGTCGACGGACCGGCAAGACGCAGTGTATTTCCTGCTTTCGCGAGTATGCGACCGAAGTCTACATGGCGTCGGATGACATGGACATGGCTTTGCATCATGCGCGGGTGGGGATCACTCACAAGGATCCGGGACCGCATGACCGTCGACATGCCGGTGCGAAGGACAATGCACGCATCCTGCTGATGCAGGGGCACGTCGACGCCGCCCTGGAGGCGCTGGAGCTGGCGTGGAAGCTGACGGACGTCTATCACAGCCCGTATGCCGGTAAATTGAATACGTACACCATGGCGGTGGAGATGTATCACCTGGCCGGCTGTCCCGAACGTCTGGAATCACTTCCCCGAAGGTTGTCGGCCGAGGAGGGCGAACGGCATGACGGTTCCGACGATGAGGTCTTGATCGAGCCGCCTCGCGATGAATATCCCAGCTATTTCCTGGACCGCGATTCGGCCGATGCGTTCGTCGCGTGTTGTCAGGGGGACTATGACACTGCCATTGCGTTGTTGCAGCCGTGGGACGCACTGCTGCGCGAACAGAACTGCCTGAACCGCTGGTTTGAAGTCCGCCTGCGGCTGGTGGCGATCGCCCGCATGACTGGCAAGATGTCCCGTGCCCAGGCACTGGCCAAGCCATTGCAGGAGAGTGCCCAGCAGGCCCGTGACTGGCTGGTTCTGCGCCGCCTGCAACGACTGTTGGAGGAATCGATCCCCGCGACCCCGTTGGCGCTGGCCGGACCAGTGACGGTCGGACCGTTTGCCGACAAGGCGGCGGCTGAGCCCGCAGAACAACCGGCGGAAACGAATGCTGCCGGTGCGGCGGACGCTGAATCCGAAGACGAATCCGGTCCAGTCACTCCGCTGGGGGAAAAGATAGGAGCTTTCTATGGGCGCCTGATGCAAAGCGGAGGTGAAGAAGAAGAGCTGGCGGCCCTGATCCGGGACATCGTCGCGATTTCACCGGCATCGATCAGTGATCCCGTGGATGCGGGGCGTGTGCTGCACGTGATTCGATTTGCGGTTCAAGATGCCGGCCCGACGACAGAGATTTATCGCTGGGCCGAAGCGATCGCTCAGCATCATCCGCAAGATGCCACCGTGCTGAGCATGTTTGCCGCTCTCGCTGCCCATCTGCGTGACTGCGCGGAGGGGGATCTGGATGAAGTGATCCTGGATGAAAAGCTGGAAAGCCTGTTTCGGCAGTCGCTGGACCTGGATCCGAACGCGGGGGACAACTTCGCCCGGGCGGGTTCCTACTACCTCGACCAGGAAAACTATGGAGAAGCCGAGCGGTGTCTGGCGCGGGGTTTCCGACTGATGCGTTCGTCCAGCCACCTGGCACTGCGGCTGGCTTCCGTGTATTCGCGGACCGGTCGGCCCCGGGATGCCGTTGCTGTGCTGGACATGGCACTGCGTGAAGGTTGCGAAGACCCGGACGTGGCGTGGGAAGCGGCGTTGAGTGCCAATCATGTCGAACAGTATGAAGCGGTGATCACCTATCTGGATCGCTTTGACGAACTGAATCCGCAGCAGCCCTGGAGCAACTACTATCGGGCCAGTGCGCTCCTGGAATTGAACCGGCCGGAAGAAGCGATGGTCGCACTGAACCGCGAGGCGGAATACAACCCGGAAATGACGTACCACGTGGCTGTCCAGCGGGCCAGTTGTCTGGCGGCGCTGAAGCAGGTCGACGAACTGCATGAGCAGTTACGGAATGTCTTGTCATTGCCATTGTCCGAAGTGACGTACCTGACGGCCAACGGGATGCAGAAACTTTTTACGCAACTGTGGAAGTCCGTCGACGCCTGCCTGGCTCCGGGCGATCCGTCATTGCAATCGCTGGAGACGCGGTTGTTGGAAACGGGTCTGGCTCCGAATGAAATGTTTGCGGCTCACCGTGAACGGGCCACGGCCACGAACGATGATACGGAAATCAAGTCGAACTTTTACCGCTGTATTGTCCGACAACCGCTGGATGACCGCTGGCTGTCGTTTTCAGGACGATTACAGGGCGAGGAAGACTGGACCGCCTACGATATTCCGTGGGGAGTTCTAGCCGCGAACGAAACGGAAGCGGGGGAGTTGGTCATGGACTGGCAGGCCCGATGTTTTCCGCTTCCGGCTGAGATTCTGGCGGTTGAGGAAGACGGCACCGACTTTTCGGATGTGGCAGGCGTAGTCTGGCAGGGATACCGCGATGGCGTTTTCCCTGACGATGACGACGAAGATGATGACGACCTGGATGAAGATTCGGACAGTTGACGCAGTCTCATTTCCGAGAAAACAGCGAATAGTTCCAGTGAATCTGGTTTTGCCCCCGGTTGACGGACCTGATTTCGCTCGAAAAGCCTTGGTTTTTCGGGACTGGCGGGCCCAACGACGGTGTGATGGATTGCCTGTCCATGAGCGCTGTGGCGAACAATCGGTGTGAATTGAAGTTGCGGTGCCACATTCTATAATCCGCTGAGCAGATGTCTGGATGCCAAATCGACGGCACCGCGATCGACAGGCGACGATAAGAACTTGTGAAATGGCAGCCCTGGCTGCGTGGAGTTCGAAAGATGGAAACGGGAAGTGCCCGACCAAAGGCCGGGCTGATTGATTGCGTCGGGCTCCGTTGGTTCTTCCGCTTGCTGTCATCGTCGATCGGTCAGAAGTTCGTCATGGGAATCACGGGCCTGTTGCTCTGTGGGTTCCTGGCGGCTCATCTGGCCGGAAACCTGCTCCTGTTCGCCGGTGCCGAACTGTTCAATGATTATGCCCACAAGTTGCATGAGCAGTGGGAATTGCTGATCGTCGCCGAGACCGGCCTGGCCGTGCTGTTCCTCGCCCACATTTACCTGGCCTTCGCGACTGCCGCCGGAAACGGCCGGGCTCGGGAAGACGACTATGCCATGAAGCAGCCCAAGGTTCCCGGTCGCGTAATCGGTGCCAACACGTGGATGTTTGCCTCGGGAGCCGTGGTCCTGGGTTTTGTGCTGCTGCACCTGGTGGACCTGCGACTGGGGATGGAAGGGATTGATCTGCGTGGTCTGAAGCTGAAAGACATGAAGCCGTTTGATGCCACGGTGAAAGTCCTGAGCAATCCGATCAGCCGGGTGGTTTACACGATTGGAGCCATCATCCTGGGAATCCACCTGTCCCATGGATTTTCCAGTGCATTCCAATCGCTTGGTTTGAATCATCCCAAGTACACGCCGATGATCAAACTGTTGGGAAAGATTTTTGCATTCGTGATCGCAGTCGGTTTTGCCAGTCTCGCTCTGTTTGTTCCCGAGATCTGGCGCAAGTGAATTGCGGTTGAAACGAACTTTTTTGCATTCGCCATTCGCCTGAGGATTTCTGCAACATGGTGACTGTCGCTGACACCACGCTCGACGGACGTTGCCCGACCGGCAACATGGCCTCGCGCTGGGAACAACGCCAACGCGACCTGAAGCTTGTCGCTCCGCACAACAAGCGGAAGAGCACGATCATTGTCGTGGGGACCGGACTGGCGGGTGGCTCAGCCGCCGCGTCGCTGGCGGAACTCGGCTATAACGTGCTGTCGTTCTGCATTCAGGACACCCCCCGCCGGGCTCACAGCATTGCGGCGCAGGGGGGGATCAACGCTGCCAAGAATTATACGAACGATGGCGATTCGGTCTGGCGTCTGTTCTACGATACGGTCAAGGGGGGCGAATGGCGGGCGCGTGAATCCAACGTCTATCGCCTGGCACAACTCAGTACCTCGATCATCGATCAATGCGTGGCGCAGGGGGTTCCCTTTGCTCGCGAATATGGCGGATCGCTGGCCAACCGTTCGTTCGGCGGTGCCCAGGTGTCGCGAACGTTCTATTGTGCCGGTCAGACCGGTCAACAACTGCTGCTGGGTGCCTACCAGGCGATGATGCGGCAGGTGAACGCGGGGCGCATCAAGCTGTTCGCCCGACGTGAAATGCTGGACATTGTCGTCATTGACGGTGTGGCTCGCGGCATCGTGACTCGCGACCTGGTCACCGGCAAGTTTGAAACGTTCGCCGGTGACGCGGTGGTGTTGTGTACCGGTGGTTACGGCAATGCGTATTACCTCTCCACGAACGCCAAGACCTGCAATGTGACCGCCGCCTGGCGCGCTCACAAGCGAGGTGCCTACTTCGCGAATCCGTGCTACACCCAGATTCATCCGACCTGCATCCCGGTCAGTGGCAGTCATCAGTCCAAGCTGACGCTGATGAGCGAAAGCCTGCGGAATGATGGTCGAGTCTGGGTTTCCAAGAGCAAGGACGATTCGCGTTCGCCCGACCAGATTCCTGAAGATGAACGCGATTATTACCTGGAACGCCGGTATCCATCGTACGGCAACCTGGCTCCCCGTGACGTGTCGTCCCGCGCCGCCAAGGAACGATGTGACGAAGGGTTCGGTGTTGGTCAGTCGAAGATGTCGGTGTATCTTGATTTCTCGGCCGCCATCAAGCGCGACGGTGAAGACGTGATTCGCGCGAAGTACGGCAACCTGTTCCACATGTACGAACGGATTACGGCCGAAAACCCGTACAAGGTGCCAATGCGGATTTACCCCGCCGTTCACTACACCATGGGCGGGTTATGGGTCGACTACAACCTGCAGAGCAACCTGCCTGGGCTGTATGTCCTTGGCGAAGCGAATTTCTCGGACCATGGTGCCAACCGGTTGGGGGCCAGTGCCCTGATGCAGGGACTGGCGGATGGCTACTTTGTCATCCCGTACACGGTGGGGGATCACATTGCGACGCGCAAACTGAGTCCCGTCAGTACGTCGGCCCCGGAATTCGGCCAGGCGCTGTCGGCCTCGAAGTCGCGCCTGGAAGCGATCCTGAACGTGAATGGCCGCCACAGCGCCGAACACTTTCACAGGGCCCTGGGCAAGATCATGTGGGACCACGTCGGAATGGCCCGCAATGAAAAGGGACTGCTGAAGGCAATTGACATGATTCGTCAGTTGCGTGACGAGTTCTGGAAGGATGTCAAGGTGCTGGGCAGTGGCGAGTCGTTCAACCAGAACCTGGAACATGCCGGACGCGTGGCCGACTTCCTGGAATTTTCAGAATTGCTGGCGTACGACGCCCTGTGTCGCGATGAATCCTGCGGCGGACATTTCCGCGAGGAGCATCAGACGAGCGAAGGGGAATGCGCCCGTAACGACGACCAGTTCTGTTATGCCGCCGCCTGGGAATACCAGGGGGTCGGCCAGGAATCGATCCTGCACAAGGAACCGTTGACGTTTGAAGAGTGCCCGCTGGGGACTCGCAGCTATAAGTAACAATTGGCCGCGGTCAGGACGAAACTCGTCCTGGCCGCGAAACCGCGGATTTTAAGGCGATACCGTCACATATTTCAGTCTGCCAATCCCATGAATCACACATCCACCAAAGCACTGAACCTGACACTCAAGATCTGGCGACAGGCCGGGCCGGACCAGCCGGGGGCGTTGAAAAGCTACACGCTTACCGACATTTCTCCGGACATGTCGTTCCTGGAAATGCTGGATGTGTTGAACGAGCAACTGATCGCGAAAGGCGAGGAACCTGTCGCCTTCGATCATGACTGCCGCGAAGGGATCTGCGGGACCTGCGGTGTCATGATCAATGGACAGGCGCACGGACCGGACAGTGCCACGACCACCTGCCAGTTGCACATGCGTCGATTCAGCGACGGCGATACGATCCTGATTGAACCGTGGCGAGCCCGGGCCTTTCCGATCGTGCGGGACCTGGTCGTCGATCGATCGGCCTTCGACCGGATTATCCAGTCCGGCGGGTATGTCTCGGTCAACACCGGCGGGGCTCCGGATGCGAATGCAATTCCTGTTCCCGGCCACGCACAGCAGGACGCGATGGCGGCCGCCGCCTGCATTGGCTGCGGGGCCTGTGTTGCCTCGTGCAAAAACGCGTCGGCCATGCTGTTTGTTTCCGCCAAGGTGACTCACCTGGCCGATCTGCCACAGGGGCAAGCTGAACGCAGCAAGCGGGTGCTGAACATGGTGGCCACGATGGATTCCGAAAAGTTTGGCAATTGCACCAACACGGGCGAATGCGAAGCGGCCTGCCCGGCGGGGATCAAGTTGTCCAACATCGCTCAAATGAATCGCGAGTACATGAAGGCCGTGCTGTTCTCGTGCGAGTAGCCGATCCGTTCGTTGACAACCACTGATCACTCGGATGCCACTGATCATACAGATCCATCAGTCATTCCTCCAAAACCGGGCGTCGCAAACGAAGCCACTATTGGTTCGCCGCAACTCGTGTTCTGATCCGTGAAATGTCGTGACTGCGAATCCAGGGTGCTTATCATGGTGAAATTGGGCTGGGGTCGAGTCTTCGAGCCCTCAGTTTCCCATAATGACTGTGGGCGATCCAAAGCGATCGACCACAGCGACCCAAATAAGCTTCCAACTGCGTGAACCACGGCAATCATTTGACATAGGCCCAAGGAAAAAACATGACTCTGCTGCGGACTCCGCTGTATGACTGGCATGCCGCGCATCAGGGGCGCATCGTTGAATTCGGTGGCTGGGAAATGCCAGTCCAGTACACCGGCATCGTGGATGAACATCACGCCGTCCGCAAAGCCGCCGGCCTGTTTGATATTTCGCACATGGGGCGACTGTCCTTCAGCGGCCTGGATGTGGAGCCATTCCTGTCCCGGCTGGTGACCTGCCGCGTTGACAACCTGGCGGATGGCCAGATCCGGTATGGGCTGGTGTGTGGACAGAACGGCGGCGTCCTGGATGACATCCTGGTCTACAAGCTGGATCCGCTGCATTTCGGCCTGGTGGTGAATGCCAGCAATCGGGCGAAGATTGTTGCGTGGATCGAACAGCACGAAGCCGGGATCGAATCTGCCGACCATGCCGTCGACTTTGAGTTCCTCGATCAAACCACCGAATCGGCGATGATTGCGATTCAGGGGCCCAAAGCGCTAATGATCCTGTCGAAGTTGGCCAGGTCGGCTGTCGACCTTGGATCGCTGCGCTATTATTCGGGTTGTCCCAGTGAAGTGGCAGGGGTGGAAGCGTACATCAGCCGGACCGGTTACACCGGTGAGGACGGCTTTGAAATCGTCATTTCCGAAAGCCCGGCGGCTGCCGTCAAGGTTTGGGAACAGTTGCTGGAAGCAGGTCAGGGAGATGGGTTGCTGCCGTGCGGGCTGGGATGTCGCGATACTTTGCGGCTGGAAGCGGCGATGCCGTTGTACGGTCACGAACTGAACGAAAATGTCGATCCGCTGACGGCGGGTCTGGCGTTCGCGGTGAAGCTCGACAAACCTGATTTCATTGGTCGCGATGCCCTGGTGAAGATCAAGGCCGAGCCAAACCGGCCTGTGCGTGTCGGACTGAAGCTTGCCTCCCGCCGTATTGCCCGCGAAAACGCCGAACTGTATTCAGGCGACGTCCGAATCGGTCAGGTGACGTCCGGCACGTTTTCACCGACGCTGGAGCAATCGATCGCGATGGGCTACGTCGATGCATCGCATGCGGCGACGGGGACAGCGGTGGAAGTCGATATTCGCGGGAAACGCGAAGCGGCGACCGTGGTGGCATTGCCCTTCTACAAACGAGCACAATAATGGTCGCCGAGCAGTCCCAAGGCTTCGTTTGATCGGCGACCTGCCGGGACGGCATTGATTTGTGTCGTCGACTTTGTCTCCTGACTTTTGGATGTCTTATGGCCGAACGCGACTTTTCCCGATACCAGCAAAAGGTGATCAAGCGATTCTACGACAACCGCCCGCAGGTGGATGAGCAGCGGTTGAGTGAACTGGTCGCGGAACTTTATCTGGCCAGCGACAAGAAGAAGCCCAAGCTGTGGGAATCCGCCCGGGAAATCATGCTGCGGCTGGGGACACCTCAATCCCGCGTCGATCATGTCATGAAAACCGCCGACGCAGCGATTTTGGCGGAAGTGGTCAAGGACGTTCAGTCAGGCAAGATCCGCCCAAAGCCGCCCGAGAAGAAGCCCGAAGAACCCGCCGACTGACTGTGGCTAACAGCCCGTGGAAGAAGGGGTCTGACCCTTTGGAGGGCACTGTGTTTACCTTGAAAGTCGCACGTCCGGAGTGGGTCAGCCCCCTTTTTCCACGGGCTGCTAACGGCTGCGAAGTTCGGAAACGACAACGCAGATCGCGCTACAGAGAATTCCACTGGCGAGTAGCGGCCAGGGGCGAAGCCAATCTGGAGCAATGAACGCGGCGCGCACATTCACGATCAAAAAAAATGTCAGGACGATCAGCAGGATCGTGAGCTGTTTGGGGGGAATCATGGGCCGTTCTGCCGTCAATCGAATCGTCGGTGAGGGGTACCTTTCGGTGGGAGGAAATCTCATTCCGCTGCATCAAACTCACGTTTTCTTCAGCAAGCGAAGACAATTGAGGCCGATAACTTGTCCAGAGGCACTGCCATCGAAGTAGTCCCGGAAAACCGGCTTCTCCGCTGGAAACAGCGTTACCAGCCTTGTTTGCTGAAATGACTGAGCCGGCAGGCCCTCGCGAGTCAACGGGTATTCTTTTCCGGCGCGATCACGCGTTCGATGGTCATCCCCAGTGCTCGCAACTTTGACCGTAACGTCGGTCGGCTCATCCCCAGCAGGATTGCCGCATTGGACTGGTTGCCGCCGACGGCCGACAGTGCGCGCGTCAGGATCTCGCGATCGAACTGTTCGATGGCGCGCCGATAGAAATCGGGTTCCCGGTTTTCCAGGCCAGCATCAACGAACTTGCCCAGGCGTGACCAGTCGTCCTCGTGAACTGCCGGAAGCGAGATTTGCTCGGAGTCGTCGACGGTGACAGAATGCAATTCCGGCGGCAGGAATTGCGGGAGCAGCATCGATCCGGCCGAGGCAATCAAGGCTTCGCGCAAAGTGGACTGCATTTCGCGGATATTCCCGGGCCACGAGTACTGTTGCAGCAGTTCCAGGGCTTCCGTCGAGATGGTCTGAACGGTCGTTCCCAGTTGGCGGTTCATCCGGAACAGGAAGTAGTGAGCCAGTTCGGCGATGTCCTCGGCGCGTTCCCGAAGCGGGGGCAGATGTAGTGTGACACCCTTCAATCGATAGTAAAGGTCACGGCGAAACCGCTCCTGTTCAATCATGGCATCCAGATTCTGATTGGTGGCCGCAATCACCCTCACGTCGACCTGGATCGTTTCATTTCCGCCGACACGTTCGAAGGTCCCCTCCTGCAGCACTCGCAGCAGTTTGACTTGAGTCGAGGTCGGCATGTCACCCGCCTCATCCAGAAACAGCGTGCCGCCGTGGCATTGTTCGAATTTCCCGATCCGGCGGCGATCCGCCCCTGTGAAGGCGCCCCGCTCGTGTCCGAACAATTCGCTTTCCAGCAGGCTTTCGGCGATGGCTCCGCAGTTGATGGCCAGGAACGGTTTGTCGTCACGTCGACTGTGTTGATAGATCGCGCGCGCGACCAGCTCTTTGCCGGTTCCGCTTTCGCCGAGAATCAGGACATTGACATCCTGCGGTGCCACCCGGCCAATCTGCTTGAAGATCAACTGCATGGCGGCACCGCGACCAATCAGTTGCTCAGGGGGATCCACTCCGTTGGACTCTTCAACGACCGCGGGAACACGCATCGAGCGACTGATTTCGAACGCCTCATTGACGACTTCACGCAGACGGTCAAAATCGAGCGGCTTGACAAGGTAGTCGAACGCTCCCAGCTTCATCGCCTCGATCGCTGTATCTGCAGTGCCATGGCCAGTAATAAAAATGACGAGGACCTTCGGATCGATCCGGCGGAGTTCTGAAAACAGGTCCAGGCCGGACATTTTTCCCAGGCGGATGTCGAGCAGGACGATTTCGGGACGCGACTCCTCGGCATGTGCCAGCGCCTCGGCCACGGTGTTTGCCGAAAGCAGACGCACGGACTGATCGGCGAACACCTGCCCGACGGAAAAGTGAATATTTGGCTCGTCGTCAACCAGCAGCATTGTGCGCATGGGCTTCCATCCGAAGGTCGTGAGGTGCATGGTGCGGGAGTTCAATTGTCAGGACAGCACCCTGAATCGGGCGATTCGCGGCCAGCAAGCGGCCGCAATTGTTCAGGATCATTCGTCGGCTCACCGCCAGTCCCAGTCCGGTTCCGTGCTCTTTCGATGTCACGAACGGTTCAAACAATCGGGGCAGGATGTTTGGGGGAATCCCCTCGCCAGCGTCTTCAAAAACAATGCGGACCAGGGCAGCGGACTGATCTGTGACAACAGAGATCTCAAAGTCGCCGCCGACCGTCATTGATTCAATGCCATTCAGCAGCAGGTTGATGCAGACCTGATGCAACTGCTCGGCATCGCAATTCACCAGGGCGGGCAGCAGGTCGAAATGAGTGACGATCCGGACGCCCGATTGATGAGCCTTGCCTTCCGTCAGGTTGACCGCTCTCTGGACGATCTGTCGCACGTCATGGACGGCCCGGTTGAGTGTCGGGGGGCGGGCGAAATCCAGCAGACCCTGGATCGTGGTCTCCATTCGGCGAATTTCCTCAAGTACGACATCAAAGGATTCATTGGAAATCTGTTGGGGCTGCCGGTGTTGCATCGTCTGGATCAGCAGTTTTACCGACGTCAGTGGATTTCGCAATTCATGCGCCACTCCGGCGGCCAGTTCTCCCACGGCCGCCAACTGTTCCACACGCATGGTTTCGCGACGGGCTTGATGGAGTTCCTGAACGACGGCACGCATCCGGTCCGCAATGATATCCAACTGGCCCTGAAGCGCCGGCAGGTCGTCATGAGGCGTGATTTGCAGTTGGCCCAGTTCCTGTTTCAAGTCTCCGGCAACAGTCTGCAGCCCGACTGAGATTCTTGTAATCGAAGTTCTCAGCTGTTTTGCCAGCCGAAACCCCATCAGCAATCCCATTCCGGGACCCACAATCAACATTCCTGCGCGGCCCCAGACAATCCAGTACGTCAGGTTTTGTCGTCGTTGCGAAGCGTCACGCAGCAAATCTTCATTGTAGCGGATGACTTCCTCGCACGTTTCGGAAAGCGGATGAACCAGGGGAGTCAGCTCGTCCAGCGTGGTCTGGATGCTGCCGGGAGACGACATGTTTCGCCGCCAGGCCTGGGAATAGGCCTCAAACCGGTTGCGGATTGATTCCATCAGAGACGCTTCCCGCGGGGTCGCCGCCGCTGCTTCCGCCGCCTTGAAGGCAATCACGAATCGACGCTCGAGTTCGACCTGTGATTCGTTCGAGGCCGGGGACTGATGAATCGACGACAACAGTGCGGCATCCTGCATCCGCCCGGCAGTCACCTGCATGACTCCGGCCGCGCGAATGGACGAAACGTTTTCTTCCAGGGCGTGATCCAGGACTCGGGACTGCCAGGTGAGATAGTACGAAGTCGCCCCCCCGACAATCAGCCAGAACAGGCTGACGACGACGACGGGAGCAATGGTTCGTTTCCACATGGCGGTCTCACTTTACGTGTCTGCTGCACGCCTGACGGACGGTGTGCGACCTATCCTAGCAATTGTTCTCCGGATTTGGCGCATCCCCGCCGGAGAGCAGGATGCACCGGCGCAATGGCGACGTCACTGTGCTGGACTGCTGTGAGCATTTCCCGGAACTTGAACCGCAGTCACGGCCGCATTGGGGATCACACCCAGGGTACAGGAGGTCGTCATCATCAGATCCTCAAGCGATAGTTCGAAGGCGACCCCGCTCAGTTGCCAGATACCGGGATTTCGATCCACAATCATCAGGTCGTCAGAACCCAGGCCCAGCGTCTGCAGCCCGTTGCGAACTGTGAGAAAACGCCGGCGGGAATTCTTGAGAAAGATGCGTTTGAGTGAATTCCAGGACGATTCCGGCTGAGTTGGAACCTGGATTTCGAGCAGTGGGATGTCGAGCAATCGCGACCACTGTTGAGCCCAGGCACTTCGCAGGTTCGAATCGGCACTGGAATTCACCGCGACAACGATTCGGGAAAACTGCGACGGGACAGGCGGACAAATCAATAGTGGGGCCAAGATATCGGTCAGGTGGATGGTATCGGGAAGGCTGACTCCGTCGGGATCGGAAGGCCGACGTCCGACGATTACAAGACTGTAGGCCCTGCCGACGGACCGTGTCATCAGTTGGAGGGAATTCTGCGAGCTTCCCGTTTCGCATGTCAGCCCCAGCGCGTCCGCCTGTTCACGGCAATGATCAAACAGCACCTGGGCGCTCTGATCCCCCTGCCTGGCCAGTTGAGACCACGGGAACAGGTCATTGTGAAGGATTCCGCCATCGGGAATTCCCAACGTCACACCCGTCCGCAGGATCGACGGACGACTTGAAACTGCAATCGCAAGACCGCTGGCGTTCAATCGGTGTGCCAGTTGAACTGCAAACTGACCGACTTCCAGGTCTCGCTGGGGTTGGTCCGTAATCACCAGGATTTCGCTCATGGGTGACTCGCTGTAACGATTCCAGAAACTCGAATACGTGCAGGATTTCAGACTAATGAACGGGCTTTTCCAGTGTGGCCTGGGCATCCGTGATATGAGCCAGGGCGCTTTCCAGGTCCATCGACAGCCAGTCCGGTCGACTGCGAATTGCACGCAATGTATCGCCCAGGCTGCGCTGGATCAGAAACGCATTCAGCAGCACACAGATTCCCTGAGTTGTCTTTGGTAAAAGTGGGGTGATGGCTGGCTGGCTGATGTAGGTCGTCAGGAATTCCGCCGACACCCGGGCGCGCCAGTAGTCACACCACGGCCCGATGCACGGCTGATCCTCGACCCGAACCATGCCCGGCATCCGGCCCCGGCCGGTTGCCAATCCGGTGAATGCGATCCGAGGGCCCGATTCCAGGGAACGCAGCATGGTCGCTATGTCACGCAGTGGCGAACGCTTGATCCGCCGTTCGGCAATCGAGCGCCGTGGATTGCCTTCAAAGTCGATCATGACACAATCCCGACCCTTCAGCAGAATCTGACCCAGGTGAAAGTCTCCATGGCAGCGGATTCGAATCGTGTCCAGGGGGACTTCGACGACGCGATGCAGGATCTCCAGGATTTCCGCGCGCCGGCCCAGCAGTTGATCCGCCAGATGTCGGACAGTGGTGGAGAAGTTCAGGCGCGACTGCTCCAGGTTTTCCATGACGTCCAGGGCCGCGCCCCGCATGGCCTGGTAAATGGACTGCTGATAGCCGAAGGTGAATTTCTCCGGCGAGAAAATCGAGTCCGTCTCGCAATTTGCCAGTGCGGCGTGCATTTCCGCAGTCCGGGTGGCGAGGACTCGAACCACATCCAGGTACTCGTTCAGGAGTTCGTCTGGAGAACCCGGTTCGATATCCAGTCTCGACGGACAGGGCGTAAACAACCGCCAGTTTGAAAAGTCTGCAGGCAATACTTGAGGTTCACGCGTCACAATTCGCTCGAAGTAGACGCTCAGGACATCCAGTGTGTACTGCCACAAGTCACCGTCGTTGGCGATGTATTCGTGCAGGACGGCCAGTGTCATCGGTGACTGGCGTCGCCCGCGCACTTCAATGGATGCCAGCAGGGGTGCCACGGAAACGGTGTGGCCGCATCGTGAGAAAAACTGACCGAATTCCACTTCGGGATGCGCGCCTTCGCCGACGTGCGTCAGGATTTTCAGGACCATTCGCTCATGGAAGACGGCCGAAACGTTGAATTGTTCGATCTCAATCAATCGCGGCGGTGATTCGGAACAATTGAGGTCCAGGTCCCGGGTTGTCCCGTTGTGCCAGACGGATAATTCGTTGCCGAAGTTGGACCGCAGACGCGACTGAGACGTCAGCAGCGTCATGATCCGCTGGATCAACTCTGTGTCTGTCAGCGAGTCAAACACGATTCCGGAATCGCCGCCCACAATTCGCGCCAGCACGTTTTCGGGGTGATTCGACAGGACCGTCAGGGCGAGCGAGTCCGGGACAAACGACAGCGGCAGCAGGATTCGCTGTGGTTCGCCGGCCATCCGTTGCAGGTCGACCAGCAGCAGCAGAGTCCTGACGGCCGAATCGGCAATTGGCAATTCCACCCAGTCGTACACGACCGAATGACTGACTGGCGACGGGGACGTCCCTTCCGTGAGTCGGCACTCCAGGAATTGGGACAACAGGCGCTCCCAGACATCGTCGTCCCGTGTGACAATCTCGGTCCATTGCTGGTGGACGTCGAGCGACGTGACATTCTCCAGCGTTCGGGCCGGTATCGGGCAGGTCTGTTCAGGCACGGTCACGCACAGCTCAAACCAATTAAACGTGTGAGGTCCGAGCATGACCAGGTAGGGCGCCGTGCCCACGACGGGAAACCGTGTTCCTCCGAACAATTCAACCGGTGTGCATCCTTCAAAGGCGGACAGATCCAGCTGCGCATACTGCACGAATCGGGACAGGTTTGCCAGAACGAGCACCGTCTGTCCATCGTACTGACGCAGGAACGCCAGGATCTTGCGATTCGCCGGCCGCAGAAACTCCAGCGTGCCGCGACTGAAAGCCCGCGTGCGTTTGCGAATGTCGATCAGCCTTTTCATCCACCACAACAGCGAATGAGGATTGTTCTGTTGCGCTTCAACGTTGACGGATTCATAGTGGTACTCGGGATCGATCGTGATGGGCAGAAACAGCCGCTGAGGGTTGGCACGGGAAAACCCCGCATTTCGGTCAGAACTCCACTGCATCGGCGTTCGAACGCTGTTGCGGTCGCCAAGGAAGATGTTGTCTCCCATGCCGATCTCGTCGCCATAGTAGATGACCGGCGTCCCCGGCAGCGAGAACAGCAGTCCGTTCATCAGTTCGATGCGTCGTCGATCATTACTCAACAGCGGAGCCAGTCGGCGGCGGATCCCCACGTTGATGCGGGCCTGAGAATCACGCGCGTACGCCCGATACATCGCCTCCCGTTCCTCGTCCGTGACCATTTCCAGCGTCAATTCGTCGTGATTTCGCAGAAACAGGGCCCATTGACAGGATTCGGGAATGGCGGGCGTCTGTTGCAGGATGTCGATGATGGGAAAACTGTCTTCGCGAAACATTCCCATGAACAGCCTGGGCATCACCGGAAAGTGGAACGCCATGTGACATTCGTTTTCGTCGCCGAAATAGCTCACGGCCTCCTCGGGCCAGACATTCGCTTCTGCCAGCAACATGCGATTGGAGAACCTGGAATCGATGTGCGATCGCAGTTGCTGGAGAAACGCGTGCGTTTCCGGCAGGCCTGCACAGGTTGTCCCTTCGCGCTCGAACAGGTAGGGAACGGCATCCAGCCGCATGCCGTCCACCCCCAGTTCAAACCAGAAGTCGACGATGGGCAGAATCGCCTGAATGACGGCGGGATTGTCGAAATTCAAGTCCGGTTGATGCGAGTAGAAGCGATGCCAATAGTATGCATTCGCCACGCGGTCGAAGGTCCAGTTCGACGGTTCAAAATCCTTGAAGACAATCGGGACATCGGGATACCGGTCGGGGGTGTCACTCCAGACATAAAAGTCGCGGTCCGCACTTCCCGGAGCCGCCCGTCGGGCACGTTGGAACCACGGGTGCTGGTCAGACGTATGGTTCAGGACCAGTTCCGTGATGACTTTGATCCCCCGCAAATGTGCGGCCTGCAGGAACTCACGAAACGTTTCCAGGGTTCCATATTGCGGGTGGATGTTCCGGTAGTCGGCAATATCGTATCCATCATCCTTGAGCGGCGACGGATAGAAGGGCAGCAGCCACAGCGCCGTGACACCCAGGTCCTGCAGATAGCCGAGCTTCTGAGTCAGGCCGCCAAAGTCGCCCATTCCATCGCCGATGCTGTCGTAGAATGACCGCACATGCAATTCATAGATGATGGCATCCTTGTACCAGTTCTTTGCATCCTGCATGGCATCTTTTCCTGATTTCAGAACGCTCTGGCTGAAGCACACGCCTCAGGCGTGGGGTGAACTCAAGTCTGGCTGACAGGCTTGTCTTCCAGCAGTGAAGAGATTGACGGCCTGGATGCGGTGGAGCAGAAGACGAGGACTTCGAATGGCAGCAGTTCCCACGTCGTGGCCGTGCGCGTGGGATGGCCTGAACCTGGATGCCGCCCGCCGAATGTCGGCCATTCGGAACTCAGCACGGGGATCCAGCCGGCAGGGGCATTCCGCTCCACATATAGATCCGTCAGGTATTGAGGCTTGTGACTGAAGTTGAAGTAGGCGACGATTTGTGCGTCATTTCCCTGGGACGGATTACCCCGAATCAGCTCAAACAAACCATCGTTGTCCGCTTCAGCGGCCAGCAGATCAATCGCCGGCGTGCGTTCACGGACGGTGGAACTCGGCGTCACCTGCAGCAGAGTGCGATCGTGCCACTGAACGGTCCGGTCCGTCACCCCGTGCAATTGAGGAATCCGCCGCCGTGCTCGCAACAGGGTCCGGTACCAGTTTCGCAACCCCGCGTGCCACGAGTCTGCCGGCCAGCTCCAGCGCAGGATTGCCGATTGAAACGTCTCTTCCGCATGGGGCGGTGGAACGTCAGCGCTCCATTCCGCATCGGCAAACTCTGCCTGGCGTCCCAGTTGAACGGTCTCGTTGAGTGACGAGTCCAAAAAGGAACAGAAGAAGGGGAACGGTCTTTGCTCGCCGTATTCTTCACCCATGAACAGCAGTGGAGTGAAGGGCGAAAGCAGCATCAGCCCGGCTGCGAAGCGCAGTTGCTCGGGAGTCAGTGACAATGCCAGACGATCACCTCGTGCCCGGTTCCCAATCTGATCGTGGTTCTGAATGGAAACGACAAATCGGTCCCCCCCAAGATGCCGTGCCGGGGCTCCCTGGATGCGACCATGAAACGGACTGTGCCTGCCGTCATAGACAAAATTGTCATTCAGGGCTTTGGCGAGTTGCTCGGGATGACCGAAGTCCATGTAGTAGCCATTGCGTTCTCCGGTCATCAGGGTGTGAACCGCGTGATGGAAGTCGTCGTTCCAGACAGCCGCCAGCCCGAACCCCTGCCGGTCTTCGGCTTCCAGCAGTCGAGGGTCGTTCTGGTTGCTTTCCGCGATCACGTGGATGAAACGGCCCTGCAGCCGTTCTTCGGCTTCGCCGATCTGCTGGATTTCCCGCAGAATATGTGTGTCACTGCGATCGAAGATGGCATGGACCGCATCCAGTCGCAGTCCGTCCACGTGAAATTCACGGAGCCAATACCGGACATTCTCCAGGACAAATTGCCGGACCGGACCACAGCCGGATGCGTCGAAATTCACGGCGACGCCCCAGGGAGTCAGGTACTTGTCATTGAAGTACGGCCCGAATTCCCCCAGGTAATTTCCCTCGGGACCGAGGTGGTTGTAAACCACATCCAGGAAGAGCGCCAGGCCATGTTCGTGGCAGGCGTTGACCAACCGCTGCAAACCGTGCGGTCCGCCATAGCTGTTTTGCACGGCAAACGGATGGACCCCGTGGTATCCCCAGTCGCGTATCCCCGGAAACTGTGCGACGGGCATCAATTCAATGGCGGTGACGCCCAGGTCGCGCAGTTCACTGAGTCTGGGAATGACGGCATCGAATGTTCCCTCAGGGGTGAAGGTACCAACGTGCAGTTCGTACAGGACCAGGTCGGATCGCGGGATCCCCTTCCAGTCTGCGTCGCACCAGACGAAATCGTCCGGAAAAAACAGTGCGGACGGCTTGTGAATCCCCTCGGGCTGCCAGCGCGACGCAGGATCGGGGCGGTCACGATTGCCATCCAATCGAAAGAAATAACGAATCTCCGAAGATTCCCGCGGCCGGCTGGTCTCAAACCAGCCTCCGTCCTGTCGAGTCATCGGGATGATTTCGGAATGGTGTTGAATGCAGATGTTCAGATCCACCCGCTGTGCGAGCGGAGCCCACACACGCCAGTCAACCCGGTCAGCGCTGATCATCGGACCGTGCAGATGCATGCCAATCTCTCTTTGTCGTTTTAAGCCGGGGGGCCTGCAGCCTCCTGGACTTCAGCAGCCATTGGCGGTTGAGTTTCCGGTGTCAATTGCAGGATCCGCGTCAGGACCTGCTGCGGGCTAACCGGTTGAACCCAGAAATCACTGACGCGAAACTGCGAGATGCTGTAAAGCGACGATCGGTTCAGATCTGTGGTCAGCACCAGCGTGCGAACGTCGTCCAACTGCGGGTTCTCTCCGATGATTGCCAGAACGCCATCCCCACCGCCCCACAAAAGTTCTGGCTCAACGACCACAGTATCGGGACGAAAGTGACTCAGCACGTGCAGGCATTCGATTCCGTGATCCGCCGTCACGACCTCGACGTCATTCTGCCGCAAACTCAGGGCCAGTGCTGTACGCCATTGAGAACGGCGGATCGCCAATAGCAACTTTCGCTGCACGATTCATGACCACCATTCTTCAAGATCACGCACACATTCAAGAAAGGGCTCTTGTTGAGCATCGTGTGCGTCGCGATCGCGTTGAAGGCAATCAGCGTGCCAAGCCGAGCGCCAATCAGGAATTCAGGTAGAATTGGGGTCTGATGCCATTCGCTCAGCCAATTCCCGAGGGACTTTCGTGCGAGATGGCTGCATCTCATGCAAATGGCGCGATACGACAGAGCCTGTTGATGCGAACTGGCCAGATTTGGAAAATATGTTTCCTGACGTTCGGGTAAGACTGGAAAGAGAGCTTCCGCGGAAGACGCCTCAAGGGATCGAGAAAGTGCGATGTGCATTCACCGTCAGCATGCAGACGGCGTTCCGACCGGTCGACGGTGTGAGGGTGTCGAGGTTCCTGGAGTAAGCAGCTGTGCGTTCTGTTGTGTAACCCCATGATGTGTAGTCCGTTGCGATGAATGAGCTGGTGTGGCAGGTCGCTTCCTTGACACTTGTTTTGACCTTCCCGTACCATAGCCACGCTTTCCCGGCGTGGAAAGTCCGCTGAGCCGCGTGTAACGGTGCGGCTTTGCCATTGCTACCATGTGCCTCGAACAGTTGGAATTGACCTCACCATGGCCGCTCCCAAGCGCAGACAATCCAAGGGCCGCTCGCGTCGGCGACGCAGCCACGACGCTGTTAAGCCACCGCAGCTCCACAACTGCCCCAAGTGCCAGACTCCCATTCCGTCGCATGTCATCTGTCCGACCTGCGGTGATTACATGGGTCGGGCGATGATCGAAATCGAGGAATAACTCTCCCATGCGGATTGCCTTGGACGCGATGGGCGGCGACTTCGGCGTTTCACCCAATCTCGATGGAGCGATCGCGGCCCTGAAGGACAACCCCGATCTGCAGGTCACTCTGGTTGGCGACGTTGACACGATCGAACCAGCCATAGCCAGGTCTGGCTATTCGGGGGATCGCCTGCGCATCCAGCCAGCCGATGGCTGGATCGGCATGGAAGAGAAGCCGATCGAGGGACTCCGGAAAAAGCCGAACTGTTCGATCATCGTCTGCTGGCAGCAGATGGCGACTCAGCAGGTCGATGCTGTCGTGAGCGCCGGCCATACAGGGGCGGTCGTGGCGGCGGGGCTGCGCACACGCCTGTTTCTGAAGGGGGTCAAGCGGCCCGGCATCGCCGTGGCGCTGCCCACTACCAAGGGCAAGACGATCCTGATGGACGTCGGTGCCAATCCGGGAGCGCGTCCGGAACACTTGATCCAATACGGAATCATTGGCGACATTTACGCCCGCGAACTGTTCGGTATCGAACGGCCTTCGATCGGGTTGATGAACATCGGCAGTGAAGATGGAAAGGGGACAGATGTCGTCCGGGATTCCCACTCACTGTTCACGCAAAGCATCATCAGCGACAAGTTCATCGGCAACGTCGAAGGGCGTGACCTGTACAATGGCGCTGCCGACGTTGTGATCTGCGAGGGGTTCGTCGGAAACGTCCTGCTGAAGGCGGCCGAAGGGTTCGCCGACATGCTGATGAAGACTGTTTCGGCCGAAATCCTGGGTGCCCTGAACACGGAAAAGGCCCTGGCTGTACAAGCCTTTCATTCGCTCGGAAAGCGGTTTGAATACCACGAAACCGGTGGAGCCCCACTGTTGGGAGTCCAGGGAATCTCAATCATCTGCCACGGTGCCAGCAACGCCCGGTCGATCCAGAACGCGCTGCGCATGGCAACCACGTTGAAGGCGCGACGACTGAACGAGCAGATTGTTGAAGCCCTCGAGCGGGAACCATCGACCGCTGCTAGTTCCTAGTTCCTGGTTCCTGGTTCCTGGTCGTGGCGCTCGTCGCCGTTGGCTCCGGGTGACGAAAGTTGGGGTTCCTCGTTTAACCCGGAGCCAACGGCGACGGGCTGCGGTGCCAGCGCCCGGTATTCTTGAGTCGTATCGTCTCGTACAAATTGCCGATGACTGAGTGATCTGAAAGGTTTCTGATGAGCCACACGACATTTCTGTTTCCAGGGCAGGGGGCTCAGCACGTCGGCATGGGAAAGACCATCGCCGAACGCTTCCCCGCCGCCCGCGAACTGTACAACAAAGCCAGCGAGATTCTGGGATTTGACCTGGCGCAAGTGTGTTTTGAAGGCCCGGCGGAACGTCTGGATACGACTGTCATCAGCCAGCCGGCCCTGTTCGTCACCAGCCTGACGGCTCTGGAAATGTTGAAGGCCGAACGCCCCGAAGTCGTTAGCGCCTGCCAGTTCGCCGCCGGCCTGAGCCTGGGGGAATACACCGCGCTGGTATTCGCCGGCGCGATGAGTTTTGAAGATGGTCTGCGAGTCGTCAAGGTGCGCGGTGAAGCGATGCAGGCCGCCGCGGATGCCAATCCGTCGGGAATGGTCAGCGCTCTGCTGCTGGACCGCCCGAAGGTGCAGGAAGTTTGCCAGAGAGCGTCCGCAGCGGGACGAATCTGGATTGCCAATTACCTGTGTCCGGGGAATACCGTCCTGTCCGGTGAAAAGCCTGCTTGTGCACGGGCGGCCGAGCTGATCGAACAGACGGGAGGCAAGCCGATCCCGCTGGCGGTCGCCGGAGCCTTTCATACTCCCTTGATGGAATCGGCCTGTGTGAAGTTGGCCGAAGCGTTGAACAGTGTGACCATCACGGCACCACGCATTCCCGTCGTTTCCAATGTGGACGCCAAGGTCCACACCGATCCCGACGACATTCGTGCCGTCCTGGTCAAGCAGGTGACACAACCTGTCCTGTGGGAAGATTCCATCCGCTGGCTGTTGTCGCAGGGGGCGACTCCATTCTTCGAAGTCGGCCCCGGCAAGGTCCTGAAGGGGCTGATGAAACGCATCGAACGCAAGGTCGATTGCGAATCGGTCAACGACAGCCAGTAAAACACTGAGGCGCGCGGTGCCTCGGTCCACATTCAGGGGCTTCGTCTCTGGCGGCGCTTTTTGGGAGTTACCATAGACCAGCCCAAGTAATTGCCAAAAACGACACGCCCCGACAAATCGACAGGGCCATCGCCTTTTTCAAACTGGGATTCGGGTGCCACGGTTATCGAGGTTATGGAGTCCTCGACATGCCCGTGCCGATTGAGCACTCGCACGGCCTTCCCGAAGACGGTAAGACCGTGGCACCCCAACGCGAAAAAGGCGATCGCCCACACAAATCGACAAACTCCGATGACAACGCCTGCCGTCTCAGGTAAAGTGGGGACTCGTAAAACGAGCGATCCTTGTCGGAAGTCGTCCGATGTTGTGCAGGTCCATCATCGCGTGTCTGCTGCTGGGTCTTGCCGGTCTTGAGACCGCAAACTCGGCCGAAGCGCCGGATCCCACACAACGCCGAATTACGGACTCGTCTTCCGGTGCGATCCGTTTTTCGCGCGACGTGGTTCCCGCGTTGACTCGGGCTGGTTGCAATGCGGGAGTTTGCCACGGATCGTTTCAAGGGCGGGGCGGTCTGCAGCTTTCCTTACTGGGATACGATCCCGCGTTTGACCACGAAGTACTGACCAAGGCCTCGCGTGGACGGCGCATCAACATCGCGGCACCGGAGCACAGCCTGCTGCTGCTCAAGCCAACCGGCGTCGTTCCTCATGGCGGTGGACGGCGGATCGCCCCCGATTCCGAAGTGGCCCGCCTGATCGATCAGTGGATTTCTTCGGGAGCACCGGCACCGAAACCTGGCGATCTGCAGGGACTGCGGATTCACGTCGAGCCCACAGAACTGACTCTGCCAGCCACTTCGTCAACCGCCGCGCTGCAAGTTGTCGCCACCTTTGGTGACGGCGAAGTTCGGAACGTGACGACTTGGGCTCAGTTCGATGTGCGTGATCAGACGATCGCCGAAGTTTCGCGGGCTGGGATTGTCACTGCGCAACGATCGGGAAAGACCTCGGTGGCTGTCAAATACCAGGGCCAGGTGGCTTCGGTCAGCGTTTCTGTGCCGTACGGTCCCGCCACGGACTTCGCGTTTCCCCCTCGAACTGCGCTGGATGTCATCGTTGCCGCCGAATGGAGAAAACTCGGTGTGGTTCCGGCACCTCTGGCGGACGATGCCACATACCTGCGTCGAGTCCACTTGGATCTGATTGGGACATTGCCGACACCGGCCGAAGTCCGCGCATTTCTGGAGGATCCGTCCGCGGATAAGCGATCCCGTCGGGTGGATGAGTTGCTGGGGCGGCCCGAATACGTCGACTACTGGTCCTTGAAGTGGGGTGACTTGTTGCGGGCTCACCGCCGCTACCTGGGCGAAAAGGGGCTGGCGAGTTTCAATGGCTGGATCCGACAGTCGGTCCGCGAGAACAAGCCGCTGGATGTGATGACCCGCGAACTGCTGACCGCGAAGGGCAACCTGTTCACCAACGGCCCGGTGGCTTACTTCTTTATTGATGAGAAAGTGGAAGACCTGGCCGAAACCACGTCGCAGGTGTTCCTGGGGATCCGTCTGCAATGCACGAAATGTCATCACCATCCCAACGAAGTCTGGAGCCAGCAGGACTATTACGGGCTGGCCGCATTCTTTTCCCGGTTGGAAATGAAAGACAGCGGGACGCAGGGGGCCAGGTTCGGCGGACCCAAGAGCATCCGACCATCGCTGGTGGACAACCCCAATCGAAAGCCACAGATGGCTGTGACCGCGAAGGTCCTGTCTCAGGCAACAGATCCTGCGGCCCTCAAATCTGTACCGCCCACAGGCGATGCCGTCGACCCGCGCCTGCAACTGGCCGAATGGATCACCAGTCCGGACAATCCCTACTTCGCCCGGAATTTCGCGAATCGGTATTGGGCAGCGCTGCTGGGGGTGGGACTGGTCGAACCGGTCGATGACCAGCGGGCCACCAACCCGGCAACGATGCCAACGTTGCTGGATGCACTGGCGGCTGATTTTGTCGCTCATCAGTTCGATCCGAAGCACCTGTTGCGGACAATCTGCAATTCGCGGGTCTATCAACTGGCTCCGGAACTGCAGTCCGAACGCGATGCGGATGGGATCCTGGCCACTCATCGAGTGCCTCGACGACTGTCGGCAGAAGTTCTGCTGGATGCCATCAACCAGGTGACCGGGACAACCGAAACGTTTGTCGGGCAGCCGCCGGGAACGCGCGCGATTGCCTTACCGGACCCCACGATCGCCTCACTGTTCCTGACGACGTTTGGCAAGCCAGCCCGGAACAGCCCCTGTGACTGTTCCCGCAGCGCTTCGCCCGATTTGTCGCAGGCATTGCATCTGGCAAACAGTACGGCCTTGCACACAAAGCTGACAGCCGCGGACGGCCGATTGACAAGTTTGCTGAAGGCGGGACGATCGGACGACGAAATTGCCGACGAGTTGTACCTGGCGGCATTCGCACGATTTCCGACCGCAGACGAGCGGCAGGCCGTCCACGAGATCACGGCGGAAGGAAATCGCGAGGAGGCGTGGCAGGATATCCTGTGGGCTCTGCTGAATTGCCCGGAATTTGCCTTTGGACACTAATCGTTGGTGTGAGGGTGAGGATCAAGTTGTCGTCGGGTGGCTGTGGTCGGTCGCTTTGGACCGCCCACAGAATCTTGTGGCAGACTGGGGGCTCGAAGACTCGACCCCAGCCACTCCGTTGGGGGCTGGCAGACTCGATCCAATCCAGTTTCCAGTGATACGTCAGGATAATTGACATGTTTCAGATCCATCAGAATCCCCGCTGTGGCACGCCGCTGAATCGCCGATCGTTGCTGCAGATCGGCAGTCTTGGGCTGTTCGGACTGAATCTGCCGAAGCTGCTGCAGGCTGAGCAGCAAAAGCGGGTCCGCAAAGACGTCAGCTTTATCCTGTTGTGGACCAACGGCGGACTGAGCAACATCGATACGCTCGACATGAAACCTGACGCCCCGATCGAATATCGCGGCGAGTTCAAGCCGATCGCCACCAACCTGCCGGGACTGTCCGTTTGCGAACATCTGCCCCTGATGAGTCAGCAGATGGACAAGGTCTGCCAGGTCCGGTCCATCGTGCATCAGGGTTCGCAGCATTCGGAAGCGACGCACTGGATGCTGACTGGCTATCCGCAGGTACCGGACGTGAACGGCGCACCAGTTGGTTCCACAATCTACCCCTGTTTCGGTTCCGTCGTCTCGCGGGAAATGGGCTGGAAGAACGGGCTGCCTCCGTATGTTCAATGTGCCCAGAATCCGATCGGGTATTCTGGCGGCGGTTATCTCGGCTCTGCCTATAACCCGTTGATGGTGAAACGGAATCCGGTCGACAAGGATTTTTCGGTCGACGATGTGTCAATTCCCAGTGTGGTTGGTGCCGATCGGACTCAGCGTCGTCGACGTATCCTGGATCAACTGGATGGCTGGCAGCGACAGGTCTCCAAGTCCGCCGGAGGGGTTGCCGAGCGAAGCGAGTTTTATCGGCAGGCCTATGACCTGATCACATCGCCGACGGCAAAGACCGCCTTTGACCTGAGTGCCGAACCGGACGCCCTGCGGGATCGTTACGGCCGCACGCGCGAAGGACAATCGACACTGCTGGCCCGCCGACTGGTGGAAGCAGGCGTTCGGTTCGTCACTGTCGATTTCACCGGCTACGACACCCATGACAAGAACTTTGTGCGACTGAAGGATCCATTGCTGCCGATCCTCGACAAGGCCTGGTCGGCACTCCTCACCGATCTTTCCGAGCGCGGGATGCTGTCGAACACCGTGGTGTTGTGCGCCGGGGAATTCGGACGGACGCCGCGTGTGAATGGTGCTGCGGGACGTGATCACTGGCCGCTGGCAAATGCGATCGGCTTCAGCGGTGCCGGCGTTCGCATGGGAACGATCGTCGGTGCGACAGATTCCAAATGCGAGTACGTTTCTGGACGCAGTCATTCGACGCTGGATTATGCCGCCACGATTTTCCAGTTGTTGGGGATCGACGACACCCAGGAATATATCTCGAACGATGGGCGGCCGATCCAGATCAACAACGGCGGCCGGGCCATCGACGAAGTTCTGACGTGATCGCGTCGATCCAGGATTGCGAAATCCTCAAAACACCAGCCCGAAGCGCGAGCGAGGGATGACAAGTTGGACTCAAAACATTAGCCCGAACAAGTCACTGACGGCCACAGATGAAACACGGATGAAACACGGATGAACCGAGATAACCTGAGTGCCATCGGCAATTCATGTCAAACTGTGTTGAAGATTCTTGTCCTTCTTGCGCCGCCACTGCGCTGGTCCTTTGCCTTGCTGACGATCCTGACCGTCGTCGTGTCTGGTGCGACGGCCATTGCGCAGCCCCAGGCTCCGTTGTACGACGAATGCCGCTTGGACGGCATCTTTCCCAACGGTGGCCGGCGGGGAACAACCGTCAAAGTGGAATTCAAGGGATACGGTGCCGGCCTGACCGGGCCGTTGCAGATCCTGGTGGATGGCCCGCCGGGGATTACGGTGTCCCAATTAAAATCCGTCAATGCGGGTGTTGCCGAGGCCAGTCTGGAAATCGCTCCGCAGGCACAACTCGGTCGCCGGTGGGTGCGAGTTCTGAATGAACGGAGTGGGCTGACGAATTTTGCACAATTCGTCGTCGGCGATCTGCCGGAGGCCTTGGAGGTCGAACCCAACAACGACACCACCAAGTCTCAATCGGTGACCCTTCCCGTGGTTGTCAACGGTCGCGTGAATCCCCAGGCGGACCTCGACGTGTTTCAGTTCCACGGGACTGCAGGCCAGCACGTCGTGGTTGCCGTCGCCGCCCATGCGTTGGATATTCACGGTCAGTACAAGAATGCGGGGATCGCGGACTTTGGTCTGGAATTACTCGATGCCGCCGGTCGGACCCTGGCCACGGCCGAAGACACCATCGGTTTTGACCCGGTGATCGAGCAGACTTTGCCGGCCAATGGTCACTACTTTGTGCGTGTTCAATTGCTGAATTACGCCGGATTCCCTGAAGCCGTGTATCGACTGACCGTCGGAGATGTCCCGTATGTCGTCAGCGCGTTTCCGGCGGGTTACCAGCGTGGTACCGATCCATCGATCGAACTGTCCGGGCCGCGCGTCGTGCCCGGGACGTTGGTCAAATCGAGTCAACTTCCCCAGGGCAGGGTTGATGGCACTGGAACTCCAGCAGCGTTCGACCCGGCCTATCCCGTGCACCACATCACGCTGACCGAGGGACACAGCGGATTGGATGTTCCAATTCTCGTCGGTGAACTGCCCGAGATTATGGAGTCGGAACCGAATCAGGAGGCCGCTCAGGCCGCCACGCTGATGTGGCCCCTGACCGTGAACGGCCGATTCCAGGCAGCAAGTGACGTCGACTGGTTCCGGGTTCGATTGGAAGCGAATCAGAAAATCGATGTCGAAGTGGTGGCGCAGCGATTCATCCGGTCGCCCGTCGATACGCTGGTTCAGGTCTTCAACGCAGACGGAAAACTACTGGTGGAAAACGACGATGAAGCGTTCGAGCCGGGGTACGAGTGCTATCACGACTACAAGACAACGGACAGCCGACTTCAATTCACGGCACCTGTCGCCGGCGAGTTTCTCCTCAAGGTCACCGAACAAAACGGAGCGGGCGGTCCGCACGCCGTTTATCGTTTGACGGTCCGCCCGTCACAGCCGGACTTCCGCCTGACGCATTTTCCCGATGCGGTACCGATCTGGGGGCCGGGGACGACGGCTTGCGTGATGGCTCGGATTGATCGTTTTGCGGAATGCCAGGACGACATCGAAGTCTCGATCGCCGGACTGCCCGACGGCTGGACGACGCAGTCTGCTGTCTCGCTGGGCCGGATCCCCGAGCGGTACTACAACAACTATCAGAACAAGGTCTTCTTGACGATTACGGCGCCGGCCGATGCTCCGATCGGTACAAGCCTGCCATTCCGGGTCGTGGGACGCGTTCGCCCCAAGGCAACTGCCGCTACGGGCGCTGCGATATCATCAACCGCGGCCATCCCTGCAACGCCGTTGGCGGAACATTCATCGCTGCCGCTGAACCTGTTCTACACCAGTGACACCGGCTTCTTTCGGGCGAGCCCTGTTTCGCGCGTCGCGGTCGCCAAGCCACAGGGGCCCTGGCTGGAGGCGATCACGCCGGAGTTGACTCTGCCGCAGTCGGGTAAGGGGATGCTGCAGGTTCGAGTTCACAACGCGGGTGAAATCAAGGACATGCCGGTCGTCGTGAGTCTGGCTTCCAACGGAGTCGCCTGCGGACTGACAACACCGCAAAACATTCCCATCCAGGACGGCATTGTCAGCGTCCCGGTCAGCCTGCCGGCGGAACTTCCTATCGGAGTGTTTGGAATCACCGTCGCTCAGTCCTGGCGCAACGATATCCGCGTCGGAATGCCCGGTCCCTGCACGTGCCTGCTGAAGCTCACGGTCGTGCCGAAGTAAGGGAATCGGGGTGGAGAAAATTCATCGTTCCCAAGCGGGAGCTTGGGAACGAGAAAACAATGGCACTACGATCCCCGTTTGACCGCCGCAATCCGGCGTTGTATGAAAGTGATATCCCCCACATGGGTGTTTAATCTGGTCCATTCCACGCCTCATCCTTCAGGCAGGATTCAGTCGTATGTACAATCCGATTCGCGCGACGGCGATGATGAATCTGCGACGGGCAGCCTGGGTGAAGCCTGCGCTTGTGGCGGGTCTGGTAGCGATCTGTTTCTTTGCCTTCTGTCTGGAAGCAGACGCAGCCCCCGGCGGACAGTTCGTCAAGCAGGCCTTGTCATCCAAGTATGGCCGGATCGGTGCCCTGATCGTCGGCTGCCTGTTGTTGCTCCTGGTCATTCTGCTCTTGCCGCTGTTTCTTTATGCCATGTATGCGGAATCGAGCGGCATCCGCAAGACGAAAGCGGATCTGGCCGTGCTGGCTGCCAAGTATCGATGGTTTGATTGGCTGGGCATTCGTGATCGGGTCAACAAAGCCGTGCGAGACATCGCCAGCGTGTGGGCGACCGGCAACTTGTCTTCGGTTGCCCCGTTGATGACACCCGATTATTTCGCCAGCCAGCAGGCTTTACTTGAGCGATGGGTTGATGAAGGAAAGCAGATTGTTTATCGGCTCGAAAAGGTCCGCCGGATTGAACCACTCGCGGTCTCCGTGGAAAGCGCCGAGGCCTATAGCTGGATTCGCGTGCTGGTTTCTGTGGACTGTGTCGACTACATGCGCGACCGGCACACGATGGAAGTGGTCAAGGGAGATGTCGACGTCTCAAGAGGTTTCGAATCCGTCTGGTGCTTCGTCTATCAAGACCGACAATGGCTGCTGAACGGCATTGAGGAAGGCTCGACATCGCTCACCTGGGCGACGACGAAAAACAGCGTCGATACCAGCTACATCGACAGCGGTCGCGACCCTCAACGGCAGCAGGTGCGCGAGCAGGACGAGATCCCAGCGCGGGCAACGCGTGGGTCACAGTCGGCCTCGCTCGATGCGACGCCGGACCAACCAGCAGCAACACCGAAACAGCGCTTCGTGGGCAAACCAGCCAACGACGACGAATAGTGACAGCCAGCCCAGCCAGTTGAAGGGATGCCAGATCAGCCAGCCTGCGCCGAACCACAGCAATGGTGTGGCGAGGGCGATCGCTCGGATCTTCCAGTCGCCTCGCAGAAAGAACGCGTTTTTGAACAACCAGTGAGACCGCACGAGTTCCCGGGCCATCGAGTCCACGCGATCTGCGGGGACGTTCGGCTCGGCCATCAGCGACGAACGCATCCGTGCTCGTCCTTCCGATTTCTGCCCTGCTTCGATCAGCCTGAATCCTGCGAACAAGTGCCAGTCGGCGTCTTCCGGATTGACCTCACCGGCCCGGCGTTCCATCTCCTGAGCCAGCCGTTTGTCACCATTCAAATGGTAAAGTCGCTGGAGCAACGTCAACAGATGAATGTTGTCGGGGGCGAGGGCCAAACCTTGTCGGGCCGCTGTGATCGCATCCTCACGTCGCCGCAGCCGCTCGAAGATGTAGGCCAGTGTTCGATACCGACTGCCGGTTTCAGGGTCCCACCGGATCGCCTCACGCGAATGTCGTTCCGCGACCTCAAGCCGATCGTTTTCGATCGCCTGGTAGCAGAGCAGGTCATGAGTACAGGACCAGTTGGGCGCACGGGCGGCCAGGGCCTCGATGGAGCTCTTCGTTAAATCATTGTCCTTCAAGTGTAAGCCGCACAGCCCGCACAAAAACAACAGGTCGACGTCATTGGGATTCGCACCTAATCCCTCCAGGCAAACGGTCGCCGCATCGCGAAAGCGGTCCCGCTGGAAGTAAAAGTAGGCCCGTTGTTGATAGTCGTCAGGCGTCATCAGCATCCAGTACAGCGGACTCGGAAAGGGAAACGGGAGTTCCGTTGGCGCAGTATACAAGCCCGTATCCATCGAGATGAACTCGGTGGGAGTGTGTTGTCAGGGCCATCGGCGTATTCAAATTCGAGTGCCACGGTCTTACCGTCTTCGGAAAGGCCGTGGCGAACGCTCCATTGGCACGGCCATGTCGCGGACTCCAAGTCCTCCAAGTCCGTGGCACCCGATTCCCAATTGGAAAACGGCGATGGCCCTGGGTTGCTGTTGAGCAAAACCGGCGAGCCCGCATTTTCCCTGTCTCCGACTATCCTTCAACCCACGCCCCTCAGACAGCCGACGATTTCTACGTGAATCGCCCGGTGCCAACCGGTGACTGGGCTTCCGTTTGTAACGACCGTAACGATTGTGTATCTGCGGATGCAGACCAAAAGCAACGCTGTCCCTTCCGTCACGGGATTTCTACGGTAAAGTCGTCACAGACGCCAAAGTTTCTCCACCTGATGAATTGAATCCAGTGAGTCACACCATGCCACCGCGCAGCAAGCTCCAGGGGATTTTTACCCCGAACATCGTGCCACTCGACGCCAGGGGTGACATCAACGAAAGCGAACTGCGCCGTTACGTCGACTGGCTGATCGCCAAGGGAGTTCACGGGCTGTACCCGAACGGGTCCACGGGCGAGTTCACCCGGTTTACCGTCGAAGAGCGCCTGCGGATCATGGAAATCATCTGCCACCAGGTCCGGGGCCGGGTGCCCGTCCTGGCGGGGGCTGCCGAAGCCAACGTCAAGGAAACCGTCCGCGCCTGTGAAGCCTATTACGAAATGGGAGCTACCGCCGTCGCCATCGTGGCACCGTACTATTACAAACTCAGTCCCCGATCGGTCTACGCGTACTTCAAGGAAATCGCCGACAACACGCCGATCGACGTGACCCTGTACAACATCCCGATGTTCGCCAGCCCGATCGACGTGCCGACCGTGAAACGGCTGGCCGAGGACTGTCCGAAGGTCGTGGGGATCAAGGATTCGTCAGGCGACCTGCCGAACATGATCCGCATGATCCAGGCCGTTCGACCCAGCCGCGCCGACTTCAGCTTCCTGACCGGTTGGGACGCGGCGCTGATGCCGATGCTGCTGATTGGCTGCGACGGCGGCACCAATGCCAGCTCGGGAGTCGTTCCGGAACTGACTCGCAAGCTGTACGAACTGACGCTGGACTACCGGATCGACGAAGCCCGCGAACTGCAATACGACATCGTGCGGCTGTTCGATTCGATGCTCTATACGGCCGAGTTTCCCGACGGGTTCCGTACGGCGGTTCGCCTGCGTGGCTTTGAAACGGGTGTGGGACGTCAGCCATTGTCCGAAGATCAGCAGGCCGAACTGGTCAAGCTGGCCGACACTTTGCAATGCATGCTGGCCGAACACGGCTTTACCGACGAACCGGTCTGCGGCTGCTCAATCTCGACCGATACCAAGGGATCAAGTCCCGAAGAGGTGTCGACGATCGTGCAGGCGGTCGTCAGCGAACTGAAACGCCGTGGCATGGCTTGACTCTGTAAACCTCGGAATCGGCACAGTGTCGACGGGGTCAGGTGCTCGCCGCGCATCATTGATGGCGTCAACTCTGCAAGTCTGGCAGTTCTTCGGAGTCCCGGGGAGCCCAAAGTTCGCGGAATTTGTCGCGAACGTATGGGTTAAGGCCCACCTCGAATTCTGATTCAGGCGATCTTCAAACGGCAGGACCGCTGAGTCACTGCCGACGGCTGGCATTGGGCCCGGTTCGATGCCACGGTCCATACGCTTTCTCCACGAATTCGTTCGATCGGTATCCTACCGGATAGAGATCGTTTCGACGATCCGAATCTGTCGGAAGGATCACTGCAACGCACAGTGGCGAAGGGGTCAGGTGGATCAAAGTTCAATTTTTTCGCGGTTTACCGACTGACAGATTGAATTCTGATCGACACGCGAAAAATGAACTTTGATCCACCTGACCCCAGACGCTCACAGACGATGGTATGGCAAACGCCCCTGGGTTAGACTCTTTCGAGCGTGCCTGTCTCACACCCACCGAAGGATAGCAGCATGAGTTCATCGCCTCGGGCCGTTCGATCCAGTGCCAACTCGTTGACTCGGCGTCGATTCCTGAAGACCTCAGCCGTGGCGGCCGCTACGACGTTTGCGGCTCCGGCCATCCTGCGGGCCAAGGGAGTCGTCGAGAAGTTGAATGTGGCGGTCATCGGGGCAGGGGGGCGGGGCGGCTCAAACCTCGGTGAGGTCGCCAAGACCGAAAACATCGTCATGCTGTGCGATGTGAATCAGGGGAACCTGGACCGCGCTGCCAGTGCCCATCCCAAGGCCAGGACATTCGTCGATTATCGCAAGCTGTTTGATCGCCCGAATGAATTTGATGCGGTCGTGGTCAGCACGTGCGAGCATACGCATGCCTTTGCGACTCTGGCGGCTCTACAAAACGGAAAGCATGTCTATTGTGAAAAGCCGTTGACTCACAGCATCTGGGAAGCACGCGTCATTCGGGAAGCGGCGGCGAAGGCCAGGGTCGCGACCCAGATGGGGATCCAGATACATTCGCTTTCCAACTACCGCCGCGTCGTGGAACTGATTCAAACCGGGGCGATCGGACCCGTGCGGGAAGCGCATGTCTGGGTGTCCCGCGCCTGGGGTTGGCAATCGCCGGAAGACGCCAAAGCCCATGGCGACATCGTGTCGACCCAGAACCGCCCTCAAGATTCGTCGCCAGTGCCGGCAGGCCTGGACTGGGACTTGTGGCTGGGTCCGGCTCCGGAACGACCGTTTCACAACGTCTACTTCCCCGGTCCGAAGTGGTACCGCTGGTGGGAATGGGGCAGCGGCACGATGTCGGACCTGGGCAGTCACTGGAATGATCTGCCATTCTGGGCATTGAACCTGCAGGCACCACTGACGATTGAAGCCGCCGGCCCGCCCGCTCATCCCGACCTAGCCCCGGCCTCCATGCAGGCGACGTACGAATACGGGCCCCGTGGAGACATGCCGGCAGTAAAGCTCACGTGGTACCAGGGAGTCAACAAGCCCAGGATCTGGACCGAAAAGGGGATTCCCCAATGGGACAGCGCGGCGCTGTTCATCGGTGACAAGGGAATGCTGTTGTCCGATTACAGCAAGCATCTGCTGTTGCCAGAAGACCAGTTCAAGGACTTCAAGCGTCCAGACCCATTCCTCCCCGAATCACCCGGCCAGCAGGCCGAATGGGTGCGGGCCTGCAAGACCGATCTGAAGACGACCTGCAACTTCGAGTACTCCGGTTGGCTGACCGAAGCCAATCACCTGGGGAACGTCGCCTACCGTGTGGGGAAGAAAATCGAGTGGGATGCGGCGAACCTGCGATGCCCGAACGCTCCCGAGGCGGCTGGAATCATTCAGCGTGAATACCGCAAGGGGTGGAAGTTGGTCTGAACCGGCAATCGGCTGAATCTGCCGACGCGCCGGATCTTTCTTCACGCCTGTTGTGATCGTTTCCTGCAACCGACGATACCCCTATTGACTGTGATTCGCCGGTCAACATATAGGGGCCGGTTGTCGTCCGGGCAGCCATGAATTCTGCTGCGAGTTCCCAGTGAAAGAAGCGAAATGTGGTGCTGGCCAATCCGGATGACGCTTCTTATGTGCGGCGTCTTGACCGGATGCACGACCATCAATTCGGTCGGCCTGGGACGAGGTGAACCAGGCAACGATTCGATTCATGGATTCTCGCTGGCGCGAATCTTTCATCGGAACGAGTCATTTGCCAGCGACAACGAGTTACAGACCCATTTGCTACTGCGTTCCACTCCCGGTTCGTATGTCGTCATTGCCGACGAAGCTCATCGAAGCTTTGCCGGAATCCTTCTCCGTGCAAATAAACACGAATTCCAGTTACTGAATTGTGTAACCGTGGAGGTCGTTCAGAATCCAGATGGGCAGGCTTGCGCCAAGAGAATTCAGGTCCCGCTGAAGTCGTTCAAGACTTCGTCACTCACGTCCTTCTCGGACCTCACCAAAATCGCGCCAGAATCTGTTTCTCTGGAACACGCCGATGACGTCCATGAATTCACTCCAGACACGATTGTTTTCACGAGCGGTCGACAACAACGTTGGGTAGAGCCACTCGATGCGAACGCTTTTGACTGCGATGCCGGTGCGACTGAACAGATCCGAAACCAAATCGCGCGGACTGCAGTCGGCTCACAGGTCAGTTTTATCGACGTGAACAATCAACGGTTCAACGGAATCCTCGTTGACTCGGAGTCGGGAACGATGGAACTGATGAGTTGTGTTTCCAGGGATATCGTTCCCGGACCTGATGGCCAGGAACAAATCCAGACCAGCCATGTGCCGTTCCGATTCTTCCCGACAGAATCCATCAAAGCCTTCGCAGTCGTTTCTCCGCCCCCTCCCGACTTTGACGTCGCGGAATTCGGCCTCGATCATACCGAGTACTTCATCGCCGAATATGTTTCCCAGACCGCCTCGCACCACCGCTGGGGACTACCACACAAGTGCAACTGCGTGGAAGAGCAACCGGTCCGATGCAACGAGCTTGGCGGTCGCCAGTGACACTTGCTTTGTGAGCGGCCGCCGGTTCTTCGGGTACGAGTGAGAATACATCGGCGGCTATCGCCCATTCGCATTTACTTTGTGAGCCGCACGGCGCTAGCCGCGGGTTCTTCACGTACGAGTGAGAATGCGGCTTGCGCCGTGCGGCTCACAATGCAACCCAAAGCGTCAGCGAGGCAGCGCCGGTTCTTCGGGCACGATTGAGAATACACCGGCGGCTAGCGCCTTGCCGCTCACGGATGTGCGGCACGACCGGGTCGAGTCCGGCATTGTGAGCCCGGTGCCGTCAGTGGATACGCAGCACAAAATTGCTTCAGGCCAATAAAGACGTTATGCTCTAAATCCGGCGGACGGAGACCGCCAATGCAGAATCCCGGCAGGAGCAGATTCGATGTCTCGACGAGTTCTGTCTCTCGTGTTGTTCGCGATCACAATGCTCGCTGCAGCCTGTTCTTTCGCACAGGAGACCGCTGATGACGAAGCGGTGATCCAGCGATTCACGATGGTGCTGGAACGAAACCCCCGGCGTGGGACGGCGTTTGACAAGGTCTATGGATATCACGCCGACCAGGGGACGCTGGAAGAACTCGTCAACACGTATCGCTCGAAGGCCGAAGTGTTGGGCGGGCAGCAGGCGGCCGCGGCCTGGATGATTGTCGGGCTGGTCGAGTCCAGGTTGGGACGGGATGCCGACGCGATCCGTGCGTTCACCCAGGCGGAAGCACTCGACGCCACCAACGCCATGGCTTCGTATCACCTGGGGCAATTGCTGGTTCTGGGAGGCGAGATCGATCAGGCGGCTGAAGCCTTCGAACGGGCGATCGAGCGGAAGCCCGCTGCACAGGATCTGCTGGATCTGTTTCAGGCATTGGGGCGGACCTACCAGCGAGCTCAGCGAAATGACAAGGCGCTGGAAGTCTGGAGTCGACTCGAGCAGCAGTTCCCCAATAACCCCCGTGTTCAGGAACAGATCGCTGCGATCCTTTTGGAAGAGAGTGATTTCGTGGCTGCCTTGCCGCGTTTCGAAGCTCTGGTCAAGACGACGAACGACAAGTACCGACAGTCGCAGTTCCGCGTGGAAGTGGCGGAAATTCGGGTCCGCCTGGGAAAGACGGACGCAGGATTGAAGGACTTTGAAGCGGTGCTGGGGGAACTGAATCCGCAGAGCTGGCTGTATCGTGATGTGCGGAACCGGATTGAATCCGTATTTGTGAAAGCGAACGATCAGGCCGGACTGGTGAAATACTACGAAGCGTGGATCGCCAGACATTCGGACGACATTGACGCCATGACGCGGCTGTCGCGCCTGTATGCGGCAGCAGGTCGACCGGCTGATTCGCAGAAGTGGCTGCAGTCGGGCCTGACTCTGGCACCCTCGAACAAGGAATTGCGGCTGGCACTGGCTGGTCAGCTCATCGTTGAACAGAAGTTTCACGAAGCGGCCCGTCAGTATGAGCAGATGGATGTCCACGATCCCAACAATCCCGACATCATTCACGAATGGGGCCGCATCATTCTGAAGGATGGTACGCGGGAACTGTCAGCCCGGAAAACGGCGGCGGCGGCCGTGTGGCGCAAGCTGATCACGGCCCGGCCGATGGATGCACATCTCATGATTCAGGTCGCCGACCTGTTTCGACGTGCCGAGATGACGGATGAGGCACTGGAGCTGCACCGGGATGCGATCCGACTGGATCCCGAGGCGGCTCAATATCGCGAGTATCTGGGCGAATACCTGCATTCGCTGAAACGAACCGATGAAGCACTGGCGACGTGGCGCGAAATTGCGGCGGGAGCGCGGCGAACGGCCCCCAACCTGGCGCGACTGGCCGAGATCCTGGCTCAGCACGACCAACTGAACGAAGCGATTGAATCGAATGCCCAGGCCTGTCGCCTGGATCCGAAGGATTTCCAGCTGCAGGTCAAGCAGGCCGATCTGCTGTCGAAGGCCGACAAGCACGCGGAATCGCTGCAGCAACTGGCGGTCGTTCAAAAGCTGGTCTCGAATGAGGAGGAACGCGAAAAGTATTTGCAGCGGGAACTGTCGGAATTGAATTCGCTCAACCAATTGCTTCCCCGGATCGCGGAAGTACGCCAGAACCTGGCGAAGGCCGCCGTCCCTGACGATCCACACAACGACTGGTACTGGCTGGCACGGGCCTGCGACGCGGCGGGGCTGAGTCGTGAAGCGGACGAGGCCATTTCCAAGGCGCGTGAGCAGAATCCACAGTCATTGCCCGTCCTCGTCACCGCGGCCCGATTGTCTGAGCATCATCGCAATCTGCGGTCGGCAGTCGCCATCTACAAGCAGCTTCTTGTTCTGAACCGGAAGCTGCGGACGGATTACCTGAGGCGCATTTGTGTGCTGGAGGAGCGGTTGGGGAATCGGCACGAGTCGTTGCAAGCCGGGCGTGACTTGCTGGCGGCCTCGCCGAACAATTCCGAAGCGAGTGATTTCGTCGCTCAACTCTGTTTTCGCCTGGGAAAGGCGGACGAAGGGATTCAGATTCTGCGACGATCCCTGCGGTCCAACCCAGGTGACCTCGCCACCTCGATGAAGCTCGCGGCGGCGTTGGCGACTCGCAATCAGTCGGCGGAAGCCATTGAGTTGTTATGGCAGGCGTTCGACCGGTCACGGGGTCTGGAGGACCGGCTGGCGCTTGTTCAGCAGTTGTCCGAGACCTACTCCAAGCTGGGGCAACTGAACGTGCTGATGGCTCGCCTGGAGCGGATCGCCCAGGACCCGGCTCAGGAGAGAGACCTGACGATCTGCCTGGCTCAGGTCTATGAGACGGCCAAGGACTTTGCCAATGCCTTGCGCAAACTGGAGACACTGTGGACCGAAGAAACACGCGATACAGACTTGTTGTCACACCTGCGGCGACTCGCGGAACAGCAGAACGACCTCCCGGCGGCGATTCGGTATCAGCGGCGAGTCTGGGAAGTGACAACCCAGAATTCCGACCGGTATCAACTGGCGCTGCTGCTGCTGAAGTCGGGCGAGACCGATGAAGCCACGGACCTGCTGACTGCCGACACAGACGGTCGGGAATTGACCGGTGACGTCCTGAAGCTGCTGGACGAGTTACTGAATCACGGAAAGCCAGAAGCACTGGCTCGCATCAATCAATTGCGGCGTCGATTTCCTGAGGATTGGGAGTTGCTCTATCGTGAGGCTGTGGCTCAAACCAAATCTGGATCGATCCCGATTGCGATTGAGCGATTCAAGAAGCTCGTCAGCCTGCCCCTTCCGGAGGACGAACCGTCGTTGTTGCACTCATCCGCGACGATGCCTGCGAACCGTTTTGTGTTGTTCGAGCAATTGTCGGCGGCGACAAGCATTCAGCAACAGGCGACAATGATCCAGGCGCGATCTGCCCCAAGGCCGATGATCGGTTCCCTCAGTTTCGTCGGTGGTCAGGCGCGCCAGCCTGTCTGGATACCCAGAGAGTTCGGCGAATGCCGGATTGCCGCCTGGGCATGGCTGGTTCGCCTGTCCGCTGAGCCGCGTGACAAGTCCATGATGCCGATTGCAGACGATGAAAGTCGAGAACAACTGATCAACCGGATCATCTCGAATTCCCTGTTGGGAAATGTCCACGGCAAGAACGAGGCAGCGCGCCGTTTGATGCGACTGTCAAAGGAAGACCCCGAAGCAAAAGCGATTTTCCTGCGAACAATTGGCGAAAGGAATGCCTGGCTCCACGTTCAGGATCAAAGCGGCCAGCTTCAACGTCAGCAGAGTACTTTACCACGACTGAGTGACGACGACTGTGACGAAGCCATCGACATCTACCGCCAGGTCTTCGAGTGCCCGGAACTGGCCGATCACAAGATCGCTTTGCTTCAGGGTCTGGTTCGCGAACTGGCCCTGGCACATCGGGAAAAACGCGCGTCCGACCTGATCGCGGAAGCGGCCGATCGCGTGTCGACACCAAATCAGGTGTTGAGCCTGCTTCATCTAACTGAGATTCGACTGAAACTCGAACAGGTGACCGCGTTGATGGATAAGTTGCAGGCGGCGCTGAACCAGGCGGGCGGGGGACAGGCGGGATCGACCGCCATTCCGGGAACGAACTCGGCGGTCATCGTGGAGCAGGTGGCGGGGCCGTTGATTGCTGCCGTTGGTGGTGGTCCGGAAACTGCCGAAGTGCTGACGGCGGCGTGGCGATCCTATTTACGACTGCTGGTCCGCGAGATGTCCCAGCCAGTTTCCATAAGCCCATCCAGAAATGCGCCTGGGGCGATGATTGTGACTCAGATCAATGGCAGGATTGTCAGAGTCATCGGCCAGCCCGATGCCAACGAAGTGATGCTGCACGCGTTGATTCATTTCCACGCGAATACATTCCTGGCTTTGGAAGGCATCCGCCGGAACATGGCTGCACAACCACGCCCCGACCTGATCGCCCACTTCGCCGCCGAGGCAGAGGCCCGGAAAGACAGTCCCGAAGAGCATTTGTTGTGGCAGCACTCACTGGCCTACCTGCTCTGGAAGGATGATCAGCAATCCAGGGCGCTGCAGATCCTGGAAGGCGTGGTGAAGCAGTTCCCGAATCGCAAAAGGTTGCGAATTGGTTTGGCGCGTCAGTACGCACTCGCACACCAGGCCGAGGCTGCGTTGACAGTCCTGGAGGGTGCAGGGGTCGATACTTCGCCGGAACAGGCGGAAATCGACACGCTTCTGCTGGCGTACGCCGCGGAGGCCGGGCTTCCCGATCGAGTTCGAACGGTTTCCCAACGCATCGCACGCGACCACGCGATCAATCCTCAAGAAGCCTCGCAGATTTCCCGTCAGATGATCGAATTGAAGCTTTACGAAGAGGCGGAAGAGTATCTCCTGCGAGCCAATCTGTCAGGGGGACCTCTGGCGATCGTGATTGATGTTCGGACGTCGTTCATGGAAGTGCTGCTGCTGAGAGGGAAATCCGAGCAGGCGGCATCCCTGGCTCAGAAGATCCTGGGGATGACTGAGAAATCAACTCCCGTCGGCACAACGGTTCAGATTCCCGGTGCAGCCGCCACGTTTCGGCCAGGCGCAGCAGTCCCGTTCCAGGCCCGAACTCAATCCGGCTCTGATTTCAGCAGCCATCGCCTGCGTTGCTACAAGGTGCTGTCGGAAACCGGCCAACTCGAAAAAATGATCGAATCGGCCGAACAGGAATTCAAGGCGAATCCGGATTCCCCAGCGCTCAGCAATCGCTTGTCAGGCCTCTACACAGCGGCGGGAAATCACGAAAAGCTGGATGAACTGCATGTGCTGATGCTGAAGAAGCATGTCGACAAGCCGGAAATCCGTTATGCGCTTGTGCTGAAGTACCTGGAAGCCGGAAAGTCGGACGATTCCTTGGAGCAGATGAAAATCCTGCTGGAACGCAACGCCGAATTCTTTGTGGCACGCTGCAGCGACACCTTGAAACGGTACGACGGGCGTCCCGAACTGGTGGGATTCGCCAGATTGCTCGTCCGTTTGGACTGGGCACCGAAGGAGAACAATGAAAAGCAGCGTCTGGCATTGCACCTGTCACTGTTGCCGACACTGATTGATCGACTGTGGAGTCGTCAGCCCACACAGGATGTCGCGGACGAGTTGTTCCTGAAGGTCTGGAATGCTGTTCCTGACCATCGCGTCTTGTTGTTGCAGCGGTTTCGGAATGACCACTGGTGGAGTTTGAATGTCGTTCGCGATGAGTTGCGGACACTTGTTTCCAGGCAGGCAGACAGCGGAAGTGACTTCAAGGTCTTCGGACGCGTACTGGGTGCGGGCGAAGCCGGACGGACCACCGTCTGGACTCGAATCCTGGACCTGGCGGCTGCCGAGATGCGGTTGGATGATCTGGCGTCAGAAGTGGAAAAGGGACTGCAGCAGTTCCCCGACTGGCTTGCCGGTGCGGCGATGCTGGGATCGATTGATTTGCGTCGTGGCAACCTTGAGGCGGGTCGGGATCGACTCGACAAGTTGTTTCCCGAATTGCAGGCAGGACTGGCAGCCAATCCCACGATGGCCTGGGAAATCGGCCAGGAACTGGTTCGTTATGACAAGTGTCTGGACGTCGGCGAGAAGTATTATCGGGTGGCGATTCAGCAGGACGGCAGAGCGGACTGGATGTCGGTGGCGTCTTCGGCCGGAGCGTTGATCAACGCGTATGTCGCACTGGGGCGTCAAGCGGATGCACGAAAACTGTTGCGGTCCAGCGTGCCTGCCGCGTTGCGAATGGATGCGGATCCACCGCTGGTTCCCACCAGGACCGATCTGGTCCAGGCCCTGTCCATCGCTCGACGACTGCGTTCGCTGGATTATCCCCTGGACGCCGTGGAAGTTTACATGGCGGCCCTGGATCGTTCCGTGGGTCTGCAGATCAGTGGTTACAATCCGCGAACGGAAGTCGAATCCAGCTTTGTCGTCGCCTTTTCGGAGGTGAAGCCAGAGGTGCTGGTCGAGTATCTTGAAGATTTGCAGACGCAGGGACGGATGCTGAATCTGCATCTGTTTGTCAGAAGCACGGATCCCGGTCAGGGACGAATGTACAGCCGGTGGGGATCGCTGCTGGGCGAAGTCAGCCGGAATCCGAGTCTGGCTGAGCGAGTCCGGGTAGCCCTGGACCGAACGACGACGACTGAACCCGACAGGATCGAACCATTGCTCGTGTCGGCATTGCTCGCCATGTCGGCCAGGGATGAAAGCAGGCGGACTGCCATGGTCGAGAAGCTGGTGAAATTCATCGAGGATCATCCGCTGGAAAAGGATTCCACGTCGATGAAACCGATCCCGATGGATTGGATCGGACTGTGGCTGATTGCCCGTGAATGCCTGACGCAACCGGCAATGGCAGCCAGCGGCGACAAACTTGGACAACAGGCGCTGCAGTCCGCGCGCGTGATGCGAATGCCGGAATTCGAACGCGCGATTCTGACAGAGTGGATCAGGATCGCCGCTGCATCCAATCAACAGGAGACCGTCGATCGACTGACGAACGAACTCGGCCAGATCAAGCCGTAGCGAATGGTCAGAAGAGGCTTTGCCCGCAAAATGGGGTCAGACTCAGAATGGCCGGCCCTTCAGGCCTCAATCCGGCTTACCACCCCATTTTCCAGGGCCTGTGGCCGTGGCTGGAGGAACGGACGGCCCTTTGGGCCTCAAAACATGAATCGCAAAACGGATTATCTGGCCGGGGCTGGTCCGGGTTGGAGCTTGCTCAAGCCCCGTCGGGTATAGTGCCATTTGAGAAATGGCGTTTGCCCTGTCAGACCCCATTTTGCAGGCAAAGCCGTCCGCAGACCCTACAATTCTCGAATCCGGATGTTACGGAACTTGCTGCCCCTGGCGTTGCCGTTGAAATTGAAAAGTCCGAAATAGCCGGACGCAGGCAAATCCTTCAAAGCCTCGTGGTCGCTGAATCTGGTATCTACCACCAACTGCTTGTTCAGGCGGACCTTGATGGTTCCCTGCTGGATGGTGACCGACATTTCGTTCCACACGTTTTGCTGAAACGCATTCCTGGTGGGTGGAACAATGGCATAGATTCCACCACAAAACTGGTCGGGGCGATTCTGCGTGGGATCGTTTTCGAGTTGGATTTCACACTTGTTCGAGCCCCACAGCTTCCCCTGGCCGGTCGTCCGCACCAATAGTCCGGAATTGACTCCGCGTGGCAGCAAAAAATCGAACTCGATCTCACAGTCTCCGTAGGACTGATCGAGTCTCAACCAGCCCGGGGCGTTCGTCTCACAGGTGAGCTCGTCTTTCCGGATGACCCAGCCACCCGTGGTCGGCGTATGGACATTGTTGTCCTTGCCGGTCGTCAGAAGTGGTGTCCATCCCGTCAAATCTTTGCCATTCAGGAGTTTCTTCCACGGGCCGGGTTTTGTCGTTGACGGGATGGTCAGATCGGTCGACGGAATCTGGGAATTCCATTCACAGACAAAACCAGGCTGGAAGTTTGCTGAGGCCCGGTTGGACTGGTCAGACCACCGCCAGGCTTGTGTACCTCGATTCGACATCAAGCCAAAATGTTCTTCGCCATTCTTGTTGTCTGGTTGACCCGGCGACCAGTTGGAATACGTCACCGCCTGTCCGTTGGGCGTGTTCCACGTTCTGTCATTTTGATTGCGCGAGATTCCGATCCACGAATCCTGCCATGCCAAGGATGCGATCAGATTACCCACAAACTTGTTTTCGTAGTCATTGTCGATCACGACCAGATTGCCCCCGAGTGATTGGCATTTCGCCTGGGCTTCCTTCCAGGTGAGTTGTTCGCCGTAGAATCGATAGGAGTTTTTCTCGAATTTTCTGGCGTCTGCCGGAATCGACGGGGCAATTGCGAAGCCAGGAAGATCCACGTCGTTGATTACCCACAGGAGATGCTTGCGGTCTCTCCAACCGGCCAGCGATCCAGTACTTGTGTAATCGTCTGTCGCTGTCAAGTAAAGTTCTTTGGTTTGTGGTGAGTACCGGGGGGCTTTGCCATAAACGGCTTCAAACCCGGGTAGAGACAAGTATTCAAACTTCTCAAACTGGTCGTTCTTTGTTGCCCGGTTCATTCGAATCACGCGAAACTGGCCAATATCAAGTTCGTGTGTCGCCAGTAATGTCAATTCGTCCGCTGACAGGAACAGCCACGTCAGCGGCGAATGCTGCGCGGCAGGATCCCATTGCAGTTTCAGACGCTGCGGTGTTTCCCAGGGCAGGTTCACTGCTGATCGTCGCGACACGAGATACTCCGTGGTGCCGACGTCTGCTTGTGACCTGGCATTTGTAACCAGCGACAGTCCGTCGGGCGAAATACAAGGGCTGTTGAACGCCAATCGACTTCCAAACTGTTTCAGTTCGACTTCGTCTCCAAACGCATCCGAAGTGGATTTGCGAGTGGCTGTGTATAGCTGTTTGAACTTCGGCCCGTTCGTTCTCAGGTAAACCATTTGCAGTTCATCTGGTGTCAGAGTCGGCTGGTTCCCGGTTCCCACACGCCGCAGATTCATGAATCTGTCGGAAAGTTTTGAACGCTCGGCCTGCCAGATTCTGGAAGTCCCCTTCTGCGTATCCAACTGCTCCCAATAGATGCGATGCCCGTCGGCAGACAGCCAGGCACCAGCGTGTGCGGCACCGTTGTTCAGTTCACTGACTTGAGTCAACCGTGGATTCGAAGTGGTTGTCAGAGCCGGGTCCAGGATCTGGTATTCAACATTCTTAAGTTCGTACCTGCTGTTGAACGCCCCCAGGACAACGTCACCGGATCGCTGAGGATCGTTGACGAAGGCATTGATGGCTCGCTTGCCGTCGATGAACAGTGACAGCGTGTCCCCGATCGCCGAAAATGCCACATTCACAAAGGCATCCGTGGTCGAGGCGCGTGAGATCTTTTCGCCCGCAATGCTGGCAAACGCGTTGTTCCTCCAACTTCCAACCTCGACATCGGATTTACCGTTAAACACGCCGATGTAGGCACCTTGAGTCGACGAATCTCGCAACCACAAATTGATGTTGGCCCCGTTCACTTTGCGGACATCCGCACGAATGATGACATTGCGAGCATTGACGTTGGCCAGTTTGAGGGTGGTTCGATCCAGGGTCAGAACTTCGTTTTGAAAGTTCATCCGCGTGGGATCGGGCAGCACGGTCGTGGCATGGACCGCGCGAATCCATTTGCCAACAGCCACGAAATCCAGATCGGTCAGATTTGACTTCGCGTCCGTGTTTGGCGAATCCTGCCCAAAAGTTTGCTTCGTCGCAGGAACATCCCATTCGCAAACGAATCCCGGTGTCCACTCGACCGACTTGGGGAACTGATTGCACCACGATCCGGGCTTGGCCTTGACCATCATCACCAGATAGCTCTGGCCGACCACCGAGTGATCCGGTTGATCATTGGCGAAGTTGTTGTAAATCAACCCGGCCCCGTCGTGCCACAGCCAATTCCCCTCGCGGTTGTCATTGGTCGCACCAAGCCACAGTGCCGGTTGGACGCGTTCGATCGCCATCCGCAGCAGGAATTCGTTTTCGGCGGCCGATCGAACTTCAGCCAGGCGGCCTCCCAACTCCTGACACTTCTTGCTCGCCTCATGCCAGGTGAACGGGCCCGCAAACAGTTTGAATCGCTTGTTCTGGAAGGTGACAGCATCCGCGGGAATCGCAGGAGATCTGGGCATGCCCGACGGTTGCCTGCTGGTACTGACCGTCAGTGACTGGCGGTGAACTTCGCGATCCCCCAGCTTTGTCACGATGTCGGAATTGTCCTGCTCGACGGTCAGCACCGGATTGGCGCCGCGGTTGAGAACAAACGTCTCTGTATCGTATTCCACGTCGCCGGATTTGATGTGCAACTTGGCCGACCCCGGCGTGACGGTGAATTTCCGGTCCCCGCTGGCGACCGTGAAATCGTTGCCCTGGAAGGTAACCTGGACGTCGTCGGACAGGACCCGGATTTTCACGACGGCGCGTCCGTTGGTGAAGATCAGGACTGCTCCCAGGATGATCGACAGTCCCAAACCGCCTGCCATCAGCCAGCGCATGGCGGCAGCCTGTGCATGCCACCATTGAACGACCGCCGAACCTGCGCTGGTTCGCGATGGCGGATTTCGTCGGGACTTTTTCCTCGTACGAACCGGCTCATCAGGCGTAAAACTCAGGAACTTTTCCTCGTGGGTCGTCGGGGACCCAATCGGAACTGCAACGGGTGATGCCGCAGGAGCAGCGATTACCGAAGTGGTCGAAGACGTCGATTGACATGTTTTCAGAGCGGCCACCAATTCGGCGCAAGTGGAAAACCGGTCTTCCCTTGTCCTGGCGATCATTCGGTGGCAGATCGCGGCCAACTGCGGGGAAAGTGAGGAATTGATTTCCAGCGGTGACGGTGGGTCCTGAATGCACTTCTTTCCCATGACTTCGAACGCGGTACCGGAGAAGGGCCAGTCTCCCGTCAACATTTCAAACAACATGACCCCCAGCGCGTACAGATCGCTGCGGTGATCAATCCCTTCCGCCTTGCCGACGGCCTGTTCAGGCGACATGTAGGCGGCCGTTCCGACAATCATTCCCTGGGTCAGACCAGCGTCCGTGGCCCCGGTGGCACGGCGGGCCAGGCCGAAGTCCATGATGACCGGTTCCCCTTTGCGCAGCATGATGTTTTCGGGCTTCAGGTCGCGATGGATCACTCCCTTGTCGTGAGCCGCTTCCAAAGCCAGTGCAATCTGCAGGACCAGCTTGACGGCCTCGGCAGGTTCGCGTTTGCGGCCCACCCGTCGGAGATAGGTCTTCAGGTCTTCGCCTTCGATGTATTGCAGCGCGATGAATCGGATCCCGTCGATTTCGCCGAAGTCGTAGACCTTGCAGATTTGTGAATGGTCGATCTTGGCCGCCGACTTGGCTTCCTGTTCCATCCGCTGGATCAACTTGGCGGATCCAGATGCCGCGACGCGGGCGACCTTCAGGGCGACTTGTCGATCAAGCTGAGTATCGTGCGCCAGATAAACCGCTCCCATGGCTCCCTTACCCAGCAGTTTCTCGATCCTGTAACGCCCGAATTGCGTGGGGAGTATGGTAAACGGCCCTGTCGACACGGGAACGGAATCGGCCGGGCGCGCGGTCTCCCCTTTCAGGGCTTCACGTTTGACGTCGGGTGGTTTTGGCCGATGAGGTGGCTTAGCCATGTTGATCATCGCTCAGGGACATGTGCCTGCAGTGGACGCATACCATATTAGCGCGCCGCGGCCTGCCAGACGAGTCGCTTGTCGTCCCGACTCAGTTCACTGATCCGGACATCCAGGTCACTCTTCCAGTCTTCCACGTACTGGACGTCGTGGGCATAGTCCTGCATTCGTCGAAACACCTTCTGATAGTATTCCTGATCAGCTGGTCGGGATTCCTGAAAGATCATGCCATGTGTATAGCAGAAGTCGAGAAAGTCTTCGACGTTGCCGCCGGCAAACCGATGGACCTTGTAATCTCCCGGGGCGCTTTTGAATCGTTCGGCGGTGGCACGCACGGTCTCCAGATATCGCAATGCGTCCTGCAGTTCCCGATGAACCTGATTCCGCTTCCGGGCGTCTGACAATAACGGATCCTTGGTCACGGTCGCTTTCTTGTGAATGACCTTGGCCTGCAACAGGGCAATGGCGCTGTCGAGTAACTCGGCATGGTTCAAATGCTTGGTCGGGTCCGACAGGTTGGAATTGATCAGCGCCACATATTCATCACGCAGCTTCAGAATGCTTTTGCAATCGGATTGCCAGTTCTGGAAGATGACCGGAGGCCATTGCAGATCCAGCGGCAACTGGTTCAGGCGCACGGCCACTTGTGAGCCTGACGATGTGGCGGGAACCATCCGAAAATGCGAGGCATCGGACTCCTGGATCCATTCGGACTCGGCCAGACTGGGGAACACGCTTGTCGAAGTTTGAGCGCTGGACTTTTTCTTGCGGTAGTGGGCGATGGGCCCCAGGACTCGCAACAGGGCATTGACTCCCGATCCCTTCAGGATGGCCGCCTGCCGCGTCGGATCGTTGTTCGAGGCCCAGTCATTAAACGCCAGCTTCTCGCGCGCCTGGCCCCTCGCCACGGCCGGAGGCACGATGCGCGGCCGAATGGGGTCCGGGACCATCTTCTTCAGTTCGGTCAGTTCATTCTCGTACTTGGTCAGTTCGCTGCGAATCCGCGAACGCTCCTCGTCGATCCAGCGCAGGCGGATCTGTTTGGCATTGGCCTCTTCCTGCTCCGCCCGACGCAGGTCGAACAGCACATCATCCACAAGCAACACCTGTGCGGCCGCGTTGCCGACTTGAAGAACAGCGATCAGGCAGGCACCAATCCAGGGAAGCGCGGGATGGAACATCGTGCAGGATTCCTTGTTGACGAGTTTCATTTCAGGAGCGGAACGCATCCTGCAGGGTACTGGTCCAGAGAACGGACGAGTCGAGCAGGATCATTCCCAGGATTCGATTCTCTTCATCAACCAGTAAGCCGCCTCGTTCGGGGCGGGTCGCCGGGTCGGCGGATTTCAGGAGGTGTCGTCGTTCCTCGTACAGAAAGCGGGCGTCCTCGACCGTGGTCCGGACCAGTTCAGGATCGTAGGCCAGCAGCGACAGCCCGTGTTTGCCCTGGCTTCCAGAGAAACGCGGCAGCGTGGCGTACGACACATAGCGGATCGGCTTCGCACTGGCCTTGGCGCGACGGCGTTCGATGTCGGCCGCGGTGACATTGAGCCAGCGGTCGCGGGCCGGGACCGTCAAGACCGCAGGCTGAGTCAGCCGCAGCAATGACACGTCCCGGCAGCCCGAAGGGGAATCGATCGCGCGAACTTCGAGCGGAATTCCCTGGATGGCACAGGCCTGTCGGGGTGCTCCATCCCGTTGCGTCGCAGCGACCAATTCGTTCAGCATGTCGCCCAGAAACCGTGGAACCACCACGGTTTGCTCGTCGTACAGCCAGCCCACCCCCAACAGGTGGGGCCGGTTGTCGCTTGCCAAATCGCCAATTCCAATCAGCACCAGGAAATCGGACGGATCGGACGGTGGAACGGTCTCGGTCGGCTGAGTGACCGGATCCGCGATCGGTTCCGGAGTCGTTTCTGAGGAATTCATCGCGATGTTCTTCGCAGCCGGGCGGGGCCACATCCCCCAGAGAACTCCGACCAGAATCAAGGGGGCCAGGACAGCGCCCAGGACGAGCGGCGAAATACCGTGTCGAGTGCCGGTGGCAGGCTGATTGCGATCGGGCAATTCCGATTGCTCGGCGGGTGAATTGTCGACGGGCAGGGACAGGGGAACAAGCGCTTCAAAAATGACGTCCGGGCCCGCTTCCGTCAGCCGAATCACATCCCCTGGATTCAGCCAGGCAAACGGAACCGGTCTCCGGTTTCCAATCCGGATCTGCACCTTGCCACTCGATTCCGCCATCCAGCGACCATTGATCGAGCGGATCACGGCGTGGACCGGCGCCAACCGGGCATCGTCGGGTCGCGAAATTTCGTTGTCGGCGGCCGTGCCGATGCGAATCGGAATTGTGTCCGAATCGAATCGATAGGTCTGTCGATCCAGAGTCAGTGAAATCAGCATGGTCCATTCCAGGGGTGGCGTGATCGGTATCCAACAACCAGTCAGAATGCCGTCATTCTGCAATCAAAACCCCGTCACGAAAACGACCGGACAAATCTAAATGCGAAACGCCCGTCGTTTCCCGTCATGGTTTCCCGGGATTTTGTGCCGGGACTGCCATTCGAGGCAATGCCTGCTGAAATTTGAACCTTTTGCGGTAGACATGTACACTTCAACAACAATTCCTGACTGTGGACCCTCGCGATAAAGGCCAGAGATGTCGGAAGTTCCTGATATACCCGACGATCCATCGGGGTCGATCACTGTCCTGTACCACCAGTGGCGACAGGGCGATTCGGCATCGCTGAACCAGTTGATTGCCCGATTTCGGCCGCGTCTGCTCGCACTGGCTCATTCCACGCTGCGCGGACGGATCCAGCGAATGGCGGATGCGGAAGACGCTTTGCAGAGTGCCATGATCAGTTTCTGGGAAGGAGTGGCCGATGGCGATTTCAATAACAATATGGATCGTGAAGACTTATGGAACGTGCTGGGACTGATCACGGTCCGCAAGGCGACGAAGCTGCAGGAACGGGAATTGGCTCAAAAGCGCGGGAGCGGACAGGTCGTGACCGGGGTTTCCCTGGATCAGGCTCAACAACCGCAGCAACCGCTGGAGGGAATGGATCTGATTTGTGAAGAGTTGTTACAGATGCTCGATCCGGATTTACGAGCGTTTGCTCTGCTCAGGTTGATGGGGCACAAGAACCGCGAAATTGCCGACGAACTCGGGTGTACCGAACGGAAGGTGGAGCGGAAGCTGCAACTGATCCGTGCTGAATGGGAAAATGAAGTCGGGCTGTGGAATGCCTGACGACCAGGGATCGTCCTGCAGGGATCAGACCTGCGAAATTCCCGGGAAATGGAAAAAACCGTGTCGGCAAGTTCGGCCATTTTCGCATGTACTTGTACGGATTCGGTTGCCGACCGGAATTCGACCGGACGATGCATCGTCCGCGAACGCATAGTTTGCCTGAAGAGCGAGCGCTGAAATGACCACCCAGTTACAGTCCCCGATTGCGATTCACCTGCTGCGTCGGATTGATTCTGCCTGCGATCGGTTCGAGGACGAATGGCGTCGTGGTCGGCGACCTCAGGTGGAAGACTACATCGAAGAATTTGATACCGCGGACCGGTTTCACGCGGTTTCGGCTCTGCAATCGCTGCAACATGAACTGTTGCTGTGCCCCGCGACGTTCGTCGAAGCGCCGCGTGTCGCGCTGAAAGTTACGGAAGGACCGCATGCGGGACAGGAATTCAGCTATCAGGATCACAACACGCTGTTTGCCGGCCGGTTGTCTTCCGCGGAATTGCGTCTGGAAAAAGACGGACATTTTTCCCGCTACCATTTTCGCCTCGAGATCAATCCGCCGACGTGCTACCTGATGGATCTGAGTTCACGAAATGGCACATTCGTCAACGGCGAACGTGTCACCAGTTGCTTTCTGAAGAACGGCGACATCATTTCCGGCGGTCGCACAAAAATGACGGTTTTCATCGACGATCCGGCCGGAACCGCTGCTGTGACAGCGGTTCCTGTGCCAGCGACCCGGCCAAAGGTGGAAACGCCAGCGCCCGCTCCAGTGGTCACGCCATTGTCCCCGTCCGCTTCGGTCTATTCGCTGCAGCCACGCATCCCCGGCTATCAACTGCATACGCAGATCGGGGAAGGGGACCTGGGAATTGTCTATCGCGCCACCCGGATGGCGACGAGCGAAACGTGTGCCTTGAAGGTCATCAAGCCATCCGCCCGGGCCGACGATGCGGCCATTCGCACCTTCCTGCGTGAAGCTTCCATCCTGTTGAAACTGAAGCATCCGCGAATCGTGCGGTTCATCGATCTGGGGGCCGAGGGACAGGATGTGTTTCTCGCCACGGAATACATTGAATCCATGTCCTGGGACGCGGTTGTCGTGCGATCGTCGCCGGAACAGCGGATTCGGCTGGCCTGCGGCCTGATGTGCCAGGTCCTCAGTGCATTGGAATACGCCCATTCGCAATCGATGGTGCATCGCGACGTGAAACCCAGCAATGTCCTGTTCACACGCAGCGAAGGAAAGCTGTCGGCGAAACTGGCCGACTTTGGACTCGCCAAGCAATACACGACGGCGGGAATGAGTCAGGTCACTCGGGATGGTGACGTCATCGGTTCGCTGCCATTCATGTCACCCGATCAATTCCTGAATTCGCGCGAAGCCCGGCCGACATGCGACATCTATTCGGCGGGTGCCACACTGTATTGGATGCTGACCGGTGCGGAACCGATTCCGCTGGACAGCCATGCGTGCAAATTCCTCGCAATCCTGGAATCGCCGCCCACAGCCATCCAGAAGCACAATCCAGCGATTCCCCACGACCTGGCCAGGATCGTTCATCAGGCCCTTGAAAAGACACCCGAGAAGCGTTTTGGCTCTGCCGCGGAGTTCGGCCGGAAGTTAAAGAGCTTTTCGCGTTGACGCTCGGGCAATGTCATGATTTGTGAGCCGCAAGGTGCCAGCCGCGGGTGCATCCTCTTGATTTGTGAGCCGCACGGCGCTAGCCGCGGGTATATTCCAAGCCGCCATGTTCGAAACGGTACTCACCACGAAGTGTAGAAAGGAAGAACTCTTTGTATTCCTTCGGGGATCTTCGTGTCCTTCGTGGTGAATTACTACCACTCTCAACAGCGGAATTTGTTTTCGAAGCGCAACTTCAAAACTCGCGTGCGAGGGATCAGCAAGTTGGACACGCATCGACGAATCCCTCGCTCGCGCGTCGGGCGAATGTCCCAGGTTCATGTCACGCTATTTAGCGGACCGGCACCGTCCTGTTCGTCCAGAGTCCGTTGCCCATACCCAATTGGGAGCAGGCTGCTATACTTTCGTGGTGTTTGTTGTCGAACAACGCGGGAGTTTTGCCGTGCTCGTGCAGATGGAATTGGCTCGAATCATCATCAGCGAAATCAACGACCAGCAGGTCATCTTCCTGCGGGAAGTCGACGGGGAGCGTTCCTTCCCGATCCTGATCGGGTTGTTTGAAGCCACCAGTATCGATCGCCGTGTGAAGGGGGAATCGCTCCCGCGTCCGCTGACCCACGACCTGGTGAAGGCCAGCATCGAAGCGCTGGGTGGCGAACTGCAGGATGTGGTGATTCATACGCTGGAAGACCACACGTATTACGCGTCGCTGAGAATCCGCAAAGACGGGGAATTGATCGAAGTCGATTCCCGCCCCAGTGACGCGGTCGCACTGGCCGTTCACTATTCGCCGCACCTGCCAATTTACGTGTCGTCCGATGTGTTGGACGAAGCCGCGAAGTGAACCCGTTTTGTTGTCCTGACCATGTGGCCATTCCGACGCAATCCTCTGACGCCCATTGAAATACCACCTGCGGGTCTGGATCTCGCACGGCAAGAGCCCGACGATCCACAAGGATTCGGCTTCAAAAGCAAATGGTGGGCGGTGCCATCGTCAAACACGGACGCCGTTGTTCAGGCGATCCGATTGCAGAATCCGCAACCCGCCAACTGGCAAACCGGAATCGAATCCGCTTACGAACGTTCGGTGTTTGTCACGCCCCCCATCCATGAATGGACCCTGATTACCGGATTCTCTCTGCCGCCAACGAGCCAAAATGCGCGCGAGGAAGTCATCGCACCCCTGCTTGAGCTCAGCATGGCGTTTGGTACGGCACTGGTGTTCGCCACTCACCGCGTCGTCGAATATCATGTCTGGGCCAAGGCTGTTTCGGGATCGCTGGTCCGTGCGTACGGATACGTTGGTGAATCGGGAGAAACGTTCTGGGATGAAGGCCCAATGACTCCCGAAGAGCACAAACTGGGGTTTGCCTTCTTCGATGAGCGCAGCCCTGACGCCGAAGATGATTCGTATTGGGAACGCGAAGATCTGGGGCATGCCGACGAAATGAAAGTGATGGACATTGCCCGCGAATGGTCGGTTTCCCCGGACGATTTGGACGATTTCAAACCCGCAGAAAGGTCACTTGGCGTTCTCGGCAGTCACTCAGACTTGCTCAAGCGAGTTCCCAATAAAACCTGACAGTTCGCGAATTGCGGATTCGTCATTCAGGCCCAAATTCAACAATTCCCATTTGCCGTCTCGTGACAATTGCCCGTATAAACGAGGTGGCTTGCTTCCATTTCAAAACTCACAGTCTGAAGGAGTCGATTGTCATGGATTCGTACGTCCTGGCTCAACAGATGCCGCAGGAATTGTCGTTTGGCGGCTGGCGGATTATGGCGTTGACCAATCTCACGGGGATTGCAGCTCTCGCATCGGCGGTTCTTGTGTTTGCTGGAGCGGTGAAATTGGTGAGGAGTCAGCAGCGACCGGCCGCTTTGGCCGCGTACCTGGTGTTACTTCCCTTGCCAACGTTGATCGCGCTGGTTGGAGTGTTGCAGGGGATGTCCGATTCTTTCATTGTGATCGCATCCCTTTCAGAACAGACGCCGTCACAGCAGGATTACGCTGGCGGCTTTGCGTCGGCGCTGGTGATGCTCGTGGCGTCGCTGATTGCGACGGCACCCACATACGCTCTACTGGCGTTCGCTCTGATCTCAAGAACGATGAATCCTCAGCCGAGTCGGAACATCGAAACGGTTGTTCCTGCACGGAACACACCCGTGACAGTCGGCCCGCTCCCCGCGACGCCATGACGTCAACCTGACTTGTGCCGAAGGTGGCGGTCGCCTCGATCGGCAGGTCGAGCGAAAACGGGACTCAACGGAATCTGATCACCGTGATGTACAGCGCAACCTGGTATTCGCGATTTGCCAAGGCCGCCGCGCATTTCTGCGGACGGCCGCGGGTGTTTACGCTGGCGGTGGCCATCATTGCTGTCTGGATCGTGACCGGACCGATGTTCGGGTTCAGTGACACATGGCAATTGGTCATCAATACCGGCACGACGATCATCACGTTCCTGATGGTCTTCCTGATCCAGAACACTCAGAACCGCGATACCGAGGCGATCCAGGTCAAGCTGGACGAGTTAATTCGCGCGACCCAGGGAGCACACAACGCCTTGCTGGATCTGGAGGAACTCGAAGAGAAGACTCTGGATGCGTTCAAGGCCAAGTACCAGGCGCTCGCCTCGGCTGCGCGCGCCGATCTCGACATGGGGAATACCGACACCGGGACACCTGAACCGTGATTCGCAACCTTACCCGAACAATTCCATGATCGGCTTCCCGGTTGTCAACGAGCGTGAAATTCCACTCGCGTCCTGGGGGTTGTTGATGGGGATGTCCAGGGCGTGGTAGATGGTGGCGGCCAGGTCTTCGGGGCGGACCGGGTTGCTGGTCGGGTATTCGCCCAGCTTGTTGGACTTGCCATACACTTTTCCTCCACCGATTCCCGCTCCGGCGATGATCGACGAAAAGCATTGCGGCCAGTGCTGTCTGCCCGGCGGGTCCTGCTTCAGGACGAACGGGGTGCGACCAAATTCACCGGTCACGACGACCAGCGTGTTTTCCAGCAGACCCCGCTCCACGAGATCGGTAAACAGGCCGGCCAACGCCTGGTCCAGGCGCGGCAAACAGAAACCCATCCCGTACGAACCGTTGCCGAATGCGTTTCCCATCCCCATGTTGCCGCCGTGCATATCCCAACTGCTGCTCGGAGGACCATTCTTGTCGTAGTCCGCCTGACCAGCCCAACCGTTGACAGTGACAAACCGGACCCCCGATTCCACCAGGCGTCGCGCGAGCAGCAGGTTCTGACCGAGCGGATGCATTCCGTACCGTTCGCGCACCTTGACCGGTTCGCGATTCAGTTCGAACGCCTGACGTCCTTCAGATCGAGTCATTGCGTCGTAGGTCTTTTCGCGCAGGTCGGACCAGTCCTTGACCTGCTGATCCTTGTCCAGCCGGCCGGATTCCAGGGAACCCAGCAGCGACTTCCGCTGGTCGAATCGGACCTGATCGTACGGGTTGTACAGTTCGGGCGGCTGGAAATCGGGCATCGCCGGATGGTTGCTCTCCGAACCCACAAATACGGGCGCATAGGCCGACCCCAGATAGCCGCCCAGGCCGACGTTGGGAGCACAAAAGACCGGCGGGCCCACGCATTTGATCAGCCAGGCATTGGAGACGAAATTCCGTTCGCTGGGTTTGTGCTTGGCCACGAATGAACCCAGATAGGGTTGTTCGTCCGGCACACCTTGTTGCACACGTTTCTCGGACTGGCCGCTGAGCAGATTGTGCATCGCGTCAAAGTGATTGCTGATCGCTCCCGGATGCGACATGGAATTGATCAGCGTGAATTGGTCCGTCAACTTCGCCAGTCCGGTATGCATCTCATTGATCAGCATCCCCGGCACCTTGGTCGCGATCGGTTCATACGGCCCCCGATAATCCGACGGAGCCTCGGGCTTCATGTCCCAGGTGTCGACATGGCTCGGCCCGCCGCAGAGCAGCACAAAGATGCAGGACTTGTCGGACGCGACCGCTTTTCCCGACGCGTCGATCTTGTCGGCCCCCATCACGACCCCGGGCATTCCCAGGCTGAGGGTCCCCAGGCCACTCGCAATCAGTGCCTGCCGCCGGTTCAACTGGTAATCGTTCATGCAACCCTCGACTCGCTGTATTCCCGCAACGCATCCACGGACGTAGATGCTAACGGATTCCGCGCGTCAATTCCAACACCAATTCCGTCGTTGGAATACCTCATAAGGAGGTTCACCACGGAGTCACGGAGGGCACGGTGGTGAAGATGGGCAATCTTTGGGGTAGCGTTTAGATCGACTCAGCAATCTCGTCCATGACGAGTCCGAGGGGAACGGATTGAGAGGACCGGGTCTTCACCGTGACCTCCGTTCCTCCGTGGTGAAGATCTTTTCTGCCAGCTGCTATTGGGCTTCGCGTTGCTTGCGCAGGGCGTTGATCACGGCTTCGTCGAGTTGCTCCAGGCCTTTGTCGGGGGTGATGTTGTAGTAGCCGATGTGGTAATGGGCGATCTTGCCGTCATGTCCAATGACAACCCAGAGGGGCAGGGGGGAGCCGAGCGTGCGCGGATCGCCGTAGCTGCTCAGCAGCGTGCCGTCGTCGACCGCCACGTCGTAGGCCAGATTCATGAATTCCATCAGCTTCTTCATTGAACGGATGGCGGCACCGGCGTTTTCCCGCTCGCCCGTTTTCGGGTCCACATTGACGCCAATCACCTTGACTCCCAGCTTTTTACGTTTTCCGTTCAGGAAGTCGAGATAGCCGATTTGCCCGTAAGGTTCGGTCAGGTTCTCGTGGCGGTACTCCCAAAAGTGCAGGACGACGACCTTGCCCTGGACCTCTGTGGCGGGAATCGTGGACCCGTCCGCCAGTTTGAAGATCGATTTCGGGGCGGGCTGCCCCACGAATTTCTTCGCCAGTCCGGCGGCCCCTTCCAGACGCCGCGCCTGTTGCTGCAGGTCCCGACCGATGATCCCGGCCAGCTTGGACCACATCGTCCCTTCGGCCTGTTTCTCAATCGAGCCAATCGATTCCTGAGCGGACTTCAATTGAATGGCGGTCAGTTCCACCACCTTTTGTTCGCCCGTCCGGCCGAGTGAGGATTGCAATTGACGCAGGGCGACGAAAGCGGCCTGCGATTTCGCCACGTCGGGGGCTGCCAGAGTTTTCTGGGATTGCAGTTCCATCTTTAACTGGAATTCGTCGCCGCGTCCCATGAAGACTCGCTGGTCGTTCGACACCAGCACGCCGCTGGCGGCGTCGATCAACAGGGTCTGGGCGCGGCCGAGATTCGAGGCCACTTCGATTTGCCAGCATTCCCGGTCTTTGATTTTGCGCTTGCGGGTGACACGGTATTCCAGCCGTCCGTCCGACCAGTTGGCGTCGGCAGCGAGCTTGTCCTGAAATTCAAACAGCGGCGAGCGGATGCCGATCGGGTGAGGCAGTCCATCGTGGGTGAACAGCACGCGGATCGGCTGGGCTTTGGAGTTATTGTCGGTGGCGAGTGGGATCGATCCAAACCGTTCGGGCCACGACCAGCCACCAGAACCGCGTTCTTCCACGCTCCAGACCAATTGGGGGCCATCTTCGGCTGCGATGGAAAGGGCGGTGACAGTGAACGTCTTGGCTTCGCTGGTGGGGTTCTTGGACTGCTGGGTCAGGGAACCGGAGTATTGCAATTCGGTCCCGACCGGCAATTCCGTGACTGCAGCCGCCGCCAACGCCAAACCGACCAGAAGGCAATTCACGGGTCACATCCTTTCGACACTCGGGGGGCCGGCTGTATTCGAGACGCCGGTGCGGGGGAGGGCGGGTGGCAGGACACAGTCTGTAGTATCTTGACGAAAACGGGCGACCTTCACAAGCGGCGCAGAACTTGAATTCTGCCGCCGACGCCTGCAGCGGTGAGCGGACGACGGCGAAACTGGCGGGTGACGGACTGGCCGTAATGACGATCTTGTACTCCGGCGGTGCGGTCATTCTGCGGACGCCCGCCGTTGCCCTGCGGCGGACACGTTACCTGTGGCGACACATTGACTTCGGTGGTTGGCGGTCGTAGCCTTACAAGTGGGACTTTTCTCAGCCATCTCATGTCGGGTGCGCTGATCGGAGATCCAGATCAGGTCGGGGGTCTGACCCCTTGGCTGGTAAAGCGTATAAAAGGTCAGGTTTGCCCGTTCGGAGCAAATCTTGCGGATGCCACGTCGTGGCGTAAGGATTGGAAATGAGTCGGCAGCAGATCGCGATCGTGGGAGCTTGTCTGGCCTCCTGCGGACTGGCGTTGTTTGCAGAAAACGTCTTGGCGCAGGGAGCGAAGCCCGAAACCAAAGCGGGTGCCAAGGCCGGGCCGCCGATCGCCGCTGAGGGAGACCAGGTGATCGTTCAATACGAAGCACTGCACGTCGACCCGCCGCACAAGTACAAGGTCACGCTGGCACTGGAGCCGATTCGGTCGGTCGTCCTGACCGCGCCGTTTGATGGCATCATCAGCAAGGCCGAAGCGAGGCCGAATACCAAGGTTCAAGCTCAGGCAGAAGTGGCGCGACTGGATAACACGACGGCCCAGTTGAAGTCGCAGATTGCAGACGCCGCATTGAAGATTGCCGCCGCCGAACAGAAGCAGGCGGCGGACAAGGACGAATTGCAAAAGACGATTGCCCAATCTCGACTGGAACTGGCGAAGGCAGAGTCAGAGCTGGCGAAATACCGGTTGGAACAGACGATCGTCCGGGCTCCATACGCCGGTGAAGTTCAGCGGGTGCTGGTGAGCGAGGGACAATTCGTGCGGGCCGGAGATCCGCTGGCGCTGGTCGTCGACACCAGCCGCGTGAGTGTCGAAGTCCCCCTGGAGCGGGCTCAGGCCGTCCAGGGGAAGTCGCTGCCGTTGAAAGTCGAATCGTCCGATGTCGACGGGACGATTGAATCCGTGCTGCCGTTGGGTGAGCGGTTTGCTGCGTTGCGCGACGTGTTCGATTCGATCGCGTCCGCCATCGTCGTCCTCGATAATTCCGCGGGAAAATTCAAAGCGGGCCAGACCGTTTACGTTCCTTTGATTCCCCGGCAACCAGTGGCCGAAGTTCCGTCCAGTGCGATCGCAAACGTCCCCGATGGAAACCGCAAGGTTCAGGTGATTCGACATGCCGTCGTGCGCGATGTTCCCATTGTGGTGATGGGGGGAGTGGGCATCAATCGGCTGTTTGTCAGCGGGCCGTTTGCCGATGGGGACGAAGTGATTTATGAATCCTCCCATCAGTTGGGGGATGGATTCAAATTGAAATCGGTCGCCGCGACGGCTGCGGCGTCGAACACCGGGACTGCCCCGGCCGGTACCGGTCCTACACCTCCAACCACTCCCACGAAAGCGGTCGGTTTCTAATTCTATTCCAAGTCTCCGCCGCCCAGCTTTTTGCCCAGGCAGCGCATCCAGGAGTTCATCGTGTCCGACGACGAACTGATTGACGGTGTTTACAAGCTGGTCATGTGTATTGCCACCGGCGGCAGCAGCCAGGTGTGGGAAGTTGTCGAGCAGGGGTCCACCCGTCATCTGGCCATGAAACTGCTCAAGCAGGATTCTCCGGATTTCAAGGAGAACAAGGCGAGCCTGAAACACGAAGCCGATGTGCTGAAAACGCTGGATCACCCGCTGATTGTGAAGCTCGAAAAGTATTCCAGCAGCCGTGACAACACGTACATGGTGATGGAACATTTCCGGGCACCCAACGTCAAACTGCAATTGAAATCGAACATCGTATCGGTGCAGGTCCGGGCCCGAAAGCTGTTCGAAAGCGTCTGCCAGGCGATCTCACACGTTCACTCCAAGGGATGGATTCATCGCGACATCAAGCCCGACAACGTCCTGATGAACAAAGCGGGAGAAATCCGGCTGGTGGACTTTTCGCTGTCCAGTAAAGAGGTGAAGGGCTTTGCCAAGATGGTTGGCGGCGGGAAACTGAAGACGATCCAGGGGACCCGGACGTACATCGCTCCCGAAACGATTCGGAAGCAGGCACCGGTCTTCCAGACGGACCTGTACAGCCTGGGGATCTTCTTCTTTGAAGTACTGACGGGGCGAACTCCGTTTCAGGCCCCGACACCCGAAGAATTGTTGAAACGCCATCTGCGTGATGAACCCGCCAATCCCTCGGAGTTCAACAAAAATGTGACGCCGGAAATGGACCGGCTGGTGTTTCGGTTGCTGAAGAAGAAGCCGACGGACCGTCATTCGTCCGTCGATGAAGTCCTGGGCGAACTGAAACGGATTCGCATCTTCAAGGAAGATGTCCGGGAAACGACGGCGGAGGAAGAAGAAGCCAAATCGCAAACGATGGACAACCTGACCGAACTACGCCTGGACAGCCGGGCGGATGCGAAGCTGAAGGTCATGCTGGAGGCGAACCCGGAACTGGCGCGTCAATTCGAAGAGGAAAAGAGAGCCAAGGAGGCCAAAAAGAAGAAGGCTGCCGCCAAGATCTCCGCGGATGCGAAGGTGACCACGGATCGCGAAGACGCCAAGGCCAAAGCCAAGGGGAAGCCTGGCACGGCTGCGCCACAGCAACAACCGATGATGCCGATGCCCATGATGATGCCCCAGCCGATGATGATGCCGCCGCAAGGGTACATGCAGCCCGGCTATCCCCAGTTTCCACCGCAACAATACGGGATGCCGGGTGGCATGCCGGGCATGCCTCCGGGAATGCCACCGCAAGGGATGCCACCGCAAGGGATGCCAGGCATGCCACCCGGAATGCCCCCGGGGATGCCCGGTTATCCGAATCCCGGGATGCCTCCACAGCCCGGATTTGGTGGTCCAATGCCGCCCGGCCCGGGCATGCCACCGCCAGGGGGGATGCCTCCCGGATTTCCTCCGCAGGCCATGCCGGCGGCGGCCGTGCCGGGCGCACCGCCGATGCCATCTGCACCACCACAACCGGTCCCGCCACAGGTTGCGAAAGCTCCTGCCCCCGTCGCGCCCCCGGCCGCGCCAGCTCCCAAGCCTGCCGCCGCTCCGGTGGCTGCAGCCAAGCCCGCACCCGCTCCGGTGAAGCCCGCGCCACCCCCGAAGCCCGCGCCAGCTCCGGTGAACCCCGAGGAGATGGAATTCATGACGGAATTGCCGGATATTCTTTGAGACTGGTCCTGGCAGAAACACAGCCAGTCATGCAGCACGTCGAACCGGTGCGGCGACGGACTTCCTGCGCTTCCGGCTGAAGTGGTTGAGAAAATCCAGAAACCACGGAGCGAGCCACTTGGACCAGGCCAGCAAATGTGCCAATGGGCCAACCAGTGTCAATCGTTTGTTGCGTCGAATGGAACGAATCGCCGCTCGAGAGACCGCATCCACGGAACAGCAGAGCCACCGCGGTGGTTCCGGGACTGTCTTCTCGTTTTTCGTGGACGCACACGATTTGTAAAGGTTGGTCAGGACCGGTCCCGGGCAGAGTGCGGAGACACCCAGTCCGCGTCGGCCGTATTCGGCACGCAGTGCCTCCGTGAACCCGATCAAACCAAATTTGCTGGTATGGTAGGCTGCGAACCGGCCTCCCGCGACCAGTCCGCTGATGCTGCACACGTTGAGAATATGCGCATCAGGCTGTTCACGCAGGATTGGCAACAGCGTCCGCGTGATTTGAATCGGTGCCAGCAGATTGATGTTCATCAACCAGTCCCACTGGGCCGCCGTCATCGAGTGAGTCGGGCCATAGTAGGCGACCCCCGCATTATTGACCAGGATGTCGATCTGCGGCCATTCGCGAAGCATTTCCGCCAGCACACGGCTGATCTCGGCCGGCTGACTCAGGTCGCACTTTGCACCAATCGCATTCACGCCCAGAGCCCTGGCGGCGGCGACGACCGTCGCCAGGCCGATCTCATCAACATCCAGCAGGTAGACATCTGCTCCCTCGCCAGCCAATGCCAGGGCGATGCTGCGTCCGATCCCTGACGCGGCACCGGTGACCAGTGCCTTCTTGTGGCGAATGGATTTCATGGCGGGCTGATCTTCCGTGTCCGATAGAGCATTCAGTGCAATTGATTCGCTACCGGGCCAGCCGGAGGATCATCTGCTTGACGATGTCTTCCAGTTGATTCCACGATTTGACCAGTTGTGCCAGGTCCGGGTCTGTAATGACCGGCTGATTATTGGTGGGTGGATTGTTGTTGGTAGGCGGGTTGTTGACCGGGGGCTTCGTCCCGGGCGGTGGCTCCATGCCATGAGGATACGGAATGGGACCTTCCGGACCATGGACGGCATTGGAATACTGCAACTGGATCGGCACATATCCGCTACCGTCCGCGAGCGGAATTTCGGCAAACACCGAACGCAGGTCGCGAGCTTCCGCGATTGGATAATCGCCAATTTCGTTGCCGCTGTCGGAGGTCCAACCCAGCCATCGCGACGGATCGGGGCCGATTCCGGCGGCGGCATCACCAACGTCCGGGTCTGTCCGGGCCTCCTGCAATTCATGATAGAACGTCCCCACGACGTTCTTCCAGTTCTGGTCAAACACGGGAATCCCGTTGGAACCGCCGTTGGCCGTTCGTTCTGAGTAGACGCCGACCGCGTAATAAACGGTTGCACCATTCACGTGGACGGAACCGTGATAACCACCCAGTCCGCCGGTGGAATCTTCCGCTTCTTCGTGCGGGATTGCCTTGTTGGAAACTGGGGCTTCAGCGGCACCGCCATTGGGATCTCCCAGGACTGTTCCCCGCGGCAACATGAAATTGACAACCGTGTTGGGCAGATCGAATCCCTTGAACGCGCCGCCGTTGTAAAGCGCCCCCACCTGTCGTTCCAGTTCGGATTTGGCAACAAACGTGGGCTTCCATCCGGACAGGAAGAACGACCCCTTGAACGTGTTTTTCAGCGGCTGATTGTTGAAGTACTGTCGAATGACATTGTTCAGGTTTTCATCCGTCATGGCTGCGGCGAGGGCCTTGTCGATGCTCTGCCAGTCGTTCTTGTCCCAGGCCGCCTGGCCCCCCACGTAGACATTGGCCCAGGTCAAATCGCGGATTGTGCGACCGCCGCGGTACCGCAGATCCTCTTGAGGGGAAGGGGGAAGTCCATTGGCCAGCGCTCCGATTTGCGGCGACGCGGCCGACGAATTGATTGTGAGTTTGCGAGTTCTGGCCCCACCCGCCCGAGGCGACTGGGCCGAACGATTCATGAACGGCAGACTGCGCCCGTCGATCGTTGGATCATTGGACGCAAGCATTGCCAGGGGGCGAACACTCCCGTTTTGAGCCTGCGTGGTGGCATAGGGTGGCAGCGTGGCAAACGGCAGAACCTGGACCGACGTCACGGTCGATGGTGTCAGGATCGGTTGACTTGCAATCGGCGGACGACTATCCGGAGCGCCCGCTCCCGCCGGAACCGTGCGATACGTGGTGCCCCCCAGCGGACCGCTATTGCAGCCCAGGGCGACCAGTGCCACCGCAAGGCTTCCGACACGCATTTTCAACGTCCATGTCATGGCGTATTTCCTGCGCAATCCCTGCGCGACTCAAAACGAGTTTCCTCGCCCGCCGTCATCCAACGGCAGATTCTGCCGGTTGATAGCAGATGCCGGAAACTGTGACTAGAGCGGAATTGTGCCCTACAATTGCGGATTCGGTTGGAAGTGCCACACATCCGATCGGGCTTCCCACGCCAGCCGCATTTCGATGGGAGCCCCAGACGAACCCTCGAAGCCTGCAACGCGAACCTGGACCCAGGTCGTTGGCGGCTGGCCTGGCAGTCGGGTGACTTCGCATTTCAGCGTCTTTTCCAGTTCATCAGGACTCACGGCAACGTGGGGCGGTGGATTGCGTCTGAGCCAGTTAAACAGCAACCTGTCTTGAACCGGATCTGTCAGCCGGCGCAGTGTTCTGGAATCCGCCGCCAGCCAGGCACGGGCAAACAGTTCCGCACGCGGTTCCAGGTCCACTGGCAGACTGGCTTCACTCTGGGGAGCACTTTGACTCGTTCTGGGGACCCACCAGACCATCACCAGCAGAACGACAACGCTGACAATGCCCGCAATCTGCAGCCTGCGTTCCCGGATCGATCGCAGCCGGGCGTTGAACGACGCGCGAAACAACCAGCGTCCGGTTGCATCCTTGAACACTTCACCCAGTTCGCCATTCGGTTTCGTGGTGTAATTCGTGTGACAATGCGGACACGTCAGTACTCGTCCCGTCTGCAGCTTGTTCCAATGAATGGCCGTTTCCTCGTCACAACTCGGGCAGCGGACGACCAGGCTGTCCTGGATCTCTCGACGGGCCGGAATCTTGTCAAGATCGGACTTCGCTGGCCGTTCATCCCTTGGCGGCACTGACGACTGAGTCGGCGAGAGGTCTGCCGGCGCGGGCCGTCGGACAGGTTCCGGTTTGTCCGGCAGCAACACGCGGATCGCCTGCAATCGTTCCAATGCTTCCGACGATTTCGGCGAATATCGCAGGGCTTTTCGATAGTCCAGTTCCGCCTGCTTGAACTCTCCCTGCAGTTCAAAGACCAGGCCCCGATTCAAATACGCGGAACCGTGATCGGGCCGAAGACGGACAATCTCATTGAATTGCTCCAGCGCCTCGGACAGGTCGCCGTTCAGCCGATAGACAACGGCCCGGTTGTACTTGGGAAGAAAATAATTCGGCTGAATCTCCAGCGCCCGGGAGTAATCCGCGATCGCTGCGGCAAACGATCGATTGAGCGAATGAGCATCCCCGCGACAACAGTACGCCAGCGAGTCATGTTCGTTTTGACCCAAAGCGTGAGTCAGATCCTCGATCGCCCCGGCCGCATCACCCTGCCGCAATCGCCGCCGCCCCTGCTGCAGCCAGACCGAGACCGTCGGGTCGGGGGCCGGCATCAGTGGAGGACAGGGAGCGGATTCCGGTCGAGATTCGGGAGGCATCACGACACTGACTGGTGGATCCGAGGTGTCTTTGGTCCAGACAGAAACCGGGGCCGCGGTGTGTGCCGTTGGATAGGATCGTAGTGCAGGTCCCGCGGACGGGCTGGCTGCGGCGGAGTGGATCGACGCCAACCCGTCGATGACGCCCGACAACTGCTGACTGTGATCTTGCAACCGTTCCAGGACACTGTCGCCATCGTCTCCCAGATGAATTGTGGAAGATGTTGCCAGCGACTGCAGTCGTTGTCGAGCCTCTTCGACAGCCTGCCATTCCTGACGCAGCATCTGCAATGAGTCGCCGCAACTCTGCCCGAGCGTCCGTGTCAATTCCGCCAGGATCCGCGACTTTCCCGGCGACGATTCACGCCCCATCCATGCCAGCAAGGCTTCACAAAGCCGCTGGAGTGGTTCGTTCCCGTCACGGTCACTCAGGGGTGTTGACAAAACGGGCGAATCGACGAGTGGATCGGAGTAGGACGACATCACTTCCCTTCAACAGGTGGGCCGCACCGATCCTGTGTGATCGGCGCGGCCGGGGCGGGGCATCAGGGGGAATCGATGGCATAGTTCACCGAGTAATCGTCAAGTCCGCGGCCGGTCCAAAGCGCGTTGTTGGCACCGGTCAGCGGCGTCGCCGAAGTCTGGCATTGCGGGATTCCATTCACCAGCACATATCCCAATGCCTGCAGGCTCAGACTTTCCGTGTGACCATCAAGAAACACGACGTTCACCCGGCCCGCATGCCGGGCTTCGGCCGGTGAGAATGGGACCACAATGTCAGGCGTCCCTTCGTCGGGGCCATAAGGATTGACGCCTGCCGGACCGACACCCGAGGAATATGCTGCGCCGAAAAACGCTTGCTGCCAGTAGGGGGAATTCACCGCCAGGTTGTCGGTGCGCCGCACCATGTGCGGGGGATCCAGGGTCATGGAGTGTCCACCATGCGGGATCGCGCCGCCACGGCTGTCCGCAAACGCAATTGTTCGACTCGGCTCCTTGACGCTGGCAACCGGATACCGCAATGTCGAGGTCGTGTTATCGCCATCAACCAGGGTCCGGTTGTTCCCCAGGTAGCCCCAGTTGTAGCCGTACGATCCATTCCGGATGCTCTGAACGTCGGGAATGGCGTTGCCAGGGCTGATGTAACTGGAATTCATCGACGGACAGACGAGAACCTTATTGTCCAGCGGTACATAGGTGTAGGTGGTGTCGGCCGTTCCGACGGCAGTGATCAGATCTGGATGCTGTGCCCAGCCGCCGAGCAGAGAGGCCATTTCCCACTGCCATCGTGGTCGAACAACACCGTACTTGTTGGTGACCGGAGGATACTCGGCGCGATACTGCGGGTATTCTCCGTTCTGATCGTGGAACATCGTGATCGCCAGTCCCAATTGCTTGAGATTGGAAATGCACTGTGTCGAACGTGCGGCTTCACGTGATGCCTGCAGCGCCGGCAGGATCAACGCGGCCAGTACAGCGATGATGCCAATTACGACCAGCATTTCGATCATCGTAAATCCGCGTCGATTTCGACTCGGGTTCACCACAGTTACGGATGTGCGACCAGTTCGCATGCGGCTCTCACTTTCGTTATGACGGGGAAGTACCATCCCCAGGGGTCGATCTGGAGACTCTCGAATCTCCCGCAGTGAGATCGCGGCAAGCAATCATCATGCCATGTCAGAAGGTGTGATCCACGATCTCACCTGACGATAACTCAAATACGTTCTGGTACGCAGAGTTAAGGCCAGGGCTCGTGTTCCAGTGACACCGGGTGGGCGCGACAGGACCACTTCAGGCGAGGGCATTTCGACATCGGTGTTGAAAAAACAGACTTCACCACCGGCACGTGGATCGCGTCAGGCTTTGCCAGTTCCGCCTTGAAGCCATTGAGCGTTCCGCAGCTTGCGTTCGCGGGACTGCGGTACCAATGTGCGAGTGGTCAAATTGTTTTCTACCTGTGCCAAACGGGTCGCTTGAGACCGCCAATGTCAGGTGTGTTCAGTGAACATCACAAGTTCTATTGAGTCTCAGAATATTCTGAGTGGGGGGCTTGAAATCAGTGACCTGACAGTCAGAATGTCTCGTGGCATTGAACTCCACCGAATCCAGGCGAACCAGGCATGTCGGGTGTCTCACTTCATCGTCGACGAAGGGCATTCACACTGATCGAACTGCTGGTGGTGATCGCCATCATCGCCGTGTTGATTGCTCTGTTGCTCCCTGCGGTGCAGCAGGCCCGCGAAGCGGCGCGGCGCGTGCAATGCAAGAACCACCTAAAACAGTTGGGATTGGCAATTCACAACTACGAATCGACGATGGGTTGCCTGCCTCCCACCGCGGTCGTCGTCAAATTGCCCGGAGGTGGACTGTGGACCAGTTACCTGGGACCGCATGCGCGGATCCTGCCGTACGTCGATCAGGCCAACACGTTTAATGCGATCAACATCAATCTGGCGTATGGGGATCCGGCCAACATGCCGGCCGTGGCGCGGGTGACACAGATCTTTCTGTGTCCCAGCGAGCCGCGCCGTGAACCTGTGGTTGACGTCTCGTTCGGCACAATCGGCGGGGTCAATTATGGGTTCAGCATGGGTGACTGGTATGTCTGGGCCGGGCCGAATGGGGGCCCGCCCACACGATCTGCGTTTGGCGTTAATCTCAGTCGACGGATGGGCGACTTTGTCGATGGGACCAGCCAGACACTGATGATGTCGGAAGTAAAGAATTATCAGCCCTATGTGCGTGATTGCGGCGCGCTGTCCAACATTCAGGATCCCACCTACATCCCTCCCCCCACCGCGGATCCACAAACGGTTGCCCCGGAGTATCGGTCGGCCGGTTGCACGTTTCTGCTGAACGCTCATTCGCAATGGGCCGAATTGACGGTGCACCACAACGGGTTTACCACCGCATGGCCCCCCAACAAGGCAACCCCCGGGGGACCGGGGAATGCGTATCCGGACGTGGACTTGAACAGCCAGCGTGAGCGAATCGGGGGACCGACGTTTGCCGCCATCACATCGCGCAGCCATCATGCTGGTGGAGTTCATTCTCTGTTTTGTGATGGATCTGTCCGCTTTGTTTCGTCGTCCGTCGATGGCTGGGTCTGGCGCGGGCTCGGGACCGTGGCGGGTGGAGAAATCAGTTCCTATTGAATCACAGGAGTTCCAACCGTGCGCTGCTCTGTCATGGTGATTTGTCTGCTCACCGTCACCATGGTGGGTTGCGGAAGAGGATCCGGAAAATCGGATGTCGATTCGGAACGTGCTCGCGAAGTCCTGATTACCGCGCTGGACGCATGGAAATCCAATCAACTCCAGTCGCTGGCCAGTCAATCGCCACCGATTCGACTGCTCGACGATGATTGCGTGGCAGGCTGCCAATTGATCCAGTACGAACTGCCCAAGCCCGGCTTTTCGATACTCCCGTTTCACGATGTTCAGGTCGTGCTGGAACTGGCGGATCCGCAGGGGAGAAAACGGCGCAAACCGGTCACCTATCAAGTGGGATTGGTCCCGATTGTCACAGTGCAACGCAGCGATAACTGAACGCCCGGAAAAGCTGCCAGATCATTCGATTCCACCAGACGCCAGCAGAGGAGATTCCAAGTGCGTTGGATGTTGACGATTTCGGTTTCATGGTCCCTGTTGATCGCCGGCGGTGTCGCTCAGGACAAGGGTCGCGACGCACGGCGATGGGACTTTGAGTCGAACACGGTGGGTGCCCAGCCAGACGGATTTCAGAATGCGATGGGCCAATGGACTGTTGTTCAGGACGGCCAGAATCGGGTTCTGGCCCAGTCGGCTCAGAATCCTGATTCCACATTCAATGTGATCCTGCAAAACGGCGTCCTGTATTCCGACTTGGAAATGAGCGTCCGCCTGAAGGCCAACCGGGGAATCGTGGATCAGGGAGGGGGACTGGTCTGGCGGGCGAAGAACGCCCAGACCTACTACCTGGCGCGCTTCAATCCTCTGGAAGATTCGTTTCGCGTGTACAAGGTTGTCGACGGCAAGCGTTTTCAACTGGGAAGTCTTAAGGCCCCCGGCGACACCCAATGGCATACACTTCAAATCTCGATGCAGGGGACAAAGATCGATTGCCGGCTGGACGGCAAATTCCCATTGAGCGTCGAGGATTCGTCGATCCGCGGGTTCGGGCGCGTCGGCCTCTGGTCGAAGGCGGATGCCCAAACCTGGTTTGACGACCTGTCCGCCAGCGGTGAAGCCATCGCCGTCAATCCCGTCCCGAAATCCGGCCCCACCAGGGAATTTGAAATCAGGAACGAGCGGCCGTTCCTGGGGGGCCATGAAGTGGACCTGTGGGGCTTGCGCTGCGGCAACGCCTTCTGCAGCGATGCGGTCACCGAACGGTTTATCCGAAACTTCGACAACATGAACGCGCATGGCATCAACTTGGTGGGGGCGTACATCCAGGGAGTTAATGCGGGACATCCCGACGGAGACGCCGGGCTGAATGGATTCACTCGTCATGGCAAACTGCTGCCAGAAGTTGCCCGCCGCGTGGAATGGTTCGTGCGCGAAGCCGACAAACGGGGAATGGTCGTCATGATCGGCGTGCTGGCACCTCGGAAAGATCAGGACTTTTACGCTGACGAAGACATTCGCATGGCCATCGAAGAGGCGGCGCGATTTCTGCGAGACAAGCAACTGAAAAACATCTTCGTCAACCTGTGCGATGAGTTCGATCACCCGCTGCGAGCAGACAAGCTACTGGTCCGTGAACCGGATGGCGAGAAGAAAAAAGCAATGATCACGGGCTGGTTCAAAGCCATCGCCCCCGACATCGAAGCGGGGATTGGTCCACATTGGAAGTCCGGTACGGGAGACACGTATCCCAACATGGACATCCGCATCATCCAGAAGGGGATGGCAATCCCCAAACAGGGGTTCGTGGTGAACGTGGAACCAATCCGCGAGGACTACTTCAACAACGATGGAATCTTCAACGCCGCCAACCGGGAAGCGATCTTTACCAACTGTCGCAACTATCTCGATGCCCCCAACGCGGTCTTCATGTTCCACTCCGGGTTCCTCCAGGGAATCACCAACTACAGCGGAACAGCCCCGCATGCCGAGATGGGCGGCTACGGAACCGGGCCGACCGACCGGGGGATCCGGTTCTACTATGAGTGGATTCGAGACAACGTCGGCCGGTGGGAATATCCCCGTCACGTTCCGTCGTTCGACTTCTCGACAGAGTCGGGCGCGCAACCGTGACGGCGGTGGGAGGGGTCATGTGGTTCAAAGTGCAGTTTTCGCGATTGAAGGAGCTTTCCATACAGAAAGTCTCTCTCCGCGAAAATTGAACTTTGAACCACCTGACCCCAAGTCCACATGCCGACATTTCCAGATCCGGGAAATCTGCGGATTTGATTGAATATCCATTCTGGTGGGATAGAATCAGCGCGCGGAACCTTCCTAAAAAAAACCTGCCACCATGTTTAGCATCCCCCCCCCGATCGCGCGTTTGCGACCGGCCGCTGAGGCGGTCGGTGGGGTGATTGTGTGGACCTGCGGTGACCCGCTTCGCCGAACACGATCGATCGTGTTGATGATGTACGTGCTGCTGAATCTGGGACTGCCGATCGGCGATTTCAGTCCCCGGGCCGGTGCAGCGCCCATTGGAAAAGTCTGCCGTTGCTCACCGGAATCACGCGCCGCCGGCCGTTGTTGCTGCCGTCAGGGTACGAGTGGTTTACGAAAAACCGGCTGCTGTGCCGTCAAGGCGAATGTCCAAACGAAAAGTTGCTGTGCTCAGAAGAGTCACATTAACAAAAGCGTTCCGAAACAGACGGCGGTCACCGAAGACCGGCCGGCCTGGACCAGCGATTGCCCCTGCGGTCCAGTCGATAATCCGCTGCTGTTGATCTGCCCCCAGCCGCGCATCCTGGTTGACATCGCCACGTTTGACGGGGCATCTCGCGCCCCCAATCACCTGTTGTCGGGCGATTGGTCTCCTTGTGGCCATCGCTCGCGTCCCTGCGTGCCGCCTCCAGAATCTGTCGTTTGACGGACTGTGCTGCCTGAACGCAGCCTCTCTTGACCCGTCGGGTCAGTCAGAACCGGTTCTCGCATTGTTGCGCGAATCGTTTCCAGACTTCGTCATCCCCGGGCATTGTCCTGGAATCGACATCTTTCTCGCGAAGGAATCCTCATGTACGCACGTCCATTGCGCCGCCGCGCGCGCGGATTTACGTTGATCGAACTGCTGGTTGTCATCGCCATTATTGCCGTCCTGATCGCACTGCTGCTGCCCGCCGTTCAGCAGGCCCGTGAAGCTGCCCGGCGCACCCAGTGTAAAAACAACATGAAGCAGCTTGGTCTGGCAATGCACAATTATGAAAGCACGTTTGGCTGCTTTCCGATGACGAATGCTCAGAACTATCTTCCCAACACGCAGGGTTTTTCCGTTCAGGCCCGGATCCTGCCTTATATCGACCAGGGAAACCTGCAGAACAAACTCGACTTCGCCCAACCCGCGTTTACAGGTCCCTATAACAATCTGGTCCCGAATCCCAGCTTCGCCGCGTTTTTTTCAGTCCCGCTGCCGGTGATGCTGTGCCCCAGCGATCCCGCCCCCTCGCAAAATTCGGGTGCTGGCGGAGCGATCTATGCCGGTACGAATTACATGGTCAGCTATGGGAGCGGGACCGGAACCAACTACGATTTGCGCTGGAAGACGGACGGTTTTGCGTATGAGAACTCATCGATTCGAATGGCGGATATTTCCGACGGGACGTCCACCACGGTGATGCTCAGTGAATCGGTTCGCAGCACGGGGGCCGACATTACGTTGCCCGCCGGCATGCTGCCTCCTTACCCGTACCAGTACACCATGAACGGTTCGACCGGAGTGAATTCCGGACTGCAGGCATCGCAGGGGCTGGCACCCAGCGGCGCACCATGGTCTGGATTCGTGAATGGCCAGGGGATGATTTCCAATCCCAACTTGAGTGCCGTCTGGCCCGCGATGAGTGGCTGGCGCGGAGCATCCAGCCTGGCGTTGCGGGGACGCGGGACTTCGTGGGCTCATTCGGGGGCCATCTCCACCATGACCAACGGCTACACGACGCCAAACAGCAAGATCCCGGACATCGTCGTCCATTTCACAGGTTTTTTTGCCCCGCGCAGCTGGCACATCGGCGGAGCTCACCTGGTCCTGGGAGACGGTGCCGTCCGGTTTGTCAGTGACAACATTGACACGATCACCCACCGCAATCTGCACAGCCGCAATGGCGGCGATATCGTCAGCGAATTCTAACGCGTGCTGCCATCGATCGCTGTCTGAAGTTGCGTCCCGTGTCTGTGGTGAAAGTATTTTCCGCCATGTCCAATGCCGTTGATCGCAAATCCTGGCCCGACTATCGGGCCGTCTGGCGCTGGCATTTTTATGCCAGCCTGTTCTGTATGCCGTTCGTCGTGATGCTGTCGGTGACGGGGGCCGTTTATCTGTTCAAGACGGAAATCGAGGACTGGAATGATCGCCCGTACGATCACCTGTCGATTGACGGAGAACCAGCCACCGTCGAGGCACAAGTGCGTGCCGCCCTGGCCACCGTTCCCGATTCCATTCCCAGCGCGTATGAAATTCCCCGGGACCGTCGATCCGCAGCACGAGTCATCGTGCGGCAGAAGACGGGGGAGCTTGTTCGAGCCTATGTTCATCCGCAGTCGTTGCAGATCCTGCATACAATCCCGGAAAACGACAGGCTGATGCGGACAATGTTTCGCTTGCATGGCGAGTTGCTGATGGGGGACCGCGGTTCCAACGTGGTGGAACTGGCCGCATCCTGGACGATTATCATGATCGTGACGGGATTGTACTTGTGGTGGCCGCGCGGATTGCAGGGGTGGGGTGGGATTGCGTATCCCCGGTTCCACAAGGGATCGAAGATCTTCTGGCGGGATGTGCACAGTGTCACTGGCGTCTGGATTTCCGTGCTGGCCCTGTTCCTGCTGGCGACGGGCCTGCCGTGGGCGAAGTTCTGGGGAAACTACTTCAAGACAATCCGGCAGGCGACGGGCACGGCCGTGGCTCAGCAAGATTGGACCACGGGCAGCGAAAAGCCGACCGGGTCTGCCCGGGCGACGGGCGGATCCGGGGAGCATGCCGGCCACGGTGGAAGTGGTTCAGGTCGATCGCGGCGGGGCGGGAATGCGACGATGCCCAGGGGCATGGCGGCGTTTGACCGCGTCGCCAAGACGGTGATTCCGCTCGGTTTGGAGCATCCCGTTCTAATCGCACCGCCCGCGCGTGGGGACGGCAACTGGTCAGCGAAATCCAATACCCCGAACCGGCCGCACCGGGTCAATCTGACGGTAAATGGGGCGGATGGAACGATTGTCACCCGCGAGGATTTCAAAGATCGACACTTCGTCGACCGAATCGTGGGAATCGGGATTGCCGCCCACGAAGGACGACTGTTCGGGTGGCCAAATCAGGCATTGGGTCTGCTGACGGCCGTGGGCCTGATTCTGCTGAGTATCAGTGGGGTGATCATGTGGTGGCGGCGTCGCGACCCCGGTGAACTGGGGGCGCCCCGACGACTGGTCAACCCGCAGTTTTCTGCAGGACTGGCGGCACTGGTGGTGGTTCTCGGGATTTATCTGCCGCTGTTTGCGGCCTCGTTGGCTGCCGTCCTGCTGGTCGAATGGATCTTGTTGCGTCGGATCGCCCACATCCGCAACTGGCTGGGCCTTTCCCCCAGCATTGTCAATTCCAACTGCAGTCCCGGGGCATTTCAACAGGCGGCCGAACAATGAAAAATCTTCCATCGATCGTTCGCGTTTCCATCATCGCGATCCTGGTGACTGTCGCGGGATGTGGCAGGCCGCGCGGAGTCACCGGCGGCACCGAGGGGGTCTTGCACGCCGGTGGCGAGCGCCTGGCCGACATCCAACTGACGATTCTTGAAGTTGAAGGATCAACCACGAAGCCGATTGGGTTTGCCCAGACACGCGCGGACGGGACCTTCAGACTGGTCACCGATGGAGCCCGGGGCCCGCTGCGCCTGCACGCGGGCGAGTATCGGTACACGATTGAGTCCGCGGGCTCTCCGCTGCAGATTCCGTCTGAGTTGATGAAATCAAAAACGACAACGCTCAAATTCACGTGGACCGACGGCGACCGGATGCTGGATCTGAATATTCCGGAACTCGAAAACGCGAAGTAGGGACTGGCACATTCGATTCACGGCACCGATCACGGTAGCATCCACAAAACGAAATCCCTTGAGGAATGCCAGATGACGTCGATTCCACCATGCCGATCCCGTCGATCCCATCGGACTGGATTTACACTTGTCGAATTGCTGGTCGTGATCGCCATCATCGCGATGCTGGTGGCGATCATGCTTCCCGCTGTTCAACAGGTTCGGGAAGCGGCCCGGAAGATGGATTGCCTGTCCCATTTGCGGCAGATCGGCCTGGCTGTCCATCAGTACTATGAAGTGCACAACGGCCGGTTTTTTCTGCATCATCCCTACGATGCGGATGTCAGCATGTTCAGCAATGCGTCCGATTCGTTTGCTGAGATCTACTGGGAAGACAAGATCATGCCGTTCATCGGCAGCGAGGCCGAGTCTGACGTAAGCGTTGCAAAAAGCGGTCGCAACGTGGCCATCAACGCCCTGTATCGGTGTGCGTCAGATACCTCCATTCCGGCACCCTACACCGATCCAGACTCGGGACAGGTCGAAGGGTTGGCGCATCGGACCAGTTACGTGATGAATTCGCTGCTCAGCCACAAGTCGCGGCGGTATGGCTACTGGACGCTGGCGAGATTCCAGGTGGAAGTGGGACTCTCGAACTTTATCTGTTTCTCCGAACGGGACGCGACCGCGTTCACACCGCCAACGGACAACGATCCAAGACAGGACGACTACGACATCTGGCTGGGGACCGACACAATCCAGACTTGGATCGCCCACCGGCGCCACAACGCAGCCGCGAATTACCTGTATCTGGATGGTCATGCCCGGACAATGTCGGTCTCGAATGCCTTTGTCGACATGTATCCCGACAAGAACGTGTTGAAGACCGATGGGACGTACCCGTGACCTGGCAGCCCACTCACCCAATGCATCTCCAACAGTCCGGGAATCCATGACCGAAATTGAACCCATGAATGTGCCTGAATTGCCATCTTCGGTTCCGCCACGGCGCCGGCATCTCGGGCGCAAGATCTTTCTGGCGTTTTTGAGCTGTGTCACGGTGGTTTATGGCCTCATCCTCGTGTTTCACCTGCTCGTCCCGCGCCGCGCGGCCGATGCCGCCAATCTGAGTCTGCTGGAACAGTGTCGTGAAATGTGCCTGGCCTATGGTCTGGTGCCGACCGGGCACCTGGCCAATGATGCCCGGGCTTATCTCCGATCGGAAAAGTCGCGCCCCCTGGTACAGCCGCTGCACGAGATCCTGAAAGATACTGCATTCAAACCGCAGGAATCCCAGGACCTTCCGCTCCTGGGCCAGCCCGCTCCCAAGTTCGAACTTTCCGACGACCAGGGAACAATCGTCTCACTGCAGGGAACCCTCAAGGATGCTCCCGTGGTCCTCGTCTTCTATTACGGGTACCACTGCAATCATTGCGTTGGCCAGTTGTTCGGCTTGAACGAGGACCTGCGCCGGTTCGTGGAACTGGGGACACAGGTGGTCGCCATCAGTGCCGATCCGCCGGAATTGACCGCCAAGCGTTTCGCGGAATATGGCCGTTTCGATTTTCCGGTCCTGTCCGATCCCGATAACAAAGTCGCCCAGGCCTACGGCGTGTTTCAACCCGAAGCCGATGGCAAGCCGGAAGTGAAAAAGCACGGAACATTTGTCATCGATTCCGATGGCACCGTGCTCTGGTGCAACGTTGGCAACAAGCCGTTTCTCGACAATCAGACCCTGCTCACGGTCATTGCCCGGCAACATGGGTTACTCGAAAGCCAACCGTAACAAATCCGCTGCAACACCAGCCCGACGCGCGAGCGAGGGATTCGTCGATGCGTGTCCAATTCGATCATCCTTCGCGCGTCGGGCTAGTATCCCAGGTTCATGCAATTCGATTCAGCAGCCCGTGGAAAGAGGGGTCTGACCCTTTGGAGGGCACTGGATTCATTTTGAATGTCGCATGCCCGGAGAGGGTCAGACCCCTTTTTCCACGGGCTGCAAGGAGTGTCCGACATGATTGGTTGCCTTCCCTTCCCGAGACGACTTCGTCTGTCCCCTGCTTTTACTGGCTTCGCGCTGGCGATCCTGGTGCTGCCGGGACTGTCGACGCTGGTTGAGGCGCATGACACCTGGGTCCAGACGAATACGAATGTGATTCGTTCTGGCGATGCGGTCCATATCGATCTGATGCTGGGCAACCACGGCAATGAGCACCGGGATTTCAAACTCGCCAGCAAGACCACGCTCGACGGCGCGACATTAAAAGTTCTGGCACCGAGCGGGAAGGGTTTTGACTTGAAAGACCGGTTGACAGATGTCGGGTACACCCCTAAAGAGGGGTTCTGGTCGGCTCGGTTTGCCGCGACCGAACCGGGGCTGTATCTGGTGGAGCATTCTCGGGATTCCGTCGTGAATCACGGCAGCCCCGCCCGGTCCATCAAAAGTGGCAAAACATTTTTTGTCGTCAGCAAATCACTCGATAAGATCCCGCAGGAACATCCCGGCTTCGACAAGGTCCTGGGTCATCCCCTGGAAATCGTCCCCGACGCCAACACCGTGACGCCGATGGGACCGGATGTCCCGATTCGTGTAAAGATTCTTTTTCAGGGCAAGCCCCTGAAGGAAGCACGCGTTTCGTTCATCCCCCGCGGCACGACGCTCGCTGACGGCTTTGACACGAACTTTGAACGCACGACCAACGACAACGGTCGTTGCTATTTCCTGCCGAAGGAAGGGAACTACTACCTGGTCGTGGTCCATCACAAGACCGATGAGAAGGGGAGTGACTACGATTCCACGACATATTCTGCCACCCTGACTGTATTCGTCCCTGAAATCTGCCCCTGCTGCGGCGAGTAACGCCGTGACGCACGCGGCCTGCGTGCCTCGAGTCTCTTGTTCAAAGTGGGCCTCGTGACACCGACGAGTCGCCAGGAGGCCGTTCTTAAATGCACTTTCGGCGTTGTGCCAGGATGCGATTCGAGGGAAGATGCTACTTCGAACCGTGGTCCAGGAGAGTGCTCGCATGTTGCGGATCGGTCGAATGTCGTCGCGCGATTGTCGGCAGTGGTCGCGGCGCGAACTGTTGCAGGCGGGGATGCTGTCCGCCGTCGGCATCGGCCTGCCCGACCTGTTGCGCCTGCAAGCGGCCGAACGATCGGAAACAACGGCGCCCGCCAAATCCGTGATCTTGCTCTGGCTGTGGGGCGGGCCCAGTCACCTGGATTCGTTCGACATGAAGCCGAAAGCGCCGGTTCAGTACCGCGGACCCTACGTGCCGATTGCCAGCAGCGTGCCAGGGCTGGATGTTTGTGAATTGCTGCCGCAGATCGCTCGGCGAGCCCATCGGTATTCGATCCTTCGAACGCTGCGCGGTACGTCCAATGATCACGGGATTGCGGGGACCATCGGATTGACCGGGGAGATTGCGGGAGCGGCCAGTCTGGGTGGCCAGGTACTGCCAGGAACTTTGAAGCCGGCGCACGGTTCGATTGTTTCCCGGATTCTCGGCTTTTCGCCCACCATGCCGCGGTTCATGGCCATTGGCGGCCACCTGCATCAGGGGAAGCGGGCCATCCGCGGAGAAGGGGGGGCAGGACTGGGAGCATTGCATGATCCGTTCCGCCTGGACTATGACCCCGAAAAAGGAATCCAGATTCCGGACCTGGAGTTGATGGACGGGCTGTCGCCCAGCGGCATCGATTCCCGGCAGGGATTGCTGGAATCGGTCAACGAGCTTGCCCGAAGACTGGATCAGTCCGCCGACGTGGCCCGCCTGGATCAATACTACCAGCAGGCGTTCTCACTGCTGACCAAGCCCGGAGCCCGTGAAGTCTTCGACGTCAATCGCGAACCGGAGTCAGTGCGGCGCAAGTTCGGTCGATTTCGCTTCGGACAGTGCTGCCTGCTGGCCCGGCGGCTGGTCGAAGCAGGCAGCCGGTTTGTCCAGGTCAACTGGAGTTCTCACGTCGAACCGGTGGAAGATACCGGCGATGGTGGCTGGGACATGCATGACCGCCACTTCCAGCAGTACCAGGACCGGCACGCCTGGATGTTGGACCAGGCTCTGTCGGCACTGCTTGATGATCTGCACGAGCGGGGTCGGCTGGACGACACGATTGTCGTTGCCGTCGGCGAATTCGGACGCACTCCCAAGATCAACAACAAGGCGGGCCGCGATCATTGGGAACATTGTTATTCGGGACTGGTTGCCGGCGGCGGCCTGCAATCGGGGCACGTCATCGGCACGAGCGACCGGTTTGCCGAATACCCCGTGACGCGCGCGTACACCTCCGCAGACCTGTTCGCCACGGTCCTGGGCCAGATGGGAATCACGACCACAGCGCTGACGACCAACGGACTGTTGCCGCAAGGTTCCGTAATTGAGGAACTGTTGTGATGAGTCAGCGACATGGCCGCACGATCACTGCTGATACCACCCGGGCGGGAAGCCGCCACTGGCCGGCGGTACTCGCCTGGCTGCTCCTGATCTGCCTGTGGACGACTTTCACACATGGAGCAGATGAACCCCTCACACGAGTGACGGATGATGGCCTCTTCAAACAGCGGCCGCAGTGGTCGCCGGATGGTCAGCAGGTGGTCTTCGCCCGCCACCGCGGTACCACGATTTTCCTGTTCGTGCGGGACATGCAGACGGGGCAGGAAGAACGGCTCACGCCGCACATCCATCCTGAATACGATGCTGTGTTCTCTCCCGATGGCAAGGACGTTCTGCTGGCCTACGACAAGGCGTCACCAAACCAGGGTGACATTGAGGTCTATCGGATGTCGCTGGCCGACCGCCACCCGGTTCCGCTGGCGACGACGCAGGGCGGCTTGTCGCATGAAGAGTCGCCGAGCTGGTCGCCCGACGGCAAGCGGTTTGCGTTTTCCTCCACGAAAGACGGCAATCAGGAAATCTACGTGGCCAATATCGTCGGCGGCGACTGGCAGCGATTGACGGATGAAGCGGGTACGGACGCGCATCCGGCCTGGTCGCCGGACGGCAAAACGATCGCGTTTGCCACCGACCGCTGGGGAGATCTGGAAATTGCCTTGATGGAACCGGATGGAACCAATCTACGACGACTGACGGACAGCCGGGGGCTGGACGACTATCCGGCCTGGTCGCCGGACAGTCGCCAGATTGCATTTCTGTCGAAACGTGACGGTAACGACGAAATCTATGTGCAATCACCCGGAGGTCCCGCCCGGAACGTCACTCAAAACCCGGCCATCGACACGTTTCCGACCTGGACGTCTGACGGTCGCCTTGGCTTCGTCTCGAACCGTGATGGCGGGTTTGAGATTTATCTGCTGAAGCTGCTGAAAACACCGTAAACATGTTCGGCGCGTGTCTCTCGACCGATGTTCGGCGCGGGGCTCCCGACGCCGCCGTATCGCCCGACCGCAGGTCTCCACATGTTCGGCGCGGGTCTCCCGACCCCGCCGAAACAGCCGACCGAAGGTCTCCTCCTCGCAGCTGGTCTGGACATGGCATTACGCGGTCGCGAAATTGAGGAATTGGTTGGACCACGAAGGAATACCAAGAGTTCTTTCCTTCTCTTCGTGGAACTTCGGGTGCTTCGTGGTCCAAATCCGTTGCGGTGCACATCAGAGGCAGGGCTGACTTAAGTGTGCGACAGCCAAGTTCGGCGCGGGTCTCCCGACCCCGCCGAAACGGCCGACCGAAGGTCTCCTCCTTGCAGCTGGTCTGGACATGGCATTACGCGGTCGCGAAATTGAGGAATTGGTTGGACCACGAAGGAATACCAAGAGTTCTTTCCTTCTCTTCGTGGAACTTCGGGTGCTTCGTGGTCCAAATCCGTTGCGGTGCACATCAGAGGCAGGGCTGACTTAAGTGTGCGACAGCCAAGTTCGGCGCGAGTCTCCCGACCCCGCCGCAACGCCCGACCGCAGGTCTCCCGTGTCTACTCAATGATTTGTACGATCCCAGTCTCGTTTTCTCAAATTGGAGAATTCGACGAACCCGTCAGGAACACTCGACAGAGAAGCCGGTTCCGTTCAGAATGTGCCACGACAGAAATCTGGCACCCGGCGCGCCCGAATGATCGACGCTGGTTGTGATGGTGCGGCATTGGTTTGGGAGAGTTTTGATTCATGGATACACACGGCACGGCAGAAGTGGCTCAGGCGGACGATCACGGACACGCGGTTCCCGAGAGCGGTGAGCGGTTCGAGAAATCCGAGTTGGAGTTCTTCGTCGACGAAGACAAGACCGCGGGCCAGGGGATCGGCAAGCTGCTAGCGTCCGTGTTCCTGATTTCGTTCGTCCTGATGTCCGGTGTCTGCTACTGGATGCTGAATAACTCGAACACCAGCCATGATCCCCAGGCTGGGGTCGGGGCTGAAGTCGACGGCGACAGCGATCATCACTGAAGATGTGTCGATTGGCGTCGATGGCCCACGGGTTCGTTCACCCGACTTCTGTCTATGATCGCGCGGTGTTAGTCCTGTAGTGACTGCGTCAACAACAGTCGTAAGGCCGCTTTCACATGCTCAAGTATCTGCATCTCAAGAATGTTGGCCCAGCGCCTGAGATGGAGATGGATCTTGGCACACGCCTGAACCTCATCACAGGTGACAACGGTCTTGGAAAGAGTTTTCTACTCGACGTGGCGTGGTGGGCACTCACGCGCCGATAGCCGCAGGAAGTGAATTCCAAGCTGACATCCGGCTTTGCGGCTCGACCGACAGATCCAAAGAAGCCCGCGACCATTCAGTTCAAGATGACCTCAAAATCGACGGACGTGGAGTATACGAGTACGTACGTGCCGCGAGATGAAGGCTGGCTGGGCAAGGCGGGCCGTCCATGGAATCCGGGGCTTGTCATTTACGCTCACGCGGACGGCAGTTTCTCGGTTTGGGATCCGGCCCGGAACTATTGGAAGAAGAAGGGCAACATTGACGTTCAGGACCGACTGCCGGGATATGTTTTCTCGCCAAAAGAAGTGTGGGATGGCCTGGAAGCCAATATCGACGGTCGATCAACCGTAGTTTGCAATGGGTTGTTACGAGACTGGGCGACTTGGATTCAAGAGGGAGCTGAGAAGTCCCAGGCGATGGCATCGGTGCTGGCGATTTTGTCACCATCCAAAGACACCCATGATTTGATAAAAGTTGGCCCGCTGACTCGGCTGACTTCCAACGATGTTCGTGATATCCCGACAATCCAAACCGGATATGCGAACGCAATCCCGATTCTGCACGCGTCTTCTGGGATTCGGCGAGTTGTTGCATTGGCCTATATGCTCATGTGGTCTTGGTTCGAGCACAAAGTTGCGGCGATGCGTCTGGGTGAACCGCATACACCGCAAGTGGTCTTCCTGATTGATGAGTTGGAAAGTCATCTTCACCCGCGATGGCAGCGTTCAATCCTGAGCTCTCTCCTCAATTTGGTTCCGACGCTCCATAAGGGTGCTCGGACTCAGTTGATCGTTGCAACGCATTCTCCGCTCGTTTTGGCGTCCGCCGAGCCTTCGTTCGATCCCAAAAAGGATGCCTGGTTCGACCTTGACTTGAACCGTAAGAAGGAAGTTGGCCGAGTCGAATTGAAGAAACGCAACTTTGTGCGTCTCGGTGACGTTTCTTCCTGGCTGACGAGCGAGGCATTCGATCTGAAGGAAGCGAGATCCCTTGAATCGGAGCAAGCGATCACACGCGCGTTGGAATTGCTCAGAAATCCCTCGCCATCCAGACAGGACATCAACGAAGTGGATGCCCTGCTGAAAGCATCCTTGAGTGACATTGATCGCTTCTGGATGCGATGGTCTGAGTTTCGTAAGGGGAGGGGGACAGCGTGATTCGAGTTGAAGAAGCGGATCCTCCGACGTCCTTTAATGAAAAGGTTCGTAACCCCGGCTTGAGAGCGATTGCGGAGATGGTGGGCGAGCTGCCAGAGCGTAAGGCAGGAAAGCGATTCACACGCGCGCAAGAACAGTTATGCCGATGTGCTTGATCCCTTTCAGATCAAAACAGGCTGGTTTCAGCTTTAACTGGTCGGGTTTCAAGTGATCCCGAATCCCGAGTTGTCGAAACCCCAACGACAACGAATCAGGCGAACGATCGACAGGCGTGGTCTCGATGATTTCCGCAAGGAGCGCGAAGAACTTGCCGAGGACTATTGGGCGGGTGACGTTTCCCTGAGAATCCTTACCAAACAATCCCCTTTTGTGGCGACGGAACTTCGTCGCCAGGGTCGACTTCTGCCGGGGGATGTATAGCGGTCTGCCACGGGATTTCCGTAATCACAGCCCCAAACGCTGGCGGGCGATTTCGGCCCAGGGGCCTCTCTGGTCAAACTTCAAGTAGCTCTGCCAGTGCGCGGCCGCCTCTTCGTGGCGGTCGGTCCGTTCCAGCAATTCGGCCAGATGATAGTGAGCATCCGGATAGTCCGGGTGCAGGTCCAAGGCCACCCGGAACGCCTCTTGAGCCGCTCGAATCTGGCCGGTTTCATCCAGCAGGCAGCCCAACTGAGTCCACGCTTCCAGGAAGTTGTGATCCAGTTCCACCGTCATGTAATATCGCTCGATCGCGGCGTCGGGATGCCCCTGGCGATACAGCACATCCGCCAGGTGAAAATGATGGGTGGGATTCAGCGGATCGTCGATCAGCGCCAGACGAAAGGCTTCAATCGCAGCATCGACTTCATTGTCATCGGCCAGTCGACAGCCTTCGTGAAACCAGTCTCCGGCCGTCCATTCGCGACGATTCGCGGAACCGCCATCCGGGGACGGATCGGACGAGATCGGACGCATCAGAATCGTGTCCGGCTCGTCGGCAGGGGAGGGGACCTCGGGCAACGGTGCGGGATCAAAATCAAATACGCGCTGACCGGTGGACGGTTCGATCAACCCGGCGGAATCTCGATAGACCAGGTGCCGTCCCCGCACCAGGACCTCCAGTTGAGCGAGCGGGCGATCGATGTTGGGCAGAATCGCTTTGAGACGCTCCAGCCCGCTGGCCAGTTCCTCCAACTTCACACCTGACTGAGCCAGTTCGTACAGTCGCCTGGCTCCCGTGACCTCCTGGAAATCGAAGTACGGCAGCCGGAACACTTTTTTGGCGGGTTTGATCAGTCCGACCCGTTCCCAGCGACGGATTTCATGCACCGATATGTTCAGCAACTGGCTGAGCATCGCCGGAGTGTAAAGTTGCTGCTGCTTTCGTTCCTGCGGCTCGACGTTCAGCAGCGACAGCCATTCCGATTCCGAGAGAATCCGGACCGGTTCACCCTTGTCATGCAGTTGCCGGGCCTGATCGAGTTTGACAGAAACTCGTCCGTCCGGTTCCAGGGGCCAGCCCTCTTCCCCCACAATCAGCAATGTCGTCTGGTGGCTGACATGCTGAGAGGCCTGGCCGCCATGCTGTTCCACCAGTTCCATGGCCTGTCGATGCGTCATCGACGCCAGGGTGCCGGTAAAGGCGATCCGCTCCCCTTGCAGGATGGGGGAACTTTCCAGGGGTTGAGCGGAGTCGGCGGTTGTTTCGGTCATTGCTGATGGGTGTGCTGGAGTGGCGGGATGGTGTCGGCGAGATTATAAACATGCTCCCGCGATCCTGTCCCTCGTTGGGAAATTGCAAATCGCGATTTGGCGCGATCCGCCCCGAATCTCGGGACGACTGTCGAACGGCCTGCCTTCGTTGCGGGATGCCATTCGAAGTCGCTGGACAGGGATTGTTCCGGATCCAGTCTCCGGGAATCGTCCTGCGAATGGTCGCTTCCCGCATCCGCACGCATGTATTGGAGTTATGGAATTATGTCCGCCCTGCAGACGAACGATCCGGCCCTGTGGCAGTCACTTCAAAACGAACGGACCCGCCAGCACGACGGCCTGGAATTGATCGCCTCCGAAAACTACACCTCGGCCGCCGTCCTGGAAGCCGCCGGGACGATCCTGACCAACAAATATGCCGAGGGTTATCCGGGCCGACGTTATTACGGCGGTTGTGAATTCGTCGACCAGATCGAAACGCTGGCCATCGAACGAGCCAAAGAGCTGTTTGGTGCTCAACACGCCAATGTTCAGCCACACGCCGGTTCGCAGGCCAACATGGCCGTCTATTTGACATTGTTGAAACCGGGTGACACATACCTGGCGATGAACCTGGCCCATGGGGGTCATCTGACGCATGGCCATCCGCTGAATTTCTCGGGGCAGTTATACCACCCGATTCCGTACGGCGTTCGGAAGTCGGACCACCGGATCGACTTTGACGAAGTCGCCCGACTGGCCCGGGAACACAAGCCCAAGCTGATTGTCGCCGGGGCCAGCGCCTATCCACGTGAAATTGATCACGCCAAATTCGCCGAGATCGCGCACGAAGTCGGGGCGAAACTGTTTGTGGACATGGCGCACTATGCAGGCCTGGTCGCGGGCGGGATCCACAACAGCCCCGTCCCGTTTGCCGATTTTGTGACGAGCACGTCGCACAAGACCCTGCGTGGCCCACGTTCCGGTTTCGTCCTGTGCCGTGAGGAATACGCCAAGGACTTGGACCGTTCCGTGTTCCCCGGGATGCAGGGCGGGCCGCTGATGCACGTCGTGGCTGCCAAGGCCGTCTGCTTCGCAGAGGCATTGCAGCCCTCGTTCAAGGAGTACGCGCGGCAGATCGTGGCCAATGCGAAGACGCTGGCCGAGACCCTGATGGCCGGCGGTATCAAGCTGGCCAGCGGTGGCACCGATAACCATTTGATGCTCTGTGACGTCACCGCCATCGGACTGACCGGCAAGATCGCCGAAAAGGCTCTGGATCACGCGGGCATCACCGTCAACAAGAACATGATCCCCTTCGACGAGCGGAAGGCGATGGACCCCAGCGGCATCCGCGTGGGAACCGCCGCTCTGACCACCCGCGGAATGAAGCAGGACGAAATGAAGAAGGTCGGTCAATGGATCCTGACCGTGCTGCGTGCTCCCGAAGACGAGTCCGTGGCCAGCAGAGTCCAGGGCCAGATCCGCGAGTTCTGCACCACGTTCCCGGTGCCGGGTATTGGCTGATGGCAGCAGCAAGGCGGTGGGGGCGGGCAGGATTCAAGCCCGCCATGACAATCAAATGAGCTTGCCCCCTTGGTAACTGCTCTGACAAAATCGGTTTCTGTACCTTTTCCTGTTCCCGGTGTTCGATACTTTTTTGACTTCCAGACATTATTCTTGCGAAGTCGCTGTGGAATTTGCAGGGCCAGCGCCCACTAAGTC
>JAFEBS010000063.1 GCA_018242525.1 Planctomycetota bacterium | reverse complement strand
TCGGGATGACAGGATTCGAACCTGCGACTTCTTGGTCCCAAACCAAGCGCTCTAGCCAAGCTGAGCTACATCCCGGGAGTTGTGAGGCGACAGTCTAGGTGGGAACGGATCTCTCGTCAACAGGCTCGGCAAAACTCATTTTTCAGGTCGTGGCCGCGTTTCACGTGGAACGCGAAGTCTGGGTAATTTTCATGACGTTCCATTGGACCGGTCCCGCACGGGCGGAAACGGCCTCACGCGGCCCGGTGCAGTTTCCCCACGATCCGCTCGAAATCGTCTGTCGAACCAAAGTCGATAATGATCTTTCCCCGATCCTTGGCGGACAACTTGATCTCAACCGCCGCTCCCAGCCAGTCCCGCAACTGATCCCTCAGGCTCAAAACGTGCGGGGTTAATTCGACGACGGTGGATTCCGATTTCGACTTCTTCTTCATGGGCAACAAGTCGCCCGATTCGGCCAGCAGTTCCCGAACGGCCTCTTCGGTCTTGCGGACCGACAGTCCTTCCTTTTGGATTCGCTGGCAGAGCGACAGTTGCTGGTCGCTGTCTTTGAGCGACAGCAGCGATCGGGCATGGCCGCCGGAAATCTTGTCGGCGTGCAGATCCGCTTTGACCGACTCGGGCAGTTCCAGCAGTCGCAGCATGTTGCTGACCGTGGACCGGTCCAGGCTGAGCCGACGCGACAGGTCTTCGATCGAACATTCGAACCGCTTCAAATAGTCCTGGAAGGCGGTTGCCTTTTCGAGGACATTCAGGTCTTGCCGTTTGAGGTTCTCCTCCAAAGCGACTTCGCTGACCTGTTGATCCGTCAAATCCAGAACCCGGCAGGGGACTTCCTGCAGGCCCGCTTTGCGAGCCGCAATCAGGCGGCGTTCGCCGGCGATCAACTGGTAACCGCCACCAGCGGACCGGACGAGCAGCGGTTGCAGGATCCCATGCTGTCGAATGCTGTCCATCAATTCGTTCAGGGCCGCCTGGTCGAATTCCTGGCGAGGTTGAAACGGATTGCGTTCGATCAGGTCGACGTGGACCACCGACTGGTCACCAATCGTCGTCGCATCGGTTCCGCCCATGACGCCCGTACCCAGCAGTGCATTCAAACCGCGTCCCAGTCGGCGTCGCGATGGTTCCGGGGTTCCGTTGTCTTCCATGATTACTTCCTTGCGTATGGATCACCCCGCTCCTGGAGTGACTGGAGCTTCGGGTCGTTCGAGTCAGAATGCGGTCATTGCGGGCCGGGAATGTATCCGCGAACGGCAGCGTTCGACAAGATGAAAAAGCAGCCTGTGAAACAGCAGCGAGACCATTGACGGCTACTTCACCCGATACAACTCGATCATTGGTGACCAACGTCGCTCTTTCCAGGCAGCGAAGGAATCCCACCGGTCAAATTGAACGAGATGGCTTTGAGTCTGTCTGACAGATTCCAGGATCTCAAAATGATCCACATCAAGCGCCCCGGTTGAAGTCCAGACGAAATACGTCGGCCGCGGCTGTGCTTCCTTCGAGAATCCGATTCCAGCCGCGGCCCCCACCAGCGGAAGGTCGCTGGCCTTCATGGCAAACACGATTGCCGGTTCGCCGTACACGTAAACGATGGACTCTTCTCCGGGAAATCCCAGGGTGCTGGTCCGGCGTTTTATCAACGTCGCCAGATTGTCCGCGGATCGCGACAGCCCACTGCGATCTTCCCATGAATGGTTCGTACCAGTCTGGCATCGAATCAAACCGCAGGCAAACAGGCAGCTGACTACCAGGACTTCAATCCATTGTCCATACCATCGACGAGTCTCGATAACCGGACGCGTGCCCCCAAGCCTGCCGGTCTGCACGAGCATCTGAATGCCCAATCCTGCACCCAGCCAAACAGCCATGAGCCAGGGCAGGATCAGCCGCGGATACGGATGGTAGAATGGCGTAGCCGCGCTGAGGCCGCCGATCCATGCCAGTAAAAACCAACCGACTCCGTTGCCAGTTGCCCCCGCTCTGGAAGCGATCCTTGCCACGCACCCGAAGACCGCGACGCCGAACAACAGGAGGGGCGTTGAAAGGACCAGGATCCACGGCAGGATGGTCGAATCCAGCACCAGAGCCATGAGCGGGTCACCGCGAACATCAGCGAGCTTGGTCAATTCGTCCAGATTCTCCTGGCTGAGAGTCCGGGCGAACGACATGGATGCCGGCGCATCGTAAACGGTCGTCCGCTGTTTCTTATGGTGACGCTGCTCGATGACCAACCCCAGATTCTTGCTGACCGTATCGGCCGTATAGACCTCATACGGAGTTCCCACCCAATTGTCGTACAGACCGGCATGGACAAGTTGCCGAACAGCGGCAGCCCCCCATCCGCTGATCCGGCCCACGTACTGCCGATGATTCGCGGCAACCGCCTGATAGCCACCGTGCTTCTGCAAACCGACCAGCACTGGACTCCAGATCAGAAACGACAACCCCACGACCGCCATCCCGCGAATCGCGATTGCCTTTAGTTGCCGTTCAGAGCGTGGCAACGAAAGTTGCCAGGCAGTGCCACCAGCCAGGCCCACGGCGAGCGGCAGCCAGCCGTTGTACTTTGTCCACCATGCCAGCCCTGTGAACAGGCCCGCCAGAAGGATGCTTCGACGGGTTCCGGACTGTAGCGCCTGACCAACAAAGTACACGCCCCAGAGGATGAACAGGCAGACAGAAACGTCGGTCAGTGCAGCCCGACTGTAGGACGAGTGAAAATCACTGGTCGCCACCAGCCATCCAGAGATGATCCCTGCCGACGGGCCAAACCACCTTCGGCCAATCCACCAGATCGAGGGAATGGTCACGATCCCGGCGACCAGTGACGGAATCATCGGAATGAACCCTGTCGGCTTGACCCCGATCAACGCGGCGAAAATCATCGTCCATTCGATCGCGGCGGGGAGCAGCGGCGGAGCGTACAGGTGCCGCGCAGGGTATTCGTATCCCTCGTCGGCACCAAACCAGAAATTGGACGCGTAGACTCCTTCGTCGAAATGCTCGATCGCCATTCGGCCGGGAAAACTGAGCCGCAGAACCATCCCGATGAAAATGGCACCGGCCAGCCACAGCCACTCCGCGCGGCTGATCGAGTTCGATTCCGACGGGAGGGATGGGGGCATGGCGACGGGTCAATTTGGATTTCGATCAACGCCAGCAATCGGGAACTGCGTCGGATCAGTGTATCATACCCGCCCGCCACCGGTCGGGCGAGTGGTTTGACCAGGCCCTCTTTTTTTGAATTCTCGCGCAGAAGGATTGGATCGTTGCCCGGTTGAGCCTACCATGACATCTGCGGCACCCAGCCCAGTGCCAGTGCCGTCGAATCCGCAGATCCACTTGTGACCAGAAAGCCGACGCGATGCCCACGCCCGATCAACAATACGATGCCGCCATCAAACTGAAGGACCAGGGAGACCTCGAAGCTGCCGCCACCGCACTGCTGGCCATCGTGGCGGAAGCTCCATCACATTCGCTCTCCCACTCCGCACTGGCTGTCGTCATGCAGAAACTGGGGCGGGCTGACGAAGCGATTGCCCATGCGAAAAAGGTCGTGGAACTGGAACCCAACGATCCATTCTCATTCGCTCAGTTGTCCGTGATTTGCCAGCGGTGCGGACGCATCGCCGAAGCGGAAGACGCCCTGGCAAAGAACGAAACGATGAGTGCCCGACGTCGCCATTGATCGCCGCCGTGGTGCCCGCGGCCAGCGACCTGTGAATTAGTATCGCTTCGGAAAGTCGTCTTTCATCCAGTTCGTGGAATCTTCCACGGACGGGACCTGTGGCTTTTGTGGAGCGGGGTCATCGTCGTCGGCCCAGTTGGCCTGCCTTGGCTCTCCGGCAGTGGGATCACCCGCAGCCGGAGGAGGGTCGTTGATGTCGTCCAACGGCTGTGGCGGCAGTTCATCAGAATTGGGAACACGGCCCACGGTTTCACGTCCATCCGCCACCGTGACACGCACCAGTTGGCTGGAATCGAAAATTCGATTGTCGACCGTTGTCAACTTGGCATTCAACACCAGTTGATCGTGCTGAACGGGTTGATCGAGAGGGACAGTGAATTGGAAACCGGACCCCGTAAAGCCGCGCGTCCACTTGCTGCGACATTCTTCGGCGGTAAATCGCCACTGCCCCACCTGACGGGACGGCTCAGGTAGACTCGGGTCAAGCAGGGTCAGTTCAACGGCACCCGGCAATTTGACAACTTCGCCATCGTCGTCGGTGAGAGCAAAGAACGCGACGACGGCATCGTCACCCGGCTGGCTGTCACGGTTCAACCCGCCGGAGAGCATGGAGTTGATCTGCAGTTTGCTGGCCCGGATCAATGATTCCGTATATTCCGCGGCCATGACCTGCTTGCCGGAGCGGGCCAACTCGGCACGCAACTGGTCGGACTCGCGGCGCGCACGTTGAAGGTCCGCCTGAGCCGCCTCCATGCGCCGCTCGACTTCCACAACTCGCTCCTGCTGTTCCCGCAACCTGGCCTGCAACAGGTCAGGTTTTGCCCGTCCCAGGCATCCGCACAGCACCAGAGCCGACATCCATGTCAGCGCGACTCGCATTTGCTCCTTCTCTCTACGATGCATCCAACATCGAGATCGCCGCCAGGTCGAGTCACCGGGCGGCGGCAGGATACCCAAATCCGACCGGATCCGGCAACCTCAGGTTGTCGGGGCACCGGGAAGAGGCGGCAGCTTTTCCAGGACCGTATCGATCAGGCCATACGACTTGGCTTCTTCCGCAGACATAAAATTGTCGCGATCCGTGTCAGCTTCGATCTTGTCCAGGGTCTGGCCGGTGTGCTTCAGCATCAGTTCGTTCATGCGGCGCTTGGTCCGCAGAACTTCCTTGGCATGGATTTCCAGTTCCACTGCCGTCCCCTGCATTCCTGCCAGTGGCTGGTGGATCATGATCCGGCTGTTCGGCAGGGCAAATCGCTTTCCTTTGGTTCCGGCCGTCAGCAACATGGCCCCCATGCTGGCACACTGTCCCAGGCAATATGTGGCGACGTCGCAGGTGACAAACTGCATCGTATCGTAGATCGCCATGCCGGACGTGATCGATCCGCCGGGGCTGTTGATGTACAGGTGAATGTCGGACTTGCCGTCCTCGAACTGCAGATACAGCAACTGGGCCACAATACTGTTGGCCACGTCGTCGTTGATCGCACTTCCCAGAAGGATGATGCGGTCCCGCAGCAGGCGGCTGTAAATATCCATGGCCCGCTCTTCGCGGCCACTTTTTTCAATGACAAATGGAACAAGAGAGGTCATCGCGGGCTCACTGTCGTATGGTTGAAGTGGAATCAATCGGGGTCTGATCGCGGCCACTGGCCAGAAGAATCAGGACTTGGCCTTGCTGGAATTCACCAGGATTTCATCCACCAGGCCATATTCCTTGGACTGTGCGGCACTCAGGTAGCGGTCACGCCCCGTATCCTTCGCGATCACATCCACCGGCTGACCGGTGTGTTCAGACAGAATGTGATTCAGGACGTCGCGAGTTTCCAGGATTTCCTTGGCCTGGATTTCGATATCCGAGACCTGCCCGCCAACTTCCCCGAACGGCTGGTGAATCATCATCTTGGCATGCGGCAGGATGAACCGCTTGCCCTTGCTGCCACCAGCCACCAGGATCGCTCCACCGCTGGCGGCCATCCCGACGCAATAGGTGGCCACACTGCACTGCAGGAATTGCATCGTGTCATAGATGGCCATCGTCGCGGTGACGGAACCGCCGGGCGAATTGATATAGAAGTGAACGTCCTGATGCTTGTTCTCGGATTGCAGATACAGCAGCTTCATGACAATCACGTTGGCGCTGGCATCATGAATCGGGCCGTCCAGAAACACGATCCGATTCTCCAGCAGCAAGTCGCCAATGCCCATCTGGCGCTGGCGTGAATAATCCCGCGCTGCGTTGGCCATGGGCGCGAAGGAACGAGACAGCGAATCCAGCATTCAGAATCCCTTAACTCACTAGGGCCGATAAATGCCTGCTTGGGAAGGACGGTCCGACTGAAACCCAAAACGAGCAGGCTCGCGGGAAGAGTACGCGCCAAGTCGATTCCAGACAAGGCTGACGGTCGGGTTCGCTCAACGAAAACAGCCGACTGCTGGCAGTCGGCTGTCCTCAATTCTCTTCCGATCGTCGTTCGGCAGACGCATTTTACGTCCAGGCCGATCCAGATCACTCGTCGTCGTCAGAATCTTCGGTCGGTTCGACCATCAGCGAAGACATCCCGCAAACGGACAGGGACAGGGCCTGAACGTCGTCATTTGCGGCCGACTTCGGAACTTCCACGTCTTCAAACTGAGCCGTCGCCAGGATGAAATCGACAGCCTTGCGTTCGCGAATCTGAGCTTCCAGATTCTCGATGACACCGCTCTTTTGCAGGCGGGCGCGGACACGCCGGGGGCTTTCCCCGCGCTGAACGGCCATCATGTTGATTTCAGATTCGATGTCGATCGGAGTGACTTCGATTTTTTCCTGGGTCGCAATTCGATCCAGCACGAAGTGCTCTTTCAACGCCTGTCGCGTACTGGTCACCGACTGCTGACGCAGTTCGTTTTCACGCGCCAGGATCTGCTGAGTCGTGAATCCAGCCTGCTGCATTTCCAGAATTTCTCGACGCAGCGCGTTTTCGGTCTGCTTGTTCACCAGGGATTCAGGAAGTTCCCACGTGGCCGATTCCGTGATTTTCTCCAGAACCTGACGTCGGCAGGCCTGACGTTGATCGTACTTCACCTGTCGTTGCAGCATCCCTTCGATTTCGTCCCGCAGCTCCTGTTCGTCGGAGTAGCCGATTCTTTCGAAGAAAGCACCGTTCATCTCGGGCAGTTGCTGACGGCGGACTTGCGACACCACAATGGTTGCCGTCAGCTTTTCGCCACGCATTTCGATCTGTTCGGCTTCGTTCGAGACGACGATGTCGACGGTTTTCGTAGCGCCCGGGGTGCTGCCGGCCATCAATTGATCGAAGCCAGTGATTTCGGCATCGCGGAAGCGGATCGTCGGCTTCAACTGCAGATCGACCGTCGGAATTTTTCGAAACGTCTCGCCATCCTTCGTGAACTCGATGCTGGCAGTGACAAAATCGCCGGGTTCCGCCGGGGTCTCTTGAACCGCCAACGTGCCATACTGGCCGATAAACCGGTTCAAATACGCAGTGACGTCTTCACCAGTCACTTCGCGAGCCGGCCGCTGAATCTTCAGTCCGCCGTAGTTGGGAACTTCAAATTCAGGGCGAACTTCCACGTCGAACTCGTACTCAAAATCCCCTTCTTCGGGGATCCGGAGACTTTCGACATCAAAATCGGGCTCGTTGATCGGATCGAGCGAATTCTCGTCCGCCAATTGTTCCAAGCTGCTCATTAAAACCCGCTGGCGGACAGAGTCGGCGATTTCTTCTTTAAATCGGGACTTGGCCAAAGCGGCTGGCACGCGACCGGCCCGAAATCCGGGAACTGCCGCCGTCTTGACGATTTCCGTGACAGCTTCGGTCGAGAAATGTTCGATGTCCGAACGCGGCACCTTGACGCGAACATGCTTTTTACAGGGACCGACGTTCTGGATATCGACGTCAATCGACAATCGATATCGGTCCGATTCCTCACCCGCTTTTTCAACGTCCGCCACGGCGGTTTCCTCAGTCACAGTCAGTTCCTCGCTAAGAGATTGCTAAATTGCCCCCCGGGGGCCAGACCGCGTCGCGTCGCAGAAGGGGGATTTGGTTTGGACGATTGTCCAAAAGAAACCTCAGATCAGCACTTGGCGACGCTTCAAACCAGTGAACGCGTCGGAGCAACTCTTTCCTGAATCAGGGGAACCGGCACGTCGAGGGGGAAGAAAGCGGGTGATGGGACTCGAACCCACGACAACCACGTTGGCAACGTGGTACTCTACCAACTGAGTTACACCCGCATGATGCCCCGGCGAGTGCGAATTATGCCAGTTCGGCTCCGCGCGTCAAGCGAACCGGGCTGAGTATAGGAACTTGGCTGCGGTTTCTGCGAATTTGGTCCACACATTCGCTCTTTGCGGCCATTTGAGCTGCCGCCGACATCGTTGTGTTTTGGCAACACACACTCTGCGCCCGTCGGCGCGCGTTGCTAACCATTATCGACAATAGAGTTACTGCACAGATCCTGCAGGCTCAGACAGCTCGATGAGGTCATTCGGCAACGGTGGCCTTCTGCGGATTCCTGCGATTCCGCAACCTGACGCATTCTCTGCAGTTTTTCGTAAACGACAACCTGGAATCACCTTGTGATCACACAAAAAAGCAAACTGAACGGACTTTTGAACACGATTTTGGAATTGGCATTCAACCTGCTTTACACCTCGTTCACTGTGAGAAACAAAACTCGCAACGCTCAATGAGATGACCAAGCAGTCTGGTCCTTCTCGCATAATCTTGTTCGCAGTCCCAGAAAGGACACCACCATGACGAATCTCCTGACCGCCCTGATCAACGACGAAGCTGGTTTCATTATTTCGGCAGAATTGGTTCTGGTCGCGACCATTGCCGTCCTTGGAATGGTGGTTGGCCTGTCCGAGATCGCCTTGAACATCAACAATGAACTGGAAGATGTCGGATCTGCCTTCGGAGCCCTTAACCAGACGTACTGTGTGAAGGGAATCCTCGGCTGCGGCGGCTATTCCAGCGGTACAGAATTCCGTGACAATATCGACACCTGTGATACCACGGGCGATATCCAAAGCACCAATGCTTCCCAAGGTGAAGGTCAGTCCTACTGATCAGCTATTTCGGCAAACACAACACGACCGCAGGCCGCAAGTTGGGGCCTGCGGTCGTTTCATTTTGTCAGTGACGGTTTTACCTCGAATTCACGACCGCCAGGAACCGGGTGTATGCGTCATTCCAGGCGGCGGTGTTTTGGGGTTCATACCGTTTCATATTTGACGAGGCACGTACGACAGAGCGCATTTCATGGAGGGAACCGACAGCACCGGCGGTCCTGGCCTGAACGAGAATATTTCCCAATGCCGTGGCTTCAATCGGTCCGGTCACCACCGGACGCCCCGTAGCATTTGCTGTAAACTGATTCAGTAATTCATTTTGTGTCCCACCACCAACAATATGAATGACTTCCACCCGCTCCCCGGAAAGCTCTTCCAGCCAGCCAAGTACGGTTCGGTACTTCATTGCCAGACTTTCCAGGGCGCATCGAATAATCCCTCCTTCGGAATCCGGGATTTCCTGATTCGTCTGGCGACACCATTCGCGGATCGATTCGGGCATGTCCTGCGGTGCCAGGAAAGCTCGATCATCCGGGTCCACAAACGCCCGAAACGGCTGCGCATCGCGGGCCACTTGAGCCAGCAGCCCGTAATCATAGGGAGTCCCGTTTCGCTCAAATGAGCGCCGACACTCCTGCACCAGCCACAAACCCATGATGTTTTTCAGCAGTCGATACGTCCCGTCAATTCCCCCTTCGTTGGTGACGTTTAAGTCCAGTGCCCGTTGCGTCAGCACCGCGTGCGGCAGTTCGAGTCCCATCAGCGACCAGGTCCCGGAACTGACGTAAGCCCAATTGGCCCGGCCGGTGTTCTCAGTCGGGACGGCCGCGACGGCGGCCCCCGTATCGTGGGTGGCGGGAGCCACGACATTCAAACGGGGCAGTCCGGCACGCCGCGCGACCTCTTCCCGCAAAGTGCCCAGTTTTGTTCCCGGGTCGACGACGTCACCGAACATCTGGGTCGGCAGATTCAATTGTCGAAGCATGTCAAAGGCCCAAGTCCGCTGGATCGGGTGGAACATCTGTGACGTCGTGGCATTGGTAAATTCCACGACACGACTGCCCGACAGCAGCCAATGGAAGAAGTCGGGAATCATCAGAAAGCGATCCGCCAGTTCGACGAGTGGCCGGTTCGTCTGGTTCATGGCAACCAATTGGTACAGGGAATTGATTTCCATGAACTGCAGCCCTGTGTTGGCGAAAATCTCGCTGCGGGGAAACCGACCAAACGTCTGTTCCAGCACACCCGTTGTGCGGCGATCCCGGTAATGATACGCCTGGCCGAGCATTTCGCCGGTCTTGGACAGCAGCACGAAGTCGACGCCCCAGGTATCCACGCCGACAGAAACGATGCTTTGACCAAATCGCGTGGCAGCCTTGGCAAGCCCGGACTGGATCTCAGACCACAATCTCAGCAGATCCCAGCGCATTGTGTCGGCCATATGGACGGGGCCGTTGGGAAATCGGTGCAGTTCTTCAAGCCGAACCTGCTGGCCGTCGAACAGGCCTGCCATGACTCGACCGCTTTCCGCCCCAAGATCAATTGCCAGATAGATCTGTTCCGCCATCGCTGAAAACTCCTCGATTGATGACTTCCGTCGTTGCGGCAGGGAATGATATCGCTGGTTCGACGACTTCGGGAGCGTTTTGGCCCCGTTTCGGTGCTGGGAACGGCAGGTCGTGCCGATTCCCTGAAATCGCCTGCTGGCCGACCACGTTTTTTTCGAAGAAAACCGTCCAAAACAGGGGGTTATGGCGACAGACGGTCTTGATTCGCATTGATCCGCTTTTTTCCGGAAGCTACAACCCGTCGTCCGTTTCTCCCAATTCACATCCCTGGTTTGATCGCCCCCATCCGGTTTCGGACGCGGTGTCTCCGCGTCCTTAAACAACCGCAGAGGTGACTCGATGTACGTGTCGATACAGCGGCTTATTGCCCGAACGCCTACCGTCTTGAAGTCCACGCTCGGGCTTGGCCTGAGCCTGGCACTGGCGCTCTCTGCGCAGACGGGTCTCGGGCAGGACAGCCCCGACTTTCTGCTTCCCCGCCCCGAAATCTTTCGGGATGATTCTGAAGTCTTTCGGGCTCAGTACGGGGAACCGGAGCGCCAACCGGATTACCTGCGGTCCGTACCCGATCCGGCCCAGACCGAGTTCGGCGACGCCGTCCAGGATGGCCTGATGTTCGGCGACACCTTTAGTGGTCGAACCGGTCAAGCCTACGGTGCATTAGTTCGGGCGGGTGTCATGACCGGGCCTGCGGTGGGGCGGACGAACACCATCGTACCGATGGAAATCATGCCGTACGGCTTCATCAACAACGCCATGATCTTCGGTTCGATCCGGGGATTCCGAGCCTCCTCGGATGGCTGGGGTATGAATCTGGGGGGCGGTATCCGCTATTACTCCGAACGCTGGGACCGAATCTGGGGTGCCAACGCCTACTACGATTACGACAATTCGAGCACGGCCCTGTTTCGTGAAGTCGGTTTCGGGTTCGAGTCCCTGGGAAGCCTGTGGGACATGCGGGCCAATGCCTACATTCCTCACGGCACCACTCAGCACCTGCTGCGAACGGAACTGGTCGACGGAAGTCAGCGATTTGTAGACCACCGGTTGCTGTACGACAACAAGCTCACGTACGGCAATGCACTGCGCGGTGTTGACTGGGAAATGGGGATTCCGGTTCCGGGCCGAGTCCCGTTGCGGCACGATTTGCGGGTCTTCGGCGGCTGGTACTATTATAACGGCAGCAGCACCGATGGATTCGCCGGCTGGAAAATCCGGGCCCAGGCGAACGTCGTACAGAATGTGAATGTTCAGCTGGAAGTCCTGAACGACAAGGTGTTCAACACCAGCGTCGTGTTTGGTGCCACCTGGACCTACGGTGGATTCAGCCAGCCGGAAAATCAACGCAAGACGACCTTCGACCGCATGACCGAAATGGTCCGCCGCAATTACAACATCATCGTGGCGGAGATTCCGTTCATCGATGCCGGCAAGGTGGCCATCAATCCGCTCACCAACAATCCGTACTTCTTCGAGCACGTTGCCAGCTATGCACCGGTGGCTGGTGCGGATGGTACGGTCGAACATCCATGGCAGACCCTGACTCAGGCGACGACCGCCCTGAACACCGTGATTCCAAATCCAGCCGACCAGGCGGGTAACATCATCTATGTCCACGCCAACAGCGTGTACAGTTCGGCCCCCGACAACCAGGCCACATTAATCCCCACCGTCCGCATCCTGGGTGAAGGGAAAGGGATCCAGCATCGTGTCCGAATCGCCCAACTGGGCAACATCCTGCTGCCCCGTGCCACCAATTTCAACAATCGCCCGATCTTCTCCAATCAAACCGGTAACGCCGTCACACTCGTGAGCGGAACGACGCTCGCTCCCAGCGAATTCAGCGGATTTCAGATCGGCGACCCGACTGTTGCCAGCAGCGGTCCGACTGGCGTCGGAGTCTTCGGCGATGGGGTCGCCAACGTGCGCGTCAATCAGGACGACATTAATTTCGCCGGCGGCGACGGTGTCTTCCTGAACAATCTGACAGGTACCGTCACGATGCTCGGCACCACGATCAACAATGTTGGAAACGTCAACACCTCCATCAACAGTCTGCATGTTGTGGGTGGAACCGGCACACTCCTGTTTGGTGCTGAGCCGTTCACCTTGAAACGCAGTGCCATTAACAATACCGCGGGTCATGCAGTCTTCATTGATGGACTGCTGCGTGGCGGTGTTGTGGACATGACGGGATCCGACATCAACGACGGAACGTTTGCCACAGCCACCGTGGCCGCCAAAACAGGCGGCGGGATTCTGTTGAACAACATTGATGGGCAGGTCACGATCGATTCGGCGACGCTTCTGAACACCGCCATCAGCGCCGACACAACGGGTCGCGCCATCGACATCGAAGGCACGGCCGCCACCGCGTTGACACCGGCGATGGGGCTGGGGCAAATCAACTTTGTTGGCGGCATCGGGATCGACAACCCCGCCAGCGATGCGATTCACATTCAAAACCTGCAGGCGGATTCCACGGTGACTCCCAACCTGATTTCCAACGTCCGATTCTTCCTTCCCAATCCTGTGAATGGAACATTGGCACCTGGAATTCGAATCACCAATCGTAATGCGGGCGGCGTGACGATGCTGAACAACGCAGGGAACGTCTCGTTCCTCGAACCAGTTTCGATCTCGGCCAATGGAGCCCCGGTTCAGGCGGCGATCGACTATGAGGGTAGTTCCGGAAACGCGTCGTTCCTGGCACTGCAGGCAAGTTCCAGTCCCAATCAGATCCAGATTACTGGCGGCGGTGGAAACGGGATCCAGATTGGTTTGACATCACCAAACACCGGAGCGTTCCGAACCTCGGGTGTCACAAACATCCAGCAGATCGCCCTGGACAGTATTCTCGTCGGAAACCCGCTGTTCGGAGCGGCAACGCCGGCTTCGAATCAAGGCCAGGTCACCTTCGGCGACGTGAGCATCGACAATCGTGGTCAGCGCGGCATCCAGATTGTCCATGTCGATCACTCGGTTGTGTTCAGCGGCAATACAACAGTCGCCAACACCACAGGCAGCCTGTTTTCAGCGGTTGACATCCACGACAACCTGATCGCGCTCCTGTCCCCACGAATTGCAGGCGACGCGACGTTCAGATCGTTGAACATCCTGGCGGCCCAGGGACCGGTGACCCTGCCAATCTCCAGCGGCGCTGGTTTGAATGTCGTCAACAATCCGACCAGCGTCTCCATCCAACTGCTGAATATCAATCAGAACAGTCTGGTGGGCAATGGCACCGCGCTATATGCCAACAACGTCGGAACTCAGCCTCCGGTGATCACCACCACGAGCGTCGCTCCCGCAATCGGACTGAGCATTGGCTCGGGAAACATCTTTTCGCAGGGTGGTCCGGCCGTTTCGATCTCGAACTCGGTCATCGGTGTCAGTCTGACTTCGGTCAGTTCCAGAAACTCGGTGGAGGACGGTATCTTCCTGTCCAACAACGTCGGAGTGGGCAGCAAGGTGAATACGAATGCGACCACGGTTCACCCGACGATTTTCAGTGTCAATGGGGTCGGCAATGCTCTGGGCAGCGGCGGTTTGATTCAAGGTTCCACCCTCGACGGGATCTTCGTCCTGAATTCCGAGTCGGTCCAGTTTAGAGACATGAACGTTACTGGGAACCACCAGAACGGGATCTTCGCCACGACACCCAGCCTGACTGTCCTGAACAATCAGGTGACAGGTAACGACAAATTCGGCGTCAACGTCTACGCCGTCGCGGTGCCCCTCACCCAGGCGACCCGAACACTGCAGACGGTCGCTCCGATCTTTACGATGCAGGGAAGCACCATTACTGGAAACGGCCTGACCTCGCCATCGGGCACTCAGCAAGTCCTGTTCACTGCCTCGACTCTTGGCTCCTACACGGTCAATCTCGGGGCAGGAGGAACCGCTGGAAACACCATCGTCCACACATTTACGCCCGCGTTCGCTGCCGGGGTGAATGAGAATCGGGGCCCTGCGGCCGCCGGAACTGCGCCGACCACGGATGATGGTGTGCTGATCCGAACGGAATCTGGCGGCATCGGATCCATCCTGAACCTGACGGCTGTCAACAACCAGATTTCGGTCGCAGTTGCCAACGGGGTCACCCCAGGCACGCCACTGTCTGACATGCGCGTCGACTGGAATGGCCAGGTGGCCCGCGGAACAATCGAAGGCAATACGTTCAACTATGGCATCACGAATGCAGAGGGACTGGTCTTGAACCTGCAATCCCCGACCGATTCGTCCGTGTTCCGGATTGCCGGCAACAACTTTAACTCGCCGACCAACGACGGAACCACGGGCCTGGACGTTACGACGAATGGCGGCCCGGCGAACATTCAGATCGGAAGCCTGGATGGATACTTTGGCAACGTCTTCACCACCAACCAGCCCAACAACATCCTCGGAGCGGTTGCCAATTACGGTATGAGATTCAATCTGGGGGCCAATTCGTTCGTCAGTATCTTCAACAATACGATCAACATGACCGGTTCGGATAACCAGGCCATTCAATTCACCACCGTGGCCGGGCCGTCGACGGTCGACATCAATGGCAATACCATTGCCCTGACCAACCAGGGGAATTTCTTCGCCAACGAGTTTGGTATCAATATCCTGTCGGTGACCGCAGGAACTTTGAATCTGTTTGGTACGGTCGACAACAGCATCTCGATCAACAACCAGTTCCTGTCCATCGCTCCCTGGTTCTCATCCCCCACCACGGGGATCAACGGAACCATCAGCGTCAATGGCAACCCGGTTCCGTAATCGCGGCAATCCTGTCAACCCGATCTGCAGCCTGAAGGGGCTGCAGATCTGTTGACGGCAGATGCGACGGGCATCCCGGACGTGGATGACATCATCGGTCAGCCGCGTCCGCGAAATCGAATCGCGGTTCCAAGCAGTCAGCAGTTACTGCTGGCGGCAGTGCCACTTGCGAAAAATGCCGTAGAGCGTCCGGGCTCTGCATGCGCCCTGTCAAAATCGGTCGAACATTCTTTCGGAAGCCGATTTGATTGTCAGAATTTGCCCAAGAGATACTCTCGTCACGACCGATACTCATACTACAACCGTCAAAGTCGGTACGGTTGCGCGTGTCCTACACACCGAGTGTGACGGACCATTGACGAGTTTTTTTGCTCCTTCAGGAACGCGAACATGTCCGGGCGAATGACGCTTGGTTCGCTCTTTGTGCTGGCGGCCCTCATTCCGGGGTTCTGTCACGCTCAAGGCGGGTATGGCTATGGCCCGGCACCTCAGGGTGCCTGGCAGGGACAACCTCCGATGCCGCCAGGATCGGGCTATCCCATGCCTCCACAGGGACCATCCAACACGATCTACGAGCAGCTTCCCGATGATTTGGGATTCATGCACGAGGATTCTCCGTTGGAGACCGCGTTGAAGAACCTGTTCCGGCACTCGTACTACCGGGGCGAGTACCTGTTGTGGACAGCCAGTTCGCCCGGAAACGTACTGCTGGGCGGTACTCCAACCAGTCCCATTCCATCCACGTTGCAGTTCCCCCTGGCTCCGAACACGTACCTGATTAACTCCAATCCGCTGACGGGCAACCCCGCCCAGGCAATTGTCCCTTCGACGGATCAGTTCCAACTGAAGAACATCAATGGCTTTCGCGCCACGATGGGACTTCCCGTCGGACCAGGTAACTTTGAAATGTCGGCGTTCATCCTGCAGAATCGCAAGAATCATCTGGATGGGACCTCGTTGATCACGCAGGAAGTCCCTGCCGACCTGCTGTCCGTCCCCCCTGTATTGTTCGCGATCCCGGCAACCTTTATTGGTCAGCCGGTCACCGTGGCTGGGATTCCCGGCAACATGCTGTACACCACCAGCTACGACGCCATCATGCAAACCAGCATCTGGGGCACGGAAGCCAACTACATCCTGGACGCACCCAATGCGGGAACCGGCGACATTCTGACGTTCAGCCCGATGCTGGGCTTCCGGTACTTCAATTACTTTGAATCCCTCTCGCAGTTCGGTGATTTTTCGCTGGTGACAGACCCGACCACGAATCCAGTCACAACCGTTCCGGCACATCGAGCTTCGTATTCACTGAGCAACAACAATTCGTACGGCCCTCAGTTTGGTGTGCGAGCCGAAGCCACCATCTCCAAGGTGACGTTTGGAGCAGAACCAAAGATCATGCTCGGCGTGAACTCGTACAGTGCATCGCTCTCCACAATCAATGCCCCGATCAATTCCAGCAATCACACGAAAGGAACCGTGTTTGCACCGATCGCGGACCTGAAAGTGTATTCTCGAATCAACATCTCGCAGTATGCACATGTGTTTGTCGCGTACAACCTGATGTGGGCTGGTTCGCTGTCCCGTCCCTACGATTCGATCGGCTACAACCTGGGCACCGGCGGCAGCGGCCTGTTCAAGCCGACATTCACCGATTCGGTCATCCAGGGCCTGTCTGTCGGGGCGGAATTGAGGTTCTAGCAGACGCGGCTTCTGATGCCGATCCAAACGCGTGGGATGTACCCCACGCGTTTTTCATTTCAGCACAGTTCCAGGACCGACACCGACCGTCCCTGCCGCGTCGAATCCTCTCGCCGCGACTTTCAACTCGTGAACCGATCGAGTAATTCAATCCTTCGGCCACTTGGCGCCCTGGTCGATCCACGCGCGTATCAGGCCGATCTGTTCATCCGAAAGTCGTTCGCCCTCGGGTGGCATCACCACATCCGGATCGACGCCCGCCACATACTTGATCAACAGGCTCTCTGCGCTTTTTCCCACGACAAACAACGGACCACTGTCGCCGCCATTCAAGGCATCATCCCTGCGATCAAGTCGCAACCCGGCCTCTTTGCGCGACGAACCGTGACACTTATGGCAGGTGTCACGAAACAACGGCTGGATCTCCTTCACGAAATCCACGTCTTTCTTGGCAGCCGGTGGGATCTTCCCTGGCTCGGTCGCTTGGAGCTCCATCGAAATCGAGACCCCCAGTCCCACCACTGTTCCCACGCACGACAGGCGAAACGCCTTCCATGGAAACATCCAAGCGTGTCCAGAATCCAGCATCGAAAGACTCACTTCCAAATTCCGTTTGTCCGCCCCGCAAATGATAGCGGGCCCGCCATGGCAATGGCGAGCCCGCGGATCGATTCAATTGAGCAACAGGAGGACTACTTGGCTGCTTCTGCCCGTGCCGTTCGCGGTTCTTCCTGTTTGGCCGATGGAGCATCTTCCTTGCGGTTGGCAGAGCGCTCGACGGCATATGCCAGCAACTGCTGGGCGCCCATCAATTGCTGTGGTGTAAAGTATGGGGTCGAAGGTTGACCGCCCAGATGCTCAACCGACTTTGCAGCCAATTGCTGGAAGCTCATCTTGTCGGAAATCGTCCAGGCGGCCGCCTGAGCAGCCTGAGGATCGACCTTGCCACTCCCCACGGTCGACAGCAATTCATACAGAACGGGATCCTTGCTGACGCGGGCGACCGGGATCAGACGATATCGGTTCGCCGCGGTTGGATCGGGTCGCCCATGCTGCAGGCAGACGGAGTTGAACTTCACGGCAACGACACGTTCTGGCGGAATCGAGAAGAATCCACCGCCGCCGCCGCCCATGCCACCCATCCCGCCTCCCATGCCGCCCATGCCACCGCCCATACCACCCATGCCGCCACCCATGCCGCCACCCATCATCTGCTGGCCGCCGCCCATACCGCCCATGCCGCCCATGCCGCCCATGCCACCCATGCCACCCATGCCGCCCATGCCCATCCCCCCCATACCCATCTGGGCGTTCATGGGGATACCAATCACGGCTTCAGGCACTTTGACATTCAGGGGCTTGTCGGTCAGGTTTTCGATGAATACGGTCCCCCCCAAAGCGTCTTTGGGGATCATTTTGGCATCGACCTGGCCGGCTTCCATCGCTTCAAACAAATCGACTTCTTCGCCACTGGGGTCGAATTTCGGGTTCGTAATCGGCTTTTTGGCGGAGGTCTTTTTGCCCGTGGACTTCTTGTTGACGGCTTGGACTTCGGAGGGGGTCCCCAATGACAACGCCAATCCCAGGCAGGCGAGGCAACAGGCGAACAGGGTTGCGGACGAACGACGGACCATCAGATGTTCCTTTTCGCAGAGTTTTCCTGACTGCAGCTCGCACTTGCCAGCGATAAAAACAGGAATTGCCAAATCTTTGGGAAAGTGATTTCAGGGCTGTCATCAGACAGTCTGCCTGATTCTAAGCATTGGTCAAAGGGTCGATCAATCAAAACTTTGAAAACCGTGAGATTTTCAGCGTGTCTAACGGAATGAACAGGTGACCCCGTGATCACTTCGGGTGGACGGGCAGTCAGTCAGTTATCGACTGGATCGCCGCACGGACCTGTAGACGGAATGCAAGTCTCGATTTCAACGGTATATCCGAGCAAGTTTGTTGAAAGTCTCGAAATTCGGCAGCCATTTCCCAGTTCGGTCCGTTGCGACCGTCCCAATTGTTCAACTCTGCGGCCTGCCCCGTGAAAACTGCGGGCGAACGACTTTGATGCCGATACCGCTGAAACGGTCCACTCCCGGAATTCTCATTGTAACGTGTATTCCGTACGGGGAGGCCCGGATCACAGTCGTTATCAATCTCAGCGGGACCCCCGCGACAGCCCGGCCAGACTCATCCATGAAGTTCCAAAACTCCTTGCTGAAGTCTTTTACCATTTTGATGGCGTTGGCGCCCGTTGTGCTTGCATCCTGCCGCAGTTCGGCCCTTCAATTGACCCGTCACTCGCCATCGAGTGTGGAGCGGCTGGAGATCATTTATCGCGCTCATCCGGCCTCGGGCCCGCTGTTTTCGGTGAGTCCGGGAAATCCCCGCACGGCCGGGTCAGAGATTGTCCAAACGGCCGCACAGGTCTCCTCCGATGCCCCGTCATTCCAGAATGTCTGCTGGTCGAAAACCGAATTGCGGATCGAATGTCCGCACCCGAATGGCAGTCCTGATTATGCCCGCGTGACGTTGCATTTCATGCCGGTCGAATGCGGACATGAATGCGAGCGAGAATCCTGGGGCGAACAACTGGAACAGAGAATCGATTCACGAATCGAGCGACAATCCACGCTGCGCGAACGCTGGTTCTACCGGCCGCCTCCCCCCCTGCAACCCGGTGAAACGTATTCGGAACTGGATCTTCCCAAGTCCGAACTGGATCGAATCCTGGACGAATTGAAGTCGCATGGATTCTTCGACGAACGCGGTAAGCCGCACGATCCGGAATCCCGCCTGGAAGTGCACCGCAATCGACACTGGACCGCGCGCTGCTGGTCCTACGAACCAATGCTGGATGAACTGACGACGCGGGTGTATGAAGAAGGGGTCGTCAAGACCGCCGAGGGGGAAACGGAATCCGGTGGCGTACTCACCCGGCTGAAGTCGTTCGGGCGTGCTCAATAAACTGCCGAACCAGATCCAGGTCTTTGACGCCTGGGGCGGCTTCGACCCCGCTGGCGACGTCAACACCCCAGGGTCGCACAATGCGAATGGCGCTGGCAACGTTTTCCGGCGTCAACCCGCCCGCCAGGATCATCGCAGGCCATCCGGGATCATAGCTTCGGGCCAAGGCGTCCCACGGCACGGCATGTCCCGTTCCGCCAAATGCCCCCTGTACCCGCGAATCAATCAGGCATCCGGCGGGAATAACCCCCAGCGACCGACAATCCCGCAAATGGATCGCCAGGTCATCCACCGAATCGCCAGCCATGCGCCAAGCCCGATAGAGCGGCAGTCCGGGCAATCGTCCCACAACCTCCGCAACCTGTGACGCAGTCTCGTCCCCATGCAGTTGCACCGCCGTCAGCCGACAGGCGATCACAAGGTCCTCAATCTCATCCACAGTCTGATTGACAAACACACCGACCCGCTGGATCCGCTCACCTGAAATCGCCGCAATGCGAACCGCGACATCACGCGCGACGCAGCGCGGCGACTTGGAATAAAAATTGAGTCCGATGGCATCGGGAGCCAGCCGACAAACCTGGTCGGCCGTCACCTCGTCTCGAATCCCGCAAATCTTGACCCACATGATGGCGTCCACTAAACGCAAACAGCCCGGCAATGGCCGGGCTGAGCAACTGGCTGAGCCAGATCATTCTTCCGAGACGTACGGCAGCAGGCCGATGAAGCGGGCCCGCAGGATCGCCTCACGTACGGCCCGCTGGAACTTGGCACAATTGCCGGTCTTGCGGCGGGCCAGCATGTTTCCTTCACGGTCGATCATCGATCGCAACGTCTTCAGATCTTTGTAATCCACAAAAATCGGATGGGGCGACTTGTCGCATCCGTGGGGGCAGAAGCGGCAACGCAGTTTCTTCTTCAAACGCTGTCGCTTCTTACGAAGCTTCTTGATCTCAGTCTTGTTCAATGCACTCATGGACAGGCCTCAGTTGGTGATTCCGATCACCTTCGGAATCCGTTTCATCGGTTGAAACGTAGAGGGACATGTTTCCACGCACCTGATGGAGGGGTGCGCGCGACCCGGCGGATCGTCCGTTCCATTCAGAACGGGGGCAGAAGTATTAAGCCTGTACCCTGAAAATGCAAGTCATCACGCTTAAACCAGACCCGCCGCCACGCTCCGCGCGGCAAATTCGATTTGGACTTGATTGGCATCCACAATACCGAACACAATCCACCCGGCCAGGTTGCGGGATCTCGCCAGATCATTACGAATCCGTAATCTTCATCGCCGGGACGCTTGGTAACTCCACCAACTTTGCCAGAAAAGTTCGCATCAGAACCACGAAACTTCACCCCAGCAGGACACAGCTATCTTGGAAAAGCCATTGGCAGGACAAGTTGGACTCGTCACCGGAGCCGGACGAGGTTTGGGTCGCGCATTCGCCGAGCGACTGGCAGCCATGGGATGCGACATCGTTGTGCATGGGATGCGGGAAAATGGGCCGGCCGAATATGGGGAAGGGACAACCCTGACCGAGGTCGCAAAGCAGATCGCTGAGCAATACGGTGTCCGCACCATCCGGGTTCTGGGGGATCTGACAATCAGCGCCGATGTCGAGCGCGTCGTGAAAACAGCCGAGGCCGAACTGGGGCCTGTCAGTGTATTGGTCCACAATGCCGGCGGCGACGTGGCTGCGGCTGGCGGCAAGCCCAACCCGAACGATGCAGTCATGGTCAAGGAAATCGACGTCAAGGCGGTGCTGGATCGCAACCTGCTCAGCACGATCCTGATCTGCCAGCAAACAGCCCGTGGAATGATGGAGCGGAAGGCAGGTCGGATCATCACGATCAGTTCCATCGCCGCGTTCAAAGGGAGTGAAACCAGCGTTATCTACTCGACCGCTAAGGCAGCGGTTGTGGAATACACCCGGTGCCTGGCGGTTCAACTGCGCCCCTACAATGTCACCGTCAACAGCCTGGCCCCGGGAGATACCCGCACCGGTCGCTTCCTGGGAACCCGTCACGTCCCCGGCGAGCGACTCGTCTCGGAGGGGACGCTGGACCGGATCGCCCTGGTTGACGAAGTGGCGCGTGTTGTTGAATTCTTCGCCGGCCCACTGGGAGATTTCGTGACTGGACAAGTCCTGCGAGTCGATGGAGGCAGCCAGTGCTGGTCGGCGTAGCTGCGTCAACGAGTCAATAATGGCAACCTTTGGTCACCCAACCCGGAATTGATAGCGGGTGCGGGATTTGTCGCCCGTCCTTTGCAAACGCCCCTCGTCAGCGGCCTGCTTGAGATCCCGGCTGGCGGTGGCTGTGGACAGGCCCTGCAGCAGGGTGAGGTAGTCCTTGCGAGAAAACGACTGGGTGCCAAAGTGCTGTTGGGCTGTCGTCAACCGGTCGGCCGCAGTGACTGGGGCGGGGGCAAGTTGATTGAGAGTCGCGGCCAGCGCATCGCGCGTTGCCGTCAAAGAGAACTCGATGAAAAGGGTTGAGTTGCCGGCACGGTCGCATTGGCCAAGGACCGCGTAGTATTCGACCTGACGGTCTCGGATCACGGATTCGATCGGTACGTACTCGAAGACGGGATGATAACGGCTGAGGACCAGGGTATGCCAGAGGCGACCGATTCTCCCGTTGCCATCCTCAAAGGGATGGATGAATTCCAATTCGTAGTGCATCACAGCCGCTTTAACGATCGGATGCGTCTGTTTGTCACTTTGCAGAAACAGGAGAATGTCCTGCACGAGAAAGGGGACTCGATCCGCGGGTGGTGCGACATGAATGACGTCCGGTCCCTGGACAACACCCACGGCTCCGCGCCGCCACTGACCCGCGTCGTCCAATAGTCCGGCCATCAGCTTGCCATGCGCTTTCAGCAGATCCGTTCGTCGTTCGGGTCGCCAATCGGTTAGATGCTGGTAGGCAGCGAGTACATTTTTTACCTCCAGGATTTCTCGCGGCGGCCCAACGACACGTTTCCCTTCGATCAGGGCCGTAATCTGGTCTTCAGCGAGCGAATTCCCTTCGATCGCGACACTGCCCTGCACGGTTTTCACTCGCAATGATCGACGCAATTGCGGAGCCGGGCGGGGATGACGCAACCCTTCATAACGCCCCAACAATCGTTCGATGTCGGCGAGAAGTTGAATGGCGAGTGATGAGATTTCGAACGGAGGCGACATGTATTGATAGTATCATTTGATACCATCAATACAAGGATGCGGAATCGCCACACAACGTGCTGAGGTGGTCTTCGATCTCATTGAAAATGCACCCGCGGCTAGTGCCTTGCTGCTCACACTATCAGTGCCAACGCGCTGGCGCCCTGCCGCTCACGGCATGGATCAACCGTTGATGAAAAGCAACCAGCCCGGTTCGTCGGGAACCGGGCTGGCGATTGCAAACGAGATTCGACGGTCGCAATCAGGCGACGTCGGCTCCGTAGCATGGCATCCCATGTTCGTGGATGTCCAGGCCTTCGATTTCCTCCTGCTTCGAGACCCGCAGTTGTCCGATCGCCTTCAGGCCGAAGAACACCACGCACATCACGACGAACGAAAAGGCAGGGATGGCGATGGATCCGATGATCTGAGTCGTCAGGACTTTGTCCGTGCCAAAAAAGCCAGTGGCGATGCCACCCCACATGCCGCACACTCCGTGAACCGGAAAGGCGCCGACCGGATCATCGATACACAACTTGTCGAGTGCAATGATCGCGACCATAACAAAAACACCCGCCACTCCTCCAATGATGAGCGCTTCTTTGTTCGTCACACAATCGCAATTTGCGGTGATTCCCACCAGGCCCGCCAGGATGCCGTTCAGACACATGGTCAGATCCGGCTTCTTGAAGACCAGCCAACTGAGTGCCGTCGCGACGACACCGCCGATGCAACCTGCCAACGTGGTGTTGACGGCAATCGTAACGACGAGATTCAGGTTGGAAGTTCCCGCGAATGCCAGTTGACTGCCGGGATTAAATCCGTACCACCCAATCAGCAGGACAAACACACCCAGCGTCGCGTATGCCAGGTTGTGGCCGGGAATCGGCTTGGATTTCCCGTCCGCCGTATAGCGACCGATGCGGGGACCCAGGGCGATCGCCCCGGCAAGGCCGGCAAAGCCGCCGCACGCATGCACGACGATGGATCCGGCAAAATCATGGAAGCCCATGGCTCCCAGCCAACCTCCGCCCCATTTCCAGAACCCGCCGATGGGATAAACCAACCCGGTCAGGATCAGCGTGTAAATGAGGTACGAACTGAACTTCAGACGGCCCGCCACCGAACCGGAAACGATCGTTGCTGCCGTCGCACAGAAGGCGGCTTGAAACAGGAAGTCGGCTTGTGGATGCAGGGTTCGCAACGTGCCCGGAGCAGTGCTGAAGCCGGCCTTGATGTCGTCAGCCGACACAGCCGCTTCGAAGTCCTTCTGATGGAAACCAAAGTACTTTCCAGCGTATTCCGGGCCTGGATACATCAACGCATACCCGACCATCCAGAACATCAGGACACCCAGGCAAAAATCCGCGGTGTTCTTGAAGAGAATGTTCACGGCATTCTTGGCTGAGTTGAGTCCCACTTCGACGAGTGCGAAGCCCGCCTGCATGAAAATCACCAACACGGCCATCAGGAACAGCAGCAGGTTGTCGACGCTATACGCCAGATCCACATCCGATGGAATGTCGTACGTGACTTCAGCGGCTTTCTCGTCGGCCGGTTTGTCAGGAGCAGCAGCCTCCTGTTTTTCATCAGCCGCTGGTGCGACCGCTGGAGTCTCCGTAGTCGGCTTGTCTTGAGCCGACGCTGGTCCTGAACCTCCAGTCAACAGCACCATTCCCACCAGTGATGCGAGCGCCCACATACGCCACATTTCGATTGTTCCTTTCAATTGATTTCTTCCCGCTGGATTTCCACAGACGTTCCCTGTCCACATGTCGAGGAAAGCGCTCCGGTAACGATCTCAGTACATCCGTTCCGTCGTTCCTGCGGGCGCACAATGTCTCTGCCACCACGACGATCCAATGTTCGTGCGATTGGGATTTCCCGAAACGCAACTCGCGTGCCCGGATTTTCAGCCGATTTTGAGAGGAAAACAGAAATCCCTAGTTTTCAGGCAAATGCGGGAGAAAAAGGTCCGCAAAAATGCCTGAAGAACGCCACCACTGCCTATTCCGGATGCAGCCCTGCCAGTCGAACGCGCCGCAACGGGCACACGCTCGACTCGCCAGCACAGACCTGACAGTGGTAGACTGCGGGCCGAGGCCAATGGCTGACACTTCGGATTCGCAAAGTGAGCGGCAAGGCGCTAGCAACCGGTTCTGCGAATACGATTGAAAATCGCACCCGCGGCTAGCGCCTTGCGGCTCACAAAGCAAGTGCGTTTGGGCCAGCGCCGACGCAACCAGTAAGCGGGAGTCGGTTCTGACCTCAAGGATGCACCTCGAACCGCCGACACTCGACACTATGGATTCCACACGGTCTTGACCGGCTTCACTGATTGAAAGGCATTATGCGCAAGTTTGTGATTATGGGAGCTCAGGGATGTGGCAAGGGAACCCAGGCCAAACGACTCAAACAGGACTTCGACCTGGTCCATATCTGCGTGGGAGATATCTTTCGCTGGCACATTCAGTCACATACCAAGCTGGGAGCCCGGATCAAGCGCTTGATCGCCGCGGGCCAGATGGTCAATGATGAAACCGTGGAAGAAATCATTCGCGAACGCCTGGGGCAGCACGACTGGAATTTTGGATTCATCCTGGATGGCTTTCCACGAACCGGAACCCAGGCCGAGTTCTTTCTGGAGAGCTATGACATCGACGCCGTGATTCACATTGATGTTCCCGATGAAGTCGTCTTCGAACGAGTGCTGGCCCGCCGGCTGTGCAGCCAGTGTGGACTCGATTACAACCTGATCCACCACCGACCTGCCCAACCCGACACCTGTGACGTTTGTGGCGGCAAACTTGTCCTGCGCAGCGACGACAACGAGCACGGGCTGCGACAGCGACTGCAGGATTACCGCACCAAGACGGAACCGATCCTGGATTTATTCGGCCGCAAGGAACTGGTCATCCAGACCGATGGCTGCAAGACCGCCGACGAAATCCAGGCCGACATCCGTTCACAACTTGGCTTGACGATCCCGACACGGTCTGCCTGACCGCTCGACGAAACCTGAATCACCGTCTGTCGCCTTCGTTGGATCCCGTGAAATGCAGTGGCCCCGCCTGGCTGTCGAAGTGTTGCCGCTGCTGACCACGATCTCACCCCTGATCGGGGTTGCGACGATTCTGGTCCTGTCGCGTTGGAATTCTGCACTGGCCCGGCCGATGGCCCTGTCGAACGCGACCGTGGCATTGCTGCTGGCTGCCGCGACCGTTTGGTCGCTGCCCGGCGATCCCACGGATTCCGCTGCGGCCCGGCCCCAACACATTGAACCGGGGATCACCTGGCTGACCGAATCTTCCGGTTCAGATCACGTTCTGGAACGTGCTCCACGCGGATTCCGCGTTCGCCTGGCGTTCGGTCACGAGGGCCTGTCGGCCTGGTCGGCGTTGCTGTTGTCACTGACCGTGTGGGCGATTCTGTGGTGTCCGGGACGAGTTGAGGCGGCGGCATTTCCGAAATACTGCGTGGGACTGCTGACCAGCCAGACGTTGCTGCTGGCATCCATCTACAGTACAGATGCGATCACCGCCATTCTCTTCGTGGAGCTGGCTCTGCTGCCACTGCACCTGCTGGTTGGTGCGTCCGGCGATGACGGTCGACGGACTGCCGCGGGAAGCTGGTGGCTGTGGCAATTTGTCGGTTGCAGCATTTCACTCCTGGGCGTCACCTTGCTGGCCGTGTCGCAGCCATGGATGATTTCGGACCTGGTGGTCCATCGGGGACCGGTCCAGTTGGATACGGCAGCGCTGGCCGAAAACCTGCGACAATCACTGGCCCGCAGCGAAACGGCATTGCATCTGTGGAACGATCTGGGCTCCTGGGGAGCAGTGCTGTTGACGGCCGGATTCCTGATCCGCCTGCCGGTCTTCCCCTTTCACGAGTGGTACCGTTCGACGGTGTTGACAGCGCCCACTGGGATTTCGGCCGTGATAGCCGTGGCGTTTCCGCTGATCGCATTCAATGGCTGGTTGCGCCTGGGAATGCCGGTCTTCGGCCAGAACAATCCTGTGCTGGGCGGCGTCTTGGGGATGCTGGCAATGCTCGGAGCCTTGCAATCCGGCCTGATGGCGCTGTCCAAAACCGATATCAAGCGGCTGGTGATCTCGTTGTCGTGTACGATGCTCTGTCTGACGTGCATCGGCCTGAGTTTTCAAACTCGCGATGGAAGTCGAGGGGCGTGGCTCTTGATTCTGGCACACGGGCTGACCGTTGCTCTCGGAATGCTGCTGGTACAGGTCTTGGAGTCCCGATTTGGCACCAGTGATCTGGATCACCTGCCAAACCTGATGAGTCACTCGCCACGACTTGCCACGGCCCTGGCGATCCTGTTCCTGGGCTGGGCGGGGATTCCAGCAGCGACCGGGTTCGCAGCTCTTTACCTGCAACATTCCAATCCGGCGGGAGCCCGCGTCTGGCTGATCGCGGGAGAATCCGTCGCCTTGATCGCGCAGGCATCAGCCAGCATCCGCATCTTTGCACGTTTGCGGACGGACTCCCCGGAAGCGGCCTGTCGCAGCCGGATAAACCTCGCAGGCACCGACCTGAACACGCTCGAAGTTGCCATACTTTCGCCGTTTGTGGCGCTGCTGGTGGTACTCAACGTCGCTCCGGGAGTGATAATGCACACCTGTGAAACAGTGTTTCGCTCGAAACTCTAATGAGGACAGTGCCGCGCCACATTCTAGCGACCGACTCGGCTCGGCGCGGGTCTCCCTCGGCTCGGCGCGGGTCTCCCGACCCCGCCGAAGCGCTCGACCGCCAGGTCTCCCTGCTTTTTTGTTTGGGTGACAGGATGGTATTGAAGATCAGCCAAAACCAGGCGGACCTTCGGTCTGCGGTTTCGACGGGGTCGGGAGACCCGCGCCGAGCGGCGCGGAACCAGCTACTTTCGGCCGGGGTATTCCGACGGCGACCAACCCATGACTCGCTTGAATGTGGTCGAAAACACGAAGGGATTCTGATAGCCCACCTGCGTCGCGATGGATTCAATCTTCGCCCCTCCCTGCAACAACAGTTCTGCCGCGCGACTCATCCGCAACCAGATGAGTTGCTGGCGCGGGCTGCGACCGAGTTCGCGCTGGCAGAGCCGCTGCAACTGCTTTTCACTCAAGTGGACCAACCGGGCCATCTCCGCGCTTGTCCAGGGTGATCCTGGCGATGCGGACACCTGCCCCCACAGTTGCCAGAGTCGCGGATCGTGGCGGGCGGGTTCCGCGAACCGCAAGACGTAATGGTGGATCAGGTCCACCCAGCGGTTGATCGCCGCCGATCCGTTCACCGTGCTCGATTCGTGATGCAGGCCCAGGATCGCCAAACGCAACGGTTCGGCATCGTACTTCGCCACAATCGGTGTTCGAGCAGTTGCCAGGGGTTTCCGGCCCGCGGGTTCCTGGTACCGAACCCAGCAGAAATCCCAGGTCCGGTCGGGAGTCGTCTGGAACGCCTGGAGTGTCCCGGGAGGCAGTAGTACCGCGTGGCCGGGACGACAGCGAGTCCACCGGCCGTCGACGAGCACTCGTCCTTCCCCGCCAAAACACGCCAGAAAATAGCTCCCCCCCAGCTTGGTCCGGACAATTTCAAACGGCGATGGCATCCGCGCGACCGCCAAATGTCGGATTTGATGATGGGTCAGGGCCGAACATACCGGGGCTTTTGCCAGCCATTCCCGCAAATCAGCCGCATCCGCCCGGACCATCGTTAACTCGGCATTGGGTGGCCGGATGTCGGTTTCAGATAGGTTGTGGTCGGATCGGCTCATGGAGATGTCAAGCAGCCCGTGGTAAAAGGGGTCTGACCCTCTCCGGGCATGTGATTTTCAAGGTGATACGATTGCCCTCCAAAGGGTCAGCCCCCTTTTACCACGGGCTGCAATCGGATCGCGTAGAATGTAACGTATAAGAGTTGATCTGTGGAATCGATTTTCACAACCTTCGCCTCCTCCCACGAGCCTGCCACGATGTTACGACTTGCCGCTTTCGTGATTGCTTTGCTGATCCTCGCCCCGCATGGGGTGTTGGCTCAGTCCGAAACAGTCGATTTCGGACGCCAGATCCAGCCGATTCTCGCCAAACGCTGCTACGCCTGCCATGGTCCCGACAAGGCGGAAGGGGGATTGCGTTTGAATCAGGGGAAACTGGCGTTCGAGAAGCTGGAGTCCGGCAAGCACGCCATCGTTCCGAAGAATATCGAACAGAGCGAGTTGCTGCGGCGGGTCCTGTCCACGGACGAAACCGAACAGATGCCGCCCGAAGGACCGCGCCTGTCCGACGCTCAAACCGATCTACTGAAGCGCTGGATTGAGCAGGGTGCCGAATGGAAAGAGCACTGGGCCTTCGTCGCTCCCGTTGTCCAGCAGCCGCCGGCCGTGAAGAATCCGCAGTGGGTAACCAATCCGATCGATGCCTTCATCCTGCGGAAACTCGAACAAAATGGACTCACGCCAAATCCGCCGGCCGGTAAGACGGCACTGCTGCGTCGCGTCACATACGATCTGACGGGATTGCCGCCGACCCCGGCCGAAGTCGACAGTTTCCTCGCAGACAACTCACCCGACGCGTATGAAAAGGTGGTTGACCGCCTGCTGCAGTCCGAAAGGTATGGAGAACAATGGGCGCGTCACTGGCTGGATGTGGTCCGGTATGCAGATACCAACAGCTTCGAACGTGATGGCCCCAAGCCCAACGCCTGGCGGTATCGCGATTATGTCATTCGCGCGTTCAACACGGACAAGCCGTACGACCAGTTCGTCAAGGAGCAATTGGCGGGTGACGAACTGCCCGAGACGAAGTCGGATGGAATTATCGCGACCGGTTTTTACCGGCTGGGGCAGTGGGATGACGAACCCGCCGACCGCCTGCTGGCCCTGTACGACGGGTTCGATGACATCATCACCACCACCAGTCAGGCATTCCTGGGGCTGACCGTCAATTGTGCCCGATGTCATGATCACAAGATCGATCCGATCACGCAGGCCGACTATTACAGCATGCTCGCCTTCTTCCAGGGAGTAACTCCCAACGGCAATCCGAATCCCAATGTCGAACGTCCGATCTTTGAGACCGAGGATGCCCGGGCCGCGCATGATGCTGCTGTCCGGCAGCATCGAGAAAAGCTGGATGCCCTTCAGGCCAGGGTCACCGCCTTCGAGCAGGAATTTCGCGATCGGCTCTCGAAGCAGGATCAGGACCTGGATCATCCCGATTTGGATGAGCTTGAATACCGCTTTTACCGGGATACCTGGCAGAAGCTGCCCGATTTTGACGTCTTGAAGCCGGAAACCGTCGCCAGACTGGAACGGCCCTATTTCGACATCACGCCGGCCACGCGCGAGTTTTCATTTGGATTTGTCTTCGTCGGAACTTTAAAGGTGCCGGCCGATGGCGAATACACATTCATCGTCGATTCGGACGATGGTTCGCGGCTGACCGTGGATGGTAAGCAAATCATTCTGTACGACGGGATCCACGGGACCGGCAAGCCTCAACTGGCCAAGGTCACTCTGAAGCAGGGACGGGTTCCCGTCCGCCTGGATTACTTCCAGGGTCCCAGCGGAGCGAAGGAACTGATCGTCAAATGGTCCGGTCCGGGATTCGAGCAGCGTTATCTGTCCGCCATGACGGAAGATGGTTTGAAGTTGGCGGATCGACGCGGAAAACGACGCGACTTTGTCGCCCTGATGCGCACATCGGGCCCGAGCCTCCTGGGAGCGGAACGCCACAAGGAATACACCACGCTGGCGGCAGACTTGGAAGCTTTGAAACGAGACAGGCCCGCCGCCAGTTTCGCATTATGCGTCACCGAAACAGGGCCCAATCCCGCAGACACGTTCCTCCTGAAACGAGGCAACCCGCAGTCGCAAGGAGAAAAGGTCGTTCCGGCGTTCCTGTCACCTTTGGGCGGTGGCAAAGCGGCGATTCCGGCTCCAGTGGCAGAATCGAAAACCTCTGGTCGACGCCTCGCCCTGGCAAACTGGATCGCGTCACCCGACAACCGGCTGACGGCGCGAGTGATGGCCAATCGAGTCTGGCAGCATCACTTCGGTCGAGGCATCGTTCGGTCTCCGAACAATTTCGGACTGCTGGGTGATACCCCCACGCATCCTGAACTGCTCGACTGGCTGGCCAGCAGCCTGACTCACGGGGGCTGGAAGCTGAAATCGCTCCACAAACGGATCGTCATGTCAAGTACGTATCGGATGTCGTCGCAGCCGAATGCGACCGCTCATGCGGTGGACCCGTTGAATCATCTGTTCTGGCGATATGACATGCGCCGGCTGAGTGCCGAAGAGTTGCGGGATTCGGTCCTGGCCGTCGATGGCCGGTTGAATCTCGCGATGTACGGGCCGGGGGTCTACCCGGAAATCTCGGATGAAGTGAAAGCCGGGCAGTCCAACCCGGGGTCTGGCTGGGGGAAGTCATCTCCTGAAGAACAGGCTCGCCGCAGCATCTACGTTCATGTGAAGCGTTCCCTGGTTCTGCCCATCCTGTCGGACTTCGATTTCGCGGATACCGACAGCAGTTGTGCGGCCCGTTTTGTGACGACTCAACCGACTCAGGCCCTGGCGATGTTGAACAGCAAGTTCCTGAATGATCAGGCCGCCGAATTTGCCAGACGGCTGAGAAGGGAAGCTGGGGACGATGTCCGAAAGCAGGCGATCCTCGGCTTCCGCCTGGCCCTGTGCCGCGACCCCGATTCGGCCTTGGTCGATCGCGGCTTGAAACTGATCGACGCCCTGAAAACGAAGCACGGAAAAACACCAGAGCAGGCCCTGGACCAGTTCTGTCTGATGGTGCTGAACTTGAATGAGTTCATGTACCTGGATTGAGGGAGAACATTCCCACTGACTTGTAAGAATTCATCGACAAAACCGGGAACGCGAAATCGCCTTCCCTCGAAAAATGATCTGGAGCTCAACCATGACATCCAATTTCTGTGGCCGGACCCGACGCGAGTTTCTCTGGCAGGCGGGTGGCGGATTTGCCGGAACGGCATTGACCGGACTGTTGCAGCGCGACGGCTTTTTCGGGGCCACCGCCGCAGCCTCCGAAGGACCGGCACACCAGAACCCACTGGCTCCCAAGGATCCGCATTTTGCTCCCAAGGCCAAGAGCGTCATTTTCCTGTTCATGTACGGCGGCCCGAGCCACATTGATACGTTCGATTACAAGCCCGCGATGAAGGGGCGCGACAACCAGACTGTCGAAGTCAAGACGTTTGGACGTGGTGGCCACAAGAATCAGGGACGCATCGTCGAACCCCGCTGGAACTTCAAGCAGTACGGCAAGTGCGGACACTGGGTCAGCGACCTGTTCCCGCACTTGTCCACCTGCGTGGACGAGATTGCCTTTCTGCACTCCATGACCGCCGATTCACCGATCCATGGTTCGGCCATGCTGATGATGAACTCGGGCAAAATCCTCTCGGGAAGCCCGTGCCTGGGTTCGTGGGTCAACTACGGACTGGGGAGCGTCAACGAGAACCTGCCCGGCTTCGTCGTGATGCTTGATCCGACCGGCGGGCCGATCAGCGGTGCGAAGAACTGGTCCAGCGGTTACATGCCCGCCACCTACCAGGGAACGATTCTGCGTTCCAAGGGGGCGCCGATCATCGACCTGAACACCCCTGAGGGGACCACTCGAACAGCCCAGCGGGAATTGCTCGACACGCTGCGTGAAGCGAATTCGGACCACTTCGCCACTCGTGCGGACAACTCCGACCTGGCGGCCCGCATCAACAGCTACGAACTCGCGTTCAAGATGCAACAGCACGCTCCCGAGGCAGTGGACCTGTCGACGGAAACCGAGGCTACTCAGAAAATGTATGGCCTGGACAATCCCCGCACCCTCGATTTTGGCAAGCGTTGCCTGCTAGCCCGACGACTGGTCGAACGGGGCGTGCGATTCATTCAGTTGTACTCGGGCGGAAACCACAACGATTCCAACTGGGATGCTCATGGCGACCTGGAAAAGAACCACAACTATCACGCCGGCAATACGGACCAGCCGATCGCGGCACTGCTGAAGGATCTGAAAGCACGCAACATGCTGGACGATACGCTGGTCGTCTGGGGAGGCGAATTTGGACGTCAGCCGACGGCCGAATACGCCGCGGGTACCGGACGCGACCACAATGCCTATGGCTTCACGATGTGGATGGCCGGCGGCGGCATCAAGGGGGGCACCAGTGTCGGCACCACCGACGAACTGGGTTCCGTCGCCGTCGACTCACCGTTTCACGTCAAGTACCTGCACGCGACCATCCTGAATCAAATGGGGCTGGATCCGAACAAGCTGGCCTACTTTCACGGCGGCCTGGATCAAAAGCTCGTTGGTGTTGAGCACGTCGAACCGATCCGAGCGATTCTTTGACGGCACGACATCCTGTTGTTCGGCGAGGTCGATTCTTTAGCAGGCCTTGCCAAGCTTTCGCAATCCATTGCAATGCAATCGGTTTGCCGATTTCCGCAAAAACTACCTGCGAGTCGATTCGGCATGTTGACGTGGTATGCAGCAGCGCAGTTACTAACCGCTTTTGCTGCCGACGCGAAGTGTTTGTGGGTGACTTGTTCATGGCGGACTTGTCCGATGAGTTCGCCGCGGCAGAGCAACTTGCGGACGATGTTCATCAGGAATCGCTTAGTAGCCTAGCCTGTTTCAACGAATGCGCGCAGTTAGTAGTGCCAAGTTTTCCCGCCTGCACGCAATCTCTCAAGGCGGGCTGCAAGCCTAGGCGAAATCCACCGCCTTTCCTGCCACCAAATTGGTTTATGATGCCAGCAAACCCCGTGGCGGCGTTTGCATTTGACACGCATAAACAGACACGCTACCTTAGGTCCGCACCCATTCACTGAATACATGAGACACTCCACCATGTCCAAGTATCATTTTCACCGCATGAGCAGCAACGCTTTCCAAGAAATGGTGCAATCGCTATTAGAAGTGCGACGTCGAGGTCGCGGAGAACTAGTCCAATTTGCATCTGCCGGTGCAGATGGATCGCGTGAAGCAACATGGATGCAACCTGTCAATCATCCCGACTACGTCCGACCGTCGAATGAAACGACAGATGTACCGAAGCAGCATATATTCCAAGTCAAATTTCATGACATTGGACTCCGAGGTTGGTCAGGAGCCGGCGCGGCCGTGGTGAGTGACCTTAAGGCCGAACTGGAAAAGGTCATCACAAAACACCAATTGCGATGCCATACCTATGTATTGATTACGAATGTCCCTCTCACAGGAGCAAGTCGAATTGGAACTCGTGACAAAATCACGAAGATCGCTGCAGAATGGCAATCGAAGATACCTTCCATCGAAGTTTGGGATGCTGCGGATTTATCGCGAATGCTAGATAACAACCCGGCTGTCCGCTCTACGTATACGGACCTCATTCTTCCAGGCGATGTACTTGCGGCACTGCTAAACCAACACAACTTTCACGCGGACCGACGGCAGCACACTTTCCGTGGTTACCTCAGAAGTCTCGTTGATGGCGAATCGAAGGCCCGTGCTGAAGAGGCGGGTGATGATGACCCGTTGCCACTTACAAAGGTATTCATCGATCAAACCCTTCAATTAGACAAGGATGCAGTACCGCAATGCTACCGCGAAACTGTCGATGCCTGGTCCCCTGAATCCATTCTAGATGAGGATCCAGCAGCCATACTCCCCGACGACTTGGATCAAGTCTCATCTGCATTTCCTTTGCTTTGGGGTGCTCTCGGAAAAGTAATGCTTCTAGCCGGGCCCGGGTACGGAAAAAGCACAATTACGCAGTTCCTCGCTATCTACCACGCTGCGCGTTTAGTCGACCGGACGTTTGCTGCGGCGCTTGCCAAGAGACTAAAACTGCCTGCCAAATGGACACCCAACGATCTAGATGCATCTTGTACACTTCGATTCCCGTTCCGAGTGGAATTGAGGCGTTATGCTAAATGGCGCAAGACACTCCTTGACGACCGCACTCCCGCAGGAATTGCGTCGTACATCGCGCGGCAGATAATTGGTGGATCCGTCGAATCGTCGCTAACCCAGGATGATGTATTCGCGTTGATATCATCGAATCCTACTTTACTAATACTGGATGGTCTTGACGAGATTCCCAACAAAGATGATCGGGATGCGCTCCTAAAGGACTGTGATTCGTTTCTAAACCGATGTGATGGTGAGAACGTCGACCTTCAGATTGTTATGTCTAGCCGCCCACAAGGATATCACGGCGAATTTGATCGCTTCCAACCGCTCCGTTGGAGGATTAACGACCTCAGCATTGACGACTTCAATCAATACGCCGCTGATTGGCTAACGGAAAGGATAAGGAATTCGGACGAGAGGAGAGAGGCTGAAGAGCGAATCAAACGGGGAATGGCGTCGGAAGCGGTCCGCCGTTTGGCGACAACTTTGCTCCAAGCGACTGTCATGCTCACCATCGTACGGAAAAAGAGCGACATCCCAGAAGAACGCCATAAGTTGTTCCAGAAATATGTTGATGTGGTGTTTCAACGCGAGAAAACGAAGAACGACGTGATCTCGCGCTACGAACCCGAATTGCGGCTCCTCCACGAGATGGTCGGCTATCAGATACACGAAGCAGTGTCTCGCGGTGAAGCTGCCACTATGCCGGAAGGGAAATTCAAAGAAGCAGTATGGACGGTGTGGCGCTTAATACGCGGCGAAGAGCGCATAAACTCGATCCCGAATGAAGAAATTAAGAGTATCTACGACCTTGCGACAGATCGCCTTATTTTTCTTTCGGGTAAAGGCGCAACGCAATCCGACATCGACTTCGTAATTCAGCCATATCGAGAGTACTTCGCCGCCAGTTATATGTCCAATCACGCAAACGTGAACTCAGACAAGGTGTTTAAGAGCCTCGTCGCACGAGGCCCGTATTGGCAACAGGTACTACGCTTTTTCGTTGCCATGGCGGCCCCTGCGCAGCGGTTGGTTTGGGCTTTCGACGCTGCAACCGACACTGATGGTCCGCCAGACAACGAGACTCTTGTGGCGACGCTTCCAGCCAAGCGAGCAGTGGTTTTTGCCCTGCCTGAGTTTGAACGGCTTCTATTTGACCATTTTCGAAGAATCTTCAACGCGTGTTTCAGAGAGCGAGATTGGTGGACTTGGCTTGGTCAAGAATGGATCTGCCCAATCTTGGAGACGTTTCGCGATGGCGACGCTTGGCGCGAACTGTGGAAGATGTTCCAGAACAAATCGGAACGCTCGCTCGGTAATAACCAATTTGCGATCTGGCTGTTTTCCCGCGTGATACCGCGGGAAGCGGCAGAATACTCAAGCTTTGTCGAGTTCATTTCAACGGCACTTCAAGATGAGGCCCTTGCGACCGGGGCGATTGACGTGGCTCTATTTGGCGAACTAGACGTCGATTTGGGACTGGTTGACCCTGATGTTCTTGCGGCGGTCATCGCACAACTTCCCTACAAGCGATATCGGAGTATTGTTAATGGTGAAGACTATATTCGCAAGCATCTCCCGCCCACTAAGTTTCTATCACTGGCGTGCACGATTCGGAATGTTTATTTCTCCTTGGACGACATCTGGGAAGTTCTGGAACTACCTGTCGAAGCAGAGTATCCACATCGGTTTGACTTTGAGGAGATCGGCGGCGCAATGATTTCTGTCGTGCGACCTTCGTGGTTGACGTTCAATATTGAATGTCAGCAGCGATTACCGTTCCCTACGCCGGATTCATCGAATGGAGAATATGTTCGCTATTTTCGATTGTTGTTCGAATCACTGATCCAGCCAGATGACCCCGATCTGTACCGCACAGCAAAAGACGCGATGTGCACTCTCCCAAGGTCTGTGAACTGGCGTTTTACCTGCGATTTCATTCTCGGCCCGCCACCCGATCAATTTCGGTCTGTCGAAGATTGGCGGCGCTATAAATCCGACGTGAGGTACCTATTCGACACTCCGAATGAATTGTTGAATTTGAGGGAAGTGGCAGCGTCCTTTAGTTCTCGAGAGGGCAAGTGCCAAGAAAAATGGATAGTGCTACTCTTTCCCATATCACAGTGGGACCGTTTGATTTCGGCCGGCTTGTTGCGTGCCGAAATCGCAGACGAACTCCGCACCAGTAAATGGGCAGACTGCTTCGCACGCCGTAAGGACTGGGTCGTGTATGCAGGCGTGTATCGCCGATACTCACCTACTGCGATTGCCACGAGCAAAATCCCCTTCGTTAGAATCATGCAGGTTGCCATTGGCTTGCACAACGAGGGTATTCTAGTCGACTCCGAGCTTGCCGCGGATGTCATGGGGTCTGCAGACACAGGTGCGATTTCTTCGGAAGAGATACATTCACTAATTAAGGCGATCCGGAACCCGTCCGCCTTTCCCGAATCTTGGACTGCGGTGTTATTTAGCGTGGCATTACGTGTTAACAACGTGAACCTTCACAAAGTGTCGGATTTGTGGGCCGCCACAGTACATGCGCGCAATAACGAGATGCGGTTGAGACTATACGAACTGGTTACTGCGCAGCTGGCGGCCTCCCTAATAGAAGAGTTGCTCGATCTCAGAAACGACGCGGCACTTGACTTGGCCATTCAGGTTTCGATTCGCAATCATGCCTTGCCTTCGGAATTGTCATCTGAGTTGAATCGGCGTATCTGTTCAAGGCTGCACGGCCACGGATACCCAGAATGTCGTTTGGACGCAATGCTGAGTTGCCTATTCGTCACACATCCAACGATGGAAGAAGCGAGGGTTTATAGCGATGTCGCGACGATGTCGAAAATCAGAGCGGCGAGACCCCACGTCAACGAGGAGATTACGAATAGATTAACTATAATGCCACAGGCCTTAGGGAAGGAGATGATTTCGTCGCTCAGAGTAGAGCTCCTTAAAATACTTGCAAGGGACGAGGACTACTGGCCGACAATGCGAGCCGCTGCTCTTGACTCGCTGATCCAACTCGACATTTTGAATTGCTCGCCGTTATCGGAGGCGGACTGGCAATTTGCTTGATCATTTATTAGTTCTTTAGGTGCTAAGCTGCCGTATTGCGTATCCGATATTGCTTCGATTTCGCCTTGGCTGGAAGGAGCGATTCTGTAAAGGGGCACTGCGACTGGCTCCGGAAATTACGACGAAAACGCCGAAACCGGTTCGACAAATTGTATCCGAGCCAGCTTGGCATATTCGCCGTCGAGTCGCATTAAATCTTCGTGGCTGCCTGATTCCACGATGTGGCCGGCGTGCAGGACGTAGATTCGGTCCGTGCGTTTCAGAGCGCTGATCCGGTTGGAGACCAGGATCGTGGTGCGTCCGTGCTGAGCGGAACTGATGGCCTGTTGAATCTCATGTTCCGTCTCGGGATCAACGGCGGCCGTCGCATCGTCCAGGAGCAGAATCGGCGGATCCAGCAACAGGGCTCGGGCGATCGACAATCGTTGCCGCTGCCCGCCGGACAAATTGCAGCCGTGCTCCCCGATCAGGCTGTCGTATCCCTCCGGAAGATCAACGACGAATTCATGGGCAGCGGCCAGTCGCGATGCATCTTCGACTCGCTGCAGATCCGCTTCCGGTTCGCCGAAGGCGATGTTCGCCGCGACAGTGTTGCTGAACAGGAAACTCTCCTGAAAGACCAGCCCCAGATTGCGACGCAGGTCTTGCAGATCCAGTTGCCGGATGTCGATGCCGTCGATCAGGATCCGCCCGGCGGTCACGTCATAAAACCGCGCGATCAGATTCAACAATGTCGTCTTGCCGACTCCCGTTTCACCCACCAGTCCGATGATTTCGCCCGGCTCGATCACGAAGGAAATATCCTGTAACACAGGTTCGTCGGCGTGGATCGTGCCGATGTGGGATCGACTCGAATACGCAAAGTCAACGTGTTCAAAGGTCACCTGTCCTCGCGCTCGCGGAAGCCGAATGGCGTCGATGGGGCTTTCGATTTCGACGTCCGCGTCCAGCACGTCGAAGATCCTCTCGGCACCTGTCAGGCTCGCCTGAATGCTGTTGGCGATGTTGATGATCTGCCCCACCTGGTTGGCGAACTCGTGAATCAGATTGGCGAAGACGAACAATCCGGCTCCCAACGGCAGTTGTCCCTGGATGACGAGAGCACCGCCGTAGCCAATCAGAACCAGTTGGTTGATTTGTGTCAGGAATCCCATCGTCGGCTGATAGACACTCAACCGCCAGAAAATGGTGTACTTCTGGTCCTTCAAGGCGCGGTTGGATTCGGTGAATCGGGCGATTTCATCGTCTTCCCGGGCGAACCCCTTGACCACTTGAATCCCCTGGACGTTTTCGGACAGTCGCAGGATCAGCTTGTCATTCAGCTCACTGCTCCGTTTGTAAAGCGGTCGCACCGTTCGTGAAAACAGGACGGCCCCCACCCACAGCAGCGGTGAAGTCACCAGGCAGGCGCAGGCCAGCGGCGCATGGACCGAAAGCATGTAGGCGAAGTACACACCCAGCGACAGCGCAACCGTCAGGATCTTCAGCAGGACTCCGTCCACAAACCCACGAACCGCCTGCACGTCGCCTGTCATGCGGTTGATGATCGCGCTGCTTTCATTCGAGTCGAAGTAATGAAAACTCAGACGCTGCAGTTTGTCGTAAACGTTTGTCCTCAGTTGAATCAGAATCTCCTGGCTGAGTGCGGCTCCGGCCACCGCCGCTACGAATTTCACGGTGGCCTGAAAAATCGCGACGATCAGGACGATCGCGGCGACGAAGACGACCAGGGCCAGCGGACTCCAGCCGACAGGCGGATTCCAGCCCAAGGGCCAGCGGGGTGCCGGGCCGTCCGGTTGAAAGGCCTGCCGCAACACGTCGATCCCCAACCCCGCCAGACCGAGTCCGGAAAGATTGAGAGCGACCAGCACCAGGTTCAGAACCAGGACCCGCAGGCAGGCGGCCCGAAACTGCCAGGCGAGCCCCAGCATACGGTAAATCAGGGTCCACTGGGACTGCGAACCGTCGTTGCTCGGGGATGATTTCTGGCTGTCAGCGGAACGCACGACTCGGGGACTCAGGGGGACAACGGATCCAAATCTCAGGACAGACGGGCTCGTCGCAAACGCAAGGCATTGGTAATCACGGATACGGAACTGAAACTCATCGCGGCGGCAGCCACCATTGGATTCAGCAGCAGGTGCGGTGAGATGGGGTACAACACACCGGCCGCCAGAGGAATTCCAATGGCATTGTAAATCAGGGCGAAAAACAGGTTCTGACGGATGTTTGTCATTGTGGCTTTGCCGAGCTGTATCGACTGCACGATCCCCCGCAGATCTCCCTTCACGAGCGTGACAGAGGCAGATTGCATGGCGACGTCGGTCCCTGTCCCCATGGCGATCCCCACATCGGCTGCAGCCAGTGCAGGCGCATCATTGAGGCCATCGCCAGCCATCGCGACCTTGCGACCGCCGGCTTGTAGCGCCTGGATCCGAGTCAGCTTTTCGTCGGGTCGGATCCCCGCATGAACTTCGTCGATCCCCAGCGGATTAGTAATTGCTCGCGCCGAAGTCTCGTTGTCACCTGTCAGAACGACAACCTGCAGCCCCATTCCCTGCAGAGTGCGAATGGCATTCGGAGTGGTCTCCTTGACCCGGTCAGCCACAGACAGCAGCCCGGCGCAACGGTCGTCCACGGCGACGAAGATCACGGTCCGCCCCTGTTGCCGCCATTCGTTGGCTCGTTCCTCGCAGACTTCCAGACCCGTCACCTTCTGGTCGAGCAGCCACGGACGCTGCCCCACCTTGACGGAACGGCCGTCGACAGTTCCAGATACGCCGCCACCGGTTGCGGACTGGAACGCAGAGACCGGCGGGATCGTCAACGAGCGCGATTCCGCACCCGCAACAATCGCACGCGCCAGGGGATGCTCACTCGACAGTTCAACGCCAGCAGCCAATCGCAAGAGTTCCACATCGCTGAGCGGACCGCTGGCGAACGTGTCTGTCAGCATCGGCCGGCCTTCGGTCAGGGTGCCCGTCTTGTCGAGGACGATCGTATCGATGGCTTCCAAATGTTCCAGCACTTCGGCGTTCTTGATTAACACCCCTGCCCTGGCACCGCGTCCGATTCCGACCATCACCGACATTGGCGTTGCAAGGCCCAGGGCACACGGGCACGCAATCACCAGGACTGCCACGGAATTCACAAACGCCCAGGCCAGCGCCGGTTGAGCGGGTTGTGCAATTGACCAGACCAGAAATGTCACGACGGCGATCACGACAACAGCAGGAACAAAATAGCCTGCCACCGTATCCGCCAGATTCTGAATGGGAGCCCGGCTGCGCTGGGCTTCTGAGACCAGTTGAACAATCCTCGACAGGACCGTCTGACTGCCGACCTTGTCGGCCCGCATCAGGAACGCACCCGTCTGATTCACGGTTCCGCCGATCACCGCGTCGCCTGTTTGCTTCTCGACTGGCAATGGCTCACCGGTTAACATCGATTCATCGATCGAACTGCGACCTTCGGTCAATTCTCCGTCCACGGGGATTTTTTCACCGGGGCGAACACGCAGAATCTGGCCGGACATCACACTGTCCAATGGAACATCCAGCTCCACACCGGCTTTGACCAGGTGGGCTGCGGAAGGGACCAGTGACATCAACTCGCGAATGGCCGCCCCCGTCTTGCGACGGGCTCGCAATTCCAGGATCTGCCCCAGCAGCACCAGGGTGATGATGACGGCAGCGGCTTCGAAGTAGACTTCCACATGTCCGTGGCGCTGCAGGCCGGCGGGAACGATGGCAGGAACCAGGAATGTGACCACGCTGTAGAGGTACGCCGCGCCGGTCCCCAGGGCAATCAACGTGAACATGTTCAACCGGCGCGTCACGACAGACCGCCATCCACGCTCAAAAAAGGGCTGGCCACACCAGAACACGACCGGAGTACTCAGGATCAACTGCCACCAGTGATTCACAGTTGGGGAAATCCAACGGTCAAGCGGCAGTCCGATCATTGGCAACATGGCGGACAGGAAGACCGGAATCGTCAAAGCCAGCGCGACCACGAACCGACGCGACATGTCGTGTAGCTCGTCATCGTCCTGGCCGGAATCCATGACTCCGGTCGGTTCCAGGGCCATCCCGCAGATCGGGCAGATGCCCGGTCGATCGCTTTCGACGCCCGGACACATCGGGCAATAGTAACCACTCTTCGGGGGAATAACTGCCTGAACCGGCATGTCGGCATTGAGTACAACCAGTCGGTGCAACAGCGGACGTGCGAGTTCAGGAGCGGTGTCTGGGGACGGCTTCGGGATTTCTGCCAGGAATTTCTGCCGACAGTGTTCACTGCAGAAATAGAACTTGTTCCCATCGCGTTCGGCACTGCGAGCCGTCGCGGGGTCGACGGTCATCCCGCAAATCGGATCAATGGCCATTTCAAGAACTCCAACTTCCATTTCCGTGGCATGACAGCCACGAATCACAACCAGTCAAAAAAGCCCAGCGTTTCCAAATCCGATCGCAACCCCGCGGTTTGTTCTGGTGTCAGCAGAGCGTTGGGCAATCGAGCCGGACCGACATCCACGCCGAGCATGACCATCACGGCCTTCGTTGCACCGATGAAACCGTATCGCACCAGCACCTGAATCATCTGCACGGCCCGGTACTGTTCGTCCCGAGCGGACTTTAGATCTCCGGCGGCGAATGCCGCCAGAACTCGATGGAAAATGGGAGCGGCAAAATTGTAAGTGCTACCGACGGCTCCCGTAGCACCAAACGCCAGGGCGGCCAATAGAATCTCGTCGCAGCCCCAGGGAACGTCGAAGGCTCCATCACCTGCCCGCAGGCACGCCTGATAGGCCATCAGATCGGGGTTCGTAAACTTCAGCCCGGCCAGGTTGGGGATCAGTTCACGCCCGTGGGCCAGGAATTCGGGCATCGACAGGCTGACACCGGTCAACACCGGAATGTCATAGAAATAGAACGGAGTCTGCGGGGCAGCGGAAGCGACCTGCCATGCACAGGCGACCAGCGTTTCCACATTGCGTGGCTTGAAATACGAGGGAGAGAGCGCAGCCACCGCGACGGCTCCGGATTTCTCAGCATGACGAGCCAGCATTGCTGCGTCCGTGAGGCAATTGGAGCCCACATGGACCACAACCTTCAGCGGCGTACCGCGAACGACTTCCATCCAGCGAGTCGTCAGTTGCTGACGTTCCTCTACGTTCAGGGAATGGCTTTCACCCGTGCTGCCACCGATGAAAACCGTGGCAACCTTGTTTCGCAACAAGTGTTCTGCCTGCCGATCTACCACAGCCAGGTTCAATGATCCGTCGTCGTGAAAGGGAGTGTGCGTTGCGGCCACCAGGCCGGTGAGTTGCAGTCGAGACATCGGTCCACTTTCCAGAAAGGTGTCTGATCCAGTTCGTGCTCAATTCTTGCAGTTTCCGCAGGCAATTGACATTGAGGGTCGCCACATGAACGGAACTTGTGCTGCCCAAACCCGTTGCTGACCGGAAGAGACCGTGAAGAACGTGACGGAATCGACTGCGGTGAACGGAATGACGTCCGTTCTGCGAATTCCTCGTGCAGAAATTCCGGTGGATCAATATGGTGGCAGCAATCGGCGTAAACCATGGGCGAGCACAATCACCAGAAACACGAGATTTCTGCCAAGTATTGCCAATGAGTTGATGCCCCAGGGGAGGGGCGAAAGGCGAGATTCCGGCGTACAGACTACGTCGGATTCGAATCGGTGGTGCAATGCCACAGCGAGGCGGGATTGCATCCACCGAACGGAACAGGGCCATTCGATCAGGTTTTCCAGCCATTCCGGTGGAATGGCATTCACGCCGCAGCTGGCTCCTGCCAGTCCGCCGAGAATCGCAGCAGTACTGTCTGCATCACCGCCCAACAGGACGATTTCTTCCACGGGGCGCCGAAATTCCCCGGGCCATCGCAGCCAGCAGAAAAGGACAGCGGAAACAGTATGAACCATGTAACCAGTGACACCGCGTTCCAACCCGATCCTCGCCGCAAATTCTGCAGCCGTCTCGTGAGCGTGAACGGCGGACTCCACGGATTGCAGCGCGGTCAGCCATGCGCCGTCGGTCGTCAATTCCTGGCACACTTGCAAAAACTGCGCGGGGTCGATTGGTCGATCTCCGCTCCGAATAGATTCTCCGGTCGCCAAGGCGATGATTTGAGCCCCAGCTTCTGCCTGGGGGTCGACGTGAGTGATGCGCGTCGAGGCACATACGAAGTCGCGGAGGAGATCGTGGTTTCGATGCAGGCACAGCCCGAGGATGCCAGCGCGCATGGCCGGCCCATTCCCTGCTGAGCGAACTCCGCTGCGGAAGGCTGGCCATCCCAACCAAAGCCGGATGATCGATCTGGCGGTGGCGAGGCCCACTCCTGCCGGCAGGGCAATCAGCCACCAGCGCAGTTTCGAAGCCAGGCAGGTTGCAAAACGGGCGGAATCCGCTGGCTCCGCGAGAAGTGCGAGGGCGGTCAGACGCATGTGCTCTGTGTCGTCACTGACCATTCCGCGACCGAAGAACAGGCCGTGCTGCAACTGCGACGTTCCGAATATGCGCAAAGCACGACGTCGAGACAGTCCTTCCCGCGGAAGTCCCAGGGCATCGCCGACCGCCATTCCCAGCACGAAGCCAGCGAATCGGTCGGTCAATTCAGCGTTTGAAGGTGTTACGTCCGTCATTCTTGATATCTGCCCGTCATCAATTCGACTATCCGCCAGTCCAGCCAGAATTCGTCGGGATCGATACTTCGCCGGGCGAAATAGCCAACGTGACCGCCGCCCGCAACCACGGCCAATCGCACTTGAGTGGACCATTGATCGACAGTGGCCACAATCATCGGCAGCGGAACCATGGGATCATCGCACGAGGTAATAATCGTGGTCGGAACCGCGATGCTGGGGAGAAATTGCTCGGCACTGCAACGCTGGTAATAGTCACCACACGAATTGAAGCCGCTCAGCGGTGCTGTGTACCAGTCATCAAATTCCATGATTCCTTGTGGCCGGTCCCAGCGAACAGGCATCGGAGCATCTGGCAGGATCCGGCGGCGTTGTTTCACGTCACGGTACAGTTTTCCCGCGAAATGCCGGTCATACCAGCCAATCAGGCTGCGACCCATGGCCTTGACGCTTTGAAGCAGGTTAATCGGCGGATTCACGGCGATGGCCTGCTTCAGTTCCGGCGGGACCAGTTCTGGAGCTTCGCCCAGGTATTTCAACAGGATGTTGCCGCTGAGCGACACTCCTAGAACGTGCAGAAACGGCTGAGAGGGCAGCCGTGGCTGGTGATATGAACCGGACTCACCCGATTTCACGTCAATTGGCCGGCACCAATCCAGGACATGTTTGATGACATGTGCCAAGTCGTCGGAGCAACCGGCATGATAGGGCCGCCGTGCGAGCCCCTGTCCGGCTCCGGCACCCCTTAAATCCCAGCGGAAAACGCGCAGGCGGTGGCTTGTCAGCTTCTCGGTCAGTCTCACCAGTAGCGGGCTTTGATGGCTGCCGCTCAAGCCATGCATCAACAGTGCGACCTGGTCGCCAGGCCGCCAGTTGAGCGGGCAGTCGTCATGCACGACAACGATGTCACCGTCGGGCAGGGTGATGCGCCGCTGAGTGGCTTGGTACCTGGGCAATTGCCCGAACCAACAGCCAGCGGCCAATGTCTGCAGGTGGCCGCCGCGCAACCACCATGGTGGTTGAAACGGGATTAGCTCCAGACTGTGGCCATGCATCGCCATGCGGATCGCTTTTCAGTTTGCTGATATTCGTACGGACAACGTCACCTGCGCGACGTGGATCTTTTACCAGGACCTGAAGGAGAGAACGACCCTTCAGACCTCCCGTAACATGAATGTAACCAACAACACAGCCATTAGTTACGAATGGCAACCAACACCGCTCATCGACTTTGGTAAGCCATTATGAAAGTATCATACGCAACGTTCGCCGTGAACCAGTAGACCTGTGGGACACGGCGCGGACTGACGTCCCTGCGGAAGGTCCGTCGAGTAACGATGCGCGAAGCTGGGAGGTTTGCGTCGCCCTTCTCAGCCGGAGCGCTGACGATTAACCAGAATCGAGAGGCGAAAAGAATCCACTTCCTGGTGCCACCTCGCGACTGCGGGCCGCGAATCCGTTTTTCGCAGCCCTAAAAAGCGAGTCTTCAGTGGCGGTTTCCGTAGGGAATCAGTAGATTACCGCCATTCGCAAGGGATCGAGTCGATTTCAGAGGCCGCATGCCGGATGGTTCTCCTAACCCCGGTGGAAATTTGGCCTTGAAACTCGCGTCACATCGTTGACATTCCAAGACTCTCCCAATACGATCTTCGGTTCCCCATTTTGGGGGTCCGTTCGCGGTCTGTTTATTGTTTGAGAGGGATTTGGGCGTGTCAGGATCAAGGCAAGAAAAAATCCGCATTCGCATGGAATCATACGATCATTCGGTTCTCGACCAATCCGCAGCAGAAATTGTGGATACGGCGAAACGAACTGGCGCTGTTGTGCATGGTCCCGTGCCCCTTCCGACCCGAATTGAGCGCTACACGGTGCTTCGCAGCCCTCATATTGATAAGAAGTCTCGTGAGCAATTCGAAATTCGTACTCACAAGCGACTGGTGGACATCATTCAACCGACGGGCAAGACCATTGATGCCCTGAACAAGCTTTCGCTCCCGGCCGGAGTGGACGTGAAGATTCGTGCCTCGGTGAACTGATTGGCTTGTGGTCTTTTGTTTCAGATAGCCTTTGTTGGGTTGGGGTGTGTGTGATGGCTCGAGGGTTGCTCGGTCGCAAAGTCGGCATGACTCAGGTGTTTGATGCTCGCGGAGCCGTTGTGCCTGTGACTGTCGTCGCTGCTGGCCCATGCACTGTGTTGCGGATGCGCACAGTTGAACGTGATGGTTACTCGGCCGCACAGCTGGGCTTTGAAGACAAGCCGCGCCGCCTTTCAACACGTGCAGAACGCGGTCAGGTTGCAGTGCTGGATACAAGTCGCACTTCCACTGTTGAGCGGGCGAACTGTGAGCCCAAGCGGTTTGTGCGTGAGTTTCGTGATTCTCCCGCGTACACCGTCGGTCAGCAGTTGACGGTGACTGAACTGGAGAATTGTCCGAAGGTGGATGTGATTGGTGTGTCCAAGGGCCGCGGCTTCGCCGGGGTCATGAAGCGCCATCACTTCGGTGGTGTATGTGCCAGTCACGGGGTCAAGAAAGTGCATCGGTCGGGTGGTTCCACCGGGCAGAGCACAGATCCCGGGAAGGTGTTCAAGGGAACAAAGATGCCAGGCCGCATGGGCGGCGTCCGCGTTACGGTGCGTGGCTTGCGTGTCTGGCAAATGGACGCCGAGGCCGGGTTGCTGCTGCTGAAGGGCGCGATCCCTGGCTACTCTGGCGGATATGTAGTCGTTCGTGAAACCAACTGTTACTAGTACCTGTTGGTGCGAGCGGTTCTTCTTCTGATGATATAACGGTGGTGATCTGAATGGCTTCATTCCCAATTTACGATCAGTCCGGTGCGCCTACCGGAGAGACCTGCGCGATTGATCCAGCCGAGTTCGCGGCTGTGATCTCGGATCGCCTGCTGCACGAGGCAGTGGTGATGTATGGGTCGAATCAGCGTCTTGGGACTTCGAAGACCAAGTCGCGTGCCGAGGTGATTGGCAGCGGCAAGAAGATGTACAAGCAAAAAGGAACGGGCAATGCCCGTATGGGCAACAAGCGGACTCCAGTCCGTCGTGGCGGTGGCCACTGCTTCGCCAAGCGGCCTCGAGACTGGAGCTACCGGCTTCCTCGCAAGGCGCTGCAGCGGGCGGCGGCGATGGCGTTTGCCTCGAAGGTGCGGGATGGCGAGTTGTTCGTGCTGAAATCACTGACCGTGACTGAGCCGAAGACGAAGCCGATCGCACAAATGTTGAACAAGATTGGTGTCGGCGAAGCCAGTTGCGTGATCGGAATCGCCGAGGCGAATCCAACCGTCTGGAAATCGGTTCGTAACATCGAACGATGCTCGCTGGTGCCAGCCACGGAATGGAATGCGGGCACGCTGCTCCGCAATCGGTACTTAGTGGTCACGGTCGACGCGATCGAACGGTTCCGCGCCCGGTTTGCCAAGCGTGCGGTCTGAAGTAGCCGTTGGGATTTGTGAGAAGGTTGGGAATTATGGCCGCTGAAATTGGCTTTGAACTGCGGGGACACGAAGTCCTGCTTCGCCCGCTGATTACTGAAAAGACGATGCACCTGTCGGAACGGCGCAACACGTTCTGCTTCCTGGTCAACACGGCCGCGACCAAGCAAACGGTCAAGGAAGCCGTGGAAGCACACTGGTCGGTGCGCGTGACTGGTGTCCGGATTCAGAATCGAGTGGGCAAGAGTCGTCGCTTTAAGGCAATGCTGGGTGAGACGAGCCCTTCCAAGCGAGCTTTCGTAACGCTGCATGAAGACGATCGTATCGCCTTGTTCTAAGCCTGGCGGTAACTTCTGAATATTCGTTGGGACCGATTGATATAGGGTTAGGGTTAGCATGGGGATTCGTACCTACAAGCCGACGAGTGCAGGCCGACGTGGCGGTCAGGTCAGTGATTTTAAAGACATCACTGACAAGAAAAAACGCCCGGAAAAGGGGCTGGTGTCCCGGTTCAAGCGACGCGGCGGCCGCAACTTCCAGGGCAAGATCACCTGCCGTCACCGCGGCGGCGGATCGCGAATCCTGTATCGACATATTGATTTTCGCCGTGCCAAGGACGGAATTCCCGCCACTGTGACGCACATTGAATACGATCCGAACCGTACCAGCCGGATTGCATTGCTGCAGTACGCGGATGGCGAAAAGGCGTATATCCTGGCACCAGAAGGCCTGGCGGCCGGTGCCAAGATCGTCAGCGGAACGGATTGCGAACCAATGTTGGGCAACTGCATGCCACTGCGTTTGATTCCGGTGGGTACGTCAATTCACAATATTGAATTGCAACCGGGTCGTGGCGGGCAACTGTGCCGCAGTGCTGGTGTGTCAGCGACAATGAATGCTTCGGAAGGCGACTGGGCGCAAATTACGCTGCCGTCTGGCGAAGTCCGTCGAGTTCCGTCAGAATGCCGGGCCACGATCGGTGTGCTCGGTTTTTCTGAACACTCAATGATCGTCATCGGTAAGGCCGGTCGAGTGCGGCGCAAGGGGATCCGCCCTTATGTCCGCGGTTCGGCGATGAATCCGATTTCGCATCCGATGGGTGGTGGTGAAGGTCGACGTTCCGGGGGGCGGCATCCGGTCAGCCCGACTGGAAAGCTGGCCAAGGGCGGACGAACGCGAAATCCCCGTCGGCCAACACGCAATGCGATTGTTCGTCGACGCAAGTCGCGACGATACGGTCAGGTTTCACTGTAGTTACGAATTGGTTAACCGTTTCTCGATTGGGCAACAGGGCCCGGGGCGAACAACATGGGGCGGAGCTTAAAAAAGGGACCTTACGTCGACGCGAAGTTGATCGCGAAGGCCGAGGCACAGCAGGGGCGGAAGAAAGAGCCGATCAAGACGTGGGCTCGACGGTCGACGATTCCGCCACAGTTCATCGGTCATACCTTCATGGTTCACAACGGACGCACGTTTATCAGCGTCTATGTGACGGAAGAAATGGTCGGGCACAAATTGGGTGAGTTTTCGTTGACGCGCACATTCCGCGGGCACGGGAACAAGGGTGGTAAGTAAGGCATCAGCCGTTTTTGAGAGCAGGGTCATGGACTACCGAGCCACTATTCGATATGCCCGTATTTCGCCGACTAAGCTTCGGCACCTTGCCGATTTGCTGCGCGGTCGGCCGGCACGTGAAGGGCTGGAAGCATTGAGGTACCTGCCGCACCGTGGGGCACGGATGCTGGAGAAGGCACTTCGCAGCGCAATCGCAAACGCGGAAGAGGCCAATGTACGAAACGCCGATGCGCTGGTGGTTCGAACCGCGAGTGTGGACACGGGCCCAACGCTTAAGCGGATTCAGCCTCATGCACGCGGGATGGGATTCATGATCAAGAAGCGGATGTCGCATATCACGGTGTCGGTCAGTTCGCCGGAATAGTCGCTCAGTCAGTCAAGCCAGTTGAGATAAGGGTGTGGTTCCATGGGGCAAAAAGTTCGACCGACAGGATTCCGGGTGGGGATCGTCGAAGATTGGCGAAGCCGCTGGTACGCCTCACGCGCTGAGTTCGGCGATCTGTTGATCGAAGACGACAAGCTGCGTCGGTTTATCAAGCGGAAATACGAGTTTGCCGCGATCCCGCGGATTGAGATCGAGCGGACCCGCGACCAGGTCGTGGTGTTCCTGCATACCGCCCGTCCGGGGATTATCATCGGACGCAAGGGACAGGAAGTGGATCGGCTGAAGGCCGAACTGGAAGATCTGACCGGCCGCCGGATGGATCTGAAGATTGTGGAAATCAGCCAGCCGCTGCGTTCGGCAGTCCTGGTGGCGGAAGACATCGCTCAGCAGTTGGCCAAACGCGGCAGTTTCCGCCGGGTGGTGAAGCGGTCGCTGGACCAGGTGATGGAAACAGGTGTCGACGGAATGAAGCTGGAGCTTTCCGGCCGCCTGGGCGGTGCAGAAATGTCTCGAACGGAAAAGGCCAGCCGGGGTTCGATCCCGCTGTCCACGATCCGTAAGCATATCGACTATGGGTTTGCGATAGCGAAGACGACGATGGGTGTCATCGGCGTCAAGGTGTGGATCAATCTCGGCGAATACGAAAATCAGGAGCAGACCGATGGCACTCATGCCCAAGCGGGTAAAGCACCGCAAAGAGCAAAGAGGGCGCGTAAAAGGTAACGCGAGTCGCGGGGTGACGGTGTCGTTCGGTGACTGGGGACTGCAGGCCACAGAAGCAGGTCGGGTTCGTGGCAACACCATCGAAGCCTGTCGTGTCGCTGTGTCGCAATACGTCCGCGGTGAAGGTAAGTTGTACATTCGGATTTTTCCGAACAAGCCCATGACCGCCCGTCCGCTGGAAACGCGAATGGGTACCGGGAAGGGCGAGCCTGACCACTGGGTGGCGGTGATTCGTCCAGGCAAGGTTCTGTTCGAATTGGCCGGTGTCAGCGAAGCGGCGGCGCGTGAATGCTTCGCTCGTGTGGCTTACAAGTTGCCGATCCGTGTTCGCCTGGTGGGTCGTACGCACTAATCAAACGCTTGGTGACGTCGATACTGACGACACGCAATGGGGTGGGCTATGAAAGATTTGAATCAGGAACAACTGCTGCTGCAGCTGAACGAAACATGCCGTGAGCGGCTGGACGCCAAAATGAGGGCGGCCTCGGACAAGACCGTTGGCCACCGCAGCAAGAAATTGCGACGTGACATTGCCCGCGTGTTGACGGAAATCCGAGCTCGCGAGATCGCCGCACAGCCCAAAAGCTGATTGTGGCTGGATGAGTTAACAGACAGGTCGTAAAAAGTTCTGCGAGAGTTGAAGATGCGTAAGCGAGAAATCGGAATCGTGACGTCGGACGGTGCGGATAAGACTCGTCGAGTCGAAGTTGAACGCGTCCTGGCACATGCCAAGTATGGGAAGACGATCCGTCGACGTACCGTCTGTCATGTTCACGATGAAGAGAACGTGTCTAAGACTGGTGATCGAGTTGAGATCGTCGAGAGCCGACCGCTGTCCCGCCTGAAGCGGTGGCGGCTGGTCAAGGTGCTCTAGTCATAACGGTCGAATCACGTTTCGTTGTCGTGTGAATGTGGATGTTGAGTGTGATCTATGATACAAATGCAGACGATCGTTGATGTTGCTGACAACTCCGGAGCCAAGAGTGCACGCTGCATCAAGGTTCTGGGAAGTTCGGGACGGCGAACGGCGGGTTTGGGCGATATCGTGGTTGTGGCCGTCCAGAAGGCGACAACGACGGGCGTGATCAAGCGCAAAGCTGTCGTCAAAGCCGTAATTGTCCGGGTCAAGCAACCCGCACGGCGTGCTGATGGCAGCAGTGTCCGGTTTGATTCCAACGCGGTAGTGCTGGTTGACGACGAAAACAACCCAAAGGGGAGCCGGATTTTCGGTGCCGTCGCCCGCGAACTGCGTGAACGCAAGTTTATGAAGATTGTGAGCCTGGCACCGGAAGTCGTTTGATGCTGAGGTGACGGGCGAGTTCAGTTTCGGGATTGATGGTTGCGAAGAGGCTTGTGATGAGAATTCTGAAGGGTGACATGGTTGTAGTTCGCACCGGCGATGAGCGTGCCAAAGCACCGCGTCGCGTCCTGCGGATTGTCGAAGGTGGCGCTCGCCTGGTGGTGGAAGGTGTCAACCGCGTCTACCGTCACGTGAAGAAGGGGCATCCCAAGAGTCCACAGGGCGGGCGGTTGTCGGTGGAATTGCCGATCGATGCCAGCAATGTGCAGGTGTACTGCCCGAAATGCGATCGCGGTGTCAGGTTGGCCAGCAAGGTCAACGCGGACGGTTCCAAGTACCGGGGCTGCCGCAAATGTGGCGCGGCTCTGGTCGCCGGTGGCAGCTGAAGCGGGTTGGGAATTGCAGGCTAAAGACAAAGATCAAGATCGGATGGGCGGTTGGCAATGAGTACGCTGCAAAAGAAATATCGCACTGAAATCGTCCCTCGCCTGAGCGAGAAGCTTGGCGGGCGGAATGTGCACGCTGTGCCCAAGGTCGAGAAGGTTGTCATCAGCATGGGTCTGGGCAAGTCCGTCGGTGAACGCAAGCGATTGGAAGAGGCTGTGGACCAGCTGACCCTGATCAGCGGGCAAAAGCCACGAATCACCCGGGCGCGTCGGGCAATTTCGGGTTTCCGACTCCGCGAGGGGATGGAGATCGGTTGTGCCGTCACGTTGCGGTCAGGACGAATGTATGAGTTCATGGAACGTCTGATTCACCTGGTCCTGCCCCGCGTTCGCGACTTCCGCGGTGTGGACGGCAAGGGGTTTGACGGGAATGGAAACTTTAGCATGGGACTGTCTGAACAGATGGTGTTTCCCGAACTGAATCCGGACAAGGTGACGTTCGTTCAGGGGATGAACATCGCGGTCGTCACGACCGCAAGAACGGACGAAGAAGGCCGCCAGTTGTTGACTGAACTGGGCTTCCCGTTCAAGAAAGAATAAGTGTCGGAGCCGGTCGGCTCGGGCTTAATCGAGCAAGCAATTCAGATTCTTTCATCATGTGATGATCGCGTTTTTGGGGAGCGACCAACGGGAGCGGCGGATGCCGTTCCCGAGCGGAAGCTCGAATCGGATTGAGGGCTGTGCCCTCATTAGTTTGGGGGATTTCCAGTGGCGACGACAGCACATGTTGTGAAGGCGAAGAAAACGCCAAAGTTCAAGTCGCGGATCGAACACCGATGCCAGTTGTGTGGACGTCCGCGCAGCGTGTATCGACGGTTTAAATTGTGTCGCATCTGCTTTCGCAACATGAGCCTGGATGGTTTGATCCCAGGTGTGCGGAAGGCCAGTTGGTAAGGCGGTCTGTCAGGGTCGCTGGAATTGGACAGGGAAAACAGAATGTCAGATCCCGTAGCGGATATGTTGACGTGTGTGCGAAATGCGGTCGCGGCTGAACGCGCGATGGTCGAGTTCCCAACTTCGAAGCTGCGCGTTGCCATTGCAGATGCTTTGCAGCGTCATGGTTACATCTGGGACTATGCTGTCGTCACCGCCGAAGACAATGAGAACAAGAAGCGTCTGCGGATTAACCTGAAGTACGGTCCGACCGGCGAGAAGGTGATTCAGCACATCGCCTGCGTGAGCAAGCCTGGCAAGCGGGTTTACTCGGCGGTGAGTGACATCCCGAGCGTGTTGCAGGGCCTGGGTATCTGCCTGTTGTCGACAAATCGCGGCGTCCTGGGTGGTGGCGAAGCCAAAAAGGCCAATGTCGGCGGTGAAGTTCTCTGCACCGTCTGGTGATGCCCGCGACGTCGGTCGCAGCAGTTGTTGAGTTTGTGTTGAAGACGATTTCGTAGTGAAGACTTGGTCAGGTGCATAATGTCTCGAGTGGGATCTGCGGTCATTACCGTGCCGGCGGGCGTTGACGTCAAAGCGCAGCCTGAAGAAGTGAACGTCAAGGGGACCCACGGACAACTGTCCGTTCGCATCCCTGAAGGAATTTCCATTGGTTACGACAGCGGGAAGCGGGAACTGGCGGTCAGCCGGGCCGACGATCGCCGGGAACTGCGGGCGTTGCACGGACTGATCCGCTCGCTTGTTGCGAATAACGTTCGCGGCGTCGTTCAACCATGGGAAAAGAAGCTGGAAATTGTCGGAGTCGGTTATCAGGCATCGTTGGCGCCTGGGAAATTGACCTTGAACGTCGGATTTGCGAATCCGGTGGTCATCGAGATTCCGAAGGGTGTCACTTGTGAACTGCCAGATAACACGCACGTTGTGCTGAAGTCGGCGGATCGTCAAGCAGTCGGTCAGGTGGCAGCGAATGTCCGCAGCGTGCGTCCACCGGAACCGTACAAGGGCAAAGGGATCCGGTACGCGGGTGAGCATGTCAAGCGTAAACAGGGTAAGGCCTTCGGAAGCTAGTTTCGCGTGGAGTTCGGGTTGCCTGACTGCTGGGTGGCCGAATCTGCCTCGCGATGTTAACCTAGCAGGTTGAACATCAATTGTAGTGCGTGGCTATTGGAAGTCTGGAAATGAACAAAGTTAAGCGTCTGGCGAAGCAGCAGGAACGTAGAAAGCACCGGGTCCGCAACAAGCTCAAGGGGGCTGGTCGTGTGCGGTTGTCAGTGTTTCGCAGCAACCTGCATTTCCGTTGCCAGGCCATCGATGATGTTGCCGGGAACACGGTCGCGTCAGCGTGGACGGGTGAATTCGGCGAAGACAAGCCGAAGGGGATCGCCGCGGCCGCGCAGGTGGGTCGCGTGATCGCTGAGCGATTGTTGGCGGCGGGTATTAAGGAAGCGTGCCTGGATCGCGGATCCTATCGTTACCACGGGCGGGTCAAGGCGTTTGCAGATGGTGCCCGGGGAGCGGGTCTGGATCTCTGACGCAAATCGTCACTTGCGTGATCGAGTGGTCGAGAATTCACAATGAGGGGTTGATCCGGTGTCGGCTGAGCAAAACCAAAAAGAATATCCTGAACGAGTCGTACAGATTCGACGCTGTGCCTGCGTCGTCAAAGGCGGTCGCCGCTTCAGCTTTACTGCACTGGTTGTGGTGGGCGATGGACGCGGCAAGGTCGGCTATGGCTATGGCAAGGGCGTTGAAGTCCCCCAGGCTGTGGAAAAGGCCGTCAAATCGGCCGGACGGCGGATGTATGAAGTCGCGATTGAAAACGGGACGGTTCCGCATGCGGTCATTGGCCGCTTCGGTTCGTCGTCCGTGATGTTGATGCCGGCCAATGCCGGTACGGGAATTATCGCCGGCGCTGCGGTCCGATCAATCGCCGAAGCGGCTGGCATGAAAGATGTGCTGACAAAGTGCCGTGGATCCAGCAATCCACTGAATGTTGTGAAGGCTGCGTTTGACGCAGTTCGCCAGCTTCGGCACCGGGCAGATGTCGCCAGACTTCGGGGAGGTGCTGAACGATGATGATCCATCAATTGAACGCTGGACCGAAGGCGAGGGCTCGCAAGCGCGTGGGCCGTGGTATCGGATCCGGTCATGGTAAGACGTCCGGTCGCGGACACAAGGGTGCCGGAAGCCGGTCTGGTTATAAGAGCCGGATCACGTTCGAGGGGGGCCAGATGCCGCTCGTACGTCGCATCGCCAAGCGTGGTTTCAACAACAACGCCTTCGCCACCGAGTGGGAAGTTTGCGATGTCGCGGACTTGGAAAAGGCGTTCAACGCTGGCGAAACCGTCACCGTGGCGGAGCTGCGGGCACGCGGAGTGTTGCCACGGCGCAAGGCTGGCAGCAGCTCGGTCAAGCTTCTTGGCGCTGCCGCGCTGACGAAGTCTTTGACTGTTGTCGTCGATGGATGCACTGTTGGTGCCAGGAAATCTGTGGAGCTGGCTGGTGGCAAGGTGGTCACACAAGGCCGTGTTGAATAGCTCTCTTTGGGACTGCCAGAGAACCGTCTAGACTGGGTGTAGCGTGTACGCGTCATTTATGCAGCTGTTGCGCATCCCGGAAGTACGCGCCAAGATCGGCCTGACGTTGCTGCTGTTGGGCGTCTATCGGCTCGGCTTTTCGGTGGTTCTGCCCAACGTCGATCAATCAGCGCTGGCTGAAACGATGAAGAACCAAGGAGCCGGTGAGGGCTTGGACCGGATGGTCGCAATGCTGTCGCTGTTCTCCGCTTCCAATATCGGCATGATGACCATCTTCGGACTGGGAATCATGCCGTACATTTCGGCTTCGATTATCTTCCAGTTGCTGGGGACTGTTTATCCGCCGCTGGAAGCATTGCAGAAAGAGGGCGAGGCCGGACGTCGAAAGATCAATGAATATACCCGGTATGCGACCGTGGTGATCTGTATCTTCCAGAGCTTTTTTTACGTTCGCGCGATGGGATCCACGTCCTTTCTCGCTGATTTTGGCAAGGTCGGAACGGATTACAGTCTGATCTGGCAGATTTCAGCCGCGATCACAATGACGACCGGCAGCGTGTTCCTGATGTGGGTTGGGGAGCAGATCGATGAGTTTGGCATTGGGAACGGGGTCAGCCTGCTGATCATGGCGGGGATTCTGGCCCGGATGCCGGAAGCGGTTCGATCCTTGGTTTGGCCGGTTCTGCAGAACGGGATGGCACTGGGAAGTCCCACGGGTATCGAACGTTATGTCACGCTGATTATTTTGTTTCTGGTGGTGGTGGTGTGCGTGGTGATGATTACCCAGGCACAGCGGAAGATCCCCGTTCACAGTGCGAAGCATGTTCGCGGTGCTCGGGTGGTGGGTGGACAGATCCAGTCGCTGCCGATCAAGATCAATCAGTCAGGTGTGATGCCGATCATTTTCGCTTCGAGCCTGCTGATGTTCCCAACCCTGATTTTTGGCGTGCTGGCCAAGGTGACATTGAGTGTTCCTGTCCTGGGAACGATTTTTACAGCGGCGGACGTCGCGTTCAGGACTCCCGGCGGAGTCTTTTACAACACATGTTACGTCGGGCTGATTTACTTCTTCTGTTTCTTCTGGACGGCAGTCACATTCAATCCGACGGAAATGGCGAACAATCTGAAGGATTTCGGCAGCTTCGTCCCCGGATATCGTCCGGGAGCGCGAACGGCTCAATACTTGGAGCGGGTGATGCTGCGAATGACGTTCGTGGGAGCCGCGTTCCTGTCGCTGGTGGCAATCATCCCGACGGTGGTTGTGAATTCGATGAGTGTGGATTATCTTGTGGCCAGTTTCTTCGGCGGAACCGGCTTGCTGATTTGTGTTTCGGTGGTCATCGACCTGGTCACAAAGCTGGACAGCCAGTTGGTCATGCGTGGACTTCCGACCCTGCTGGATCGTGAAACGAAGTAGGGGTTTGGGTGGATTTAATCGGGGAGTGTCGACGTGAAAGTCAGGTCAAGTGTGAAGCGGATCTGTGATGGCTGTAAAGTCGTTCGCAGAAAGGGTAGAGTGTACGTCATCTGCGCACTCGACGCTCGTCACAAGCAACGCCAGGGTTAGTCCGGCGGAGCGTACCGCGAGTAATCGCCCTGCCGTGCGGACGGGGGCGGGTTGGCATAGGCACCATCCACGAACTGTGATGGTGATTTTGTTTTTGGAAGTTTCAGAGGGGACGGATTAGAAGATGCCACGTATCCAGGGCGTTGACATCCCGAACGACAAGCCAACGTACATCGCGTTGCAGTACTTGTATGGAGTCGGTTCGCATTTGGCCTTCGAGATTTGCCATTCTGTGGGGATCGACCCGCAGCGGAAAAGTCGCGAAATGAGCGAAGACGTTCTGGCCCGGATCTCGGCGCTCCTGGACAAGGACTACACAGTCGAAGGACAGTTGCGACGGCAGGTCCAGCAGAACGTCATGCGATTGAAGGACATTCAAAGCTACCGCGGCCTGCGTCATCGCCGCGGACTGCCTGTTCGCGGTCAACGGACGCGAACGAACGCACGCACCCGAAAGGGTGTGAAGAAGACGGTGGCGGGCAAGAAGGGCGTGAAGGACATGAAGCACTAAACGCTGGCAAGTATATCTCGTTCTGAGGTGTTGGGAAAACGAAACATGGCACAAGGTAAGAAGCGGCGAATCCGCAGGAACGTCACCCGGGGCATCGCGCACATCAAGGCGACGTTCAACAACACGACGGTCACGATCACCGACACGAACGGAGACGTTCTGTGTTGGGCAACGGCGGGAACAGTTGGATTTAAGGGCAGCCGGAAGAGCACACCATTCGCCGCACAGCGTGCGTCGGAAACCTGTGCGGAACGCGCTGCCAAGTTTGGGATGCGTGAACTGGAAGTTCGCGTGAAAGGTCCGGGGTCGGGACGCGAAAGCGCGATCACTGGATTGCAGTCCTATGGTGTGCAGGTACGTGGCATCGAAGATGTCACTCCGCTGCCACACAACGGATGTCGACCACGGAAGAAGCGACGCGTTTGATCGGATTGCGTGGATTGGGACGTTCGTCTGAAGAATTGTCGGGTTTGGGGGAGAGCAGATGAGGATTCGCTGGCGCGGATTGGAATTGCCGAATCGAGTTGTGTCGGATTCGGAGAACACAGGCACGTACGGTAAGTTCACGATCGAACCGTTCGAGCGTGGCTTCGGTGCCACCGTTGGCAACTCGCTGCGGCGGATCCTGTTGTCGAGCCTGGAAGGGAGCGCGGTCACCCGCGTCCGTATCCAGGGAGTGCAGCACGAGTTCACCGCCCTGCCAGGCATTGTCGAAGACGTCACCGAAATCTGCCTGAACGTCAAGTCGCTGGTCGTCAAAAATCGCAGCGCCACGTCGCGCACGGTCCGGATCGAAAAGACCGAACGCGGTGTCGTCACCGGTGGAGACATTGTCTGTGACGATCAGATCGAAGTCTTCAACAAGGATTTGGTCATTGCCACGATGACTGACGACGTTTCACTGCAGCTCGAAATGCAGATTGAAAACGGGCGGGGATACGTTCCCGCTTCCGAGCAGTACGAGCAAGAGCCGGAACTGGGTGTGATTCCGCTGGATGCGATCTATTCGCCCGTCCTGCGAGTCCGATACAAGATTGAAGAAACACGCGTCGGACAACGCACGAACTATGACCGGTTGATCCTGGAGATCTGGACCAACGGGACGATTTCGCCGGACAATGCGTTGGTGGAATCCGCCAAGATTCTGCGGAAGCATTTGAACCCGATCATCACCTATCGTGAGGCGGGCCCGGTCACGTCGCCGGATGGCGGTTTGCGAAGTATGATCGACGCGACCGGTTATGCACCGGTTGACCTTGAGCTTGAAGAAAAGCTGGGGCAAAGCCTGGCGGAGCTGAACCTTTCCGTCCGAGCGACCAACTGCCTGGAATCGGAAGGAATCAATTCAGTTCGCGACCTGGTGCTGCGAACGGAAGATCAATTGCTGCAGGTCCGCAACTTCGGCGAAACGACGTTGCAGGAAGTCCGCGAGCGACTCGGGGTGATCGGTCTGCGTTTGGGCATGCGACTGCCACAGTACATGCAACGCGATGGCCGTTGAAGAAGTGACGATTACTGAGACCATTGGAATTTCTGTTAGCGAGTATTGGTGATGAGGCACAAACGGGCAGGTCGGCAACTCGGACGTAACGCGTCACATCGGCGATCGATGTTTCGGAACATGGCATGCAGCCTGATCACCTCGGTGGTGCCGGCCGGTGCCGAACCCGGTACGGCCAAGGTCTCCGGCAGGATCGAAACGACCGTCGAAAAGGCGAAAGAACTTCGTCCGGTGGTCGAGAAGCTGGTGACACTGGCCAAGCGGTCGCTGGTTCACGTGGAAGCGGCAGAGCAATTCGCCACCTCGGCCGTACGCAATACGCCCGAGTGGAAGGAATGGCGCAAGTCTGACCGCTGGCAGCAGTGGAACCGGGCGATTGCTCCGGCTGTGGCTTTGCGTCGCCGGGCATTTGCGGCCTTGCGGTCGCAGACGGCTGTCAACACGCTGTTTAGTGAACTGGGTCCCAAGTTCCGGTCACGACCGGGGGGCTATACTCGCATTGTCCGCCTGGCCCGCGTGCGTCTGGGTGACGGCGGCAAGCTCGCCATCATTGAGTTCGTCGGCGATCGCGACCGCACCAAGACTCGCCGCCCGGCGGCGATCAAGGTGGAACAATAATCCGAAGCGCGGATTGAACACAGGACTCCGAAGCCCGGCAATTGCCGGGCTTTTTTCGTTGACTGGATTTCTTGCTGCTTTCACGCCAGCCCCAATACCGAGTCGAGGGCGTATCGCAATGATCCAGATATCGCCCCCCGCTTGTGCTTCGGATTACGAATTAAACCATTGCTTCGCGACCATTGCGGTGGCTCGCAGATGGCATTGGATTATCCGTGATATCCGGGTGATCCGTGGTCGACTGTGATCATTCAGGCCGGCCCCGGCATGTGGAAACGCTCTGGCGTCAGAGATCGATCCCGAGTTCTTCGATTTTTCGATAGAGGCTTGAGAGACCTAGTTTCAAGCGCTTGGCGGCTTCTCGCTTGTCAGGCCACTGATTGAGGACCCGCAGGATGTGCAGCCGTTCGTAATGTCGCAGGGCAGACCGCAGGTCGTCGGTGTCTGGGAGCGGTTGATCGGCACCGCGCAGATCGGGCGGCAGATCATTGGGGCGGATCTGGGAACCGTCGCACATCATCACAGCCCGTTCGATGGCGTTGTCGAGCTGACGGACGTTTCCCTTCCAGGGGGCCGACATCAGCGTCCGGATCGTTTCGCTGGTTGCGGCAGTCACCTTCTGCCCCATTGCCCGGCTGTGTTTGGCAATGAAGAATTCGACCAGTTCCGGGATGTCATCCAGCCGCTCGCGCAGTGGCGGAATGCGGATCTTCATTCCATCCAGGCGGTAGAACAGGTCTTCCTGGAAACGTCCTTCAGCGACTTCGACGGACAAGTCCTTTGTCGTCGCCGCGATGATCCGAGCGTGCGTTTTCAGTGGCTTGGTGGTTCCGAGCGGGGTGAATTCCTGGTATTCGATCGCGCGCAGCAGCTTGTCCTGGGTCGCCAGCGGCAGTTGCGAGACTTCATCCAGATAGACGGTCCCGCGGTCGACCGTCCGAAAGCAGCCTGGCAGATCTTCATTGACGCCCGGCAGCGAACCTGCCTTCGCGCCGAACATCTGGGCCTCGAGCAACTCGCCCGGCCGGGCAGAGCAATTCACAGCGACGAAGTTTTCGTGCTGTTTGGGTCCCCACTTGTGGATCGTGCGGGCGAACAATTCCTTGCCCGTTCCGGATTCGCCGACAAGCAACGCATTGGAATTCGTGGCCGCGACGCGTCGTACAGCATCCTGAACGGCGCGCAGGGCAATGCTGGATCCGATCATGGATTCGCCGTGCTCCCGGCGAGCCAGCTCGCGGCGCAGCAATTGGTTTTCCAGAGTCAGTTCACGGTATTGAAACAGCCGCTTCAATTTGTTGGACAGGTCGTCGAAGATCACCGGTTTGACCAGGTAATCGAAGGCCCCCGACTGGAATGCCTCGACCGCGTTTTCGACCGTCGCATAAGCTGTAATGATCAGCCCGGAAACGCTGGGGTTGAGCTGTTGCAGGCGCCGCAGCAGGGCCAGTCCGTCCCCGTCGGGCAGCTGCACATCGCAGACCGCAACCTGAAAATCCCGCAGCCGAGCGTGTTGCAGAGCCGCGGCAATATTGCCCGCGGTCACGACGTCGTAACCTTCGTCGGTGAGGAATTCCCCCAGCGATGTGCGGATGATTTCTTCGTCTTCAACGATCAAGACTGAACGGGGCATGGCAGCGTCGAATTACCTGTGTTGCAGAACATGGAAAGGAATACCGTTTCGTCTCAATTCAGCCGAACAGCTTCCGGCGTCTCCTCAGATCCAACCGGCGTCGGCACCGGGGGGCTGTCCGCCCCGATTGATTTCGCTTGAGTATCATGTCGTTCCGCGCCCTGTTTGGCCAGATTCAACCAGACTGTAAACGTGGTTCCTGCGGGAGACGTGTCGGACAGTTCGATCCGTCCCTCGTTTTGCTCAACGATGTTCCGGCAGACAAACAGTCCCAGGCCGGTCCCGGTTTCCTTGGTCGTGAAGTACGGAGTGAAGATTCGTTCGCGATATTCGCTGGAAATCCCCTGGCCGTCATCGCGAATGTCGATCCGCAATTCATTCCCGACAATTGCAGTCTGGATTTCAATCGTTCCGCCCTCTTCGGTGGCGTCCATCGCGTTCAGGATCAGGTTGAGGAATACTTGAACCAGTTGATCACGTACGATCATCAAAGGGGACAGTCCCTCGACATACCGCGTGATGATCTGTTTCCCCTTCTTCCGTTTGTAGTACTTGGCGATGCTGAGGGCGGCGTCCAGCGTCGCATGCAGGTCGCAGCGGGTTCGTTCATGAACCACGGGACGGCTGAAGTCGACCAGTTCGCGCAATGTTCGCTGGATCCGTCGCAACTGATCATCGACCAGTTGCAGTTTTTCTCGAGTTTCCGCCTCGATATTCCGCCGGTTCAGCAGTTGAACCAGGGAACTGATCGCGGCCAGCGGATTGCCGACTTCGTGCGCAATCCCGGCCGCCAGCAAACCGAACGCCGCCTGCTTTTCCTGCTGGACAATCATCGCCTGTGACTCCTGCAGTTGCGAGGTCCGTTCCAGGATGCGATGTTCCAACAGTCGTTGATTTTCCTGCAGTTCGCCGTTCAATTGCCCCAGGCGGGAACTGGCCCATTTCAGAAGTCCGATCAAGGAAGTACTGGCCCACGTCACCCAACCCATGAAGATGGGCGTCAGGATCAAGGCGGCAATTTCGTCCCGGTTGCGATGCGCCAGACCGCCGGACACCGTGGCATAGCTGATGACATGCATGCCCAGCGTCGCCCAGGTGATCGCCGGCGCGTATCGAATGGCACAGACGAGCAATGACAGAAAGTAATAGAAACGGAATGCGCTCAGAACACCGCCGTCGAAATAGCACAGGAAGCCAATAAAGGTGGCTTCCATCAGCGATACGAACAGCGGCCACTTGCTGAGAAACACCCGACCGTGCAGGCTGTAATAGGTGTCGAACAGGGCATAAATCGCCCCCAGAACCAGGATCGCGTCCAGAGCACTGCGATTGGAGGCCTCGCCGCCACCGATCAGGTTGACCAGACCGTATCCAACACAGATGCCGAACCAGCGGATTCGAACGGTGATGGCCTGGACAGCCAACTGCCAGTCGAAATCGGAATACGCTGCGGAAGATGCCTGATTCATCAGTACGGCTCTAAATCATTCTGGACCTGACAATTACTTCGTGAAATGCCGGCGCAACAATTCCATGTTTTTTCGATTTGCCTTCCACGCGAAATCAAATGCATCGCCAGCCACGGGGACCGCACCGATCGTCACATCGACCGCCACATTCCAAACCATGCGGGCGACCAACCACCGCGGAACTCCCAATCGCCTCGCTTCCTTAATCAGCCAGAGGGAGATCGCCCCACTGACCAAATCGCCGATCCCCGGAACCAGGCCGATGATTGCATCGAAGCCAAACTGAATGTCCGTGCCGGGGAGAGTGAACTGACCGTCCATGAGTTCTGCGATCTGCATCAGTTGTTCAATCCGAGCATGTTTTGCTGGATCAATAATCAGTTCAGGGATGCGCGGACTGGATGGCATGAAAAATCTCGGGATTTCGCGATCTGACGCAGGCGTTTCTTCCGTCGTAAATAACGATACTCATGCATTCGGACGAGTGATGTTTTCCTTGTAAGAACGCGATTAGCCTTTCTTGGTTGACGTCACCGCAGCCTTGGATGACTCCGTCAGAAACTGGAATTCGTGGGCATATCGCACCAATCCAGCACTGCGCGGCAAACTGCCTGGGGCGAGTTCCAGCACTTGAAACGCCGTGCCGCCGCCATACTCATCAGTCAGTCCAAAATCGGGCCCCGGAAGGAACCCGAATCGCGAATAGTATCGGGGATCTCCCAGGACTACGGCCCAGGTAAAACCCGCCGCTCGACAGGCTCGTAGTCCGGTCGTGACTAACTCGGCCGCGATCCCCAGTCGTCGGTAGGCACTTTCCACGGAAATCGGAGCCAACCCCGCGCCAACATGACCTGCGGTCACCGTAACCGGACTGAACGCGATGTGCCCCACAATTCGTTGATCGGCTTCAGCGATCAGCGAAACAGACAGGCGACCGGCGGCACGCAACGCGTCAACCAATTGAGCCTCAATGTTCGTTGGAAAGCTGTGCCGGTGAATTTCGTGGATTGCCCGGCAGTCGCCCGGCTGCTCTGTTCGAACCAGTACCATTTGTTCCTCGCCTCCGTAGGATAACCTGCCACCCGTCATGGCAACAGAGTTTGGTTGGTCAGTTTGTGACAGATGGGCTTCCGAGCGACCAGCCTCGCCGATAGAATTGACAGGCGTTGATGCTTACCTGGATCGCTCGCCCACCTCCAGATCACCGACTGTCGATTGCCCCACCGCTCGTTGCCCGCCGCCCTCCTTTGATTGCGAGACTGCCTGATGTTGCGTCGTACTGCCGCCTGGGCTTTCCCCGCGTTACTGCTGATGGTTTCAAAGTCCGTTTCGTCCGCGGAACCTGATCTGGCGGGGATCGAGTTTTTTGAAGCGAAGATCCGCCCCGTCCTGGTGGCTCAGTGCCAGGAATGTCACAGCTCCACTTCGAAATCACTCAAGGGTGGACTGCAACTGGACCATCGCGACGGCTGGAAACGCGGGGGTGATTCCGGTCCAGCCATTGAATCGGGTCAACCGGAGGCCAGCCTGCTGCTGAAGGCGCTGAAGTACGACGGTTTGGAAATGCCCCCCAAGGGAAAACTTCCGGCGAATGTGATCGCGGACTTCGAACAGTGGATCAAGCTGGGAGCCCCCGATCCGCGTGAACGCCCCGCCAGTTCCACCTCCACGAAACGGGACTTCGCCGAAGCGAGCAAGCTGTGGTCGTTTCAACTTCCCCAGGTCTCACCACTTCCAGCCGTCAAACAGGGGAATTGGGTACAGCGAGACCTGGACCGATTCGTTCTCGCCCGACTCGAGCAACAAGGCTTGGCCCCCGGGGAACCGGCTGATCGCCGCACTTTGTTGCGCCGTGCGACGTTCGACCTGATCGGACTGCCGCCATCTCCGGAAGAACTGGAAACATTCCTCAACGACCAGTCGCCGCAGGCGTTCGCAACCGTTGTGGAACGCCTGCTGGAGTCACCGCATTACGGCGAGCGCTGGGGGCGACACTGGCTGGATGTGGCACGATACGGCGAAGATCAGGCACACACGTTTAAGGCTCGCAACTATCCCCAGGGGTATCGCTATCGCGACTGGGTGGTCAGTGCGTTGAATCGGGACATGCCCTACGATCGCTTTGTCGCCGAACAGATTGCGGGAGATCTCATTGGCGACCCGAGCGATCCACTACGGCTGGCGGCGCTGGGATTGTTCGCATTGGGCCCGGTCTATTACCAGGACAACGGAGAACAGGCGAAAGCCCTGGCGGACGAATGGGACGATCGCATTGATACTCTGACGCGCGGCGTGCTCGGGCTGACGGTCTCGTGTGCGCGGTGCCACGATCATAAGTTCGACCCGATCACCACGGCCGACTACTACGGCCTGGCAGGGATCTTTGCCAGTTCCGACTACCAGGAACGGCCGATCGTTCCCCAGGCAGTGCTTGACCGCAAGAGTGCCGCGGATTCGGCGATGAAGGCACATCAACTGCAACTCGATCGCTTCCTCGATGACGAAGCCCGCAAGTTGCGTGCGACCCTCGTGACGGACATTCCGCAGTACATGAACGCCGCGTGGATTGCGTTGAACCGGCTGAAGGACAAACCCAAGGATAAGAAAATCCTCGCCAAGGTCGCGAAGGAACAGCAGGTCAGCGAGTTACTGTTGAAGCGCTGGGTGGATTATCTGACAGCCACCGGGGAGGCGCAGAAATCACGGCCCTACCTGGCAAACTGGTACGAATGGTTCGGCAGGCAGGATCCCAAACAGGATCTGTCGGCGAACGCCGAATCTTTGGCAACCGTCCAGCAGTTGGCACTTGAGTTTCAGTCGCTGGTTCAGTCCAAGCTGCCGTTGCGTGAGCCGTTGTTCGCGAGGTTCGGTGAAAATGTCGCCTTCGTGAATGCGACGGATCGGGCAGTCGTCGTACCGGGGGTGATTCCGCTGGGCAACCTGTTTGATGATTCGGCGGAAGTCTCCCTGCAATCTGCGATTTCGACCGACAAATTCGGTGCAGCGGCCAGCAACAAGAACCTGGGTATCGACCGAGTCGTCCAGGGATGGGGCAACCAGACACAAATCGCGGGCGACATCCACTTCGAGTTCACTCAACTGGGTAGCGACGGTAGCTCACACGGTGCAGTGATCAATGATGGTTGGGATGCCTCCGGGGGGATTCAGACTCTGGGCAAGTCGTTTCCCGGAAATGCAAAGCGAACTGAGCAGGGGATCGGGATGCATGCCAACGTCCTGATCACATTCGATCTCGACAAGCTCCGCCAGGCCGGACTGCTGCCGGTTGATCAGCGCTTTGTCTTTCGCGCCGACCGCGCCGGATTGAATGACGACACATTCGGCAGCGGTGCACCGAGCGCCCATCTGGCTGTGATCGTCTCGCGACCACATCGGACGAAAGATGTTTACGACGGCATCATCGCCGGTTACGTCAACGGCCGGCCGGTGAAGATCGGTGAAAACGATCGTGTCTATTACTTCGCGGGTGAAACCCCCAAGCCATTGAAGGCCGACGGAAAGTTCGCCAGCTTTGAAGTCCCGATCCCTGGTGATGCCCGGTATCTGACCCTGGTCAGTACCGGAGCAGGAAATGGGGCGGCAGAAAACACGATCAACAGTGATCACACAGTCTTCTCCGGTGCCCGCCTCGAACAAGATCCATTACCGACGGCCACCAACGTGGCAGACACGCCCGTCGAATCGATTGGTACTGAGGCCGATCAGAAGCAGGCACGCCTGGATGCGAATCTGCTCTCGGAGTTGCTATACGATGAGGGACTTCTGGCAATACCGGGCAACGAAGTGGACAAGAAGATCCCCGAGTCGTCGGCCAAACAATTGGCGGAACTGCGAGCGGACCAGGCTCGGCTGAAGCAGGAATTCGATGCGGTCCAGGTCGCGGTCGCCCATTCTCTGATGGAAGCCACTGGTCGGGATTTGAAGATTTACCTGCAGGGAAATCCCGCCAAGCAGGGTGACGTGGTACCGCGCTCACTGCCCGTCGTGCTGACAGGCGGCGAACGTAAAGCGATGGTGTCCCGCGGAAGTGGTCGAGCGGAACTGGCGCACGCCATCACCAGCCGAGACAATCCACTCACGGCCCGCGTGATCGTCAACCGCGTCTGGCGCGGGCATTTCGGAGCGGGGCTGGTACGGACCCCCAGCAACTTCGGCCAGTTGGGAGACCGACCCACTCATCCGGAACTGCTGGATACCCTGGCGGTGAAGTTCATGGACTCGGGCTGGTCGCTAAAGTGGCTGCATCGGGAAATCATGCTGTCGGCAACGTATCAGCAAAGTAGCGCCTACCGCAGCGACTGTGCGGAAGTCGACCCCGAAAATCACCTGCTATGGAGAATGAACCGGCGGCGATTGGAGGTCGAGCCGTGGCGCGATTCCATGCTGGCCGTCACGGGCGAACTGGATCGGACGGTCGGAGGACCGCCGGTGGATCTGGCATCGGGCGGCAATAAGCGACGTACGGTTTATGCGTTCATCAGTCGACATCAACTGAACGACCTGCTGCGGCTGTTCGATTTCCCGGACCCGAACATCACCAGCGATCGCCGCAGCGTGACAACAGTTCCCCTGCAGCAACTGTTCGTCTTGAACAGCGACTTTATGACGCAACGGGCCAAAGCAATGGCCGCGCGGCTGAACTCCACCCGCGACGCCACGGATGCGGCAAAAATCCATCAGGCCTTTATTTCGCTCTACAGCCGTCCCCCCACGTCGGACGAATTGAACCTGGGCCTGGACTTTCTCAGCTCAACCGCTCCGTCAGGTTCCGGCGGGAATGCATTGTCGGTGTGGGAGCAGTATGCATTGGCGCTGCTGGGGACAAACGAGTTTTCCTTTGTTGACTGACATCGGCTCCGAACGCGGACATCGAAAAAGGATCGCCATGAACAATCCAGTGACTTCCGCCCAGACGTCGGGCGTGTCGCGATCAGGGACCGATCAGCAGTTCTGTGCGCCGCTGCCCATGACACGGCGCGACATGCTGATGCGCACGGGAACCGGGTTTGGAATGCTGGGGTTGGGAACAATGCTGGCCGAACAGGCGGCGGCGAGTTCCGGAATTGCGGTGGCCGATGCCAGCAATCCACTCGCGCCGCGGGCACCTCATTTTCCGCCCCGCGCCAAGCATGTGATCTTCCTGTTCATGAACGGCGGCCCCTCGCACGTCGACACGTTCGACTACAAGCCGGGCTTGAAAGAGCGTGAGGGGAAGTCCGGCCCCGGCGGCAACTTCATGCCGACACCGTTCAAGTTCAGCAAGCATGGCCAGAGCGGGATGGAAATCAGCGAGTTGTATCCTCATCTGTCCCAATGTGCCGATGATCTGTGCGTGATCCGGTCCATGCACACGACGACCCCCAATCATGAACCCGGCTTGTTCATGATGAACAGCGGAGCACAACAGCCAATTCGTCCCAGTCTCGGTTCGTGGTTGACGTATGGGTTGGGAAGCGAGAACCAGAACCTGCCCGGCTATGTCGTCCTCTGCCCCGGCAAGCCTGTCGTGGGCCCGGCGTTGTGGGGAAACAGCTTTCTTCCCGGCATCTACCAGGGAACCCATATCAACAATTCCAAGATCGACCCCCGGCAGGTGATCGGGCACTTGAACAATCGCAGCCTGGCGGCCCCCGAACAACGTCGCGTGCTGGATGTCCTGCAGGCGATGAATGAACGCCACCTGGCGGCGCGGGGTCAGGACATTGAACTGGAAGCCCGCATCGCGTCGCTCGAAATGGCGTTCCGCATGCAGTTCGAAGCCCAGGATGCGTTCGACATCGGACTGGAATCGACAACCACTCGATCGATGTACGGCGACGGAGAATTTGCCAACGGCTGCCTGATCGCCCGTCGCCTGGTGGAGCGGGGAGTCCGCATGGTGCAGCTTTACTACGGGGCCGGCCAACCGTGGGATGCTCATGGGGACATCATGGATCACAAGCGGGACGCGGGAAAAAGCGATCAGGCCATTGCGGCCTTGTTGCAGGATCTGAAGTCTCGCGGAATGCTCGACGAGACCCTGATTCTGTGGGGTGGAGAATTTGGCCGAACCCCGACGGCCCAGGGAGCCAAAGGCCGCAACCATCACAACACGGGTTTCACCGTGTGGATGGCCGGTGGCGGCGTGAAGGGGGGATTGACGTACGGTGCCACGGACGACGTCGGCGTGCATGCGGTTGAAAATCGAATGGACGTACATGACCTGCACGCGACAATCCTGCATCTGATGGGACTGGATCACACCAAACTGACCTTCCGCTACAGCGGTCGTGATTTCCGACTGACAGATGTCCACGGCTCGGTCGCATCAGGCATTCTGGCATAGAGAAATCTCGATCGATCCAGAATCCTGGTGTTAACTTCCGCAAGGGTTTGCGGGTTGTGATGTAAGACGCAACCCATCATTACGCAGACCCGATCGGGAGAATATCATGAACGCGCTGGCGTGGACTTATTTTGGCTATCTGGCCATCACCATTGGGATTACGATCTGGGTCGCACGGACCCTGCAGCATTGCTGATCGTGCGACAACTTCAGACCGCCAGTCACCGTTCCGCCCTGTGACGACGCCTCCGGAAGTCGGAACCTGTGATTCCACAAACCGTTAGTAGATTACCATCTGCCATCGTTCGCGGCCGCACCAGGTTCGGCGAATCTGCCGTTCCCGTGGTGCGATCCTGAAATTAACCTGAAACGCTCCTCTCCCCCCGGGGGTATGTCGTATCATGTCAGACAGATTGGCAGAGCCATCGCCTTTTTCAAATTGGGGTGCCACGGTCTTACCGTCTTCGGTAAGGCCGTGCGAGTGCTCAATCGGCACGGTCATGTCGAAGACTCGATAACCGTGGCACCCGATTCCCAATTTGAAAAAGGCGATGGCCCTAGACAGATTGGCTCAGGGATTGACAGAACGAGCCAAAAAATTTTATTACGGGTTGAAAAACCTGACCACGGCCTGTTTGGAAGGTGAAGATTGCCATGATTCGTTTGTCTGTTCGCGCTCGTTCCATCCCCCGTCGGGGCTTTACGCTCACCGAAGTTCTCCTGGTGCTTGCCATTCTGGGAGTGATCGCCGCGATGGTTGTTCCCAACTTGTTGGGACGCCAGAAGGAGGCTCTGATTCGCACGTCGAAAATGAGCATCAAGTCGCTGGAGGAAGCCTGCACCCAGTATGCGATCAGTCACGAAGGCGATTTCCCTCAGGGAAGCAACAAAGAAGCATTTGGCGTACTGCTCAATCCCGGGGTCGACACTGACGGGAAGCCGATTAGTCCGTATTTGAAATCCGTCCCGAACGATGCTTGGAACAATGAATTGAATTATCAATTTCCGCCGAAGGTTGCTGAGGCAACGGTGCCATCCATCTGGTCGTCGGGGCCAAACCGCCAGAACGAAGACGGCGGCGGAGATGATATTACCAACTGGAAATGACGTCCTGTGCGATGATGAAAGCAAAACGCGACTGGCAGAAGGTTTGCCAGTCGCGTTGTTCGTTTGATGGGGGGGGGGATTCCGACGTTCAGTCTTCGACGGACTCTGTTCCACGGATGCCGACTTCGACTTCAAAAGCTGTCCGAAGATGCCAGCGGAACGACATCATCCTCCGGCTCAAATTCCAGATCTGCTTTGCGATGCTTGATGGGGCGCATCTGAGCGATCGAAGCTTCGACAACGAACTCCTGACCGACTTCCGGGATAGCGACAGGCATGTCGGTGCTGGGCGGTGCCAACGATGTGGACCGTGGCACGACAGGACGAACATCCTTGGCGTTTTTCGGTGAGGTCGCTTCGCTCTGCAGCCGGAACCGGACGTCCCCGATGGCCAGTTCGTCGCCCAGGGCCAAACCGGTTTCCTTGCGGACTCGAGCACCGTTGACGAAGACACCATTGGTGCTTCCCAAGTCACGGATGACATAGGAATTGTTGACCTGGGCAATGCAGCAATGCTTACGCGAGACCTTGCGACTGTGCGTCAGCGAGACATCGCAATCGGCCTGACGGCCAATTAAGACGATCGCCTTTTCGAGTGGAATCAAGCACAGCCCTGGATCGAGCGGGACGAGAAACGCCGACATGAGGTGACCTCCGGAAGTGCAGTTCCCCTGCGACTATACGCAATGGACTGGGTGAAGGGAACCCGTACTTTCCGCTGGTGAATGATTTGCGTATCTTGCAACGACGGCCCGCTCTGCATTTCGATCGGCAGTTTACCACACCGATCGACAGAAAATGAACCATGAATCCGTAGAAACAGTCACGATTTTGCCCACAAAGTGTCACACACATTCGGCATTGCCCAACAAATGGGGGCTCCCCCTTCCCAATGTGGTTACAATGCATTGCCACAATCGGTTGTGTTCGAGGTGACCTTCCAGACTACTATTGGGGGCGTTTTGACAGGATTTGTCAATCACGGCCCGGTTTGATTTCAGGGTCACTCAAAAACATTCATCGGGCCAATCTTGCCGGAAGTCCGCTCAACCGGTAAATTCAGCACAATCCCATCGGTTGTTTGATTGTCTCTCAACAACCCACTTCGTTACTTTGGACACGATGTTTCAAGAGTTTCGGAGTCGGTCCTGGTGGGCAGTGGTGTTTCCAGTCCCGCGAATCACCTTGGTTAAGGAGCTCACGGATGAGCCGTCTTAGCGTTTATTGGCCAGACGAATGTGACATGGCTGCGGCCTCAGCCGCCGATCGTCCCATGATCCTCCCCTTTCCGGGCAGCCGTCGTGGCGAGTCCCCAGCCAGACTCGATGTCATCACTCGAGCTCGCATCCTCTTCGAAAATCGACGGTGTACTCATTGCGGTTATCCCGTGGTCAAACCCCTGGAACAGGACGATGCCCTCGTCAATTCCACGGGGCTCGAAATCCCCGGAACCGCCACCCTAATCGGGTTCGAATGTCGGGGCTGTTCCTCGACCTGGTCGATCTGAATTCAAATCATGGACGGCTGTCGAATATCAGACGCAGTTCATGTGCCGCTCGATAGCCTCCGGTACGTGAACCGCACGGCGCTAGCCGCGGGTGCATTTTCATCCGTACCATGGAGCCGGCGTTGTACCATTGAAAATACACCCGCGGCTAGCGCCGTGCGGCTCACGTACCGGGCAATCAGCTTGTCTTTTCGATCGAAATCCTGAATCAATCCCCGTTCAGTTGGTGTCACCCAGGCGTAATGATAGGATTCTGCGAATTCCTATCCGCAATGGATCGCTTTCGACACTACAGGAACGGAGCCCATGAGCACGGAACTTCTTGATTCCGCCAATTTCAAGCAACAGATTCGCGAACAGGCACATACCAATCGCAACGCCCAGGAAAACAAGGACGAACTCAGCCGCGAGATCGTCGCCCGCTGTATGGGTCTTCCGGAATACCAAAGCGCCAAAACAGTCTTGTTCTATCTGGATGTCCGCAGCGAAGTTCGGACTCGAAATGACCTGACCACAGCCTTGGCCAGCGGCAAGAAAATCGTCGTTCCCTACTGTGTTGATGGCGAACTGGAACTGTTTCACCTGACCAGCCCGGATGAACTTTCGATCGGGATGTATCGAATCCTGGAACCGAAGCCGGAACTGCGAACCGTCGATGCTCACAAGGTCGACGTGAAGGAAATCGATCTGATCATCGTTCCCGGTGTCGCGTTTGATCGCGAAGGGGGCCGCACAGGTCACGGCAAGGGCTATTACGACAAGTTGCTGGAGCATGCCCGCCCGGACACTCCGCTGGTCGCGCTGGCATTCGAATGCCAGTTGTTCGACAAGATCCCAATGCAGGAACACGACGTGTTCATGGACAAGGTGATCACCGAAAAGGCGGTCTATAACGGTCGTGGTCGCTGCTGAATACAGAACTTCGGCCCGATGCGCCCTCATGGGATGTTGAGTTGCACACGCAACGTCGAATCCCTCGCCGACGCGTCGGGCAGGAATGTCATCGCCCCGGCGCCAGGTGACAGGAACAATAAAAACGATGGCCGCGATTGTTGACGACACGTATGCCGAAGCGTTTCGCAGTATCTATGCCGAGGTCCTGATAACGGCGCGCGACCGAACCTGGCTGGATCATGCCTGCCACGCCGCCACCGGCCACGCTTCCAGCAGCATCTTCTGCGATTGCGAAGCAGCCGTCGATCGTTATGTCGGACCCGGCGGCGACGTCTCGTTCGCAACCCCCGATGACCGCCCTGGTGCCATCGTCCAATTCCATCTGCCCCGGTTCAAGAAGGAGCGGGAAAAGCTGTTGGAAAAGGTGCTGCTGCAGCGGATCAGCCAGAACGTACTGACCTGCCCCACCGCCGCCTGCTTCAACCTGCTCGATACCGTTCCCTACTTTAAACTGGGCCGCAAGCTGGCTTACTTCGGGGACGGCCATCAGTATCGCGCCGAGCGGCATGGTCGGAAGGTCTGGGTTATCCCCACCATGGGCGGCGAGTTTGTCATGGATCGCCGCTTTGGATTCAAAGACGGGATCATGGGAGGCAACTTGTGGTTCTTCGCGGATTCTGTTGATGCCTCGCTGGCGGCAGCCGAAGCGGGTGTCCGGGCCCTGGAAAAAGTTCCCGGAACCATCGCTCCCTTCCCGGGCGGTATCGCGGCCAGTGGCTCAAAGGCAGGCAGCGCCTATTCCTTCCTGTTCGCCAGCACCAACCATCCGTTCTGCCCGACATTGCGTTCCAAGCTGGGAGACCAGTCGCAGGTGCCGGAAGGCGTGCAATCAATCATGGAAATCATCATCAATGGTCGGGATCTGCAAACCGTCTTCGAGGCCACCCAGGCGGTGATTCAAGCCACCGTGAATTCACCAGGCTTGTCCCGAATCTCTGCCGGCAACTATGGGGGCCGGTTGGGAAAGAGCTTTATTTATCTGCATCCGGAGCGGCAGGGAACCGGGGCTTAGAGTTACCGGCACCTTCGAGACTCAAGCGATATCAGGAGCTTCGTGTGTCAGAAACCAGTGCCAACCTGCCCACGGATCTTTGATCGAAATCGACCCTGTGTCTCGATTCTATGGACAGGTCACTCCGACCGTCCACGTCCAGCTTGGGGCAGCCACTCATCCGGGACTGGTTCGCTCCAACAACGAGGATCACTATGTGGTCGTCCGGCGATTTCAATCGCGCGAAGTCTTGTTGACGAACATGCCTGAGGATGCCTATCCACCACATGAAGACAACGTCTATGCGTTTGCCGTCGCCGATGGTGTTGGCGGGGCCGCGTTCGGCGAGCTGGCCTTGCGAACCGGTTGGGAATTGACCGGCCTTTAAATAGGGGTTCAGCCTGTCCGAAGACTTGGATCGGGTCCATTCCGTCTTTCCGAGGTGTCGGCAGCCGGTTCAGCAGACCCCGAAAACGCGGCGCAACATATTGTGAATCAACACCTTGCACCACTTACATTACAGCAGTTCCTGGAGAATCTAACTGGACTGCCACTGCACAATTGCACCGGAATTGAGTATTATGCAGGGGATCGTCACGATGGGCATTGGTGACGTTCGGCAGAATCTGCCGGTCAGGTGACCAATGCAGATCGGCGGAATTGGACGAGATCGGTAACCGTCGGCATTGTCGAACGATGCAGTCGTACCGGCGAGCCGAAAGAAGTGCATGGTGTGTCACTGAGTTGGCCGATTGCAGTCGACGAACGGCGATGATTGGTCTTGGTGGACCAAGTGGATCGCCCGCCCACCCGAGATGTTACCTCCCAGATACCTTTCCTGGAACGTTGCCTTATGAGTTATCACTTGCTGACCGGCGCCACCGGTTTGCTCGGGAACTATTTGCTGCGAGATCTGACTCTTGCCAACGTTCCAGTCGCAGTTCTCGTTCGCTCCAATCGCCGCCAGACGGCCCGACAGCGCGTTGAAGTCGCCATGGTGGCCTGGGAGGCCGAATTGGGTCGCACTCTGCCGCGTCCCGTCGTGCTGGAAGGGGATATTTCCCAACCGGACCTCGGTTTGAACCCGAACGAAGTCCGCTGGGCGGCTGAATACTGTTCCACTCTGATTCACAACGCCGCCAGTCTGACATTCCACTCCACCAGCGAAGACGGCGAACCCTGGCGTTCGAACGTGGGGGGTGTGAAAAACGTCCTGGAATTCTGTCGCAACACGCAAATCCGCAAGTTCCATCACGTTTCGACCGCCTACATCGCCGGTCTGCGTCAGGGACGCGTTCTGGAAACGGAACTGGATGTCGGGCAGGAGTTTTCCAACGATTACGAAACCAGCAAGTTGGACGCCGAAAAGCTGGTTCGCAGCGCCGACTTCCTGGACCCCGTCACTGTCTTCCGACCTGGGATCATCATTGGTGACGCCACCACCGGCTTGACGACGACCTATCACGGTTACTACGCCGCACTGCAACTGTCGCACACGATCATCAAGGCAATTCCCCCCGACTGGACGGGAATCGTCGGTGGGCAGAAAGTGCGACTGACGCTCAACGGGACAGAGACCAAGCACCTGGTCCCCGTGGATTGGGTGTCGGCCGTGATGACGCATGTGATGACTCATCCGGAACACCACGCCAGAACATATCATCTGACTCCGCAGCATCCGGTCACGACGCGACTGATTCGCGATGTTCTGGAACAGTCCGCCGGGTTCTACGGCGCAACATTGGTGGGTGCCGGAGAGCGGCCGGGGAATGCTTCGGAAGCGGAAGCTCTGTTCTATGAACACATTCGCGTTTACAACTCGTACTGGAAAATGGATCCGATCTTTGATCGGACGAATACCGAAGCCGCGGCACCGCATCTGGTCTGCCCGCATGTCGGCCGTGACCTGCTGTACAAGCTGTCACGCATCGTCATCGAAAAGGATTTCCCCAGTCCATCCAAGCGGCCGTTGATTCCTGATTTCGACGTCGAAGCGCACCTGCAACCACTGCTCGATCAGGTTTCCGTCGAAACGGTCCAGGTGGCCGACGAACGACTGCTGGGACTGAATGTTCGAGGACATGGCGGCGGACAATGGCAACTGGTGTTGCGTGGCGATCAGATCGTCGGCCTGGAACCTGGCAACCATGACGATCGCAAGGCGACCTGCCATATGGATGTCGAAACATTCGCGGCTGTGGCACGCGGCACAACGACTTGGGAAGCCGCACTGCGAACCGGTGCCGTGGAAATCGAGGGAAATGGCCGGACGATCGAGGAATACGTCGTGATCCTCGAACAGTTGCTGTTGGCAGCGGTCAACGCGGGGTAATGAGAACCGCCTGGCCTGACAAAACTTCACAAGGTATACCGCGCCGATTTCTGATCGGCGGGCGATGAATCGCAGCTCTAAAACTGGGGCGCCGGGCTACCGTTTTAATACCGTGACAGATTTTCCGTAGTGGGCCGCTGGATGCGACCAGTGCGGCTGGACATGGTTTTCCACCGCCGATAGTCTGCTTCGCATGAACGAGACTCCCCCACCAGCAAATCTGTACCCGTGGTTCGTCCGTCGTGATCTGGACGGCTTTTTTGGGCTGTTTGTCGACAACCTGATTCAGCTGCTGCTGATTCTGACACTCTGCTCAAACCCCTTCCTGTGCGGCATGACCGGTGACAGTGCTTACCTGTTGTACCGCATGATCCTGCCGGGGGCGGCGGTCAGTATCCTGATCGGCAACCTGTTTTACGCGTGGCAGGCCCGCCGACTGGCGCAGGCCACAGGACGAACCGATGTCACGGCCCTGCCCTATGGAATCAACACCCCGTCGCTGCTGGTGTACGTCTTCTTTGTGATGGAACCGGCATTCAGCAGGGCCAAGGCGAAAGGTTTGTCACCGGCAGATGCGGCCACTCTGGCCTGGGAACTGGGGTTGGTGGCCTGCGTCGGCAGTGGAGTCATTGAATTCTTCGGAGCGTTCGTCGCGGACTCTATTCGAGCCCGCACGCCACGAGCCGCGCTGCTGTCCACGTTGGCGGGGATCGCGATCGGATTCATTTCCATGTCGTTCGCATTACAGATCTTCCAGAAGCCACTGATCGCGATGTTGCCGCTGGCGATTGTCTTGATCACATATTTCGCACGTGTGCCGTTTCCGTTCCATCTGCCCGGTGGATTGATCGCTGTAGCATTTGGTACCGGCATCTCCTGGATTCTGACGGGCGTGACAATGGCCTGGACGGGGGCACCGCAACTGCTGACTGAATCTGCGATGGACCCGGCACGAATTTGGAGTGCTCGCCAGGAACTGGGATTTTACTGGCCGACCTTCGTCGGTGACCGGGTCATGGCGCAATTGTCCAATCCGTCGCAGTGGGCTGGCCTGCTGTCCGTCATTGTTCCCATGGGATTGTTCAATCTGATCGGCAGCCTTCAGAACATCGAATCGGCGGAAGCGGGCGGAGATAAGTATTCCACCCGTTCGTCGCTGGCGGCCAACGGCCTGGGGACGATTTTCGCAGCGTTATTCGGAAGTTGTTTTCCGACGACAATCTATATTGGTCACCCCGGTTGGAAGGCCCTGGGGGCGCGCGCCGGGTATTCGACATTGAATGGTGTCGTCATCACATTCATTTGCTGCACCGGAGCCGTCAGCCTGATCAACAGTCTGGTACCGATGGAATCGGGAATTGCGATCGTTTTGTGGATCGGCATCATCATCACTGCGCAGGCCTTTTCAGCCGTTCCGCGCGAGCATGCGCCGGCCGTTGCCGTGGGCTTGTTTCCCGCGATCGCAGCCTGGGGCTTTACCGTGACGCAGGGGGCCTTTTTCAAGGCGAGCGGAAAGACATTGCAGGCTCTGGTGGTCGCCGACCCTCGTGCCAACGTCAGCGACTTCGTGCTGCACGGCATGATCTCACTGCAACAGGGGTACATCTTCACCTGCATGATCCTGGCCGCGATCTCGGCCTTTCTGATTGACCGACGATTCATGACGGCGGGGGTCTGGTCGGTGGTCGGTGCCGCATGCGCCGCCATGGGTTTGACACACGCCTACCAGCTCAATGGCAACAGCGTCGACTTTCTGTTTGTCGGTTCAACTGCCGCCAGTACGGCGGTGTCGTACCGCTCGTGGGATGTCGCGATTGGCTATTTGCTGATGGCTGCCGCATTCTTCGTTCTCGGTGTCTGTACGCGCGGGAAAGAACTATCCGTGGTTGAACACTGAAGCTGTCATTGTCGCTGTTCCACGGGGCCATCGTACCATCGACTCAGGATCGTGATGCTGACCAGGTTGATCAGGGCGAAGATCGAGATGCCGAACAGCGTTGATGTCAGCACGGCCGCGAACAGTCGATCCAGTTGCGCGTTGGAGTTCGTGGCTTCGATCAAGTAGCCCAGTCCATAATGCTTCGTACTTTGACCGACGAAGAACTCGCCGACGATCGAACCCACAACGGCCAGGCCGCTGGACGTGCGGGCACCGGCACAGAGGGACGGAACAGCACTGGGAAATCGCAATTTGAACAGGATCTGCCAGCGCGACGCGTTGTTCAGTCGAAACAGATCAAACAGGTCGGGATCGATCGCCAGCAAGCCCTGTGTGGCGTTGGTCAGGATCGGAAACAGGCTCAGAATCCCCGCCACCAGGACGACGCTCTGAAAGCCGTTCCCGCACCAGCGCACGATCAGCGGGGCGATCGCGACGATGGGGACGGTCTGCAGAAAGATGAAATAGGGATAGCCGGCACTGCGCAACATCCGCGATTGAGAAAAGGCAAATGCGATGATCGTTCCCAGGACCAGGCTCGCCACGAAGCCGCACAGTGCCGCCGAGCCGGTGTAGACGACGGCCCGCTGCAACATCGCTGCGTCTGTCCATAGAGCGTTGCAGACTGCCCGTGGCGACGGGAGCAGGTACGGCTTGATCCGATAGTGATCGATACATTTCTGCCAGGCCAGCAACATCAACCCGAACAGCACTAGCGGCGGCATCAGGATTTGCAGAATCCGATTGACGACCGTATTCATCGTGCGGCCTCCCTCAATTGCTGACTGAGGTCACCACACAATCGCGCGAAGCCGGGATCGGCTCGCAATTCGGATTCGCGCGGATAGGGAAAGGGAATCCGCACATCGGCCGCGATCCGGCCCGGCCGGGAACTCATCACGATTACTCGCTGCGCCAGAAACACCGCTTCGGCGACGTTGTGTGTCACGAACAATCCGGTCCAGGACCGGGCCAGCCAGATCCGGACCAGTTCTTCGTTCAATTGCTGCCGCAACACATCGTCCAGCGCGGCAAACGGTTCATCCAGCAACAGCAGATCGGGATGTGTCACCAATGCGCGGGCCAGTGAAACACGCATCCGCATTCCCCCCGACAAGTTGCGAGGACGTTTACGGGCGTCATCAGGCATCAACCCAATCAACGGCAGGATATCATCCACCGCTTGGGACTGTTCCTGCCGCGTCTGTCCAGACAATTCCAGCGGCAGCGCGATGTTGGCCGCGACAGTCCGCCAGGGGAGCAGGTTGGGATCCTGGAACACGAACGCCAGCTTCTGTGACCGGCGTGCCTCGGCTGGATCCTGCCCTCCAACCGTCAATGAACCGGACGTCACCGGTATCAATCCCGCCACCAGGCGCAACAGTGTCGATTTTCCGCAACCGGATGGTCCCAGCAGAGCCACGAATTCACCACGTTGCACGTCGCAATGAATGCCCTCAAGCACCACGCGGGCCGGACCATAGTCCATCGTCACATGGCGTGCAGCGATCAGCGGGGGCAAAGGTGCAGATGTCGATTCGATCACCATCGGTTTTTTAAACGAGTCCCGTTGTGGCATTACTTCAGATCCTGATTGGATGGATCTCGAACGGAATTCGTGGGGGAAGAGGCATCGACCGCTCCGGCTTCGACCGGAGTTGCCGAATCGGGAGGTGTCGATCCGGTGACGATTGCCCCAGGGAGCGAATCGAGCATCGCCTGGACTTCGCGAATCTGCTTGCTGAGCGAACCATCATTCTCATAGAGCGTCAACAGTCCCTGTAAAATGGACCGGGCTTGAACGGGATCCGTTCTGCGGACGGCCGCCGCACGGCGGATCGCGTCACTCATAAAGGCCTGAGGAAACGTCGGCCGCTGGCTGCGGATCGTGGACAGTAATTTGTCGACTTCCTTTACTCGGGCCGCAAAGGCTTCGTCACCGGCAATCACGGTTCGAAGAGCTTCCAATTCCCGCTTCGCTCCGGCGGCGTCCCCGTTTTTCCATCGTCGACGTGCCATCAACAGGATTCGCTCCGGTTCCGAATCGGGCCCCACACCAATCGAGTCCGAAGTCCCGGTCGGCCAGAACCAGACCAGCCCCCCCAGGACCAGGACCAGCAGTGTGATCAGGACCCAAACGTTGTTCATCATCCGTTCAACAGCGGAATTCGGTTCATCGTTGGCAGACTGGGCGCGCATCAAGTCCCGGACAAGCGTCGCCCCCAACCGGCCTCCTGCCAGGGGACCGTCCAGCCGAGTCTCATTGTCGGCCAGAGGTCCTTCGACGGAATTCTTCAGCTCGACCTTCCTGGCGACGCCCTGCAGGCGGCGCGAGGCGACATAGGCATCCGGGATGCGTTTTTCGGGATTCTTTTCCAGCAATTGGCAGACAATCGCATCCAGCCAGGACGGGACCTCTGGAACATAACTGCGGGGAGGGTCAAACCGTCCGTATCGCTGCTTTTGCATGATCTCGGCGACGGTCCCGTTGGCGAACGGCGGCTGTCCCACCAGCATCGTGTACAGGACCGCCCCCATCGAGTACAGGTCGCTGCGTCGATCGGCGCGGCGCCCTTCCACCTGTTCGGGCGACATGTATTCCGCCGTCCCGATGATGGCTCCGGTGATGGTCAATTGCTGGGCGGCGAAGACCTGGGCCACACCGAAATCGGTAATCTTGACGACCCCCTCTTTGGAAATCAGCAGGTTGGACGGCTTCAGGTCCCGATGAACGACGCCGACGTCATGGGCGTGTTTCAGGCCGGCGCAGATCTGGATCCCGAGCTGAATCGTCTCCTGCCACGAAATGCGCCGGTCGCGACGCAATCGAATTGTCAGCGTTTCGCCCTCAATATATTCCATGGCATAGTAGTACGTTTCGTCGTCTTCCGTCCCGCTCTCGAAGAACTTGACGATGTTGGCGTGATTCAACCGCTGAAGTGCCTCGATTTCACGATTAAAACGCAGGACGAACCCATCTTCACGAGACATCGAAGCCGGCAACACCTTGATGGCGGCGACTTGACCGGTCTGTTCGTGCGTGCCGACGTAAACTGTTCCCATGCCACCGGCACCAATCTTGCGATCGATTAAGTACGGTCCGACACGTGGGGGATGCATGCTGCGTCACCGAAAAAGGAATTCGCTGGGACATGAGAACCTGCTGGCGGGAACTCTACAGATTCTACGGAGGCGGCCACCCCGTAAAACAGGCTTCCAGCAGTTCATTCTTCCTGAATTCACGATTGCGACCAACCGTCCCGAGCCCGACTGACTGTGCAGGCGTTGAGGATCAGCCCCGGGGCTGGCGACGGTGAATTTCTGAAACCAGCGGCCGGAACTATTTGTAGGCAACCTGTTCCAGACGGGGCAGTTCGTTCAGGCTTCGGATCCCAAACAACGACAGGAATCGCGGTGTCGTGCGATAAACCACTTCGCGTTGTTTGCCGGCGGTCCGCTCGACCGCGATCAACTCCCGGCGGAGCAATTGACGCAACACTGCGCCGCAACCCGGCTTGCCCCGTTCTTCAACAGCCGCCGCGGTCGTCGGTTGGTGGTAGGCAACAATCGCCAGGACCTCGATCGCCTCCTGCGACAATTTTACTTCCTTGGGGCCCAGGCCGTAGGATTTGCGCCGGATTCGCTCGAATTCCTCGCGCAACGTCAGACGATACCCCCCTTCTCCCAGTCGGACTTCGTACGGACGGCCTTCGCGGGAATAGAGTGAATTGAGTTCGTCGAGCAAGGCTTCGATGTATTCGGCGGAAAACTCGCCCCGCAGCACATTGCTCATCTTTCGTGTCGTCAGTGGTTCACCACCGACAAACAGCAACGCCTCCAGAATCTGCCGCGGCGTTACCGCAGTTATGGCTTTCGGCGCGGAATCCTGCCGCCGGGCGGTGTCGTCGGAGAGTTCGGTCAGTTCGGCCTGCAAGACGGATGGTTCGATCCGATCCGGAAAGACGTCGGCGGGTGCATTCCAGGAACCCGCGGGATCGCTGTCACTGGTTGCGTCCTGGACGTCCAAGTCATTGGAAGGCACGGGAACAGGCGGTAAGTCTGGAAACTGGGCATCAGAAGCTTCCAAAACCTCCATGGCTCGCAGATACGCTTCTTCCAGCTCATCACCAGCCCAGTCTGCCGCTTCTGCCGGTTGGTCGAGCTGTCCCCAAAAGGAATCGTCCTGGGGATCATCGTCTTCGGCCATGGACATCAGAACGACTCCTTCCTGCACGATTCCTGATAGCGGGTGGGACAACGCCCAATACCACTTTCGTCACTTACCCGAAACTTCAGCGAGTGAGGGAATTAACGGCGTTTCCCGATACCTGTCTCGCTGACGCTTCGCGTGACATGGCTAAAGTAAGAGCCACTTGGGCGAAACTCGCCAGGGCAAGAACCGGGGAAGGATAGTTCTGATCGGAGCACAGGGTCAAGATCGGTCATTGAAAGTCAGAGCAATCGCCTTTTTCATAGAGACAAGGAATCGCCCCGGTGACTCGCGGCGACGGCCCGAACGGGTTGACGCCGGCACTGAAATCCAGAACCGACGTCGGGTCAATCTCGAGTGCTGCCAGTTCCCGATGATTGACGGCACCGTGAACGACATCGGAAAGTACCAGAACTTCCGGTCGGGAGTCGCGCATCAAGTACCTCCGTTTACGGCCAGGATCAGGCCAATCGCGCCCATGCAGGCCAGCCCGGCTGTGATCAGAAGAAGTTGCCGGACGCGCACCACATCGGTGACATCGGGCAGGCGAAAGCCGGAACCAAGTCGATAATGACCGACCTTTTCCAGTTCGACACACAGTACCCCCGCTGTGGCACTCATCGGATGCCCGGCATTCGGGCTGGCCGTCCGTCGGCGATCACGGCACCAGACATGGATCGCCCGCACGGGATTCTGCAGCATCATCGCCCCGGCCGTGATCAGCAGCAGCGCCGTGACGCGTGCCGGAATCAGGTTCGCTAGGTCGTCCAGCCGCGCTGGTGCCTTGCCCAGCCATTCCCGTTCTGAATCGCGATACCCCAGCATCGCGTCGCAGGTATTGATAAATCGATAGACCAGTGCACCCGGCAGGCCCGCGATCGCGAATGCCAACAGGGGTGCCAAAATCGAATCACTGGCGTTTTCAGACAGCGATTCAATCGTCGCCGCAGCCACCTGGGATTCATTCAACGACGATGTATCGCGGCTGACCAGATGCCAACTCAGCCGCTTCCGTGCTTCGGGCAGGTCTCCGGTGACGAGGACGCTTTGCACTTCGCGTCCCGCGTTCCACAGACCGCGAATTGAAAAGGTCGTCTTTAACAGCAAGGCAGTCAGCAGCAGAGCCAGGGGTTGCGGAAGATTCGCAACTCCTCGTAGCAGTAAAGTCCCGCCGACAGCCAGCACCGTGCAGCCAATCAACATCAGAAGCAGTCCTGCCACAAACGGCCACACACGGCCCTGCCGGGGGGCTCGCTTTCGGACAAACGAAATGACGGACCCCATCCAGGCGACAGGATGAACTGCGGTCGGCGGTTCTCCCAGGACCAGATCCAGCAGGACCGCCATCCCCAGGATCAGGATCTGACTGTGAACTGCATTCATGTTTGATCTCGCGGCGCGAGAGTCACCTGTTCCAGCAACGGGACCACCATCGGACTTCCATAAGCGGGATGCGGGATAATCGTCACAGGCACGTCATAGACCCGTTGAATCAGCTCAACCGTCATCACTTCGTGCGGCGTCCCGACGGCCACAATCGTATGCTCAGCGATGACCGCCAGTCGACTGCCGTACAGCGCCGCGTGGTTCAGATCGTGCAGAGTCACGACGACCGTCATCTGCCGGGTCCTGGCGAGTTCACAAACCAGTCGCAGGACTTCGTGCTGGTATTTCAGATCGAGTCCAGCGGTGGGTTCGTCGAGAAGCAGCACGCTGGCCTGCTGGGCGAGCGCCCGGGCAAAAATCATCCGCCGCCACTCGCCTCCGGAAAGCTCCGTAATCGGACGGTGACGCAATTCGAGCAGCTCGGTGCTGGCCAGCGACGACTCCACCGTCCGGCGATCTTCGGCGCTAAACTGAGCGTACCAGCCACGATGCGGCGTGCGTCCCAGCATGATCGACTCTTCGACCGTTAGCGGCCAGTCGCGACGTTCACTCTGCGGCATCAGAGCGATTCGCTGTGCGGCCTCGTCGGCCTTCAATTGCCAGATGTCCCGATCTTCCAGCAACACCGTGCCAGCCATCGGACGAAGGATCCGAGCCAGCGCACGCAGCAATGTCGTCTTCCCGGCACCGTTGGGACCCAGCAGGACCAGGACTTCACCGGCCCTGGCAGACAGCGACAAGAATTCCAGCACTTTGCGGTGATCATAGCCGCACGTCAGTCCTTTCGCCTGAATTGAATTCACGGCCCCACTCCCAACTCGCGTTGTCGAGTTTTCAGCAGGAAGAGAAAGAACGGGCAGCCCATCAGTGCTGTCACAATGCCGACCGGCAGTTCAGACGGCGCCACAATGGTACGGGCGACATCGTCCGCCAGCAGCAGCAGCAAGGCACCCAGCAGACCACTCATCGGAATAACCATCACATGCCGCGCCCCCACCAGCGACCGGGCCATGTGCGGCGCAATCAATCCGACGAACCCGATGATGCCCCCTCCCGCCACACTCGCCGCCGTGATCAGACTGGCCGACAGGACAATGGTCGCACGAAAGCGATTCATCTCCAATCCCAGAGAAGCCGCCGATTCTTCGCCAAACGTCAACGCATCCAGGGCGCGGGAATGCATCCACAACAGGAAACCGCCTGTCAGGATGAGCGGGGCGGACGACCAGAGTGCGCTCCATCCACGGCCCGAAAGACTTCCCATCAACCAGCTGAAGATCGTCATCAGCTTCTCTTCGTGCAGGAACATCAGCAGCGACACAATCGCCCCCAGCATGCTGCTGAGTGCCACACCAGCCAGCAGCAGCGACACCATCGCAACTTGCCGCCCCACCGAGGCAATGCTGTAGACGATCGCCACCGCCACCAGGGACCCCACCAGCGATGCGCCGGGGATGCAGGCCAGTCCCAGGATGGAACCCTGCCAGCCAGTGACGATCGCCAGCGTCGCCCCCAGGGCCGCACCACTGGAAGCCCCGATCACAAACGGATCCGCCAGCGGATTGCGGAACAGCCCCTGATACCCAGCCCCCGCCATGCCCAGGCCGGATCCGACAAAACAGGCGAGCAGCAAACGCGGCAACCGTAGTTCCCAGAGGATTGTCAGTTCTGTTGATGCGGCTGCGCCAGCGGTGCGATTCGTCACGACCTGCAGAATCCGGCCCGGTGAAATGGTCACCGCGCCGACACCCAGGCTGAGGATCGCGGCCACCAGCAGGATCACGGAAAGCACGATCAGGCGAACAGCAGGCCGCTTCATGGTTGATGTCCATTCGCCGGATCGGACATCGATTCCGCTTTCGGTACGGTGAAGTGAGCGGGGTAAAGGAGATGAGCCATCAGTTCCAGCGCATCAACCGTGCGCGGAGTACACCGCGAAATGAGGTTGCCGTCCATTAGATGCACTCGCTTCGACTGAACGGCCTTCAACCCGCTCCAGCCCGGCCGCGATTCCGAGTTTTCCCCCGAGATCAGGTCCGAGTGGTTCGTGGACGAAATGATCACGTCGGGATTCTTCGCCAGCAACACTTCCATCGTCAACCTGGGAAATCGAGTCGACGTGTCTTCCACGACATTCACGGCACCACTGAGTTCAATCATTTCCCCGAAGTACGATGTGGGACCCGCACCAGACAGGGGTTCCCCCCACACATAGTAGAAGGCTGTCACACGCTCGTTCTCCGGGATTTTCCGGGCGGCCTGCTGCACCCGTTCCACGCGTTCGATCAATTGGCTGACCAGAGCGGAGGCAGCCGCTTCATGTCCGGTAACACGTCCCAGCAATTGCAGGTCGGCAAACAACCCTTCAAACGAATCGGCCGAAAATGCGATGACCGGAATCTGCAACCGATCCAGTTCCTGAATGATGGGGACATGCAGATCACCCACCGACATCACGACGTCGGGCTTCAGACTCACAATCCGTTCCAGACTCAAGCTCTTCGCGGAAAAGCCCCCGACTTTTTCCGTCGCGGCAGCAGCGGGCGGATAATTGCAATAGGTGGTCGTCCCGACGACCTGGTCACCGGCCCCGACGGCATAGAGCATTTCAGTATTCTTGGGAGACAACGACACGATTCGCTGTGGAATCCTCGCGAGCGTGACTGTGCGTCCCAATCCATCGGTGACAGCGTAGGGAAATCTCGTGGTGTTGCCGGACGCAGATGCAGAATCTCCCGCGGTGTCCTTCGCAGCAGTCGCCGGTCGCTCGGACTGCTGTACGGGTGCTGGAACACTTTGGCGACAGCCACTCAACGCCAGTAAGGTCGCAGCAAGTACCATCCGGTACCCGGCGGCAGCAAAGCCGCTCTGTCGCATTCGTGTGATCATGGAATCGTTCATAAGGACTGCACCCGTTCTAGTTTCCTGGCCGCCTGTTCGACGCTGTTGGCCAGTGCCTTGAGTTCGATCGCAAGCCCGGCGACCATCAGGTACGTGGCGCCGGAGCGGGCGGCAACTGCCTGGTTTGCCCATCCCAGCAGGTCGCGGTACTGGCGTCCCATCGCGGATTCTGGCACGACCCCCAGGCCAACCTCACCCGAAACAATGATCACCGGGGCCGGCCAATGTTCGCACGCTGCCAGCAGACTCTGGATCTCGGCATCGACACGCTGCTCGGCCGCCGCCTCGTCGAAGTTGTCACCGCAACCGAGCAACACATTGCTGACCAGCAGCGTCAGGCAATCGATCAGGAGTGTCGGGTGTCTCGGGCCGCCGCGCTGATACTGTTCGATGGCCGAGCCGACATTCTGCGAGACTTCCAGCGTGGTCCAGACGGCGGGTCGTGATGTCCGGTGGATTTGAATCCGACGTGACATCTCGGCATCCCCCGCCTCGGCCGTCGCCACAAACAGGACGTTATCCCCCGACATCGTCTGAGCCAGATCCTGCGCAAAGCGACTCTTGCCGCTCCGCACACCACCCAGGATCAATGCGATCTGAACCATGATCCCTCCTGTTCGTGCGACTGGTTGTGAATCGGCACAATCTGTCCGCAACGCGGGATCAGTTCGACCCAATCCGCAACGGGCAGTTGTCGTTGCGACCCGAGCAGCGCCGCGATCGGACCGCCGTGAGTCACCGCGATTGTCAGTTCATGGTTGGGAAGTGACGCGAACCAGCCTTCCACGCGATCCCGCATCTCAAAGGTCGTCTCGCCCCCGCCGGGGCGATACGTCGCAGGCTCGAAAACCATGCGCAGCATGTCGTCGCCAGACAGAGAATAAATGTCACTCCACGACTGCATTTCCCAAGTGCCAAAGTCCCGCTCCTGGAGCGCGTCGCACGCGGTTGCAGAAGTCCCCAGCCGTGCCGCCAGCCGGTCGGCCAGAAATCGTGTGCGCTGCAGACCGCTATGCACAATCGTCGCGTGTCCCCAGACTGCCAGTTCTTCGACAACGGCGTCACTCAACTGTTCCCCCTCCGCGCCCAGGGGGATGTCGCTGCGTCCATAGCAGATTCCCCGGTAACTTCGATCAACCGGGGCGTGCCGAACAACGATAATTGAGGGAACTGTGCCTGCGAGCGTCATGGGTTCCACCTCGCTGCCGTCGCCAGCAATACCAGCACCATGGAGAGATAACAAAGACATCCCAGGCAATCGCCAGTGATCCCCCCCAGTCGACGTCGTACCAGCGACATGAACCACCAGACTGTCGGTACCAGGGCGACGCCACATACCGCGGCCTGCAGTGGCCACTGAATCACGAATGGCAGTACCACCGGCAGCATCCACAGCGCGCAGGTGAACAAATCCCGCAGTGTCAGGTGCCGGCCAATGTCGCGGGACAGGCTTTGCCGGGATGGGTCCGCGGGCATCCAGACCATCGCCACGACCACGACGAATCGGCTGATCGCACTGCTGGCAATGACCGCGGAACTCCAGACGAGCCAGTTCTGCCGACCGGCCTGCTGAACTGTTTCCAGTGTGGCACCTGCCCGCAGAGCGACTGCGATCCCCAGTCCCAGGGCTCCGTAGGAACCGATTCGGCTGTCCTTGAGGATGCGCAACACGTCATCTCGCGTCCAACCGCCTCCAAACGCATCGCAGAAGTCGGCGACAGCGTCCTCATGAAACGCCCCCGTCAGCCGGGCCTCGAATGCGAGGGCGACGATCACTGCCAGCCAGACCGGCCAGACCAGGCAGCCGATCACCAGCACGATTGAGGTCATAACCCCAATCATCCCGCCCACCACGGGAAAGTAGACCGGACACCGCGACAGCATCGCCGGCGAAGCCGGCCCGGACGATGGCCATGGCAGTCGTGTCAGGAACTGCACGGCGGTGCCAAACGCAGCCCATTCCCCGGTCCGTTCACCGGGTTGCTCCGGCAGGTTTGTCGTGTCTTCGGGAAGTGTGAATTGTTCGATCACGACGTCACCCTGGGACTGATCCCGAAACTTTCCAATGTGGCCATTTGGGAAACCAGCGCCGCGGCGGCATCGAGCAGCGGCAGCAACAACAGCGCGCCCGTCCCTTCGCCCAATCGCAGATTCCAGTCCAGAAATGGAGTCAGCTTCAATTTCTCCAATACGCCCCGATGCGCGGGCTCGGTTGATTGGTGTGCGGCGATCAGAGAACGTGACACGCCCGGTGACTGGAACTCCGCAATCAAGGCGGCGGCACTGGCGACCGCCCCATCCAGCAAGATCGTCAGCCCCTGACGATGCGCCTCGGCGAAAAAACCGGCGATCGCCACGATTTCCAGGCCCGCGACCGCTGCCATGGCGGCGACAGGGTCAGTGGCCCACAGCGTTCGAGCCCGCGCGACGGACTGTTCGACCGCATTTCGCTTGGCATGCAGCGAAGTTTCATTCGCACCGGCCCCCCGGCCCACGGCCGTTTCCAACGGAACCTGTGCCAGCAGCATCGCCAGACAGGATGCGGGAGTGGTGTTTCCGATCCCCATTTCACCTGCCAGGACAACCTTCATGCCGTCGACGGCGGCGGAACGAGCCTCGTCTGTGCCGATCGTCCATGCCTGACGGAACTCGTCCACCGTCAGAGCCGGCTCAATGGCCAGGTTGCGGGTTCCCTTACAAACGCGCCTGCTACGATACCGAATCCCGGAACTACCCGGCGGCGGATTTGTGATCGGATCCTCATTCGTGCCCACATTCACGAGGACGACGTCGGTCCTTGACTGTCGGGCCAGCACAGTGGAGGCGGCCCCGCCCTGGCACATGTTCAGCAGCATCAGGTTCGTCACGGACGATGGCCAGACCGTCACCCCGGAACTCGCCACACCATGATCCCCGGCGAAGATGACCAGCCGGCGCGGGGACGTCTGCGGAGACAGGGTCTGCTGGATTTCGCACAGGCGCGCCGCCAAATCTTCCAGCCGTCCCAGGCTGCCGGGAGGCTTGGTCAGACCGTTCAGATGGTTCCAGATCTCGCCGGACGAGAGAGCCATTTCGAGACCCACTTTCAGAATTCGATCCCGCGTTGCGCCTTGATCCCGGATCGATAGGGATGCTTGATTTGTGTCATGTCGGTGACCAGATCCGCCACTTCGATCAACCCCGCCTTGGCATTGCGTCCCGTAATGATGACGTGCAACATTTCCCGCTTAGCTGCCAGTTCCCGCAGCAGTTCCTCCAGCGGCAGGTAATCGTACTTCAGCACGATGTTCAGTTCGTCCAGGATCACCATGTCGAAGCTGGGATCACGCAGCAGTTCGACGGCTTTGTCCCACCCTCGCCGGGCGGACGCAATGTCCTGCTGCAGGTCCTGGGTCTTCCAGGTGTATCCGTCCCCCATGGTATGCAGTTCGATCGGCATCCCCTGCTGTCGCAGTTTGTCGATGAACGCCGATTCCCCGTTTTCGATCGCCCCCTTGATGAACTGGACGATGCCGACTTTCATGCCGTTGCCCAGTGCCCGAAACACCATTCCCAGCGCTGCGGTTGATTTCCCCTTGCCGGCACCCGTGTGAACAATGATCAATCCCTTTTCGCGAGTTGCCTTGGCCTGGCGCTCTTCAAACGCCTGGTCGCGCCGGACCATTTTCTCCTTGTGCGCCAGATCTTTGTCCGCATCAGATGTCATTGGAGGACTCCCATGGTTAGCCCGATAATTTGTTCCAGTCGTTCCAGATCCAGCGCCCCCTGCACCTGATCCGCCAGACGATTTAAGGAGGCGTCGACGGCGTCGGCAAAGCGAACGGCTGGCTCCGCGGACTCGTGGGGGGATCCTGAGGCCACTCGCAATGAAGCCAGCCAGTGTCGGCGGAAATCGTCATTGGCGAACAGCCCGTGCAGGTAACACCCCCACACGGAACCATCGTCCGAAACGGCTCCGTCGCTGACCGGGGATGTTTCCCCAGCCTTACGCTCGAAATCGACCCACGCTGTGCCGCCGGACGTGCGACCCATATGAATCTCGTACCCTTCCACGGTCTGACCCAGCACTCCGGGACAATGCCGGGCCATGCGAATGACGCCGCGCACCTGACGGGTTTCCTTGCGCGGCTGGAACACCGTGATCGTGGGCAGCAATCGCAGTCCGGACATTTCCCGGACGTCGGATTCGACAAGTTCCGGATCGTGCAGAGACTGGCCTAGCATCTGATATCCGCCACAAATCCCCACGACGGAACTGCCGGCTGCCGCCAATTCCTCGATCCGCCGGGCGATTCCGGATTCCTGCAGCCACTGCAGATCCGCCATCGTGCTCTTGGTTCCGGGGAGTATCACCACGCGAGGCTGCCCCAGTTGCGAGATCGAGTCCACATATCGCAGTGTCACGCCGCGTTCTGTGGCGAGCGGATCGAAATCGTCAAAGTTGGAAATCCGCGGCAGTCGAATGACCGCGATGTCGATCTCCCCGTGATTCACATGGCGGTGGGAAACGCGACTGAGGATATCCGCATCTTCATCGGGCAGATTCAGGTCCGGTACCCAGGGAATGACTCCCAACACCGGCACACCGCCGCGTTCTTCCAGGGCGACACGACCTGCATCAAACAGCGTCGGGTCTCCCCGGAATCTGTTGACCAGCAGACCTTGCACCAGCGGCCGTTCGTCTTCGTTGAGCAACCACAAAGTTCCCAGCAGTTGCGCGAAGACGCCACCTCGTTCGATGTCGCCGACAAGCAGCACTGGTGCCTGACAGTACCGGGCGACGGACATGTTCACGATTTCAACGTCACGCAGATTCAACTCCGCCGGGCTTCCGGCCCCTTCGATGATGACCAGTTCGTAGTCGCGGCGCAATCGATCCAGCGCCTCCGTCACGATCGGCCACAGGTCCTGTTTCGTGCGAAAATAGTTGCGGGCATCCAGTGTCATCCACGGGCGGCCCTTGACGATGACCTGCGATCGGACATCGGCCTCGGGTTTGAGCAGGATTGGATTCATATCGACGGTGGGGGCAATCCCGGCTGCAAGCGCCTGAAACGCCTGGGACCGCCCGATTTCCCCGCCATCCGCGCAGACGGCTGCGTTGTTGGACATGTTCTGCGATTTGAACGGGGCGACTCGTACCCCGCGTCGGGCAAAGATCCGACAGAGTGCCGCGACCAGCAGGCTTTTGCCGGCCGACGAACTGGTTCCCTGGATCATCAGGACACGACCGGTCATCGGCAGCCCCCCGTCTGTCGCGGGGCCGCGAATTGAAGTCGAATTGCCGTCGTTGGAAAATGCCGTGTCACGGTCACTCACTTTGTGGAATCCGCGGTCCATCGTTCCTGCCAACGCTCTGAATAGACCACGTCCTGCAGCGGGACTCGCTTTTCCCAGCCGACCGTTTCCAGCATTGGACGCTCGTCAAACTGAACGGGAATCCCCAGGCACAGCCAGGCGACCAGCACGATCTCGTCGGGAATCCCCAGCAGGGGTTTCACCTGAGCGGGATCCAGGATGCTGACCCAGCCGACCCCGATCCCTTCACTGCGGGCCGCCAGCCAGAGGTTCTGAATGGCACAGCAGGTACTGTACAGATCCATCTCGGGCATGCTGTTCCGGCCGAGGACTGCCGGTCCGGTGCGACCGCGATCGCACGTGACCGCCAGGCTGATCGGCGCTTCCAGGATCCCCGCGAGTTTCAGTGAGTTGTACAACTCGCGCCGACCGCCTGCATAGTTCTCGGCGGCCCGGGCATTTTCCCGCGTGAACAGTTCATGCACCTGCTGGCGGACATCCATCGATCGAATCACGATGAAATTCCAGGGCTGCATGAAGCCAACCGAACCCGCATGATGGGCGGCGTTCAGGATGCGCGACAGCACATCGTCCGCGATCGGCTCCGGCAGGAACCGACGGACGTCGCGACGGCTATAGATGGCTTCATACAGGTCCATCTTGGTCAATTCACTTTCCATGGGGGAACAGCGTTTCTGAACTTCAATCGGTCGACACGACTTCGCCACCCGCACGGGTGGCCATCGCACACAGGACGTACAGGGACATCGATTCCCCCACCATTCGGACCGATCCATCCGCCATCAGCACATGAGCACCGCCGGGATGGAAGGCGTAGACTTCGTTATCGTTGGAATAGTTCACGGGGGCGGTCCCCGGCGTACTGTTGGTATAGCCATTCGGCTGGGCACCGTCGATCAGAAAGCCCTTGTTATGACTCGCCCAGACCCCGCCCACGGGAAACGGGTGAGTCGACGAACCACTCCAGGACTTGGGTGTTGCACCGTCCGGGACCATCTTCCCCCGTTGATACAGGTTCGGCCGACCGGCACACTCCGTCACCAGCATCGTATTGGACAAGCCGTCGGTCACGGCAGCCAGCGAAACGGCGGAGTTCATCAAAATGCCGCTGGACGTTGGACTTGGGATTGGCTGCGGCAGCGACTTATTCAGATTGGTGCCAATGCCACCAACGTTGGTGTAATCGGTCGTGGCACCGTAAAAGAAGGTTCGGGGACCTAAAGTCGGCGACGTCGTGATGGCATCCGCGTAATCGACCAGAATCGTATACTCGAATCCGGCCCGCTCAGCGGCCGACGGACAGTTGAAAAGGGCCAGTCGTGTCATGACGATGGGCTGATTGACGGGATCCTGCCAGTCCCGCGACCAGTTGTACCCCTGGTACAGGTTCGCCTGATCAAAGTACGGCAGAATGGAAGTCATCCAACTGCTGCGTGGCATGTTGTACAAGGGACCCGGTTGCGGAGCCCCAGACTCTTCCGGCCAGAGTCGGTGTGTCGACTCATAGTTGTGGAGTGCCAACCCGATCTGCTTCAGGTGATTGCGGCATTGAACACGTCGGGCCGCCTCGCGCGCCTGCTGCACCGCCGGCAGCAGCAGGGCGATCAGAATGGCGATGATGGCAATCACCACCAGCAATTCAATCAGAGTAAACCCACGATGATTTCCCGGGGGCCTTGCGGCCTCACGACCCCGCTGACCGGGATGATTCTCGCACTCTTGTAGGGCATTACGCCCCGACACAAACTCTTGCGAACTCACACGACATTCGGCCATAGCAATTTCCTCGTTGCCACGTTCTGGCGTCAACGACGCCGGGAATTGGACAGCGATGAGCGGTTGCCGGAGAGGTATTGCTGGCGCAGGAGCGCAGCAGCAAACGCGTGAATTGACACGCGACAAAAGCAACCGGAGAAAGGTCGGCCAGGGGCCGTGCCCAAATCGACATTGCGTCCGTACCTCGTCCGAGCAGGACTCTTCGCAACACATGACGACGGGCAGGTCTTCTGGCTCCCGGATTTGCCTACTTGCTACGCCTTCCCGCAGGCAATCTGCCTGAAGTGGCCTGTGTAGCTTTCGTCCCCGGTTACAGCGGCGGGACCGCGACGGAATCTAACCGTCTTCCCTATTCTCTCCCCCAAATCCACGACTTGGGCGAGCACCCATCTCGAGCGTGAAGCTACCGCGAGCGAACGGTGAAATCAACTGACGGACGAAATGGGAGAGTGGTCGGGCAGAGTTCTGTTCACAGAAGCAGTTCCTGCCACGTGCCAGTTCTGTCGACCCAAGGCCGGCCTGTCGCTCCGAGACAGGCAGCGCGACGAGGAAAAATGCGTTGACGACAAATCAGCCGGGACTGTTAGATTGCGGAGCGATCTAAACCGCAAATCGCACGCCAAACCCCGAAGGCCAGTGAGCCGCAAGGCGCTAGTGCCACAACCCGCAAGCAA
>JAFEBS010000062.1 GCA_018242525.1 Planctomycetota bacterium | reverse complement strand
GGATACCATCATCACGGGTACCACGGCGACGTTTGCCCAGACGCTGAACGCTGACTCGACAGCGAATAACCGGACGCTGTTGGTGAACGGGACTTCGACCGTGTTCCAGGGAGCAATCGGCAACACGGGTGTGTTGGCCAGCCTGACGACGGATGCGGCCGGGACCACGGACCTGAACGGTGGCACGATCGACGCCACAACGGTCGATTTCCAGGATGATGTGATCCTGTCCGCGGACACGGTGATCACCGGCACTACAGCCACCTTCGCAAAGACGGTGAACGCCGACGCCACGGGGAACAATCGAACGCTGCTGGTCAACGGGACCTCGACCGTGTTCCAGGGAGCGATCGGCGACACGGGCGTGCTGGCCAGCCTGACCACGGATGCGGCGGGGACCACGGACCTAAATGGCGGCACGATCAACGCCACCACCGTCAACTTCCAGGACGACGTGATCCTGTCGGCAGACACCATCATCACCGGCACCACAGCCACGTTTGGGCAGACCGTGAATGCTGACTCGGCTGCCAATAACCGGACACTGTTGATCAATGGCGCAACATCTGTCTTCAATGGGGCGATAGGTGATACGGGAATCCTGGCGAGCCTCACGACGGATGGCGCCGGAATGACCTCTTTAAGCGGCGGAGCTATCAACGCCACGACAGTGACATTTCACGATGCAGTTGTCTTGGGCGTGACCAATACGATCAATGCGACAACGGTTTCATTCGATGGCAATGTAGACGCGTTGTCCGCGGGTGGGCAGGGCCTTACGGTCAATGCATCGGCAACCACAACGTTCGGTGATGCGGCTGCAGATGCGGTCGGCACGACGCAGTTGGCGTTCCTGACGACCGATGCCAGTGGAACGACACGAATCAACGCGGCGAATATCTCTACGACTGGAGATCAGACGTTCAATGATACCGTGGTGCTTGGAAACTCGACGACATTGATTGGCTCAAGTATTTCCTTCAACAGCACGCTGGATGCAACGTCGGCGGGAGTTGAAGGCCTGACGGTGCAAAGCTCAAACGATGTCTTGTTCAGCGGGGCGGTTGGTGGATCAACGCAACTCGGAAATCTCCAGATCGTCACTGCTCGCAACGTGACCGAATCGACAAGTGTTTCCGCCACCAGTCTGGTCCAGCAGGCTGGGAGCGGATTGACGTTGCTCAACGGCCCCGTCACAACAACATCTGCGAGCGGAGTTCAGCTCACCACGAACCAGATCACAATTAACGCACCGATTTCGACGACGGGGGACGGAATTGTCATGCTGACAAATGCCGGCCTGCTGACCGTCAATGCCAACATCGCTGCTGATGGCGCGATCACTCAAGATGGCGCAGGTCCGGTCACGATCACCGAACCTCGCAGCATGACGACCACCGGGGATGCAGTCACCTTCACCACGGCCGTCACCCTGAGTGGCAGTAACAACGTTTTGGATATCGACACGACGCTGGGTGGTCATGTCACCGGAGCGAACGTTCAGTTCCAAAGTACTGTCCACGGCAGCACTGGCGGAGCAAATTCCGAAAGCCTGTCCATTGACGCGGGAACGTCAGGACAGATCACGATTACCGGTGCTGCCGACAACCTGAAAGACGTGACCATCGTCAACAGCGGTCATACGACGTTTCAGTCGTCGCTGCAGGCCGATACGGTCCTGATTACAAATACGACCGGGACCGTTTCATTCCAGGGAAATACCAGCCTGGCAACGCTGACGACAACAAATCAGCCGTACAACGTCACGTTTGGCAAATCGGGCGGTCCAGTCGTGACCGACATCGTCTCGAATCCCGTGAATTTCCTCAACACGGGTGCTGTCAACGTCGGCCTGAACAGTGGCGACCAGGTGACCTTCTCTGCGGGGGTTGTGCATACTGCCGGCGTGACCAACGTTGTCGGGACCCTGACCACGCTGACGGGGGGCGTGACGCTGGGGACCACGACCCTCAACGGCACCATTGCCACCCAGGGTCAGCAGGTGTTCGTCCAGGGAGTGACACTCACAGGCGCCGGCATTGTGAATACCGCCTTCAACAATGCCGCAGGTGCAGACATCACCTTCAACAGCAGTGTCGATGCTTTGAACGCCGGCGTTCAAGATCTGACCGTTAATGCGGGAACCGGCGGCAATGTGTTGTTTACGGGTGCTGTCGGAACCGCTGCCCGTGTGGGACATCTGGTCATCAGCAATGCTCACGATGTGATCGGGCAGGCTGCGGTCTCTGCCACTACATTCACTCAGTCCGCCGGAACCGGTACAACAACTCTGAATGGTGCGGTGGATACAACAACCTCCGGTGGGATCGCACTGACCACAAATGTGATTACATTGAACAATACATTGACGACGACTGGAACTGGCGGAGTTACATTGACCAACTCGGGTTTGCTGACGATCAATGGCAATGTCAACTCAGACGGCGCAGTCACTCAGAACGGAGCCGGATCCGTCACGATCACTCCCCCCATCGCAGACATACGGTCGATCACGACCACGGCAGATGCCGTCAGCTTTCTGCGGGCGGTCGCCATTGTGGGCAGCGGATCTCTGTTGTCGATTGACACCACGGCATCGGGACACACTGCCGGAGGGAATGTGACGTTCAGCAGTACGCTAAACGCCAGCACTTCAGCGCCGAATGCCGAGCGTCTGCTGATCAACGCGGGAACGGGTGGTGATGTCCTGCTGGTCGGTTCTGTCGGTGGATTTGTTCGACTCGGTGACATTGTCATTACCGACGCTCACAACGTGACTGAATCGGGTGGCATTACTGCGGCCAGTTTGACTCAGACAACCGGGACCGGATTGACGAAGCTGGACGGAGTTGTCGACACCAATACGTCAACCGGGATCGCATTGACAAATGGTTCGCTCGCAATCAACAACATCGCCACGGCGACAACCCAGATCGTCCTGACGGCGATCAATCCGAACGGCAATATCAACATCAATTCGACCCTGCAGACAACTCAGCCTGCCGGGACAGTCTCGATGACGGCACTGCATGGCGGGATTGTGAATGGTGCCGCCGCCAATGTTGTCAACGTGAATACGAATTCGCTGGTGATGCAGGCGACAGCGGGGATCGGCAGCAGCGGCACAGCACTTCAGACCACGGTCGCCACGTTGGCGGCTCATAACTCCGGTTCTGGAAACATTCGCGTCGACAACCTTTCAACGCAGTTGCTGACGATCGACACCGTTGCGGGCGTTAAGGGGATTACAAACGACGGCGCGTCACTTGGCAGCATTACAGTTACGAACAACAGCTCAATTCTGGTCTCACCCACGGCTTCCGCCACAAATGGACCGGTGACGAATACGACGGGGGGCAACATCACCCTGATGACCAATGGAGGGGCCTTTGACATCACCGTCAATTCACCGATCGCAGCTTCCGGTGGTAACGGCAACATCACCTTGAATGCCGGGCGCAACCTCGTGGTGAACGACACTACAATTGCAAATGACATATCCACAACCGGGACCGGCACGACCTACCTTGTCGCAGCCACTCACATCCAACTCGGCAGCATGGATCCGAATTCCACGACCGATACGACGCAGCATACGACACCGAACGATGTCATCATTAAATCTGGCACTGGCAGTATCACCAATACTCTGCCTCTGGTTTACAATATTCAGTCGCCGCAGATTACGGCCACGGGGGAAGTGGTGCTCAGCGGCGACTTTGGTCGTCCTGGTGAACACAACTTTACGGTTACGGTTTATTGGGGTGATGGAACGTCGACGACACAGGTATTTGCAGACGCAGGACAGTTTTCGTTCTCGCATATCTACCATGGCAATCCGAACAAGGACGATCAGTCAGCTCCCATTCTGATCAACGTCCAGGTGGCACATGATCCACATATCGTTCTGAACGCTCCGAACGTGAATTCACCGACCGAGTCGGTGCCGGACATTGGCGTCTCAAACCCACCGCCGGTCCCCAGTCCCAACATCAATTCGGACCTGAGCGGTGCGATCTACAATCCCTCGAATCCGAACTATGTCAGTTTGCACGGAGCAAACACGAAGATCGTGACGGCAACGGGGAATGAGGCCAATCCAGGCACGGTGCTCTATCAGGATATTTCCATCCGCGCGACTGCGGTTCCCGTCCCGGGCGAAGGACTGGCGTCGTTCCCGTACGATGTCACTCCGCCAGTGGTCTTCCTGCATTTCCCCGAGCAATCGCCAGTGATCGATCACTTGAGTCACACGCCACCTCCACCGGCGCAGGGAGATTCGCTGCGCCTGGATCTGATAAACGCCGACGAAGGGGTGGCGGCTGAACGATCCGTCTTCCTGGAAATCCTGCGTGAGGACGGCACCATCGAACGAATCCGGCTGCCGGAAGATGTCCTGGACGACTTGTTGAAAGTGGTTGCCAACCTGCCCGATGGCCGCTACCGCTTCCAATTGCTGGAACCGGGTGAATCCCGCCTGCGATTGCTGATGGATCTGTTTGAAGTTCGCCAGGGAAAAATCGTTGACGAAAATGATGAAGGTGACAGGCCGCCATCATCTGGGATTCGACATGCCAAGCCTGCAAGCGTCGAAGGCGATGCCGCAGCGGATGCCGACGAAGCGGTGCAGCGCAGCTCCCTGCAGACGTCTGAAATCGGGCCGGAATTTGAACATCTGACTCAGGTCGAACCGATTTCCAAGGTCGTTGTCGAGACGGACTCCCGAACCGTCTGGAACGGTTGGTCGTCAACGTCGGCTCGTCGCGCCTGGAGGCGAGCGGAGCGAATGACCGACGATTTTGTACAACAAACTGGTCTCGTTGACGAATTGCCGGATTCAGGGATCCAAACGGACGAATCGGCGACCGACAGTGACAGCACGATTGCCAGTCATGGCACCGAGGCACAGGCAAACGCCGGTGCGGTATTTCTGGTGGGAGCCACGGTTGCGGGAGCTCTGGTGACAACGACCGGTACGGGACGGCGCGGCCCCCAGGAAGTCGCTGCCCGCCTGAGCCGTGCAGCACGCCTATTCCGCAAATTCGCTACGAAACCGAAATGACGACCTGTGGCTTTGGATTTGTGGCTGCGGATTTGGCCGAAAAACAGTGAACCAGCAGATTGGGTGTGGTGTAATGACCGCCGCAGGTGTCAAGATGTCAGGCGATGAATAGCGAAACACATACGGCGATGACAGGCGGAAGGCTTCGGCCGCAGTTGAGTGCATGATCGGGGCGGAGCGATGTCCGGTCCAGATTGTGTGGAGAAAGTCAATGATTCGTTGTCCGAGTTGTGGAAAAAAGGTTCTCGGTGGGGATCTGCTGACCGGAATCTGCTCGAACTGTCAGCACCGGCTGTCCGTGAGCGACTCTGCGTCGGGTTCCGGGGACGTTGTCGGTACGATCGCAACCGAGATGAGTCACGTTCAGCAGGATCCTCCGATTGATTCCGTCAGCGGCGGATTGTCTGGATTCGAGCAACCATCGCACGATTCAGAGGGGTCATTGCTCGAGTCTGACGGGTCGATGGATCGAACAATCCAGTCCGATGAATTCATTAGTGGGGAATCCGCCCCGGGGGAAGCGATCTCCGTCACAGGAAATCTGTCGCACATCGCTCAGCGACCAGATACCACGTTCGACAGCGCGTTTGACTCGGGGGGAGATGCTGCCAGTCAACAGACGTTTGTTTCCGACAATTTCGATCCCGTCGATGCCAGTGCCGCCACGGCGGATTCGGTACTGCTTCCGGACGAGAATCAATCCGACAAGACTTACGTCAGCGACGATGTCGAAGCGCCCGCGGACGCTGAGGCCGCTCTCCGAACGATCGTCGGAGATGTCCCCGACGTGGGCAATGACTCGGCGACGATTGCTTCAGACGGAGATCAATCCGACAAGACGTATGTCTCGGACGATTTCGTCGAAACTGACGATCCCGAACAGGCCGCGAAAACACTGATCAGCGATTCCTTTCAGGCGGTCCCCGCCGAGGGCGAGGCAGACAAGACGTTCGTCTCTGAGGAAGTCCCGGAATCCCTGTTAAAGACTGTCGAATCGGTCTGGGGTGACGCGTCCAACGTGGACGTTCAGTCGAACATGACGTTGAAGGCGCGTGAAGCCAAACACGTCAAATCACCGAAACAGACGCTGGTCATCAAGACCAAGGCCTTTTCAGAATTGCAGGCGGGAAGCGTCTCGGTCGATGGCAACGAGCCCGAATACGAATTGATCAAGATCCTGGGCGAAGGGGGCATGGGTGTTGTGTACGACGCCCGGCAAACGTCCATCGACCGCAATGTGGCCGTCAAGATGCTCAAACCGGCCACGGCCGGCAATGACAAGCAGCGCGCCAAATTTCTGGCCGAAGCGGTCGTCACGGGCGACCTGGATCACCCGAACATCGTCCCGATCTATGATGTCGGTGCCAATTCCAAGGGAGCGCTCTTCTACTCGATGAAGAAGGTGCAGGGAACCCCCTGGCTGAAGGTCATCCAGAAGAAGTCGATCGCCGAGAACCTGGATATTCTGATGCGCATCGCGGATGCCGTCGGTTTCGCGCACGCCCGCGGGATCATCCACCGCGATCTCAAGCCTGAAAATGTGATGCTGGGTGAGTTCGGCGAAGTCCTGGTGATGGACTGGGGACTGGCCCAGGCGTCACGTTCATTTCGCAAGTCACGCAGTATCACCGAAACCAATACGATGGGGGGGACGCCCGCCTACATGGCCCCCGAAATGGCCACCGGACCGCTGGAAAAAATCACTCCGGCCAGCGACGTCTATCTGATCGGGGCGATGCTGTACGAGATCATCACAGGGAACCCGCCTCACGTCGCCAAAAACGCAATGAAGTGTTTGATGGCGGCCGCTCGCAACGAGATCGCTCCGACGGACAAGACCGGTGAACTGGTCGACATCGCGATGAAGGCCATGGCGACTGATCCCGCCAATCGGTACCAGGATGTCAGATCGTTCCAGGCGGCAATTCGCGACTACCAGTCCCATTCCGAGAGCATCGTCCTGTCGACTCGGGCCGAAGATGACCTGAAAGAAGCGCGGCAGTCGGATGACTATCAGCACTATTCCCGCGCACTGTTCGGGTTCCAGGAAGCCCACGAACTGTGGACGGGCAACAAGCGGGCACACGCCGGGATTTCGGAAGCACAACTGGCGTACGCCGACAGTGCCCGCCGGAAAGGGGACTTTGACCTTGGTCTGTCCCTGCTGGATGAAGACAATCCCGATCACGCCGTTCTTCGACGCGAGTTGATCGCCGCTCAGGACGATCGAGTGGCCCGGCAGAATCGCCTTGTCTTCCTGAAGCGAATGGCGGGCGGACTGGCCGCCGCCGTCTTCATGATTGTCAGCACGGCTGCGGTCCTGATCTACAATTCTCGCCTGGAGGCAGTGGCAGCCCGCGATCAGGCCGTGATCGCCAAGCAGCAGGAACAAGAACAACGCGAGGAGGCCGAAACGGCGCGCGATCTGGCCAGGATCGCCGAAGCGACGGCGGAAAAAGCCAGGAACGCGGCAGTTGCGGCCAAAGAATTGGAAACCAAGGCCAAGGTGGAGGCCGAGGAGCAAAAGGTTGCGGCGATTGAGGCACGTGACGCGGCGGACATGGCCAAAAAGTTGGAAACCGAGGCCAGGGCCGATGCAGAGTACGAAGCGTACATCTCCAAGATCGGGCTCGCGGCTTCGCAGATCGACAAGAACGCGTTCGACGCTGCGCGGGAAGTTTTGAAGTCCTGTAAACCGGCGCTGCGAAACTGGGAATGGGGCCGACTGAGTTATCTCTGTTATCAACGGGAACGTGACTTTGATGGCAAGGCACCGCTGGATGCCCTTGCCGTCGCGCGCGATGGAAGTCGCCTGGCGACTGGTGGCTGGGACGCCACGGCCCGGATCTTTGATCGTGAAACCAATGCGGAATTACAAGCACTGCAACATGGCGGCGAGTACGTTCACGCGATCGCGTTCTCGCCGGATGGCCGATACCTGGCGACGGGCAGCAACGACCCCGCTGGATTTGTGCAACTGTGGGACTGCGAAACCGGGAAGCGGATCCGGGTGTTTTCCGGTCACGAGGATGCCGTGGTCAGCATCGCGTTTTCAAACCAGGGGACCCAACTGCTGACAGGTTCCTATGACAAAACGGCACGCTTGTGGAATGTGCAGACTGGCGAAGAAATCATGGCCTACAAGGGACACACCTGGTGGGTGTGGTCGGCGGCGTTCTCTCCCGATGACACACAGATCGTGACCGCCGGCCAGGATGCGATCGCAATTGTCTGGAATACGAAAACAGGAAAAAGATCGCCGGCTTTCCGGGGGCATCGGGGTCCCATTTATTCCGCGACGTTCACTCCTGATGGTGCTCAAGTAGTCACTGGGGGATATGATCGCCGGATCCTGATCTGGAAGCCGAGCGAAATTGAGCCCGACAATTTCAAAAACCTGACCCGGGAATCGGGCGCTGTGGCGGCAGAGTCCAGATACTCTGTCCTGGAAGGGCATTCGGACGTCATTCGCTCGGTGGGGTTTTCTGCCAGTTCAGGTTCGAATCTGCTCGTCAGCGCCGGACAGGACAACACGGTCCGAGTCTGGGATCTAAAACACCAAACTCTCCTGAAAACCTTTCGCGGCCATGGCGGCAGTGTACAGGCAGCCGTCATTCTGGCGGATGGAAAGGCCGTACTCTCCGCGTCCCACGACAAAATGGTGCGTGAGTGGAGTATCGACAACTACGAAGAACTGCGCACGTTACAAGGCCGGGTCCTCGCCGGGCACCACGACGCAATCCTGGGGGCGGCGTACTCCCGAGACCAAACTCAGGTCATCACCGCCAGTCGTGACCGGACCGCACGCACCTGGGATTCACGAACCGGCAAACCGGGTATGACATTTGAAGAGGGGCATGCATATCTGGCATCGACCGCTCTGTTTTATCCGGATGGACAGCACCTGCTGACCGCCGCAGTTGACAACACGGTTCGCCTCTGGGACGTGGCCACCGGAGGCGAGACACTGCGACTGGACAACACGGGCCGTAGCGCCGCAGTTGCCTTGTCGCCGAACGCACGCTGGATCGCCACGGGAAGTGACCAGAAATCGGCTCAACATCAACTTGCAAACGCCCTGGAGCCCAAGATCTGGGACGCCAAGCTTTGGGACGCGAAGTCCGGCGAACTGATCAAATCATTTTCGGGACATTCGGCGGAAGTGACCGCGCTGGCGTTCTCGCCCGACAATCAGGTCCTGGCAACTGGCGATGCCAGGGGACATGCGAGATTGTGGAATATCGACAGTGGCCAGCTCATTGCCAAGCTGGACGGACACACTCGCAAGGTCTCAACCATTCTGTTTCTTGCCGATGGATCGCGCGTCCTGACCGCCAGTCTTGACAAGACTGTCAGCCAATGGGATCTACAGACCGGCCAAGAACTGCCAAAGCTTTCGTTGCGACATCCCGATTCCGTGTTGACGATGAAACTGATTCCAGGCCAGCGCCGCATCGTCACGAGTTGCTCTGTTCTGAAACATGTGACAGGCAAGGACGGCAAACCGATGGAAGTTGCCGAAAGTCATTTGACGATCTGGAATGTTGACTCTGCCACATCGGAATTGGCGATCCCATCGTTTCGCGGAGACGTGTTCTCGATGGATGTCTCGTCGGACGGAAAGACGTTGATTGGTGCGAATTCGACGAATCGAACAGTTCTGAAGTGGGACCTGACAACCGGGACAGAAGTCCAGTCCCCGCAACGCGATGGCAGTTTGGGGCCGCTGATTGATCTGAAACAAACTGGTGGACTGTTATGGTCGGTGGCGTTTCGTCCGCGAAGTGACGATGTCCTGACGGTTGGTGGCAGCGACGGGCGACTCTGGAAGACAAAAAGCGCACCTGTCGTGGAATCCCTCAGTTTCAGCTCGCATCGCGCCGTGGCCTCAGCGAATTTCTCACCCGACGGGAAACTGGTCGTCACCGGAAGTTGGGACAATTCCGCCAAGATCTGGGATGCCCGGACGGGCCATGTCGTACAGAAGCTGGTTGGTGGGCATGAAAGCATGGTCAATTCCGCCGTGTTCTCGCCCGACGGCAAGTTCGTGCTGACCGCCAGCGACGACGGTACAGCCAAATTGTGGTCCTTGTCAGGCGAAGTGGTGGGGACGCTGGCCGGACACACGGATCGAGTTCGCTCGGCATCATTCTCCCGGGACGGCAGCACTATTGTGACAACCTCCAGCGACAAGACGGCTCGCCTGTGGCACTGGGACGGGACGGCCTTCGTCTTCCAGCGTGAGTTCAAGGGGCACGAGTGGGCGGTGCTGTGTGCCGACTTTTCGGCCGATGGAAAGCTGCTGGTAACTGGCGGTGACGACAACGAAGCCTGGGTCTGGAATCTGGCGACTGGCGAGTTGATTCACAAATTGAAGGGTCACACTGCCAGCGTCACGTCAGTCTCATTCTCGCCGGATTCGCTGCGCGTTCTGACGGGCAGTCATGACCAGTCTGCCAAGTTGTGGGATTCCGAGAAAGGCAAGGAAATCCTGACACTCAGTCGGCACACGGAAGATGTAACGAGCGTCGCGTTTTCCCCGGACGGACGGCAGGTGTTGACAGGCAGTCGCGACGGCACCGCCGTGATCTGGCTGTCAAAAGACTGGACGATCGATCCGGACGCGGCGCTTTCACGGCTTCAACATTAACTGACGCTGATATCGCCAGAGGTGGCGGGCCGGGAACGACTGTGCCGGCGTCGCTTCAGCGACTTCCCGCAAACGAGCCGTATGCCCCGTCCACACCGACAAGGAAACACTGAAGTCGTCTGGCAGGGTGGATACTCGATCATGGATCGACGATAGTAGGCTTCCACCCACGTCCAGATATGGGCACGGGCCTGACGCGCGAGCACGTGACTCTTTCATTCCACGGGAAGACGAATCACCTGCTGCCAAGTCGGATTCGTGTTACGATTTCTGGTCCCGGATTGTTTACACTCAATCGCGACCCATGGACTCTTACGAAGCCGTCATCGAGTTTCTTTACGGACGCATCAACTACGAACGAGTGGATGCTCAGGCCTATTCGACGAGTGATTTCAAGCTCGATCGGATGCGGCTGCTGTTGTCTTTGCTCGGGAACCCGCAGGACCTGATTCCGGTCGTACATGTGGCCGGGACCAAGGGTAAGGGGTCGACATGTACGATGATCGCCGCCGTGCTGGCTGCGGCCGGACAGCGAGTCGGATTGTACATCTCGCCGCATATTTCCGCATTCGAGGAGCGAATGACGGTCAACAGCGAACGCCCGTCGCGCCAGGAACTGGTCGATCTCGTCAATCGCCTGCTCCCCGCCGTCACCAAAATGGACGGCTTGCCGGGGCAGATGCAGCCCACGTATTTCGAGCTGGCGACTGCCATTGCCTGGCTGTATTTCACGGATCGTCAGGTCGATCTGGCGGTTCTCGAAACGGGACTCGGCGGCCGACTGGATTCCACAAACATCTGCCGGCCCCGGGTCTGCATGATCACGAACATCAGCCGCGATCACACCCACATCCTGGGGAGTACCGTCCGCCAGATCGCCTGGGAAAAGGCGGGAATCATCAAACCCCATGTGCCGCTGATCAGCGGTGTCACGCAACCCGATGCCCGGGATCTGGTTCAGCAACTTTGCCGTGAGCGCGATGCCAGACTGATTGAGCTCGGACCGGATGTTCAGGTGACAGCCCGTCGAACGTCCGGTGGCGATTTATCCGGTACTTCCGCGAATAATCCCAGTTCCTGGGTCGATATTCGCACTCCCCGCACGGCCTGGACGAATCTCCCGGTCGCGTTACGGGGAGTTCACCAGGCGACCAATACCGCCATGGCAGTGGCGGCAATCGACGAATTGAGGGCTCAGGGCTGGCCAATCAGGGACGAGGAAATCCGCCAGGGGTTGATGGACGTGACGTGGCCCGCCCGGGTGGAAGTGGTTTCGCGACACCCGACCGTAGTGATTGACGCCGCCCATAACTGGGAGTCGGCTCGCGCGCTCGTGACAACACTGCGCGAAGAGTTCTCTGCCCGTCGACGAATCCTGATTTTCGCGGCCACACGCGACAAGGACGTGGCTGGCCTGCTGCGCCTGCTCATCCCGGCGTTTGATACGATTATCTTTACGCGATACCTGGACAATCCGCGCAGCGTCCCCGTGCAGGAATTGCAGATGTTCGTCCACGCCGTCTCCAATCGATCTTTCCACATTGCCGACAACCCGGTGATTGCGTGGCAGATGGCTCGGCAATGGGCGGATACGAATGATCTGATCGCCATTACCGGCTCGTTTTTCCTGGTGGCCGAGCTTCGAGACGTTGTCATCAATGCGGGTGAAATGTAGTTCCTGGAATGACATCATGAGAATCTTGCACGATGCGGACTGGCAGGAACAACTGCGGTTGATTGTCGACTTGATGCGTGACATGAGCCTGCACTCGGACCCTCAGGAAATGGTTCGATCCTATGGTGAAAAGCTGCGAGCCCTGTTGCCCAACGACGGACGCCTGTCATTAAGTCGGCGCGGGCTGACAGCTCCTACGTATCGCATCACCCGCAGCACGACCTGGAAGGAAAACATCAACCCCTGGAAGGAGAAATCACGCCTGCCGCAACTGGAAGGAGGCTTGCTTGCCCGGCTGATCTACGCCAACGAACCGCAAATCATCGACGAGCTTCAAGTTTCTCCAGACGATCCTGCATTTGAATACCTCTCGCCACACCGGTCACTCATGGCGATTCCGATGTTCGATCAGGGTGTCGCCTTGAACATGGTTGTCCTGCTTCGCAATCAGCCATTTGCATTTGCGAAAGAGGAGCTTCCCGAAGTGGTCTGGCTGAGCAACCTGTTCGGCCGGGCGACCAGCAACCTGGTGATGTCCCAGGATCTGCAGCGAGCCAATCATGCCCTCGACCGGGAAATGAAGGCTGTGGGAAACATTCAACGGTCGCTTCTGCCTGCAAAGATACCGACGATTCCGTCATTGGATCTGGCTACTCATTACCAGCCATCGCACCGCGCGGGCGGCGACTATTACGACTTCTTTCCGCTGCCCAGCGGTCGCTGGGGCATCTTCATCGGTGACGTCAGCGGCCATGGAACGCCCGCCGCCGTTCTAATGGCGGTCACGCATTGCATGGCGCACACCAATCCCGGTTCGGCACAAACACCCGCCCAGGTCCTGCAGTACCTGAATCATCACCTGGCAACGCTGTATACCAACCAGACGGGACGATTCATCACCGCGTTTTACGGAATCTATAATCCCGCCGACCAAACACTGACCTATGCCTGTGCGGGCCACAACCCGCCCCGATTGAAACGCTGTCAGGATGGAAGCCTGATGGACCTTGATCACGCCAGCGGCCTTCCTCTGGGGATCATACCCAGTACGACTTACAACGAGGCGCTGCTGCAGCTTCAGCCAGGTGACCAGATCCTCTTTTACACGGATGGTATTGTCGAAGCGAGAAACCCCGCTGGAAAGTTGTTCGGCACGGAAAATCTCGATCGCGTCCTGGAAAACTGCGCCCTGCAAGCCTCGGGACTGCTGGACGAAGTGCTACAATCCGTTGCTGACTTCGTGGAAGGGCATCCGGCGGATGACGACCGGACTTTGATCGTTGCCAGGGTTTCGTGACGATCCCCAGATTCCTTGGCCGGATTGCCGTCGACCACGGTCCAGTCGTATCATCGAATCTCCTGGTTCCACGATGTTCCAAACCTCTCATTCGCATGAACTTCAGCCTCTGCGCAACATCGGGCTTGGAGCAATTCGCGGATCTGGTACCATCTGCCACAACCTTTGCTGTGACTGTCCAAGGTTGATCTGACAAGCGAGAGACTCATGCTGATCGGTGTCCCCCGGGAAGTGAAAACTGACGAATATCGCGTGGCAATGTTACCCGTAGGCGTGGACGAGTTGACTCGTTCAGGCCACAAAGTGCTGGTGGAATCCGGTGCCGGGTTGGGGAGCGGAATCACCGACGAGATGTATGCCGCCAACGGCGCTACGATCGTTCCAACGGCCAACGAAGTCTGGGCCGCTGCGGAATTGATTGTCAAAGTCAAGGAACCTCAGCCGGCCGAATGGTCGCACCTGCGTCCCGGCCAATTGGTTTTCACCTATTTCCACTTCGCCGCCAGCGAAGAATTGACCCGCAACGTTGCGGCGACCGGGATCACGGCGATTGCCTATGAGACGTTGCGTGGACAGAAGGGGGACCTGCCCTGCCTGACCCCGATGAGCGAAGTCGCGGGACGGATGAGTATTCAGGAGGGAGCCAAGTATCTGGAACGTCCGCAACTGGGACGGGGAATCCTGCTGGCGGGTGTGCCCGGCGTGGCCCCGGCTCATATTGCCATCCTGGGCGGCGGTGTCGTCGGCAAGAATGCCGCCCGCATTGCAGCTGGCTTTCAGGCCGACGTTGTCATCCTCGACATCAGTGTCGATCGCTTGAGATATCTGGAAGACATCATGCCCGCGAATGTGAACACGCTCTACAGCGATCGACACAACATCCGTGAACAGTTGCAACTGGCCGACTTGGTGATCGGTGCCGTCCTGGTGGAAGGCGCCCGGGCACCACGCCTGGTGACTCGCGATGATCTGAAGCTGATGAAACCCGGCGCTGTCATCATTGATGTCGCGGTGGACCAGGGAGGATGTGTGGAAACGACACGTCCGACGACGCATTCAAATCCGACCTACGTCGTGGATGGAATCGTGCATTATTGCGTCACCAACATGCCCGGGGCCGTTGGTCGCACCAGCACGTACGCCCTGTGCAATGTCACGCTGCCGTATGTCCTGAAGATTGCCAATCAGGGATTGGGGGCGGCAACTGCGGCGGACGCCGGATTGGCGAATGCCGTCAACATGCACAAGGGACGCATTACATACAGGCCGGTGGCCGACACGTTTGGACTGCCATACATGGCCTACGTCGCCTGAGGCCACACCGATATGACGCCGCCCCCTGCGGTACCAGCGTCACACACCGCTGATCAATCTTCAGGCGAAGCGAACACAATAGATCGGCGGAAGGTGCTGCGACACGGTTTTCCAGGAATCACCCTGATCCTCGGTCACCCACAAGGAACCTGTGGTTGAACCAAACGCCAGGCGATCTCCCGATTCATCGATATCCAGGCCGTGACGGTAGGTCAGATCGTACGCATGGTGCTGAGGCAGGCCGTTCCGCAGGATCTCGTAGTTCTGGCCGCCATCACGAGTTCGCGCGACAACGACCTTGCCCTCCGGGGGAAGCCGGTGCTCATCCTTGACTCCCGGCACAAACCAGGCGGTTTGTGGTTCGCGGGGGTGGACCGCCACCGCAAAGCCAAACGAAGTCGGCGACAGGCTTTTCAGGTTCGACACGTCCTCCCAGGATTGGCAGCGGTTCGAGGTACGGAAGATGCCGTTGTGATGCTGAGCCCACAAGACCGTCGGATCCGACGGGGACTGAACAACCCGGTGAACATCCTGATTCGGGTTATCCATTTGATCGGGTGGGGTGTAGGCCGACCAGATCCCCTTGGTGTGAACGTCCCAGGTCTTTCCGCCATCGGTCGTCACCCAGACTCCACCGCACGAGACCCCGATCGTCACCCGGCGGGAATCGTGTGGATCGACGCAGATGGAATGAATACCCGGCAAGTCCGCCCCGCCGCCCATCCATTCCAGCCGACGCGGGTCATACCACAACGCTTCGACCAGTTCCCAGGTGGCCCCGGAATCACCCGACCGAAACAGCCCGCCCGGCAAAGTCCCACACCACAAGACACCCGGTTCGTCCTTGCCGCCGGGCTCCAATGCCCAGACCCGATCCAGCTTCCATTCAATCGTGCGTCCCCACATATCCTTTTGGACTTCACCCTCCGGTTGCTTCGGATAGACGGGAACTCCGATTTCCGTCCATGATTTGCCGCCGTCGGTGGAACGATGCATCTTCGTGCCGAAGTGGCCGTGGTACAAGGACGCATACAGCGAGCCATCGCGGGGATCGGCCATCGCCATGATGACATGCTCTGCCAGGAACGCCGTCCCGGTCACTTCCCAGGAACCCGTGGAACTCGATGTGCGATCGACGAGAAACAGTCCCTTCCGCGTCGCTGCCAGGATGCGATTGCTCATCAATCAACCCTTGAGTTTAGTACTTTCAACCACCCGATAATGCCTGCATCACATAGATTTCGGAATCCGATTGGACGGAATCCGCCAATGTCACTCGATCACCAATCATCGCCCCGTTGACGAAAATGATCATGTGCTTGCGCACGGCCCCGTGTTCATCCAGGACATAACCACGGGCACGCGGATTCTGGGCGAAAACGACATCCAGCACATCGCGCACGGTCGCCCCGTCCGCTTCCACGGCGGGACACGCGACATGGCGTTGAATGTTTTCCGTAAACACCACGCGAGGCATTGACGCCGCTCCGCATCCAAAGTCCTGCCTGCCAGATCGCCGCAGAATATTACAGGTTATCCGCATATCGGCAAGTAAAAACCACGTGTTTCGGCCTCGGGACTTATCGCAGTTTCTTTCCTTCGCCTGACAATGGTGTCAAAGTGACGCGGTGAAACCGGTATCGGCAGTCGTACGCTCCCAGAAACAGTGCCTGGTCATGCGGGGTCTTCCAGTAATCTGACAGACTCAACTGACGAGGGACTCCCTGCCACGCAATGACTTCGTGGCCGTCACAGGTCACGGTCACGGATTGCTTGCGGACCGTACAGACAATCTGCGATGGTCGTCCCTTGACCAGCAGCTTCCTCTGGACGGATGTCGTGTTGCGCATCACGTTCTTGCCATCGACGTTTTCCAGGGCGCTCACGGGGACTTCGCCGCCATTCGCGTAGTTCAGCAGCACCAGAAAGCGATGTTCACCAGACCGCTGGCCCAGGATCAGGCCGTTGGGATCGTCGAGTGGTTCGGCGATCACCACCAGTTCATATTCTTCTGGCGGCTGATAGGGCAATTCAATGCGGGCTCCTGGTGTCTTGGAGGATGCCAGGACCGTTTGATCCCGACTCCACTGTCCCTGGACCGGATCCTGTTCCAGGTCGACCAGTTCAAGCAGATCCACGGCAGTGGCCGGATCCGAGTGACGAACGGACTTCCGACTCGCCGCGGGAAACTCCGCTTCCATCGAACGAGGCTGCGGGTAAATGTCCGGTTGCTCGCGGACCTGGAAATAGCCCCACAATTCCACCTCGTGTCCGTCCTTTGATTTTGCGTCGACGCGATAAGACACGGGAGTGCCACGATCAAAACGTCCCAGTTGAATACTTTCTGGAGCATCGCCAGGAGCGTTCGATGCAGGCACGTCGGCGTCGATCCAGGGGCCGAACAGATCTGTCTGAAATCGAACCCGCAACTGTTTGATCGATGCGTGTTCCGGCCACGTGAACTTGAGCATGACTGGCTCGTTCGGCTTGGGAATCACCGGGTCTGGAAGCGCCATGAACCGCGAGAACAAATCTGTTCTTTCAACCGGCTTTTCATCGTTCCAGCCGAGCCGCTTTTTCTGGGCATCGTCGACCCACGATTGACTGATCCACCCGTGGTATTGGCCCATGCTCATCACGGAATTGTTGCCGGGTTCAGGATGCGGCAATCCCACGGTGTGCCCGACCCCCTCGTGATACACCACGCAGTCCGAACCAGAGTAGGGAACTCGCCAGCCATCGCCGCTGACCAGTCCCCAGCCGATACCCCGATCCGCCAAATATGTCGCCCGTGCTCCGCCTGCTTCCGCCCCGGGAAAGTGTCGGCCATTGGAATAGTTTCCCTCGAACACGAGCTTACCATCTTCACCCGGTTTGGTTCGATAGAAATCGTCGAGCGGCTTCCAATTGATGTCACTCAGGACCAGCAGAATCGGAAACGCCTTGTGCTCACCTCTGCCGAACTCCAGGCAGTCATCGACTTCGCGCAGCGATTGAAAAAACGTGAAATTGGCATCACCGTCGCGCAGTTGCCGGGTCGTGCGCGCCGAACGCAATGGTTCCGGGTGCATGACGGTGGTCAGCACGGATTGCCCCTGGAATTCGCGTTGATGAAATTGCTCAATCCGACGGCAATAGTAACTGACCCGTTCTTTCCAGTCGGGCACAGCCACCCGATCTTGAGGGAGAAAATAGACGACTGTCACTTCAATCTTGTCGATCGAATGCTTCCCATCCCACGTTTTAACGTCCGCATGCGCATGTGGGATGGCCAACAGGCAGGCGACGACAGCAATGACTTGCAGCAATGACCTCAATCGTCGCTGGTTCTGCCTGGACGGTTCGTACATCGGTTCAATGCCGGGACAGACTTTTGAGTCGGCGGCGATTCGCTGGTCGCAGTGCTTCAAGTGCAGGGGAGCTTTGGAAACCATCGGAAGTACTTTACCTTTGTTAAACGGAGCCGACACCGCAGCCCGCAATTCTGGGTCAGGGGTTCAGCGAGCAGATGACGACCGCCTACGGTTTCCCCAGATGCTGCCGGATAAAGTCGTGAGCCGCTTGATGGGCTTCGTCGACCAGCGTCTTGTCGGCACCGGCCAGACCGTGCTCACCACCGGGGACGTTGATCAATTTGTGGGGAACGTGATGCTGCTGGAATTGCGCGGCCATCAGGACAGATTGTTCGTAGGGAACGTCTGTGTCGAGTTCCCCATGAACCATCAATGTCGGCGGGTATTCCGATGTGACGTTTTTCAACGCCATGAACGGATAGAATCTCTCCGGTTCCGTGTGGGGATCCCAACCGGACACCGCTTTCGGCCAGAGTCCCTGCTGTCGACAGTACTGGTAAAACGCTCCACCGTTCCCTTTGCGAAGCCGGGAATCCGCAATCGGCGGCCCGGAGACCTGCTCGAATGCCTTTTCACGTGTCAACTTAATCTGTTGATGGGCGGGATGGTGGCTCGGTTCGCTGTACCACGGTCCCACCAAGTCTCCATAGCCCCAGTAGGCCACGAGCACCTGGGGGCGTGGTTTAACTCGAAAGCCCGAGGTTAACGTCAGGTATCCGCCGGCCGACCCACCGGTCACTGCGATCCGACTGACGTCGGCGTGAAACAGTTCCGGTCCCTTCGCCCACAGCCAGCGAAAGGCGTCTTCCACGTCGGCAATCACCTCGGGCAACTGCGTCTCGGGTGCCAGGCGGTAGTCGAACGAGACCACAATGTACCCCGATTGCAGCATCGCCGTCTTCAGTCGATTGTCGATTGCTTCCCGGTGCCCATTGATCAGCGCACCGCCATGGAACCAGACCACAATCGGCCGGGACATCGAATCGTCATGGCGATAGACATCGGCCTGGATCGGCAGGTCGCTCACGGTTTTGTAGGTATGAGTTTCCTTGCGTACCGCGGCCATTGCTGTATTTTCCGTGAGCATTCCGACGATTCCCAGACAGACGATCCAGTTTGCGGCCGTCCAGCCAGTCAATCGATCTCCACAGGACATGATTCCTCCACTCGTCGTCAAGGCTTGTTCGCGTCATCCAGGTAATCGATCCTGAACGGCTTATTGGTGATGAACAGGACCACGACATCGGCTTCGGAACTGGCACCGTGTTCCATGGCCGGTCCTTCCGGAAACCAGACGAAGGAACCAGGACCATAGGTACCCTCGTGAGTCACCAGCGTCCCTTCCAGGACGTACATTCCATGAGCACACGGATGCGTATGTAATGGATTGATGATACCGGCGGGGTATTTCACCAGGCGGATTTCCATCCCGGTGTCCGGATCGGTAAACAGGTTCTTGCGGTACAACGAGCGACCGATTCGTTCGTTGAATCGCTCTTCCCACGGAACATGATTCGCATCGATGGTGATCAGCGCCTGTTCGGTCATGATGCAGTCTTTCAAGAGCACAGTGTCGGAACTCAGGACATGTTCCATAAGTCAGGGCTGTAAAATCAAGCCAGTCCATCCGTTTCCTCTTTCGGCAGTCCCTGCTGCGTGGTACAAATCATACCCCACATCGGTCTTTGCGTTCGCTGAAGGACCTGAACACTTCTGGCCATGGATTCAAAGGTGATTCCACGATGGAACTCAGTGACCGCGTCGTGCTGGTGACAGGTGGCGCCAACGGGATTGGGCGAGCGATCTGCCGACGCATTGCTCAGGAACTCCCTCAGGGAATTGTCATTGCAGACAGGGAACTGACCGGCGCTCGTGCTGTCGCCGCGGAAATCGGCGGCATTGCGGTCGAGTGCGATGTGTCGTGCGAGGCTGATCTGCAGGCCGTGGTCCAACGAACGATCGATGAGTTTGGACGGATCGATGTCGCAATCTCCAATGCCGGTGTGACCGCCAAGGGTGGGTTCGAGACTCCGGACTCCGACTGGGACAGACTCTGGCGGGTCAACGTGCTGGCGCACGTCTATCTGGCACGTGCCGTCGTTCCCGTGATGGTTGCCCAGGGAGATGGAGCATTTGTCGTCACCGCCTCCGCGGCGGGCTTGTTGACAGAAATTGGATCCGCCGCGTATTCGGTCACCAAGCATGGTGCGGTCGCTTTTGCCGAATGGCTGTCGGTCCATTACCGCAATCAGGGCCTGAAGGTCGCGTGCCTGTGTCCGGCCGGAGTCGCCACCGATTTCCTGGATCTGGAGGACCCGATCCATCAGTTCCTGCATGTCAGTTCCGTCACGCCGGAACATGTGGCGGAGTGCGTGGTCGACACTTTGCGTCAGGAGTCGTTTCTCGTTCTGCCACATGCAGAAGTTGGGGAATTCTTTCAATTCAAGTCGCAGAATTACGACCGCTGGCTCCACAATTTCGCCCATCTCAACACCCGCCTGCAACGGCAGACCGAACGGGCCAGGGCCAAAGCCGTGGCAGTCGAGATTCCTGGCGAACCGGGGTCACCGGCCACGTGATTCCCTATCCGTAGCACGGAAGGCGGGTTGATGGGAATGTGGCGTGAGAGCTTCGGGGTCATGTGGTTCAAAGTTCAATTTTCGCGGGTGCGAATTCTCGAAGCGCACAGAGTCCGTCATTCGCGAAAATTGAACTTTGAACCACAGGACCCCTGACGCGCGTCGGGTTACGAGCAGGTCGAAGGGTCACCGCTGCGAAACTAGTGCGGTGTCGGCTGGGATCCATCAGCGACCAGCTTTTCGATCGTTTCGCCGGTCACCTTCAGCAGCGATTCCTGTCCAAACGCGTTCATCGCGGTACGATCAATCGACGCTCGGTACGACCGGACCAGGCCCCGGTCCAAATCGAATTCGATCGTGCCGACCGGCGTCTGCTGCAGAAGCTGCTTTTCCATTTCCGCATCGTGCAGTGGAGTCATAATCAAAGTCTTGAATTTGATCGTCGCGATTCCGTCGGCAACAGAAACAAGTTCGTAGATCCGGCGAATCGGAATCGGCTGCTTCAGACCGTCATTGACGACGATTGTCGAGTACTCTTCACGCCACTTTTCCCCAACGGATACGGGCGTGGCGGGGAGGATTGGCAGAAACACAAACCGGGTGTCCAGCTTTTCGGCGGCTTCCCGCATCTCGATCGGAGCGGTACTGTCGACAATCGTGGCTTTGACCAACTTGCCCGTCGGCGTCACCTGGAAGCGGGCGACCGGATGTCCGATGGCATCGCGAATCGTACGGAATTGTGGCGAGGTCTCTGCGGACGATGCGCTGTCGAATTCGACGGCTGGCTTGTCCCCCACCTTTGCCATCATTCGGGTCCGATCGACCACAGGTTCGATCAGTCCGAATCCCTGTTCATCCACCGTGACGACTCGAAAATGCGTCTCGGTTTGATTCGTTTGTACGTTATGAAACGTCTGATCGGCCAGTTGAGTGAGGTATTGGATCCGACTGGCACCGGTGTAATTGACGAACTGACCCGGCTGGAATTTGTAAGCCAGGAGAATGGAGTTTACGGGTGCCAGCGCCGAAGGCGCGGTGGCGGAGACCTGGACGATGGCAGACTTCGAAGTTGTTGGTGGGTCATCGGCAATGGCGGATGCCATCCAGGGAAGGCTCGCAACCAGTGCGGCGCAGATCCCTGTTGCACCTCGACTCACTGTGGACATGCACATACTTTCTATCTCCAGACCGAAGCCGCCATCGCCCTTATTGAAGTCGACCTGGATCAACTCTGCTCGCTGGGACGACAGCACTGCGCGGCGGCCCTTCTTGAGTGGGTGGATGCACGACGATCTTGTAGCCTTTCAGTTTCGGATGAAAAATATCCTCATCACCGCCAATCCAGTCCCTAAAGGCCGTCAGTGCCCCTTTTTCGTTGATCTTGACTGCTTCAAATTCATACTCAATGTCGACCGCGGCATCAATTAGTCTGACGGACTTCGGCAGATACACTGTTCGGTCGAGAATGATTTGCGCCTTGGAATAGTTTACGCGGTCCTGTTCTTCAAGCGGATAGACCGTCAGGTACACCTCTGTCCCCGTCACCTGACCGATGAAAATTTCAAATCGTTCCCGGGCCTCGTCCGCCTTCATGCCGAACAGGAACGGAAGCGGGCTGTGAATGATGTTTTCCCCCTGCTGATCCGCCGGGATCGGCAAAACCTCGAAGGACTTGTCAGCTTCGTTCACCATCACAATTTCATCGCCCGTACAAATCCAACGCTCGCTTTGCCCCGCAACAACCTTATAGGGAGCTTTTTTGGAATTCGTCCGGTTGCTGACGGCGTTCTTGTCAGGTTTGACTCCCTGCAGATCGATCCGCCCCTTGTCTGGCGTCTCCAGGAAAAACTGACCTTTTGAGACCGCTTCTTCCTCGTAGACCTTGTTAAACGTCTTGCGGGTGTGCTTGCCGCGCAGCGACTTGATCTTGGCAGACTGGACTTCCCATTCTGCCAAGATTAGATCCCGCCTGGCGGCGGATTGTGGGGAATGCACGGGGCGATCGGGAGTTGGAGGTGCCTGTCGCGGACCGTTGGACGCTTGCGCCTGACGCTGAACTCCACCGGGCGCCTGCACCTGACGTTGACCGCCGACTGGGGCTTGCGATTGTCGCGGTGCCACATTGTTCGGAGCCGTGTTGTTCGCGGGAGGTCTTGGACGTGTGGCTTGAGCCAACAGGTCCGACGTCCCAGACAAAATCAGTACGGCAACCGGTGCCGCAAGGGTTCGGAACGAATATCTCATGATGGGAGTGTTCATCCTGATCGGTGGCGTGTTGTCATCCATGAGTCGCACGCAGTCCGTGCCGCGACCGGTGGCCCGAAGCGGACGTGGGGGCGGACTGTAATGAATGTCGCCAAACGCGAACAGACCGATTTTCGACAGAAAATCGGCGCACATTTGGCGCGCCACCACAAGTTCTGACCGGCATTTTTTGCCCATCAGCCGATCAGGGGTCTGGCATTTCGGAAACTCGGAATTGGCCAGCAATCGGCTCTGATTTCACTTCCGGCGGTCCGGCCATTTCCGAAATTCCGATGTGCCTGACCCCGGCCCGAAATTCGCGGCTACGCCAGAATGTCGTGGATGACGTGGCCATGAACGTCCGTCAAACGCATATCGCGGCCGCTGAAGCGATATGTCAACTTGGTGTGATCCATTCCCAGCAGATGCAGCATTGTGGCGTGCAGATCGTGGATTTCGACCTTGTTTTCGACCGCGCGGTAGCCGAAATCGTCGGTGGCACCGTACGTCACGCCGCCCTTGACTCCGCCTCCTGCCATCCAGATCGTAAATCCAAACGGATTATGATCCCGGCCATCCGTTCCCTGGGCGAATGGCGTTCGGCCGAATTCCCCACACCAGACCAGCAGGGTTTCATTCAGCAGCCCTCGTTGCTTCAAATCCTTGATCAGTGCCGCGATCGGCTTGTCGACCGAGCGGGCATTTTTGGTGTGCCCGTCCAGCAGGTTTCCGTGCTGATCCCAACGATCGCCGTTGCCCGAGGGGCAGGTCAGTTCGATAAATCGAACTCCCCGCTCCACCAGTCGTCGGGCGATCAGGCAGATACGACCGAACCGCTGCGTGTTTGTGAACTCATCGTTCAACCCGTACAGTTCCTGCGTTTCTTTTGATTCGTCACGCAGGTCGGTCAGCGTGGGTACCGCCGTCTGCATCCGGGCAGCCAACTCGTAATTGGCGATTGCCGACTCCAGCGCATCCACATGCCCCAGTTGCTGCAATCGTGCCTGATCCAGTCGGCGCATCAGGGCGAGCTTCGAGTCCTGTAGATCTCGGGATTTTTCACTGGGGCGGATATTGGCGACGGGGGCTTCTCCGGACGTAAACACCGATCCCTGGTAGGCGGCCGGCAGGAATCCGCTGCCGAAGCAGTCGAGTCCGCCGGGAGGAATCAACCCGCCGTTCAGGATGACGAACGCGGGCAGGTCGTCGCATTCGGATCCCAGACCATAGCTGACCCAGGCCCCGTGGCTGGGTCGTCCCTGCAGACCGCTGCCGGAATGCAGGAAATAATTGGCAAACGTGTGCTCGGAAAACTGCGAGACCACCGAACGAACCACCGCCAATTCGTCGGCACACGTTCCCACGTGTGGAAACAGATCACTGACTGGCAGTCCGCATTCCCCGTATTGCTGGAAGGCCCAGGGAGACCTCAGCAATTTGCCGATATTGGCGAACTGAGTCGGTTCCACCTTGCCGATGACTTCCTGGGGACTTTTGCCGTGGTGCTTGTCGAGCATCGGCTTCGGGTCGAACGTGTCGACCTGCGAAGGCCCGCCATCCATATAAAGAAAAATAATGTTCCGGGCCCTGGCGGGAAAATTCGTCGGCTTGGCGGCGAGCGCGTTGATTGGTGACCCGGCGGGTGCTGCAAGGGCACCCGAGTTGGCCAGCATACTGGACAGGGCGACGGTCCCAAATCCGTTGGCGGCCTGGGTCAACATCTGGCGGCGGGAGATCGGGCGGGTCAGATAACGTTGGCAGGGAAACATGGCAGGAACTCGATTCGCTAATCCACATCACTCGATAAATACGAATTCTTTCACATTGAACAGCACATGACACAGGTCGGCCCACGCCTGTGGTGCTGATCGGCGCTGCGCTTCCGGCAGTCCGAATCTCGCACTTTGAGCATCCAGGAACGCGAGTGCTTCCGATTTTTCCGTGCTGGACGGCGCGCGTGAAAACGCCGTCAGGTACATGGCATCGATGCGCTGTTCGGCCGACAAGGCAGGATTCGCGAGCAATCGATCGGCCCAGCGCCTGGCCAGTTCAATCACCAGCGGGTCGTTCATCAGGATCAGGGCCTGTGCGGGAACGTTCGACGACGTGCGTCGACCCACCGTCGAAAATGGTGACGGAGTATCGAACGCCAGCATCATCGGCGACAGGAAATTGCGTCGGACCGCAATGTAAATGCTGCGACGTCCGTTGCCATCCAGTGGTCCGTTGACACCGGGACGACCGCGACCTTCCATGAACGGTGTCAGGTGAATTGGAACGCTGGGACCGAACAGTGTCGGGTCCAGTCGCCCGGACACTGCCAGCAGGGCATCACGAATTACTTCGCCTTCCAACCGCTTGATCGGCATCCGATGCCACAGCAGGTTGTCCGGGTCAGCGGAGTCTTCCGGTTCCATCGGGTGACTCGACATCTGATAGGTCCGGGTGAGCAGCAGGGACTTGATCATGCGCTTGGTTGACCAGCCCTCTTTGATGAACTGAGTCGCCAAATGATCGAGCAGTTCCGGATGAGTCGGCGGTTGTCCCAGCACTCCCAGATTATCGACGGACGGCACGATTCCGCGACCGAATATATGAGACCAGATCCGGTTCACCGCCACTCGGGCGGCCAGGGGACTCAGGAGCATCTGCTGAGCCAGAGTCCGTCGACCACTGCCCGGTTCGGCAATGGGGCGATCCCCCTCAATGGCCTCGAGAAAACGCCGGTGTATGGGATCACGCGGAGTATTTGAGTTTCCACGAATCAGCAGCAATTCGTCGATACCGTTGCCATCGAGCATCGCCGGTGCCAACTGGGATTCCCAGACAACATCCTTGGACAACCGTGTTTCCTCGGCACGCAGCGCGGCCAATCGATCGGCGATGGCCGTGTCGACGGCACCCGTCGCGAACAATTCCCGATGTTCCAACATCCAGTTGACCAGTGCGGCGGTGGCGTTGCCGGCAGGTTGATTCAAACCGGCCAAAGCGATGGTGAATTGCTCCTGCAGTTGGCGGGCGCGCTTCGTCGTGGAATCGGCAGAGAGGATCACGACCCGGGGGCTGGAGTCTGGCAGCCTGGGCGGCTGATCCGCCTGAACAACCATGGCGATCGCGCAGTCATTATCATCACCCGGAGTGAACTCCACATGCAGCCGATGTCCGCGATACTGATCCAATCCATGGGCCACCCAGCGCCACTGGTTGTCGGTCTGTTTGAACTCCGCCAGGATGGAACCGTGGAGTGGTCCCGCCAGCACCAGGTGAGAGTTCACTGTGGCGTAGACGCGTACCGAACCACGAACCAGGTACCATAGTTTTCCACTATTGAGCGTGAATTCGGGGCTTCGCACCATCCGGCCATGTCGGTGCCAGCTTCCCAGTCCGGCATGATCATCTTCCGTCCCGCTGGTTAGCTGAATTCCCTTCCAGAACAGATCACGCTGCCATCCTCCCACCGTAACAGCTCGCAAGTTGGTACTGCCGGGTGCTGCCGAGAATTGAATCTGGCCCGATTCAGCAGGGTGAAGTCCAAAGGAAACCCCGTCCTGAATCGATTCACCCGGATTCGGGTTCGCGAAGTCGACAACCAGACCCGGCACGGGTTCATCGGCAACGACCGGTTCTTTGGGGATTTCACCGGAGACAAACCCATGCAGCAGGTGTTTCTTGTCCGATTTCGCTTCTGCCAGCTCAACGCACCACAGTGACAACAGAGCGGGATCCAGATGGGATTCCGCGGCGATCGCGTTTACTTTCGTTTGCGATGAGTCCGCCAACCGCTTGACAACCGTCCCGGCGGAATCATTCGAGAAGACAATCTGGTCCACCAGGATATGACCCCAGCCTCCGGGTTCCGCATCGACGATTTCAATCCTGGCGGACTTGCCCCGCAAATCGGCGACCTGCCATTGTTCGGCTCGCAATGTTCCCGAGTTCTGTCCGGTGGCCGTCCGAACGATCTTTCCATCCACTTCCAGGTTCATACAGGTCCGGCCGGCATGAGCACCGCCGCCGATCAGAAACCGGATCGAATTGTGTTCAATCGTGAAAATCGGGGAAATCAGCCGACCGAGCTGCGCATCGCGGTTGCCCGCGTTGTTGGGCTCGTCCGTTGGATTCCGGTGCGAATTGACGAGACGTTCACCACGGAAACCTACCAGCGGCGCGGCATAGTCGTTGTCGGCTTTGCGTGGGGGACGCTCTCCGAAGGCGGTCCCTTCGGTCTTCCAGCCCGCATACGAATCCCCTTCAAAGTCTGCGAAGACGACGTCCGCGGAATTGGGAGTCGCGGGGGCATCTGTCAGAGTGACGCCCTCGTCGACTGCGTGCCGGGCGCGGTCCAGGTACTGATCCAGTATCGCCAGCGTGGGGCGGGCCGCCTCGTTCAGAATCTGAGCGACGTCCCGGCGGGCCGTCGATCGGACGGCCTCCAGTTTGGCGGCAATCTGACGATCATTGGCTTCAGTCTGCACCCGGACTTGCCGGTAACTGCCACTGATCAGGAACCCGGTCATCGCATAGTAGTCGCGCTGCGAGATCGCGTCGAACTTGTGGTCATGGCAACGGGCACAACTGACGGTAAGACCAAGAAACGTCTTGGACATCACGTCCAGGCGATTGTCCATCCGATCGGTTTCGTCCTTGCGGATGTCCACCGGCGAATGGACTTCCTCGCCCAGGAACCAGAATCCGGTTCCCAGCACAGATTCATTGATGGCGGGCGTTGAACCGCTCCGCCATCGCGGTTCGATCAAATCGCCCGCCAGATGCTCGGTTAGAAATCGGTCGTACGGGACGTCGGCATTCAAGGCCCGAATGACATAGTCACGATACTGCCAGGCGTTGGGGATCACGGGCTCAAATTCATGCCCGCGGGTTTCCGCGTACCGCACCAGATCGAGCCAGTGTCGCCCCCAGCGCTCTCCAAAATGGGATGAATCCAGCAGCCGATCAACGACGCGCTCAAATGCCTGGGGTGACGGGTCTGCCTCGAACGCGGCCACTTCCTCGGGCGTTGGCGGCAGGCCGGTCAAGTCAAAGTGGACGCGACGCAGCAGTGTGTGCTTTTCGGCCGAAGTGGCGGGGTGCAGGCCCCGGGATTCGATTCCGGCGAGGATAAACCGGTCCACCGATGAGATTGGCCAGGCCTGATCCTTTACTTGAGGAACCGCCGGATCGGTTATGGGATTCCAGCACCAGTGCTCCCCTTTGCGAGCCGCCAGATCAAACGGCTTCACTTGACCTGCCGCGCTGCCCGATTCCTTCGGCCAGGGAGCACCGAGTTCGACCCATTTTGTGAGCGTGGCGATTTCTTTGGCGGGCAGCTTGGACTTCGGCGGCATCTGGTACAGATCACCGTACTCGATCGCGGAAACCAGCAGGCTCTCCTTCGGCTTTCCGGGCACAATGGCCGCACCGGTATCCCCTCCTTTTAGCGCTGCTGCGCGAGTCGTCAGGGACAGTCCGCCTTTGGGATCTCCCTGGCCAGTCCCATGACATTCCAGGCAACGGGCGGTCAGGATCGGGCGAACTTCTTTTTCGAAGAACTCGATGGCGGCGCCGTCAAACTTGGGCTCCACCGTCGCGCCGGCTACGGTTGCAGAAACATCGTCCCCGGCAGCGACGAATCCGGGCGAAAACCCGATCCATGCCAGGCAGATGATCCACCACCGGCTGTTTCCTCGCATCACGTGCTCCTGTGCCATCGCCGCTTCGATTCGGGGTCTTGATTCCGCCAATCATCAATTCTACCCAATGGCTTGGGGTTGGAGCCACCATTCAGAGAATGTAGTTGGATTTACAACCGCAGGGTCCGTAGTGATCGCGGAATCAATACTTCGCGACGAATGCGAAGTAGTAAAACACCAGTCCCGTCACCGAAGTGAGGACAATGTCGATCGTCGATAGCCAACCCAGTTTCTTGTGCAACTCGCTATGGGGACACGGCTGTGGTGGCGATGGCATCCGTCGCAGAGCCAGAATGATTGTCATCGCCCAGATCAACGGAGTGGAAATCGCAAACACCAGATGTATTCGCAGGACCGTTCTCACAAAACCGAATTGTTCCTCGGTCAGCGGAATCGTCCGCTTTGCCACGACATTCTGCCAGCCTTTTTGAACGAACTGCAGATCGATTTCAAACAGCCCCACCGCCACCAGCAGGATGACTCCCAGCAGCAGTTGCAGGTTGCGATGCAGGGTGAAGCGGCGTTGATACTTCACCATGTACAGGCTGTACAGCAGTATCGGAACGATCAACACCAATGCCACGACGACAAAGTCGAGCATGAACGATGTGCGAAATCCGAGAAATCCGTCCTTCATGGAATTCCACTTCCTTGCGATCTGGGACCTGTTCCGTATGGCGAAGACGATATTTGAATCGCGCCGCGTCCTCAAGTCGCTCGCTCATCAGATCCGAATTCGCGCGACGATCCGGAATTCTGGTCGGGGCAGAGGATCGTCAGAATCTGCAAACTTGACTCAAGTCGTGATTGTTCCGATTGCGTGAGATTCACCAGAGACGCGAACTCTGACAGTCAATCTGAGACCATCCAACGTCGAGAAGGTCTGCCGGACGATTGCCGATCACTACCCTCTGCCAACAGCCCGTGGAAAAAGGGGTCTGACCCTTTGGAGGGCAATGGATTCACCTTGAAAATCGCTTGCCCGGAGAGGGTCAGACCCCTTTTTCCACGGGCTGCCGACAAACGTCACACCACTGATTGACCACTTCGACTCGTTTTAGAGGCCATTGGCGAATGGAAGGTTCGACCTGCGTCTGGACCGTGGATGAGTTGCGCCGGTACGTGCATGACACTCTGTGTCGTCACGAAAACCTGGTTGCCGATCAGTTTGCATTGCAGACAATTGCCCTGACCCGCCTGGGAACCCGATGCGGCCTGCAGTTCCTGCTGCGAGGTCCCCGCAGCGTGCGACTGGGAGCGGTCTGGACAGCCGATCAGAACCTGGTCTACTTCTACGATGCGCGCGGTGAACGGTTTTTGAAGCAACCTCTGAATCAAGCCGTCGAGTTTCCACGCGAACTGGCAGTTTCCCAGTAATACATTGACACCGCGTACGTTTCGTTACGTGCCATGATTTCGCCTGGTCAAACGAACAACAAGGACGCGTACGGGTTCATTTCAGCAGGAAGAACCGCTTGGCTTCGTGGACCGTCTTCGGATCCCGCTTTTCCAGGTCGTCCAGGCACTTCTGTGCGAGGACGCAATGTGCGGGAAGATCGATGGCAGGTGCCTCCGACGATCCGTCGCCAGCGGGAACATCATCCTTTTTGATTCCGGTATCCTTGATGCTGGCCAGAGTGAAACGCACAATCGCGCGCTTGATCGACGGAATGTTGAACGCCTCGGCCTCGTACAGGTCCATCAGCCGGGTCTGGACGGACCAGTCCTTCATGCGGGCCAGGTCGGCAATCACCAGGTCGGTCAATTCGGGACGTTCCAGCAGGATCCGCATGGACTGACGCAATCGCTCCTGGTCGATGCGATTGTTGCCGTACTGCCACATGAATCGGATCGCCTGCATCGCCGCATAGGTCTCGCTGAACGGCACCTGCTTGTCTTTCAGTTTCTTTTCGTCCAGGACGGACAATCCCTTGTCGCCGGTCAGCAACAGGTATCCTCCCATGACACCATCGATTCCCAGGCGGAATTCTTCGGTTGTCTCCAGGATCTTGTGTTCCATCAACTTTGCATCTTCGTCATTCCCACACAGACCCAGCATCATCCCGTACAGACCCACCCGTCCGGGCGCTACCGTGTTCGAGGTCAGCCAGGTTCGCAGTTTGTCACGGGGCAACTCTTTCGCGAGTTGCACGACATCAGAATACGCCGCATTGGCGAATTCGCCGAAGGCATCGTCGCCAATCATCTTGTCCGAATGTTCCAGGTACTTCAGGAAGTAACCCAATCGCTTGATCGCCGGTTGGTCGGGCTTGGGCGAATTCTTCATGTAATCGTACCCGGCCTGGGTGACTTCAAAGGGGCTGCCCCATTCGATGTTACCGGCTCCCAGGGTTCCCATCAGCAGGAACAGGTCTCCCGCCTTTCCCGAGCGATAACGGATCAGGTTGATCTTCGATCCCTTTTGCAGCTTGCCACCGTTTTGTTGATGCACAACCTCGATGACCTCGAATTCGGTCGATCCCGCGTCGGACAGTTTCGCGGGAGTTCCCCCAATCCATTTGACGAGCACGGCCGAGTCCGAACCCGACAACTGTTCGGTCAAAGTGAGTGACGGAGCAGAACAAAACGGGCAGGCGGATGCCGGAAGTGGAATTAATGCCGCCAGCAGGAACAGAGCTACACAGCCAAAAAGACCAGCGAATTGCGACGGCTTCATCGGTAAATCCCCCCAGCAAACAATTCAACATCGGCCACCCGTGGAACCTCAAAGGCAGCACGCATCATACCATGTGACCGGTTGCCGTGGGAACTGCAATCCAATTGCGGAGATTGATCTGTTTGCTCGCGGGAGTGGATTCAGAATTCCCAGTCGGTACAATCGCTAAAGTCGGGGCAGCTTGTCCGAAACTGTTTACAACCACCTTGCCCCTCTTTGAAAAGGAGCGAATGATGAATCGATGGATCCTTGGAATTGCTGCGACAATTGGCGTAGTCTGCGGCACGCAGACAGCGAGTGCCCAGATCGTGTACGTTCCGGGTTCAGTCTATTCCGCGCCGGTCTACTCCACTCCCGTCTACGTCGGCAGCCCCGTGGTGTCTGCGTACTACGCAGCCCCGGCCTATTCGACTCCCGTTTATTCGTCGCCCGTCGTCCAGATGGCCTACAGCGTTCCCACGATTTCTGCACCGGTGATCGCGTCGCCGGTCATCGTCAGTCCCAACGTTGTTCGCCAGACGACTCGGGGAAATTTCCATAATTACACGCAGACGACACGGGTCTACGGTCCAACGCCAGGTCCGCACTACAGCCGGGTTCATGTTCATTCCGGGCTGTTTGGAACCACCGTTCGCGAACGTGTTCGTTAATCAAGGTCGACAACAAAAAACGCAAGGCCTGCTCTGGCGAGCAGGCCTTTTTGTTTTTCCCGGGGAACCGCGATCAGATGACGTTCAGACCCAATTGTCTGACGAAGCGTGTCAGTCCAGGAACAGCCGTTTGAACGATCGCTGAACGTTGGCGATCATGCCGTGATTTCCCTGGTGCTGGGCCGCCAGCCACTTCAACGGGTAATCCGCCGGGACTTTTTCACCGCTGACGCGATGGATGTCTTCCCAGACCATCATCCCCAGCATGCATTCTTCAACAAGCGATTCTTCAGCCTGCAGATCGGAGAATTCGGGAGTCCTCAAGATCTCTTCAAATCCTTTCATGCCCGCATAGGCAGCGTCCCGAGCCTTCTCCAGTTCCTGCTTTTTGTAGAATTGGTTGGCTTCGTACAGGTTGCGATGGGCTTCGGCGGTTTTGGATTCGGATTCGCAGTTTGCGCGTGTCCGCCAATAATAGTAGTTGACCATTTTGCGGTAGCTCTCGACCATTTTGGCCACGCGGACAGCGTCGTCGGGGCTGGCAATTTCCTTGCGGATATCTTCCGCGCTCATTTCCAGGCGGATGGGAAAGCGGACATCAGTCCCCAACGGGCCGATCGGAATACTGAATTCTTGCTGCCCGTATTTGCGAGTCCAGTCCGTTAGGGCCTCCTGCCACGCTTCCCGGGTGACTTCGCCGAATTTGCCGTCTTTTTGCAGGGAACTGGCATAGTCAAACTGGCACCGGGCAGGCATCGAACGGAACAGGGTGCGATCCAGAATATGCTGTGGTCGCCGGTATTGATCTTCGATATTACAGGCCTTTTCGAATTCCCGCTTGGCCACAAGGTAATTGTCCTGTTCGTCGGGATTGAATTCGGGATCAACTCCTCCCTTGAACTTGGGATCCGGGTCATGCAGGAAGTACTCACGGTAGAACTTCGCCTCGTCGGCGATCCCGATCTTCTTCTGATAGACGTTGGCCACGTGATACTGCAGATGCGTGGATTTGCGATTCTGCCGCACACCCCGCATCAGGAACTTGCCCCCCTTCTTCACATAGAAATATCGGTCGGGCACCGCGTCCCATTCGGCAGACGTGTTGTATGCCAGGTTCCATCCGTTCATTTCCCAGACTTTTTCAAAGTGCGGCTGCAGACGGACGATGGAATCCGTCGTGGCTTCCATTTCAGCCCAGCGTTTCATGTCCTTCTGCATGTCAAATTCGCTGTACAGCAGATTCACGGCCACGCCACGCATCCCCAACAGCACCAGGTTCATGGCGGCACTGGAGGGATCGACATCGCCCAGATCGCTTTCGCCCAGTTCGTACTCGGTCCGCAATTGGGCCAGCTTGCCGCGTGAACCGGCTTTCGTGCCGTCGGACGGAAGGCCCAGCATGATGATCGGAATCAGTAACAGCAGAATCCCGATCAGGTAGGCCAGCTTTCGCTGCTGCGAAGTCAAACTGTTCATCATTTGGACTCCAATTCACGAATCCGCAATGCAAAGTATCCCAGCATGACGCATGGCAGGAAATACCCCACCAGGATCAACAGACAGGGAAGTAATGTCGATCCGAACGGGACGTCAAATCCATTCGAGACGTACTCGGACATGTTGAAATACTGCAATCGGGGAATGACCTGCTTGCACAGCCACAGGAAGCCGGTCAGCAATCCATCCACACCCGTCATGATCGTAAAGCCCATGTTGTCGGGAAGTTCGGTGGTAGGGTTCATGTGAGTGATGATGCGATAGATCGACTCGAAGAAGCCACCTCCCTGGAACCCTCCCTTGTCGCTGCGGCCGATCATCAGTTGATCCATGAACGCATGGGCCTTCTCTCCCCCCAGGATCATCAATACAGAGGTCAGGACGGTGGCAATTGGTCCCTTCAAGAACGTACTGCCCGTGACAGCCAGCAGCACGACGAGGATCATCATGATTTCGATCCCCGCCGCAGCCTTGAAGAAGCCGACCGCGAATGACACGTCCGGCTTGCGGATGAACAGGTCCGGGCGAGCCATGCCCAGGTATTGCTCGCGATCGATGCACGAAACTTCGATCCGCAGCGTCCCATCCCTGGCGACAAAATCCTTGATCAGGTCGTAGGTCTTGCCGTCCGTTCGGCTGACCAGTTTCCGCGAAATGACATCCGTCACTCCGCGATTTTCATTGATCGGCCGGGCCTCGGTGGTGTAGGTCGCTCCGGTGTCAGGATTGCGGAATTGATAATCATACAGCAAGGATTGCTTCATGTTTCCCTTGTAACTTCGGAAGGCCAGAAACTGGTTTTCCAGGTGCAGATTACCGTCTGAATCCAGTGTCCGTTCACCGATGCCTGGGAACACCCAGATCGCTCGGGCCTTGGTGGCACCTTCAATATAGCTGCGGAACTCCCAGAGATCACCGACGTTCACGCCCTTGTCCGCCGGATTGCCGGCGCGATCCAGGAATTGCAATTTGCCGTAAACAGGGACACGACAGACCAGCATGTCCCGGGCCGATGCGGGGACCTGACGGACGATCCAGATGTAGCCCACGCCCGACATGACCAGCAGGACCAAGGTACCGATCATGCTGAAGCCAAACACGCGGCCCAGGACAATCTCCAATCGTCGAGCTGGCTTGGTAACCACCGTATGCAGCGACCGGACTCGGATTTCCTCCGGAATTCCAAAACTGCTCAGCACGACGATCAACGGCAGCGTCAACCAGGCAATCGTTCGCAGCACGAAGCTGACGTAAACCTTCACCTGATCGGTCGTCATATCCCGGGTGTCACCACCCATGAACCAGCCTGCAAACATGAACAGCAATGCAAATACCACAAAGACCGCCAGCGCCTTGCGCCGGTAGGCCTCGATAAACGTCAGTTTTGAAAGTGCCCAGATGCGGCGGATCGACAGGCTGAATAAGTCCGTCAGACTTCGCAAAATCTCCTCGGCGAAAATTCGCAGGCCGGCACCCCGGTGGCTGACCAGCAGACTGAGCAACGAGACCACCATCACGATGATGGACAGTACGCCGACCACGACCATCCAGTACACGATGGCGTCGAACACGGGCATATCTTGCGGATCGAATGACATGGCTGGTGAAGGCCCCTGAAGACAGACGAATAACAGGCAGACAAATCGAATCGGAATTGCCGACTGGCGAAGCCCGCAGGATCAGGACGCCGCCCCATCCTTGACCGTTCGGTGACCGGGCCGGTCGCGGCTCTCTTGAACGGTCTTCAGAAACAGGTCTTCCAGATTTGCGGTCGGCTGATCGACCTTCAGCATGTCGGCGCCATGTTTTTTCAGGACGGCCTCGATGTCGCGAATCGCCTCATCACTCAGCTTCGAACTCAGAATCTGAGTTTCGTCCTGCGCCTTCAGCAATTCGTCAACACGTCCCATGACCTTCAATTCGCCACCGTACAGAATGGCAATTCGATCGCAGACGTCCTGCACGTCGGCCAGCAGGTGACTGCACATCAGGACGGTCTTCCCCTGCTTCTTCAGATCCAGGATCAGGTCCTTCATGTCGCGATTTCCCAGTGGATCCAGTCCGCTGGTGGGTTCGTCAAGCATCACCAGATCGGGATCGTTGATCAGAGCCTGGGCGACGCCGATTCGTCGCGTCATCCCCTTGGAGTATTCCTTCAATTGCCGATGCCGCGCCTGCGGCGCCAGCTTGACAAGATCCAGCAGCTTTTCGGAACGTTCCTTGCGCTGCGAGGCAGGCATGTCAAACAGCCGACCATAAAAGTCCAGGGTTTCGTAGGCGTTCAGAAACCGGTACAGGTAGGACTCTTCGGGCAGGTATCCGATCCGCTCGTTCTTGGCGACGTCGGCGGCGGACCTGCCCAGGATCGTGATTTCCCCTTCCGTCGGGAACAACAATCCCAGCAACAGTTTCAGTGTCGTTGTCTTACCGGACCCGTTCGGGCCGAGCAAGCCGAACACTTCGCCCTTGCGTACGTCCAGGCTGAGCGCATTGAGCGCCTTCACCTTCGGGCGGCCCCAGAAATCGCGATAAACTTTGCTGAGATTACGAATCTCGATGACAGTCTCAGTGGACCGACCAGACGTGCTCATGCAGGCTCCCGATCACTTTCAAGAACTCGAACAGAATTCGGTCCGATGGAGGTAAATATTCCGATGGACGTAAATAACAGGGAAAATCAATCCGACCACGCGTGATACCTGGCCGGTACATTTGCACGGCCCTTTTCCGTAAGATCCGCGCGAACCTTACGGAATGCCCGACCTTACGCAGCAAGTGCAGCGAGCGTTTGGTCCAAACCGGGTGAACTCAGCAACTTTCCTGGCCTGGTTGAAATTCGCGGAACCACAGAACCTCATGGTAAATGCGGCAACAAGGCATCGCAAGCGGGGAGTGCGCTGAACGCAAGTCTTCTGGCATGAATCAATTCTGACCAACCGTCCCGTCCATAAGTTCTGAATCTACCGGGATTCGGGACGTAAACGACCGGCGGAGGACTGAAAGATCTTGTGGATCCGTTGCTCGTCGTCCGCCGGATTCCTGCGCAGGTCTTGAACGTTTGCTTCACAGACGCGGCAGCCGACGGTGTCCAGATGGAATTTCAGGTACTGCGACAGGCCGTCACCCAATCGGCCCATGGCCAATGCGGCCCACACACCTCGGGGCGGGCAACTCCAGCGGCCACGTCGCCACATTCCGCCCAGCGTGACATCACCACGCTCGAAGGTTTGCAGCAAGAGTCCCAGGCGGTGGACCAGATCCGCGCAAGTTCGCAGTCGACGTTCGATTTCCGTGGCGCGCGTCGACGGCAGTCGTTCATCGACGTAGGCCAGCAATTCTTCGTTCGTGAAATCGGTTGCGTCGGACATTCGCGAATTCACAATCCTATTCGAATGTTCAGGGGAACTGGTGAAATCATCTTCCTTGCGACGATTTGGAGGCATGGGTAGCATACCAAGCATTGGCTGAAATCTAGGTAGCCACATTGCCGCGAGACAGTTCCGGCAGCAGGAAAACTGATCCGTCGACTGATCTGGTCACAGCCTCGGTGACTTTCGCCACGATAAATGTCCCGGAGTGGTCAACCCGCTTCAAACTGATTTTGATCATTCCAAAGACGTTCACCGTGATTGAATACCGACAATTCGTCAACTCAGACCCGCCGCACATTCTGCGACTGTGGCATGAGTGCCAGCTTGGTCGCGGTGCTGCGCAGGGGCTGCATTGCGATGAATTTGACGAACTTGTGTTCGCTCAAACGTATTTCGATCCAGCGGGGATGATCCTGGCCTGCCGCGATGGTCGCGTCGTCGGTTTCGTTCACGCAGGATTTGGCACCAACGAAGATCGATCGTGGCTATCCACCGAAGAAGGCGTGGTTTGCGCGGTCATGGTTCATCCCACCGTTCGCGGACAAGGAATCGGTCGCGAACTGGTTCGTCGCGCCGAGAGTTATTTGCGCAGCCGGGGGAGCAAGACGATTTTCGCGGGACCGGCTGAGCCACGGGATTCCTTTTATTGTGGAATCTACGGCGGCAGTCAGTCCGCAGGGTTTCTGCAATCGGACCCTGCGGCGGCCCCTTTCCTGGCAAAGCTCGGTTACACCCCCTGTGAATCGCACCTGATTTTTCAGCGATCCCTGGGAGTCGGTTCTGCCGATCCGGTCGGTGCCCGGCTGGTCAACGTGCGTCGGACGACCCGGTTGACAGCGCTCAGTCAGGAACCGAAGTCCTGGTGGTGGCAGACACGTTACGGACGTCTGGATGCCATGCATCTCGCATTGATTCCACGGACCGGGGGCTCACCCCTGGCACGCATCAGCGTCGTGGGACTGGATCGATACGTCAACAGTTGGCAAACTCGCGGAATCGGCCTGCTGGGGCTGTATGTGACCGAAGCCAACCGCCAGAAGGGATACGGTCAGGCATTATTGGTCGAAGTCTGTCGACGCGTCCGAGACGACATGGTGCAGTTGGCCGAGGCCCATGCCCCGAAAACCGATGTGGCAGCGATCGCGGTCCTGGAATCCGCTGGTTTCCAGCAGATCGATTCGGGGCTGGTCTATCGACTGCAAGGGACGTAGCAGCCTGCGGTAAAAGGTGTCTGGCAGGGGTCAGACCGTTCGTTTGTCGCTCTCCATACACTCTAAATCGGAGAAAAGGACTGCACCACAGAGTCACGGAGGACACGGTGAAGATTCGGACAAGCCGTGCCTCGATTACGCAGTGACCATCTCGGTTTCCAGAAACCGATTTCCGTCATCGGGAAGTCTGGACGCCAGGTACTCTTCCAACGCCGCCGAGACTCGGGCCGATGACAGCATTCCCAGTCGAGCAATGGCGGCAGCCAGTTGCCTGGGATTTTCCTGTTGCAATGACAACAGGTGCACCAGTTGCGGTTCGCCAATCCAACCGAGTCGAACGGCCGCGACTCCGAATCGCTCCCCGGTTTGTTCCTGCAATTCCAGAATGTGCGTGACCTGATCATCGTCAAGGTAGTGATATTGAATTGCCAGATCTCCAATGCGCGAGCTTTCGCTGGCACATTCCAACAGGGCGCGTGACACGGCGGGAATATCCAGCAATCGCCTGGCTACCAGCCAGCGGCTGAACCGATGCTGCAACACCTGTTGCGCCAGCGCCCGCTCGCGGTCATCCACCAGTGAACGCAGACAACATCGGTTGCGTCCGCCTCGCTTCGCGTCATACAGGCTGGCGTCGGCCGCTGCGATCAGTCGGTGCGGCAGGTCGCACTCCTCGCGTCCCGGGACTGCGATCGCCGATCCCAGACTGACCGTGACGGGCACCCGCATGTCGCCAAACAGAAACGATTCTTCCTCGACCCGACGGCGGATCTTTTCGGCCAGTCGTTCCAGTCCGCGCTCGGTGGGCTGATTCACCAGAATCACGAATTCTTCACCACCAAACCGAGCCAGGATGTCGGAATTGCGGATGGACGTGGCGAAAACCGTGACCATCTGCTGCAACACCACGTCGCCGAACTGGTGGCCATAGGTGTCGTTGATCTGCTTGAAGTGATCAACATCCGCAAAGATCAGGCCGATGGGAGACGCACACCGGGTGCAGCGCTTGGACTCGGTATCCAGCATTTCGTCAAAAAACTGGCGATTGTAAACCTTGGTCAACGGATCATGCAGGGCCTGCTTCTGCAACTGCTTGTTCTGAAATTCAAGATCGCGGCGTTCCTGTTCGGCCAGTTGCTGCCGCAACATTGCCTGCGTACACGCGACGTGAGCTCGCAGTGTCAGCCGAACCAGTTGTTCATTGGCCTGCATCATCAGGTCCGCGGGAGATTCGGCATCATCGAACTCCAGCAACGAGGCATGTTGCTTCCAGGCCAATTCCGTCTGATGCAGGAAATCGGCGGTTTCGTCGACATTCCAGCCAAGTAACCCCCGCGCGACTCGATCCAGTTGCTCGCGTGCCTGGTCGTCGACTTTGGATTGCAAGGCGTCGTTGGCGAACGAGGCGACGGCCATGGCCGCCAGGATCGGGAAATTCTCTGTGGGACGCTGTTCGTCGAATTCGCTCAGCGATGAATGGTGCCAGCGGATCCCCTCGACGATCGCCGCAGGCAGTTTCCATTGTTCCATCAGTCGTGCGCCGACTTCGGCATGCTGAATTCCCAGCAGTTTCTGTTCAGCCTGTGGCAGCGACAGGCCCTCGTGAGACTCTTCCAGCACCCGTCGATAGTCCGTTTCGAAGGCCGACAACAGAGCCAGACGTCCAATGTCGAGCAACAGACCGCAAAACGCAAAGTCGTCGGCACTGGCGGGTGCGACCCGCCGGGCGATTTCGGCGGCGGCGGCGGCGTGAATGATGGAATCGCGCCAGCAGTTGCGATAGTGGGTCGACATGGGAGATGACGACACCGCGCTGGCGGAAAGTCCAAAACTGAGTGACAGGGAATTCGAGACGCTGGGGCCCAGCAACGAGACAGCCCGTTCAATGCCCTTGACCTCGGAACGCGTTCCAAAAAATGTCGAATTGGCGGCTTTGACGATCTTTGCCGAGATCGCGGGATCGACTTTCAGAACCTGGACCACCTGACGCAGTTCCGTTTCTGGATTGGCCGCCAGTTTCAACAAGCTCTGCGCAACCGTGGGCAGCGACGGCAATTGGGCAAGCGTCCAGATTTTCGCGGGGTCAATCATCGTGAACTCACCAATGTCAGGCACAGGCAGCGTATGGCATTGATGGGTCTGACAGCCGGGAAGTGCGATCTGCGGACACATCGACGTGAATGCCACGGGGCTCATCTGAAAACTAGTTCACGTTGTCGTGGGGCAACTGGATTCTGATTATCCAGAGCGCGGGACCGCCCATGACGTCGGCGGAGTTTGACGATTGCAGGGATTGCGCTCAACAGACCGGGCTTATCAACCGCAATCCTGAGACCGCGAATCCTCCCGACGTGCCAGCAATGCAAACTTTCAGATTCCGCGCGGCAATCTTTTGCTATTCAGCCGGATTGTTGATCAAGTTCAGATCTTCCGCCAGGGACGCCTGCAGTGCGGTCAATCGGTTCCAGGTCGCCGCATCACACTTGATCGACCGGGACTTCGATCCGTGCAGGTCTTCGACGGCCCCTTTGACCACGATTCCCAACTGTTCATGCACGTAGGACAGCAAATCCGACAATTGGACTCGCTGCAGCATCGTCAAATCTCCCGGAATTGCCGGCCGTCCAAGCGGAAACAACTCACCAGGTTCTTCGCCAATATTTCCCTCGGACAGATCCTCGAACGGATCCTGGACGGTCATCCGCGGGTCTTCGCAGTCGGTGACCGGTTCAGTGCTGGAACACAACTGAAACAGCAACGAGCAACGACCAATCAAGATCACATCGCCATGCTGCATGACGCGCATCTGAATCGGGTGCCCGTTGACGCGTGTGCCGTTCGTGCTGTCGATGTCCGTCAGAATGACCTGTCCGCCATGCTCCTGGAGTTTGGCGTGTGCCCGACTGGCTCGATCATCGTCCACACGCACATCACTGTCCGATTCACGGCCAATGGTCACCGGAAGTGGCAACTGGGAATAGACGACGCCGCGATCCATGCCTTCCAGGACCTTCAACGTTACAAACGTCATCGCAACTTCCAAAATACAGACGAACGACCAGTAGAATCGGGTTCAGAATGCCATCGACCAACTAACGCGTGCGCCGCCTTGACGTCAAAAACTGGAGCTCAGCCGCAAAGCAACTGATGAGTAAACTCGCGATCGTCATAGGCAGTCTCCACGGCATGAGCCACGGTGTTGACCAGGATTCGACGTGTCACAGGCTTGCGCAGTACGGAAAACGCCGCTGCCTGCTCGGCATCGTCCCGCAGTTCCTCCGTGTAATCGGCTGTGACAATGATACACGGAGCCACAATATGCAGGGCTCGCAATTTCCGGATCGCGTCCAGGCCGGTCAATTGTTTCATGTGCATGTCGAACAGGGCCAGGTGAACTTCTTCCCGGGCCACCAGGTCCAGCGCCTCCTCTGCAGACTCCGCTTCGATCAATTGGAAAAACGGTGCGAAGATCTCGCAGACCGTCTGACGAAAGTCATTGTCGTCGTCGGCCACCAACAGGCGATACGTGGGATGATCCATTTGAAATCCAGATTTCTCAACAAACACGGTCTCCGCCGCGCGCGGGGAAACACATTCACAAGTCCCTATCGGGTAACACATTCGACACTGAAGGTCAATTCGGAACACGATTTCGATGCGCGGAATCCCGAAGCGGACGACAGTCGCTGATCCCGCGAGTCACTGGGGAACCTCAGTCGCGTTCTGCCGAAGCAGGGTCCGGAACTCAATCGCCAGGTACCCCATGGCCACCTCGTCCCGATTGAACAAATCTCGCTCAAAGTTGTACAGCATCCGCACCAGGTCGTCGCGTGAGGACTTTGATTCCGCCACCGGCGGTCGAGGTAGAATCATCCCGGTTTCAGTATCGACGACAATGTCTTTCCTGGGAAAGCCTTCGGGGGCGCGCTGACCATCATACTTGAAGCTGAATGGCTGGCTGTGAAGTCCCACCAGCGGAACGTCCAGACGGCGTCCCACCGAAATCGCCACATGGGAAATCAGGATCGGCATGCCTCGCTTATTTTTCAGGGCCAGTTCGAGTGAGCTGTGGGCTGGCAGGCTTTCCAGGGTCCCCACGAATTCCTCATCTGTAAACAAAACCTTGCATAGCGCCTTCATCAACTTTTCCGGATCCACCCGCCTGGGTTCAACTCCGTCGCCCAGTTCTTTGCGAACCGAAACTGCCAGCGCATCCAGTTGGCGGGCCAACGTGACACGTTGCACATCCTTGTTCAGGATCCTGGAGATCAGCCACATGCCTTCTTCCATGTCGAGTCTGGAATCCGGCTGCGCCGCGAACTTTTGAAAGGTCTGTCGCAACGGTACATCGTGAATCTGACGCAACAAGTCCCCACTGCGAGCCCGGATTTCGGCCGACGGATGATTCCGTGCGTCCAGCAGTTGCTCCTCGGCCCCTTCACCAATCTGACGCAATGCAACCCGCGCCGCTTCGCGATCCTCAAAGATCGGTGAGCCAAGTTGCTGGATCAAACTCGCAATTCGTACGGTCTCCACGGCCGAGGGAACGTGCTCCTCACACCAGGTTTCGCCGAATGGCGACCGAAGTGTCAGGAGGGCGATCCCCAGGAACATCAGCATTCGCAGGAAGCAAAACTGCGTCGGTGAGTCCATTGCCGGGATGTCCGCATGTTCCTTGATCGCAGGTGGGCCACATGCCAATAGTATACCGCCGTACCAGGGGAAATGTCGCAACAATCTGATGGCGAAAGTATCCGACAATGGTGGAAGTGGCGGGCGATACTGCTCAAGTTGACAACTTGTTTCGCGAATTTCAAGAACTCATTGTGGCCGGAGACAGAGTCAAACTCTGCGACCGCCTGGCTGTTCTAGAGGAAACACAGCGAACAGGTCTGGCGGAGCAGTGTCTCGCGCTCTACACGTGTATCAGCGACTTTGCCGGTCCCAGTGGCAAAGACCGGCGTGCACATGCCACGTTGAGTGTCGAGCAGGAAACGCTGCTGCAGAGAGTGTTGGCACAGGAATATGTCGATTGGCGGGTGCCTCGCTGGTGCAGTGGGTTGCTGGTGCTTGCCGTTTGCGACCAAAAAACACTTTCCGGTTACGTTGGAGCGTGGCTTCATTCGGATCTTTTGAACATGCCTCACCGCGTATTGCAGGTCCTGAACGATCGCCGGCCGCCATGGTTGCCGGCATTCGTCCGGAAACAGGTGAAGCAGAAAGATTACTGCATTGTGTCGTGGTCGGTCGAACGGGGATTGATTCGATCGGGAGCGATCGCGCCGAGCGACGATGAGGACTACGTCAATCGATTTGCGACGGGAGTTCCCGGGTACGTGGGGATGCGGAGTCCCATCGAAGTCCGGACGGATTCGCTGTCGGATCTGCCGGAGTCGATCAGCGATGTCCTACTCGCCGATCCCGATCTGCTGAACGACGTCTGGCGGTTGTTCGAAGCCCAGAATTCCGGTTTGGAGCGACAGGAGACTGGATGGTACGAGACTTTGAAAGAATTCGCCGAGCAGGGACGACTGGATCGCCACCGACTGATTCACGCCAGCATTTCCGCATTATTGCGGCCCGCTCGGCCTGCCGCTCAATCGGGCTTTGCCAAATTCCACGAATATCTCGAACTGACTTTGGATGAACGAGCGGAACTGTGGTCCGATTACGTGCCTCTTTTCGCGAACGGATCCACATCCGCCGCAGTCGCCGTTGCAGCCAGCGAAGTTCTGGCAAAGGGAAAGCGGTTGAATGCGGCATCGTTCCTGGAAGCCTGCCATCCCGTTTTCCAACTCGACAAAAAGGTTGTTCCCGGCAAAGTTCTCAAGCTCATCAAGCGATTGGTCAAGGAACAGCCCGATTGCCGTGGTGCCGCCGTCACGGCATTGATCGCCGGATTGAACAACGTCTCCCCCGACGTGCAGGAAGAATCGCTCGATCTGCTGGAAACACTCGCGGATCACCTCAACGCGTCGACACGGAATGAGCTTCTGGCCGCTGCCGAACACGTGGCTGCCGCATTGCGCTCACGGATCGAAACGCTGGCCGCGAAATCCCCAGCGCAAACAGCGGAGTCCATGATTTCGCCGAAGAATGACAGCGCACCACGTCACTCAGCATCGCAGGGACGTAAAGCCTCGTCCTGCCTGCCACAGATCGAAGCCCTTTCACCCCGGCTGCGTACGATATCAGGAGTTGATGCGGCAGCGGACGCGATATCACAGAGGTTGGATCCGATCCCCCCTCAGATCGAGTCGCGGTTTGCTCCACGTCGCGATCCGTCGCAAGTGGTCATCCCGCTGGCTTCCGTCGACGAGTTGATCGATGCCGTTTCGGCATTCGTGGAGGGCTGCAATGAGGCGATGGATGTCGAACGGATTCTGGATGGCATTTCGCGATTCCACCGGGACAAACCGGCAGGATTCGAACAGCGAGTTGCACCGCTGAAAAAGCGGATCGAGGCCCGGTCCGACCCGTTTGCGGACACAGTTCTTTCCGCGGCCATCAACACTGGCGTACCGCAACTGATTCGCGAGTGGCTGGGCATGCCCGCCATCTCTGTCCAATGGGGTGAATGGTATGAGATGTCATATCGATTCTTTCGAACTCGCATTCGCGAGATCAGTTATCGACTGCAGCCCAATGACCGGATCAAACCGGGACTGCCGCTGTTGTCATTGCCCACTCATCGCGGCGGCTGGATCGATCCCGTCGTCCTTGTCGAACGGATCGCAACGTACGCCCGGGAAAAGGCCATCGTCAGCAACAACGTCGACATCGCGCAGGCATTACTCCGGCTGAGTCCGGACGGTTGTGAGCAGGCGAAACAGGCAATCGCCTGCCTGAAGGCCGAACAAAAGAAGGATGACTGGTACACGAAGAATTCACTCAACGCGCTGGAATTCGCACTCGGCGAACCGGTGGAATTGAGCTGGGCATCGCGCGGGCTGAACTATGAAACCCGGTGCCTGGCGGCTGCTCACGCGCGGGCCGCGCTGGGACATCCGTGCGATCCGCCTTTGCCGTTTACGGTCCCCAATGCAACGCTGGATGAAGACGGTTCAATCCGCTTCGTCGGTCCCATCACCAATGACGCGGCGTTTCCAGGTGGCCTGTTATTACAGGCCCATTCGTGGGACGCCGCATTTCCTGAACGGGAATCCTGGGGCAGTTCCGGCACCGCGACACGAAACTGGATGGTTGATTGGCAAAACATGGTCTGGCCCAACAATCGTGCGGTCGCCTGCTTGCTTTCGATTCAGTTCGGGCATGTCCCGGATTCGCTCAACAACCTGTTGGATCCGGATTGGACTTGGACCGACGAGGCGTGTCGACTGGCCGCGTGGGCGATGGGGACCGAGAGCGCCGACTGCAAGCTGCGCGTGACCGATGCGATTGTATTTGGAACGTCTCAACGAACATTCGACCCGACACTCCTGGGACGCCACCTGGCGACGATTCTCGAGAAGCTCAAATTGAACCGGGTGGCGGCTGTGCTTGCAGAAGCCGCACGCGTTTCGCCGCTTCATCAATGGACGGTGTTCACGATTCTCGACTCCACTCTCTCGCATATCTCCACCGTGCCGCGGGATCTGCACCACCTGTTGACGCCGCTGTTGGAAACGGCAACGTTGCTTGGCCGGTGCGTCAATGACTCGTCACGCGCTTTCCTGTCTTCGATCACCGGCAGCACCAAGACCGCCAAACTGGCTCAGCAAATCCTGGCCGTCTCGTTGGATCCGCAACCGATGATCGTGGTTCGTGACCTGGCGTTGTCGGCGTCCCTGGATCGCGCGGAACGGTGGGGTCGGCCATGGACTTAGACCAGTTGCTGTCGCTCCCATTGCTGTCAAAAGGATTGCTCGAACAATCGATGCAACGCAAGACGTTTGCATGCCGTGCTCTGTTTGCCGTGGCGCTTTATTCCGGAGGGCTGTGGATCTACGAGGCTCACTTGCAGAATGGTCTGGCGAGCCTGGGAAAGGGGGCCGATATTTTGACGGAACTCGTCTGGCTGCAGGCCGCTGTCACGTTCGCGATCATTCCCCTGATCGCTTGCGGTTCGATCGCGGGCGAGAAAGAGCGGAATACGCTGGAATTGCTGATGTTGACGAAACTCTCGCTGCGGGGAATCGTCGTGGAAAAGTTCAGCGCACTGTTCGTGTCCGTCGGCATCCTTCAATTGCTGGCATTGCCCTTGCTCGTACTGACCTATCCCATGGGGGGCGTCGAATCGACGGCCGTGGTGGCGGCGTTCATTCAATTGGCCTGCGCGGCGGCAATCGCACTGGCATGGGCAGTTTTCTGTTCCTGTTGGGCGTACACAACCTACGGCGCAATCTGGGTCTATTTGACCCCGGCTCCGTTGGCACTGCTCGGCATGATTCCCGCGGGGCCCGCTCAGCAGATCCTGTTTCCCTTGATTGCTCTGTATGGTTGTACAATCTTTATTGCTGGCATGATTCATGGGGCACACCTGCTGGAGTCCATCAACAGCCAGTCCAAGGCAGACGATCGGGTTCGTTCCGATGCCCCAGCGGCAAAGGCAGAACTATCTCGAAGCTTGCGCGCCATCTCCATTCAAGCGTTTATCATTGTCGCAGGATCACTTGCCCCGACATTCCAACATGTAGTGCCGTACGCCATGGCGGTCATGTTGACGGCTGGCATCTTGGCCATCTTGTTTACGGTGGGTCCTGCCATGCTGATGGTGCGCAGGAGGCGACCGATGATACGTGCTCCGGCAGATGCCCTGGTCGCTGTCGATCTGGCGGTGCGCGAGGTCAATAATCTCAGCCTGCGCGGCATCGCCTTCAAATCCAACGCGACGTCATTGCCGGACGACCAGCCAGTTGCCTGGCTGGAACTGCGACAACTTGGTTTCCACTGGCGAACACTGATTTGGAATACGGTCGCCGTGGAATTCGTCCTGGTGATGGTGCTTGTCTCTGGACTCGATTCCAACCGACACGATGAGTTCTCCACCATCTGGCTGGTTATGGAGACCTTGTTATGGGGCATCAGTCTGATGGGACTTGTTGCCTATGCGACGGGCCTCTTTCAGGCGCAAATCATGGAAACGATCCTGACGACGCCACTTTCTGCCGCCGAGATCGTCCGTCAACGGATGTCCGGAATTCGTCGAGCGATTGCCGTGGCGAGTGTGCCACTCGTCACGATGTGGCTTGCTCGAGTCTGCTGGTTCCAGCCCAGCAAGGCAACGACGACCGACGTCTGGTGGAATCACTGGTTGAGCAACTTCGTCGGGCTGGCGGCCATTGGAATCTTTCCATCGCTGGCTGCCTGGCTGGGGGTGCTTTCCGGGATGCAGCCGAACCGGATCAGGGGACTGCTGACAGCGACGGGGATGGTGGCTGGCCTGTGCCTGGTACCATGGTTGGCGGAGTGGCTCGATCAATCGCGTTGGCTATTGGGATTTCCAGTGACTCCGATGTCGCCATTTGAGATCTTACACCACCAGCGGTATTCACTCTTTGGACTGGCAATCAGTGTCACGTTATCAGGTCTGGCACTGGTGACAGTGCAGCTTGCCACGCAGCATCGGTTCTGCCAGACTTATCGCCTGGAGAGTGGAACTGCGTAGCGGCCTTAAGCGTCTCCCCGTCAGAGAAACCGCACCGGGGAACGCCGTGGAATCAGGTGATCCCGAAATGCCAGGCATGCAGTCAACCGGCTGACGCAGACCATCTACACGGCAGCCCACCCGTCTGGCGTCGTCGGATTCTGCAGGGGAACCTCATCGCCCGGGGTGGATCGCGACACCGATTGCTGCGAATTGGAGAGCCACTGGAACAGATCACGGAATCGCAGTCCCTTGAGCCGCAGCGGCTCGCGTCTGGACATTTGCTTCAGGATTTCCATGTTGGCTCCTTCGACGCCGACGGCGAAAAACGAGAACGCTTTGCTGGTTTCCCCTTCGATGACTCGTTTGGCCGCCGTCTGCCATTCGTCGGTCGGAGCCCCGTCCGTGATCAGGAAGATCCACGGGCGGTAGTAGGCGATCCCGTTGGCTCGATAAATCTGTTTGCGTTCGTGAACCATGTCGATGGCCTGGTTCACGGCGGCCCCCATCGGAGTATCGCCGGTCGCGGTCAGGTTGGGGGGGAAAAAGGCCTCGGCGGTTGTGAAGTCGCAGGCGTTCTGGACGATCCCGCCAAACGTCACAACGGCCACTTCCACCCGCTTGGCAGCCAGCCCGTCCGCCGCCAGTTCGTCCTTGTAGACCGTCAGCCCCTCATTCAGTTCCCGGATCGGCTGCCCTCCCATGGAACCGGAGACATCCAGTAGCAGTACACACGGAACACGTGGTTCCGGGTTCTCCGCAAAATCATTGGTGCCGAACGGGATCTGTTCCATGTTGGGAATCTCCAGGAAATGCAGGAACCGCGCGGCGAACGGGCGGTTCGGGAAACTGAGACGTGAGGTCTGGAATTATGCGGTCTGGTTCGCCCGTCCGCCAGTCTCTGACATCGTCTTCCGATCAGCTTCCCGGCTGTCACTGGTTGCTGACGGGTCAGCATGTTTCAATAGACAATATTCATAGATTTCACAGATTCGCCCGATGAGCACCGTAGAGTTGGAAATGCCGATGAGCCGCTTTCGTTTATTTTCTTGTTCGGCGTGCCGTGACCTGGCGCGTTCACTGCTCTGGGTCTTCTGCGTGTCCGCATCCCTGCACGCGGCCGACGGAAAAGTCGAATTCAATCGAGACATCCGCCCCATCCTGTCGGACAGTTGCTTTTCGTGTCATGGGCCCGACGAAAAGACCCGCCAGGCTGGCCTGCGACTGGATCTGGCCGACCAGGCACGTACCAAACTCGAATCAGGCAAGCTGGCCGTCGTGGCGGGAAAAAGTGGCGAAAGCGAATTGATCCGCCGCATTCTGGCCGTTGATCCGAACGAAAAGATGCCGCCGATCGACAGCGGCAAACAGATCACCGCCGCCCAGATCGAACTGCTGAAACGCTGGATCGATCAGGGAGCGGAATATCAGGCTCATTGGTCGTTCGTCCCGCTGACGCGGCCGACTGTTCCAGTGGTGACGGACGGCACCTGGAACGCACGGAATGCCATCGACTCATTTGTTCAAGAGCGATTGCAGCAGGAAGGCTTGCAGCCATCGCCAGAAGCGGATCGGGAACGCCTGCTCCGCCGCATCACGCTGGACTTGACCGGAATTCCGCCAACATTGCCGGAACTGGACGAGTTCCTGGCCGACACGTCTCCGGATGCCTGCGAAAAAGTCGTCGACCGGCTGCTCGCCTCACCTACGTATGGCGAGCGAATAGCTCTGGACTGGCTCGACGCGGCCCGCTACGCCGATACCCACGGTTTCAACAACGATACGACCCGGTACATGTGGCGCTGGCGCGACTGGACAATCAATGCGTTCAACCGGGGAATGCCGTTTGATCAATTCGTCACCGAACAACTGGCGGGAGACCTGTTGCCGGAGCCGACCGTTGAACAACGGATCGCGACCGGCTTTAACCGGAACCACGTGATCAACTCGGAAGGAGGGATCATTCCAGAAGAATACCGGGTCGAATACGTGGCGGATCGAGTCCACACGACCGCGACAATCTTGATGGGAGTTTCACTCAGTTGCGCCCGTTGTCACGACCACAAATTCGACCCGTTCACGCAACGCGAGTATTACCAGTTCTTCGCCTTCTTCAACAACCTGAATGAACAGGGCGAAGCCGGACGTGTCGGCAATGCGGAACCGACAATCAAGGCTCCCACGGCCGACCAGGTTCTGCGTCAGACAGCGCTGACCCGGCAACTGGCAGCACTCGACGAAGCCCTGGACGCCAAAAGCCAGCAGGCCACCGCGTCGATTGCCAGTTGGGAGCCCAGGCTGCGTGACGCCTATGCCAATTCCACCGTGATTCCGGTTCCGCTGCTGCATTGGCCCCTGGATGAAATCTCGGGGATCGAAGTCACCGAGCGAAATAATCCTGCACGCAAGGGTCAACTGATTGGCAAAGGGGAATGGGTCAGCGGAAAACTGGGCGGAGCACTGAAACTCGATGGGAACTCGCATGTCGAAGCGGGGGACTTCGCCAATTTCGAGCGGACTGACAGGTTTTCGTACGGGGCCTGGGTCAATGTCGCCAGCAAGGACGCGGCTACCATCATTTCACGAATGGATGATGCCGACGCTCATCGGGGATTCGATCTGCTGCTGGCGAATGGAAAGCTGACGGCTCACCTGGTGCATCACTGGCCGGACAATGCACTGCATGTGGTCACGAAAGCCGACGTTCCGCTCAACCAGTGGACACATGTCAGCGCGACGTACGATGGCTCCTCAACGGGGGAAGGCTTCAAGTTGTATGTGGATGGAAAACTGCAGGAAGTGGACATCACTAACAAGCATCTGAGCGAAACGACCCGTACCACCAAGCCATTGCGGATCGGTCGCCGGACTTCTGGAGCCCCCTGCCGCGGTTCCATTGATGATGTTCGGATCTTTGACCGCGACCTGACAGCGGACGAAGTGGCCGCCGTGGCCGGTACGGACGGCGTCCGGGAACTGCTGGCCGTCGCTGCCGACCAGCGATCCGCCGACCAGACCAGGTTATTGGTTCGAACCTACCTGACACGATTCGACCCCGAGTTTCAAAAGCAAACGTCCAACCGCGCCGATCTGGAACGACAACGGACCGAATTGGACAAGGCGATTCCGACGGCCATGGTCATGCTGGAAATGCCTCAGCCGCGCAAGGCGTTTGTCCTGAAGCGAGGGCAATACGATCAGCCAGCGGACGAAGTTCAACCCGATACGCCTGCCAGTCTGCCTCCGTTTCCGGCGGATGCCCCCCACAACCGATTGGGACTGGCGCAGTGGCTGTTGGCACCCAATCACCCGCTCACCAGTCGAGTCGCCGTCAACCGGGCGTGGAATCTGTTCTTCGGCAGCGGATTGGTGGAAACGGTCGAAGACTTCGGATCGCAGGGGCAATGGCCCAGTCATCTGGATTTGCTGAACTGGCTGGCATTCGAATTCCAGGCAGGCCATTCTGGCGCAGACCGCAATGGTGCCTGGGATGTGAAACGCCTGCACCGTCTGATTGTAACGTCAGCCACATATCGTCAATCGTCGCGCATCTCGGCCGATCTGCTGGACCGTGATCCGCAAAACAAACTGCTGGCTCGTGGTCCTCGGTTCCGGATCCAGGCCGAAATGATTCGTGACAGCGCCCTGGAGATGGCGGGCTTGCTCAGTGACCGGATCGGCGGTCCCAGTGTTTCGCCGTACCAGCCAGCCGGACTGTGGGACGATGTCGCCGTGGGAGCGGATTACGAAGGGACCGTCTACCGGCAGGACAAGGGCGAGGGATTGTATCGGCGCAGCATGTACACATTCTGGAAGCGAACCTGTCCGCCACCCGGCCTGAACACCTTCGATGCCCCCGAACGCGAAGTCTGTACCGCTCGTCGTTCGCGCACGAATACGCCGCTGCAGGCGCTCGTCCTGATGAATGATCCGACGTACCTGGAAGCGGCGCGCAAACTGGCCGAGCGTGTCATGATTTCCGGCGGAGTCACGCCCGAGGAGAAAATCACGTTCGCGTTCCGAGTCGCCGTTTCGCGAAGACCCACTCCGGCCGAGATTCAACTCGCCCAGCGGTTGTACCAGCAGCGCTGGACCAGATATCGGCAGGACCCGCCCGCAGCCCAGGCGCTGCTGTCGGTTGGCGATTCTCCACGCGATGCGTCTCTGGCAAACCCGGAGTTGGCTGCCTGGACGAGTGTGATGAGTGTGCTGTTGAATCTGGATGAAGCGATTACCAAAAACTGACGACCAAGGACCGATTCCCATGACCAACGAACCGAACGACTTCGTCCCCCTAAATCCGTCCGGCGCCTCGCTTCCCGAAGTTGATCGGCGCCGTTGGATGCAGGGGATGGCCGCGGTGGGCCTGGCCGCTTTCACGGGAAACGCGGTCACGGAACCGACGGCGTTTGGAGCCGATCCAGCGACCGTCAAGCGACGCAGTCTCATCGCCGAGGAAAATGCCAAGCCCGGCTCGACCGACTGGCAGTTGACCCGTGTGCGACTCGACAAGACAGGTGGATTTCGGACCCCGTGGATCGAAGGCTATTGTTCCCGGCAGAGTGTTGCGGCGGGTGAAACACTGGATATCCATGTTTCGTCCGATCCGGCACGCCCGTTCAAGATCGAGATCTTCCGCACCGGCTACTACGGTGGCTGCGGTGCCCGGTTGATGACCACGATCGGACCACTGGTCGGGAAGACTCAGCCGGTCCCGACTCCGGGTGAAAAGAATCTGCATGAATGTCGCTGGGAAAAGTCCGCATCGATCAAGATTCCCGCCGACTGGGTCAGCGGCGTTTACCTCGGCAGACTCAGCCTGCTCGAAGATGATCCGGCCCAAGGATACTGGCAAAGCTATGTCGTGTTCATCGTGCGCGACGATCGGTCCGCTGACATTCTCCTGCAGTGCTCGGACAACACCTGGCAGGCCTACAATCAGTGGCCCAGCAATTACTCGGTCTACACGCATCCCAAGGGGAACCAGGGTCCATGGGCGGATGTCAGTTTTGATCGCCCTTACGGCAAGTACGCACAGATCTACGAGAACCCGCAGTCGATCGGTTCGGGAGAATGGCTGTGCTTTGAATTTCCCATGGCATATTGGCTGGAACAGCAGGGGTACGACGTCACCTATTGCTCCAACAGCGACATGCTGACTCCTGATCACGGATTGAAATGCAAGGCGTTCCTGAGCGTCGGGCACGACGAATACTGGGACATCCGCCAGTACGAAAGCGTCGTCAAGATGCGTGATTCGGGAGTGAACCTGCTGTTCTTCTCGGGGAATTCCGTCTGCTGGGTGACACCCTATCGAGACAGCAGCAGCAGCGTCCCCAACCGAATCATGTTTCGCGGCGGCCCGTACGGCGGCAAGTATACGTATGCCGAAGGACGGGAAAAACAGAACGGGCCGTTTCCACACCGGGGACCCGATGAAGGGTATTTGATCGGGGCGCGTAACGTGGAACCGGTCAACGGCGGCGGCGACTGGATCTGCACCAAGCCCGAGCACTGGATCTTCGAGGGAAGCGGGATGAAAGCCGGGGATCGGATTCCGGGCCTGATTGGCTGGGAATACCATGGCGATCCCCCGTCAGACATCCCCGGCCTGGAAATCGTGGGTGAAGGAACGGCGCTGGTGGGTGGGACCCGGCCACAGCATTGGACCGCGACCATCTACCCGGGGCCGAAGAACAATTTCGTCTTCAACGCTTCGACAATCTTCTGGTGCCAGGACTTGTCGAGTCCCCCCGGTCACATGCTGCCGTGGTCCCATTGGAGCCGGCCGCATGGCCCGGACGCACGAGTGCAGAAGATCACACAGAATCTGCTGAACCGAGCGATCAAATAGGTCGATCCGCGGTCTGCACGGTCGGACGGACGTTCCGTCGTTAACCGCGTGATGCCGTCCCATCTGCTCCGAAATCTGGAACAAACCGAACGGCAGATCAAAGCGAACGAAGGCACGATAAAACAACTTCAAGAACCATCCGATAACAACCAACGCCCTGATTACTCCGTTTTTTTTCAAAACGATGCAAAATCGCCAGAAAAAGCAGACGAATTCTCTCAACCCGAAGGGTGTTCAAGTTGCTAATCGTGACCAGTCCTGCCAAAAAATGGAAAGTTCACAGCTCTTTCAGCCGAGGAAACCGGAATCCGGGTACAGAGACTGTGTGGACGGACGGTCAGGCAGGCGAAAGCTCGCTTTCCAATTCAGGATTTCATAACATATCAGTAGCTGGGAATGGTTGGAAAATGCCTGTCTGCCCCTTCAGCGGATCGGAAAACGTCCTTCGTCAGGGAAAGCCTTCGCAACATGGAAATCGGAACATCACGGCGGGAGTTTCTGCGTGATCTGGGACTGAGTGCCGCGGCACTGCCATTTGTGCTGAATCTGCCCAGCCTCGGTTTCGCCAATCAGCAGACGCGCAAGCAGCGTCTGGTGGTGATGTTCAGCCCCAATGGGATTGTTCCCAAGACGTTCTGGCCGGACGAAGAGGGCGAGCAGTTCACGCTGAAGGAAAGCCTGTCGCCACTCGAACCATTCCGCAACCGGACTCTGGTTCTGAAGGGGGTCTGTGACAAGGTCCGCGGCGATGGTGACAACCACATGCGCGGAATCGGTTGTCTGCTGACAGGCATCGAACTGTTCCCCGGCAATATCCAGGGGGGAAGCGATACCCCGGCCGGTTGGTCGAGCGGTCATTCGATCGACCAGGAAATCCGGAATTACCTGCAACGCAGTCCGGCCACTCGGACTCGATTCGGCTCACTGGAATTCGGGGTGATGGTCCCCGATCGCGCCGATACGTGGACGCGCATGGTCTATTCCGGTCCCAACAAGCCAATTGCCCCTGTCGACGATCCGTACCAGATGTTCCACAAGCTGTACGGCCGGGCGAAGAATCAGGAGAGTCTGAAAAGCGTCCTGGATGAATTGCAGACGGACCTGAAGAACGTCTCGGGGCGACTGAATTCCGACGATCGCCGTCTGCTGGAAGAACACGCCACGTTTGTTCGTGAAATGGAGAACGAACTTCGTTCTGCAGGCGACCTGACAATTGGTCATGCCGTTCCTGAACTGGAGGCGAACGTCAAGGAGGAAAACGACAACATGCCGAAGATCAGCAAGATGCAGATTGACCTGATGGTCAACAGCTTCGTTGCTGACTTCACACGCGTGGCCACGCTGCAATACACCAATTCCGTTGGCGGCGCAAAGATGAAATGGGTGGATGTTGAGGAAGGGCACCACGAACTGTCGCACAAGCCGGACAATGATCAGCCCGCCCAGGATAAACTGACTCGCATCAATAAATGGTTCTGTGAACAGTTGACCTATCTGACGAAGCGACTGGCGGAAACGCCGGAACCGGGCGGCGGCGGCAGTCTGCTCGACAACACACTGATCGTCTGGACGAACGAACTGGGCCAGGGGAATTCACACACGCTGGACAACATCCCGTTCGTGCTGGTGGGCAATGGGCTGGACTTCAAGATGGGGCGGTCGCTCAATTTCAAGAAAGTTCCTCACAACCGACTGCTGATGTCATTGGCCCACGGGATGGGACATCGGATAGAGCGGTTTGGCAACCCGGATTACTGCGGCGGCGGGCCGTTGACCGAACTGACGTAGAGCCGGTTCCCTCTGATTCCGTTTGCGGAGTTTCCGTTCATGCCGTCTGCCGACATGAAATTGTGCCCGTATTGCGACGAAGAAATTCGGGCGATCGCCACGAAGTGCCGTTATTGCGGTGAGTCTCTCACTGACGATGACGATGATGATATCGACGACGTCGATGACGACGATCGCCCCCGCCAGAAGCGGAAGACAAAAAGTTCCGGGATGGCGGAACGAATGCTGATTCCCGTGGGTCGACCGATTTCATCGATTGCGGCGGGATACTGCGCGCTGTTTGGCGTCATTCCGTTACTCGGGTTGCCGTTTTCCCTGGCGGCCGTGGTGTGCGGGATTTATGCACTCGGGGTCATCAAGCGGAACCCGGATCTCAGCGGAAGTGGCCGGGCCTGGTTCGGAATCGTCTTGGGAGGATTGATGACCTTGGTCTCATTTGCGTTTGTCGTCATCCTGTTTATCGGAAGCGTCCGTCGGTTTTAATGGTTCTTACTCACTGGGTGACTCAATGTCGGAATCCGAGACCCCCGTTCCCGCCGGCCCGCCCGGCGATGTTTTAAAGCACGCCCTGAAGGCCTTCAAAAAGCGTTTGAAGCTGACTCGCCTGGACGCGGATTCCAAGTTGGGCTACGGCCCCATGTCCCGTGGCGGCGGTGGCGTCGTGGGAATTACCCCTCCAGACCAGTTTCCGGCAGCGATCTGGGAAGAACTCGCTCGGACCGGCAAACTGAAACACATTGGCCACGGACTGTACGAACTGATGCCGGGCTGCTGAGTCCGTTCGAAATCCCGGCAGCGAGCGATCAGGGGGACAGTGTTGATGCCGGGCCGTGGGTTTACTGTCCACGAGGATCTTCGATTCCGGTGCTACCAGGTTCACCGCCCGCGAATTGCAAACTTTCCCTCACTCTGAAACAATTCCGCCCCGGCGTCGGCTGCTGACGCGGTTACTTCATGGATTCACGAAAGACAGAGATGGCCAACGAGAAGGTACGTATTGCGATCATCGGCGCGGGTCTGGTTTCCGACTTCCATCACGTTCCCGGGATCAAGCTTGATCCCCGTTGCGAACTGGCGGCCGTCTGCGACCCGAATGAGCAATTGCTGGAACAACGCAAGACCCAGTGGGGCCCCGCAAAGTACACGACGAAATACGAGGAAATCGCCGCCGACCGCGACATTGATGCCGTCATCATCGCCACCCCCAATTACACGCATCGCGATATTGCACTGGCCTGCATCGAAGGCGGCCAGCATGTCATGTGCGAAAAACCGCTGGGAGTCAGCTACGCGGAAGCCAATGAAATGTACCAGGCGGCAAAAGCGAAGGGTGTCCGGCACATGACCGCGTTCACCTACCGCTTTGCCCCGTCCATGCGGTACCTGGCACACCTGCTGAAATCCGGTGCTCTCGGCGAACCCCGTCACTTCCGCAGCCAGCGGTTCCTGGACCTTCCAGAAACCAGTTGGGGCTGGCGCCAATACAAGAAACTGGCGGGTGCCGGCGATCTGTACGATATGACGATTCACAGGATCGATTTCGCCCAGGACCTGATGGGTCCGATCGAGAGTGTCTGCGGTGCCGTCAAGACGTTTGTCCCGCGCGACAAGACTCAGGACGGCCAACCGTGTCCCCCATCCGAAGTCGATGACTGGTCCGCCCTGATCGGCACCTTCAAATCCGGAGCCGTCGGCGTCTGGGAAGGCAGTACGCTGATGAAGGGCCACCACAACAACGGGGTGGGATTCGAGTGGGCCGAAGTCAACGGTACTGAAGGTTCCGCCGTGTATCAGTTGGTTGATCCCAACTACATCCTGGTCGGTCGTCACGGCGGAACGATGGAAAAGTCGCTGGTTCCAGAACAGTTCATGAAGCCGGAAGGGAGCCCCCGCAATCCCGCGGACGGGAAGCCCAGCACGGTCTTCCGGTATGACCTGGTGTACGAGTTGGTCAGCGCGATCGTGGAAGGGCGCGACGCCGTTCCAGGTTTCAACGATGGAGCAAGCGCCCAGGCCGTCGCTGACGCCGTCCTGCAATCGTTTGCTGAACGCCGCTGGATTGATGTCCCAGGCTCATGACATCGAAACGAACGCAGTCGTATGCGTCATGCCACCCCTGTGGGGTGACGCAGTCGGTCTGCAGACCGGAAATCCGTTGTTTCCGGAGATGCCCGTTGAGTTCACTGCATGGCGTTCATCGCGCCGACAAACTTGTTGTTGGTGGTTTGACCGATCGTCGAGATGGCACCAATGCAAAAGGCCAGGATCATCGAGATCATCACGGCATACTCGACAGCCGTGGGACCGTCCTCCGACACCAGGAAGTGACGAATACTGCGAGCAAGCTCGATCATGGCAGGCTCCCGGGTTGGGCATTGGGCAGGCAGGTGACAAATCTTCGAGGCGCGACCACAACGTCAATCCGGCGGGTTGCCGGGGAATGTCGGTCCATCCACTGGTTATTCCCAACCGTAGGTCATTGCCGCAAGTTTGCAAATCCAGAACAGGAATTCTCTTCACATTTTGCAAAATGGTGCACATCCGCATCATCGCGGGATCGGTTGTGAATTCCATTCGCATCACGCTGACAGCGTCGACGTTGAATCCGGTCAGTACGAAGTTGGACGTAGCTGCCTATTCTAGCAGCCCGTGGAAAAAGGGGGTCTGACCCTCTCCGGGCATGCGATTTTCAAGGTGAATCCAATGCCCTCCAAAGGGTCAGACCGGTCAGCCCCCGTTTTCCACGGGCTGCTAGGGCTTGAACTTTTGGTGGCACTTGTCGCACGCCTCCATTCCCATTCGAAAATGATCGGCAGCCGCCTCGTTGCGGGTCTTGATGGCCTTCGCCGCACTGGACATGTGACTTTGCACCTCCAGGCAAATCTCCTGCCACACCGGCCGGTCGGCGGGGTTCTTGACTGCCTGTGTGTCGCCGTGAACCACCAGGATCATGAGGGCAATGGCCATGGCGTTTCGGCTTTCCACATCGGGATCTTTCGGACGGCGAAGCCCCCGTCGCGTCGCTTCGGCCCGTTCTTTCATCAGATGCATCAACGTGCTGGCGCGGGCGAGTTTTCCCCAGTCGGCATCGACTGCCGGTGTGCCGGTAATTCTACCGTCGCGGGCGTCTTTCAGTCGGACAAACGCCAGAGTTGCCTCGTCAAATGCCCCGGCACGAGACAGCATCAGCGCCGCGTTCCGCATGGCCGGCGCGAATTTCCTGAGAGGCGAGTCCATTTCATGCTCGGCCAGCGCCTGGGCGAAAATGGCGATTTGCAAAGCCTGGCGTTTCAGCACTTCGTGTCGACTGTTGTACGAATCCGTCGATTCCAGAGATTGTTCGACGGATGTTAATAGCGTATGAAGTTCTGCGGTCAGATCCCCCGGTGTCGCCACATCGGACGTAAGCTTTCGTGGCGAAGCTGCGTTCACTCCGACGGCGATCAGAAGTGCGGTTGCCAGAAATGCACCAATAGTGGCGTGTCGTGTCGTCATGGTTGGTTTTATCCACTCCCTTCCGAGGCGGTCAATATGCCGGGTTTGCGGTCTAAATGCCGTGCTGCATCGGAGATTAAGGATTCTTCAGGGCGATGCGTCCCGTGTCAAGGACTGCGAAAGTGAGCCATTCCGCCCGAATGTTTGCCGTGATCCCCGCCGCGGGACTCAGTCGTCGCATGGGACAGCCCAAATTGCTGCTGAAGCTGGCTGGTCTGTCGATCATCGAACGGCTGCTGCAGGCGCTGGATTCCCCGCTGATCACTGAACGCCATGTCGTCGTCCGGCCCGGTGATGCCGCGTTACAGGCTGAAGTGATGCGATTGAACGCGTCGCTGGATCTCCCCCCCGACGATCCCCCTGACATGCGTGCCAGCGTCGCATTTGCCCTGAATGTCATCGAGCAGAAGTATGCTCCCTGCGACAACGACGGCTGGCTGCTGGTTCCGGCGGACCATCCGGTCCTGGATCGTCGGCTGATAGAGATCCTGCTGCAGACTTGGCAGTCGGTCCAGCCTGCGATCCTGGTCCCCCGCCGCGGAACCCGGCGCGGCCATCCGACTTTGTTCCGCTGGAGCCTGGCACGCGCGGTTGCGAATATCCCCGTCGATCGCGGCCTGAACTGGCTGCTGCGTGAACATGCCGCCGACGTCACCGAATTGCCGGTCGACTCGGACGCCGCCGTGACCGATCTGGATACTCCCGAAGACTACCGGCGACTGCGCGAGAAATGGGAGCCTTGAAATCCTTCAAATGGTATGACTCCACCGTTGGTGGTGCTATTTGTTCTTCGGCTGGACGGCAAACAGGCGCGTCGGCCCGCCAGTGCCGCCACTGATCTTGATGGGTGCCAACAACAGGAAAAAATTCCGTGCCGGAAGTTTGTCCAGATTGGCGATATTTTCCAGTCCATATCGTCCAGCGCCGTTGATGATGTGATGGACGATGAAATCCTGCGACGGGCCGTAATCAATACTCAACGTATCGATCCCCACGCCACGAATGCTCCGCTCCTTGACCAGCCAGCGGGCGGCTTCGGCCGAGAATCCCGGGAAATGCATTTTGCCCAACGCATCCTGGTTGCGGTAGCGAACACTGTTGGTCCAGTGCCGGCCCCAACCGGTGTTCAGAATGACTATCGACCGGCGCGGAATTGGCCCGTGTGCCTGTTCCCAGGCCGTTAGGTCCGCCACGGACAGCCGGTAGTCGGCGTCCATTTCCGACTGCATGCTGATATCGATCACAATCCCCGGAGCAAACAGATCCGTCGCGGCGATCTCATCGACGGTTGGTTGTCCCTGCTCGAAGTGACAGGGGGCGTCCAGATGAGTGCCAAAATGTTCCGGCATCGCAAAGGCCTTGGAGGAAACTCCGTTCTTCTCCAGGGTGGCAATCGTGCGAAGTTGGAACGGCTGGTAATCCTCGCCCGGCCAAAACGGACTCTTGTCATTCAGGGCATGAGTCAAGTCGACCATCTGGCAATCACCGGCAGCCAACTGGCCGAGCGTAATTCCCAGGACGCCATCCGGCGATGGCAATTCTTGAGCCACTCCATCTGCAGGGGGCATTGCCAACGTGACGACCATGGACAGCGTTGCCCAGGAATGTAATAAGCACTTGGCGAGCGGCATTGTCATCACTCCGGAACACAGAATCCCCGTCAGACCAATTGTGGAAACAAATACCAAACAGAAGGGAACTTCGAAACGTACGACGCTTCCAAATCTCAGAATTCCCTTCGTGTGAAGCAGGTGGCCTGCAATACTAACGGTCGACAGCACGTTCACCATCAACTCGCCGGCATGCCGGCGCGATAACAGATCCGTGGTGGAAGCGTACCTCAAGCGTCGGAGATGAAGATGCGATTGACTTCCGTACGCAGAACCTGGTCAGCGTTGACCGTCGTAGTGACCCTGGCAGGTTGCTGGGATCGAACGGTGACCATCGAAAGAACCGACTACCAGGTACCGCCCGCCAACAGTTCTGACGACCTGACCGATGACGTCTTTGAACGCGCGCCAGAGTTTGATCCCGAGCGGATTGATTCCAGGCCCGTCGAAGGTTGGACCGTGAATTTGAGTGCCGCGGTCACGACACTGGACGTTGACCTGCTCAAGCCAGACCACGATGCCAAGCTTCTCAAGCTGTATGCCAACTACCAGGACGCCGTTCAGAATGCGGGTTTCCGTGTTCTCCCTTCGGTCAATCTGATTGATGGCAAGGCAAAGCAGTTCGATGACGGGCTGTATGCGGCTCTGGAGCAACATTGGTTTCAATCGCACGCCGAGGGGTTCACGGGGGATCTGGACTTCTATCAGGAGTTGTTTTCCAATGTCCCTGCCGACAGCCGCGCCGCGGCCTTTCTGTCCGTGGGGTTGGAACTGGCCGGGATCGAGGTGGCTGCGTCGAATGCGGCCGGGCGTGCAGAATTCAAACGGGAATTTGACCAGGACCTGCTGAATACCAAGCCAATCGGCTTCTATGCCTGGAACACAAAGCTTCAGAGAGTCTATCGCACCGGCCGGTTCTTTCAGCGGAATTTCGCGTTCGGCGATACGGCCTGGATGTCACCAATCCTCGACGCCTTGCGTAACGACGCCAGGCTGCAAGCCACATATCGGCAGATTCTCTCTCGCTGGTCGCGGTTGAGTAACGCTCCAGCATGCCTGACGATTCTGGATCTGGTTGATCTGCCGCCGCAGGCTGATCTGTCGGAGATCTGCCGGGTGAGGAATCTTTCAGTACGGGCAGTGGCGTTGATCCCGGCGGGAACCAATCGCGAATCCGAACTGGTGCGGCGATTGTTTCCTCGCGGCTTGTCTTCCGACGCCGACATCATGCGGGAATTGGTGAGGGCCATTCGCAGTGGCACCATTGATCTGACTCCCACTGAGAGAAGCGGGTGGTATGACCATCAGGTCTATGCGTTGGAAACGTTGCTGGTCCCCCGGCGCGGGGAGGAGTCGGACCGGTTACTGCTGACCGCCAATTACAAACGTCGCACCTTGGAAGCGTTCCAGGCGTTGATGACCAAACGCAAAGAAACGCATGTGTTGCGCAGTGAAAGTGGTGTAAAGGCCGCGGCATCTGCCCGTCCCCTGGAGCATCTTGCGCCTCGGCTGCGACTGGAACCGGCACCCACGTATTTTCTGAGGATGGCGCGGTCCTATCGGTTCCTGGCGCGAGCCCTGCAAGAATTCGTCGGCGAATCGACGCTGGCGGAACTTCATGGACTGACGGAACAGGGACCGCGAGGCAAAACATTGTCGTCTGAATTGGCCGAAATGGAACAGTTGTTCTACGGCTGTTACTTGCTGTCGGCAGAAGATCTCGGGATGGCACCGAATCTGACATCCGAGGAGCAGACTGGGGAGGGGGACTGTCGTGCAGCGGCTGAAAAGTGGCTCGAAGAGTTCAGTAACGATCCAGATCTGGCGGTTGATACGCGTGTGATCGTTCCGGTTGCCAATGATTTGACCAGTAAGAAGATGCTGTCCTGGGCGACAATCGGCGTCCGGTTTGCGCGGCTGAAGGCGAGCTATCACCGGGACGGGCCGCCACGGGTGCGGGCGGCCGAAACCGACGAGTGGAAGGCATTGACCGTCGATCAGTTGGAATCGGCCACGTATTTGATTCCGGTCGATGAATTCGTGTCAGTCCGCCTGCCACGCAGCCAGATACTGACCCGAGCCGAGTTTCGATCCGTTTGTAATCAGCAGGACAGCCGGGAGAATGTCATCGAGCAACTCCAGCGGTGACGGATTCCCCGGCCGTCAAGTTTCAATCCGCAGGCCTGCTTTGACGAACGCGGGCTGGATGTTCGTGTAGCATCGCCTGGCGGCTGCAATCGGGTCAAAACCCGGTTTGCCGAAAACCTGACCACTGACTTCCACGACTACCGATCCGCGGTACCCGCCCTCTTTTAGCAGCTTCAGGAATTCCGCGTAGTCGATGTCTCCCGCGTCGCCGGGGAGGGCGAATTCCGTCTTTCCGGCAGTGGTGATGTTGTCCTTGATATGGACAAACACGGTTTCGGCCAGCATCGTCGACAATGACTCTTTCAGATCCAGTTTCTGCCGCTGAAAGTGACTGTAGTCGAAGACCAGTCGAATCCAGGGACTGTTAATCTGCTGGACCAGCCATTTCGCGTCCTGTGGCGTATGCAGCGCTCCAAACGCGTGCGCTTTCACGGCAACGACGGTACGCTCGGCACTGGCCACCTTGTCCCAGTCACGCAGTTTCTCAACCATCCGGTCTTTCACGGTCGGCCATTCGTCGGGCTTGCCCCCCAAGACGGTTTCAACGACCGGGGGAGCGTCCGGGCACAAATCGTGACCCAGTTGACAGGCGTTTTTCAACCGCTCCAGATTCGACTGATGTTGAGCATCGGGGACAACCAGCACCAGGTTCTCCATCAGACAGGGCAGTTCCAGGGCCAGATCATTCAATTCCGACCGCAGGGCCTTCCGATTCGCCTGGTTTAGCGCCGCCGGATCACAGGGCCAGTCTTTCATGCAGGCGAGTTCCACGCCGCTGTAGCCGATGTCGGCACAAACCTTGAGTGCTTCCGAAACCTTCAGGGATCTGGTGCCGTACAGGCTGTAACCAAATCCGATCCTGGGTGGATTCGCGGGGGCTGCCAACGCGGAACAGCCCGTCAGCACGGCGACGCTGGCGGCAGCGTGCGACAGGAAACCGCGTCGGGTGAACGAGGGTTGTTGCATGGCAGATCTCCTGTCGATCACAGTCGACGGATTGACGGTGGTGAACCCGCATAGATTAGCTCAAACGGGATTCTGTCAAAAGTCGGAAGCGGAAACTGCCTCGCTCTGTCATCTTGGCAGGGAATCTCGCCCCGCCAGGACGGTGCCCGAAGAATCCTGCTTACAGCGCAATGACTTACGTCAAGGCTTGATTGTCGGCACGTTGGTTGCTTCAGTCACGGCTGTGTGGTGGAATCCGCCTCGGTGGCAGATGTTGTTGTTCTGCCACGGGTGGTTGGATGTCGCGAGCATTGAGGCTTGCGACGGTTTTCCGCTCTGCAAGCGAACACTGTTGTCCTACCAAGCCTGTTTTGCTGGTTGAGGAGTCGCTGTGGCCAAGTTGATTAGTTTTGACGAAGAGGCACGCAAGAGCCTGCTCGAAGGCGTGTCGAAGTTGTCCCGTGCAGTCAAGAGTACGCTCGGCCCCCGTGGCCGTAATGCGGTCCTGGACAAGGGATGGGGTTCTCCCAAGGTGACCAAGGACGGCGTGACCGTCGCTCAGGACATCGATCTGGAAGACAAGTTTGAAAACATGGGCGTGCAGCTCGTCAAGGAAGCGGCTTCCAAGACGAGCGACGTGGCTGGTGACGGCACCACCACGGCGACCGTGCTGGCCGAGGCGATTTATCGCAACGGTCTGCGGTACATCGCCAGTGGACATGACCCGATGGCGATCAGCCGCGGTGCTCAAAAGGCTGTCGACGCCGTTGTGGCCGAGCTGAAGAAGCTGGCCAAGCCGGTCAAGGCCGACGACCGCAAGGCGGTCGAAACGGTTGCTGCCATCGCGGGTAACAACGACAAGGAAATCGGCCAGATCCTGGCGGATGCCCTGTTGAAGGTCGGCAAGGACGGGGTGATCACCGTCGAAGAAGGCCGCCAGATCGCCACCGAAGTGGAGCTTGTCGAAGGGATGCAGTTTGAGCGGGGTTACCTGTCGCCGCACTTCGTCACCAATGCGGACGATCAGGTTGTCGAATTCGACAACTGCCGCATCCTGCTCTTCGAAGAAAAGATCAGCAGTGCCAAGACGCTGGTTCCGCTGCTGGAAAAGATCTCCAAGGCCGGGGTTCCCCTGTTGATTGTCGCCGAAGACATTGACGGCGAGGCCTTGGCGACCCTGGTCGTCAACAAGATGCGCGGCATCCTGAAGATCTGCGCAGTCAAGGCTCCTGGATATGGCGATCGTCGCAAGGCGATGCTGGAAGACATTGCTGTCCTGACGGGTGGCAAGGCCATCTTCAAGGATCTGGGCCTGAAGCTGGAAAATGTCGAGCTGAGCGACCTGGGAGTGGCCAAGAAGATTCGTGTCGACGCCGAGAACACCACCGTGGTTCAAGGTGCCGGCAAGAAGGCCGAGATTGAAGGTCGCGCGGCGTTGATCCGCAACGAAATCACCAAGACCGACAGCGAATACGATCGCGAAAAGCTGCAGGAGCGGCTGGCGAAGCTGGCGGGTGGTGTGGCTCAGATCAGTGTCGGTGCTCATACCGAAACGGAAATGAAGGAACGCAAGGATCTGCTCGACGACGCTCTGGCCGCCACGCGGGCTGCCATCGAAGAAGGTGTGGTTCCCGGCGGTGGTGTTGCCCTGTTGCGGTGCTCCAGCGTGCTGGAAAAAATGAAGCTGAACGGCGACGAACAGCACGGCATCTCGCTGATCAAGAGCGTTCTCGAAATGCCGATCCGCACGATTTCCGAAAACGCAGGTCTGGACGGAGCCGTGGTGGCGAACAACGTTCGCAAGTCCAAGGATAAGTCACATGGCTACGATGCCCTGAACGATCGCTATGGCGATATGTTTGAATTCGGCGTCGTGGATCCGGCCAAGGTTGTCCGTTCCGCGTTGCAGAACGCTGTCAGCGTTGCCTGTCTGTTGCTGACCACCGATAGCATCGTGGTCGAAGCTCCCAAGCCGAAGGATGACGACCATCACCATGATGACCACCACGACGGCGGTGGCATGGGAGGGATGGGTGGCATGGGAGGAATGGGAGGCATGGGCATGGGTGGTATGGGTGGCATGGGCGGATTCTAGAGCCCCGGACGATCCGCGAGACGTTTGCTCCCGGTGGGCGGCAAGCGAATCAGCTGCTAACGCGTAACCCACCTCTGGATTGAACAGTACCAGTTGGCAGCCCGCAGGCTCGGGCTGCCCGCTGAAGGTAATAGCTCACAGCTTAACTAACCAAGGAGTTGACTGAATGAACCTGAAGCCTCTCGATGACCGTGTTGTTGTCGAACCGTTGAGCGCCGAAGAAAAGACTGCTGGCGGCATTGTCCTGCCGGATACGGCCAAGGAAAAGCCACAGCGCGGCAAGGTCGTTTCGGTGGGTCCAGGCCGTCTGCTGGACAGTGGCGAACGCTGTCCGATCGCCGTTGCTGTGGGAGACGAAGTTCTGTTCTCCAAGTACGGCGGGACGGAAATCGAAATCGACAAGAAGGAAGTCAAGATCCTGCGCGAGTCGGACATTCTCGCCAAGGTTGTTGGCTAAGTTGGATCACGCTGTGGGGTGGTCGGACCACCCCGCGGTGCTGCTAATTCGCGGTCGGCGTGCTTGAATGCCGACCGGTTGGCTTCGGGAAAGTCTGGAGGCTTTCTCCGAAACGAGAGTGGCTGGTGGAACGATGCACCACCACCATCCAGTACCTACTATTTCCCACAGGAGCCCAGTCGTGGCTAAGCAACTATTGTTCGATGACCGAGCCCGTCTCAAGCTGCAGAAGGGCGTGGAGACGCTGGCCAAGGCGGTGGCCGTGACAATGGGTCCGACCGGTCGAAACGTCATCATCGACAAGTCGTTCGGCAATCCCGTTGTCACCAAGGACGGCGTCACAGTCTCGAAGGAAGTGGAACTCGACGACCCGTACGAGCACATGGGTGCCAAGCTGGTCAATGAAGTCGCGTCGAAGACCAGCGATACTGCCGGGGATGGAACGACGACCGCCACGGTTCTGGCCCGGTCGATCTATCAGGAAGGTCTCCGCAGTCTGACGCTGGGGGCGAATCCCACAGTTGTCCGCAAGGGGATCGACAAGGCCGTCGACGCCGCCATCGAGTTCATCGAAAAGATGGCCAAGCCAGTTTCCTCGAAGGAAGAAATCGCCCAGGTCGGCTCGATTTCGGCCAACAGCGACCGCGCGGTCGGTGACCTGATCGCCGATGCGATGGAAAAGGTCGGCCGCGACGGCGTGATCACCGTCGAAGAAGGCAAGGGAAACTCCACGACGCTGTCTCTGGCGGAAGGGATGCAGTTCGACAAAGGCTACATTTCCCCCTACTTCGTGACCAATCCCGAAGAGATGAAGGTTATCCTGGAAGACGCCTATATCCTGATGTTCGAGAAGAAAATCTCGAACCTGCGGGAACTGGTCCCCGTCCTGGAAAAGGTCGCACAGCGCAGCAAGCCGCTGTTGATCGTTGCCGAAGATGTGGACGGCGAAGCACTGACGGCGCTGGTCGTCAACAAGCTGCGTGGAGTGCTGCAGATTTGCGCGGTCAAGGCCCCCGGATTCGGTGATCGTCGCAAGGCGATGCTGGGTGACATGGCCACCCTGACTGGTGGAACCCTGATCTCGGAAGACCTGGGAATCAAGCTGGACACGGTCGAACTGAACCAGCTCGGTCGCGCCAAGAAGATTGAAGTCACCAAGGACGCCTGTACCATCATCGAAGGTGCCGGGGACCCCAAGGAAATCAAGGCTCGCGTGGATCAGGTTCGCCGCCAGATCGAGCAGACCGAAAGCCAGTACGACCGTGAAAAGTTCCAGGAACGCCTGGCCAAGTTGACCGGTGGTGTGGCGATCATTTCCGTCGGTGCCGCCACCGAGGCCGAAATGAAGCAGACCAAGGCCCGCATGGAAGACGCCCTGCATGCAACGCGTGCCGCCGTGGAAGAAGGAATTCTGCCGGGTGGTGGTGTGGCGTTGCTGCGTGCGATCGCCGCTGTCAGTGAAGTGAAGGCCAAGGGAGACGAAAAGATTGGCGTCCATATTGTCGCCAAGGCACTGGAAGGTCCCATCCGCCAGATCGTCAACAACTGCGGTCTGGATGGCAGTGTGGTCGCGGATGAAGTCCGGAACCTGCCGACCAACACGGGATACGATGCCAACGCCGGCAAGTATGTCGACATGTACAAGGCCGGGATTATCGATCCCGCCAAGGTCGTCAAGAGTGCCCTGCGGAATGCGTCTTCAATCGCCGGCCTGATGTTGACCACATCTGTCCTGGTGACCCGTAGCGACGAAACCGATGGCAAGCCCCGTGCCAAGGTTGAAGGATCGGTTCGCTAGTCGTCATGTGGACGCGGCGTGCCGCCATCCACGGTTTAGAGATGAACCAACGAGCCGCCGGGGCCATCCCCGGCGGTTCGTTGTCTATCACGGGGCACCGTGGATTGAGCCGGAACAAGCCAGAGTCGCGATAAAACGGTGGCAACGCTCGCCACATCATGGTGTCATTACCTTCAGGAGCACGACTTGGAGTTCGAGCCCCTGTCAGATCCGGTTTTCAACGCTGGAGCGGAGCCGTGATGGCGACGAAACGTGATTATTACGAAGTGCTGTCTGTCGAAAAGACCGCATCCGAGGACGAGATCAAGCGCGCCTATCGAAAGCTGGCGGCCAAGCATCATCCGGATCGCAACCCCGGAGACGAAGCGGCGATCGCGGCCTTCAAGGAAGCGGCCGAAGCGTTTGATGTTCTGAGCAACGCCGACAAGAAGGCCCGGTACGACCGGTTCGGACACCAGGGCCTGGAAGGGATGGGTGGTCCGGGGGCCGGATTCGGCGATGTCGGCGACATCATGGATGCCTTCGGCGAGATGTTCGGCGACTTTTTCGGCGGAGGCGGCGGGCGGCGCGGTGGCGGCCCCCGGGCCAAGCGGGGCAACAGTCTGCAGACATCGCTGACGCTGGAGTTGCTCGACGCGGCCGTTGGCTGCTCGCGCGACCTGGAAATCGACAGGCACGTCAGTTGTGTGACCTGCGCCGGCAGCGGCGCGAAACCAGGCACGAAACCGCAGTCGTGTGACTACTGCGGCGGTCGCGGTCAGGTGGTGCAGTCCCAGGGCTTTTTCCGCATGCAGACCACCTGTCCCGCCTGTCGCGGACAGGGACAGGTCGTGCGCGACAAGTGCCCGGACTGTCGAGGTTCTCGGTTTGTCGTTCGTTCCGGAAAGATCACGGTCAAGGTGCCGGCCGGGATCGACAATGGGATGCAATTGTGTCTGCGCGGTGAGGGGGAAGCAGGCGAAAACGGCGGTCCGGCCGGGGATCTGTATGTCGAAATTCATGTCAAATCCCATCCGCTGTTTGAACGTGAGGGGAAGCACCTGACGTGTCAGGTGCCAATTACGTTTTCGCAGGCGGCACTGGGGACCGAAATGGATATTCCCATCCTGACCGGCAAGCACCGGATCACCGTTTCACCGGGAACTCAACCGGGAGAAATCCTGCGGCTGAAGGGTCAGGGAATGCCGGATCCGCAGGGCGGTTCACGGGGCGACCTGCACGTGCAGTTCCATGTCGAAGTCCCCAAGAAGCTGTCCAAGAAGCAGGAAGAACTGTTGCGTCAACTCGCAGAACTGGACGACAAGCAGGTGAGCGCTCATCGGAAGTCGTTTTTTGAGTCGGTCAAGGAGTTCTTTGGAACGTCCGAGTCGGCGGAATAAGTGTGGACTGAGTGACGAACACTGTCGCAAATCATCGTTGTGGATGAGGTGGAAATATGAGTGACGAACCTGTGGTTCCAGAAACCGAAACCAACCCGGCAGCCGATGCGGGTCCGCTCGAAGAGGCACCGTCGATGGAAGAACAACTTCAAGCCGCGCTGGCAGAACGCGACCAGTTCAAGGAAAAGTGGACACGGGCTCTGGCGGACCAGGACAACTACCGTCGCCGTGTCCAGCGCGAGATGGAAGAGGATCGCAAGTACGCCGCGCTGCCTTTGTTAAAGGCCTTGCTCCCGGCGTTCGACGGCCTGGACCGTGCAGTTCTGGCGGCATCGCAATCCAAGAATGCCGAAGAACTGATTCAGGGGGTCCAGCTCACCATCAAGCAACTGGAAACCGCCTTGAATGGCTTTGGTGCCAAGTCGATCCCGGCGGCCGGCCAGATGTTTGATCCCAACGTGCATGAAGCGATCTCGCAGATTGCGTCTGCCGAACATCCGCCGATGACGGTCTTGCACGACGTCGAACGAGGCTACATGCTGCACGACCGAATTGTCCGCCCCAGCAAGGTGATCGTCGCCAAATCGGAATAGTCCTGTGAACGGGAACGGCCCCCTGGTGTTCAATCAAGCCGCCTCGAACGCATCCAAACCTCACAACTCTCTGGAACCGTCATGCCCACCTACGATTACAAATGCGATGCCTGCGAGCACACGTGGGAAGAGTTTCAGTCGATCAAGGCCGAACCGACAAAGAAGTGCCCCAGTTGCGGCAAGAAGAAAGCCAAGCGACTGATTGGCGGCGGCGCAGGTTTGATCTTCCGAGGCTCAGGCTTCTATCTGACCGACTACCGCAGCGACGCGTACAAGAAATCAGCCGAGGCCGACAAGGCCTCGCAGACGCCCAGTGGCGATTCGTCGAAGAAATCGGATTCCAGCGCCAGCAGTCCCGCCAAAAGCCCGGATTCGTCGTCCTCCAAAAGCGAATGAATTCCAGTGATTGGCTGCGGCATGGGCGTTCGTTCTCCAAGCGCTACTAAACTTTTGAAAGTTGCTTCGCATGGTACGCCCGATGACATGCCCGATCTGCGGGAAAGCCGTTCTGCCAGCCACGGATCTGGCAACGTCGACGGTGCCATTCTGCAGCGAACGCTGCAAGCAAATTGATTTCAGCCGCTGGAACGACGGCCGATACGTTATCGTCGAAAACCTCGACCCTGCCCGTCTCGCGGAACAACTGGGCAAACAGGATCCAGACCTGAGCGCCGACGACGAGTAGTCCCGTCTACTTCCGTGCGGCTGCACACAGTCGATCCAGGTCGCTGAAATAGTCCGGATACGTTTTGGACGTACACCCCGGATCCGCGATGACGATGCCAGGTTGACGAAGGCCCAGCAGTGAAAAACTCATGGCCATTCGATGATCGTCATAGGTGGCGACTGTCCCGGGGTGAAGCCCGCCCGGGTGGATCGTCATGCCGTCCGGATGTTCATCCACTTGCAACCCCAGTCGAGTCAATTCGGTCACCACGGCGCTGACTCGATCTGTCTCCTTGTGACGCATGTGTGCGACATTCCGAATCCGGGTCGGTCCTGCCGCGAACGGTGCCACGCAGGCCAGTGTCTGCGCGGTATCGCTGATGGCATTCATGTCGATATCAATTCCCGACAGAGGGCTGGCACCGCGAACCGTGATCCCCTGATTCCCCCAGGTGACATGGCAGCCCATTTGTTCCAGGGCATCCACAAAATGAACGTCACCCTGAAGAGCGGTTCGCGTCAGGCCTTCGACGGTGACTTCGCCGCCCGTCACGGCCGCCGCCGCAAAAAAGTAACTCGCCGCCGAAGCATCCGGTTCGATGTCGTAGACACGTGCCTGGTACGCTTGGGGAGTGATCTGAAAGGTTCCGGGGACAGTCCGGTCCACATGCACGCCGAATTGTGACATGACATCGAGGGTCATCTCGATATAGGGCTCTGAAACCATCGGCCCCGACAGACGGATCTCCACGGGCCCGGCCGCACACGGGGCGGCCATCAGCATCGCACTCAGAAACTGGCTGGAAACTCCCGCATTGACCGAGACCTTGCCGCCAGGCAGTCCATCTCCCTGGACGATGACGGGAGGACATTCGGTGTTCAATTCGGAACTCACAGTGATTCCGAACTGCCGCAGCGAATCCAGCAGGTCGCCGATGGGTCGCTCCCGCATCCGGGGGTTGCCGTCCAGCCGAAAACGTCCGTGGCCGAGCGCGCACATGGCGGTGAGAAATCGAATGCTGGTACCACTGTTTTCGAGCCACAGATCTGCCGAGGTTGCCTGCAGGTGTCCGCCACAACCGGTCACAGTCGCAGAATGCGTTGCGTGCGACTGATCCACCGCGATTCCCAGTCGTCGCAGGCTGTCGATCATCACTGCGGTATCACGGCTGTCGAGAATACCTGTCAATGTCGTAAGGCCGTGAGAAAGCGCAGCCACAACCAGGGCTCGATTGGTCAGACTTTTGGAACCGGGAGGGCGAATGGAACCAGTGATCGGATTGCGGACCGGCTGAATCTCAAGTTCTGCAGTCATGATCGGCTTCAAAGAATTCCGGAACGGGGAAACACAGAGGATATCAGGACGGGTGATTTGTCACCACGTCCGATGAATCGACACGGGGGAAGGCCGTGTCGGCTGGCGTCAGCGGCACCTGATGGTATTCCAGAGCCCATTCCCGCATGTATCGTACGCAATTGGGAATGATGCGATAAACAATCAATGCAGGGTTATCCACGGTTCCCAGGTATTGCCGCAAAAGCGGATTCTCGTCCCAAATCTCCTGAAGTAGAGATTGATCCTGAACGATCTCAGCCACTCCGGTAATTCGGACCTGATCGTGCTGGCTGTTTAAATAACAAAGCTCCACCCTGGGGTTCGCGGCAATTTCGGTGGTCTTGTGATACGTCCTCAAGTTTGCCACGTAAATAACAAAACCGTCGGTTCGGACAGGTGATACAGGTCGCAGGCGGGGTTGATCGCCATCCATCGTGGCGAGCAGAGGGAACCGGGCGGTCCGGACGACCTGCAGCGCCAATTCGGGAAGCGTCGCTGGATCGATCGGGGTGGGTGTTGGTTGGTTCATGACTGTCTCCGTGAATTGAATCGAATAGGAATGATTGCCAGCACAACGCTTCGTGGTCGATGCATTTTTCGTCAGGACAGCGGATTTGTCTTGTTTCGGGACTGCTTGATGGCGCTGCCGCGGCTCTGGCAGTTTGTTTGCCAAACTAAAAATCGTGGAGCACTGTCCTTCCAAACGAGTTAGTATCAGCGGTGAACCACCACACGTTTCGGATGGAAATCACCGATATACGAATTCAGTTTTACTTCAAGCAATCGGCTATCCACGAAAGCGCCAGTTCAATGCCCCAGATTCTAATCGTTGACGACTCTGCACTGGATCGCAAGCTCGTCGGCGGATTGCTCCTGAAGGTCAGCGGGGTTGAAGTCCAGTATGCGGTCGATGGTTATGAAGCACTCGAATCGATTCAGAATGACCCTCCCGATGTTGTTGTGACCGATCTGGAGATGCCCAAGCTGGATGGCCTGGAACTCGTCCGCCGCTTGAAGGACTTGCAGTCGCCGATCCCGGTGATTTTGATGACGGCTGCCGGCAGCGAGTCCGTCGCCGTTCGTGCCCTGCAGGCGGGTGCCGCCAGTTATGTTCCCAAGAGCAGTCTTCCCAACGAACTCTGGGCGACTGTTGCCAACGTCCTGCGAATCTCTGGCGAGCGGTTGTCGCAGACGCGTGTCCTGAATCGCCTGCAACGCTGGGAATCGGAATTTCTGATCGAAAACGATCTGGAATTGATCACGTCAGTCTCCGCATACCTGATGCAGACATTCAATGGGTTGCGGCTGTTCACCAGTGCTGAACAGTTGCGGGTTGGTGTGGCCTTGGACGAGGCGCTGTTGAATGCCTATTTCCACGGAAACATGGAAGTCTCGTCGCAATTGCGGGAAACGAATTACCACGAGTTTTTTGACCTTGCCAGGCGCCGTACGCAGGAAAGCCCCTACAAAGAACGACGCATCTGGATCGCCTCAAAGTACTCCTCCAGTGGGGCCGTCTTCGTCATTCGGGATGATGGACCCGGTTTTGACGTGTCGTCGTTACCGGCCCCCCGGGATCCTCGGTACGTGGACCGTCCCCACGGACGCGGGTTGTTACTGATGCGGACGTTTCTGGATGAGGTCCAGTACAACGAATGTGGTAACGAAGTGACGTTGATCAAACGGGCCACTCGAGCTGCCGCCAAGTCCTGATGATCCATCCGTGAATCAACCTGGAGTTCGCGGCAACTTCCCGATTGAGGACAGCACCCCCAATAACAAGGATTGCAGGCGTTCTGCTGCCGCATTCGCGACGGCAATGACGTCTTCACCTCGTACAGGAGCCGATGCGGGGGCCAGGCATTCGTTGGTCACGACCGAGAACGCCAGTACGGGCAGGCTGGCGTGTGCGGCTACAAGTGCTTCGGGAACCGTGGACATTCCAATCACGTCCGCCCCCGCCATGCGGAAGAACCGGATTTCGGCTCTGGTTTCGTAATTGGGACCGGTGACGGCGGCATAAACTCCCTGACGCAGTGGTATGCCGACTGCATCAGCGACATTTGCCGCAAGCTCCCGATGGGCGAGCGAGTATGTTTCACTGATATCAGGAAATCGAGGGCCAAAACGGTCGTCATTGGGCCCGATCAGCGGGTTTGTCCCCATGAAATTCAGGTGATCGGTCAGCATCACAATGTCACCCGTGTGAAAATCGGGATTCAATCCGCCGCTGGCGTTTGTCAGGATCAGCAACTCGATTCCCATTGACCGCATCAGCCGGACCGGCAGCGTGATCAGATCCAGTGAATGCCCTTCGTAGATGTGAAATCGCCCGTCCATCACCACGATGGGAAGATCGTCAACGTGACCACAGACCAGCCGACCTCGATGACTCATCGCTGTCGCGGCCGGAAAATGGGGAAGGTCGCCGCGCTCGAACGCGGCTTCAATCTGCATCTGTTCGACAAACGCACCCAACCCCGTCCCCAGGACGATGCCGACGCGCGGGACGGCTGTCCAGTTTCGGCGGATGACCGCCAGGCAATCGGCAATCGGATCGGGCGTCAGGGGCATGATGGTCGCTAAACAAGTGAATTGAAGGGTCATGCACGGTGAACGAGTGTGTGAATCCAACCAGTCATGTCGGACACGCCGCGAGTACTCTGCGAATAACTCAATCGCAACCTACGCGATTCCCAGGCGCGCCAGCCAGTCCCCGGCGAGGGTCAAATCGCTGAGAAGCAGGTCCGGTGAATGATGTTGTAATTGATCGGCCGCGAAGATTCCTGTGGCGACAGCCAGCACATTCGCACCGATGGCGCGTCCACACTGCACGTCGGCGGGCGTGTCCCCCACCACCCAGATCTGTTCCGGCAGGACCTGCGGAATATGTTCCTGGACGGCCGCCAGAGCGTCGCGGGCAACATCGTCGCGATGCAGATGAGCATCGCCAAACCCTCCCGCGCGAAAATGGTGATGCAGGCCAAAGTGCTCCAGCTTCAGTCGGGCCCCTTCGACAAAGTTCCCCGTCAACAATCCCAGGAACACGTCGGATCGGCCGCTCAACCGCTCGATCAACGAGACAACTCCTGGCAGGATCGCCCCCTGCCTGGTTTGCAGAGATTCCGGCAGCAGCGAGAAATACGAATTCAGGTACCGACTCCAGTTGTCATCCGTGGCGGGAATCGAGTAATACTCGAACAGGTCACGACCGATTGCGCGATCGGTGCGGCCCGCAGCGGGGATGCCATCGACCGGACGGGTTTCGCCGAAGACTTCGGCGACCGCCTGTTCCATCGCCGCCTGGCCTGCTCCACCCGCGTCGATCAGCGTTCCATCAATATCAAACAGCAACACATGCATGCGAAGATTCCGTCGAGTGCGTCAATTGGGGCCGGGGCCACAGGTTCCCCTGAGTTCGTCCAGCTTCAAGTGTTCAAGATCGTAGCAGCCCGATCAGGCGACGGACAGGTTGCGGCGTCGTTCAATAGGTTCTCCAGAGTCACCGGGACCACACATGACGAGAATTCGATTTGCCATCATCGGTTGCGGACGAATGGGACGACATCACGGCCAGAAACTGATCGACGATGGTCGCGGCGAGATTGCTGCGCTGCTGGATGCCCAGCGTCCAATGGCCGCCGGACTGCAGCAGGAGTTGTGTCCCACGGCACGGATCTGTGACACTTTGGAACAACTGGTGTCGCTGGACAACATCGAAGCGGCGATCATCTGTACCCCGACGGCCGAGCATCATCGCCAGGCACTGGCCTGTCTGGATCGTGGCTGGCATGTCCTGTGCGAAAAGCCCCTGGCCGCTCATCGGGCCGAGATCCTGGAACTCATCGCCCGCTCCGAACTGGCCGTTGCCCGACGGCAGGCCTTTTCGCTGGGTTATCAGCGGCGTCACACGTCACTTTATCGCACGATTCGACGTGAAGTTCGTTCCGGTCGCTGGGGTTCCGTCCGCGCCATTGTTTCGCACAACGTCGAAAACTGGCAACCGACGATCACCGGGACCTGGCGTGACGATCCCCGGCAGAACACGGGAGGCTTCGTCACTGATGCGGGCAGTCACAAGATCGATCTGTTGTTCTACATCACAGGACTGACCCCGCAGGAAGTGTTCGCCCGCAGCCAGACTTGGGGCAGCCACGTGGAGATCGTGACCAGCGTGTCGGCTCTGTTCAGTGGTGACGTCACAGCCACGATCGATTTCATTGGACACGCACAATACCTCGGTGAAGATCTGAGCATCCATTGCGAACGTGCCGACCTGATGATTCGCCACGGCGAGTTCTGGATCGCGCGGGAGGGACAGATGGAACGTCAGGCCGTTGATGAACCGGAATCGACCCCCGTCAACAGTTTTCTGGACACGATTCTGCAGGGTACTGCCGAACTGTCGCCACCGTCGGCCGCTTTGCCGGTGTTTGATCTCACGTGGGCGATCCTGGAATCCGGACGCCGGAAACAACCCGTCTGTGTGTCTTCGTCGTGATTGGATCGACTATGACAAGTCGCTGGCCGAAGGCCGTTTCACTGGGTTTTGCGGTGGCGCTGCTGCAGATCGGGGCGTTCGTCGCCATTGGCCTTTGGGCCTGGCAGGCGATGGTCAGTCTGGCTCAGGGTCGCATGAAATTCGCACTCACGGTGTACGCCCATGAGTTTCGTGGGGAACTGATTATTCCCGAATGCGAATTGATGCAGCGCGGGACGATGCTGCAAAGCGGCGGCGCGATATCGCTGCTGGCGGTCAATTTGAAAACGGGTGTCTCCAGGCAGATCCCTCTGCCCTCCGTCGTGATGCCATTGGGAATTGCCAGCGACGGTGAACGATTGTGGGTTGTTGCGCCCAATGAGGTTCTGGAATTTGACGGAACACAAGTCATCACTATTCGACCCAATCGAAAAGTCGGTGTCGCCGTTGGCGACCCTTTTTTGTACGAAGGGCAACTGGCCCTGATCGAGCGTGACTCGCTGGGAATCGATCGTTTGACGGTTCTGAATGATGGCCAGTGGCAGGACCGGGGGCGGATCGCGCTGCCTGGACCGGGGCGCAAATGGGTCCTGGATGCAGTGACCGGCAATTCCATCCTGGCACCTCGCGACTCCTCGCTCCCCGTCGGGTTTGCCGGGGCGTGTCGGATCCAGGTTGTATCGCATCAGGGCGAATACCATTTGTTTCAGTTCGACGGCATGACTACGAAACCGACGGTCAGTTACCACGCAGGATTCGCTTTCGTCGATCAACCGGAAGATGATGAACCCTTGTCGGCGCTGGTCGCGGAAAATCAGGCCGCGGAAGCCACAGGTTGGGTCTTGCTGGATCTTGACTATTCAACGGGATTTCCCAACGTCGCATACGCTGACCAGGGATTCATTCTGTGTAATAAAAATGGCATCTGGAAGTTGCCGTTGTCCGGTCTGAAATCAAGCCCGTGTCAGCCAGAGCGGTTCACGACCGTCGAATTGGGCGAAGATGAGCAACTCAGGGTGGTCCCATCTCCAGCAACACCGACTCATGTCCTGGCCTGCCCGCTTGTGGACGACGTAAAAGTCCTGCAGTTACAGGACGGTCAATTGCATACACGACCCTACACAGTCGCGGGAATGGGACGTCCCATTCAGCGCTGGATGTTGAACATCCTGTTTCGGGTGTTCATTGTTCTTCTGACGGGAACGCTGATCCTGATCGTGGCGGCAAATCGAATGCAGCGGGAGCCAATTTATTCTTTTGGGCATGAAAACGTCAGGCTGGCGTCGATCATCCGACGATCTCTGGCCCGCAGCGTCGATCTGGTGCTGCTGTTCGGCCCGATCTTCATTCAAGCATGGAGCCTGCTCTGGAAGACCAGTTTTGAAACCCTGATGAGGTCGCTCGAAGATCCCACCGGACTGACGCGGTTGACCCCCACTGCTCTCTGGCTCGCAGGGGCCTGGCTGACGCTGGTCGTCAGTCACTGGCTCTGGGGAACTTCGCCCGGCAAGTGGCTGTTTGGTCTGCGGGTGGTACGAACGTCATTGCGGCCGTGTGGCCTCTTGTCTTCGCTGGCTCGGGAACTGCTGTTCTGGGTCGACACATCACAATTACTGAGTGCGATTCCAGGAGTTGCCTGTATGATCGGTACCGAGAACCGACAGCGGATCGGCGATCTGATCGCTGGTACGCTGGTGATCGACACCAGTTCCTGCCCCGCACAATAGGTGAAAAATGTCATTCGAGGAACACTACATGACTCGGATTTCAAACGGTTTCCAACTGACGCTGGAGCGGACGAATGTATTCTACGATTACTGGAAAGTCGCTCCGCCCGGCGGTGACCGTCCTGTCTGATGAAGAACGCTGACTGCGAAAACGCCGTAACCTGAACCGGCCTGTGGAATAAGCGTCTTTTCGGCTGTCCGTCAACCCGATCTGGACGACTTCGTCATCTTGCATGTCGTCGATTCGCACGCTAGCATCGATTGTGGATTCTTCGGAGTCCATGGGACCTCTGCAGTGTTCGATACGAAACTAGTGCGTTGACCCTACAATTACGATTTCAAGGGAGTCATCTCGGTTCGGCTGCGCGTATATCCGAGACGACGTTTCGGCGTCTCTCGGCTCACACAACCCGGATCTTGCGGCTCCCCCCTGGACTCTCGGGTTCAGAACCGCAGTTTTGACCGGCACAGGCGGAGGTTTCTTTTTGATTTCGATGCGGCATCGCCGCAGGTGAAGCAGTCCGGCCGATGCATCGTCATGCTGCGGCCGGTGGTGGCCAGGTGGCTCCTGCGTGGGCCTGTCTCAGGCGTCCGTTTCGCCAGATTTCTTCGAGGGCTGCCATTGTATGGCACTGTTTGATCGCATGGAGGCGGAACATCGTGAAGCGGTTCGTCCACTGGCTGCGCGGATGCGTCCCCGGTCACTGGATGAATTCGTTGGCCAGCAACATTTTCTGGCCCCCGGGAAGCTCTTGCGACGGCTGCTGGAAGCCGATCGCGTCAGCTCAGTGGTCTTCTACGGACCGCCGGGAACCGGCAAAACCTCACTCGCCGAATTGATTGCCCGACACACTCGACGGACCTTCCGTTCCCTGAACGCTGCAGCCGCCGGGGTGAAAGAACTGCGCGAGGTGCTCGATCGAGCGCGTGCCGATGTCTCGACCGGCGGACCAAGAACAGTCCTGTTCATTGATGAATTGCACCATTTCAACAAGACCCAACAGAATGTTTTGCTGCCCGATGTCGAAGAGGGAATTGTCGCGCTGGTCGCCGCGACCACGGCCAATCCGTTCTTCGCACTGATTGCGCCGCTGCTCAGTCGCAGCCAGATCTTCGAATTGCAGCCATTGGCGGTCGGTGACATCGCATTGCTGTTGCGCCGCGCCCTGGCCGATCCGCAACGGGGACTTGGGTCGCGCGGAATTACGGCGACCGACGAAGCGATCGAATTCCTGGCCACGATCTGCGATGGCGATGCCCGCCGGGCACTGACCGCGCTGGAAGTCGGCGTACTGTCATTGACGGGCAGTTCCCGGACGCTGGATTTGGCGACAGCCGAAGAGTCGATTCAGAAGAAACAGATTCGCTACGATGCGGACGGTGATGAGCACTATGATGCGGCCAGCGCCCTGATTAAAAGTATTCGCGGCGGCGATCCGGATGCGGCGCTGTACTGGATGGCGCGGATGCTGGCCGCCGGTGAAGATCCGCGCTTTCTGGCGCGTCGAATTGTCATTGCCGCCGCCGAGGACATCGGCAATGCCGATCCCCAGGGATTGATCCTGGCTCAGGCAGCGGCGCAGGCGACTGAATTCATCGGTCTGCCCGAATGTCGCATTCCCCTGGCCCAGGCGGTGACCTATCTGGCTCTCGCCCCGAAGTCGAATGCCGCCTATGTGGCGATTGATGCCGCCATGGATGACGTTCGGACCCAACGAACGCTGCCAGTCCCGGTTCATTTGCGGGACCGGCATTTCAAGGGTGCCGAGCGACTGGGGCATGGTGATGGATACCAGTACCCCCACGATTCTGCGGAAGGCTGGGTGGCTCAAGACTATCTGGGGGTCGAGGCCCGATACTACGAGCCCGTCGATCGCGGCTTCGAGGCCGAATTGAAACGCCGCCTGGAGGATTATCGCACCCGACGGTCGGGACCAGTTCGACAACCACCTGCCACGCCCGACTGAACGCCGTCGATTGACGTTCAATTTCCTTCATCGCTCACGCCGCTGAGTTCCTCATGTCCGCCCACAAATCCAATTCTGAGAAGGATTCTCACGAAGAATTGACGCCCCAGTTGACCCTGCATCCGCTGGCCGAGTTGTGGCTGCAGCAGGTTGACATCCTGGGGGGCGTGGCGGGTGTCATTGCCGTGATCGTGATGCACGGCTTTCGCGACCATCACCAGACCGTTGTTCGCGTGCTGGCCGCAGCAGTCCTGGCTGCCAACCTGGCGCCGCTGGTCAGTCTGGGATTACGATATTTCTGGAGTCTGACTCGCTCCACATTTCTGCGTGAAAACTCTCTGAGTGCGTTGTTCTGCCTGATCTGGCTGGCCGGATTAATGGTGATTCAAGTGGTCACCAAGTTTGGCGTACCGGGACTGGTGCCAAACAATAGCATGCTTGCCTGGACTGAGTTCGTGGCCCTCGCCCGCGGTGCGATCGAAATGGTGCGAATCACGCGCCAGATTTCTCATGCCCGATTTAATCCAGCCCTGGTGCTGGTGATGTCCTTTTTGACGCTGATCGGGATCGGAACCCTGTTGCTGATGCTGCCGCGCTGTCGACCCGTGGGAGAGCCCTCCGCCGAATTCTTGACGGCACTGTTTACGTCCACCAGCGCCTGTTGTGTCACGGGACTGGTGGTGGTGGATACGGGAACCCACTGGAGCCGCGAGGGGCAGTGCGTCATCCTGCTGCTGTTCCAGTTGGGAGGTCTGGGGATCATGACCTTCGGTGCATTTTTCGCCGCCGTCGGCGGGGGAAGCAGTTCCGTTCGTGAAGCGGCCACGATGGCCGATCTGCTGGAGTCCGAGCAACTCGCCGATGTACGCGGGCTGCTGCGTTCGATCCTGGCGTTCACCATCGGGATCGAACTGCTGGGGGCTGCTTTGTTGTCCGGCTTGTGGGCTGACGAACCACTGGCCGACAGGGCGTTTCATAGTCTGTTTCATTCCGTCAGCGCGTTTTGTAACGCCGGCTTTTCCACGCGGACGGAAAGTCTAATGCGTTGGGAATTGCGGTGGCAGGTCTGGGGCGTCATTGCGGGGCTGATCATTCTCGGTGGTTTTGGGTTCACGTCCCTGGACAACCTGTTTCATTCGATTCGCAGCCGTTGTCGACCGCGATGCAACCTGCGTCTGGTTCCCCAGCATCGGATCCGGCTGACATTGTCCACGCGACTGGTCGCCATCACAACGGTGGTGCTGCTGTTCGCAGGGACAGTGATTCTGCTGGGAATGGAATGGAACAACCCGGCTAACCCGACCGAACCGTCATCGCAACTGGCCAATGCATGGTTCCACTCGGTCACATTGAGAACCGCGGGCTTCAACACGATCGACCATGGTCAGTTGACGGCGACCAGCAAGCTGTTCGGGATCATGCTGATGTTTGTGGGAGCCTCGCCCGGTTCCACGGGCGGCGGCGTTAAGACCATCTGCCTGGCTCTGTCGATCCTGACGCTGCGCGCCGTTCTGAAGGGGAGAACCAACGTCGAAGTGATGAAGCGGACGATTCCGGAAATTCAGGTCTATCGCGGGCTGGCCGTCATCGCGCTGGCATTGACGGCTCAGATGATCGCGTCGCTGCTGGTCATTTCCTTCGAGCGCCAGCCGCATCTGATCCTGGACCATTTGTACGAAGTGGCAAGCGCTCTGGGGACCGTTGGTGTTTCGACCGGTGTCACAGCGGGTCTGCAAACCAGTTCCAAGATTGTGCTGGTCGCCACAATGTTCCTGGGGCGGGTGGGAGCCGTCACGCTGCTGGCCGCTCTGGCCGGCACCAATAATGAAGCCAACTATGAATACCCTGAAGAACGGATCGCCCTGGGTTGATGCGGGTTGATCCTGGCGGTCATCTTGTGAGCCGCCGCCACGCGGGCTATCTTCAGGCTTCAAACCTTTTGTTGATGATCGACCGTCGCTGGTCGTCGGCGTACCAATTGAGAACGAGTTTCATGGACAAGCTTCCCAAAGAACTGAACCAGATGGTGGATGGTCTCTGCCGCAAGGGGGATCACTTTGCCACCCTGGAACAGTATTACGACGCCATCGAAAAATACGGCGAAGCCTGGGATCTGCTGCCCGAGCCACGCGACCAGTGGCCCGCCGCCACCTGGATCCTGATGTCTGCCGGCGACGCCCATTTCCGGCTGAAGGAATTCGACGAGGCGGCAGACCTGCTGCTCGACGCACGGAACTATCCCGACGGTGATGCGAATCCGTTTTTGCTGCTGCGCGCCGGCCAGTCACTGCTGGAACTGGGACAGTTGGACGACGCGGCGGACGCTTTGGAGCAGGCCTATCGACTTGGCGGTGAGGAACTGTTTGCCGATGAAGATCCGAAATACATCGGCTTCGTCAAAACTCAATTGAAGATCGCACCCGGTCCATCGGCCACCCGCAAAGGACGGTTTAACCACCCACTGGGTTAGCTGGCCGTAAAATCAGGCACGGCGGGAAGTTGCTTTCATGGAAAAGCGTTTTGACAAATGTTCTGACGATTACCGCTCGGCTCATTCCACTTCTGTTGGGAAATTGTTGGTGATGAAGTGCCCAGTTCCTCTTTTTTATGAGCTAGATTTGTTTCAAAGTGCCTGTCGTTTTACGACTGCGAAGAACTCGGATCAGACCCAATCGTCAGGCGTCACGGGGAACGCATGCGCAACAACGTCGTGCTTATTGACTTCGAGAATGTTCAGCCAGAATCACTGGACCGGTTGACGGAAGATCACTTCCGTATTGTGGTCTTCGTTGGTGCCTACCAGACCAAGTTGCCATTCGATATCGTCGCGTCGCTCCAGAAGCTTGGCTCAAGAGCGGAGTACGTCAAGATCTCAGGCAGCGGCTCAAACGCACTGGACTTTCACATCGCCTACTGCATCGGTGCCATGTCGGCAGTGGATCCAACCGCCTTTTTCCACATCGTATCCAAAGATACTGGTTACGATCCTCTGATCCAGTACTTGAGGACGAAGAAGATCCTCGCCGACCGTGTCAAAGACATCAGTGAGATCCCGGTCGTCAAGTCGGCCCGGACGAAGTCACAGGAGGAGCGAGTTCGATTCGTTATCGACAAACTAGCCCAGCAGAAAGCCGCCAAACCAGGCTCGGTCAAGACACTCACCAGTTCGATCACCTCGCTCTTTCAGAAGCAGTTGCCAGACGATGAAGTCGCGGCAGTCATCGCAGTCATGGAGAAACAGGGAATCATTTCCGTGGCTGGAACCAAGGTCACGTACGCCAGAGCGAGTGGTGCTTGAGTCATGCACCGAACCAGCCTGGCCCCATCGCGTTGACAGCCGGTGGACTAGGACAACAGCAGTCGCAAGTCGTCCGTGGTCAGGTTTTGCAGCAACGAGTTGTTTTGTTCGAGGATGGCGTCGGCCAACTCACGCTTTTGCTGTTGCAGTTCGGCAATCTTTTCTTCCACGGTGTTGCGGCAGATCAGGCGGTAAGCGAAGACCTGACGGGTCTGACCGACGCGATGAGCCCGGTCGATCGCTTGAGTTTCCACGGCGGGATTCCACCAAGGGTCCAGGATGAAAACGTAGTCGGCGGCGGTCAGGTTCAAACCCAAGCCCCCCGCCTTCAAGCTGATCAGGAACACGCCGCACTTTTCGTCGCTCTGGAAGTGCTCGACCCGTTCCTTGCGGTCCCGTGTCTGACCATCCAGGTATTCGTAGGCAATCCCCTTCTTGTCCAGGTGCTGGCGGACGATCGCCAGCATGCTGGTGAACTGCGAAAAGACCAGCGTCTTGTGTCCTTCTTCCAGCAGTTCTTCGATGTGTGGAATCAGCACATCCAGCTTGGCACTGGCGTCGTCGGTCGCCGCCTTGTCGAGCAGGGCCGGGTGACAGGCGACCTGACGCAGGCGCAGCAACGCTTCCAGGACGTGCATCCGGGACTTGGCCAGGCCCTGGTCTTCGATGATTCCCAGCAGCGAATCGCGGTAATGATCCCGCAGTTCGTTGTACCGCCGCTGCTGTTCGTCCCCCATCTCGCAGTAAATCGTCTGTTCCAGCTTTTCGGGCAGTTCGCTCGCCACGCTCTGCTTGGTACGACGCAGGATCAACGGACGCAGACCGTCGGCCAGGACCTGCCGTGTTTCCTTGTTTTCCGGATCGGCTGCATGCAGCTTGAACGCGGAACTGCGTCCCAGCATGCTGGGGTTCAGGAATTCAAAGATCGAGCACAGGTCGCCCAGATGGTTTTCGATCGGTGTACCGCTCAGGCCAATCCGGTGTCGGGCCTGCAGCAATCGTGACGCCTTGGCCACCTGCGAACTGGAGTTCTTGATCGCCTGGGCTTCGTCCAGGATGACATAATCAAACTGAACATCTTTCAGGTTCAGAATGTCTCGACGCAACGTTCCGTAAGTGGTCAGGATCAGGTCGTTCTTGGAGAAGTCATCGCGCAGCTTGGCGCGGTCGAGACCGGCGTATTCCAGCGACTTCATTTCCGGGGTGAATTTTTCGCACTCCTGCTTCCAGTTGAACAGCAGCGACTTCGGAACCACGACCAGCGACGGTACTCGTTTCTTGTTGCGTCGACGGCGACCTTCCAGGAACGCCAGCATCTGGATCGTTTTTCCCAGACCCATGTCGTCCGCCAGGCAACCCCCAAAATGGAATTCTTCCAGGAACCGCAGCCAGCCCAGGCCTTCCCGCTGGTAGGGGCGCAGTTCGCCGCGGAAGCCCACCGGCTCCTGTTCCGATTGAACGCCGCTGAAACTGGCCAGCCGTTCGCGAATTTCCAGGAACCGCGCATCAAAGTCGACGGACGGTTGAGAGATGAGCAATGCATCCAGGATCCCGGCTTGCACCATCCCGAACTTCAGGTGTTCCCCTTCAATTTCGCCCAGGCCTGCCAGCAGACCGTAACGCTTCATCCATTCTTCGGGCAGGATTCCCAGCGAACCGTCGTCCAGCATGATCGTGCCGTCGCCCCGGGCGAGTGCGGCGAGCAATTCCGGAAACGTGACGCGGGCTCCGCCGAAGTCGACGTCAGCGTGAAGTTCGAACCAGTCAATGTTCGAGCGGATCTGAAACTTCAGGTCCAGAGGTTGCCGGACCTGTTTGCCATCGGCCCGGACCTGCCAGTTTTCGGCAATCAGCTTGCGAACAGCGGGTGCCAGATCACGCGCGGTGATTTCGGCATCGTGCTGGCCGCGTTTCTGATCCAGCAGACGTCGGAAACCGCCATCCTGCAGTTGTGACCAGGCCATGGCTTCCGCCTGTTTGTCGCGCAACAGACAGCGGCTGGCTGTCCGTTGGACAATGGCCCACTGACTGCTGGTGCCGCGCACGGCTGTGCCGTCGTAATCGAACAGCACTTCGGCCTTCAGCCGTTCCTGATGCCAGCGAGACTTACCGGGAGCGTGAACCACCAGGATTGGCTTGGGCGAGACAGTCACTTCTTCCAACTGCAGTTCGGGCGGCAATTCCAGCTTGGGAAGTGCCGGCATGTCCAGCAGGCGGTCGACCAGTTCGTGCTCTTCACCTGCCGGAACCTGGAAATCGTCCGATCGGCGCAGCAGCGTCACCCACGGATACGCATCAAAATCCTGGAACGGCCGGATGGTATTTTCGCTGATTGCCAATCCGCCAGGTACCACCAGGACAGGAGTCTTCAACGAAACTCGTTCTTCTTCGCGGGTCAGATAGCCCCGCAGTTTCCAGACCGCCGGCTCTTCCTGGAATTCAATGGCCAGGCACAATTCCCAGTTCCCATTGCTGTCCCAGTCGAGCGTTTCGGTGACGCGTTCTTCTTCCCCCTGCAGACGAATTCGGCCGGTAGCACAGATCGCAGGCAGCAGCAGTTGGCACAGGTCGTGGGGGACGCGGTACCTAAACGCGGCAAAGTTGTCCGTGGCACCATTCATCTGCGATCGATCCGGGGTTCCCCCGACCAGATGCGCCAAGATGCGGCGGTCTTCGTCGTCGTCAATTTCTTCAAACCGGCCGGGGCGCAGCTTGAGCGGCTTCAGCTTGCCCCATTCGCCGTTCGCCCGCCGCTGCCGCTGCGACGTTTGAATGATGATGCAACCCGCTTCTTCACTGGCCGCGGCATCGATTTCGTAAAAGACCTGACGTTCGCGACCGGCCATGGACACGGACGATTCGTCGACCTGCATCGCCTTGCGCAGGTCGCTCAGTCGCGATTCCCACTCCCGCAGCCGGGGCGGAGCAGCGTCGGCGGATCGTGGCTCTCGTTCCGCAGGACGCAATTTGACGGACCTGGACGAATTGGAGAAGTATTCGTCGGCATCGGCATCCAGATCTTCCAGTTCGAAATCCAGTGGCTCGTCGTCTTCCACCGTGAACGCCGGGAAATAGCCGGGCTTGACCGAACCGGCGACGTAATGTCCCGAATCGGCCGCCAGGATTGTCGCCCACAAGTGCTTGCAATTCAGATTGTTGCTGGGGTTGGCGCTGGTGCCGACGCAATTGCACGACATGCTGAGCGAATTACCGTCACGGCTGAGTTGAGTTTGAAACTCGACTCCATCCCGCACGACGGCAAACAGATGATCCGGGGTGACGCGAATCACGGAAACGCGTTCGGCCTGGATGTACGCCGCCCCCCGAAACCGAATATCACCACGAAACTTGCTCTCCAGCAGTTCCGACAACGTCATGGACCTGTCCCTGTCGCGAGTCGAGAATCGGCGCGATGAAATCTACGAAAGTTCAATGTTTCGCGCGCAGCATGGAAAGTTAGCTGATTGGAGCGAGTGAGGGTAGTGAAAGAAAAAAGAATGCCGCGGAAAAGCTGAGTTTGATGTGTTCCCGGAATTCCTGTTTTTTGGAAACAATCGTTCCGCCCGGGACTCCACTTTGCCAGCCGTTATCCCCAGTCGCTTGTGAGAGTTCAGTCCAGCGGGAATCATTCCCGCGACAGCCCCTCAAACAGGCTGCTGCCAACGCGGATCAGTGTGGCTCCCTCGTCGATCCCAATCTCGAAATCGCCACTCATTCCCATGGATAAGTCTGGCAGGTTGGCCAGGCCCTCCGATGCCTCGATCAGTTGATTGCGGAACCGGGCCAGTTCCTGAAACACCGGTCGGGCGGATTCGACCTGTTCGTTCAGTGGCGCCATCGTCATCAGCCCTTCGACCGCGATCGAATCCAGTGTCTGGATCATTGGCCATGCAGACATCAGCTCTGTCGGGTCGAATCCGTCCTTGGATTGCTCGCCAGAGACGTTGACTTCCAGTAACACCCGTGGACGGACTCCCAGTTTCCGAGCTGACTTCTGGATCGCCTCAACCAGGCGCACGGAGTCGACCGAATGAATTCGGGAGACGACCGGAAGAATCGTATCGACCTTATTCCGCTGCAGATGGCCAATCATGTGCCAGTGGATGTGGGCAGGCAGTTCCGCCGCCCGTGAGACCAGTTGCTGAGGCCGGCTTTCGCCAAGTTCTGTCATCCCCAGGTCAATTAGCGCCCGGACCCAATCCAGCTCGGCATACTTGGTGACAGCGATCAGCGTGACTTCGTTGCGGGACCGCCCGGCCCGCGCGCAGGCCGCCTCAATCCGCTCCCGGATCCGCTGCAAGTTGTCGGACAGGATCTGCGTCGTGCTTGAAATCATGGTCGGCCACTCGATCCGCGAACGTTACAGATCCAGTGCATCCAGGCCATCCATCAGGTCGTCGAGGGCATCCCGTGGCTGCTCTGCCTGACACGTTTGACGCTTGGGAAGGCCGACCGCCGCACCGACCGCTTCCCGACCGTCGGCCACCAGTTCCTGATCGCGCTCCAGCACCGCCATTTCGAGCGCGGAAGGGGCTCCAAACAGTTTTGAGAGGTCGATCTTGAAGTCTTCGACCGGGCCCCCGTCGGCCCCCGCAATGCCCGGCGTCTTGTGCTCGGGGAAAATGATCGCGTTGACCGGACAAACTCGACTGCAGGCTGGACAGCCCTTTTTGCAGTTGTCCTGCTCTTCGACCAGGATTCGATCAGAATGGTCGACGCCATACACGCCGAACAGGCAGAAGTCGATGCATTCCATGCAGTTGGTACAACGACTGTAATCGATCACGGGATACCAGCGACGACGGATATCGTCGCCACCGATCACCGCCGGCGGCACAATCGGCAGCGACGGAGTCCCATTGGCTTCGGGTGCAGGCGCGGACTCAGCAGTCTTGGCAGAGCCATTTGTCCCGGCGCTTCCGTTTGAACCATTGGAGGACAAGATTGGCAGTCCACCAAGGCTGCCCAATTGCACCAGCGGTGCCGACGTCACTTCCGACAGTCGTTCGATTTCCTGAATGTACGTATCGGGATTGCCATCGTTCCGCAAGTCGATGGCATAGATCAGGCGATTGGGGACGTCGATCGATCCGATGCCGCGCGACTCCGCAGGTTCTTCCGGCGGTCGATCTTCGTCGTCGGCATTTTCGTCTTCGACGACATTCAGCCGCGACTGACCTTCCTTCCCCTTGACGCCGCTGCGATCGAGAACCCAGCGAATCGCGCGAGGATACAGCCAGCCCAGGACGACCAGATTTCCGCGCAGCGACTTCAGCCACAACATTCCGGTGTTGTCAGCCGTCAGGTCGTACAGATGCGGCACCACCGAGACTTCGGCGGCCCCCGACAGCATCAGGCGGGTCGCGATCTCTTCTTCCAGGCGCCGTTTGACCGGGTTCTTTCCCGGTGCCTGCGAAATCACAACGGTCAGCTTGCGTCCGGCCATTGAGGCATCCTCACGTCTATTCGTTAAACTGGTTCTTCAGCACCCGTTGAGTTTGTTCCCAACCGGCATCCAGAACCTTGATATACTCTTCGGGCGACAACAGGGGCTGAGTCGTCGAGAACTCGTACAGCCACCCTTTGTCGTAATTGTCAGCATTGATCAGCGACGGGTCGTTCAGCAATGCCTGGTTAAATCCTACCACGGTCCCGTCGGCCGGGGCATACATTGTTGAAACTGCTTTCGAACTTTCGATTTCACCAATCGACTGCTTCCGGCGGACCCGAGTTTCCGGGTCAATTTGCCAATCCAGAAAATAGACGTCCTGCAGCAATCGCACTGCATACGACGTAAAACCGACTCGCAGGTTGTCCCCGGCAGGGACAACCCACAAGTGCGATTCAAAGTATTGACGGTCCACGGGGATGCGGGCTTCGAATTTACCCATCATGAACACTAGGGGTTCTGACATGAAGAGACCCTGAAGCAGCAAATCCGTGGAACTGAAATCGGGTAGAACGCCCCAGGCGGGGCGTTACGGCGGGACAAAACCGGGGGGGGGACAAAACGTTCAGTCCACGGGCGGGGACTCCGAGACCTGCACCACATTACCCGACGGGACGCCCGGTCGAAAGTTCGCGGGCATCGCTTGGGGCGGCGGAGGCGGAAACATTTTGATCACCGCCTCCAATTCAGCCACGCATCCATCCATGGAAATCACGGCCTGGCGAAAGTTGGTGTGATCCGAGGCGATCGGGGCATCCGTCCGAAACTGATCGGCCGCCGCCCGCAGTTTCCCGATTTTCTTGCGCAATGTGGCCAGATAGTCCGCCGGATCCGTCACCTTTGGTTCCAGCGCCCGCGCGGTGTCAAACACCGTCCGGACGATCTGCATCAACTCGGGAAAATCTTCCACGGTTTCGCTGTGCTTGACGAACGTGCGAACCATCCAGGCGTGAGCGAAAATCGTTTGACACCGCTGCACCGCCGCCGCAGGCGTCAATGTCGCGCCGCCATCATCGCTCCCGCTCTGAGCAAGTCGTTCCGACATTCACAACCCCTCTTGCATCACTCCAGGTGAGCCGGGTGCCGTCAGGCCCCGGACTCCTCGCAGTGATTCCAACTCACTAGTTTTTGAAATACTTGAATGTGTCCGGGGCCTGACGGCACCCGGCTCACCTCCAAACGAAGATGCCTATGAATCTGCGGCTGAATCCCCGCTGCGTTCCTTCAACTCGCTCGAAAACTCCCGCACCTTCCGAATCGCGTTCACGATTTCTTCGAGGGCGTCCTGCTCCTCAAGCAAGACGGGATGATACAGCGTGACCATGGTTACATCTGCCTTGGTCGCCTCGTCCAACGCGCCACCGGCGCGGAATCGACGGGAGGCGTGGATCAGATGATTGCTGCGAAAGCCAGGATCCATCGCGATTCCTTCGGCACGTATCGCTTCCACAAACTGCTCACGAGTCAAGTCGCCAAACGCAGCCCCATTGTATCGGAACCCCAACTTGTAATACACGGGGTCGATGTCGTCGGTTGGCAACTGCAGCGGGACCAGGCCGCCGCCAGCCTGTAACTGCGAGCAGAGCCAAACCACCGCCCGTCGACGCCGTGCGTTGAAAACATCGAGTTCGTCCACTTGGGGCCGCAGGATCGCCGCCTGGATTTCGGACAATGGATATGCGTCATTGCCTCGAAGTACGTGACGCTTGATCCGCTCAGTGATTTCGGCGCGCGAACTGAGGACCGCTCCGCCCCGCCCTGCCGTCCACAGTTTGCTGCCACCGAAACTGACGACGCCGACATCGCCACTCGCCCCGGCCCGCCGTCCGAAGACGATCGCACCGGGGTTCTGGCAGGCATCTTCCACGATCGCGATCTGACGCGACTTCACGATCCGGCGCACCTGTGATACGTCAACGACTCCACCATGCAGGTGTGACACCACGATCGCCCGCGTCCGGTCCGTCAGTGCCGGTTCGATCCTGGACACGTTCATTTGCCAGGTCACCGGATCCAGGTCGATCAGGACGGGAACAGCTCCCAGGTGCAGCACATTTTGAAAATTGGATTTGAAGTCATACGCTGCCAGAATGACTTCGTCACCGGGGTTCACGCCGACGCCGCGCAGAGCCAGTTCCACCGCCGATGTTCCGCTGCAACAGACCAGTGCCTGAGTGACGCCGTGGAATTCCGCCAATCGTCGCATCAATTCGGGCACATGTGGACCGTGGTATCTCCCCCAGTCGCCTGAATCGGCCATCGATTGCAAAACGGCCAGAACGGATTCGTCCCGGCGCGGCCATCCGGGCGGCCCGGCGGGTCGTATCGGCTGACCGCCGAGAATGGCGGGACGATCCGAAATCGAAGAACTCATACGCAAGCGCACTCCTGAAGTTGCTGACGCGGCCAGCGTCGAGTCTACTATGGGCTCACCACTGTCTGAAGTACAAGTTTGCGAGACGATTGATGGCTCATACCGTTCGATTTGTGATGGTTGGCGGATTTCTTGGTGCGGGCAAGACCACGACCCTGGCTCGACTGGCTCGACACTACATGACTCAAGGGCTGAATGTCGGCATCGTCACCAACGACCAGGCGGCCGACCTGGTCGATACGAAATCGTTGCGATCCCAGGGGTTTGACGTTGGTGAAGTCGCCGGTGCCTGCTTTTGCTGTCGCTTCGACGACCTGATTTCAACCATCGACAAGCTGGGACTGGAGAAGGCTCCCGACTTGATTCTGGCCGAACCTGTCGGAAGCTGCACTGACCTGGTGGCGACCGTCGTTCAGCCGATCCGGCAGCTTTACCAGTCGCGTTTCCAGATCGCTCCTTACGGAGTCATTTTAAAGCCCAGCCAGGGCCGCAAGATCCTCAAGAATGAACCGGGCACCGGATTCTCCCCCAAGGCCGCCTATATCCTGCAGAAACAGTTGGAAGAAGCGGACCTGATCCTGGTCAACCGGATCGACGAATTGTCGCCCGCCGAACTCACGGAACTGCATTCCCTGCTGGACGAACATTTCCCCAATACGCCCCGGCTGGCGGTCTCCGCCAAAACCGGAACGGGATTTGATGGTTATTTCGAGTTCCTCGATCAGGAAGGCGAATTCGGCCGCCGCGTGCTGGACATTGATTACGATGTCTATGCCGAAGGTGAAGCCGAACTCGGCTGGTTGAACAGCAGCGTCCAGATCGCTGCTGCCCAGGAGTTTCCGCTGGATCAATTCCTGGTCGATGTCATTGCGGGTTTGAAAGAGCGTCTGGTCGAGGATGGTCTGGAAGTCGCCCATTTGAAGGTGATTGGCCTGAGTGCCGCAGCGTTCGGCGTCGCCAACCTGGTCAGTCGTGATCTGCCTCCGGAATTGTCGCTGCCGTCGCACACGAAAGCGCGGGATGTCGACCTGGTGGTGAACGCCCGCGTCGCCTGCGATCCCGAATTGCTGGGACGTCGCGTGGAAGCGACTGTGCGCGAGGTCTGTGCGTCACACGCAGCGACACCGACGTTCGGTAACTCACAAATGTTCCGTCCCGGGCGGCCTCAGCCGACACATCGGATGGCAGCCGAGTGAGGGGAATCGAATGCATCATAACACTGAATCCGGCCCGCGTGATCCGTCAGTGGTCAGCTCTGACGGATCACGGGTGGCCAGAGCGTCCTGCCGGTGAGACGCTCAGCTATTCCTGCAATTCCACGTTCCAGTAAGCCTCACTGAGGAACTTGGACCAGCTTTGCATGCGCACATCATGACGGGCGTACAGGGGTTGCCAGGCAGGGCGTACCGGAGCCTTGCGCAGCGGCATGAGCGCTTCGGTGGGGGTCCGGTCTGCTTTGCGTTTGTTGCAATCCATGCACGCCAGCACGCAGTTGTCCCAGGTGCTGGTTCCACCACGCGAACGAGGTTGCACGTGGTCGATCGTCAATTCTTCACTTCCCGGTTGCGCACCGCAGTACTGGCAGGTATACCGGTCCCGCTTGTAAATATTGCGCCGGCTGAACGTGACCGTGTTGATTGGAACACGGTCATAGTGAGTCAGCGTAATCACTTCGGGAACCCGGATCCGGAAGGCGACGGATTGAACAAACGGTTCATCCTCACCCGGGATCAAGCGAGCCCAGTCAGCCCAGGTGTGCTGTTGATAGTCGGCGGGATCGACAATGCGAGCCCGTTCTGCCGCCACCAGCGTCAGTGAACGGGCGACAGTCGCCACACCCACTGGTTGCCAGTTGCGGTTCAGGACCAGCGTCGGTCGTTCCAGCGTCAACATCGTCACAGTACACTTCGCTTTCCGATTTGAAGGTCGTTCGATGCGGAAAGGGACACAAACCCGGCCGGAATGTTCACAGCTTTTCCGTCATGCATTCTCGCAGGTTAGACGTCGGCATAACAGGGAAGCCGGCCTAAACCCCGGGCAATCGCCTTTCCAAATGGCGGTCGATCAGACGGGATATTGGTCTCCCGCTACCACTGCAGCCATTGCTGCCAATTCTGACGCGTGAAATCCGCCAGCCAGGCTTCGCAGAGATACGAAAACGTGCAGGTTCCATTCACTTCCGTCAGCAAGCCCACGCTCTGCGGTTCCGCCTTCGTTCCATCCTGTTGCAACTCAAGACCTGTCATCCAATAGACTCTGGTCCGGCCGAAGTCACAGTCGGCCAGACGGCCGGGGGTGTGATAGTGGCCGAAAAAGGCCAGTTGTGGCTGCACCTGAGCAATCACGTCGGCGATTTCCAGACTCCCCGAGTCCAGCCAGATGGCATCGCGGGGCGATTCATGGGTCAGCAGCACATCAAACCTTTGTCCTGACTGCAACCGTTCTGCGGCAGCCGGATCGATCTGCACTCGCGGGGATCGGATGCGACGTGCCTTGGGCGCGTCGCCGTCGATTCCCCAGAGGCCGCCCACGGTCAGTCCCGACGGCAGTTTCAACGTGCGGCCGTCGTCGATGCACCACAGGCGATGGAAATCATCCACCGGCCAGGCGGAGTCGCGTGAGCGCCGATGACGCTGCAGCAATTCATGGTCTTCGTGATTGCCGGCGATAAAGTACAGGCAAAGTCGCGGGTCCGACGTCTGAAAGAAACGCCCGGCGATAGGATTGGCTGCGTTGAACTCCGAGACACCCAGTTCCAGCGGATCGCAGGCCGCATGTCGTCGGGATGCCGAATCGAGTCGGTTCGGATCGGGGAAATAGCCCAGGTCACCGACCTGCAGCAACCCGTCCAACTGCACCTGAAATTCATCCTGATATCGTCTGGCCAGCGCAAAGGCGGGAAGCACCCGCCCATGCAAGTCGCCGAACACCAGATGATTTGATTGTCGTTCCGTCAGTCGTTCAGTCCTTCCAAACCAAAGAAATCCGAGAATCGGCCACAGGCCAGATTCGTTGTCGCTGGCAGGTCATTTCCGCCAGTTCGCAAAACAAGGGTGCTCGAACGGAATCGAACCGTCACCTTCGGATTCACAGACCGACGTGCAGAGACCTCTACACCACGAACACCATCGGATGGACACGTCACCTGCGATCGAGGTTCGCCATCACTGTGAATCCGATGCCCTCGGGCACGAACACAGGGCAGCCTGTCGAAGGAAACTTGACAAAGCGGAAGGCAAGGGATTCGAACCCTCATCTCCCCACGCGGGAGAGATCCACATTAGCAGTGTGGTCCGGCCAACCGTATCCGGCTACCTTCCATTGTCCGCCGACGCGGACCGATCTCAAAACAGTGGACTGAGTGGGACCGCCACCACGTTCGCCTGGGGTGGAGTTGAACCACCGCGGTCGCCTTATCAGAACGACATGCTCCCGTTACATCACCAGGCGAGAAATCGTGTCACAGGACACAACTGCAATCGGGATGGCCGGATTCGAACCGACGACTTCGTGGTCCCAGGCCACGTGGGGTACCGCTCCCCTACATCCCGTCATTTTCCGTCAGCGGGCTGGAAGGCGCTCGAATCCTTCTCTCCTGAGCTTCAACCAGGCGCTACACCATCTCAGCGACCAGCCCATCACGTTTCTGTCAGTACGCACAAAAAGAAGCCCGGTGTCACCACTGTGACACCGGGCTTCTGAGAGCTTGCGGACGGCTGAAGAGCCGATGTCACGTGCGCAGGAACAACGATGGTTTCGCGCTGAAGAACTCCGTGCTGACCGGACTGGCAGCGGCTACAAACCGCACAGCGGGGTCGACGGAGGGTGCTGCGAAGGGGATCACTTCTGGAATGACCCGACTCGTTGGCTTCTGAATGCAGTTGGACATCGGCTGAGAATAGCGCATGATCCGCAAGCCCTGCAAAGTTCCCGTCTCGAAAACTGGAAGCATCGGAGATACGGCGTCGCTGATTCGCGACCATTCCGATTTCGTTCCCATTCAGACACGGTCAAACCGGAAAAGTTCACTCGTTTCGGAAAGAAATGCTCGCAGGTTGTCCGCTTGTCCGTCTCGCTGGCATGAAATGAATCGGCACGATTTTGGCGGGACTGCGGAATCGGTCACGATTCATTCGGTCATCCTGGTCTCGATCCACGATCTGCGGCTTCCCTGCGGTTGGTTGATCCTCTGGAGAGATTCGGGCACGATACGTCGGTGTTCCATGGCGGGATATCGAGACTCCAGACGATTGACGGGATGAACTTATGAACGGACTCTGTTGGCGATTCTTGCTTCTGGCGACTCTGATTTTCCCCGCGATCAGTGCCCCGGAAACGGCTCAGGCTGATGGCGAACAGGGAGAATGGCCTCAGTTTCTGGGGCCGCATCGCAACGGCATCTCCGACGAGACGGGATTGTTGACGGAATGGCCGGAGGCCGGTCCCAAGCTTGTCTGGCGCGCTCCGGGCGGCGTTGGAATGTCCGGATTGACCATCAGTCGCGGACGATTGGTGACGATGGTTCAGCGTGACGGAAAGCAAAGGGTTGTCTCGCTCGATGTGAAATCGGGAAAGACCGTCTGGCAGACCCCTGTCGCCCCCGCCTACAAAAACGGCATGGGGAATGGTCCGCGGGCCACACCGGCCATTTCCGGCAACCAGGTCTTTGTGTTTACCGGTGAGGGAATTCTGGCGGCCTTAGATTTCGCCGATGGGAGTCCATTGTGGTCCCACAATGTGGTGAACGAACTGAAGGGAACCGTGGCCGAATATGGAATGGCAAGTTCGCCGCTGGTGATTGGCAGCACCGTTGTGGTGACTGCAGGTGTCGAAGGAGCTTCGGTCGTCGCCTACGACACCAAGTCTGGCAAGCTGGCCTGGAAATCCGGTGACGACGCCGCGGGCTATTCGTCGGCAGCGTTGCTGCAACTTTCCGGCCGCAAGCAATTGGTGGTCTACACAGGGGAAGCGGCCGTTGGGCTGGTTCCGGAGACTGGGACCCCGTTGTGGCGCTTCCCATTTGAAACCAATTTCTTCTGCAACATTGTCACTCCGATCGCCTTCAAGGATCAGGTCTTCATTTCGTCGGGCGAAAACCATGGCTGCGTGATGCTGTCGTTCCAGGGGACCGACGCGATCCAGGTCAAGGAAGAGTGGAAGTCCCTGGGATCGCAAAGCGTCCTGCGCAACGAATGGCAGACATCCATCCTGGCGGATGGTCATCTGTATGGATTCGACAACGTGGGAGCCGCCGGACCCGTCTCGCATCTGACCTGTGTCAATGCGGAAACGGGTAAACGAGTCTGGCAGAAACTGCGATTTGGCAAGGGGAACCTGATCGCCGCCGATGGCAAACTGTTCATCAGCACGATGGCCGGTGAATTGGTCGCGGTCCGGTTAACACCCAGGGCCTATGAAGAACTGGGCAGGACGACGTTGATCGGAACCACGCGCCAGGCTCCCGCACTTTCCAACGGGCAGATCTACCTGCGTGACGACGATGAAATCGTCTGTGTCGACGTTCGCGGGAAACAGTGATCGGGTGGAACGTTCAAATGGTGCCGTGTGCGGATTCACTCGCACCCTCAGCCAGTCGTTCCAGCACGATTTCCGCCATGAGCGGATGCAGGCCCAGGTGCGGACACAGGACAAATTCGACGTCCGGGAATTCGGCCGACAATTCAGTCCGTGACGCTTTCAGATCATTGACGACATGAACCCCGGCGGACAGGAAATATGGCAACATCAGGACGCGACGGGCCCCACGTTCGACGCACGTGCGTCCCCCCGCCGCGATTGAAGGATCCGCCAGTTCCAGGTATGACACTTCCACAATCTGGTAATCGCCCCGATCCATAACCAGTCCGGCGAGTCGAACCAGGTCATCGTTCGCTGCCGCGCGACGACTGCCGTGGGCAATCAACAGAACTGCTGTTTGGGAAGGAATAGCAGGCATCAACTGACGATCCGTCTGGAGTTCTATCGTAAGCGTGGTACACGTGACTGACGTTCGGTCATTGGATTCAGATGGCAATCACAGGCTTCGGCCTGAACGGGATCAGCCATGGCGCACATCTCGGCTGAGCCACTGGTCAGGTAGCCGCCTCACCCTGTATACTTTCATCGCCCGATTACGTCACACTGACCTTCAGGATTTTACCACGATGCGACACAGAATGCTCATGGCGACAGCGGGGTTGGTACTTTTCACGGTGCAGATGGGGCTTGCCGCCGACGTGCCGGAATGGCGTTCGTGGCGCGGGCCACTGGGAAACGGCAGCGTGGAACAGGGAACCTATCCCGTGAAATTCGACGCAGAGCATTTCCTGTGGCGGACAAAGCTGCCCGGCAAAGGATGTTCGACTCCGATCCTGCACGACGGAATGATCTACCTGACATCGCCGGCCGATGGGAATGATGCCCTGCTGTGTTACGACTTCAACGGCGTCGAGAAATGGCGGACCCCGTTTGGCAAGGAGAATGCGGGCAAACATCGCAATGGTTCCGGCAGTAATGCGTCCCCGGCCACGGATGGAAACGGTGTCTTCGTCTTCTTCAAGAGCGGCACCTTCGCCGCCGTGGATCTCGATGGTAAAGTACGCTGGAAAACGGACCTGGTCGAGCGATACGGGAAGGACACGCTGTTCTGGGATCATGGCACGTCGCCGGTGCTGACAGAAAAGCATGTCATCATGGCTCGCATGCACCAGGGAGAATCGTGGCTGGCGGCATTCAGTAAAGAGACCGGCGAACTGGCCTGGAAGGTAGCCCGCAACTATTCGACTCCGGTCGAATGCGATCACGGGTATACAACTCCCCTGATCATTCAGCACAACGGAAAAGAGTCGATCCTGGTTTGGGGAGCCGAGCACCTGACCATTCACAATGCGTCCGATGGTCTGGTAACCTGGTCCTGTGGCAACTTCAATCCGGAAGCGAACAAGTTGTGGCCGGCGATCGCAACTCCCGTGATCGTTGGTGACATGGCGGTGATCGCCTACGGCCGCAACGATCGAGGAATCCCCAGACTCTATGGAATTCGACTGACGGGCAGTGGCGATGTCACGCAGACCAGTCATGTCTGGCGGCGTGACGATGTCGGCACATTCGTTCCAACTCCGGTGGCTTACAAGGGACGGGTGTACCTTGTTCGGGATCGCGGCGAAGTGGCCTGTCTGGACCCTGCCACCGGCAAGACCATCTGGGAGGGTGCGTTTCCGAAGCACCGTACCAACTACTATGCTTCACCGCTGATCGCAGGCGACAAGCTGTACGCGCCCCGTGAAGACGGAATGGTATTTGTCGCCAGCATCGCCAATGGCAAATTCGAAGTCCTGTCCGAAAACGACATGGGCGAGTCTGTCATCGGGTCACCAGTTCCCGCCGCAAATTGCATTCTGTTCCGAGGGGAGCAGCATCTATTCTGTGTGTCTGACGCCGCGAAAAAGTAGGCGATTGAATCAGGCCACCTTTTCCAGGAACGTCACGCGGCCCGTGGCGACCCACTCGACAACGTAGATGTTTCCTTGGGCGTCGAAGCAGGCATCATGAGGGTGGATGAACTTGCCGGGCTCCCAACGTTCCGGTTGTTCGCGCATTTTGAAGCCGTCCAGCACTTGTTCGGTCCATTGTGGGTCATGTCCCAGATGGACAACGACGTTGTTGTCCTTGTCAAAGATGGAAACACGTGCATGCAGATCGGGGATGAGCAATGTCGTTCCCCGGATGTCGAAGTGAGCAGGAAAACTCACGTTGCCAACGATGCTCACCGGCTTGCCGTCGAGGGTCAGGTACTGCAACCGGGCATTCGCACGATCCGCGACGATCAGCAGGGGATCGCGACCCGGTCGATTGTCGAGCCAGATTCCATGCGGCGTCTTGAACCTGCCAGGATCTTCACCGGTCCCGCCAAATGAACGAACCAGTTTTGCGTCGCGATCGAATTGATGAATGTAGTCGGACCCGTATCCGTCGGCGACATAGAATCCGCCATCTGGCGCGAAGGCGATGTTCGTCGGGCTGTATTTTTCCGGGGCCGCATAAAGACTGGACTCTTTCGGATACGGCAATTCCCAGACTTGTTCGCCCTTCAGAGTGGTCTTGGTCACCAGACCCGGCCGCTGCTTGGAACCATCTGGTGGTTTTGTGGTCGTAATCGACAGGTAGAGAAACTCTTCGTTCCCCTCCTTGCGAATATCAATACCATGCCCGCCAAAATTCCATTGTTTGCCGAACGAACGGACAAACCTGCCGTTCGGTTCAAAGATGACGGTCGTGTCAATGTCCGAGTTGAAGGGAGCCCGATGCGTGATATAGATCAGGCCGGCTTCGTCTACACTGACACCGTGAGTGGCGTGCCAGCGAATCTGATCGGGAACCTGCCCCCAGTTATGGTGGCACTCATAAGTGAATTCACCAGAGCCGATGACAACCGGTTTCGAGCCGGATTTGTCCGAGGCATGAACAAAGACATTGGATGTCAGCGCCGTGGCTGCCGCGACACCGGCCGACTTCAGGAAATCCCGACGTTGGGGATCAGGTGTGTCCGACATGAATCGCTTCCTCGAGAACCGATGGGGATCTGCGGGTCATAGAATGTTCTCGCACAAGCCGCGTGTTCCACGACACGTCTCGATCCATCCCCGCGGGAGAATGAACGTCGCTGGTCAGAATCACGACGAATGGCGACGGCGCATTGCCGCTCGGATGGCAATCAGACCAACACCAAATAGAGCCATTCCACCAAATCCAATCAGTGACATCATTGTCGCCACCGGGAGGTGAAACGTTCCCGCCAATTGGTCTATCAATCCAAATGAAGTCTTATGGATCACGGTACTCGAACCGCCCGATTTGCGGGCCCTGCTCGCTGCGTCATGATACCACGGTGTTTCTTCGGGCGTGGCGGGCGGGGGAGGAGCTCCGATCAAATCGTCGGCCATCGAATTGGCATTCATTCCTGGTGCCATCAGTCCGATACTCGAATCCATGGTCGGATTGTCGTCGGAGACAGAAGTTGTCTCAAACCCGGCCTGAGAGATTGGTGCAGCCAGTGTGGGCTGACTGCTGCCGGGATTCGATTCGTTCACGGCGACTGCCTCTGACGCTTCGGGGCGTGGTTCCAGCGATTTCCAGCGTGTCACCACGGAATGTGCCACGACCGGCTTCCGATTTGGTACGGACATCTTCGGAACGGCTGTCGATGCCTGTAAAGTCGTGCCCAGTTCGTCTTCAATCTTCAACCGCGAACGAGTCCGTAGCTTCACGCCGGGCCGATGTTCCGGTTCCGCAGGTTGGACGACGGACACTGTCGTCGTCGGACTATTCGCCTGAACGGGGGCAGACTTTGGTCCGGGGGCCGCCGACGTTGTCGGTGTGAAATGTTCGGTGTCGGATTCTGGTGTGCTTGAATTCCAGCCGCCGGGATTCAGTGCCGCTGCCGATTCCAGTCGCCGTCGCAGCCGCAGGACCTTCTGAATTGGGAATCGCTGGACGGGCTCATCGACTGATTCTACGGTGCCGCTCGCCTCGTTCTCAACTTTGGCCCAACCCGACTTTGATTGCGGCTGGCGCGGCTCGTTTGATGCAGCGGACACTTCCCCGGACGTCTGCTGGATCGTTCCGCGAACCCGCAATGGAACTCGCCCACCCGCTGGTACCACGGAGGTGACTGGAACAATTTCCGTCGCCTTGTTCGCGGCCTCGATAACTTCGGGAACGGAGGCCGCTTCAACGTCTTCATCCGGCGAAAGATCAAGCACCGTCGTCGGCACTTCGTGCGATTCCGTGACACCAATCGGTGTCACCGATTCTTCAGGCACAGGTTCCGTCTGTCCACTGATCGGGAATTCGGGAATCGCCGATCTGCTTTGCTCCGCCTCTGCGGATTCGACGCCGATCCCGGGTTCGACTGAGACTGGCGAATCGACAGTCTCCTGTCCGTCCACAGAATCAGCGTTGACCCAACCACTGGATCGGCTGAGTTCACTGCGTGAGAACTTCATCGGCTCGCTGGGGTTCCGGGGTTGGGGTGCCGGTGCCGGTGGCAAGTCGTCGGACCACAGCGTGTCTGAACGCGCGATGAGGGCCGATTCCTGGTTCAGTTCTGCTTCAGTTACAGAACTTGACGACGCAAGTTGATTGCCAGGTCCGGCGGACGGTTCCTGAACGCCTGACTCGTCGACCAGGGGTTGAAGATCGTGGTCACTTTGAGTTTGTACAGACTGCTGGGCCAGCAGGTGATCCAGCCAGCGAGTGGCTTCATTGGATGAGCCACTTTGGATGGGACCAAACAATGCGGGCATTTGTGATCGCTGAACGGCTTGCTCGGCCAACTCGATTGCTTGAGACCGGTTTCCGGCCGATGCCGCGCTGCGCGACTGTGCGAGTAGTTCTTCGGCTACCGGCGTCCCATGTGCGGGTGACGGGTCCATCCGTTTCTGCGGTTGTTGAACGACTCGTGAACGGCTTTGTACTATTGGTGCCGATGGTGATCCGGGGAGTTCCCCGCTGCCAAACAAACCGCGACCTGCGGCAGGGGTTGCGGGGACAACAGCCTTGTCGACTGACTTTGACTGTGCCGATGCAATTGTTCGCGGTTTGGATGCCGTCTGCGCGCGGACAGGCGTCGCCGACGGAGATGTTCGACTAGCAGTCGCGAGACCATCACGTTTGGCACGCATGTCTGCCAGAAAGCGTGCCGTCTCTTGCGGCGAGCATTCGGATGTTGGCCCCAGTAATTGCGCCGATGCTTCCGAGATCTTCGCAGCCCGCTCTGCCAATTGCACGGCTTTGGCGAGATCACCCTGGTCAGCAGCACGCCGCGAATCGGACAGCAGGCGACGAATCGTGGCCGTAAACCCGTTTTCAGTCGGAGTCGGTTTCGTCGTGGTCGCCGCCTGTGCCGAAGTCGAGGGTCGGGACAACTGCCACCATTGGCCCCGCGCGGAGTCGGCAAGTCCACAGGCCAACCCCAGCGTTGTTACGCCAGCGACCGTGATCACGCGCCAGTTTCGCGGTAAGTACGATGGATACCCCGGTTTGTTCATTGATCGAGCCATTCCGTCTCCCCGGGCCGCCAGCGGAAGCCCTTCGGTCCTTGCAATCTGGTCGAAACCTCAATCTGCCATTCGGCTTACACTTTTTTGGCCCGTTCCGGCGTCCGTTCGATGGCACGGACGTCCATGCCATCGGTCGGTCCCCCAATGATCGGATCGGTGGTTTCGGGGAAATGGCTTCAGCCGGTTGTGACGGATTGAACGAGTTTGCCAGCCTGAACCGCTCTGAGCGTAGTCCAGACTTTGCGATTTTCCGATTCCCCGTGCGCGTTAAATCTCCCCCAAACTGACACCATCCCCAAGATTGCATCCTGTCCACGCGGGGGGCAGAATGCCGGTTGCCGCCTCTCAACTCGCCCCAAAATCAGCCTCAAGGAAGTCGCAATGACCGAAGTCTCAATCATGTTGAATCTGCTCGATTTCACCCGCACGCGTACCATTGGCACGTTGGACGAGGTCTGCAAGCTGCCGGATCCGGCCGCCGTCCTGTGCTGGCAGCCGGGGCCTGGGCGAGCGCACCTGGGATGGCAACTGACACACATTGGAATCACCGAAGAGCTCACGGCGACGGAACGGCTGAAAGGGTCGGTGCCGATGTATGTCGACCTGGTGCCACGGTTCAAAGTGGGCAGCGTGCCTGACCAGAATGTTCCTGACATTTCTGCGATTCGTGAGATTCTGACGACATCGCGAACTCACTTGATCGAAACCCTGTCGGAGATCAAGGACGACGAGTTGGATTCAATTCGGCCCTGGTACACGGAGCGCGGGTGGACACTGCGTCGATTGCTGCAGATCCTGGCCTGGCACGAATCCCACCACCAGGGCCAGGCACACCTGAATCTGAACCTGTGGAAAGCGAGTCACCCTGCGTAGGATTGGCTCGCGACGTTCGTCGTGTCCAGTTCGGCTTCACTCGGGAAGGGACCGTCGCAGTCGGTTCTTTTCAAGATGGCCTTCATCGCTCCGCGTGAAGATTGCCGATTGTTAGATCGACTGTCGTTGGCGATTTCGCTGCATGAAGTGCATAGTTTGAAAGACTGGGCCGGAGACCGTAACACACCATTCCAATCGACTTCACAGTTGGCTGACTTCACGCGGAGCGATGAAGGCTACTTTGCAACCGCTGAAACAGGTGATGAATGAACGTCGCGTTATCGCATTGCAGGTAATGCATGGTTCCCCCCATGCGGGAGTAGCTTTTGCAAAATCGCAGGTAATACGCAGCGTTCGTTTTTGGGGGTTCACCCTGAGACCAGTCCCAACCGCCGCCATCCTGCAGGTCGACCACGTAAATGGAATGATCGTGAATGACGCTGCGCCCGCTTTGCAACCGCAGGTTGTTGACACAACTGGCGGTTTTCTCAAAAACCTGAGGTCCCATGATGGCGGAACCGACCGACAGGACGACGCCCCCATCCAGCGTTTCCACTGCGCCGCCTAACAACTTGAAATCCCATTCGCCCGCCCGTCCGATCGATCCGCCGTTGAAGACCGAGTGATTGGAGATAATGTCGTAGCCAATCCCCGGGTGTACACTGACGGGAATCTGGTGCTTGTAGGCCTGGGCGATAATCGAGGCTTGTTTCCAGCGATGGTTGATGGCGATTCGTCCCGATGGCCAACCCTGTTCCAGCATTGCACGCAGCAGGTCTGCACGCGCAGCGGTCAGTGGATGTGCCGGATCGGCGGCAATCGCCTGGCTCAATTCCTGCGTGGTTGGCAGGGTGACGCCGTCTTCCCAGATCAACCGGCCCAGTGAACGTCCGTAGCCGAGGCCGTCCAGGGCTCCGGCCATGATGGCCAGGTGGATGTTGGATGCAGTTTCATGCCACGTTCCAAACGTACCGTCTTTCACGTTCATCTCGACGCTTTCCGTCGAAGCGCCGAACCAGGCATATTCCCAATCGTGAATCGTCCCGGCCCCGTTGGTGGCCAGATGAGTCAGCCAGTCGGAAGCCATCATTTTTTCCAGAATCAGGGCGGCCCCGTTTCGCAGCAGGTGAGCCCCGTAGATCAACATGACGGATGCTCCCCGTTTACGAGCGTCACGGATCCGATCGGCACATTCCTGGATTTGACAGCTCATCTGGTCGGAACATGGCTTGGCGACGGAAGCCGGATCGATCAGGATCCCCTCGACAGTGGTCAGGCTGTGCCGTCGAGCCAGCGGCAGCACCTTCAGTTTGCTCAAATCCAACGGTTCGGTCTTCATGTCAGACATGGTTTCCCATCAAGGACGCTGGCGAAATCCCCTTGCCCGGCCCGAAATGCCAGTTTATAAGCCGAGTTGTGCAGGTCAGAGAATATGCTCAGGATGCGATCGATGCGACTCCCACGGAAGAAGTTCAGCCCCCAAACGCGATTGATCCTCGCAGAAGTCATCTGCGGACTGGGGATATTCTGCCTGGGCTGCTCGTCACCCGTGGTTGGTCCGGATCGGACATCACCAGCAACTCAACCCGGTTTGATGCCACCAGTCGTCGCGAATACGGATCCTGCCGGTTCGTCGCAGGCGATGTTGCCGCCCAATGCAATCGCGGGACCGACGATTCAGATCGTTCCGGACGGCATCGAATTGCCGCACGTGTCTCTCGACAAGATGTACCAGCCGAAGTCAACGGACGACGCCCAATACCACGAAGTGCAGTCCGGCGACACTCTTTCCTCAATCGCCCGCCGCTACGGGCAATCGACGGGCGTGATCGAACGGGCCAATGGACTGGAAAATCAAGCGCCGCTGGTGCCAGGTCAGCAACTATTCATTCCGAAATCGAAATGACTGCTTTCCAAGGGCGGTAATCTGGAGATAATACGCAGGAATGAGTTATCCCTGCCTTTCGGCGAGCGCGGCAGCTTCGGCTCTTGAGCAAACAACGGGAAAAAGCCGCAACTTCTTTGCAGGTTGAGGCTTATTCTAAGTTGCCCGGTCAGGGCGTTTCGACGAACCTGCTTTGCATCGACATTCAGCGGTCAGTCGATTCGATCGTCTGCGATATTGAGGATGCGTCCGAAGGACTGATCGAAGGGTGCGGAATCGACGGCCATCGTGACGAAACCGGACTGGCATCCACCGATGCGGAATGCTGCCTCTGGCGGGCTGACGTTCGCTTGTGTGAGGAATTCGACGTTCGCCATCCGTTGCCCGAACAGATTGCCGCATGGCTGCGGGAACAGGCCAGCCAGTTGATAGATGCGGCCGAACGAATCGGGGGGCTCGATGACCTGCGGGACCTGGATTCACGTCGATGGCGACCGGGCTATCCGGTTCGATTACGCGTCGGGCGAGTTCAGCGAAGTGGAAACCTCGATCTGATGACGATCTTCCCCCGTCTGGTCGAAAACTACGATCCGCGGGAGTTTTTTCGGTAGTGGAACGAATTGTTAAGCAAGCGAGAGGTTCTTTTTCAATCGCCCCCTGATGAACTGATGTGGCGCGGCATTTTTCAGGAATGCTCGCACCGGTTCCTCGATATCAATCTGATCAAGCACTTTCTCGGTGCAGGGCGCGATCATTTCAATTCCAAGTAGCTTCCCCTTGGAGTTGTAGTCAGCCATAACTCGACCATCGGCCAATTCGACAGTCTTCGCGACCTTTCCTTGACGGATGCCGAAATAGACACAGAGCAACTCGCCGGTCTTGTCGTCGACACTCACTGATACCGAAAAGTCGTTTTGCATGGCTCATTTCCAATATGCTGTGATGATTCGTCGCTCAGTTGCGCTGATTTCATCATAGACGACGTGAAGCAACTTTCTCGGAGACTTACGCCATTCGATCCCCCTGTGTGGGATGTCCGCCGGGAAGGATCTGGCTTTCGGGTTTTTGAGAGCATCAATGATATCTTGCTGCGTGACCCCGCGCGCCTTCATTCTATCCAACGCGTGGGCAACGACAGAGAGCTTTGTAATTCTCCCGATGGAAACGTGCCAGACGACCGCCTGACGAATGCTGACGCTTCTATTGTTTGGAGGCGGCGGCGAATCGGCCACGATTTTGCTCCGGCAGAAACTGCTCCCCAAGGGGCGAATACTATCCTCGGCACTCCGAGGATGACAAATGATGCCGCCGATTTTGTCAGATCTGGCAGCAACCAGTGGTCGGCCATTATTATTTCGGCCAGAATTCGCGGTTCAAAGTCGCACTGGTCTTTTTTGAGTGTTATTCCGCCTTTTTTTGTCTGCCGTAACTCTTTCCCGGGTATCGACTTGAATTATTGCCCGGTCAGGACTCGAACCTGAACTAAGTGATCCAGAGTCACTCGTGCTACCATTACACCACCAGGCAGTGGTCTCAAGTTTTCCGGCCGGCATCTTTCCCGCGGCAGGACAGTCAAGCGGTGGGAAGTATACTCGCCACGCGGGATTTGCCAATTCCGATCGGGTACATTTTTCCATTGGACGATGGATCCGACACGCGAACCATCGGGTTGCTGGTGAAATCGGATCGGATCGCCATCGAAAAAAAGGGGCTGATGTGACAGACACTGACGAATTGTTTTCGGTTCGGGACAAAGTCGTATTGGTTTCGGGGGGGAGCCGCGGAATTGGGCGGGCACTTGCAGAGGGGTTTGCCCGCCGCGGAGCCTTCGTCTTTATCGCAGGACGTGACGCGGAAACACTCAAGACCACGGCGATCGAGATTTCCACCGGGCCGCATCCCGTGGACTACGTTGTCTGTGACGTCGCCAGGCCCGAATCGATTCCGCCAATGGTCGCCGAAGTCGTTGCCAAGCGAAGTCGAATCGATACGTTGTTGAATGTCGCCGGGGTGAACATTCGCAAACGCGTCGAAACCTACACCGAAGAAGAATTCGACTACATCACGAACATCAACTCGAAGGGGGCATTCCTGGTCGCGCAGGCGGTCGGAAAGCAAATGATCGCTCAGGGAACCGGCGGAACGATTGTGAACATCGATTCGCTGAATACCTTCGCTCCGTTGAAGGGAGTTCTGCCGTATGCCATGAGCAAAGCCAGCCTGGGAATGATGACCCGCGGCATGGCGATGGAATGGGGTGACCATGGCATCCGGGTCAACGCCATCGCGCCAGGCTTTGTGCTGACCGACCTGACCAACAAGCTGTGGTCGGACCCCACGATGCAGGCGTGGGGCAAGGCCAACACTCCGTTGCGGCGACTGGGCAACCCCGACGACATGGTGGGTGCCGCTGTTTTCCTGGCCAGTGATGCCTCGCGATACATGACCGGTCAGGTCATTTATGTCGATGGGGGGATCACCTGTGGCATGCAGTGGCCGATCCCGCTGACGTAGGCGTCTTGGCGAAGTACCCGCAAATGGGGGAATAGTTCAGGTGAGCCGGGTGCCGACAGGCCCCGGACGGGCTTTGCCCAACAAATGGGGTCAGACCCCTACCACAGGTATCCGAAATGCGGGGAAGGCACAGTGGGAGGGGGTCAGACCCCATTTGTTGGGCAAAGCCCCCCGGACGAGTGGCATCGTCCGCAAAGCAACCATCCGGGGCCTGACGGCACCCGGCTCACTTGGGAATACCACTCCAGATTCTTACTAGTTTTTAATAATTCACCAAACTTCATCTTGGAGGAATCGGCAGTTTTGGCTATTTTCCCCGCGGCAAGCTTGCGTGATCGGCGCAACACTTCGCTTGCCGAACTCATCCACTTCAGGAAGGATCTTGAAGCATGTCTCGCTGTGACTCAAATGGACTTGCACGTAAATACGCAACGCACTGGGCGGCATTGGTTTTGGGAGGTGCAGGTCTGTGGAGCACCTCGCTTCCTGCAAACGCGCAGGGAATTCCCGCCACCCGAGCCACCTATACCCGCGAAGAGACCCGAGAACTCCTGAACGAATACAGCGATTCGCTGCAGGACAGGAATCGGTTTGGCAATGGACGTCGTCAGACAGTTCCTGGCAATCCTGCTGGCGGCGTGACCCCGGAAATGAAAGCCATGCGCCCCCTGTTGCGGAGTTTTTCGGAGAACGCATCGCAACTGACGTACTCCATGAACGACCAGATCAGCAGATTTCCCGGACTGCGTTCCTTGTATACGGACGCCTTGACGGTCAGTGCCGAAGCGATCGGGCTGGATCGCCGCGCCAGTCAACTGGGTGATCACCACGCGGTCCTGGATGAATTCGAGCAACTGGATGCCGACTGGCGCGAACTGGCTTACAAGCTGCAGAGTGTTCGCGGTCTGCCAGCGGAAACTCGGGACTCGATCGCCAACCTGACTTCACTGGATCAGCAGCTTCGCAATGCTCTGAACACCAAGCCGCAAATCAACCGGCAGGAACTGGGATTGGAAGCCGCCGGCCTGGCGCGTGGCCTGCAGAACCTTCAGGAAGAAATCGCGTCCGAATTGGCACGCTCACAGCAGACTCAACAATTGCAGATCCAGGCGGGAAAAGCCCGGCAGCAGATCTTGACCATCGTTTCCCTGAGCGGGGACTCCCAGTTGGATTCGACGGTCCTGGCCCGCGAATTCAAACAATTTGAGGCGATCTGGCGACCGCTGGCAACGGCCTTGCGAGCCCAGGACAACAGCTACCTGGAACGTGACATCCGCCGTGTCAGCCAGTCTGCAACGAAGATGCATGAACTGCTTTTACTGCCGCAGACGATCGACCGTTCTCAATTGACGTTCCTCGCGGCGTCCCTGAAGAAGGACATTGATGAATTCTTCGCTCGTACGCCGTTGAAACTGGTGATGCACCTGCCCAAGGCCGGACGTGCCCTGGCGACGGCGGACCAATTCTACGGTGTCTGTGAACACTTCGTCGACAGCGTGAATCGAAATGAGGATGAGGACCATCTGATCGAGGCTTTCGGTTACATCGAAGATGCCAACCGAAGTTTTGCGGACGTCTTCGGCGTGATCAACAGCGATCGCGCGGTTGCGGTCCTGATGAGGATCGAACAGTCTGTCGAAACCATTCGTTCGGCCTTGCATGTTCAACGGGAAGACTTTGATCGCAGCGCTGCGATTGAACTGGCGGCGTCGATCACGGTTTTGACCGAGCAGTTGGATCAGTCGACGAAGAACTGGCTGGCGATTGATCCCCAGTCCTTTTCTGCCGCGTGTCGAAACGAAACCTCGACATTGTCTGCACAGTCTGCGGCAATCCACAACGATCTTGTGCGAGGCGTGCCCGTGTCACAATTGCAGCGGGAAATCGACGAAACGTACGAGCACTGGCGGACAGCCTACAAGTACCTGATCCAGTGCCAGTCTGCGGATGACCGAGCGATTCTGGGGCGACTTTCGGGCCGATTGACCCCCGCCCTGGTTGAGCTGCGGACCATGATTTCACAATCCATCGTGGAACAGACCGCTCACCGTCCCGCAACTCGCCGCTGAGGACTGATCCCAGACATACGGAAATAGTTCCAGGTGAGCTGGGTGCCATCAGGCCAAGTATTGACCCGAAGCGTCAGCGAGGGCGGGAATTCACGCGATGCCTCGCTGACGCTTTGGGTTGCATTGTGAGCCGCACGGCGCTAGCCGCGGGTGCATTCTCACTCGACTCCGAACAACCTGCGGCTCACAAAGTAAGTGCCATTGGGCTAGCGCCCAATGGCACTTGCTTTAGGCATGTAATCCGAAGTGTCAACGAGGGAGTCATCGGGAAACGCCATCAATTCCCTCGCTGACGCTTTTTAAAGTTGCGTTACGGAATCCAGTTCGGCTGTTGTCATTTCCCGAATCATTTATCGAAATAGACGTACTGCCGGATGGCACACGCGATTTCGGGTTCCCGATAGTAGTATGGCCAGTAATGACGCATGCCAACCAGTCCGGTGACGTCACATTCCGCGACCCGGCACGCGTCGCAGCCCAGTCGGCGTTCGTCGAGCCAGGTGACTCCCGTTCGCCCCAGTGCCGATCGGGCGAACAACTGATGCGTCGGATGAAAGATCAGGGGAAAATCGAGTCGATTTCGCAGATTCATGACGGCCTCGGCGCGATACAGTGCCAGGCCGTAACGCTCACCGGGATTAAACCAGTGATGATCCATCGCCGCCGCAGCGAGGACGGCCCGGATTCGCTGATGGTGGTATTGGCCGCCGCGAAGGCATCGCCCGTCCACGGTCCCACCCGCCAGCAGATGCAATGCGGCTGACACCATCCGTGCACCATGGCTGTGACCGATCAGGCTGATCGGATTGTGATCGGGCACCCGGGTGACCAGGTCCGCCAGGTACAGTGCATTCATTTCGGCCCGGTGTCCCAGTCGCCGGGCGTCGACCGTGTCGACGGCGTTCGGCAGCCAGTTGGACGTGTCGTCGCTGGGCCAGGTGAAGAAAATCATCTGGACCGGTCGATCGGGAGCGGCGTTTCGCAACCAGCGATACGTTCCGGCGCTGTCGCGCAACATCGATTCCCAAATCACGAAACTGCCATGAACCATGAAGCAGATCGGGATTCCCGGCTGCAGTGAGGCGTACAGGTCGTTGAGATTGCTGACGCGGCCGCCACCAGGTCCATCGAAGCGATACACTTGAAAGCCACAGGGCTTTCCGCAGTCCAACTGGTTCTTGCAGCAGCGGGCACTGACAATCCAGTAGTTGGGATCGCAGGGGCCTCGGACGGGAATGGAATGTCCCGGGATGGGGATTGGCACGACAGCGGGCATGCCAGATGGTGGTGCTGACAAAGTTGGCGGCTGCGCCCGGGCAGAGTTCATGCATGCCAGGCTGAACCACACGAACCACAGCACACGACCGCGCCACGTGCCTGTGTTGAGAAGCGGGTGTCGTTTCATCGAGTGAAGGTCTACGACGAAAGATGAAGTGGCGATGCCACAGAGATTTGCACAAGTCAGCGGCTGACTTCCAGTAATTCGACCGAGCCTCTGGTGAGATGCGGTTCGACACTCCCGGCGCGCCATGAGTGCGGTGGCGCGCCGAGTTCCGGCGAAAAAAGAGGCCTCCGACGAGGGACGTCGGAGGCGATCTGTTCGCTCGCGCTGACTCTTCCTGAACATTCCCGATTGTTCGGTGCAGGAGAGCCCTGCGGCTGACGAAGTCCTAGTGCTTGTCGCTGTCAGCAGCGGCCTTGGAAGCAGCCCGGGTGGGGGTTTCCTTCTTGGCTGGCGCTTCGGCATTCTTGGCGGCAGGGGCCGCAGCCGCTGCTTGAACAGGTGCTGCGGCTGCTGGTGTTGGACGCTTAGCGTTGTATGCCTTGATCACGTCATCGGTGATGTCGACACCGGGATCAACAGCCAGCAGCAGACCATCGTTCTTCGGAATCACGATGCTCAGGCCACGTTTGGCGGACACTTCCTGCAGCAACGGCTTGATTTCATTGCGGAACGTGGCAATCTGAACTTGCTTGTATTCATTCAGCTTGGAACCGGCCACGTTCTGGACCTGGGCCAGGTTGTTGCGGGCGTTCAGGGTCATCTGACCGACCTTCTGCTTGTCTTCCAGGGCGGCGTCTTCACCCAGTTCCTTGGCCTTGGCTTCGGCTTCCTTCAACTTGGCTTCCAGGACGCCGCGGGCTTCATTCGTGAGCTTGGCCAATTGTTGATTGACCGAGTTTTTTGTGACTTCAAATGCCTGGTCCATTTCAAACTTGCGGCCGGTTTCGGCAGCAACCTTGTCTAGATCCACCACCGCGAGGCCACCGCGTGACGAGGACTGGCCACCAAACTGCATGCCGCAACCGGTCAACCAGACCGCGGCACCGGTCAACGCGAGACATACACCAAACTTGCGCATCCAAAACTCCTTCTTTGAAAGGCGGGTGGTAGGCTGATTTCATTCAGCAAGTGGGCCGGAAGGTAGGTCAAACGGAAAAGTACGTAAAGTCCAGAATCTGTCTCTGAATCGCGCTTTCCGAAAGGATTCCGCAACAGCCTCTGAAAACCGGCTGAATTCGCCGCAGTGCCGGAATCGCTGGAATCCGGGGGCATTCCCGAAAACTCGAGGGGATCCAGACTGGAAACGAAGGTGGCGATTCGCTTCAATCCTTCCCGCGTCATCGTTTTCACAGGAATTCGCTCAAGTTCTGCTTCACGAATTCCGCCGATTGTTCCGAATTCAAAAACTTCCGCCCAAAGCCGAGGGTTTCATGTCCACGGATTTGACCCTGCCACAAGGCAGTACCTCCACCAGGCTCGGTCACCCGAGTGGTCTGTTTCTGCTGTTCTTCGTCGAAATGTGGGAGCGATTCTCCTACTACGGGATGCGGGCGCTGTTGGTGTTCTACATGACAAAGGGGTTTTTGAAGCTGGATGATGCCTCGGCATATGCGATCTACGGAGCCTATACCGCTCTGGTCTATGCGACACCGTTCCTGGGCGGGATGCTGGCGGACCGACTGCTGGGGACCCGCCGGGCCGTCATTCTGGGCGGAATGTTGATGGCAGCCGGGCACCTGCTGATGACCTTCGAAGACAAGACCGCGTTTTCCGTAGCTCTGGCACTGTTGATCTGCGGCAATGGCTTCTTCAAACCCAATATCTCGACAATGGTCGGGGGGTTGTATCCCCAGGGAAGTCCGCTGCGGGACAGCGGCTTTACGATCTTCTACATGGGAATCAACTTGGGGGCCGCGATGTCCCCGTTGATTTGTGGTTACGTCGGGGAAACGTTTGGCTGGCACTATGGATTTGGATTGGCGACGATCGGAATGTTGACCGGTCTGATGACGTTTGTGGCGGATCGCAAGTTGTCACAGATCCTGATCCTGCTGACGGCGATTGCGACATCCGGCAGCATGGTCTGGTTCCACTACGGTGATCCGATGCAACTGATGGTGAACGCGCCCGTGGGGATCGCACTGCTCGTTGCCGCGTTTATCGCCGTCGCAGCGCTGGCGGGCGGCGGACTTCCTGCTCATGTGGGCCTGGCGCGGGATCCCGCCCGCCTGGCCGCGCTGGCTGTTCCCAAGCTGCATGCTCAACTCGTACCGTTTTACCTGGCTGTGATTGCTGCCATCATGCTGATTCAACACGTCATCATGCCCCACACTCAAGGGGCCGTGATTCTGATGCTGGTGGGGGGATTTGTAGTCCTGCTGCCCTGGCTGCGGGCTGACGTTGCGGTCTACCTGGGCACGGCGGTCGCTGTGCCGGTCGCCGCCATCCTGCTGGAAAACACGGGTTTGGCGGGTGTTCTGCTGGGTGTCTTCGGTGGCGGGGCGCTGGTGATGATGATTGCCGACGCGTTTCAAGCCGAGCGTGTGGAACGCGAACGAATGTACGTCGTTCTGATCCTGATGTTCTTCTCGATGCTGTTCTGGGCCTTTTTCGAGCAGGCGGGCAGTTCGGTCAACAACTTCACGGATCGCAATGTGGATCGCATCATCGGTGGTCGTCGGCTGACGTCCACAGACGTGGGTCAGACGCTGGAAAGACTGCCCGTCACTTCCGCCTTTTTAGGACGTACTGTTGCGGGAGTCACCTGGAATCGGACCATGGTTGATCGCGCGCAGTCGATCGCGCGCGAAACGGTCATGTCAGCCCCGGCAAATGCCACCCGCGACGAAATCACGTCCTTGGTCAATTCAGCATCGCTGAAGCTGATCGATCAACTTGCCAAGCCTGCGGAACCCGCGGCAGGCGATCCGGTCCCCGACGCCGATGATGCCAGCAATCAAAAAGCTACGGAACCGACCCACGACGATAAATCCGCCGGTTGGAATGACCATCTGCAGCGCGCGATGCTGGCCAAGGAACTGCATGCGACGCTGCAGTCCGTGACGGTGACTGAAGATATGGTCGGGATGAAAGTCGACGGCCGTGAAGTGAAAGCCAGCATTTTCCAAGCGACAAATCCAATCACCATCCTGCTCCTGGGTCTGCCACTGACGATGATCTGGACATTCCTGGCCAGGCGTCGTCTGGAGCCAAACACAGCCATCAAGTTTTCGTTGGGATTGTTGCAATTGGGACTCGGATTCGGTGCATTCTGGCTGGGTACCAAGACCTGCTCGTCCCACGGCATTGTGGGCGTGGGCTGGCTGCTGATCGGGTATATGCTTCATACCACGGGTGAGTTGTGTCTGTCGCCCGTCGGTCTGTCGATGGTCACTCGGCTTTCGCCGGTGCGGATGGTCAGCACCGTGATGGGAGCCTGGTTCCTGGCCACGGCGTTTTCCAATTACCTGGCGGGGTTGATCGCCATGTTGACGGGGGTTGGTCACGAAGGCGGTGGCGAATCAACGATTCCACTGCCGCTCAAGACCGTGCATGTCTACGGCGACGTCTTCTGGCAGATCGCCATCGCCGGGACGGTCTCAGGGGTATTGTTGCTTATCCTGTCGCCGATCCTCGTTCGGTGGATGCACGAAGATGAGCCGGCGGACACACCAAATCACTGATCTCTGATGCGATGGACATCGCGCAGGGTTGTTTCCGCCGGAAAGTCGGCAGCGCCAAGTTTATGGGTGCCGACACGCTGCGACAGGTAGATTCCCGAATGACCGCTGAATACGTACGCCAGCAGGCACCCCGTGGCATAATAGACGACGAATTCGCCGCCAAATAATTCGACAGCCATGACGGTGCACGCCAGCGGTGTATTGGTCGCCCCCGCAAAGACAGCGACGAATCCCAATGCGGCGAACAGATCCACCGGGGCTCCACAGATCCAAGCCAACGTGTTACCCAACGCCGCTCCAATAAAGAACAGCGGCGTCACTTCGCCTCCCTTGAACCCGCTGCTCAATGTCACAGCGGTAAACAGCAGTTTTAACAGCCAACTCCAATGGCCCGCCCCCCCGTCGCGAAAGCAGTTGACGATGGTGACTGCATCCGGGTCCGCGGACGACACTCCCAGGCCCAGGTAGTCGCGTGTTCCCACGACAAAGACCAGGCCAATCACGATCAGGCCGCCCAGTGCTGGATGCAGTAATGGCCACGGCACTGTCTTGCGCCACAGTCGCTGCAGTCCGTGAATCACTTCTGCGAACGCCATGCTTGTCAGGCCAAATGCAATTCCCGCCAGGCAAACCTTGCCGAGCAAGGCGAGGTCGACGGCGGCGACGTGGAACAGGGGGCTGGATGGCAGCGAACTGGCGACGTGATAGTGCGTATGTTCAATCCCCCAGCCAAGGCAGGTCTGGTCGCTCGCAATTGCAGCAATCAAGCAGGGAAGGATCGCCACATAGCTGATCCGTCCGATCGACAACACTTCCAGCGCAAAGATCATCGCAGCGACAGGTGTTCCGAACACGCCCGCGAACCCTGCGGCAACCCCCGCCATCAACATTGGTCGAACATCACTGCGCTGCAGCCCCGGAACAATCTTCGTCATTCCGCTGGCCAGGCTGCCACCCATCTGGACCGCAGTTCCCTCCCGTCCCGCCGAACCTCCGAACAGGTGCGTAATGACCGTACCGACCAGGACGAGGGGCACCATTCGCAGTGGCACGCCACCACCCGGTTCGTGAATCTCTTCCACAATCAGATTGTTCCCGGCCACGACGGATTCACCATATTGCCGGTACAGCCATGCGATCGCGATTCCCGCGATCGGCAGCGCGTACAACAGGCCCGGTTGTTGAATGCGCAGAGCTGTGGCTGCATCCAATGCCCACAGAAAAAGGACGCACGCGGAACCGACGCACATTCCCAGCGGGATCGCCAAGACCAGCCACTTGATCAGAAACAGGCCGATGGCAACGAGCTCTCGGACCCTCAGTCGGTGCGGCATCCGTGAGACTCCCGGGTGACGTGCGAACAATCGCCACGAAGATACTGACCGTGACCAATCAAGTCCAATCGCTGGCGGCAGACTGCAGCCGGGGCAGCCCCACTCTTCCATCACGCCAATGTTGCGTTGAGAAGAGTCCGAGGCCTGTCGGCCCTCGGCTTTGCGTTGCCAGAATGATTTCCGAGAGTCGATTCGACGTTCGGCGTTCGTCACGCGGAGCGTGAATGCTACTTTCAAGAGTCATCGTGTGACCTGGCCACTTCAACCGTTCGAATAGTAGCCTTCGCGCTCCGCGCGAAGTAAGCCGAGCGTCAAACAGGCTGAATTTCCCGGGCGAAATGGGATCGAGAAGACACCTGCGGTTAGCGCCGTGCGGTTCACGAGGTCATTGGGCCACAGCGGGGACGAGAGATTTTTGCAGAAATTCCAAAAAGAATTTGCCTCGTCGTTTTTGTGGCCTAGGTTGAGTCTACGGGCGTCGTGATTCCACATGAATTTCAGACGACCGTGAATTCCCATTCGGGGTGCCGGAACGATTGAGCCGTGCGCGACGTAGCGCAGTCGGCACAATCGGTCCAATCGATAGCTGCCGTAAAACGGGTGCGGGACTACGGCAAGAATTACAGAGAGGGAAGCTATGAGCAAGTTTGTGAACAGCGTCAAGAATTTCCTGGTGTCGGAAGACGGTCCAACCGCCGTCGAGTATGCGATCATGCTGGCCTTGATCGTCATCGTCTGCATCGGTGCCGTCCAGAGCATCGGCCAAAGCGCCAATGCCAAGTTCGGGTCGGCCAACAACGCCCTGAATCTCTAATCCCCGGCTTGTGGGATTGGCTTCCAATTCGCTCAGTCGGAATCTTTCCGACTGGGCGGGTGAATCCAACGGCCGACTGAGTCCGGTCGCAACAATGACTCGAAAGGATGACCTTGCATGTTTCCATTCTGGTGCGAAATGACCGGCAGCCAGCTTCTCCAGTGGATTTCCAGCGCCGTGGTGTTGGTCGTCTGCCTGGTGAACCTGGCCGCAGGCCAGCGGAATGGCTGCTAGCACTGATGTTTCGGCAGATCGGGAAGCCGGAGGCTTCCTGGGACGGTTACCCTCACTCGTTCAGAAAGGTAGATAGATCATGGACTGGCAACAGTTCTTGTTCGCGCATTGGGAAGTCAAGCTCGTCTCGGCGGTGCTGATCTTCGCGGCTTACATCGACGGCAAGCAGCTGAAGGTTCCCAACTGGATTACATTCCCCATGGTCCTGTCGGGACTTCTGTACCATTCAGTTGCGTCCGGTTGGACCGGGGCCGCCGACAGCTTCAACGGCATTGTGTGGGGACTACTTTGTCTGCTGCCGCTGTATGCGATCGGTGGAATGGGGGCCGGAGATGTCAAATTAATGGCCGGCATTGGTGCCTGGCTGGGGGCGACGACCACCTGTTATGCATTCGCCGTGACTGTCGTTGTCGGGGCGATCATGGCTGCGGTGATGATCCTGTTCAGTGGCCGGATCCAGCATCATGCACGTCAGTTCGTGCAGATTGCCTACGAAATCATGATCGTCCGCAATCCGCGGGCGCTGTTCGCCACGGCCAAGGAACGCAAGCCCACGATGTACCTGCTGCCGTATGGAATTCCGATCTGCATCGGCTCCATCATCTACTTTGTCTACGCGGGCCTGATCTAAATCTGACCGCCGACGCCTGAATAACTATTTTCCAGCCCGCCGGAATCCACTGGCGGGCTGTTTTGCATGTCCGGGCCGCGATTTCGGCAGCGTGCTCGAAAACCTTGAGCTATGTTTCCGAAAACGATGGCATTTTGGATGGATTTCCCTGGCCAAACCTTGGATCCATCCGACGGGTTACCATCGTTACAACCGACAGCATCGTTAAATGCTGAAGAGTTTGACTTCGACCGGTCGATCTTGACGTACCGAGTAGGCGCGTGCGTACCGCGGAAGATCCACCGGCACGAGGAGATTGACGGACAGTTTCAGGGGCAGCCTCGGCCATGACCCTTCCTGCGGAACCGAAACCATGAAAAACAAATCACTGATGCTGCTGTTGGTCGCCGCTGGTTGTGGACTGGTGGCGATGATCGGTGTTCAGCAGATGTTGTCCGGGAAACCGGTCACCAAGACCCGGATCCTGGTGGCCAGAACAGACATTGAAGCGGGTGTGCGCCTGGACAAGACGAACATTGGGTTCAAGGAATGGCCCGCCGACGCGATACCGGAAGGGGCGATTCAATCAGAAGAGGAGTTTGCAGACCGATCCCTGAAACATCGGGTCGGACCTGGACAGCCGATACTGGCATCGGAATTGGGGAACAAAGGCGAATATGGCCTGGAAATCCAGATCCCTGCGGAAATGCGGGTGGTGACACTTCCAGTGACGGCCACGATGACTCACAGCGGTCTGCTGCGCCCCGGAAATTTTGTGGATATCAGCGCCGTGATTGAAGTTCCTCAAAAAGGTGGCGGAAAGCGAATGCAGTCGAAGCCAGTGTTGCAGTGCATCCAGGTCTTCGCCGTGGACAGCCGAATTGTCGGTTCCGAAGCCTCCAAGGATCCCAAAGCGTCTGATGTCAAAAATGTCTCCTTTCTGGTTTACCCCCTGCAGGGACAACTGATTCAACTGGCCAACAAACAAAGTAATGGCAATCTGCAACTGGCCTTGCGATCTGGTTCTGACAAGAAACTCGCCAATGTCGGCGACCTGAACGAAGATTCTCTGAGTGTCCTGGCACGGTCACTGTCGGGCCAGGAAGACGAACCGGAAAAAGTCGAGGCCAAGGTGGCCGTCGGTGCCAAGCCAAAGTCTGCATTTCGATCTTATCTGTCTCCCGAAACCTCCAAGGCCGTGACTGCCGTGGGTGAACAGGCGGTTCGGCGGACATGGCGAATCGAAATCTTCCAGGGCGACCAAAAGGAAGTTCAAGAGATTGACTGGCCCGAAGAGAACGCAGACTCCCGACCAACTTCGGGTGACGAGGGACAGCCGTGGACCAATCCGCTCAAGTTCTTCGAGCGACGCCAGAAGACGGACAAGTCGGCACAAACGCGGTCGACGTCGCTGATCCGACGTACGGACACAGTAGAAGACACGCTGAAAGACGAACCGGAATCAACAGAACCCGAGTCCACAATCGACTGAAGAAGGAAAGCGTTCCAGGATGGGAACGCCAGGGTCAGGAAGAGGTGCAGGGATGCCAATGAATCAAACAACTTGCCGCGCCATGAAAGTTCGGTTGCTGCCGACTGTCATCTTGTGCGGCTTTGCTTTTGGCGGAATCCTGGCGGCCGAGCCCCCGGTGAATCCGTCAACGGCGATTCAACAGATCGACGCCTCCACCCGGCGCATCGAACTTCACGGCGACACGCTGCTGGAATACCCCGACTGGCTGAAGACCGTGAAGGGCTTCGACCCCAAGCTGATTCGCGTCACAGCCGTCCGCCCCAATTGCCTGCGGATCCAGCGACTCTCTCAGGGATCCACCACCCTGAAGGCATTTGATCGCGGTGATCATCAATACTCGATCGAGGTGATTGTACGGTCCACGTTAGACGGACAGTAATCCGTCCCAACGACAAGCGCCTTGGTTTTCAGTTGCGTTTTTCCAGTCGAGGTATTCGGATGTCAGCTTTCATCTCCATTCGTCGAACGGCCAGTCAATGCCTGTTGGCGGCCGTCTGCGCGACTTCGCTGACCGGCATCGGCTTCGGACAGGAGACTCCACCATCGTTGTCACCGCCGCGGGTGCCCATCGGTGAGGCGGTTCAGATCGTTGCCCCGAAGACTTCGATCGAAGTCATCGAGCGGACCACCAAGGTCATCGAATTCAAGGAATGGCTGACACAGGTGGACGGCTTTGATCCCAAGGTGATCAATGTGATCGCACTCGACAAGAACAAACTGCGCGTGCAGGCCCTGGAACAGGGTGTGACGACGATGGTCGTGACGGATCGAAACAAGCAGGTTCACACCATCGAAGTGTTTGTCTCTGGCGATGCGCGACTGCTGCAATCGGTCCTCAACCGTGCCTTCCCGAATTCGGCGATTCAGGCCACCATGTTGCGGGGGAGCGCCGTGCTGCTGCGTGGCTGGGTGACCGACGCGCAACAAATCGCCAGCATCACAGAACTGGCGCAATTGTACTCGCCAAACGTGGTCAACCAGATTCGTGTCGGCGGTCCCCAGGAAGTTCAACTGCGCGTCAAGGTGCTGGAAGTCCAGAGATCCAAACTGCGACAATTCGGCCTGAATTTTGCCGTGCTGGGCAAGAACGCCGCGGTCGCCAGCACCCCGGGACCGATCACTCCACTGTCAGCCCTGACCGCTCCCATCGGCGGAATCCCAACAGCGACGATTGCCCCGAGTAGTGCGAATCCCACTTCGATGGGGATCGGCATCACGGGAAATCATTTTGGTTTCGAGGGATTCCTGCAGGCCCTGAAAACCGAAGGCCTCTTGAAAATCCAGGCAGAGCCAGTGCTGGTGACACGCAGTGGCGAAGCGGCCCAACTGGACAACGGGGGCGAGTTCCCCATTCCCGTACCGCAAAGCCTGGGAACGGTTACCATCGCCTGGCGGGAATTCGGCGTGATCCTGCAGGCGCTGCCCATCGTGATCAGTCCAACCCGGTTGAAACAGCAGGTCTATGCCGAAGTCAGTGAAAAGGACGTCGCCAATGCCATCACCCTGAACGGCACCACCGTTCCCGGTATCAGCCGGCGGCGCGTGCAGTCCACCGTCGAAATGGATTTCGGCCAGACACTGGTACTGGGAGGCCTGATTACCACGCGGATTCAATCCACGGTTCAGAAAACGCCGCTCCTGGGAGAATTGCCGGTCGTCGGGGCGGCATTCAGCAGAAAGCAGTATGACCATTCCGAAGTGGAACTGATCATCATGATCACACCCGAATACGTGAACTCGCTGTCAGCCGACCAGATGCCGCCCATTGGTCCCGGACGGACCACGACGTTTCCGACTGACCGCGAACTGTATCTGAACGGTCTGAATGAAGTGCCGAATTATGGCCCGGAATGTGACGGTTTGGGCGGTGCCTGCGATCCGAATTTCTCCGTGAAGGTCCATGCAGACACCCCGTGGGGAGGGAATACGCTCGGACCTCAGAACTATGTTCCCGCTCCCACCACAGCACCGTCATCCGTCCCGGCGCCGGCACCGACTCAAGGCGGAGGGCTGATTGCGCCGCCGGGTGTCGTGCCCGCTGAAGCGGTACCACCGGCCCCTGATCCGTCCGTGTCTGCCCGCTCAAAGCCGCCCCGAACCTCAAAATCGATTCCGTCGCGATACGATGTCAAGATGTCCGGCGACAGCGCCACACAGGCTGGTTTCAAATCGGTCGAACAGTCATCGTCAGGCAACCGGGTCGAACCGGCTTCTGCGAACAAACTGGCGGAGCCGACACCAATCCGTAAACCCCGTTTTAACTAACCCGGTTGGCGCCTGCCGACCCGTCGATCTGTGCTATGGTTATGTTGTCAGAATTGCGTTCATCATACGGCTCCTAGCGGCGCGCGGTCGATTCACAAGATCTCCGGTGGCCACGGCCGTCCATGTGTCAAACAGAGGTTCTTTTTCCATGAAAAGCGTCATCCGGCTCGCGATTGTCGACCCGAACGACGTCACGCGACATGCATTAAAAACCCTGCTGCTCGGGATCGACACGGTCTGGCTGGAGGCCGAGTGCTCGCGATACGACGTTTTCAACGATGTTCTGTTGCAGACTCAACCGGACATCGCACTCGTGGCTCTCGATTCCGATCAGAACCGCGGGATCGAATTGATCGGGAGTATTCATCAGAACCACCCCGCGTGCCAGATCCTGGCAATTAGCAGTCATCAGGAAGGCAGCCTGATCCTGCAGGCGGTTCGCAACGGGGCCAAGGAATTCCTGACAAGTCCCTTGAAGCTCGAAGAATTCCTGGGAGCCCTGGAACGAATCCGACAGGTGGTTAACAAAAACGCCGGGGAAGGGGGACCGACCCGGGCCAGCCAGATCATCAGCGTAGCCGGCGTTTCCGGCGGGATTGGCTGTACGTCGCTGGCGATCAACCTGGGCTGCAGTTTCGCACAAAAGCCGGGATGCAGCGTCGCAGTGATCGATCTGGATCTGGCGCTGGGGGATGCCGATGTCTGGCTGGATATCATCCCGGATTACACGATTCAGGATGTCGCCGACAATATCAACCGCCTGGACTATGCCTTGCTGAAGCGGTCTCTGACCAAGCACGACTGCGGCGCATTCCTGCTGCCGCGGCCGGTCGAAATGGAAGATCATCCACCGATCGGCCCCGATGAGCTGCGGCGGGTGATTTCATTGCTGAAGGCCACATTCACCCACCTGGTCATCGACCTGAGCAAGACCTTTACCCCGCTCGACCAGGCCGCGATGGAACTTTCGGATGTGATCCTGATCGTCACCCAGCTTGACCTGCCGTCGCTTCGAAATGCAGTGCGGCTGATGCAGTACTTCAAACGCAAGCAGGGGCTGTACGACAAGGTCAAGGTCGTCGTCAATCGAATGGGACTGGACGAAAACACGATCAGTCTGAACAAGGCCCTGGAAACGCTGGGGCGCGAAATCTTCGCGACCATTCCCAATGACTATGCCACCATGGTCGAGGCTCGCAACAACGGTGTTCCGTTGATCACGCAGGCCCCGAAAGCCAGGGTCACGAAAAGCATTCTGCAACTGGTGCAAAGCCTGGATGGTCCGGCCGAGGTTGAAGAAAAGACCGAAGACAAGAAGGCCCCGCGCAAGGGGGGGCTGTTCAGTTTCCTGGGATCAGGGGGACGATGAGTTCTCTCGTCGATGCCGTGGCCGGGGGGCACACGGCACGACGATGACACCTCGTCAAAGAAGCCCGACCGAACTCGGTCGGGTTTTCTTTTTTCGAATTGCAATGAATAATGTCGGTCCATCGGCCTTGCCCAACAAATGGGGTCTGACCCCCTCCCGCTGTGGCTTCCCCGCATTTCGGATACCTGTGGTAGGGGTCTGACCCCATTTGTTGGGCAAAGCCCGGTCCCTCCCTTTCCATCCCCTGGAGACTTCGCATGGCCGGCTTTGTTCCGACAACAGGCATCGCTTCATCCGTCCTCGTGCTGGCGACGCTGATTTCATCGCCACTCGTCAATGCTGCCGAACCGGTCCCCGGAGTTTCCCGATCCCTGTTTGACGGTGTTTCCCTGCATGGCTGGGCGGTCGAAAATGACTGCGATGTCGACATCGTCGATGGCTGCCTGCGATTGAAGGCCGGGCACGGTTGGTTGCGCAGCCATCTTTCCTATCGGGATTTTGAACTGCACGTGGAATGGAAGTCGCTCCAGGCTGCCAATTACGATGCGGGGATCTACATTCGCGCGGGTCGCGACGGAAAGCCGTTTCCCAAGTCCGGACACCAGGTCAATCTGCTGCAGGGAAAAGAAGGGAACATCAGTTCACTGCCGGGCGCTCAAAGCTCCGGACTGGTCAAAGCCGGCGACTGGAATGCGTTCGATCTGCGCGTGGTTGGCGAAACCGTGTCGCTGACCATCAACGGGCAACCCGCTTACTCCGTGGGCGGCCTGCACCCCTCGGATGGATACATTGGATTCCAGGTGGAAGTTCCCAATGGCGGCCAGTTCCTGTTGCGTAACGTGCAAGTCGTGGAATTGGGATATCGCTCCCTGTTCAACGGACGTGATTTCACCGGCTGGGAAGGGGAAGGCGGAGCGACCGAAAGCTGCTGGTCGGTCACAGACGGACTGCTGGTCTGCTCCGGCCAGAAAGGTCCATGGTTGCGCAGCACCACCGAGTTCGGGGACTTCGACCTGCGACTGGAATACCGCCTGTCCACCGGAGGCAACAGTGGTATCTATGTCCGGGTTCCCAAGGATGGAAACCATCATCGGGACAACGACACTCTGCCCGTGGCCGGTTTTGAAGTGCAAGTCCTGGACGATGCCGCTCCTCAGCACCTGAAGCTGAAGGACTATCAATACTCCGCCTCGATCTATGATATTGCCGGCGCCAACCCACGGGTCAGTCGCCCGCCCGGAGAATGGAACACTCTGGAAATCAACTGCCGGGGCCAGCGTGTGACAACCTGGCACAACGGTTACATGGTGACGGATGTGACCAGCGCCGAATCACCACTGCTGGGACTGCGTTCCGTCAACGGATTCCTTGGACTGCAGAACCACAGCACCATCGTGAAGTTTCGCGACCTGCGCGTCGGACCTGCAATCGAGTTGCCGGAAAAGGTCGCCGCGAAGTAACGTCGAACCCACCTGGAGCTTCACCGCCTATCAGCCTGTGGCAAAAGGGGTCTGACCCTCTCCGGGCACGCGGTTTTCAAGGTGAATTCAGTGCCCTCCAAAGGGTCAGACCCCTTTTGCCACAGGCTGCTATCCCAGGTTCCGTGGTCGTAAACTCATGACTTTGGCCTCCCACAGGCAACGGGGCGCGATTCGTGATCCAGTTTCCGGGCAGATCCGTTTCGATTAGAAAAGGATGATCACCGTTGGCGCCGGACGTGCGGCGCGGAGGACGGTATGCCACTGGGGTGTGGCGATTTCCTCGATTTCGGACACAAACGATGAACTGTCGGCCCGTTGGGCCTCTGGATACTTTGAGGATCTCTGACCCGGCCCAAAGGGGCCGGGCTCGATGAGCGGCTGGACCTTTGGTCCGGAAAAACGGCTCATTCTAGTTCAGGCTGAGCCCACGGGCGGCTCAATCACGGTCATCGTCTTCCACCGGCCGCCCCGGAATCGTGCCAGGTAAATAAAGCCGAGTGAACTGACGTAAACCGAGCACCAGACCCAGCTCCAGAACAGCAGCGATTCCTTGTGGTCCTGGCCCAGGTACACCCACGTGAGATACGTCGGCAGGACCAGCAGACCCCAGGCACAGGCAAACGTGACCAGCATCGAAAACACGGTGTCCCCGGCCGCTCGAATGGCGGAACCGAAGATGATCGCCATCGCGTCGAAGAACGAATAGAGGGCCACAAACCGCAGCAGGATGATGACCACCGACCGAACTTCGGCGAAGTTCGCCTGGGGCTGGTCCGTCCCCGGATCGTGCGTCAGAGCATCCACCGATTCGACAATGTGACTGTTCGCCCCGTACTCGTACGGGGCTAGCAGAACTTGGGGAGCCAGGACGTAAATTGCTCCGAACAGAACCATGATTCCGCCCGCCAGGACGAACCCTTTGAGGACGGACTTCTCGGCGATATCGGGACGTCCCTCACCAATCCGCTGTCCAACCAGGGTGGAAACCGCGATTCCCACACCAATCACGGGAATGAATGCCAGCGTATTCAGGTTGAAGGCAATATTGGTGGCCGCCAGTTCGCGCTGACCAATCTTGCCGATGATCATCATGAACGCCGCAAATCCGGCGACGTCCAGGAACATCTGCAAGCCACTGGGACCGCCGAATTTGAACAGGTCCCACATCAGGATCCGTTCCAGCCGCCAGTGCGTCCAGAAGGAGTACTTCACACGAGCGTCGTGCCGCAGCAACAGTCCCACGAAACAGAGCACTGCAAACACGTTGGCCAGATTTGTGGCGATTGCGGCTCCCGCCATCCCCAGTTCCGGAAACGGACCTTTGCCAAAAATCATGCCGTAATCCAGCACGACGTTGACCACCATGCTGGCCGCGTTCACCGCCAGCACCAGGCGTGTCTGTCCACGCCCGCTGAAGAAACAGGACAACGCCCCCGACAGCAGCGCGGGGGCGGCCCCCATGCAGATCCAGGCGAAGTATTCGACTTCCAGCTTTTGCACTTGCGGATCGTGACCAATACCACTGAACAACCTGTTCGACCAGAACGCGGGAATGCTCACCAGCAAGCCGCAGACAATGGCGAAATACGCGGCTTGCCAGACACAACTGGCCGCGCGACCCGGCTGCTTCGCGCCGTCGTACTGGGCTACAAACGCGTTTGTGTACGAAACAACACCAAACGGAAGACTCAGGCACGACCAGAACAGGATTCCCGCCGGCAGTGCCGCTGCGACCGCCGGCTCGGAATACCAGGTCAAAAACACCCGATCAATCACATGCATTAACGATTGAGTTCCCGAGCTGAGAATCAGGGGAACGGCAATGGCCAGCAGTTCGCGGTATCCCCCCGGAATCCCTCGCACGGCCAGTGAACTTGCATCGCCAGAAGTTGAACTGGTGGAATGGGATTGGGAGTCAGACGTCGGCTGATCCAGAGACGCCTCAGCAGTCGAGTTCGAAGGCGTATCAGACACGGGGAGCACGGCCTTTGTCGGAGAAAATCAGTCGTCGGCAGGAACAGTATGCGACCGGATGTCCGAATGACAACCATTCGAGCCACAAAGTTCATGTGAAGTTCGCTGGAAGTCTGTCCGCTTGCTGATGCCCCCGGCGTGCGGTACGGTTTATCCGTCCCAGGTCTGGCGTTTTACCCGGAATCGTGTTCGATGCGTTCGCTCTTCACTCTCGTTCTGGCCGCTTTGGTCACGCTTGTGGCTGAAGGTGTATCGCGAGCGGACGTGAAACTTCCGGCCGTGTTTGGCGATCACATGGTGCTGCAGCAGGGACACGAGCTTCCCTTCTGGGGTTGGGCGGAACCTGGTGAACTGGTGACCGTGACGGTTGCCGGAAAGCCGGTGATGGCGACCGCAGCGGCCGATGGACGCTGGTCGCTGCGTCATCCTGCGGTCGCACGGTTTGGCTTGGTTGACGTGACAATTGTGGGCAAGAATTCTGTCACGCTGAAAGATGTGCTGGTGGGGGATGTCTGGTTCTGCTCCGGCCAATCCAACATGCAGTTGAGGGTGTCTGAATCCGCCAGCAAGGAGGAAATCCCCGCCGCGAAGTTTCCGACAATTCGCCTGTTTCAGGTTGAGCGTCAGACCGCGTTGGAACCGCAATCGGATGTTCAAGGGAAGTGGGTCGAATGCTCGCCCGACACGGTCGGTGACTTCTCGGCAGTGGCCTACTCTTTCGGACGTGAACTGCATTCGCGACTGAACCATCCCGTCGGACTGATTGAAGCGGCCTACAGTGGATGTGGTGCCGAGTCGTGGGTCAGTGATGCGACGCTGAAGTCCGATCCGCTGTATGTGCCATTGCTGGAGAAAACCGCGGCCGCTAACAAAGACCCCGCCCAGGCAAACACCCCTGGGCGGGCAACAGTGCTCTACAACGGAGTGATCGCTCCGCTGCAACCGTTCGCCATCAAGGGAGCCATCTTTTACCAGGGTGAGCAGAATGCCGTCCGGGCTCATCAATATCGCACCTTGTTTCCCGCTTTGATCGAAGACTGGCGACGAACGTGGGGACAGGGGGATTTTCCATTCCTGTTTGTCCAGCTTCCCAATTATATTCCCGACAAAACGAAACCCGACCACGCACCGGACCCAGAAGCCAGCGCCTGGGCCGAGTTACGCGATGCGCAGCGACATGCCCTGTCGGCCCCCAATACCGGGATGGCGGTGACGATTGACCTCGGCGACCCGCGCGACATTCATCCGAAGAACAAGCAGGAAGTGGGGCGTCGACTGGCGCGTCAGGCCCTGTCGGTCGCATACAACCAGTCGATTGTCGCTTCTGGTCCCCTGTACCGGTCCATGACAATCGCCGGCAATGAAGTTCACTTGCAGTTCTATCATGTCGGCAGCGGCCTGGTGGCGCGCGGAACGGAACTACGGGGCTTTGCAATCAGCGGAACCGATCAGAAATTCGTCTGGGCCAGGGCCACGATCGTGGGAAGCAAGATCGTTGTCACCTCGGACCAAGTCTCACAACCGGTCGCCGTCCGTTACGCCTGGGCCGACAATCCCGACTGCAACCTGTACAACAAGGAAGGCTATCCCGCCTCGCCATTTCGCACAGACGACTGGCCGGGCGTGACGTTCAACGTGCTGCGCTAAATCCGCGCTTTCGGAACACCACATCGGCACCGGTGTGTCAGCTGAATTCAACGGCTTTTCAACAGCCTTTTCGATGGCTGGTAACTTCCGCATTGAGGCCCGTGCGATGGAAGTCATGCTTAAGCTGCCTGCTTTTTCGCCGCCGTTTGGCATATGAAGGGAACGCCGGGTAAGATCGCCATGGAATGGTGTATTCCCCACGGATCTCCTTATGGCACGCGCATTTCTCCTCATATCCTCGCTCGTGTGCAGTCTGCCGATGTTGGCAGTTCCCGTCATGGCACAAGGGCTGACGCCCGACGAAGCCGTGGCAAAGATGCGACTGCCGGACGGATTCACGGCCCGGGTTGTTGCCGCCGAGCCTCTGGTCAGGCAACCGGTCGCGATTGAATTCGATGATCGCGGGCGATTGTGGGTCATCCAATACCTGCAGTACCCGAATCCCGAAGGTTTGCAACGAGTACAGGTCGATCGCTTTTCGCGCACAAAGTATGACCGGGTACCCGAACCGCCACCCAGGGGGCCTCGCGGAGCGGATCGGATCACCATTCTCGAAGATACCGACGGCGATGGCCGGATGGACCGATCCAGGGATTTTGTGGACGGACTGAATCTGGCGACCGGCTTTGCATTCGGGCATGGGGGAGTTTTCGTACTGCAGGTGCCATACTTGCTCTTTTATCCGGATCGCAATCGCGACGATCTGCCGGACAGCGATCCCGAAGTATTGCTCAGTGGGTTTGGCATGGAGGACGCCCACAGCGTCGCGAATTCATTGACCTGGGGCCCCGATGGCTGGCTCTACGGCTGTCAGGGGAGTACTGTCACCGCCCATATCCGCGGACTCGAATTCCAGCAGGGGGTCTGGAGGTATCACCCTGTCACCCAAGAGTTCGAGTTGTTTTGCGAAGGAGGAGGCAACGCCTGGGGACTCGACTTCGACCGGACGGGACGACTGCTTTACAGTACAAATTTCGGTTCCCATATCCTGGTGCATGGGGTCCAGGGAGCCTACTACGTGAAGTCGTTTGGCAAACACGGAGCCTTGCAGAACCCACACGCGTACGGTTACTTCGAGCATACGCCGCACCAGAACTTTCGCGGCGGTCATGTCACCGTCGGCGGGATTGTCTATCTAGCGGACTCGTTCCCCGAAGCGTATCGCGGCACGTACATCGCGGGGGATCTGCTGGGGCACGGTGTTTACTGGCACACCATCCAGCCACGTGGCTCCACAATTCAGACCGCTCACGGAGGTGAATTGGTCACGACCAAGGACACCTGGTTTGCTCCGACGGACGTGACTGTTGGCCCGGACGGCGCAATCTATGTGGCAGACTGGTGTGATGCGCGGACCGCCCACCCCGATCCGGATGCCGACTGGGATCGATCCAACGGCCGGATCTACCGCATTTCAGCGACCGGAACCAGACCCGTCCCCGCCATCGACTTCGCGAAACTGAATGTCCGGGAACTGCTGGCTCTGCACCAGCACCGCAGCCAGTGGTACGTGAGGCACGCGCGGGAAGAACTTACGCGTCGAATTTCCGCCCGCACCCAACACGATCGTCCCGGGCAGGGTCTGCCCGAGACAGACCGACTTTCGCTGCAAGCGGATTTCCAGGAATCCGCACTTAAGCATGCCGACGAAACAGCCGCGTTGGAGGCTCTGTGGTCACTGAACCGGATTGGAGGATTCAACGAGTTACTGGCGGACGAATTGTTAAACAGCCCGCACCCCGCCGTACGATCCTGGACAGTCCGGTTGCTTGGCGATGGTAAAGTCCTGTCGCCGGAGACGGCCCACCGACTCGACAAGTTCGCCGAAAAAGAACCGTCCATCGATGTCCGCCAGCAACTCGCCTGTACCGCGGCTCGACTGATTGCCAGGCAAGCCATGCCGATCATCAATGCCAACATCAATCGTGATCTCGATGTTGACGACCCGTATCTCCCGTTGCTCTGGTGGTGGGCCGTCGAAAAACAGAGCGTCACCGGACGCGACGAAGTCCTGAAGCGATTCGTCCGTCCCTCATTGTGGAAGTCGCGACTCGGACGCGACGTCCTGTTAACTCGCCTGACTCGTCGTTACGCATCCGAGGGAACGGTCGCCGGTCTCGACTCTGTCACCCAATTGTTTAAGGCGGCCCCGGACGATTCCGCACGTCGATCCCTGTGGCCACAGGTCCTGCTCGGTTGGCAGGAGATTCCCCGTGACCTGCGGACACCAGAATGGCTGGAAATTGCCAGAAGCCACGAGGTCTCACGGCTTCTGCTCGCCGATTGGAAGTCGACCCCGGAACAGATGCCACTGTTACAGTTGTCCGTCGCCATCGGCCATCCCGAACCGTTTGCGCTGGCCTCAAAAGAAGCGTTCGATCGTCAGTTGAGTCCCCCCCGTCGGGTCGCCTTGCTGACGATGCTCGGACCAACGGGACATCGGTCGCTGATCGAACCGGCATTGCAGTTGATTGCGGCGGATCAGCCCGACTCAGTTCGCATTGCGGCGCTGCAAATCCTGTCGCGATTCGACGACGCCAGCATCGCCTCGCAGTTGATCGCGCTCCACCAGCGTCATCCGGAGAGCCCGTTGAACTCACCGCTGCGTGATCTGCTGCTTGACCGCCGCGACTTCGCCAAGACCTGGCTGACCGCCGTCGACAGGGGCGATATCCCTGCCGCGTCTACTCCGGTGGAGCAGATCCGCCGCGTGGCGCTCTTTGGAGATCCGGAACTGGATGCCCTGGTGACCAGGCACTGGGGCAAATTGCAGGGAGCCACACGCGAAGAGAAACTGGCCGAGGTTCGTCGGCTGAACAACGACCTGCGGGCGGCGGGCGGAGACCGCGTCGCCGGTCAGGCTCTCTTCAAGAAGCTTTGTGCCAACTGTCATCAACTGTTTGGCGAGGGAGCGAAGATCGGTCCCGACCTGACGACCGCCAACCGCCAGGATCGCGACTTCCTGCTGATCAGCCTGGTTGACCCCGGCAGCGTGATTCGCAAGGAGTACGTCAATGTCGTCATCCGGACCACCGGCGGACGAGTCCTGACCGGACTGCCGATCGCCCGGACCGATGCCTCAATCACGCTGGCCAATGCCAAGGGCGAAAAACAGGAAATTCCGACCGCGGAGATTGAGGAACTGCAGGACTCACCGACATCACTGATGCCTGACAACCTTTACCGCCAGTTGACACCGCAAGAACTGCGGGATCTGTTTGCCTTTCTCCAAGCCCGGCAATAACCCCGATCCGACCAGATCTGGAATCAGGACACATTCATGCGAATAGCACTTTCCCTTTTCATCGGTCTCGTGTCAGCAACGGTGTCGGCACAGGACTCGACATCCACACAAAGGGTTTACGAGAATCGGCTCCAGCGAATCGAAAAACCTCAGCCTCTCCTGGCAGACTATCCGGAGTTCTTCGAGCCGATTATTGAACAGGCCCACTTCGAGGCCCCGGCGATCATTACCGACAAGGACGCCGACCTGCATGTCCGGGCCTGGCGATTTTCATACAATGCCCGCGGGATCATCGAGATGCCCAATCATCTGCGATCTCGCGAAACCGCCGTCATTATGGTTCACCCCTGGGCGATCGATGACAGTTGGGGCTGGAAGTCTCCCGAGCCCAATGGTGTGGCCGACTTCTGCACTCCGGAAAAGAATGCGCTGGCGGCCCGGCATACCAAACAGGTCATCGATCCGTTCCTGAAACGCCTGCGCGACAAGGCCGCCTTCGTCATGTACAGCCTTCCCGGCAACGCAGACCCAATTCGGACCAGGGTCTACCGCTCGTTTGAGAAGACTCCGACGCCGGAGGAGCGGCTTTCCGGTGAATCGGATCTACGAAAGGTTCTGGCCGCCTATCCTTACCAGGGACAATCACTGCCCGACAAACTCACCCTCGACAACCGTCAGCCCGTGGCGGATTACTTTCGACAGTTTCCCGGCCTGGATGCGGGGGCGCGATTCAACGGGGACGGATTCTGGAAACTGCCGATCCCAGTCAGTACATCGGTCACAGTCCACCCGACAGACGTCGTGATCTACGACAGCGAGGGTTATGCCCGGCTCCGTGATTTCCTCAAGCAGAACGGAGTCCGGCATGTGTTGCTGACCGGGTATGCCACCGACATGTGCTATTGCAAAACGACGGCTGGCTATGAAAACTTGTCGAAGGACTTCAATGTCTTCCTGGTGGCCGATTCCTCGCTGGCCACATTCCCGTCGAATACGTCACCTCGATTCGCCGTCAACGCGTCGATATCGTTCGCCGCGCTGAGTCATCTGATCACGCAAGTCTCGTGGGTGAAGCTGGACGAACGATGAATTGGTGATCGTCACGGCGAACGGGTGGCTGTGGTCGACGCTTCGTCGCCCACAGTCGATTTGGAAACCAGTTGGCGGGGCAACGCTGCTCCTGCCCGACAAATCAGCGAGAAGAGTGACGAAGGCATGAAAGAGACAGGCAATACAGACGAAGACAAGACGGGCAAGAGTGCCCGTCCTACTATGACCCGCCGGGACTGGCTGCTCGCCGCAACTTCCCTGGCCGCATCGAACCTGGTTCGTCCTGTCCTGGCTGACACGCGAAAGCCAGCCCAAATCGCGATCACACTCGATCTGGAAATGAGCCGCAATTTCCCGGAATGGGAATCGACACACTGGGACTATGAAAAGGGAAATCTCAACGACGAGACCAAGCGGTACTCTGTCGAAGCCGCCCGCCGCGTCAAAGCCGCGGGGGGAGTGTTGCACTTATTCGCGGTCGGACGCGTCTTCGAACAGCCGGACGTGGGCTGGCTGCAGGAGATCGTTAAGTCGGGGCATCCGATTGGAAACCATACCTACGACCACGTGAATGTCACGGCCTCGCGCGTCGAAGATCTGCAGTTCCGCTTCCAGCGGGCGCCCTGGCTGCTGCGCGGTCAATCAGTCGCGGATGCGATCCGCGAAAACATCCTCCTCACCAATGCTGCCATGAAGGCGAGGTTGGGTATTGGCCCTGCCGGCTTTCGCACGCCGGGCGGATTCGGCGACGGACTCGCCAAACACGCACCAGTCCGATCCATGCTGAAGGAAATCGGGTTTGACTGGATCAGCAGCCTGTATCCCCCGCATCCCAATACCGAGGCAATGCAGGAACCAGACAATGACGTTTTGAAGGCAATTGTCGCGGCACTCACCAGGGCTCAACCATTCGCCTATCCAGACGGGCTGATCGAGATCCCGATGAGTCCCATCAGCGATATTGGGGCCTTCCGCAATGGTCGGTGGAAACTCGAATGGTTCCTGAAATCGATCCGGCAATGCGTCGAATGGACCATCGAAAACGGAGCCGTTTTCGACTTCCTGGCACATCCATCCTGTCTGTATGTCGTCGATCCTGAATTCAAAGCGATCGATCTGATCTGCCAGTTGGTCCGTGACGCAGGAGATCGGGCTTCGATCGTGGATCTGGGAACGATTGCTGGACGTGTCACCCGGTGACGAGTTCTCGTTCGACAGATCTTATCATTCCATTCTGATCAACGGCCAGACAGGACCGCTGTTCCGGCTTTAATAATGGTTCTGTTCCAGTCAGTCGCACTGCCGGGTAACAGAACGCTCTCGTCCGGCAACTCCGGTCGCACCTGGCTTCTCTCGTGCAGGCCGTTCTGACATCGCGTGGTGATCTCTGTTCGTCGACTGTATTCCAGATTCTTCGTCCCGTAATTGTTGCGGGAAAAGGTGGCATCTGGCGGATGCCAGAGGTGACACGTCACGGTTCGCCGAAGGATCGATTGAAATCGCAGTCCCAGTCGGCTGAGTCGAAGTTGCAGGTCGCGATCTTCCAGTCCCCAGCCCACGAAGTTTTCGTCAAATCCGTTGACGCGTTCGAAATCGGTACGCCAGAGGCCGATGTTGTTCCCCGTCATGCGTGGACGCATCGGAATCCGCAGCAACTGGTAACACCAGGCGCGGAATGCCTTCCGGGACATTCTTCGCCGCTCAAGCATTGGAATCCAGTCCAGGTAGGCACCGCTGTGCAGCGCGGAATCGGTGATGCGGTCGGTGATTTCACGATCCAGTCGATAACAGTCCCCAAGTGCGACACATCCGTGTTTGCGGAATTCCAGGTGGCATCGGACATGGTCCTGGGGCAGTATGCAATCGCCATCGGTGAACAGTAGATACGGGGCTGTCGAGGCGATCGCTCCTTCATTGCGACATCGAGCGAGCCGATATCCATCGTGCGCGTGTGTCGTGAATCGGACGGGAAACTCCACGCGCCTGGCAAAGTCTTCGACCACCGGTCTGACTGTTTCCGCGGAACCATCGTCCGTAATGACAACTTCCATCAGGCCGGTCACATGGCGCTGCATCTCCAAAGACAGAAGCGATCGGCGCAGGTGATCGGGCCTTCCAAACGCGGAAACCAGGACGGCGATTTCGGGCTGCCGCATTGTGCTCATCCAGATTGACGCGGGGATCGCAGCCGATGGAAAAAGGGGTCTGACCCTCTCCAAGCATGCGATTTTCCGGTGAAACCATTGCCCTCCAAAAGGGTCAGACCCCCTTTTCGACGGGCTGCTTATGAACTCTCACAGCGTTCTTGGACCCTATCAGCATCTCCCGTGCAACACAATACGTTTTTTCACGGGGCGCGAACTCAGCCCGGGAACCACACCCGGAAAGCATGCGCTCATTGCACAGAGCTTTACGCAAATTCGCAAAAATGCGACAACACGCCTGCCTGGGAGCAATATGGGAACATTGTACGGAAACGCGTGACACGGCAGGAGACGATAGCGACCCGCGGTAAAAGGGCTGGCTGGACAACTCTGGTCCGTGCCCGCAGAGAATGGTTGTGAACTAGAATAGGCTCAGGGATGGGTACCGGCTTTTATCGAGCGGTCCGCGAATCATTTCGCTATCGGTGGAGTCTGCTGGCGTCCCTGGTGAATGCCCTGCTGATCGGTCTGTTGTGGGGCCTGAGTATCACGACGGTCTATCCGTTTGTCGAGATCGTCATGCGCGGGGAGACGGTCCAAACCTGGTTCGATTCCCAGGCTCAGAAATCGACGGAAGCGTCGATACAATCGCGGGAAAAGGTTCTTGACCTGCAGCGGCAAATCGCCCAGGCGGCAGGGGGCCAGACGGTCTCTTTGGAACGTGAGTTGTTCGTCGCCCGGTCCCGGCATGCTGCGAACGAAAAGACTCTCGCGGCGATCCGGTATTTCCAGCCGTTGGCCCACGCATACCTGCCCAAGTCCGCGTTTAATACTCTCGTCCTGGTCATGGCGTGGTTACTGGTGTCGATCCTGATTAAGAGTGTCTGCCTGGTTTCCGAGACCATGCTGGTCTGTCGCGTGGCCGGGAGGACTGTGGCCGATATGAGGCGAACGTTTTACTGCGCGGCCCTGGAGATGGACCAGAAAACGCTCGACGCCCACGGCACCACGGCCGTCGCCGCTCAAATCGTTCACAATACAAATCTCGTCCGAATGGGATTGGAAACCCTGTATGGTGCGAGTGTTCGTGAGCCCCTGAAGATCCTGGCCTGCCTGGTCGGTGCCGCACTGATCTCCTGGCAACTGGTGCTGATTTCGCTTGTGCTGGCACCGCTGGGGGCGGTGCTGATTCGCGGACTCGCAAAACGGACCAAACAGGCGTCCATGTCACAATGCCGCGGCACGGCAACCGTTCTGGAGACGATCATCGAGACCCTGAATGGCATCAAACTGGTGAAGGCCTATAACCGCGAGCGTGTCGAACGACATCGCTTCAAGACGGAAGTCCTGGATCTGTATCGCGGGGGGATGAAAATCGCATTCTACGATGCCCTGGTCAAACCTGTGACGGAGCTGACGGGAATCATTACGATCTCGCTCGCCATCCTGATCGGGGCGCATCTGGTCCTGAATCAGCAGACTCATTTGTGGGGCCTTCCAATCTGCGCTGAACCGCTTTCGGTCGGTGCATTGTGCCTGTTCTACGCCATGCTGGCCGGCATCGCTGGCCCGGCCCGGAAGTTGGGCGAGATCTATTCAACACTGGCACGTGCATCGGCCGCCTGCCATGGGCTCTACGCCACCTTCGAAGCGAAACCGGGAATCGCCGCTCCGCTGCATGCCAGTCCGGTCCCGATGCACTGTCGTAGCATTCGCTTTCAGGACGTGCGATTTGCGTACAAGGACGACCATGTCGTTCTCGACAATGTGAGTTTTGAAATCCCTTTTGGCCAGACCGTGGCGCTGGTGGGCAGAAATGGCTGCGGGAAAACGACCATTCTGAATCTGTTGGCCAGGTTCTATGATCCGCAACAGGGTTCCATCCTGATCGATGACGTCGATATCCGTGACGTCAGCCCGAAGCGTTTGCGAACTCACATGGCGATCGTCACTCAGGATCCAATTCTCTTCCAGGGAACCGTCTGGGAAAACATTGCCTATGGTGGCTCAACCGATCGCGACAGGATCCTGGCCGCGGCCAGGCTGGCCCGGGTCGACGATTTCATCGCGAACCTGGCGAACGGTTACCAGACGCCGGTGGGAGCCCGTGGAAACTCGCTCTCGGGCGGTCAACGACAACGGGTTGCCCTGGCAAGGGCCATCCTGGTCGATCCGCGCATCCTGATCCTGGACGAGGCGACCAGCCAGATCGATCAACAGAACGAAGAGCTGGTTCAAGACACTCTGCATTCATTCCTGTCGGGGAGAACCACAATCCTGGTCACGCACCGGCCATCGACCATCCGCCTGGCACAGCGCGTGCTGATGATGGATCAAGGCAGAATTATTGAGGACCTGACTTCCGATGAATACTTGACACGCTTTGCACCGGACGAGTTATTACGAATCAAGGTCGCGTAGACCGATTTGCAACGAGTTTGGATTCTCGAACGGTCGCTCGAATTGGGTTGACGGCACTGCCTTCATTAGGATCGGCGAATTGACTGGCAACGATCGACACTTATCAACGGTTTCCGTGCCTTCCCGGCCCATCCTGGTGACCGGGGCCGGTGGCTTTATTGGCAGTCACCTGGTCGAGTCATTGCTGGATGAAGGGTATCAGGTCCGGGCATTCCTGCGATACACGTCGCATGCCAGTGTCGGTGGACTGGTCGACGTCATCCAGCGGAGCCGAGCGAGCCTGGAAGTCGTTTATGGCGATTTGCGCGTCGCTGCCGATGTGATGCGTGCGGCCGAGGGATGCGCCTGGATTTTTCATCTGGCCGCTCTGATCGGCATTCCGTACAGCTATGAGTCACCGTCGTCTTACGTCGACGTCAATATCACAGGCACGCTGAACGTCCTGGAAGCTGCGCGGCGGTTGGGAATCGAACGGACGATTATCACGTCGACAAGCGAAGTCTACGGTTCTGCCAGATACCCCATGATCGACGAAGAGCATCCCCTGTGTGCTCAATCACCGTATGCGGCCAGTAAGATTGGCGCGGATCAACTCGCCATCAGCTACTTCCGCAGTTTTGGACTTCCCGTCTGGATTGTCCGTCCCTTCAACACGTTTGGTCCACGGCAAAGTTCCCGCGCAGTGATTCCTTCGATTTGTTCCCAAGCTCGATTCCGAGGTTCAATTCGCCTGGGGAGCCTGACTCCCATTCGCGATTTCGTGTTTGTTCGCGATACGGCCGCAGGTTTTCTGGCGGTGGCCAGATCCGATTCCCTGATCGGGCAGGCCACGAACCTGGCCACGGGGCGGGGAGTTCGAATCGCCGACATCATCGATCTTGTGCGGCGGATCGTTGGAGCTGAACTACCCGTTGAATTGGATGAGGCTCGGATCCGGCCACCTGCCAGCGAAGTCGACTGCCTGATTGGATCTGCCGTGAAGGCGAATTCTCAGGCCGCCTGGTCACCTCAAACGACATTCGAAGATGGTCTCGCTCAAACATTTCGCTGGATTGAGTCGCACTGCAGCGGCAACGCGGAGGACTATCGACGATGAGAGCCGTCATTCTTGCGGGGGGCTGTGGCACACGCCTGAGTCCATACACCGCCGTGATTCCCAAACCGTTACTGCCGGTCGGACGAACGCCGATTCTGGAACTCGTGATACGGCATCTGGCCGCCCATGGATTCACGCGGGCCACGTTGGCGCTGGGGTACATGAGCACCTACTTCAAGGCGTTCCTGCAGAACAATCCGGCGATTACCAGCCTGTTGGAAATTGACTGTATCGAAGAAACCCAGCCGCTGGGAACCGCCGGGGCTGTGAAGCCGATTGTCGGATTGGACGAAACATTCCTGGTCATGAATGGCGACGTCTTGACGGACCTGGATCTGGGCACCGTACTCGCCTGGCATCGACAACAACAGGCGGCCCTGACGATTGCGGCCATTCACCATCCCGTGCGGCTGGATTTTGGAATCCTCAAGACCGATGCCGACGGGCGGGTCATCGACTACATCGAAAAGCCGACGCTGCAACATCTGGTCAGCATGGGAATCTATATCTACGAACCCAGCGTCCTGAACAGGATCGGCGTGAACGAAAAAATCGACTTTCCGGACCTGGTCCTGCGCCTGATTCGTGAGGGTCAAAAAGTCTCCACGTTTGTCACACAGTCGCTCTGGCTCGATCTCGGCCGTCATGAAGATCTCCAGCAAGCCAACGCGCTGTTTGGAGAGTCCAGCGATCAGGCATCACAGCCCGGCACATGATGTGGCGGGAATTGCAGGAAAGGTGAAACAGAGTGGCTCGATGCCTGGTAGTGGCGGGACGATCATTTCTCGGTCAGCACGCGACAGCCCGACTACGCGGGGCCGGTCACGAGACTCTCGTCACGTCCCGACAGGCAGGTCCCGATATCGACTGCGTCTGCGATCTGCTGCAGCCGTTCGAACTTGACCGGTTCATCGTCGACAGTCAGCCAGACTGGGTGATTTCGTTCGCCGGGGCTCCCCGCCACGATCCAGACAGCACCAACCGCCTGCATGTCGAGGGAACTCGCAACCTGTTAGCGGCGATTCAGTGCCATCACCCGCAGGCTCGAGTGATTCTGATCGGAAGTGCTGCTGAATATGGTTGCGTCCCGGACAGTCGTTTGCCGATTGACGAGGCTTGCCATCCGCAGCCAGTTTCAGCTCTGGGAACCTCGAAGCTCGCGCAAACGCGACTGGCGCAAGACTTCGCTGTCCAGTATGAACTCGACATCGTTTCGCTGCGGCCATTCAATGTAATTGGCCCTGGCCAGCCCGAATACTATCTGGCAGGTCAACTGATGCGCCGCCTCATTGCGTTCCGGAGATCGAGCCAGACCGATGTGATCACCCTGGCATCGGGAGACTCAACGCGAGACTTTGTCGATGTGCGTGACGTGGCGGATGCCGTCGTGTCCATCGTCCGTGATCTTCCCGAAGAACGCGGTCAGTTACGTGTGTTCAATGTCAGCACAGGCCAGGAAACCACCGTGCGACAACTGGCCGCGTTCGTTTGCGAAGTGGCTGGTGGATGCCGGTTGGTTGACGTCGAGTCGCAACCTTCGGAGATTGAGATTCGACGCAGTTGTGGTGATCCCCGGCGCATCGCACAGGCCGTTGGTTGGAAGCCATCGGTCCACTGGCAAGACAGCATTCGGGACGCGTGGAGTCTGGTCCAGGAGCGTGCGGAGTGTCTATGATCCGTCCGTCCGTCGCTGCCCCGGGAGTTCCCATGTACCGCTGGTATCCGAGTTTCGTAAAGGCCCTGATCACCCGGTGGCACCAGCGATCACTGAATGTGAACAGTTGGAACGCATTCCCGTCGGATCGCTTTCCGTCGGTCGCAGTGGTGGGGAACGCCGGGTATCTGCGCGACATCGGTCAGGGGGACCGGATTGACAATCACGATCTGGTGATCCGGATGAACAACTTTCAGATCCGCGGCTTCGAGGCTCAAGTGGGATCGCGCGTTGACCTGTTCCTGACGACTTTCTTCACCGATATCCAGTACGACCGACCAGAACTGCGGGCAGCGAAATACCTGGTCGCCTCTGTGCCGAACAATTTTCGGAAACATCGTCGACAGCATGTCCACCACCGTCACGCCGAACAGATTGTGAACGGTTTGCAGGCGATGCGACGGACGGATGTTTATGTTCCCGAATGGCAACTTTTCCGGGACTGGATTCAGAAACTGGGTGGCTTTCCCTCGACGGGACTGATGGCAATCGTGTTTGCGCTGGAGTCGCTCGACTGCGAGCAGATCTATCTGACGGGTTTTTCCTTCTTCCAGGGGGCGGCACACTATTTCCCGGATCAACCATCCTCGGCCAGGAATCACAATTTCCTCCGGGAGCAGCAGTGCCTGCAAACGTTGCTGGCACCGCACGTGGCGTCGGGAAAGGTGACCATGGATCCGGTGATGCGGGAACTGCTGGAGTTCCCAACCGCCGTCCCACCAACCGATCATGGGATCTCGTGGAACAAGGGGGCTGACACTTTGGCGGACGGTGGATGTACTTTGAAAATCCCATGCCCGGAACGGGTCAGCACCCGAGTTTCACGGGATGCGAACGCACTTATCGATTAGAGCGACCATGACGGAACACCAAACCTTGCGCGTCGCTCTCGTCCTGGATCGCTTCGACCCGAAGCACGGTGGGCTGGAGCATTGGGCGTTTCAACTGGCCCGTTGGCTGATCCAGCGCGGACACGAAGTTCACATTGTTGCCGCCGAATGCAGCGATGACTCGACTTCCCTCCCGTTGATCATGCACCCGGTGGGCCACGCACAATCCCGAGTTGCATTGGCCGAAGCTCTGGAATGCTGCCTGCGACAACTGACCGTTGACGTGATCCACGACCTGGGAAGCGGTTGGTACTTCGATGTGCTTCAACCTCAGTTCGGCACCAAACGAGCCGATCACCGTGGGAACCTGCGTTCGCTGCCGTGGTTCAAACGCCCAAAGTACCTCTGGAAGAAGGAACATCGACTGCGGCTCCGCGACGCGTGCGCGCTGGAACGACTGCAGTATTCTCAGCCGCATGGCCAGGTCATCGCTGTCTCCCGAATGACCCGTGCGGATATCAAGCGAGATTATCCGTTGGCCGACGAACGGATGACCGTGATTCACAATGGTGTGAATCCAGGCCAGTTTTCTCCCGACGATCAAGACCACGTCCGCGGCTCTCTTCGTCGCGAATTGCATTTGGACGGCAAGGTCGTCCTGTTGTTCGCCGGACACAACTTCCGGTTGAAAGGTTTGGAGACCGTCCTGCGTGCCATCCATTGTGCCAGTAATCCGCGGCTTCAACTGCTGGTTGTGGGCCGGGAACCGACCGAAAAATGGCAGAAGCTGGCAGCCGGGCTTGGAATTGGCAATCAGGTCCGCTTCTGCGGATTCGTGCCGGAGATTCACTCCTACTATGCCACTGCAGATGCGTTCGTCCAGCCGACGTTTTATGACCCGTGCAGCCTGGTGGCCCTGGAAGCGGCCGCATCCGGTCTGCCGGTCGTCACCAGTCGATTCAATGGGGCGGCCGAGTTATTTCAACATGGGACGCACGGATTCATCGTTCAGAATCCACGAGACCATCGGGAAACCGCCCGGTGTCTGCGAGCATTACTGGACGGTGCAGCCCGCCAGCAAATGGGGGCAGCGGCGAGGGAACTGGCCCTGCGTAACACAACCGATCAGTGCTTTGAACGGATATTCCAGGTCTATCAATCGATCGTCCGCAACGGGCTGGGACTCAAGCGTCGATTCGACTGCGAACGCACAGGAGTGAATTTGTGCCACGACTGATGGGATGCACGCACAGCCTGGCCGATCCAGCCACTCGTTTTCGCTTTCTGCAGTATGTCCCACTGCTGGTTGAGGCTGGCTGGCAGGTCTCTCATCGTCCCAACGTGCCGTCACGCACCTGGAAACCGGCGGCCCCGTTCCGCTGGATGCGGTCGATCCAGCGGAAGTCCGCTGTCGCCCTGCGAAAGCTGTCCCGCCTGCGCGATCTCCGTGACGCGGCACGCTACGATGCGATCTTCATCAATCGAGACCTGCTGTCCGGAGAACTCTGGTGGGAACAGCAATTCTTTCGGAAGAACCCCAGAGTGGTCTTCGACTTTGACGACGCCATTTATCTGGGTGAGGAACGATCACGGCACATCGAATGGATCTGCCGCAATGCCGCCTGGGTGACGGCGGGCAATGAATCCCTGGCGGCCTTTGCCCGGCAATTCAGCGACCGGGTCACCGTCTTGCCGACTGTCGTGGATGTCAGCCAATACGCCTGCCATCCCCATGACGTGAAAGATCGCCCGGTCCGCGTCGGATGGATGGGCTCGGAACTTTCGATCCAGGAAACCCTCTTTCCGCATCTGGGGATGCTGGCACGCCTGCAGCAACGCCTGCCATTTGAATTCGTCATCATTTCCGGGTCGGGGCCTGCCGTGCCGGAAACCGGACTGCGTTTCCAGTTCATTCCGTGGAGTCCCGACGTGGAAATCAATGTGGCCAGGCAGATCGACATCGGACTGATGCCGCTGGTGGACAACGAATATCAGCGCGGCAAATGCGGTTTGAAACTGTTGCAGTACATGGCCGCCGGGATTCCCGCCGTGGCGACGCCGCTGGGGGTCAATCGCCAGATCATTCGCCACGGTGAAACAGGTCTGCTGTCAACCACGGACGAGGAGTGGTTTCAATCACTGAGTGCACTCATTGAAAATGCTCAGATGCGATGCCGAATTGGCCTGGCGGGTCGCGCCTTCTGCGACGAGCATTATTCGCTTCGCAGATGGTTTCCTGAGTTTCTGCGAATCTGCACGATGGTCAGTCACCCGAAGTGTTAGCCCGTATTATTCACCGCGAATGGCACGGATTTCACTGATCAGAATACCAGCGTGACGGCGCAGGGCTTATCCGAGATATCCGAGTGATCCGTGGTCAACGTTTGACAGCAGCCCCGATGATTCTGGCGGGAATCATCAGCGAACAGACTTCGACAGCGTCCATTCCCTCCAGCAGCACCTGTTCCATCGCCTGCGGTGAGAAACGCCAATAGTCGCCCGGGTAGTTATGGATTGGCAATGTCAGGGTGGCCGATGCCAGTCCCTGAAATCGACGGCGTAGAAATCGGCCCAGCAGCGGGATCCGAGTCAGATCGTGAAGGTGGGCGAGCAGGTCAAAGTCGGTGTAGCCTGGAACTCCCAGAACGATCAACGCTCCCGGCTTGGCCACTCGTCGAATCTCAACCAGCGTCTTCCAGAATTGCCGATCATGCTCCAGCATGGAGTTACAGAGGACGGTGTCGAAACGCTGATCCGGGAAACAGGCCATGTCATTGGCGTTCCCCTGCAGGATCTCGAAGCCACGCCAAGAGTGAGGTCCATCGAGATTCAGCCCGATGCGCTCCGTGGCCGCGCTGAGGCAGGGAAGGCAAAGCAGGGTGTTGTCGGCGGGAACCGCACCAATCTCCAAGACACTGCCGCCCGCCTTGCGCGAAGAGCAGATTTCCTCGAATTTCTGAAAGATGGTCGCGTGCATGAACTGATGCCGGTAACGAATGGAGCCGCCCGTCAATGTAGGTGAATCTGAAGTTTCCCGCCACACGCGAAAAATGAACTTCGATCCACCTGACCCCTGATCCACACAAATCTTGACTCCTGCCAGGAATTGGAAGATAGTCCGAAACCAGCGTGCCGTTCACAAGCCCAAACGGAGATCGTTGCACTTGCCGATGCGCCCCACTTTCGCCGTTGCCCACGACCTGGAATCAGGCGAGTCGGCTTCTGTCCGCGCGACGTCCTCTCCGCTGGCAAGCGTTCGTGATCAATTCCGTTCCCTGGGCTCCCCGGTAGTAGTCTTCTGCAAATCCCATTCGGGCAGCCGACTGCTGGCCAGTTTGATTGAGCAGGCAGGCGTGTCCCTCGGGGCTCATCAGAACGATTCGCGCGATTCGCTCGATCTGTTGCGGTTGGTCGAACATCTGGTGAATCATTTCTACCCGGACTTCAGTCCCCTCTGGAATGAAGCTGGCGGCCATCCTGAGATCGCCAACACGGCGGCGCTGGCCGCTGAAGTCATTGCAGATCACTTGCAGGCACGCACGCAACCCGGCGGGCGGTGGGGATGGAAACTCTGCGAAACGGCCTACGTGCTGCCCGTCATTGATTTCCTGTTTCCGGACGCCCGGTACATTCACCTGATCCGTGACGGCCGGGATGTCGCCTTCTGCAATCATGCCGTTCCGGACACTCACTTCTGGAAAAAGGTCTACTTCAATACCGACCGCATGGAGAACTGGCAGCGACACAGCTTGAGCCACAAGGATTACCATCGGCACAGCCACATGTTTAACGCCCAGCACTGGGTGAACAGCGTTCGCGTTGGGCGCAGCTATGGCGCAATGCTGCGGGATCGATACCTGGAAGTGCGCTATGAGGATCTGTGTCAGGATTTTCGAATGCAGGCGCGGCGGATCCTGGATCACATCAATGTGGCTGGAGGCGAAGAGATCATTGACCGATTGAAGGACTGCGTCCATTCAGGGTCGATCGGCAAACACCAGCTTGAGTCACGGACGAAGCGGCGAGAAGTTCTGCAAATTGAAACGCCACTGCTCTTGGAACTGGGATATCTCGACACGGATCCATTCCGGGCCCGATCGCGTTCCTTGCGGCGTCGAATTCGCGGGCTGCTTGCGGCCTGGTTCTCGGATAGAAAATGATGCGTCCTCGCGTCCTTGTCATTCGGATCGGTGCATTTGGCGACATCTGCATGCTCGTTCCCCTCGTGCTGGAATTGCAGCGGCATTTCGAGGTCGATTGGCTGATCCGCGACTGTTATCAGCCCGTCGCCCAGCAATTCCCGCAACTTGGCTGTCGAACGATCGGTGTGCAACTGGCGCCGGACGGACAGATCACTGCAGGTGATCCGCTGATCGACTTCCTGCGGTCCCGGCACTATGACATTTGCATCGACTTCTCGCACTGGCCGGTGGTCAGTCGCCTGGTCACGCACCTGCAGGACATTCCCGTGCGTGCGATCACCCGTGACCCAGTTCAGGACATGTTGCTGGAAGTGAACCCCCAACAAATCCCGCTGGAACAAGCCTTCAACTGCGTCGTCGACATCGATCCCAGGCACCATCAGGTCGACAAGTGGCGAACTCTGATTCAAAACGCCTGCGGGCAGGGTCTCCGCCTGCAATGGCCGCTCCCTCCATTGCGGCCGCCCGGGGAACCGTTGCGTGTGTTTGTGCATCCCCACGCGGGCAAGCCGAACAAGCTCTGGCCGGCTGCGAGATTTGCAGCCATTTTGTCGTCGCTTGCGCGGCGGCGGCCCATTCACGTAGCGATCCATCGGGCGCGAGGCCGCCTGGCGCGGTCGATTCAGTGGCGACTGCTCCTTTCACGCTGCTCTTATGAAGTGGTACCGGTGGAACCCACGTTCAGACCACTTCGGGAACAATTGCAACTTGCCGATCTGGCGATCGGATGCGACAGTGGACCGATGCACTTTGGCTCGCTGCTGGGATCCCGGACGCTGGTCATTTACGGGCCCTACTCGCCTCGGGAATTTGGCCCGCTCTGGCGAAGCACCAGCGTCGTCCCCGCACTGGACCAACAACCGGCCTCGTCAGTCACGACGATGCAGGTCGAAACGCAACTGGATGCAGTTCTGGCGCAGGTCGATGCACGGGCCGAACACGATCCGGGTGAGGTCTCGTGATGAATTATCTCATCGTGAAGCTGAGTTCTCTCGGCGACATCATCATGGCCACGCCGTGCATCCGCGCCATACGCCAAAAGGATCCCGACTCTCACATCGCCATTGTCGTCAGTCGGGAATACATTCCCCTCGTTCAGCGGAACCCCCATCTCAACGAGATCCTGATCCGCGAAACAGAGGGAAACACCCGACGGATTCGGACCGTCGCCCAAGCCGTGACAACATTCGCCAGACGGAATGGGCCACGATTTGACCTCGCCTTCGATCTGCAGGGAAACTTTCATAGTGCCACCTGGGTCTATTGCAGTGGCGCCAGGACCAAAGCCGGTCTTGGCGGACGCCGACCTGGCTGGAGCGTCCGGGTACCAGTGGACCTGTCGCGCCATTCCTCGGACTTGTGTGCCGCCGTCCTTCGAGAGTGCGGGATTCCCGTCAGCGATCTGACTCCGGAATTGTCCCCTTGCGCAAATGCAGACCGCACCGTGATTGATCTGCTCCAACGGAACGGCCTGCCCGATCGGGGATTTCTGGTGATCAGTCCATTTTCTCAGTGGCGATCCAAAGAATGGCCGCTCGACCGCTATGCAACTTTGATACGGCACCTGGTTCCCCAATACGGATTGCCCATCGTCGTCACTGGCTCAGCGACCGACGCTTTCCGCGCAGCGGAAATCTCGCGCCACATAGAAGGGACCGGTGCCGTCTCTCTGGTTGGAACGTTGGACCTGGACCAGGCACTGAGTGTGTACCAGCGAGCTCGCCTGATGATTACCAGTGACAGCGGCCCGATGCATGCGGCGGCCGCATTGGGAACCCCGGTCGTCGCGCTGTTCGGTCCGACCTGGCCGGAAACCACTGGCCCCTGGGGAATCGGACATCAGATTCTCCAGACCAGGCGGCCGCCAACACACACGGCCTACCGTGAGGCGGACGGTCAACGCTACATGCTGGCGATTGATCTGGATGACGTCTGCCAGGCTGTTGAGAAAGTTCTTGGTGGCGTGGGGTCAGGGCAATCGCCTTTTTGAAAGTAGGATCTTCGAGACTGGTCCGCGAATTGCCTTGGGCCTCGGGTGATCCGATCGAAGACCGCAGGCGCACTGCCGATCGTATTGATGCAAAGAATGGGACTCCCAGACTTCCCCTCAATTGGCCGTGTGCCGCAGACTTTTTCCGGGCCGTGCGGCGGTCAATTTGCCGTGATCGATCACGATCTGGCCGTTGACGATGACGTGGATGATCCCTTCAGGGTATTGAAACGGTTCGGTGTACGTCGCCCGGTCAATGATAGTGACCGGATCGAAAAGAACCAGGTCGGCGAACTGTCCCGGAGCGATCAGTCCCCGATCGTGCAGGCCAATTTTGGCGGCATTCAGCGAAGTCATCTTGCGGACGGCATCTTCCAGTCTCAGCAACTTCAGTTCGCGGACGTAGACGCCCAAGATTCGAGGAAACGTGCCGAAGCTACGGGGGTGCGGGTTCCCCCGCCGCAGGGGGCCGTCCGCGGCAAACGCCAGCCCGTCCGAACCGACAGAACACCACGGCTGAACCAGGGCGGCATTCATGTCCTCCTCGGTATGGTGAGCGTAGACAGTGCTGACACTGCCGTTTTCGTCGTTCAGATAGTCCAGGAAGACATCCAGCGGCTCCGGGGTGGGGGTCTTACCGCGACTCCGTTCGGACAGAACCCGATCCATGGTCAGTCCCTTCAGCGTCGTTTCTTTGCTGATCTGCATGCGACTCCAGTCGCCCCCCACTGCGGAATAGTGGTTGTACCAGCCGGGAATTCCCTGGCGGATGTCCCGCTTGATCCGCTCGCGCGCTTCCGGATCTCGCAGGCGTTCCCGCAATTTGGTGACGCCGCCTTCGTGAGCCCACGGGGGGACGATACTGTCCAGGTCGTTGTTGCCGCGCGTATAGGGATAGACATGCGCCTGAACATTGACCCCACGGGTCCGCGCTGCCTCGATCAAGGCGATGATTTCACGCATCCGGCCCCAGTACTGCTGATCGGCAATCTTCAGGTGAATGATGTCGACGGGAATCGTGGCCCGCTCCCCGATTTCGATCGCCTCTTTAACTGCTTCGAAAACCCCGGTTCCTTCATTGCGGATGTGCGTGGAATAGATGCCACCGCTTTTGGCGACTTCGCAGCACAGGTCGACCACGTCGTCGGTGGTGGTCAGGGAACCGGGAGGTTGGGCCAGCATGCTCGACAACCCCATGGCACCGTCGGCCATCGCCTGTCTCACCAGCTCACGCATCTGCTGCCGTTGTTCATCGCTGGGGCGATCGAACGAATCTCCCATGACGCAGCGCCAGACCGCTCCCAAACCGACGTACGAGGCGACATTGACGGCGGTTCCTTCACGATCCAGAAGGTCGAAGTATTCCGTAAACGTACTCCACTGCAGAGTCCGGTCCCCCACGGTCAGTTTGCGGGCGGGGATTCGACCCAGTGCAGGGGCGGCGGAGTCGCCTTCACCCAGCACTTCGGTGGTGACTCCCTGGCGGATCTTGCTGTGAGCTCCGCCGTCTTCGAGCAGCAACGTATCCGAGTGAGAATGGATGTCGATGAAACCCGGGCTGACAATCAGTCCCGTCGCGTCGATTTCCCGGGTCGCCGACTGAGGAATCCGGCCCACGGCAACAATCTTGTTCGCGCGAAGTGCGACGTCGCCGAAGTACCACGGATTGCCGGTCCCATCGACGATCCGACCATTCCTGACAATCAGGTCATAGTTCGGATCCGCGGCAAGAACGACCGTGGCCGGAAGCGCGATCCAGCACGTGAGAATCACCAGGCGGAACGCCAGTCGAGGGTATGCACGTGAAATCATGGTTGAGCCGCAAGGTCAGAGGAGTCGAGACGAATTGCCGCCCGCTCAGCGTACCGTCCTTGCGGTCACCAATAAATTCAGCTCCAGAAATTCTCGCCGTGCCAGTTCAGCGGCGGCTTGGTCTGGACTTCGATGTCGCCATTGACCTGCATCTGACACGCCAGCCGCAGGTTCTTTTCATTCCCCAGTCGGGCGAAGAACGTCAGCGGATTGGTGATCATCGACACCTTTTCGAACACACTTTGATGCGTGCAGTTTTCCAGGCCCTTTTTGACGATCACCCGGCAACTGGTACACAACCCGAAACCAAGGCAATTGGCGTAGTTGTGGGGAAACGGATACAACTGAACCCCAGCCTTCATGGCTTCTTTGCGGAGGTTTGCTCCAGCGGGGACTTCAACCGTCTTCTTCTCATTGACGAATGTAATGGTCGGCATTTCGACGCGGTTCCTGAGTCAGATTCCAAACGGTCCAGCGGCTCCGAGATCATAAAGTCGGCGGGCAGTGGACTGCAAGTCGAACACGGTGGCCGGGTGCAGGGGATTTCCGCGTAAACCCTGCTGGAATTCCTGAAATCAAGAATCCCCCATTGCTTGCAACCTACCCGAACCAGTGGCTTCAACCCCACGTCACCGAAGGGAATCTAAACATGCATGTGGAGTTTCTGTCGGCCGCGTGATTCCGTCTGCCAATACCAGTGACCCAGATGTCGCAGTTTTCCGGGTTCATCCGGTAGTTCCACGAACAGGAACGGATCGGTCGCGACGATCGTGAGGGGGACAAACAGCAGCGGTGCAAAATGGGCAATAGCCAGCGGTGCTGCTGCGGCACCAACATAGGGGGCCGCGTAACCGACGATCGCCGACTGATACATCATCAGCTCAAGCGCCAGGCCGGCGGCGTCCAGACTGTGGCCCAGCCAGGTGCGGTGTTCCGGAATCTCGGTCTGCGAGTACCCCATCTTCAGATACTCCAGCCGCGCCTTGATCGCCGCCCGGGTTCGCCGACGTGAATCCTCGCGAGCCCGATTCCAGTATTGAACCACGCATCCCGCCGCGTGCTGGATTCCCCCCCAGACTCGACCTGCAAACCGCCAGCATCGTGCCGGGAATCGCGCCGTTCCCAACGCCGCTCGATATAGCCAACCCCATCGCAACGCATGTTGCTGAGCCGCGCGTATTCGGCGTAGAGACTCCGCCCGGACCTGGGGGGCCGTTACGGGAATCGGCAATCCGTCGCTGGTGGTTTCATCGCCAAACAATGGTACGCCATACCAGATGGTCGCCTGCGGATGCAAGGCATAGGCGCGAGCCAGAGCCTGTCGGATTTTCAGTGGGGGATTGTCCGGAATCTGAGTGGGATTCTTGATGAGTGTCATCACCAGATCGCTTTGACCTTGAATCCATAATGATCGCTCAATCAGATGCACGACCTGATATTCATCGACCCAGTCCGGATGGAACGACAACTCCCGGCTGACGAATTCCAGATCTCGAATTTGACGACTTGTTCCCCGCAGGGCCAGGGTAATTGCCAGTCTGGCAATGCAGTTCGGCTTGACAATCTTCAGTGTCTGGCGAGCCAGTCCCTGCAGGCCGAACGGAGACTGATCTTCAAACTCCGCACTGTGCGGAACCGAGGCCAATGCGGGAGGATCGAACACGGACGTTGTGGTCTGTGGCATGACGAAAACCCTTCCATTTCCAGGTTCATCGAACGAAGAATCCACGGCGCATGGATCGCAACTCAGAATGTTGGGTCGGAATCGCGGAAGCCTCAAAACACTAGCCCGACGCGAGTTTTACAGTTGCGCTACGAAAACCAGTTCGGCTCGCGCCTGGTGTTTGTCAGAGATGATGGTTTGCAAACGGAAGATTTCCGGATCGGATCATCACTTTTTGGGGTCGCTGAATTCAGAAAATCAATGCTCCAGTCTGCGCAAACCATCCCCGGCGGACTTGAGAACCCTGGCGCGGCACAGGTAAAGTGAGGGGCGCGTAATCGAGCCCACCCGGTCTGACCTCGATCGGACCGAGAACTGCCTCCCTGATTTAGTTGCTGGAGACTGACGACATGTCACGTTGGACGACTTCCCTGGCCCTGGTTCTCGCCCTTGGCTCTACCTTGACCGCTGCGGCCCCCCTGCTGGCGGGCGACGTTGAGTTTCCAGACGCGAATCTGGACACCGTGATTCGCGAGATCCTGAAGCAAAAGCAGATCGACAAGACCGACAAGTCCAAGAAGATCACCGACGAGGACGTCGCCACGATCTATATCATGAAAGTCCCCAATCGCGGGATCGAAAGCCTGGTCGGCCTCGAAAAGTGCCGCAACCTGAGCGAAGTCCGGCTGACGGGGAACAAGATCAAGGATCTGAAGCCGCTGGAAGAATGCGTCAACATCCAGTCCCTGGACTTGGCCAAAAACCAGATTGAGGACATCAGCCCGCTGGGAAAACTGGTCAAACTGCAGTACCTGAACCTGGATCAGAACCAGATCCAGAAGGTGGACGGCCTGGCCTCACTGAAGGCGTTGACGTCGGTCTACCTGAGCAGCAACCAGATCGATAACGTCGCCCCGCTGGCGGAATTGCCCAAGCTGCACGCGATTTACCTGGACAAGAACAAGGTCACGGACATCTCGCCCCTGAAGGCCCTGAAATGGCTGGAACGGATTGATCTGAAGGACAACCAACTGAAGGACATTTCCGCTCTGAAAGAGATGACCGAACTGAAGTTCACGTTCCTGGAACGAAATCAGATTAGCGACTTCGGTCCACTGGTTGAAATGGCCAAGAAGGACGTGGCAGGCGAACGACGATTTGCCCCCTATTGGAGGCTGTACCTGGCCGGAAACCCGGTCACCGATGCCAGCAAAGCCCAGATCGCCGAACTGACAAAACTGGGCGTGCGAGTTCACGCCGAATAGTCTGTGAGCCGCACGGCGCTAGCCGCGGGTGCTGAACAGGCGGCGTTGGCGCCGTCGACGCCGCCAGGGCAATCGCCATTTTAGCCCTGGGACGCCCTTACGGCTTGCCAGCCGCGGTCTTGATGACTGGTCCGAACCCGGCTGGCTCCTTGGGGTTCGGGGCGGGTGATTTGGCTTTCCCCGCCAACACGTCAGTCACGGTTTGGGTAAGTTCTTCCGTGGTGCCGGCAAACGTGCGGCGCAGGTAGATTTCACAATGAGTGAACGCCCACCGGGTTTGATCCCCGTCCGATTGACCCAGCACCTGAAACCAGGTTCCGTTCGAAAAGGCCAGGAGCATGAACTTGCCTTCGGGTAGCTTTTTGACTCCGACCACCAGTGTCAGTTCTGGTGCAATTCGTTTCAGAAGCTGGGGTGCATGCTTTTGCTTATCCCCTGTCAAGTTGACTGGAAGTCTCTGAAACGGGGCTTTTCCCTTCAGTTGATCTTTGACGATCAAAACGGCAGAAGGCTTTTCAGTGTCGATCTTTTCGATCGTTGCAGTGAACAGGAAATCGCTGTCGTCGATGAATTCCTGCAGTGGAAACAGGTTCTGGATAAAGGCGTGTGTCGACGGCACAGTGATGCAAAACAGCGCGCCAATCACGGTCAGAAGGAAAGGAATCTGCGGGCGCGATTTCATTTGAATAAATCCTTTTCAAAAGTCCGTAACCATTGAGGACAACCCGCCAATAGATATTGAAAACTCCTTGAATTCAATCGAATTCGACGAACAAATTCAGATCAGTCAAAGTTATCTGTTGTCCTTCTCAAAATCTGAAATCAAGCGCGGGCCGACGCGTTCTTGAAACTGAGTGCCTACGCGAGCTGTTCCACAGCTTTCGTCGGCACTCAGCGCATTGGGACGGTGGAACCGTCTCCGTTTGAAGGTCGCCGCAGCAGGATGTCGTGAGCGATCTTCGTTGACTTTGCGTTTCTCAGCTCCGCATACTCCCTGACCGCTTTGCGATCTCGCTCGGTCAGTGGTCCGGCCATCTGAAACCATCCCTTAGGTCGTCGGGCGGAACGAGCCATCACATCGGGGAAGTTTCATGCTTGATCAGACTCGTGTGCCACGGTTTCTGCCTGCGGTTCTCACGCCAGCAACCCGAGGAATACGGACCCTCTTCGGGCACGCGATTTTCCAACGGAATACAGCAGCCTCCAAAGGGTCGAACACCTTTTTCGTCCGCCTGCTTGGGATCATGCTGACCGTTGTCAGTTCGGCGGCAGCCCAACCAGCCACAACCTTGAAGCCCGAGGAAATGGCGGTTCAGGTCCTGAACGCCGCCAATCGAGCTTATAACGAAAAGCAGTTTGGCCCCGCCACCGAACGGTATCGCGAATACCTGAAAACCTTCGGGAACCAAAAGGACGCTCATTTAGCCCGGTATGGCCTGGCGTTGAGTCTGCTGGAAGCGCCGCAAAAGGACTTCAAGGGGGCGGTGGAGACCTTGAATCCCGTCGTCGGGGTTCAGGATTTCGTCGAGCGGCCGATGGCGTTGTATTACCTGGCATTGGCGCACCGTGGCTTGGGTCATGAATCACTCGCGCTGGCAGTCGCCAAGCCTCCGGAAGCGGCGCAACATCGAGCGGCCGCCAATCAGCACTTCACACCGGCTGCTCAGCGGTTTGCGGAAGCGGTCGCGGCATTTACCGCCCGAACCAGGACGAATCCCGCACCGACGGCCGAACAGATCCTCGTCGATCTGGAATGGGCCCATCGCGCCCTCTGTGATCAGGTCGAAATGCTCGTTCGCCTGGACAAATTGAAGGACGCGAACGACCTGTTGACCCCCGCACTGGCGGCCGAAACGACTCAGAAGAGCAAATACCGTCCGACGCTGCTGTACCTGCATGGGCACGTCAGCTTTCTGTTGAAAGACTATATTTCGGCCGGTCGATCACTCAGTCAACTCGCCCCGTTCGACGATCCGGTCTTCGGTGTACATGCCCAGTACTTGCTGGCGCGCGTCCACCATGTTGCTGACGAGCGTGACGAGGCGGTCGCGTTGTATGACGCCGTCATCAAGGGCTACGACAAGCTCAAGACCACATCGCAACAGGCGCTGCAGAACCAGGCCGCGTTTCAGCATCAGCCGGAAGAACGAGCCCGGTTGGAAGCCCTGGCGAAATCCCCCCCCGACTATGTCAGCCGCGCCAGTTTCTATTGGGGAATCCTGCTCTTCGAACAGCAGAAAACCGCCGAAGCACTCGCCCGGTTCGCCACCTTCGCTCAACAGTATCCGCAATCCCCGCTGGTCCCCGAAGCTCAATTGCGAGCCGGGATGTGCCAGGTGGAATCCCGGATGTTTCCACAGGGAATTCAAACGCTGCAGCCGCTGATCCCACATGCTCAACTCGGGGATCGAGCCTTGCTCTGGACGGGACGGGCTCAACTTGGTGCGGCCGATCCAACACAAATTCAGCCGTACGCTCAGGCACTGGCGGCGGCCATCACCAGCTTCAGTCAGGCGGGCGATAAAGCCAACCAGATGATCGCACAGGATCCCGATGCCAGGTTGCGTCGCGCCGAGATCCTGCTCGAACTGGGTGACTGTCAGCAGTTGGCAAAACAGTATCCGCAGGCGGTGAGCACGTACGAAACCGCGTTCCGGGAGAATAATGCGCCCGAGCGAAATGAACAGTTCCTGCAGCGTCGCGTGACGGCACTGCACTTCGCCGGCCAGTTTGACCAGTCCGACCAGGCCAGCACTCAGTTTCAGCAGACGTTTCCCAAGAGCACCCTGCTGCCGGAAGTGCTGTTCCGAACCGCTGAGAACGCCTACGTCCGTGCTGCCGCGATCGAACCGACAAATCCCGCCAGCAAGAATCCCGAGATTGCCCGGTGGTTCGGGGAAGCCGTAAAACGCTACCAAGTGGTGATCGACAAGTTCCCTGAATTCACATATTCGCCACTGGCTCGAGGGCGCCAGGCGCTGGCTCAATATCGCCTGGCCGATTATCCCACCGCCTTGAAACAGTTGGAGGCGATCCCGGCGGGTGATTGCACCGGCGAACTGGCAGTGGTGCCCTACTACCACGCGGATTGCCTGCTGCGGGGTATGCCGACAGACACCAGCGATGCGCTGGCTGCGGGACGCCAGATCGAAGTCCTGATGGCTGCGATCAAATCGCTGGAGACGTTTGTTTCCGGGCAGGGAAATGAACCGGCCAAGGCCGCACCACAGACACCTGACGCACTGCTCAAACTGGGTTACTGCCATCAGCGGGTCGCCGTTCAGATCGCCGAACCGCAGGAACGCAATCAGCGGCTGACATTGGCTCGTCAGACGTTTGAACGGATCGCGGCCCAGTATCCCGCCACTCCACAGGCTCCGTTTGCCGCCTTCGAGCGGGCGAATTGCCTGGTCGACATGAATGATGTGAACGGAGCCATTAATGAATTCGGCCGGTTCAAAGGAGATCCCTTTCGACAGTCTCCGGTCGCGCCACTGGCGTACCTGCGTCTGGCGACGTTGTTCCGCAGCCAGAGCAAGCCTGCCGAAGCGGCGGCTACCCTGCAGGAAGGTCGTTCCCATTTTGAAGGGGGGCTGGCCAACGATCCCGCGCGGGCGGGATGGGCTCCGTTGATGCAGTACCACCATGGGCTGGCCCTGCAGGAACTGGCAAAGAAGGACCCCGCGAAGCTGGACGTCGCCAAGCTTGCCGAAGCCAAGGCTCAGTATGACGGTTTGAAGCAACGGTTTCCGAACAGCCCGGAAGCTCCGGATGCCGCGTGGCGATCCGGACAATGTCGTCGTGAAGAGCATGCGCCACGACTGATCGCCGCTCGCGCCGTGTTGGCTCGCACCGATACAAAGCCGGAAGAAATCGCGGCGGCCACGACGCAGTTGCAGGATGCGGTCAAACATTTGACGGAAACGGCGCAATTCTTCGTCGCCCAGGCCGCTCAAGCCGTCCAGCAAAAGTTGGCGGGTGCCGACGTCCATCAGCAGCTGTTGTACGAAGCGGCCTGGTGCTATCAGTGGCTGGCGGATGTTGAAATCGACGCTGCCCGCAAGAAACTGGTGGACGAAGCGGTCAAAAAACTGGCGGACGAAGCCGCCAAACAGCCAGCGGGTCTGAAAGGCGTCGTGAGCATCCGGATTCCAGAATTCCCCGCAGCGACGATTCCCGTCCAACCGTCCGAAAAGCTGGCCCGTGACCAGTACACCGCATTGATCGCATCCCGCCAGGATTCGCAGTTGAGCATTACGGCTCGGCTGGAACTGGCCGAGATGCACGCTCGACGTGATGAACTGGACCCCGCCATCGCTCAACTGAACGGTGCGCTGTTGTTGGAGCCAACTCCCGAGATGGAAGAGCGACTGCGGTTGCGACTGGGTGTCTGCCTGGTGGCAAAAAACGACCAGGCGAATGCGTTCTCGCAGTTTGCCGCCGTCGCCTCCAACGATAAGAGTTCCATGGCTCCCGATGCCCGGTTCCGAGCGGCCGAGTGTCAGATTCAATTGAAGGCCTATCCGAAGGCCATTGAACTGCTGATTCCGTTCCGAGATCAGGGACCGCTGCAGAACATCGCTTCCCTGAGCGATCGCGCCCTGCTGCGCTTGGGTCACGCCTACGCGCTGGCCGCTCAATGGGATCTCAGCCGACAGGCTCACGAAACGTTGATCAATCGCTTTGGTCAGAGTCCCTGGAAACCGGAAGCACGCTACGGAGTCGGTTGGGCATGGCAGAACCTGAAGCAATATGACAACGCGGCCAACACGTACCAGCAGGTGATCAACGAAACCGCCACTGAAGTCGCGGCCAAGTCGCAGTACCAGATGGCATTGTGCCGGCTGGAACAAAAGCGATTGCCTGAGGCGGCCAATGCACTGTTGGTGGTTCCCTTTACGTATGACTATCCCGAATGGAGTGCCGTGGCGCTGCTGGAAGCCTCCCGAGTCTTCCAGGAAATGCAGCAACCCCGACAGGCGGTTCGTCTGCTGGAGAAAGTGATCAAGGAATACCCGGACACCGAGTGGTCCAAGGCCGCTCAACAACGGCTGGCCGGACTGCCGGTTGCCGCCCGCGATTAGTGGTTCTGCAGGACAGACGTCCTGAGTCGATTTCGTCAGTCACAGCATCCCAAGTCACCGCAGGAGAAACTGGATGTCGAAGGCCTGCACATCATGTCGCATGTGGCTGCTGAGTTTGGTCGTTGCCGTCTGTTGGTTCGGCATCGTTCGCCCCGCCCTGGCGTACGTGGAGATCGCGTACACCCTGGGACGCGTCGTCCTGGAATCGACGGCCATTACGGTGTTGCGTGTCGAAAAGGTCGACAAGGAACGCAACCTGATCATGTTCCGCAAGGTCCAGGATGTGAAAGGCACGATGGCCGGCGAGACAACCAAGCACAACATCGGCCGCGGCGGGTTTCATGAACGCGAATGGAAGGCGATCATGGACTGGGCCGAACCCGGCAAGTTGGCCGTCTTCTTCAACAACGGCGGGGCGAGCGAAACGTGCATCGGCAATTACTGGTACCAGGCGTACGCCGGCGGTGAATGGTGGAACATGAGTCACGGGGAACCGTACATGCTTCGCAGCTATGCCGGATCGCCCGAGAAACTGGTGGCGATCGTCCAGTCGATGATCGCCGGACAGGAGGTAGTTGTCCCGTGCATGGTCGATGGCGACAAGCAGGCCCTGCAGTTGCGGACCGCCAAGGTTCAGCGAATGAAGGCCAGCCTGAAGATTCAGGACTACAACGCCCCCCGCGATTTTGTCGGTTGGGGTGGAGAAGATTTTCGAGCCGTGGAAGGGATGGCTGGATTCTCGCACATCGCCGGAGTCAGTTCGGTTGGACCGGACTCTCGCGGAGTCTCGGTGGCGGACGCAGACGGCGATGGCAAGCCAGACTTCTGTTTCTACGGCATGGGCCGGGTCTCACTGCTGAAGATGGACGGAACCTCGCTGGCGGAATTGCCGCTTCCCTACTCGGGTGGGGCACGCGGTGCGGAATGGGCCGACTACAACGCCGATGGCAAGCCCGATCTGATGCTGGCAACACCGACCGGGCCGAAGTTGCTGACCAACCTGGGAACCTCTTTCAAGGACGACTCGCAACTGTTGCCCAGTGAATCCTATTACAACGTCACCTGTGCGGTGTGGTTGGACTTCGACGGCGACAAGCGTCCTGACATCGTGTTGGCCAACGGGTTCCTGGGCCTGCGACTGTACCGCAATACCGGAGCCGGGTACGAAGATGCCTCAGTGGCAGCCGGGCTGGGCCCCGAGGGAGTGGGTGGTCGAGTCAAGGGGGATCACATTGCCGTCGCCGACATCAACAACGACGGCCGAATCGACTTCGTCTACAGTGCAGGCAGCGGACTGGTGGCGATGAACACCCCCCAGGGGTTTGTAGAATCCAGGCCGATGGCGGTCCAGTTCAAATCAGGCGGCGTGCGACCACTGTTCGCGGACTTCGATGGTGACGGCCTGCCTGAGTTATTTGTCCCGCAAGACGGAACCAGCCGCATGTATGCAAATCGAGGAGGCGTGCTGACAGACGCGACAGCGCAATCCGGTGCGGTATCCCAACCGATGGGACGGGCCGTCGGTGCCACGGCGATCGATTTGGACGGCGACGGGAAGCTGGATCTGGTGGTTGGCTGTCTGAAGGGAATCAATCGCTGCTTCCGCAACACGGGGCAGGGACAGTTTGAGGATGTCAGCGACCAACTGGGATTGTCGCTGCAGATCTTCAACACACGCGGACTGGCCGCCGCCGACATCAACCAGGATGGTGCGGTTGATCTGTTGCTGAATAACGAAGGCCAGGAATCGACAGTCCTCCTCGGCCGTCCCAAAGTTGCCGCGGTGACGGCTCGCTGAGACGAGCATTCTTCGTCGGTTGAGATTCTGGATACAGGAGAGAAGATGGTGATGGGCCGATCAGTCGCTGCAGTATTCCAGCATTGTGGGATGAGCGTCTGCGTTTTGATGGCGTTGTGGCTGTGCTCAACCGTCTCACCTGCCGCAGATTGGCCGACCAGCCGAGGCAACGCGGATCGGACCGGATCGGTGGATGATTCCCCGGGTCCAAAATCAGGGCGGATTCTGTGGGTTCACAAATCGACCGACCACTACGTCGCCTCACCTGTACCGGTGGGAAACTCGCTGTTGGTTTCGGCCCTGGCCGCGTTCAACACGTCATCGTTTCAGGCATTGTCCACTGACGCTGCCAGTTCAGGGCGTGTCGTCTGGACGAAATCGGTCCCGTATCTGAAGCTGCCCATGGTATGTGCTCCTGCGGTCGTGGGGAACATGGTGGTGTTTGGCGACGGGATGCACCAGACCGACGGAGCGATCCTGCACGGTGTGCGACTGGATACCGGGTTGCCGCTCTGGCAGCTTTCCTTGCCAGGAATGCTGGTTCATCTGGAAAGTTCACCCACGATTGTAGATGGTCGGGTCATCATCGGGGCCGGCAGCGCTGGTGTGATCTGTGTGGACACGTCAATTCTGACATTGGATGGAGCCGTGATTGACAGTGCAAAAGTCCAGCGAGTGCAGGTAGCGCGCTGGAACATGCTGCTGGCCGACTATGAGCGGGAAAAAAAGATCGACCCCGACTTCGCGATTCCGCCCAGCGAGGATTCACTCGCCAAGCCGATTCCCAAGCTGGTCTGGCAGCAGGGTGAGAAGGTGTGGCACGTCGACGCCCCCGTGGCCGTGGCCGGGAACCGAGTCATCGTGGCCTCGGCGTTTCTGGATGCGGAAAAGAAGGGGGAACGAGCGTTGTATTGCCTGAATCTGGCCGATGGTGCCCCTCAATGGAAGACGAAGTTGAAGTTCAATCCGTGGGGCGGAGCCACGGTGGCGGGAGACATGATTCTTGTGGGCTGCAGCAGTATTCGGCTGGAACCAAAGGATGTTCCGCGCGGTCAGGGAGAAGTGCTGGCGGTGTCACTGACCGACGGGTTGCCGCGGTGGCGCAAGAATCTGCCGGCCGGCGTGGTCTCGACCATTGCCGTGAAGGGTGACCTGGCCGTGTTCACCGCCACGGATGGGTGCGTGCGTGCGTGGGAGGTGGCGACCGGAGCCGAACGCTGGAAGTCCGACGCCTCAGCGCCGTACTTTGCGAGTCCCGCCGTGACGCGGGACGCAGTGTATGTGGCGGACCTGAAAGGTAAAGCCCAGGCATTCAACCTGGCGGATGGTCATCCGATCTGGTCGCTGGATGTGGGGAAGGATCCCGCGATCCAGTCACCGGGAATGGTCTACGGGGGCCCCGTCATTTCTCAGGGGCGGATGTATCTGGCAACGTGCAATCTGGAATCGACGACCAAGCTTCCGACAGCGGTCATCTGTATTGGAGAAAAGTAATCGACATGAACTTGAGCATGACGAATAACTGCGGCATCCAGACACTGGTTCTGACGACCTTCCTCGCCACTTTGCCGTTCGCAGTAAGCCGGACGATTTCGGCTCAGGACAAACCCGCGGAAGCGATTCAGGTCGACAAGCAGTCGAAGACAGTCACGATCGCCTGCAAGGTGGCTCCACGCAAGCTGCCCAACTTGAGCGAAATCTACCCGATCGAAGTCGTCGCCTCCCTGGCGGCTCCCAAGGGGCAGAAGGCTCACGAAACGGTCGTGACATTCGACGCAAAACCGAGCGACATTCACAAGGCACTTGAAGGCCTGGGACTGAAGGCGGGCAAGCCTGCCAAGGGAGAAGGGGCTGCGGCCGCTGGACCCGAAGTGAAGATCTTTCTGGAGCTGCCCGGCGCAGGTGGACTCACCAGGCGCATCCCGATCGAAAAGGCCCTGATGGATCGCAAGACGCAGAAAGCCATGCCTCCATTGAAGTGGGTCTTTACGGGATCCATCACCAAACAGCCCGATCCGAACAAGGCCGAAACGGTTTATGGCGCGGATACTACCGGAACACTGATCGCGATCTTCCCCGTCACCGACGAAACGGTGTTCCAGACCAATCTGACCATGAAAGATGAGCCGTTGATCAAGCTGGAGACCAACAACAAGGTTCTGCCCGAAATCGGGACGGACGTGCAATTGGTGATTCAGATACCGTAATTGGCTGAATGCAGCCCGTAGAGAAAACTTCAAATGAGCTCCAGAAAATCCATCCCGTACATGCTGATCGTCTGCGGCCTGTCCTTGAATGCGACCGCCGCGCATGCTCAGTTTCTGGCCGACCGACTGGTCCCACCGCAGACGGTAGTACAGCCGCCAATTCCAATGGTCGCTCAGCCAACGGAACCCGGAGTCTTCGGTGCCGAGAAGCCGAGATTACATTTGTGGGCGTTGCCATTCGGAACGTTTCCCGGGTCACCCACGGTCCTGACGACGGAACTGCAGCCGGCTAATTGGCAGCGACCGGTCCTGGATACGCCGGTCCTGGCGAGTGATGCAGACCCCGTTCGGCCAACTGTTCCTGTGACGTTGATCGCCCCTCGGGCATATGCCCCGGCCCCCAATTCAGCCGAGTCACCCGTGCTGGCACGATCCCCAATTGCCATCGAACAGCGAGTTCTGGCCGTTGACGATCCGACCGCGGGGTCGGCGTTTGCAGCATTGACGGTGCCGGTCTCTCTGGCGACTCCCAATCCGCTGCCCTTGTTGCGGCTGTCGATTCCTGATCCGTTCGAGCAACTTCGCACGATCCGTCTGGGCACGCCCCCTTCCGATGTCGACGATCCCTCAACTGCCCAGGATCGGCCACCACTCTCAAAGTTGCCCGACGTCGAAGCTCCGAAGCCGTGATCGGAAGAGGACGAGGCAGACTTTTGAACCAAGTCAAAAAAAGAACCCGCTCAATGAGCGGGCTCTGCAGGAAGTTGTCATCGACCTGAGATCATCGGCTGAGAAGGCGACGTGCCAGTCTGGCCCCTGGATGAACGTTCAGGGCATAACCAATCAGTCGACCGCCACCCGGTGCCGGAACGGCCAGAACTTCACTCGGCGACGGCAGGATCGTGCTGGGTGTTCCCAGCGGTGCAGCGGGTTGGACATCTTGTCTAACACGTCGGCCCGCGGCCGAAGCGGTTCCTTCGGAAACGACAGCAAACGTCACAATGGCGGCCAACACGACGGCGATTTTCAGCTTCACGGATGCTCTCCTGTTTGTGGAATGTTCGATCTCAGGGGACATCAAATCACGGATCCCAGACAAGGAAAGAGGTAAATTCCCCAGTCTGAAGTTTTGGTCAGGAACTCCGCCGATCGGAATGCCGATTCTTCACAATTTGCGGCATTTAACACGGCACGAAACGGTCGGCGACCGCTGCCGTGATCAGGACGTCACTGTACCTTCCGGTTCGACTAGCAGCCCGTGGTAAAAGGGGTTAGACCCTCTCCGGGCAGCCCCTTTTGCCACGGGCTGCTAGGGATTCCGCCACTGCTATTGTATCGCCTTGCAGGTCACAATGTCCGTGCCATTACCTGCGTCAGAGGAGCCTGTTCGCAAATTCGCAGCAATTCTCAGAAACCTTTTCTCCGGTTTCCCGTATTCATAGGTGGATGAACAACTGTTCCAGGATCCACACCATGACTGAAACCACCTGCTGTCCGAAATGCGGTTTAATACTCGCTCCCAATGCCCCCCGGGGGCTCTGTCCCGGCTGCCTGTTCAAGGGAGCCCTGGAATCACATCCGGCGATGACCGGCGAAGAACCCGCCGAAGAGCGTGATGGCCCCCCAACGCCCGAGGAACTGGCGGCAGATTTTCCAGAACTGGAAATCCGGCGATTCGTCGGCCGCGGCGGGATGGGGATGGTCTACGAAGCGCGGCAGAAGCATTTGAACCGTGTCGTCGCCTTGAAGATTCTGTCTCCACAGATTGCCCGCAAAGGGGCGTTTGCCGAACGGTTCGCACGCGAAGCCCGAATGATGGCGCTGCTGTCGCATCCGCATGTCGTCACCGTCTACGAATTCGGCACGACAAAGCCCGCGGACGACCGTCCGCCAATGTACTATCTGCTGATGGAGTTCGTCGACGGGCTGACGTTGCGACAGTTGCTGAACGCGGGCCAATTGACGCCACAGCAGGCGTTTGCGATCGTCCCCCAGATCTGCGAGGCGTTGCAGTACGCTCACGACAAGGGAATCGTGCATCGCGACATCAAGCCGGAAAATATCTTGCTCGACAAACAGGGAAACGTGAAAATCGCCGACTTTGGCCTGGCGAAGTTGATGGGTCTGCAGGCTCACGACATCACAATTTCGACGACCGGCCAGATCCTGGGCACGCTGAATTACATGGCCCCCGAGCAGATGGAACGACCGCTGGATGTCGACCATCGCGCCGACATCTATTCGCTGGGAGTCGTGTTCTATCAGATGTTGACCGGTGAACTTCCGCTGGGCCGCTTCGCCCCGCCCAGCCAGAAGGGAGTCGCTGACACCAGGCTGGATGAAGTCGTGATGCGCGCCCTCGAAAAGGAACCAGCGCGACGCTATCAACAGGCCAGCGCGTTCCAGACGCAGGTCGAGTCAATCGCGTTGACACCGCATCTGGTCCCCGAAACCGCGATGGAGACAACCGTCCTGCAATCGGCGTATCACCGTCGGTCGCGTTGGATCTGGTTGCTGGTGGCATCAATCCTGATGTGTGCCATCCTCGGCGGCCTGATCTATGCCAGTTGGCTGATTCTCCCGCCCGAGGAAAATGCCGACATCGCGAAGCTCGCGAACTCGCCCTTTGAACTTCGGAAGGTTTCCACCGCACGCGTTATCGAAGCGGGACTCGAAAACCCGAATTCACCGTGGGCGTGGCAGGAGTTGGCACGCCGGCCACTGACCGTGGAATATGCCAATACCATTGCGGAAGGCTTGACCACCTGGATTCGACGTGACCATCCCAGCGGGTTGTCCAGCCCCTTGTCCTGGGTGGACACGTTCCTGCAGTCGCTCGACCGGCAGGGAATGATCGCGGAGCCTCAAAAGCTTCGTCTGCTGGAGGCCATCCACGGCGATTTGCGCGGTAGTCCGGTCTACCGACTGCGGGAAGGAGCCCAACAGCTTCAACTGCCGATCGAATGGCGCTTCGCCTGGCAGCAGAGCTTCCTGGAGACGAGTCTGCTGAATGAACTGCAATCGGTCACCATCGATGGCACACCTGTCCCGCTCACGTCAAATGTGAATCAATGGAACTCAGACAGGTATTGGCAGTCATTGCAACTCCCCAAGCTTCCCTCTGGAAAGCATCGACTTCACTGCGAGGTGCTGAGCGCGTTCGTCAGGAAGTCTGATGTGGACGGGATGAATGCCCAAGCCAGTTCGGCCGACTGGCCTCCCGCCAAAAAGCGATGGACTCGCACTCTGGACGCCGAATTGATCATCTATCCCATCGGCACTCCGATCGTCAGTACAACGAAGGACTCGGCATTGGATCCCGTTTCGCACGGGTTCAAGGTCGAATCGGTCGTCGTGCGCCGCAACGGAAACTCGACTCAAGCGGATGTCAAATTCGACATGCCCAACGGAGATGGCGTGCCGATCAGCTTTGATGTTTCTCTACAGACTGACGGGAATCCAATTCGGCTCGGTCCCCTGTGGCAGGTCACGACGAAATCACATTCGACCGGCAGTGGTGGCCCCGTTTCGGCTCAGATCCCGGCCATTGATGCCAGTGTCAAAGTCGCCGACATCGTTTTGACCCCGAATCCGGAATGGATTGAACTGCAACCTGAAGTCGATCAGATCTGGGGTCAGGAAATCGTCTTCCGGAAAGTTCCGCTGCGACGCCTGGATCTGGCCAATCCGAACCAACATTAGCCCGATGCGCGAGCGAGGGATGTTCAAGTTGGATATGAATTGACGAATCGCCCGCACGAAAGGTTATTATCCCAGGCGCATGCAATGCGAAGCAGTCCTCAAGCCGTCGCCAGGCGGACGGCGTCGGCCACGCTAATCGTTCCTTCGTAAATCGCCCGGCCGACGATGGCTCCGATCAGTTTTGGCTGCTGGCGGGCGGCGGTGGTCAGACGTTCGACGTCCTGGAGTGTCGTGACCCCCCCTGAGGCAATCACGGGCAGGCCGAATCCTGCCAGGGTCAGCATGTCCTGGATCGTCGCCTCATCGACTCCCTGCATCATCCCGTCGTTGGCAATGTTCGTGTAGATCACGGCCGCAATGTCCAGGCCGATGAACTGCTTCGCCAGATCGATCGCCGACGTTTGCGAAACATGCAGCCAACCGGCCGTCGCCACAAAACCATTGCGGGCGTCCAGGCCCAGCGCGATCTGATGCGGGAACAGCCGGGTCATCGCACGGAACCACTCAGGCTGCTTCAGGGCCTGGGTTCCGATAATCGCCCGTTCGACCCCAACGTCCTGCAACATCAGGCGGATCGCGGCTTCGTCACGCAGGCCTCCTCCCAGTTCGCACGGGATCTTGATCGCCTGCACGATGGAACGGATGGAATCGACGTTCACGGGTCGCCCCGCTTTGGCACCGTCCAGGTCCACCAGGTGCAATCGCGTGGCTCCTTCGCTTTCCCACCGCCGGGCCATTTCGGCCGGGTCGTCGGAGAAAATCGTTTCCTGAGCATAGTCGCCCTGACGCAACCGCACACATCGGCCGCCCCGCAAATCGATCGCCGGCAGAATTTCCATGAATGAATCGTTCCTGTCACCCGGCCTGAACGGCAGAGTACAAAGTTCTGAGTGAGTCGGGGTTTCAGAGGCTCGCGAAATTCGATAACAGCTTCAGTCCGACCTTCTGGCTCTTTTCCGGGTGAAACTGAGTGGCGAACATGTTGCCGCGAGCGACCATGGATGTGAACGACACACCATACGTGGTCCGGGTGGCGATCACCGACGGATCACGGGGAACCACGTAATAGCTGTGAACAAAATAGACGGACGCGTCCGTGGGCAGGCCTTCCAGCAGTCGATTCGGCCCCGTGGGCTCCAGGGTGTTCCAGCCCATGTGCGGAACCTTCAATTCATCCGACTGGGGAAACCGCACGACATCGCCGGGAATCACCCCCAACCCGGCCCATTCCCCGTCTTCGTGGCTGACATCGAACAGCATCTGCAGACCCAGGCAGATCCCCAGGAACGGCTTGTCCGCGCGGATATGCTCGCGAATCGGTTCCACCAGTTCCAGTCGCTGCAATTCGTGGATCGCATCGCGAAAGGCACCGACACCAGGCAGGATCAGCCGGCTGGCGGCACGCACCTGTTCGGGGCGAGTGACGATTTCGGCCGTCTGCCCGAGCTTTTCAATGGCCTTCTGCACCGAACGCAGATTTCCCATGCCATAGTCAACAATCGCAATCATCTTGAACCAGACCGAAAATAGAGTTGATCAAATTATCTGTGCGATCCACCGCGGTTGTCAGCGGTTCCCGTTTCGCCACTGGTCTGCAAATCGGCGGCCCATTCCGGCCGATGTCCCGGGCCAGGCCGGCGGCTTCATTGCTCCCTGACCCGCTTCATAATCCTTGTTGGCATAAAAGGCGAGTTGATCCCCGGGCCCCCATTCGCCCTGGTCGGCAAACTCGTCGGGATCCTTGAAACCCAGTAATCGCTTTGTCATCCGGACGATCCAGAGTGACAGCCCCAGCAGCACCAGCATCAGCAGTGCCTGCAGGACAATCAGCGGACCGAGCGCAAACCAGTTCTCGAAGTGTGAAAAGTAGGGGCGCCAGGCGAAAAGTACAAGCAGGGCCGCCAGGCTCAGGTAGGGCCCATACGGGATTTCCCGCGAACGAAACAGCCGCAGTGACGCCACAGTTGCCAGCAGTCCGCAGAACGGCGCGACGAAAAAGACCAGTAGAGTCGGCTGCCAGCCCAGGAAGCTGCCGATCATCGCCATCAGGATCACATCCCCAAACCCCATCACTTCGCGTCGCCAAGCCCATTGACCGACGACGCGCAGCAGCCAGATGACTCCGCCCCCCACAACGATTCCCGCCAGGCTTGAGACCAGTCCGTGCCAGTGCGGATGCGCCGCCAGCCACCCCGGTCGATCAGGACCCGTCAGCAGCCAGTGAATCCAGGTGGGCGACACATGCTTCAACGTCTGCAACGTGCCTGTGTTCTGGAACCAGACCGGCCACAGATGCAGGTCGCCGATCAGGAACGATCCCAGCACCCCCACAATCAACGCGGGAACGGTCGCTCCGTCCGGGATGATCTGCAGATCGAAATCGATGAACGTCGCCACCAGCAGCACCTCGGCCAGCACCAGGTAATAGAAGTATTGGACATGCAGCAGGAATTGAAGCTGCTGGTAGGCGAGTGCGGGATTTGCGAGCGGCCCGAGGGGCGACCACAGGCAACTGTCGGAGGCCCGGGCAGAAAACCCCGCGGGGACAATTGCGACATAGAGCGCCACCCACAGCATCCCGTTACAGAACTCAATGATCGCATAACGCGGCGGAATCCAGTGCCGACAGAAGCGGCAGCGGCCGCGCAGCATCAGCCAGCCCAGCACGGGAATGTTGTCACGCCCCAGGATCCGCTTCCGGCAAAACGGGCAGGTTGACGGGGGGTGAGTCAGCCCCTTCAACTGAGCCCACAGGCGTTCCTGCTGGGGAAGGCGATAAATGCAGACGTTCAGAAAACTGCCGACAACAGCACCGAACGTGAACAGCCAGACCAGCACGATCCATTGCGGGATGTCGCCAGGAATCATGTGGAGATCTCCTGGACCAGATCGGCCGGAAGTTGTTCCAGCACGGCGGTCACAACCGCCCCCAATCTCATCCCTTCAGTGTCGATCACAATTGTCGCGCACTCCTGGTAAAGCGGTTCGCGACGGGCGAGCACCTCGCGGATTTCGGCAATCCCCCCCCTGGCGGTCAGGTTCGGACGCCGCGAATTGGTGGACGCGTCCTGCAAAATGCGGGTGGCGATTGTCTGCACCGACGCCTTGAGCCAGACGACCGGACCGGCCTGCCGCAGGTCACGTCGAGTCTCGGCATTCAGGATCGCTCCGCCCCCCGTCGACAAGACCACCCGATCGCGCTGCAGCAGTTCCAGGATCGACTCACGTTCCAACTGACGGAACACCGGTTCGCCGTCAGTCGCGAAGATTTCCTTGATGGTCCGTCCCGCGCGCCGCTCAACTTCGTTATCGGTATCGGCCCAGTCCCACTTCAAGCGACGGGCCAGCCGCATCCCGACAGTGCTCTTGCCTGTTCCGCGATATCCAATCAGGGCGAGCGTTCGGGACGGGGGCATGGAATGCAGCCGATGTAGCGTTGGCAGTCAAAAGGATCACACGCAGGGACAAAATATTCTAACACCGGGTTCGGCCCAGGGCCTTATTTGGCGGCCGAAATGCTGGTTCTCAGCGTTTCCTTCAGCATTTCCAGCGGGGCGGGCTGGCCGGTAAACCGCGAAAACTGAGCAGCCGCCTGCCGCACAAACATTTCGACACCGCTCACTGTCCGGCAGCGATGCTCCCGCGCTTCCTTCAGCAACAACGTGTTTTCCGGGTTGTAGATCGTATCGAAGACGACCATCTCATCCCGCATCCAGTTTGAATGAAACGGAGTTTCGTTGACTGCCGGGTACATTCCGACCGGCGTGCAGTTGATCAAAATGTCGGCAAATTCAGAACCGCGGTTTTCCCAGGTAATGTGGCGACACGCCAGGGATTCCGCCAGAGCCTTCGCCCGATCCGCCGATCGACTGGCGATCGTCAACACGGCACCGCGTCGCGTGACTCCCAGGCCGATTGCCCGGGCCACTCCACCTGCCCCCAGCATCAGGATCCGTTTTCCGTCCAGTGTATCCCCCGGCTGAAACGCCAGTTGCAGGCTGTCCAAAGCGGCCGAAAAATCGGTGTTGTCTGACCGCCACTTCCCGTCCACGCGAAACAGCGTGTTCGCCGCACCGATCTGGGTCACGATCTCTTCACACTCAGGGTACTTCGCCAGTGCCGCTTCCTTGTGTGGAATCGTGACGCTGTATCCCTGGACATCCAGCCACGGGAAGTCGTCGAACATTTGCGGCAATTGATCTCGAGTCACCCGGATCGGCAGGTAGACCCCGTTGAAGCCGATCTTGTGCATCGCCGCATTGTGCAGGACGGGACTCAGACTGTGACCGATCGGATCCCCCAGCACGCCAAACACCTTGGTGTCGCGGTTAATGCTGTCGTAGTGATAGATGTCTGTCATCTGCTTAAACGTCAGTTGCCCCGGTGCAATCTCACGTTCGGCACTGAACGCCGCATACGTGAACGGTGCCCCGTACTTGCCGCACAGGATCCGGCTGGGGATGCCAAATTCCCCCATGCAGAATGCAATCGTCGGGATTTTCGCTCCCTCAACCAGCTTCAGCAGTCGGACGCAGTCGCTGGGGGAATTCGCCGTCGTCACCAGCTTGATGATGTCCGGATTCAGCTCGGCCATTTCCGCCCAGATTTCCTCCACGTTGTCCGGCGTCGATTCGAAATCATGGTGGCTGATAATCCGCTTCGTCTTGCCATAACGTGGCACCGACTTGGCGATGTCGTCTTCCAGATCGACATAGTCAGCACCCGAGATGATGGCCGTTCGCAGGACGGTCTGCCGTTCGGCTTCGGACCCGGCCCATTTGCCACCGTCTTCACGACGGCGGCAGGTGACTACCACCGGAGTGGGGCGATCCTTGAGCAATCGGGGGACGTCGGGAGCCCGGGCAATCCAGTCCACGCGCAGCTCCACGAGCTTCGCGCCACGCTGGGCGAGTGCCTGATGTTCCGCCATCACCATCTTGTGGCGGGTACGAGCAATGGAAACGCAAATCATCGGTGAATATAGCTATCGAAAAGTAGTGTTTCAGGTTCTATCAGGAACAGACTTCGTCCATTCCTGACCATGATTAACCCAGTCGTCCAAACTGACGGTCCAATTCCATGCGGCTCAGTGACAACGCCGTCGGTCTTCCATGAGGACAATGGTGAGCATCGTCAACCAGGTGCCGCTGCTGCAGCAAACTTTCAATCTCCTCCGGACTTAATCGCTGCCCCGCTTTCACGGCCGCCTTGCAACTCATCATGTGCAACAATTCGTCGAGAATATCGCGGCGTGCGGAAGTTTGCACCCCGGCGGCACCGCCCCCGTCCAGTTTCGCCAGCAGATCGCGGACCAGTTCATTCAAATCCACTTTTCGCAGCATCGCCGGGTACCGGGTGACCAGGACGGTGCCGTTCCCAAAATCCTCCAGGCCCAGCCCCGCCCGATCAAACGCCTCGGATTGTTCCAGCAACAGAGCCGCTTCGGTCCCGTTGAGCTCGATCGGCTGCGGAACCAGCAACCGCTGGGATTCCACGGCACCTGCCAGCACCCTCGTCCGCAAGTGCTCGTAGACAATTCGCTCGTGCAGTGCGTGCTGGTCAATGACGGTCATCCCCTCGGGAGTTTCCACCACCAGGTAGCAGTCATGAATCTGCATGGCCCGCGATTCCGGCCACGACGCCGATGAAACGGCATCGGCAGATGGCGCGGGGGCCGAACCCGCGTCGGCACCTGCGTCAACGGAACTGCTGACTGACTGGTCCGAATACAGTTCGCCGGACATGGCGTTGACCGTCGATTGGGGTGCGGGTACACCCGCTTCCCTGCCGGACTGCAAACCAGGCTCTGTCACGTCATCGCCTGCACGCGGCGAATCTGCGAACGGCGAAGAAATTCGGGGCAGTTCCCCCGGAAACGGTTTGAATGGTGCGACCGATCCCGTCTGACCATTGATCCGATTTATCGACCAGTCGGCAAACTCGGATGCCAGTTCCCGCTGCGGATTGTTCTGAGCGGGCGGCACTGCGAAGCCGGATAGCGAACCGCCCGGTTGGGAACTGGCATTCGGCAATCGCAATTCCGCCTGAATGTCCATGCTCAAGAACTTCGAGCGAATCATCGACAGCAATTGCCGAAACAACTGCTGACTGTCCCGGAAGCGCACTTCCACCTTGGTGGGATGGACATTCACATCCACTCGATCTGGCGGAAGTTCGATGAACAGAAAAGCGACCGGCTGACGCCCAACCATCAGCAGTCCCCGATAGGACTCGGTCAAGGCATGTTGCAGCGATCGATCCTGAATCCAGCGTCCATTCAAAAACAGATACTGCTGCTTTCGAGTCGACTTGGATTGCTTGGGGTGCCCGACATACCCCCACATCCGCGTGCCCGCCTGCTCCGATTCGACGGGAATCAATTCCTCCGCGAGGTCGCCTCCGAAAAACAGCCGAATCCGGTCCAGGGGCCGATCCGTGGCAGGCAGTTCGTGAACGATCTTGTCATTGTGCCGCAAGACCATGTGCAGCCGTGGATTGGCCAGGGCGATGCGGGAAAACTGCTCCGTAACATGCCCGAATTCGGTCGAAATCGTTTTCAAGAACTTGCGTCGAACGGGGGTGTTTTCGAATAGACTCCGGATTTCGATCTGCGTCCCGAACGGGCACCCACACGGGCGCGGCCCGTCGACTTTGCCCAGATCGACCGTCAATTCCATCCCATGCGACTGGTTTTCCTGGCGACTGCGGACACGCATCCGGCTGACTTCCGCCACCGACGCCATCGCCTCTCCGCGAAACCCCATTGTCTGCACGTCGAACAGATCGTCCGCGCTGGTGATCTTGCTCGTGGCGTGACTGGTCACGGCCAGCAGCAGATCGTCCGGATGAATCCCCTCGCCGTCATCGACGATGCGAATCAGTTCGGTTCCGCCGGCGACCACGTCAACTTCGATCCGGGTTGATAGAGCATCCAGGCTGTTTTCCAGCAGTTCCTTGACAACGCTGGCCGGGCGTTCAATCACTTCCCCCGCCGCGATCTTGTTCACGACACTGGCTGACAACTGCTGGATGCGAGGCATTATTCTTTAAGCGACACGTGGGGATGGAATGCATTGGGCGCGCCGCGACAACCGCAGGCAGGCTCCTAATATCCACTATCTTTCGCGGACTATCCACTGTTCGCCAGACGACCGATGCTTTGTGAGCCGCACGGCGCTAGCCGCGGGTGCATTCTCACTCGTACCCGAAGAACCCGCGGCTAGCGCCGTGCGGCTCACGACACCTGCGCGGCGATCACAGCGCCGCATGAATTGCGCGCAGCACATCTCCGTCTGTTGGCAATTCGGCTTCCAGCACCGGACGCAGGCGAATCGGGGTTTCGTCCATCCGATAAGCGGTGCCGGGGCGATGGATTCCATACGTGGCGGTCGTGAACAGGACTGTCGCAACGGGGGGCCGGTCCGCCCGGACTCCTTCCAGCAGGATCACCGGGATCGACTCCATGTGCGCCCGAGCCGCCTCGGGAAACGAGTTCACTCGTGAACTTCCCACCAGGACCAGGGCGTCCGCTTCCCGATTCTCCAGTACATCCGCCGCCGAGTACTCGCCCGGATTATATCGCGGAAACCCCCGACTCAGATTCACACTGAATGGATACCCCGTCTGCCAGCAGAGAACACTGTCCGCTCCGGAAACGTCCCCGACGACACGCAGCCGGCGGGCGTGAAATCGGGTGAACTGGTTCAAATCGATCACCAACCGCAGCAACGCTTCGACGTTGCGATGACCGAGCGGAGCCCGGGCGACGCCGTAGCCGAAAAAAATCACTCCGCAACGGCACGACTTCATCCGGTGTGCCAGAGTCCGCAGCGCATTCCACGGCAATCCGACATCGGGATTGCGGGAATCGTCCACGCCCTTCAGTAACCCCCGCAAAGCCCATAATGCATCGAAGTCGCTCCCCTCTCGTATCTGCAGGAATTCGGCGTCGGCGCGGGCTGTTGTCTCGTTCGGGTGCGAGTCGATAACGATCAGCGACCGATCTCTGGCTCCGTTGGGAACCATCAGGCCGGTGGGGTCCATCGAATACCGTTCCAGGTGACGCGGGTGGGTCTTCAGGGGGTCGCAACCCCAGTAGATCACCAGGTCGGCTCGATTCCGGATTTCCCCCAGCGAACAGGTCGACTCCCCCGACTGCTGCATGGCCAGGATCGATGGTGCGTGGCCTTCGGAGGCCGTCGTATCAATAATCGCCCCCAATCGATCCGCCAGGGCGACCGCCGCCCGTTGCCCTTCCGTGCTGCTCTTCGAAAGTCCGTAAATCAACGGGGCTTTCGCCGTTCGCAGAATCTCGGCTGCTGCCTGGACTCCGGTCTCAAACGCCACGCCCTCGCCACGGACCTGAACTGCTGAAGCCGTCGGTTTCCACGCACCCCGGAACCACTCGTCGGTCAACTTGCAACCGCGTTCGGCACCGACGATCTGGCCGTCACGTACCCTGATCGTCAGGTCATCGCACACGCAGGCACAGACCGTACAGGCAACATCAGTAATGACAGTATCAGACATGGATTACCAGAGTTCGTTGGGGCCCGATGGAACTGGAATGTACAGGTCGGGCAATTCACCCGTGCGAGATCCCCGCGACGGTCCGTGAGCTGCAATCTCAACCAGAGACTCGTCAAATTCCGCCCGCGTTTTTGCGGACTGCAACTGGTTCCGCAGCGAGGCCGGGACCAGCATCGCTTTCAGGTACCAATGAGCCATCTTGCGGAACGAACTGATGGCTCGCTCCAGGCCACGCTGTTCCACGACGTAATCAAACTGCCGCCGCAGCAGGACCAGCCGGTCATCGAATGACCCCGCCGATTCCGGCGCGCCGGTCGTTTCCCATTCCACGAACTGGCGGAACAACCAGGGATTGGCCAGCGCCCCCCGTCCCATCGAAATCGCCTGACACCCGGTTTCGGCAAACATCCGCGCGCCATCGGCAATCGTCCGGATGTCTCCGTTCCCAACGACCGGGATTTTTTCGACCGCTTCGACCACCTGACGGATCCCGGTCCGATCGACCAGGCCGCTGAACCCCTGTTCGCGAGTCCGGCCATGAATGGCAACCGCCGCCACGCCAACCTGTTCAAACTCGCGGGCGAATCTTGGAGCGGTCAGGTTCGCACTGTCCCAGCCGAGTCGCATTTTGACTGTGACCGGCAGTGACACCGCTTCGACTACTGTTCGGACCAGTTCCAGAGTCCGATCGACCTGGCACATCAAACTGGCCCCGGCCCCGACCTTGGTGATCCGGTTGACCGGGCAACCCATATTGATGTCGATGGAATCGACTCCGCGTCCCTGCAGCAATTGAGCGGCATCGCGCATGACGATGGGGTCGCTCCCAAAAATCTGGACGGCAAACGGCCGGTCCTGGGAACACGATTCCACCAGTTGCAGCGTCTTGGGCCCACCGTCCAGTAACCCCCGGGCATTGACCAGATCGGTCGTCGCCAGACCGACTCCTCCCAGTTCGCGAACAATTCGCCGAAACGGCAGATTCGTATAACCCGCCAGTGGAGACAGCAGATACCGCGACTTGAGCGTCAGGCTCCCAAACTGCAGCGGCGGCAGTTGAGCTAACCGATCTCGCACAGCAGCATGAACTTCGGGAAAAACAGACATGGGCAGTCACGAATCTCAACAGGTGCAATCGACACCGAAGTGCCGCAACGGAAGTCTTGAAGCAACCCATCGGCCAGGGCCGGCTGGGCCAACGGATTTGGTGAAACGCTCGTTTCCCGTCTCTCAATTTACCCGACGCCGCTCCAGAAAAGTATGGGACCGCCAGGCACCTCATTTCGCGGGAAAAATCGAGGGCACTTTTGCTCCGCACACTTGGGTCTCCACCCGACACGAATCCCGCGGCACACTGGATGACCCAAAGGCCGTCGCGGGACAATCCAAAGCAAAGCCAACGGGCAGCCTTTTCGACAGCGAGGCGGTCTGCTATCCTGTATGGCTCGCTTTCCGGCCGCCGATGTAGTAGTGCGGCCATCAGATTCGACTATGGACGGAAACGGTGTTGTCATGAAAGTTAAGCTCACAACGAAGCAGAAACGCGATCGTCGATGGAAGATCAAGCGCCGCAAGGCCCGCCGTGCCAAGACGGGAGTCTGAAAGGACCGCAGCGTGGTTCCACCGACTCAAAAGCCCGGGGAACCGGGCTTTTTTTGTGTTGCCACGCCTGATGTGTCCGTACTCCGACGGTGGGCGGCCTTCGCTCTGACGGGAAGATTGAGACGATTTTACGGCAGCGTTCGCGATTCCGTGACGACAATCATTCGGCCGGAGTCGCAGGAATTGACATTCCCAAAACCGCCTCGTAACCTTGGTCGGACCGCATCCATCCGGGTCTAACCGCCCGCAATTGTCTCCGTAGCTCAATTGGATAGAGCGTCGGCCTCCGAAGCCGAAGGTTGCAAGTTCGACTCTTGCCGGGGACATTCAAAAAACGCCTGTTTTCAGGAGTTGTCTGCCGTTTTGGATGGGGCGTCGGAGTCCGAATTGTGAGGACTGTTACCAGAACTGTTACCGGATCGCTGCATCGCATGCCAGACGGCATCGGCTGCATCTTCGGCCATGGCTCCGACGTAATACTTCATCGTCGTCTTGATGTCCGCGTGTCGCATCAATTCCTGCAGAATCTTCGGCATGACCAGTTTTGCCCAGCGGACACCGAAGGCGCGGCGAAGATCGTGGGACGATGCGAACTTGGTTTCGTTGACTTTGATCTTCGCGATTCTTCCAAAGTCGCTGACAACCCGGCCCGCGTGATTTGTTGTCGGGCGTCTCAATGTCGTGTCGTGGGCTGGTCCGCGAGTCAGGGGGTTGAACACGAATCCCTGGCGAGCTTTGTGCGGTGTCTGTTTCAGCAGATCAGCGAAGTCTGGAGCCATTGGCAACAGGCGATCCTTCCCGCCCTTGTCGCTCGTGCTGCTGATCTTGAACATCGGACGGCGGTGTGTGAAGTCGACGGCCAGATGAGTGCTGTCTGTCCAGTGGAGCAACATCGCCTCATCGAGTCTCAGGCCCGACAGCCACAATCCGTTGATGAAATGAATCCATTCATCAAAGCAGCCGCACGCCATTTCGGATTTTTTGACGGCATCCTTCATCCGGTCGAACTCTTCGGCCGTGATCGGTCTGCCCTTCATCCCCGCGAGTCCGCCCGGAAACTCGATGTGTGGCATCTGGCGGAGCATGTTCATTCGAATGGCCCAGCGGAGTACCTTTCGGATCTCCCGCAAGTGACCATCCACCGTGTCAGGCTTGCGACCTTTCTTGAGCTTCTCTGCGTACTGGGAAATCGTGCTGGCGTCCGCAAATGCGGAGAGATATTTGGGCGACAGAAGTTCCTCGACGGCGTTAAACATCGACTCCGTTTTCAGTCGGGTCTTCGGCCGCTTCGTGGCGCTGACTTCGTCGATATACCGCTTGCGAAACTCGGCCCATCTGACCTGCACAAGGGGCTTGTATGTCCCCGCGTTCAGGTCATCTTCCAGGCGTCCCGCGAATCTCTCCGCTTCACGTTTGATCGTGGTTTTCGTGCTGCGCGTTTTGGTTTTTCCGGTTATCGGATCATCCCATTGAGCCTGCCAGAATCGACGGTCGGCCGGGTTGATCAGAGTAACTCGGATCATTTTTTCCGCTTCCTTTCTTCTAATTGTTTCTTGCGAATCGCTGATCGGCGGACTGGCAATTCCGGCGATTGTCGGAACAGCTCATGCATGTCACTGGTGAGGCTCCAGCCCTCTTTGGTTCCCAGATGGCAATCAATCTTCAAACCGAGTTGCTCTGCAACCGCGACCCAACTTGACCACGTTTCATTACTGACACCCATGAACTCCTGTAGCGCCCGGGCTCGACACAGGAGGTTCATGGGAACTCCGTCCAGGCGTTTTTCGGGCCGAACTTCCTCTTTTTTTTCCGGGGGACCCTCTTGACCGACATTTGATCGGGGCGTATTTTCTTTGGGCACACGACTCTCCCTGGCAGTTGAAGCGTGTTTCTGAAGGAAATCACCGAGGCCCCGTAGTTAGCGCTACGGGGCTTCGGGCTTTTATGGCATCGCGTTTAGACGCGACGGAAGAATGCCGAACCGCTTAAGGCGGTGGCCGTGAAAGAACGCCGACGATCCATCGCCGTGTATACGCACAGCGGGTATAGCGCATCATGCTCGTGTACTCTGTTCCGCGAGCACTGATGTGGGGTTGTTGGTGTTGGTAGCACCTCAACTCCTGCCCGCTGTGTTTTGCAGGATGCCAGCTTTCGACCACTTTTGCAACTGTTACCAACTCTGGCGGTGAGTTTCCGGCCGACCTGATGAAATGATCTATCCATGGCACACCTCACTGCGGCCATCCCAGAGTTCAATGTCGGTCAACTCCACGATGTCCATTGCGGCGAAGTGGCCTTTGATTTTCCCGGTGATCCTGTAGTTTCCGTCCAAGTTCGGATAGCAACTCCAAACGTGCAACGACACTTCGCGACCGGCCCATTTGCACCGATAGACGTGCCTGGGGATCACCGCCACTTTGACGGATTCGATCCGCTGCATCATGGCGAAATACCACTTCCCCACATTGCCGTGATCCAGATCCGTGCCCGTGATCATTACACGGCCTTCAATCACGTCGACTGATTCCAGCAGCATCCGGCGATAGTCCGTCCCACCCTCGAAATTCGG